>CAMTUU010000004.1:0-276992 GCA_947085045.1 uncultured Microbacteriaceae bacterium | reverse complement strand
CTGATCGGGGGGAGATCACCCCTCTGGCTCCGGTTACCCTCGGTGGTCGCCGCCGCGGCCGCGTGGTTCTTCGCGCGCCGATTCCTCGACACGGCCCTCGCCACGCAAACGATCTGGCTCCGCCGCCTCGGGAGGGCGCTTCTCGCCGTCGCCTTCCTCGCGTGGTGGCTCGCCTTCGATATCGGGAGCCGGCCGGAGTCGCTCGGAGCGCTCGCCGGTGTGATCGCCCTGACCGCCACGGCCCGCGCAATCGAGACACGCCGCCTGCTCCCCGTCTCGCTCGGGGCGCTAGTCGCCGGCCTGGCGTTCGCCGCACATCCCACCGGAGCGGTCGCGTTCGCACCGCTGGTACTGGGAATCCCCGCCTTCTGGTCGATCGCTCGCGACGGGGTTTCCGCCTCGGCCGCCGTGGGGAGGACCATCGCCGTACTTTCCGTCGGAAGCATCGCCCTGTTCGCGGCCTTCGCCGACGGTTCGCTCCACGACGTGATCACCGGTCGGGCGCTGTTCTCCTCAGTCGAGACACCTCTCGGTCCGGCCGACGAGCGGATCCGATACTCGCTGCTGCTGTCCGACGCTCCCATGGGTTCGTACGCCAAACGCGCCGTCGTGCTCCTGGCTCTCCTCCTTCTTGTCTGGTTCTTGCTCGCATTCCTCGCGAGCCGGCTTCTCGACAGATCGGCGATGCCTCTTCGGCTTGCTCTCGTCGGCGGCACGCTGCCGGTCTCGCTGCTCGCGCTTCTCATCACGCCGAGCAAGTGGACCCATCACTTCGGCGCGATCGCGGGCGTGGGACCGCTCTTCATTGCTCTCGTCGCGCTCGGATTGCCTGCCGTCGTGCGTGCGCTGAGTCGCGGGGAGGCGCATCCGCGCTGGCTCGCCCCCGTCGCATTGGTCAGCCTTGTTCCCGTGATCGCGCTCACGTTCCGAGGACGCAACACCTGGGCATACGCCTGGGATCAGGGGATGATCAACCCGGGAGCACCCCCCGAGATCGCCGGTTGGCAACTCGGCTCGGTCCCGCTGTGGGTAGGCACGGCGGGGGTCATCGCGATGGCGACCGTCTTCGCGCTGCGACGCGACGGACGCTCCTGGCGCGACGCTGCGGCGCTCTACGCCGTTCCGGCCCTGGCGGGAGTCTTCCTCCTCACCTCGACGAGCTACCTCGTCATCGGCTTCGCCTCGACCTTGCACCCTCCAGGCGGGTTCTCGGTCGCGGCCGCGACGGCCGCCGATCCTGCGGGACGGGAATGCCGAGTGTCCGATGCCGTCACCATCTGGGACGGCTCCGCCGGCTCGACGCTCGCCGTCTCGTCGGTGCCATCCGAGACCGTGCCGTCGGATACGCGTCCATCGGGAGATCCGTTCGCCCTCGGAGCTTGGCCGGAAGACGATCGCCTCCCCGGAGGTCTCGAGGGATGGGCCAGCCATGGAGCAGGTGACGCTGCGGTGGGCGTCTACGTCTCACCCTGGTACTCGATCGGCGAGGTCGCGGATGGCGATCGGATCGGCGTCCTGGCCGGAGGTCGAATCAGCGAAGCGGATGACACGGACGGGTTCCTCGAGTTCGCGTCCGAGGATGGCCGCTCTCTCTCGACCGTAGCCATCGCCGACACGGCGCCGCGGCCGGGTTGGACAACGCTGGTGGCGGAACCCTCGCAGATTCCGGACAACGCTTCGCTCGTGCGCGTCGTCGCCGTCGACGGCTCGACGGCCCCCGGTGGGTGGATCGGGGTCAGCGAACCGATGGTCATCCCCGCACAGCGGATGACCACGGCGTTCCCTGCCGATGCACCCACCGCAGTGGGCTGGGCGATGAGCTTCTGGTTCCCGTGTCAACGACCCATGGCGTTGGCGCAGGGCGTCATCGAACCGCCGGTGATGGCGACGAGCTGGGGACCGGGCGCGCCCGACAACATCTGGCTGACGCAGCGCGGCGGTTCTCTCGCCGGGGTCACACGCCTGGCGTCGGTCACGACAGCTGCAAGCGAGATGACGGGCGCTGGATCGTGGTGGGGACGCGTCGTGCTCTTCGACTACGACGTCGCGCTCGATGCCTATGACCTCGCTCAAGGCCGGGTCACGACGTGGGGTTTCGAATCCCCGTTCGGAACCCTGCCGCAGTTGATCGACGTCCAGTAGGGAACTGTGCAGACGACCGGCGCTCACCGACCGCCGGTGACGAACGCGCGGCGGTAAGCCAGACGTCGGAGCCCTTGTGGGACGAGCCGGTAGAGACCCCGAACCGCGATGTTGCGCGCGAACTCGGGCGCTGAGGTGATCCCCCGTCGGCGGAAGGCTCGTTGCAATCGCCACTCGCTGGTCAAGAGTTGGAAGCCGCCGCGACGCGCGTAGGCGCCGGCGTCGACGCGGTAGGCGATCAATGGTTCGCCGACATTCACGACCCGGGCTCCGTCTGCCACCATTCGTGCGAAAAGCCAGTAGTCCTCCATCGTCCCGAGCGGCTGATAGCCGCCCGACCGCTCGACCGCGGATCTTCGCAGCACGACACTCGGATGGTTGAAAGGATTGTGGAAGCGAATCTGACGCACGATGCCGTCCTGATCGGTGGGCGGAGTCCGCGTGCCGACGACGCGGCGCTCGACTCCGGGATCCGCGACGAATTCGTGCATCGCCGAGCCGACGATGTCGAACCCGGCCTCGATGAGTGGCAGTTGGGTGGCGAAACGGTGGGGATACGAGACGTCGTCGGCATCCATCCGCGCGATGATCGCGAACGAGCAGCGCTCCATGCCTGCGGACAGCGCAGCGGCGAGCCCGACGTTCTCGGAGAGCTCGACGACGATCACCGGGACCGGTGAATTCCTGACCAGTTCGTCGAGGGTTGCCGCCAGTCCCTCACCGACCGGGCCGTCGCGCACGACGACGACCTCGTCGGGACGTCGTTCCTGCTCGTGCACCGACGACACGAACGCCGCGGTCAGGAACCCTGGTCGGTCGCCGCGATACAACGGGAGCAGAAGCGAGAACGGTTCAGGCACGCGCGCCCGCCGCCTCGTAACGCTCGATGATGCGCCGGGCCGTGGCGTGATCCTGAAGAGCGACCCCGTTCGACCTCGGGCGCGTACGCCAACCGTCTCTCCACCCGCGTCGCCCAGCGGCGGTGAGAACGGCTCGGTCGGAGCTGCGGCGCATCGTACGCAACCAGCGCAGAGCGGTGGCGCCGCCATAGAGAATCTTCTCCCCGGCGCTCAACCCCTCCGAGAACCGGAAGAGCCACAACTTGTTGCGGACCTCGAAATAGAACCGCTCCCCCGGGTCCACCTCCGTCGATCCCAGCGCCTTCGTCTTGTGGACGACGACGCTGCGTTCGCAATAGAAGCCCTCCGCACTACGCAGGACCCGCGTCGAGTACTCGAAATCGTCGTTCCAGATGAAGTAGTCGACGACCGGCAGCGTAGTCGCCCGCGCGGCAGCGGCATCGACGAGGAAGGAGACGAACGACGAGGACCGCACCGGCATCGCCCCACGTGAGCGTTCTTCGTCGCGCCACCGGCGTGCCGGGCGTCGTCGAGGGCGATTCATCGGGTGCTCGGAACCGTCGGTCCAGACGACACGAGATCCCAGCACCGCCGGCACCGGTCGCTCTGCGCGAACGGCGAGCAGCTCTTCAAGAGCGGTCGCAGTCGGCACGGTGTCGTCGTCCATCAGCCACACGGCGTCCGCGCGATGGTCGGACAGGGCACGCGCGAGGCCGACGGCGAACCCGCCCGCGCCGCCGATGTTGGTCTCGAGTGCCACGACATCGGGCCGCGTCGAATGATGCCTCGCGACGGCCTCCGAACCGTCGGTCGACGCGTTGTCGATCACGACGAGACCGTCGATCGGCCGGCTCTGCGCCCCGAGGCCATCGAGGGCCTCGCTCAGCAGAGCGCTTCGGTTGTAGGAGACGACGACGGCGATGATCCGCTCCTGCGTAGCCAACGTCCCACTCCCTCATTCGAAGCCGCACCGAGGGGCGACAACCGACCGCGGCCATCGTAGCCGCGCTCGAGCGGACCTCCGCGCGACGACTTCGTTGACGCTCCCTAGTATGATCGAGATTTGTTTCGCGGAGACCCGCCTGACTGTCGCCCGCCCAGCCCCGGAGCCCAACCGCGTGAGCAGAACTGTCCTCCCGAATCCCCCGGGGTTCACCGAACCGGGACGCGGCGTCGGCCTCGTCGACGTCTTCCGGCGTCGCTACCTGCTGTCGCTGATCATCCGCAAAGAAGTCCAAGTGCGGTACCGCGGCTCCGTGCTCGGATGGCTCTGGTCGTACGTCAAGCCGACGGCGCAGTTCATCGTGTTCTTCGTCGCGCTCGGACTGTTCATCGGGCTTGGCGGGGCGGTTGAGAGCTATCCGATCTACCTTTTCAGCGGGATGATCGTGATCAACCTCTTCAATGAGGCCTTCGGGAACGGGACGAAGTCACTCGTCGACAATGGTCCGCTGATCAAGAAGATCTGGCTCCCTCGCGAGATGTTCCCGGTCTCGTCCACCATCGTGGCCTTCGTCAACTTTCTGCCCCAGGTGCTCATCACGGTGATCGTCGCCGTCGTCGTCGGATGGCGGCCCAGCCCGATCCAGGTCGTCGGCATCTTCCTGGCCATGGCGATCGTCTTGGTGCTGTCGACGGGGCTCAGTATGTTCTTCGGCGCCGTCAACGTCTCGTTCCGAGACTCGCAGAACTTCGTCGAGCTGATCGCGTTGGTTGCGACCTGGGTGTCGCCCGTGCTGTACCCCTGGACTGCGGTTCGAGATGTCGCCGGCTTCCCCGACTGGCTGCTGCAGATCTACCTCCTGAATCCTCTGACCGTCGCAGTCGAGCTCTTCCACGCGGGACTCTGGTATCCGACAACGGCGCAGACCGCCGAGCTTCCCCCCGACTTGTATCTGAAGGGACTGATCGCCCTGGGCATCTCGGCCGCCGTGCTCGTCGTGGGCCAGACGGTCTTCCGACGACTGGAGGGCAATTTTGCTCAAGACCTCTAGCGACGACGATCGTCGCGTCATCGTCGCCGACGTTTCGAAGCATTTCGTTCTCCGGCACACGCACTCCCTCAAGGAGACTTTCATCTCGTTGATCCGGAGGAAGAGCCTCGCTTCGACATTCGAGGCTCTCCACGCGGTCGATTTCATCATCCGCGAAGGCGAATCCGTGGCGCTCATGGGCCTCAACGGGTCCGGAAAGTCCACCCTCCTGAAGCTCGTGTCCGGAGTGCTGCGTCCCGACGACGGGAAGGTTCTCACCCGCGGTCGAGTCGCTGGCCTCATCGAGGTCGGGGCAGGCTTCCACCCCGATTTGAGTGGTCGCGAGAACGTCTATCTCAACGCGGCCATCCTCGGGATGACGAGAGCCGAGGTCGACGAGCGATTCGACGAGATCGTCGCGTTCAGCGAAATCGAACAGTTCATCGACACTGAGGTGAAGCACTACTCCTCCGGGATGTTCGTGCGCTTGGCGTTCGCCGTGGCCATTCACACTCGAGTCGACGTCCTGCTCGTCGACGAGGTCCTGTCGGTCGGCGACGAGCCCTTCCAACGCAAGTGCCTCGCCAAGATCCGCGAACTGCAGGCTTCCGGAACCACGATGGTGGTCGTCAGTCATGACCTCGACACGGTCTCCTCTCTGTGCGAACGCGGGATCCTCCTCCAGGGCGGACGGGTGGTCTTCGACGGCCCCTCAGCGGAGGCCGTGAAGATGCTGCGCGACGCTGCCTGATCGCGCACTCCTCTTCGGCCACCGAGCACACGACTCTTGCCTCTCGACTGGGCCCGGTAGGCTCGACGCGCCATGGTGACCGTCTTGCGAGTGCTCGTCGACGCGATGGTGGACCCGTCGTCGCGCGGAGCCGCTAGGTACACGGAAGAGCTCACCCGAGCACTGATCGCGACCGCCCCGCGGGGCTGCGCAGTCGAAGGGCTCGTCTCGGCGTCACCTGAGCCCGACTACGACTCCATCCTCGAAAAGCTGCCGGGGCTGACCACGCTGACCAAGAGCGCTCTGGCGCGGCGAGAGCTGCGAGCCGCCTGGCAGCACGGGATCACCGTCTTCCCCGGTTCGGGCATGATCCACGCCCCCACCCTGCTCGCCCCGCTCCACCGCGGATCGAGTCGCGGCCCGGGCGATCAGACCGTCGTCACGGTCCACGATGCCGCACCTCTCACCGAACCCGCGGCGTCGGGCGACCGCCGCACGAGCTGGTACCGCGCGATGCTCAAGCGAGCGGAACGTTACGCGGATGCGGTCGTCGCGCCGAGCCATGCCGTCGCGGAGGTGCTGCGCGAGCGCACCACCCTGGCCGAGCGCGTGCGGATCGTTCCGGGTGCCGTCTCGTCGCACCTTCGAGTGCCCGACGACGATGAGGAGCGCAGGTCGCGGCTCGGGCTCCCGTCCGATTACGTCTTCACTCTCGCCGATCTGACTCCGCGCAAGCGGCTCGCCGAACTCCTCGTCGCGATGCGTGACCTCGAGCTTCCGCTCGTCGTGGGCGGCGACCCGGCACGCAACGGTGAATCACTCGACGCGGCCATCGCGGCGGCGGGCATTCGGGCCGACCGGGTGATCGTGCTCGGCGACCTGGGCGACGACGACCTCGCCACCGCGTACGCCGCGGCGCGGGTGTTCGTCCATCCCGGGCAGGGCGAGGGATTCGGCCTGCCCGTTCTCGAGGCGTTCTCCCTCGGCACCCCCGTCGTCATCTCGAACGACCCCGCCCTCCTCGAGGTGGCGCTCGACGCGGCGCGCATCGCACCGAGCGACGACGACGTCGCCGAGGCGCTTCGGGGCGCGATCGTGGACGTTCTCGAGGATCCGGAACTCGCCGAGCGGCTCGTCGTGCTGGGTGGCGACCGGGCCGGGGCGTTCAGCTGGCGAGATTCCGCGGAGAAGACGTGGCAGCTCCACGCCGATCTCTGAGCCGGCAGAGGACCCATCCGTGGATGTGATGGTCGCCCTGGCGGCGGCGGTCGCGATCCTCCTGGTCCCGGGGATCCTTCTTCGAGTCGTGGGACCCCTCCACACGTTCGCCGCGCTCGCCCTCGGCTCCACCGGCGTCATCGCCGTCGTCGGGATTTCGGGTGTCGCCGCCGGCACCGTCGGCGTCCCCTTCGGTCCGTGGGTGCTGGGTGTCCTGCTCATCGGCGCCCTCGCGATCTCCGTCATCCTGCGTCGACGTCCGGCTGTCAGGATCGCTTCCCGGACGACGGCAGCTCAGGTGCTCGCGCTCGCTGTCGGCTCCCTCATCGTCATCCTCGTCGTCGCCGAACCGATCCTCTCCCCCGCACGACTGGCGCTCAATTACGACGGCGTGTTCCACCTGAACGCGGTCGCCCGCATCCTCGAGACCGGCGACGCGTCGTCGTTCACCATGTACCGGATCACGAACCCGGGCGACGACGTGGAGTTCTACCCGGCCGCATGGCACGGACTCGTGGCTCTCGTATGCCAACTCACCGGAGCCGGCATCCCGGTGGCGACGAGTGCCACCTGGGTCGCGACGGCGATCGCGATCTGGCTGCCCGGGGTGGCCTGGCTGGCCGCGACGATCGCCCCCCGCCGACCGGTGCTGGCCGGCGCGGTCGGCGCGGTGCTGGGCGCAGGCTTCGCCGCCGCGCCGTACGGCCTGCTCAGTTTCGGAACGCTCTACCCGAACGGACTCGCCTACGCGCTGGTGCCCGTCGGACTCGTCCTGCTGCTCCGTGTCCTCGACGTCGACGACCGGCTATGGTCGCGCCGTCGCCTGGTCGCCCTGGCCGCATTCCTGGTCTGGGGCGTCACCGAAGCGTTCGCCCACCCGCGCTCGATCGTCACCTTCGCCGTGATCGCCGCCCCACTCCTCGTCACCGTCGCGGCGCGTCTGCTGGTGCGGCTCGCGCGTCAGTCCGGGAAGCGGCGTCTCGCGATCGGGATCGCGGTGGGAGGCACGACGGGAGTCCTCGCGCTCGGCGCCGCTGCCGCCTGGGTGATCCTGCGGCAGTACGGGGCGTTCAATGAGCCGCTCGCCGACCGGCTGACGGGTGGTCCGGCTCGCGCGAGCGAGACGACCTGGGATGCCATCGTGCAGGTGCTCCTCCAAGCGCCCGTCGTCTCACCGTCGCCCGGGATGATCTTCCCCGCCGTCGGACTGGCGCTTCTCGCGATCGCCGGCTTCGTCGTCGCGGCGCGGCGCCGTGACCTGCTCTGGCTGCCGATCGCGTTCGTGCTGCTGGGCATCCTCTACGTCGCGGCGTCCTCATCGGATTCCGACCTCGCGAAGCTGCTGACCGGCCTCTGGTACAAGGACAAGTTCCGGCTGAGCGCGGCACTGCCCATCTTGGCGATCCCCGCGGCGGCGATCGGCGCCGTGCTCCTCATCGATCTGACCCGGCGGATCCGTCGCCCGGCAGGGCGCGTGGCGGCCCTCGTCGCGGCCGCGATCGTCGTCGTCGGCACGACCATCCCCGGCCTGCTGGTCGTGCGCGACGCCGTGCACGCGACGTTCACGATCCCCGCCGACAAGGGCGGTGTGGCTTTGCTCGACAGCGACGAGTATCGGCTGCTCGCACAGCTTCCTGAACTCGTGCCCGCCGGCGAGGTGGTCGTCGGCAACCCGTGGAACGGGTCGGCTCTCACCTGGGCGATCGGCGACCGCGAATCGCTCTACCCGCATCTCAACGGGGTCTGGGGTGCCGATCGCGACCTCGTGGCAGCGCGCCTCGACCTCGCCGCCGACGACCCGGAGGTCTGCGCGGCGCTGGACCGGCTGAACGTGCACTACCTCTTCTCCTCCGCCGGCCTGCTCAACGGGGGTGACGCGACCGCCGCGTACTGGGCGGCCGTCGACCGCGCGGCCGGTGCACCCGGGTTCACCGAGGTGGCGCGCGAAGGCGGGAGCGTGCTCTACCGCATCACCGCCTGCGACTGATCCTCCACCGCTCAACTCCGCGTAGGACACACTGCCGGTCGCGGGGCGCACGACCTCCTCGAGGCAATACTCGGCAGGCGGCGTCGCCGCGTACTCGACTTGCACGTCGCCGAAGATGCGGAACTAGACGCGATAGACCAAGCCGAACCAATCCTTCGTCAGCACCGTTGCATACTCGAAGTCGCGCGTCGGTGGGCCTCACGAGGATCGGCGCCGGCATGACTCCGAGGACCTCCTCCCCCGCCTCCTCCGTCAGGATCACCGCCACGACCCGGCTGGAGGTCACAGGGCCGCGCATCGACTCAGCCCGCACCGGTCGAGTGCGTCGAGAGCGAGCGGGATGGCTGCGAACAGCACCGCAAGACCGGCGACGACCTAAACGAGAGAGGGCGGTCGCGGCGCCGGAACGAGCGGGATGACGCAGGCGATCAGCAGCGCGGCGCCCGCCAGGATGAGCGCCCACGGTGGCGTAAGTGTGCCACGCCGCCTACCCCCATGCCGAGACAGTCCTCGGCCCAGGGCGCGACGTGACCGCCGGCTCCCGCGTGCCCCACGGCGACATGATGCGCATATCCGGGTCCCTGCCGTCGAAAGCGCGCGACTCCTACGTTCAGGTCGCGCTGACCGTGCGAGCCTTGATGCGGATACGCAGTGCGCAAGCTCCCCATCACCTCCGGTGAGCGCGAAACCGGCGAATCCAAGGTGAGCCGCGGGATCGCGACTGGAAGGCGATGTCGCGGGTCGGAACCCTGGGTCTTCGCCGACGAGGCACGTGCGCTGTGCCTGCCGGTTTCCGAGGCGCAGCCGCTCAGGGCGTTGGCGCCGGAGTCGCCCGCGCGACGGCCGCCGCGACCAGGGCGCGGATCGCGTCGAAGTCGGGCGCATCAGTCGCGATCAGCGGCGGCACCAGCTCCAGCCGAGTGATCGGCTGACCCTTGGCGAGCAGCGCCAGATCGGTGAAGCGACCGAGCATCGGCTGAGGGATGTCGGTGCTCACGGTCTGCGCACCCGCCGCCGCGACCCCCTGGAAACGCAACAGCACGTTCGCGGGATCGAACTGCCGCAGAATCGCCTCCTGCAACACCCGCTGGCGCGCCATCCGGTCGTAGTCGTTCGTGCTGTGTCGCGACCGGGCATACCAGAGCGCGGTGTTGCCGTCCATGCGCTGCGGTCCGGCCTCGACCCAGGCGTTCACACCGACGAGTGTGCCGTCAGTTCGAACGTCGCCGCCGATCGGCAGGCGCTCCTCGACGTCGATGTCGACCCCGCCGAGCGCGTCGATCAGCTCGACGAAGCCCTGCATGTCGATCAGCACGTAGTACTGCATCGTGAGTCCGGTCACCGACTCGACCGCGTCGCGCATCGCCTCGACGCCCGGCGTACTGCCCTTCTCGACCGCGTCGGGGTAGAGCGCCGGGTTCTCTTCGCCGTAGGTGTAGAGGAAGCTGATGAGGCATTCGGTGCCACAGTCGTACCCGCTCGGGAACGGACCGCTGAGCGGGGAGTCCGGGGCGAACGGCACGAATTCGAGGTTGCGCGGCACCCCGATCATGGTGACCGCGCCGGTCGTCGCATCGATACTCGCAACCGAGATGCTGTCGGGCCGCAAACCCACCCGGTCTGCTCCGGCGTCGCCCCCGAGCAGCAGGATGTTGTAGCGTCCGTCGATCGGCTCGGCGATCTGTCCGCCGTCGAAGATGCCGAGCACGTCGAAACCGGCGAGCGCGCGGGTGGCGGCCAGCCCGCTGCCCCCGGCGCCGAGAACGAGCCCGGCGACCGCGAACGCGGCGACGACGCCACGCGCCCGGGGCCGCAGACGCACGAAGCGCACGAGGCGGAGCGTGTCGAGGGTGAGCGCGAGCCAGAGCACCCCATAAAACGCCAGCACGACCACCGCCGCTCCGAGGACCAGCGGGTTCGAGAAGATGCCGACCAGCACGGACGGGCGTGCCACGGCGAGCACGATCCCGACCGCGGCGAGGAGCCAGAACACGATCGTCGCGCCGAGTCCGAAGCGACCGAGCCGCCGGTTGCCGGCGACCACCTGCGCCGACCCCGGGATGAGGAAGTTGAGCGCGACGAGCCACCCGGCCCGCTTCGTCATGAGGGCGGGCGAGCGGAGGTCCGGGTACCGGACGGGCTGCGTCGTCGAGCTCACGAGTCGCGGGGCAGCGCGGCGTTCTTCTCCGCGACCATCCGCTCCAGCCCGGCGGCGAACTCGGCGAGCTGCGCGGTGAGCGCGTCGTCACCCGAGGCCAGGATGCGCACCGCGAGGATGCCGGCGTTGCGGGCGTTGCCGATCGCGACGGTGGCGACCGGGATGCCGGCGGGCATCTGCACGATCGAGAGCAGCGAGTCGAGGCCGTCGAGGTTCTTGAGCGGCACGGGCACGCCGACGACCGGGAGCGTCGTGACCGAGGCGATCATGCCGGGCAGGTGGGCGGCGCCGCCCGCCCCGGCGATGATGACCCGGATGCCGCGGCCGGCCGCCTCGGACGCGAAGTCGATCATGCGGCGCGGCGTGCGATGCGCGGAGACGATCTCGACCTCGTGCGGGACGCCGAACTCGTCGAGGGCCGCGACGGCTTCCGCCATCACCGGCCAGTCCGAGTCGGATCCCATCACGACGGCGACGACGGGCGCGGCAGACATGTCGCTCAGACTAAACGTCAGGCGTCGAAGAACCCCGCTGCGGCGCGCGCCCGGGTGCGGACGGCATCCGCGTCGGTTCCGGTCGCCGTGACGTGCCCGACCTTGCGCCCCGGGCGGGAGTCCTTGCCGTAGGAGTGGAACTTCACGTCGGGATGCGCGGCGAACGCCGCCGGGTAGCGGTCCGGCAGCAGAGCGCCGACCGGACCGCCGAGCACGTTGACCATGACGCTCACCCGGGCGACCGGGGACGGATCGCCCAGCGGGAGGTCGAGCACGGCGCGCAGGTGCTGTTCGAACTGGCTGGTGACGGCGCCGTCGATGGTCCAGTGACCGCTGTTGTGCGGGCGCATCGCGAGTTCGTTGACGAGCAGACGCCCGTCGGCGGTCTCGAACAGCTCGACCGCGAGCACCCCGGTGACGTCGAGGCCGGCGGCGATCGTCGCCGCCATCTCGCGGGCTTCGGCGGCCAGCGGTCCTGCCTCGGGTGCCGGGGCGATCACCTCGGCGCAGACGCCGCCGATCTGCACGGTCTCGGCGAGCGGCCAGGCGGCGAACTCGCCCGATGGCCGCCGCGCGACGAGCTGGGCGAGCTCGCGGCGGAAGTCGACGAGCTCCTCGGCGAGCACGGGTCCGGCGGCGAGCCAGTCGTCGGCCTCCCCGGCATCCCGCACGACCCGTACGCCCTTGCCGTCGTAGCCACCGCGCGGTGTCTTCACGACCGCCGCGCCGCCGTGCGCCGCGAGGAACGCCGCGAGTCCGGCCCGATCCTGCACCTCGGCCCACGCCGGGATCGGCACGCCGAGCACTTCGAGACGCTGCCGCATGACCAGCTTGTCCTGGGCGACCGCGAGCGCGTCGGGGCCGGGGCGCACCGGGATGCCCGCGGCGACGAGCTGGGCGAGCACCTCCTGCGGCACATGCTCGTGGTCGAAGGTGATGACATCGACTCCGGCGGCGAAGGCGAGCACCGTGGCGGCGTCCCGGTGGTCGCCGACCGCGGTGGCGGCGAGGGATGCCGACGATCCGTCCGTCTCGGCGAGGACGCGGATCTCGATCCCGAGTGCGACAGCGGGGGGGATCATCATGCGCGCCAGCTGGCCTCCGCCGATGACGCCGATCACCGAGCCCACCGCCCCAGTCTAGGCTTCTGGAGTGCTCGCCCGACTCGTGAACCTGGTCCGGCTGGTGTGGCACAAACTCGTGCGCTACGCTCTCAAGTTCGGCGTCGTCGGCCTCGTGGGCTACGTCATCGACGTCGGCCTGTTCAACCTCCTGCGGCTCGGCGTGTTCGGCGAGGGGCACTTCCTCCAGGGCCCGATCGGCGCGAAGCTCGTGTCGGTCTCCGTCGCCGTCATCGCCACCTGGTTCGGCAACCGCTACTGGACGTTCCGGGAGCATCGCCGCAAGAACTTCCTCCTCGAGCTGCTCGAATTCTCCGCGGTCGCGGTCGGGGGCCTCCTCATCGGGCTCCTCTGCCTGTGGGTGTCCCACTACGTCCTCGGCTTCGACAACCTCGTCGCCGACAACATCTCGGCGAACGTCATCGGGTTGCTGCTCGGCACCACGTTCCGCTTCTTGCTCTACCGGTTCTGGGTGTACGGCCACCATCGCAAGGACGGCCTCACGGCGCGGGAGCACAAGGCCGAGGCGGCCGCTCTCGCGATCTTCGAGGACGATGCCGAGGCCTCACGGGATGCCGACGGCCCGCAGCGGTCCGTCACCTCGCACGACTAGCGCAAGCGCGCGTGCGTGACGTCGCCGACCGCGACCGTCGCCGTCTCTCCGCTCACTGACCGGACCTCGAGACGACCCGAGGCATCCAGCCCCGTCGCGGTGCCCTCCAGCGACGTGCCGTCGGCGAGCAGCACGCTCACGGTGCTGCCGACCGTCGCGCACCGCGCGACCACCCGCTCCCGCAGCCGCGAGACCGGCCCGGGGGTCTCGATCTCGTCGCGCAGACGGCCCAGGTAACCCGCGACGACGGCGTCCAGTTGCCCCGACGTGAGCGGCACCCCGGCGAGGGCGAGCGATGTCGCCGTCGCCACCGGCAGCTGCTCCGCCGTCTGCGCGAGGTTCAGGCCGGAGCCGACCACGGCATCCCCACCCGGCGCGACCTCGACGAGGATCCCGCACACCTTGCGGTCATCGAGCAGCAGGTCGTTCGGCCACTTCACCTGCACGCGCCCCGGAGCGACCTCGTCGAGCGCCTCAGCGAGCGTCAGGCCGGCGAGCAGCGGCAACCACGAGGCGAGCGGATGCGCGAGCGCCCCGCGCACGAGCACCGAGAGGGCGAGGGCGGTTCCGGCAGGGGCCACCCAGGTGCGGTCGAGCCGCCCGCGGCCCGCCGTCTGGTCGAGGGTGAGAACCGCCGCGAACGAAGGGAGCCGCGCGTCGGCGGCGAGGGCGAGCAGCTCGCTGTTGGTCGACGGCGACGACTCGAGCACGCGGAGGTCCGGGACGACCGAGCGGCTCAGCGGGTACTCCACCCTGCGAGCCTAGGATGTCGATCATGCCGGCCCGACCTCGCGTGCTCGTGGTCACGCCGACCTACGACGAGGCCGGCAGCCTCGCCGCCACCGTCGCCGCCGTGTTCGCCGCCGAACCGCACGTCGACGTCCTGGTCGTCGACGACGCGAGCCCCGACGGCACCGGCGACATCGCCGACGGGCTCGCCGCCGCCGACCCCCGGCTGACCGTGCTGCACCGCGCCCGCAAGGAAGGTCTCGGGCGGGCCTACGTCGCCGGCTTCCGGGTCGCGCTCGACCGCGGCTACGACGTGATCGTCGAGATGGATGCCGACGGGTCGCATCCGGCATCCGCCTTGCCGTCGCTGCTCGCCGCTCTCGCCGACGACCCCGGGCTGGGCCTCGCGATCGGCTCGCGCTACGTGCCCGGCGGGGGCCTCGCCGACTGGGCCGCCGGACGACGCCTGCTCAGCCGCGCCGGCAACTGGTACGCGCGCTTCATGCTGCAGGCGCGCGTGCGCGACATGACGGCCGGCTACCGGGCCTACCGGGCCGAGGTGCTGCGCACCATCGACCTCGACGCGATCGACTCGCGCGGCTACTGCTTCCAGATCGACATGACGCTGCGCACGCTCGACGCCGGCTGGCGCATCGCGGAACGCCCGATCGAGTTCCGCGAGCGCACCGCGGGGGTGTCGAAGATGAACTCGGGCGTCGTCGCCGAGGCGATGCGTCGGGTGACGGTGTGGGGCATCACGCGGTTCGTGCGGCCGCGCCCGCGGGTCAGCCCGCCAACGCGCGGGACGACAGCCGCGCGCTGACCCGGCGCCCCATCCGCACCACCGCGCGGGCGGGCGTGCCGACGACGAGCGCGACACGTCCGGCGAACGACCGGTCGGCCGCGCCGAGGGCCTGGCGCCGATCCCACGCCGCACGGAGGAGACCGCCCGCCTGCACGTGCGCCGCCCGCTCGGGCAGCTCGCCCCGTCGCCGGGCCGCCACGAGGGACTCGAGGGTGGCCACCCAGTCATCCTCGGCGTGGAAGTAGTTGTCGTCGACCCAGGCGGGGTCGGGATGCCGGAAGCGCCGCTCGACGACGTCGTTCCGGCCGCCGAACATCCCGCTGCCGGCGAAGACCGGGTTGATCAGCCCATCCGACACCCCGAAGGCGTCGATCGCGATCGCAGGGATCCCCCGGGCCACCGCCTCGAGGATCGCCGTCGAACTCACCGTCACCAGCCCGGCGGCGGAGTCGAGGGCCTCCCCCATCGGGCCGGTGGCGAACACCAGATTCGGCGGCAGGTCGCCGAGGCCCTCGAGCAGTTCGGGGTAGCCGTCCTGCTCCGGGTGGGTCGACCGCTCCCCCGGGCGCGCGCGCAGCTTGACGACGACGCGCCGCGACGGGTCGGCGAGCGCGGCGTCGCGCAGCATCCGCGCCACGATGACCCGGTCGGCCCGCTCGCGCGGCACGATCGCCTGCGCGGCGAAGACGAGGTCGTCGCCGAGGGTCGCGGACGACCGGGGTCCGGCGGCCGCGAACGGGAGCCGGGCGAGAGCGAGGCGGTGGTCCCATCCCCGCTCGCGCGCCAGGGTCGCGAACTCGCGCACCTCACGGCGGGAGTGCACGATCATCAGATCCGACTGGCGGCGGAAGCGCAGCGCCTTGACCGTCACCGGGATCGAGATGCCCGGCATCCCCGACACGATCACCGGACGGGGCTCGATCCGGGCGATCAGCCGCACCAGCTCCCGGCTGACCGGCCCGGGCGCGGCGACGAGCACGACATCAGGTGTGCGCCCGGCGACGCGCGCCGCCACCTCGCCGAAGGGCGTTCGCACCACCTCCGTCACCCCGGTGCCGGCGATCGCGTCCCGCAGCTGCGTGTCGTTGACCGTGAACTGCGAGTCGACGACGAGCAGCTCGCGCTCCCACTCCCCCGGCAGGGTGCCGAGCAGAGCCGCCCCCCACTTCACATACGAGTCCGAGTCGGCGAGGCCGACAGCCCTCATCGAGGGCGTCTTCACGCAGTGACCCGCCGCAGCTTGGCCATCGGGGCCTCTTCGCCGGGCATGATCCGCTTGATCCCGTCGCCGAGCGCGCACTCGATGATGCGGATGTCGCGCACGAGGTGCTGCAGACCGGCCGGCTCGAGCGACGCGGCGTGGTCGGAACCCCACATCGTGCGGTCGAGGGTGATGTGCCGCTCGATCGCCGTCGCGCCGAGGGCCGCGGCCGCGAGCGAGATCTGCAGCCCCGGCTCGTGACCCGAGTACCCGACCGGCACGCCCGGGAAGCGGCCGCGGAGGGTCGTCATCATTCGCAGGTTGGCCTCCTCGGCGGGCATCGGGTAGGTCGAGGTGGCGTGCAGCAGCACGAGGTTCTCGACGCCGAACACGTCGACGGCCGCGTCGATCTGGTCGATCGTCGACATCCCGGTCGACAGGATGATCGGCTTCCCGGTGGCGGCGAGCGCGCGCAACAGTTCGAGGTCGGTCACCGACGCCGACGCCACCTTGTGCGCGACGACGTTGAGGTCCTCGAGGAAGGCGACGCTCGGCACGTCCCACGGCGAGGCGAACCAGTCGAGCCCGCGCAGGGTCGCATGGTCGCCGATCTCGATGTACTGGTCGCGATCGAATTCGACGCGGTAGCGGTACTCGAGGTAGCTCATCGTGCCCCACGGGGTCTCCCGCGGCACGTCGCGCATGTGGGCCGGCGTGGAGATCTCGGGGGTGCGCTTCTGGAACTTCACGGCCTGCGCTCCGGCGTCGGCCGCGACGTCGATGAGCCGCTTGGCGATCTCGACGTCGCCGTTGTGGTTCAGGCCGATCTCGGCGATGACGTAGGCGGGGTGCCCGTCGCCGACCGTGTGGCTTCCGATGCGGACGTTCATGCCGTACTCCTTCTGCTGGATGACGCGGGCGCCGCGTTCTCACGGGCGGCGAGGATGCGTTCGGCGGCTTCGCGCACCGCGCCGCGGCCGCCGGGGCTGCCGAGCACGATGCGGGCCGCGGCGAGCACACGGGGGTGGGCGTCGGGCACGGCGAGCGGCCAGCCGACGAGGGCGAGGCACTCGAGGTCGTTGACGTCGTTGCCGAGGTAGGCGATGCGGTCGAGGTCGATGCCACGCTCCGCGGCCCAGGCCCGCAGCACCGAGGCCTTGTCGCCCAGCCCCTGGCGCACGTCGACGCCGAGCTTCGCGGCGCGCGCGGAGACGACCGGGTTGGTCTCCGTCGACAGGATGAGGGTCGGCACTCCCGCGCGCTTCAGCAAGGTGATGCCCATCCCGTCCCCGCGGTCGACGGTCACGAACTCCGCGCCGTCCTGCCCGACGAGCACCGAGTCGTCGGTGTGCACGCCGTCGAAGTCGGTGACCAGCGCGTCCGCGTCGAGCGGTCGGGGCGCGTCGACGAGCGGGGCGATCGCCGCGGCCAGCTGCAGCTGCTCCTCGGTATCGATCTCGAGCGCATGCCGTTCGTCCACCAGGGCGACCCCGGTGCGGCCGAAGAAGCGGTGCCCCGCCGCCCGAAAGCCCGCGGCGTCGAGCACGTAGAAGGCGCCGGTCTCGAGGTACTCCGGCTCGCGATCCTGCCTGCGGGGCCGCGCGGCGGGGTCGTGGTTGATGCCTGACATGCCGTCCGGGTCGTGCCGCCAGAGGAAGCCCCACGACTCCACTGCCGAGAACACGACGTCCTCGTGCCCCTGCTCGACGCGGCCGATCGCGTCGTCGAGGTCGGCGGCATCGACGAACGGCGACGTCGCCTGGATGAACACCAGGATCCGAGGCTCGATGCCGCGATCGGCGAGCGCGTCAAACGCGTGCAGCAGCGCCGATTCGCTCGACGCCGTGTCGCCGGCGATCTGCGCCGGACGGTCGACGACCTCCGCGCCCCATTCGCGGGCGACGGCGGCGATCTCCGCGTCGTCGGTCGACACGACAACCCGGTCGACGCGCACGGCCTCGCGGGCGGAGGCGACGGCGCGGCCGACGAGCGGCACCCCGCCCACGCGCTTGAGGTTCTTCCCCGGAACGCCCTTCGAACCGCCGCGCGCCGGAATGACGGCGACGACCTCGCGGCGGGGGCCGGCCTGCCGCGAGTCGTCACCCCCGTCGCCGTTTCGACGGGTCACGCCGCGCGCTCCGCCAGGACGCGGGCCAGAGTCGTGTCGGCGCTCGAACCCGACGAGCGGATCTCGAGACCGTCGAGGCCGGCGAGGTAGAGCTCGACCGGCAGGTTCGGCTCGATCACCGTGACTCCCGGGATCCCCCGCATCGCGGCGACCTCCGCGGCGGACTCCCGACGGTGCGGCAGGTAGACGGCCGCGCCGGCCGCCGCGAAACGGGCGACCTCGGCCCGGTGCTCCGCGGCGTCGAGCAGCCCGTCGGCGACGCGCGCCGTGCCGAGCAGCACGCGACGTGCGGGAAGCTGCGGCGGCCGCGCGGTGCGGCGGGTCCACGCGAACCGGTTGGCGCGCAGCCGCACCCCGAGGGCGGCGGCTGCAGCGAACTCGGGCATGTTGGCACCGGGCGCCTCGACGAACGCGCTGAAGAATTCGAGACGACCCCTGCCAGCGAGACCTCGCAGGTGGTCGCGGGTGAGGTCGCCCAACAGGCCGCGGAGGGCCGACGAGCGCTGTGCGGGCCGCTCGAAGGAGCATCTCCCGGCCAGAGCGGCGGCGAGCCGGAGGCTCATCGCGCCATCGTCGAGGAGGGTCACGGCGCGCGGCCGCAAAACCGCGGCGGCCATCCGGAACTGCCCCGACAGCCCGTCGCCGGCGATCCATTCGGCCGCGCGCGACAGCTCGCCCCACGGAATGCCGACGTACGGCAGGCACGAGGCGAACTCCGCGCCACGGGCGAGCAGCTCAGCGGCCGTCTCCGGCATCTGCGGTCCGAGGCGGAAGACCACGCGCATCCGCACGCCCCGAGCGGCGGCCAGCTCGGCGGCGGAGACGAACTGCAGAGGCGACTCGACCCACACCAGGGGATAGCCCGACTCCGCCACGCTCGCCTCGATCCGCTCACCGTCCGCTTGCTGAAGGCGGGCTCGTCCCACGCTCAGCCCGGATGGTGGACGACATCTGACGAGGACGTGTCCCGCAGGTGAACCGAACATGACCGAGTTCTCCACCCGCCACGCCGTCTCGAGCCCGCCCAGGTCGACGCCACAGACGGTCCCGGCGTCGCTACCTTCCGGCCGCGACCCGGCCGACGATCAGCTTCAACCGAGCCCTCCGCGCCTCCATCGAGGGCGTCGCAGCCCGGATCGACGGGCTGCGCGAATCGACCGAGGCGAAGTGCGCCGTCGTCGAGGCGCGATTCGACGCGCCGATCCTCGCTGACTCTCTTTGGAGGTTCCCGCCAACGGCATCCCGGCAACCCCTCGGTAGGCTGAACGCCGTGACCGACGCCGCCTCCACGCCCGCGCCCGATATGCGAACCACCGCCGGGAAGCTCGCGGACCTCAAGGTCCGCTACCACGAGGCGGTGACCGCGAGCGGGGCCGCGGCGATCGAGAAGCAGCACGCCAAGGGCAAGAAGACCGCCCGCGAGCGCATCGAGCAGCTGCTCGACCAGGGCTCGTTCGTCGAACTCGACGAGTTCGTGCGCCACCGCACCGTCGCCTTCGGCATGGAGAAGAACCGGCCGTACGGCGACGCGGTCGTCACCGGCACCGGCACCATCCACGGGCGTCAGGTCGCCGTCTACTCGCAGGACTTCACCGTCTTCGGCGGGTCGCTCGGCGAAGTCGCCGGCGAGAAGATCATCAAGGTCATGCAGCTGGCGCTCAAGACCGGGGTGCCGATCATCGGCCTGCTCGACTCGGGCGGCGCGCGCATCCAGGAGGGCGTCGTCGCGCTCGGCAAGTACGGCGAGATCTTCCGCCTGAACACCGCGGCGTCCGGCGTCATCCCGCAGATCTCGGTCATCCTCGGGCCGGCCGCCGGCGGCGCCGTCTACGGCCCCGCGCTCACCGACTTCGTGATCATGGTCGACAAGACCAGCCAGATGTTCGTCACCGGCCCCGACGTCATCAAGACCGTCACCGGCGAAGACGTCGGCATGGACGAGCTCGGCGGCGCACGCACGCACAGCCAGCGCACCGGAGTCTCGCACTACATGGCCGACGACGAAGACGACGCCCTCGACTACGCCCGGGCGCTGATCTCGTTCCTGCCCGACAACAACCTCGTCGAGTCACCGGTCTACGAATCGGAGACGGCGCTCGAGATCACCGACGACGACCGCCGGCTGAACACCGTCATCCCGGACTCGCCGAACCAGCCCTACGACGTGACGACCATCATCGAATCGCTCGTCGACAACGACGATTTCCTGGAGGTCGCCCCGCTGTTCGCGCCGAACATCGTCATCGGCTTCGCCCGCATCGAGGGCCGCAGCATCGGGATCATCGCCAACCAGCCGCAGGCGATGGCCGGCACCCTCAACATCGACGCCGGCGAGAAGGCGGCCCGCTTCGTGCGCTTCTGCGACGCCTTCTCGATCCCGATCCTCACCCTCGTCGACGTGCCCGGATACCTGCCCGGCACCGACCAGGAGTGGACCGGGGTCATCCGCCGCGGGGCGAAACTCATCTACGCGTACGCCGAGGCGACCGTGCCCCTGGTCACCGTCATCACCCGCAAGGCCTACGGCGGCGCCTACATCGTGATGGGCTCCAAGCAGCTCGGCGCCGACCTCAACTTCGCCTGGCCGACCGCCGAGATCGCCGTCATGGGCGGCCAGGGCGCCGTCAACATCCTCTACCGCGGCGAGATCAAGAAGGCCGAGGAGGCGGGAGAGGATGTCGCCGCCGTGCGCACGCGACTCGCCAACGAGTACACCTACAACGTCGCGAACCCCTACCTCGCGGCCGAGCGCGGCGAACTCGACGGCATCATCGAACCCGCCGCCACCCGCGTCGCGATCGTGAAGGCCCTGCGCGCGCTGCGCACCAAGCGCTCCTCGCAGCCGCCGAAGAAGCACGGGAACATCCCGCTCTGATGCCCGACGAACAGCCGACGCCCGAGCAGCCCACCCCCGGGATCCGCGTCCTCGGCGGCAGCCCCACCCCTGAGGACATCGCCGCCGTCACGGCAGTGCTCACCGCCGCGCTCGACGAACTCGCGAGCGAGAGCCGACGCCGCGGCGACCGCGGCCCGACCGGGTGGCAGGAGAGCCAGCGCGACATCCGCGCCCCCCTGACGTTCGGCGTCTGGCGCGAATTCCGGGGCTGACCCGTCGCCGGAATCCGTCGTCGCCGCACGCGATTCCGTCGAAGTGCCGCGTCGACCGTGCCGGATCCCTCGGTGCTGTCCCCCGATTGGACGGCCATATCCTCCGAAACAGCCTGTATCGATCGGGGTTCGGCACAGCGAATGTCCCCCGAAATGACGACTTGGGCTGGGCGCAGTCCCCAGGTAGCTTGGATCGAACAGGCGCGGCTTATGATCATGAGCCCGCCGCCATGGATCGGCGACAAGGGTAAGCGTGCCGATCATGTGGGGGCGAGTCAGGGCGATATTCGGGTTGTCGCCCTGACTCGATTATTGGGTGGGGCCGGATCATCGATCCGGCCCCTTTCCCGTTCCGCGGAGGTCGCCCCGGGAGCGTGCCGCTGTCATCCTCCGGGACGACGTCTCGGGCACTTGGCTCCCGTTAGAGTTGTCGCGACCCGCGCTGCTCCCCGCCCCTGATCGAGGTATTTCGTGACCGAAGCCGCCGTTCCGACGGTATCTGCCCCCTCACCGGCGCGACGCGGAGGCTGGCGCTCGCGCGTCGGGCACGCCGTCTACCTCGCCGCGGGCCGCATCGACTGGGCCGAGCCCGAGATCAAGGGCCTCGCCCAGCTGGTGAAGCCCGGCGACACGGTGCTCGACATCGGGGCGGGCCTCGGCATGTACACGGTCCCGCTGTCGTACCTCATCGGCCGCACCGGGCGCATCGACTCGATCGATCCGCAGCCGCGCAACTTCCACGTCGTGCGCTTACTCCGCGGCCTCGTCGGCACCGCGCGCGGCAAGCTGCGGCGCGTCGCGATGGGACCGCAGCCCGGCGAGGGCGAGATCGTCGTCCCCGTCAACGGCCCGTTCCCGATCTTCGGCCACGGCCACCTGCGACCCGTCGGCACACCGTCCGAGCGGCGCGTGCACCGGGTGCGCACCGACATCGACACCATCGACGACTGGGTGGAGCGCGAGGGTCTCGGCCGCATCTCCTACATCAAAGTGGATGTCGAGGGCTTCGAGCCGCTCGTCATCGAAGGTGCGCGCCGGGTGATCGACCGCGACCGGCCCACCCTGCAGCTGGAGATCGAAGACCGCCACCTCG
Source organism: uncultured Microbacteriaceae bacterium (assembly GCA_947085045.1). GTDB lineage: Bacteria > Actinomycetota > Actinomycetes > Actinomycetales > Microbacteriaceae > Pseudolysinimonas_A. The sequence goes on along the minus strand of CAMTUU010000004.1, from coordinate 254,632 downwards.
TGCGCTACGACCGCGACGCGGCCGGCTTCCTCGCCGAGATCGCCGAGCGCTGGCCCGAGTACCGCATGTACACCTGGGTCGACGGCGCCTGGACGCGCACCGAGGCGGTGCGGGCCGAGGTGCGCAACTACCTGTTCGCGACGGAACGCGTGCTGCCCTAAGCCACCACGCGCGGGATCTCCAGCCACAGCTCGACCTCGTCGTCGTCGAGCGAGTCGCCGAGCAGACTCGCGCTGCCGTCGTCGCTGGACCGCAACCCGACGACGGTGACCGCCACATCCGACCCTTCGGGCACCGTGCGGGCGATCACCTTGTCGGCATTCGTGCGACGCAGCGCGTCGGCGAGCGCCCCGAGCACCCGATCGAGGTCGGTGCCCTCGAGGTCGTCGATGCCGCCCTCATCGAGCAGCGTGACGGTCGTGCCGCGCCGGCGGGCGAGCATGACCTGCTCGCGCACGGCGTCGTTCAGCAGTTTGCGACCGCGGATCTCGTCGCGGATGGCGCCCTCGAGGTGCAGGCACTCGGCGCGCTGCGCCGCGGTGAGGTCACCGCCGCTCTGCTGGATGGTGCGCAGCATCGGCAGAGCCATGACGGTCGTCTGCCCGAGCCGGAACTGGCGTTCGTTGAGGTGCGCCTCCTGCGCCGCCTGCCACTCCGCAGCACCGCGCTCGGCGACCGCGAAGCGCTGCGAGTCGCGCACCGCCTTCGCGAGGGCGTTGGTGAGCAGGTGTGCGACGCCGACCCACGACGCGTCGCCGATGACGCCGAGGGCCACGAGCCCGACGGGACCGGCCCAGAAGACCGTCTGCACGACGAGGAAGCCGATGCCGGCCCAGGCGAAGCCCGGGCGGCGGCGCACGGCAGTGATGGTCATCAGCGCACCGACCGCGGCGACGTACCAGGTGGCGTATCCGTTGCCGCCCACGCGCCCCGGGTCGAGCACCGAGGTGACGAGCATCGGCAGGACGATCGCGATGGCGACGGCGAACGCCGCGAGCCAGACCGGCATCCGCGGGCGCTTGTCGGGCACGAGCACGGCGAAGGTCGCGAGCGCGTAGATCGCCATCGCGGCGATGACCGGCTCGTTCGATGCGGCGAAGCCGAACGGCAGCGAGTAGACCGCGAGCACGATCAGGTAGGCGGAGAACAGTGCCGCGACCAGGATGATCAGCGGGCGGGGGACGGCGACCCTCATGCCGATTCCTCCACGTCGTCGGGGACGCTCTCCGGCTCGGCGGGCGCCGCGCCGTCCCAGCTGAGCGACACGACGGTGCCCTCGCCGGGGGCGGTGTCGATGCGGGCGTGGCCGCCCGCACTCGCGACCCGTTCGAGGATCGAGACCCGCACGCCGAGACGCTCGGTCGGGATGAGGTCGGGGTCGAAGCCGGCGCCCTTGTCGCCGATCTCGATCGTGAACGCCTGCTGCCCGTGCGAGCGAAGGTCGACCCAGCGCTCGACGCCGGTGCCGGCGTGCTGGAGGCTGTTGACCATCGCCTGCACGGTCGCCGAGTAGGCCGCCTCAGCAACGTGCACCGGGATCAGGCACCACTCCTCGGCGAAGGTGCGCACCGTGAACGACTGCGACATGCTGTCAGCGGCGCTGACGATGCGCTGGGCGACCATCTCGCCCGACACGGTCGCCTCGGAGTCGGGCGCGACGGCGACCGCCTCGCGCAGGTGCCCGATCGCGTTGCCCGCCATCGTCGCGGCGAGCCCCTTCGCCTCGGGGCTGAAGGCGCGCGCCGCCGACAGCAGGGTGGTGAGCACGCTGTCGTGCACGATCGAGTCGACCTGCACGCGCTCCGCCTCGGTCGCGTGCTGCCGCACCGCGTGCGCGTACCGCTCGAGGGCGTTCTGCTGCGCGGTGTCGACGCCGCCGGCGGCCGCCCGCAGCACCGCGATCATGATGAGGATGCTGCCGCCCAGCAGGATCGAGTACACCGAGTCGAGCACGGCGCGCCCGACGTCGGTGCCACCGCCGGGCGGGGTGATCCGGATGATGCCGTAGAGGATGGGCGCGCCGACCGTGTAGACGACGGCGATCGGCAGTTCCATCGCGACCGAGGCCATCGTGGTGGCGATGGTCAGCAGGAAGTACAGCCAGTAGCTCTCGTTCTGGGAGACCGCGGTGGCGACGTCGACCACCGCGAACGGCCAGCTGATGAGAGCGATCAGGTAGACGACGGCGAACGCGATGTAGGTCGAGCGCACCATCCGCTTGAGGATAGACGCGATCGCGCAGGCGACGAGCGACGCGACCAGGAGGGTGAGGGTGACGGCGCTCCAGGCGGGTGCCATGTTCGGCAGTTGAAGAAGCTGCAGCGGGATCGACTGCAGGAAGAAGGCGCCGCCGACGACCGCGGCGAGGCGCGCGATGGCCGCGTCGACGCGGAGCAGGCTGAGCGGATTGCGGACCGGGCGCCCGAACGCGGGCTGACCGGCGACCTGGTTAGGCTTCGCCACCGTCGGGGTCGAGACCCGGCAGGATGCCGTCCTCGACCGCGCGGCGGAGCAGGTCGACCTTGGTCGGGGCCGGGCGACCGACCTCGACGTATTTCACGCGGATGCGGTCGAGATACTCCCGAGCCGTCGAGTAACCGATGCCCAGTTGCTCGGCGGCGAGCTTCAGCGGCAGACCGGACGCGTACAGGTGCAGGATCTCCCGTTCGCGACGCCCCAGCTGCGCTTTGGCGAAGTCGCGGTCGGCATCGATCGCGGTCGCCCATTCGAGATTGTTGAGCACGTCGCCGCGCGCGACGGTGGCCGCGGCGGCGATGACGGTCTTGGTAGCCGAGGACTTCGGGATGACGCCCGCGGCTCCGGCGGCGAGCGCCTCGCGCACGAGAGCCACACGGTCGGCGATGCTGTGGATGAGGACGGCCGCGCCGGCCGCCTGCACGCGCTTGACGTTGTCGGTGACGGTGGAGCCGTCGCCGAGCGACAGGTCGAGCACGACGACGTCGACCTCGCGGCCGGCGAGAGCGGTGAGCAGGGCGTCGACGTTCTCGCCCACGGCGACCACGTTGTAGCCGTCATCGGCGAAGGCGGCTTTCAGCCCGAGGCGCACGGATTCGTGATCGTCGACGATCGCGACGCGCACCCCTGAGGTGTCGGGGCGGCCCGTGGGGTCGGACGCCGGGAAACGGTCGACCGTCTGCGACATGCTCATCCGTTCTCCCCCCGCTGATCGGACGAAACAGCATCCGGGCGGTCCTGATCCACCTTCGATCGTACTCTTCCCAGCCGCAGACGGACCGATCTATCCACACCCTCGCGCCGGAACGGCCGCCGAGCACCGTTTCCGATCGTCGTCGCGGGCCCCGCGCGGTCAGGCGCGGACGAAGGTGCCGATCGCCTCGACGTGATGCGTGTGCGGGAAGAGATCGAGGGCGCGCAGCCGGGTGAGCGCATACCCCGCCTGCTCCAGCACGGCGACGTCGCGCGCGAACGCGACGGGATCGCACGCGACGTAGACCAGTTGGGCGGGGCCGGCCGCGGCGAGAGGCTCGAGCACCGATGCCCCGGCGCCGGACCGCGGCGGATCGAGCACGACCGTCGCGGCGGCGAGTCGCGCACGCTCCCCGGCCGAGGCGTCGGCGAGCGAGCGCACGTACGACTCGACCCGCGCGGTGATGACGGCGGCGCCGAGCCAGTCGGCGAGGTTCTCGGCCGCGTGCTCGGTCGCACGCTCCTGGGATTCGACCGAGGTGATGCGCAGGCCGCTGCCGAACCGGTCGCCGACGGCCGCGGCGAGCAGGCCGACACCGCCGTAGAGGTCGAGGTTCGCGGCCTTCGGATCGAGGAGGGCAGGATCGATGGCATCCTGAACGGCCGCACTCAGCGTCGCCGGGGCGGCGGCGTGCACCTGCCAGAAGCCGGTGTCGTCGACAAGGAACTCGCGGTCGCCGACGCGCTCGCGGATGACGGTGGGCTTCTGTGCGCCGATGATCAGCCGCGCGCCGTCGCCCGTGCTCGGGGCGAGGACCGTCACGGTGCCGGCCCCGGGCATCCGCTCGGCCAGCGGGGCGTGCTCGCGCACGGCGTCGACGGCGAGCGGGAGTCCGGCCACGGCGATCACGCGGTGCGAGCGTGCGCCATAGGGCCCGAGCCGGCCGTCGTCGCCGACGTGCAGCCGCTCGCGGGTGCGCCAGCCGGTGCCGTCCGCGGTGGATTCCGGGGTGGGGCCGGGAAGCGCCTCGACGGTGACGGCTCGGTCGACCTTCGCCATCCGGCTGAGCGCGTCGGCGAGCACGCCGGCCTTGAGCACGCGCTGATGCGCCAGGTCGATGTGCCCGTAGTCGGCACCGCCGGGACGCCCGGCCGGCTCGCGATCGACGGATGCCTCCGCCCAGACGTGCGGGCGGCGGTGCGGGCTCGGCTCGAGCACCCGCACGGTGTCGGCGCGCCAGAAGCTCTTCTTCGTGTCGTCGGTCACCCGCGCCACGATCTTCTCGCCGGGGATCGCGTCCGCGACGAACACCACCCGGCCGTCGTAGCGCGCGACGGACTCGCCGCCGTGGGCCATGTTGGTAGCCTCGACCTCGATCTCACGGCCTTGCATGTCGCCCATTCGAGCCAGCTTAGGAGCGCTGTGCAGTTCTATCTCGCCTCGACCTCTCCCGCGCGCTTGGCGACCCTGCGCGCGGCCGGGATCGAGCCCGTCGCGATCGCGCCCGGAGTCGACGAGGACGCGGCCGTCGCCGCCGCCGGTCCGCTCCCCCCGCCCGAGATGGTGATGCTGCTCGCGCGGCTCAAAGCCGAGGCGGTCGCGTCCGCGCATCCCGACCTCGACGGACTCGTCTTCGGTGGCGACTCCACGTTCGAGTTCGACGGCACCGTCTACGGCAAGCCGCACCGGCCCGAGGCGGCTCGCGAGCGATGGCTCGCCCACCGCGGCCGCTCGGGTCGCCTGCACTCCGGTCACTGGCTGATCGACACCCGCACCGGGCGGGCCGTCGGCGCCCCCGCCGTTGCCACCGTCAACTTCGCCTCCGACATCACCGACGTCGAGATCGACGCCTACATCGCCACCGGCGAACCCCTCGAGGTCGCGGGTGCCTTCACCATCGATGCGAAGGGCGCCGCCTTCATCGCGTCGATCGACGGCGACCCGCACGCGGTCGTCGGGTTGAGCATCCCGCTGCTGCGAACGCTCACCCGACGCCTCGCGATCGAATGGCCGGACCTCTGGAACCGGTGATGCCCGCCTGAGGCGACTCCGGCATCCGATCTCCTCTGTAGCCGCCCACCGCGGATCGGCGACGTTTCTGTGCACCTTCGACAAAAGCGCGGGCAACCCCGAAAGATATGCTCGGGAGTTATGGCCGTCGCCCCCGCACGTCGTATCACCAAGGTGCTCATCGCGAACCGGGGGGAGATCGCCGTGCGGGTGATCCGAGCTGCGCGGGATGCCGGCATCGGGTCGGTCGCCGTCTACGCCGACCAGGATCGGGATGCGCGCCACGTGAAACTCGCCGACGAGGCCTACGCCCTCGACGGCACCACGTCGGCCGACACCTACCTCGTCATCGAGAAGCTGCTCTCCGTCGCCCGTCGCTCGGGCGCGAACGCCGTGCACCCGGGATACGGGTTCCTCGCCGAGAACGCCGACTTCGCCCGGGCCGTCATCGACGCCGGACTCATCTGGATCGGGCCGTCGCCCGACTCGATCGAACGTCTCGGCGACAAGGTGTCGGCGCGCCACGTGGCCGAGAAGGTCGGGGCGCCGCTGGCTCCCGGAACCCTCAACCCCGTCGCGGATGCCTCCGAGGTGCTCGACTTCGTCGACCAGGTCGGCCTCCCCGTCGCGATCAAGGCGGCCTTCGGCGGCGGCGGACGCGGACTCAAGGTCGCCCGCACCCGCGAAGAGGTGCCGGAGATGTTCGACTCCGCCGTGCGCGAGGCCACCGCCGCCTTCGGCCGCGGCGAGTGCTTCGTCGAGAAGTACCTCGACGAGCCGCGCCACGTCGAGACCCAGTGCCTCGCCGACTCCGCCGGCACCGTGATCGTCGTCTCCACGCGCGACTGTTCGCTGCAGCGCCGCCACCAGAAGCTCGTCGAGGAGGCGCCCGCGCCGTTCCTCACCCCCGAGCAGACCGAGCTGCTGTACACCTCGTCGAAGGCGATCCTGAAGGAGGTCGGCTACCTCGGAGCCGGCACCTGCGAGTTCCTGATCGGCAAGGACGGCACCGTCTCGTTCCTCGAGGTGAACACCCGCCTCCAGGTCGAGCATCCCGTTTCGGAGGAGGTCACCGGCATCGACCTGGTGCGCGAGCAGTTCCGCATCGCCGAGGGCGGACTCCTCGACCCGGTCGACCCCGAGACGCACGGGCACTCGATCGAGTTCCGCATCAACGGCGAAGACCCGGGCCGCAACTTCCTGCCCACCCCCGGGCCGGTCAACGTGCTGCGCTTCCCCGGCGGCCCCGGCGTGCGCGTCGACTCCGGCGTCACCACGGGCGACGTCATCTCGGGCTCGTTCGATTCGCTGCTCGCGAAGCTCATCGTCACCGGCCACACCCGCGCCGACGCGCTCGAGCGCGCCCGCCGGGCCCTCGACGAGTTCGAGGTCGCCGGTCTGCCGACCGTGCTGCCGTTCCACCGCAAGATCGTGCGCGACCCGGCGTTCCTCGCCGAGGACGGCAGGTTCGGCGTCTACACGCGCTGGATCGAAACCGAGTTCGTCAACGACATCGAGCCCTGGGGCGGGATGCTGCCCGAGTCGGGAGCTCCCGAGAAGCGGCACGACGTCGTCGTCGAGGTCGAGGGCAAGCGCATCTCGGTGTCGCTGCCCACCCAGCTCCTGCCCGGCGGCGGGTCGGTGTCGGCGGCTCCCGCCCCGAAGCGGCGCTCGGGCGGCGGTGGCGTCGCCACGGCCACCGGCTCGACCATCCAGGCACCGATGCAGGCCACGATCGTGAAGGTCGCCGTCGCGGAGGGCGACAAGGTCGTCAAGGGCGACCTCGTGCTCGTGCTCGAGGCGATGAAGATGGAGCAGCCCATCACGGCGCACCGCGACGGCACGGTCACCGCCCTCGACGCCACCGTCGGCGCCACCGTCTCGGCGGGGCACCGACTGCTCGCCATCGAGGACTGAGTCCTAGGCTCGGGTCATGCCCACCCCGCTGCCCGAGCTGCTCGCCCTGGTCCCGACGCTCAACGCCCCCGACGTGCCGATCGTCTACGCCGCGGACGGCGACAGGATCATCGCGCGCTGGGACGTCGTGAGCGCGCAGACCCTCTACCCGACCGAGTTCGCCGCGATCGACCGGGACTTCTCGGTCACCGTGACCTTCAACCAGGACAAGGGCACGTGGAAGTCCAAGGACCGCGAGACCCAGGTGACGTCGTCGGTCGGTCTCGGCGGCCTCTCGTTCGACGCGAGCACGTTCTCGGGCAAGAAGATCGGCAAGGAGTTCCGCCTCGAGCTCGGCGGCATCTCGAACACCCTTGACGGCGTCTCCCCCGTGCTCGCCTGGTCGTTCGACTCGTCGCGGATCAAGCAGCCGCTGTTCGCGTTCCTCGAGCAGCACGGCTGGACCAGGAAGCGCGGCCTCTTCGGCTGACCGTCCCGGCTGACCCGCCGGCGTGGTCCGCCGTGTGCGAAGACGGCCCGCGAGAACAGCGCGGCGGGATTCGCACGCCGCGGCCCACCCCGCGTCGGCGGGGCGTCACCCGACGATGTGCATGGCCCGAGCGGCGTCGGTGATCGACCCCGACAGCGACGGGTAGACGCTGAAGGCGCGGGCGAGCTGGTCGACGGTGAGGCGATGCTCGACGGCGAGCGCGATCGGCAGGATGAGGTCGCTCGCCTTCGGAGCGACGACGACGCCGCCGATGACGGTACCCGAGCCGGTGCGGGCGAACAGCTTCACGAAGCCGTCCTTGATGCCCATCATCTTGGCCCGGGGGTTCGACGCGAGGTCGAGCTTGTAGATCTCGCCCTGCGCGATCCCCTCCTCGATCTGGTGCTGCGACCAGCCGACGGTGGCGACCTCGGGCTGCGTGAAGATGTTGCTCGTGACGTTGCGCTGCTCGGTGGGCGTGACCGCGTCGCCGAGCGCGTGGAACACGGCGGTGCGCCCCTGCATCGAAGCGACGGAGGCGAGCGGCAGGAAATCGGAGCAGTCGCCGGCCGCGTAGACCGACGGAATCGAGGTGCGGGCGACGCGGTTGACCCGGATGTGACCGGACTCGGTGAGCTGGATGCCGGCCTCGGCCAACCCGATGCCGGCGGTGTTCGGGATGGATCCCACCGCGAGCAACGCGTGCGAGCCGACGACTTCGCGCCCGTCGCCGAGCTTCACCACGACGGTGTCGCCGTCGCGGGTGACGGAGGCCGCGCGGCTCTTGTTGAGGATCGTCATCCCGTTCCGCTTGAAGACCGCCTCGAGCACGGAGGCGGCGTCGGCATCCTCTCCCGGCAGCACCTGGTCTCGGCTCGACACGAGGGTGACCTTCGCGCCGAGGGCGAGGTAGGCGGAGGCGAACTCGGCGCCGGTGACGCCGGAGCCGACCACGATGAGGTGCTCGGGGATCGACTCGAGCGCGTAGAGCTGGGTCCAGGTGAAGATGCGCTCGCCGTCGGGCTTCGCGGTGGGCAGGATGCGGGGGGATGCGCCGACCGCGACGATGAGGGTGTCGGCGGTGATCTCGTCGAAGTCGGTGCGGGCCTTACCGCGGCCGGTCGAGGCGATGATCGTGTTGGCATCCTCGAGCCGGCCGTCGCCCTGCACGATGCGCACGCCGGCGCGCACCAGCTGGGCCTTCATGTCGGCGGACTGCTGCTGGGCGAGCGCCAGGAGGCGCTTGTTGACGGCGCCGAGGTTGACCGCGACCTCGGGACGAACCGGGCGGTCCTTGTCGTTGCGGGTGAAGAACTGCACGCCGAGGTCGGCGGCCTCGCCGACGGCGGTGGCGGCTTCGGCCGTCGCGATGAGGGTCTTCGACGGCACGACATCGGTCAGCACGGCTGATCCGCCGACGCCCGCGCGCTCGACGAGGGTCACCTCGGCGCCGAGCTGCGCACCGGTCAGGGCGGCCTCGTAGCCCCCGGGGCCGCCGCCGAGGACGGCCAGACGGTGGGTGCGCTCGAACTCGTACGGCATGCCTCCATCCTCCCAGGTCTGCGACGCGCTCCGCGGGCCGGGCCGCGTCCTAGAGTGAACGGATGGGTAACGACATCAACCCCCTCGACGATCCCGCCGCCGACCCGTTCGTCATCGCGAAAGAGGCTGCCGCGCAGCTCGCCGCCGCGACCGGGGTCGGGAAGCACGACATCGCGCTCACCCTCGGCAGCGGCTGGGCGAAGGCCGCCGACCTGCTCGGCGAGACCGTCGCGACGATCCCGGCGACCGAGATCCTCGGATTCGGCAAGCCCGCGCTCACCGGCCATGTCGGCACGCTGCGCAGCGTCCGCCTGCCCAACGGCAAGCACGCTCTCGTCATCGGGGCGCGCACCCACTACTACGAAGGCCACGGCGTGCGGCGGGTCGTGCACTCGGTGCGTACCGCGGCGGCGGCGGGGGCATCCATCATGGTCCTCACCAACGGCGCCGGCGGCATCAAGGAGCACTGGACCCCCGGCACCCCGGTGCTGATCTCGGACCACATCAACCTCACCGCCGACTCGCCGCTCGAAGGCGCGACGTTCATCGACCTCACCGACCTGTACGCGACGCGGCTGCGCGACCTCGCGCGTTCCGTGCAGGGCGACCTCGACGAGGGCGTCTACACGCAGTTCCGCGGGCCGCACTACGAGACCCCGGCGGAGGTGCAGATGGCGAAGGCCGTCGGCGGCCACATCGTCGGGATGTCGACGGCACTCGAGGCCATCGCGGCGCGCGAGGCCGGCATGGAGATCCTCGGCTTCTCGCTCATCACCAACCTCGCGGCCGGCATCTCGCCCGACCCGCTCAGCCACGCCGAAGTGCTGCAGGCGGGCAAGGATGCGGAGCCGGTGATCTCGGACCTGCTCGCGCGGGTCGTCGCGGCACTGTGACCCTCCTGGAGGAGGCCCGCGCCTGGATGGCGCAGGACCCCGACCCGGTCACCCGGGCAGAACTCGACGCGCTCGTCGCCCGTTCCGAGGCGGGGGACGCCGCCGCCACGGATGATCTCACCGAGCGGTTCTCCGGGCGCCTGGAGTTCGGCACCGCCGGCCTCCGCGGTCAGCTCGGGGCGGGCCCCATGCGCATGAACCGCGTGCTCGTGGCCCAGGCCGCCGCCGGACTGGCGGCCTATCTGCGGGCCCGGGATCCGCATCCGACCGCGGTGATCGGCTACGACGGGCGCCACAACTCGGCGGTCTTCGCTCGCGACTCCGCCACCATCCTCTCCGGCGGTGGCGTGGAGGTGACGATCCTGCCCCGGGCGCTGCCCACGCCGGTGCTCGCCTACGCGGTGCGCGAGCTGCGGGCGAGCGCGGGGATCATGGTGACCGCCAGCCACAACCCCGCCCGCGACAACGGCTACAAGGTCTACCTCGGCGGCGGCGACCAGGGGTCGCAGATCGTGCCGCCCGCCGACGGCGAGATCGCCGCCGAGATCGTGCACGCCTCCACCGTCGCCTTCGGCGCCCACCCCACGTCGACCCGGTACGCGACGGCCGACGAGTCGGTGATCGAGTCCTACGTCCAGCGCACGGCCGCGCTCGCGCGCGATCCCGAGCCGCTCCGCTACGTGTACACGCCGATGCACGGCGTCGGGCTCGAGACCGCCACCCGGGTGTTGGGCGAGGCGGGATTCGCCGCGCCCATCGTCGTCGCCGAACAGGCCGCTCCCGACCCCGGGTTCCCCACCGTCGCGTTCCCGAATCCCGAGGAGCCGGGCGCGATGGATCTCGCCTTCGCCCTCGCGGCGGAGCACGACGCCGACCTGGTACTCGCCAACGACCCAGATGCCGACCGCGTCGCGGTCGGGGTTCCCGACCGCCGGAGCGAGGGCGGCTGGCGCCGACTGACCGGCAACGAGATCGGCTGGCTGCTCGGCTGGCGCGCGGCCCGGGAGCACGACGCGGGCACCCTCGCCTGCTCGCTCGTCAGCTCGCCGGCGCTGCGCGAGATCGCCCGCGCGCGCGGCTTGGACTTCGTCGAGACCCTCACCGGCTTCAAGTGGATCTCCCGGGTTCCCGGCCTGGTCTACGGCTACGAGGAGGCCCTCGGCTACCTCGTCGATCCCCAGAAGGTGCGCGACAAGGACGGCATCTCGGCGGCCGTCGCCGTGCTCTCGCTGTTCTCCGAGCTTCGGGCGGCGGGTGAGACGCTCGAGTCGCACCTCGACCACTTCGCTCTCGAGTTCGGCGCGTTCGCCTCGGCGCAGATCTCGATCCGAGTCGCCGACCTCGCCGACATCCCGCGGGCGATGTCCCGCCTGCGGGCGACCCCTCCCACCGAGATCGGCGGGCTCGCGGTCGACGGCGTCGACGACTACCTCACCGGCGTCGACGGCTTCCCGCCGAACGACATCCTGCGCCTCCGCACCGCCGGGGGCGGCCGGGTGATCGTGCGTCCGAGCGGCACGGAGCCCAAGCTCAAGTGCTACCTCGACGCCTCGTCGGCGTCGGGGTCGGCGGCCGAACGCCGAGCGGCGGCGGCGGCGGTGGTCGCGACGCTCGAAGCCGGGATGCGCACGCTTCTCGAGTGATACCGCCCTCGGCTGATCCCCACGGAAGTACTCCCGGCGGATGATGTCGGCCGCACGGCGCGTCGCCAGACTCGGGTCATGACCCATCGATACGGCACCGACGGCGCCTACTCAGGACACGTCGCTGAGAGCCGCCCCGTCCGCATCCTCCTCGTCGACGAAGAGGAGACCTTCACGCACGTCGTGCGCCTCGCCCTGGAACTCGAGGGCTGGGAGGTGAAGGTCGTGCACTCCGCCGCCGACGCGATCGCCGACCGGTCGCGTCCCGACCTCGTGCTGCTCGACATGATGCTGCCGGATGGGCGGGGCACCGACGTGGTCGCCGCGCTGCGGGCCGCCGGGTCGCGGGCCGCCGTGGTGTTCGTCACCGGCCGCGCGGAGCACGAGCAGCGCGCCGCCGCGTACGCGGCGGGCGCCGACGGCTACCTCACGAAGCCGTTCTCGCTCGAGGAGGTCGTCGACCACCTGCAGGTCTTCGTGCGGCGTCTCGGGCTGGCGGCGACCAGCCGCGTCGCCGCCGATCTCGTGCTCGACGTCGAGTCGGGCCTGGCCTGGCGCGGCGAGGAGCTGCTCCCGCTCACCTCGCTCGAGTTCGAGTTGCTCCGCGAACTCGTCGAGCATCGCGGCGCCCGGCGCAGCACCGCCGAGCTCGTGCGCGCCGTCACCGCCCGCGGCATCCGCGTGCCCCGGGAGTTCGTCGCGCGGATGCTCGACCGCATCCGCACCGCCGTGAACGGCGTCGGCCGCCCGCTGCTGATCGGCGACGACGCGGGCTGGCAGCTGGGCTAGGCCCGGCCGAACCCGGCGACGATGCGCTCGATCAGCTCTTCGCGCTCCTCCAGCGGCAGGAACGCTGCCTCGGCCGCGTTGACCATGAACTGCTCGACGTCGTCGGCGTCGTAGCCGAACGCGTCGACGAGGAGCGCGAGCTCGCGGGTGATGCTCGTCGCGCTCATCAGCCGGTTGTCGGGATTCACGGTGACCTTGAAGCCGAGCTGGTAGAGCACGTCGAACGGGTGGCCGGTCATCCCGGGGCCCCAGCCGGTGAACGCCGCGGTCTGCAGGTTCGACGACGGGCTCGTCTCGAGCGGGATGCCGCGGTCCTTGATCCACTGCGACAGCCGGCCGAGCGTGACCAGGCTGGTCTCGTCGTCGTCGCCGTCCTCGAGCTGGATGTCCTCGGCGATGCACACGCCGTGCCCGATGCGCAGCGCGTGCCCGTCGACGAGGGCCGAGCGGATGCTGTCGAGCCCGTCGGCTTCACCGGCGTGCACCGTCACGGGGAAGGACTCGTTCGCGAGCAGGTCGAAGGCATCGGCGAACCGGGACGGCGGGAAGCCCTTCTCCGGCCCGGCGATGTCGAAGCCGTGGGCGCCGTCGTCGCGGTGACGGAGAGCCAGTTCGGCGATCTCCAGCCCGCGGTCGTTCTGCCGCATCGCCGAGATCAGCTGGCCGGCGCGAATCCAGCCGCCGCCCGCCTCGATCGTCTCGACGGCCTCGTCGATGCCGGCCTGAACGGCCTCGACGGCCTCGTCGAGCGTGAGGCCCTGCTCGAGGTGCTGCTCCGGCGCCCAGCGCAGTTCGCCGTAGATCACGCCGTCCTTCGCGAGATCCTCGACGAACTCGCGAGCGATGCGCGTGAGGTTGTCGGCGGTCTGCATGACGGCGATGGTGATGTCGAAGGTCTTGAGGTAGTCGACGAGTTCGCCGCTGGAACACGACGCGAGGAACCAGGCCTCGAGCGCGTCGGCGGTGTCGGCCGGCAGCTCGACCCCGGCCTGAGGTGCCAGGTCGATGATGGTCTGCGCGCGCAGCCCGCCGTCGAGGTGGTCGTGCAACGAGATCTTGGGCAGGCGGCCCAGCGGAACACGGGAACCGGGGAGGATGCGCTCGGCGTCAGTCACCCGCCCAGCCTAGGTGGCGCGCGTAGTGCTGAGGTGTCGAAAGGGGCCGCCTCGCTCCGCGAGAAGCGGCCCTTTCCGACACCTCACGCCTCCTTCACATGTTCCGGGGGGCGAGATGACGCGCTACGGGATTCGGGATGCCGCGCGTGGACGGCAGCTCCGCGAGGGTCATCGCATGACGAGACCTTCGCGCATTCCCGACGAGCTCGGGAACGAGTTCAGCGTCCGCGACGCGGCCGCGCTCGGAGTCGGACGGCCCCGCACGCGACGCGGTGACCTTGCGCGGCCGTATCACGGCGTACGGTCCCGGACGGAGCCGGTGGCGACGCTCGAGAAGGCATCGGCCTACCGCCCGCGCCTGCCCGATCATGGATTCTTCTCGCACACCACGGCGGCGGCACTGTGGGGGATCCCGTTGCCGGCGTTCCACGATCCGCGCCTGCACGTGAGCTATCCGCACCGGATCCGCCCGGCCCGCACCGTCGGCGTGGTCGGGCATCACCTCGTCATCAGACCGGAAGAGATCACCGAGATCCACGGGCTCCCGACGACGACGCCCGAACGCACCTGGGCCGACCTCGCCGGTCACCTCGGGTTCGAGGATCTCGTCGCGGCAGGGGACCGCGTCATCTGGCGCCGCGATTCGCTCGCCTCACTCGCGAGCGTGCAGGATCTCGCGCACCGGCATCCGGGACGGCGCGGTCGACCTCAACGGCTGGCGGCCCTTCCCTGGTTATGCGACCGAAGCGACTCGCCGCCGGAGACCAAGCTCCGGGTGCGTTTCATCCGCGCGGGACTGCCCGGCCCCGCGGTGAACGTGGACGTCTGGAGCCCGGACGGAGAGTTCCTGGGCCGCCCCGACCTCGCGTTTCCCGAGTACCGTGAGCTGGTCGACTACGAGGGGGACGGACACCGAACCGACCGCGAACAATGGTCGCGGGATCTGGCCCGCGTGCCCCGCTTCGAAGCCGCCGACTGGCACACGCATCGCGCGTCGAGAGTCGACCTCGGCAATGGATCCCGCGACCTGATCGTCCGTATCGCCCGCGTCCTCCGCGCCAAGGGATGGAACGGCGAGCTCAGGTTGTGAGGTGTCGAAAAGGGCCGCGTCTCGCCGGGGCGAGGCGGCCCTTTTCGACACCTCACAACCTCAGTCGACGCGACCGGCGATGAGCGGACCGCCGTCGTCGACCGGGGTTCCCGGGTCGCCGATCGCCCAGGCGCCGTCGAGGGCTTCGAGGGCGCGGGCGAAGCGGGCGGGCTCGTCGGCCGACAGGGTGAACAGCGGCTGCCCCGTCGTGACGGTGTCGCCGGGCTTCGCGTGCAGGTCGATCCCGGCGGCGTGCTGCACCGGATCCTCTTTGCGGGCGCGGCCCGCCCCGAGACGCCAAGCGGCGACACCGAATGGCAGGGCATCCTGTTTCACGAGGATGCCGTCGCGGTCGGCACGGACTACCTGGGTCTCGCGGGCGACGGGGAGCGGCGCAGCCGGATCGCCGCCTTGCGCTGCGATCATCGCGCGCCAGGAGTCCATCGCCGAGCCGTTCCGCAGGGCGCCCTCGACGTCGGCGTCGGGGAGTCCGGCGAGCGCGAGCATCTCGCGGGCGAGGGCGACGGTGAGCTCGACGACATCCGCCGGCCCTCCCCCGGCGAGCACCTCGACGGATTCGCGCACCTCGTTGGCGTTGCCGATCGCCAGGCCGAGAGGCACCTGCATGTTGGTGAGCAGCGCGACGGTGCGCGTGCCGGCGTCGTTGCCCAGCCGCACCATCACCTCGGCGAGTTCGCGCGCCCGGGCGGGGTCTTTCATGAACGCGCCCGAGCCGTGCTTCACATCCAGCACGAGGGATGCCGTCCCCTCGGCGATCTTCTTGCTCATGATGCTCGACGCGATCAGCGGGATGGCCTCGACCGTGCCCGTGATGTCCCGGAGGGCGTAGAGCTTGCCGTCGGCGGGCGCGAGTCCAGCCCCGGCCGCGCAGACGACGGCGCCGACCTCCTCGAGCTGGCGCATGAACTCCTCGTTGGAGAGCTTCGCGCGCCATCCCGGGATGCTCTCCAGCTTGTCGAGCGTGCCCCCGGTGTGACCGAGGCCGCGGCCCGAGAGCTGCGGCACCGCGACGCCGAACGAGGCGACCAGCGGCGCCAGCGGGAGGGTGATCTTGTCGCCGACGCCGCCGGTGGAGTGCTTGTCGGTCGTCGGCTTCGAGAGCCCCGAGAAGTCGAGGGTCTCGCCGGTGGCGATCATCGCCAGGGTGAGGTCCTTGATCTCGCGGGCCTCCATGCCGTTGAGGAAGATCGCCATCGTCATCGCCGACATCTGCTCGTCGGCGACGTACCCGCGGGTGTAGGCGTCGACCAGCCAGGTGATCTGCGGCGTCGAGAGGATGCCGCCGTCCCGCTTGGTCGTGATCAGGTCGACGGCGTCGAAGGGCTCAACCACCCGCGTACTCCTCCAGCTCGCGCGGGCCGAAGGCATCCGGCAGCACCTCGTCGATCGTCTTGATGCCCGACACCGTCTCGAGCAGCATCCCCGGCGCCGAGAATTCGTAGAGCAGCTGCCGGCAGCGGCCGCACGGCATCAGCACGTTGCCGTGCCCGTCGACGCAAGAGAACGCGACGAGCTTGCCGCCGCCGGTCGCTGCGAGGTTCGACACCAGACCGCACTCCGCGCACAGCCCGACGCCGTAGGACGCGTTCTCGACATTGGCGCCGTGCACGATCCGGCCGTCGTCGACGAGCGCCGCAGCGCCCACCGGGAAGTTCGAGTACGGCGAATACGACCAGCCCAGCGCCTCGTTCGCGGCCGCACGCAGCGCGGCCCAGTCGATGTCGGGCGCGCTCATGACTTCACGTACGGCTTGCCGGCCGCGGCGGGCCCCCGGGACAGGCCGACCAGCCCGGCGACCGCGAAGATGGTGACCACGTACGGCAGCATGAGCATGAACTCGCTCGGCACCGGCGACCCGATGATGCTCAGCACGCTCTGCAGGTTGCTCGCGAAGCCGAACAGCAGCGCCGCGAGGGTCGCGCGGATCGGATCCCAGCGGCCGAAGATCACGGCGGCGAGTGCGATGAAGCCCGCGCCGGCGGTCATCTCCTTGTTGAACGCGCCGACCGAGCCGAGCGTGAAGAAGGCGCCGCCGAGGCCCGCGATCGCCCCCGCGAGGGAGACGTTCCAGAATCGGGTGCGTGCCACGTTGATGCCCACCGTGTCGGCGGCCTGCGGATGCTCGCCGACCGAACGGAGGCGCAGCCCCCAGCGGGTGTGGAACAGGGCGAACCACACCGCGAACACCGCGATGTACATCAGGTAGATGATGATCGTCTGCCGGAACAGCACGGGGCCGAGGATCGGGATGTCGCTCAGCATCGGGATCGGGATGCGCGGGAAGCGCGACGGGCTGTTGAGCAGCGCGGAGTCGGCGCTCAGCACCTTCGAGAACAGGAAGCTGGTGAGTCCGGTGACCAGCACGTTGAGCACCACGCCGACGATGACCTGATCGACGAGGTACTTGATCGAGAACGCGGCGAGCACGAACGAGACCAGCACGCCGGCGACCATGGCCGCGACCACGCCCACCAGCGGCAGACCGGTCACCGACGCGACGACCGCCGACGCGAAGGCGCCGGCGAGCAGCTGACCCTCGATCGCGACGTTGACGACGCCGACGCGCTCCGAGATCACCCCGCCGAGAGCGCCGTAGATGAGGGGCGCGCTGAGACCCACCGTGCCGACCAGGAGGCCGACGACCGGCAGAGCGGCGCCGGCCGCGGCCCAGGTCAGGAACACCACCATGAACAGGAACCCGAACACGGCGACGAGCCACAGCGGAGTGCGGCGGGCGCGCACCGCGAACGCCACCGACAGCGCGGTGATCGCGGCCAGCAGCACCGTCACCACGATGCTCACCGTCGCGACGTCGGCGGCGATCTCCGGCAACTGGATGGCGTCGCTGTCCTGCGAGAGACGGAACGTCGTGATGCCCTCACGGCGGAAGATCACGAACAGCACGAACGCGATGAGCGAGAAGATCCCGAGAGCGATCGGCGCCTTGAAGCTGCGGACGACCGCCGTCTCGAGTTGCGCCGTCGATCCGGCGACGGGGACGGTCGCGGTCATTTGGTCACCACCGCCTTGCGGCCGCCGACCGGACCGCGCATCAGACTCGGCACCGGGAGCCGGAAGATCGCCCGCACCAGGGGCGGCGCGGCGATGAAGAGCACGATGAACGACTGCACCACGAGCACGATGTCGATCGGGATCCCCTCCGCGGCCTGCATCGAGTACCCGCCGGCCTTGAGCGCCCCGAACAGGATGCCCGCCAGCAGCACCCCGAGCGGGCGAGAACGGCCGAGCAGCGCGACCGTGATCGCGTCGAACCCGACGCCGGCGTCGATGCCGGCGGTGAATCCGGAGGTGACGGTGCCGAGAACCTGGTTGGCTCCGGCGAGCCCGACGAGGCCACCGGAGATGAGCATCGCATACACGTAGATGCGCTCCACCCCGATGCCGGCGACCCGCGAGGCGCTCGGACTCTCGCCCACCGCCCGGAACTGGAACCCGAGATTCGACCGGTTCAGCAGGTACCAGACGAAGACGGTCGCCAGCACGGCGAGCACGAAGCCGAGACGGAGGTTGAATCCCGGTCCGAGGAGGGGCGGCAGGATGGCCGTGTCGAGCATCGCGGCTGACTTCGGATTGCTCGATCCCGGCGCCTGCAGGGCGCCCGGCACGCGCAGCAGGTACGAGATCAGGTAGAAGGCGACGTAGTTGAGCATGATCGTGAGGATCACCTCGTGCGCGCCGGTGCGGGCCTTCAGGAAGCCGACCAGTCCGCCCCAGAGCGCCCCCGCCGCGACGCCCGCGATGAGCGCGACGATCAGGTGGATGCCGGGCGGCAGCGGCCAGGCGAAGCCGACGTATCCGGCGGCACCGGCGGCGACGAGCATCTGCCCGCGTCCGCCGATGTTGAACATGCCGGTGCGGAAGGCCACCGCCACGCCGAGCCCGGCGAGCACCAGCGGAGTCGCGAAGGTGAGCGTCTCGGTGAACGGCCGGATGCCCGCCGCGAAGCCCGGGCGGCGGAAGTTGTAGATCGAACCCTGGAACAGCGAACTGTACGCGCCCGCGACCGAGTCCCAGATCGCGGCGAACGTGTCGCCGGGGCGGGAGAAGAAGTACCCCGTCGCCTGCTGCACGTCGCCACTCGTCGCGGCGATCAGGATGGCGCCGATGACCATCGCGAGCACGACGGCGAGCACCGAGATCATCGCGTTCCCCCCGACGATCTCGCGGAGCACCCGGCTTCCGCGCGGGGCGGGCGGGGTCGGGGCGCCCGGCACCTGGCCCTTCTCGAGCGGAGCCGGGGTCGGGCCCTGCGCGGGCAGCTGCGCGTCGCTCACGCGGCGGCCTCCGGGATGCCGACGCGCTCGCCCGCCATCATGAGTCCGAGCACATCGCGCGGCGTGTCACCGGGGACGATCCCGACGATCCCGCCCCGGTACATGACCGCGATGCGGTCGGCGAGTGCGACGACCTCGTCGAGCTCGGTCGAGACGACGATGACCGGCACTCCGGCGTCGCGGGCGGCGACGATCCGGGTGTGCACGAACTCGATCGAGCCGACATCGAGCCCGCGGGTGGGTTGCGCGGCGACGAACAGCCGCAGATCCCGGCTGAGCTCCCGGGCGAGCACGACCTTCTGCTGATTGCCGCCGGAGAGCCGGCCGACATGGGTGCCGATCCCCTGCGCGCGGATGTCGAACTCGCCGATCTTCTCCTGCGCGAAATCGGCGAGATAGCCGAGCTGCAGGGTGCCCGCGCGCACGAACGGCGGACCTTCGCGGCCGAGCATCAGGTTCTCGGCGATGCTGAACTCGGCGATCAACCCGTCTTCCTTGCGGTCTTCGGGCACCAGCCCGATGCCGGCATCCAGCATCCGTCGCGGCGACGAGCCGGTCACGTCGCGTCCGTCGAGCCGGATCACGCCGGTGACCCGCGGCTGGAGGCCGAGCAACGCCTCGGTGAGCTCGGTCTGGCCGTTGCCCTGCACTCCGGCGATCGCGAGGATCTCACCCGCGCGCACCTCGAAACTCACGTCGTTGACCACGAGCTGCCGCCGCGGGTCGACCACCGAGAGGTGCTCGACGACGAGGGCCGCCGCGCCGGGACGCGCGGGAGCCTTGTCGACCGTGAGATCGACGGCGCGGCCGACCATGAGCGAGGCGAGTTCGGCGTTCGTCGCGGTCGGCTGCGCCTCGCCGACGACCTTGCCGAGCCGGATCACGGTGATCTTGTCGGCGACCTCGCGCACCTCGCGCAACTTGTGGGTGATGAAGACGATCGCGGCGCCCGACTCCTTGAGACCGCGCATGATCTGCATCAGCTCGTCGGTCTCCTGGGGGGTGAGCACCGCGGTGGGCTCGTCGAAGACCAGCACCTTCGCGTCGCGGGAGAGCGCCTTGATGATCTCGACCCGCTGCTGAACCCCGACGGGCAGGTCCTCGACGCGGGCGTCGGGGTCGATGTCGAAGCCGAAGCGGGCGGCGATCTCGCGCACCCGCGCGCGCGCTCCGTCGAGGTCGAGCCGTCCGCCGAACCTGGTCGGCTCGTGGCCGAGCATCACGTTCTCGGCCACGGTGAAGACCGGGATGAGCATGAAGTGCTGGTGCACCATGCCGATGCCAGCGGCCATCGCGTCGCCCGGCCCGGCGAAGTGCTGCACGACGTCGTCGAGCAGGATCTCGCCGTCGTCGGCCTGGTACAGCCCGTAGAGCACGTTCATCAGCGTCGATTTGCCGGCGCCGTTCTCACCGAGCAGACCGTGGATCTCGCCCGCCTCCACGATGAGGTCGATGCGATCGTTGGCGACCAGCGAGCCGAACCGCTTGGTGATGCCGCGGAGTTCGAGCTTCATGCGGTCCAATCTAATGCGGGCATCGGGCGAAGACGACTCCGGGGAGACCGGCCGCGAGGCCGGCCTCCCCGGAGGTCAGGATGAGAGGACTCAGCCCTTCAGGTAGGACGTGACGACGATGTCGCCGGCGATGATCTGGGCGCTGATGTCGTCGAGCTCGCCCTGGAGCTCGGCCGACACCTTCGACTCGAAGTCGTGGAACGGCGCGATGCCGACCCCGTCGTTCTCGAGGGTGCCCACGTACGGGGTCGGGTCGAACTCGCCGTTGCCGGCGTCCTCGACGACGGCCTGGGTCGCGACCGAGATCTGCTTGAGGATCGAGGTCAGCAGGTAGTCGGCCGTGGTCGGGTCGGTGACGAACAGGTCGGCGTCGACGCCGAGGAGCGCGATGTCCTTACCCGAGTCCTGGATCGCGGCGAGCGCGCTCTGGTAGATCGGACCGCCGACCGGCAGCAGCACATCGGCGTTCTGGTCGATGAAGTTCTGCGCCACCTGGCGTGCAGCGTCGTTCGCCTCGAAGCCGCCGGTCACCGTGTAGGTGTCGGGCGTCGCCGGGTCGTAACCGAGCACGGTCACCGAAGCGCTCTTCTGCTCGTTGTAGTAGGCGACGCCCTGCGCGAAGCCGTCCGAGAAGATGCTCACGGTCGGGAACGGCAGACCGCCCCAGGTCGCGACGATGCCGCTCGTGGAGTAGCTCGCGGCGGCGTAGCCGGCGAGGAACGCCGCGTCGGCGGTGTCGAAGAGGATCGGCTTGATGTTCGGCGCATCGGTCTCGCCGTTGAAGTCGTTGTCGGCCGCGTCGTCGATGATGGCGTACTCGACGTCGGGGTTCGCGAGCGCCGACTCGACCGTCGCGGCCGAGAGCGCGAAGCCGACCGAGACGATCAGATTGCAGCCCTGGCTGACGAGGCTCTCGAGGTTCGGCGCGTAGTCCGCCTCCGAAGCCGATTCCACGGTGACCGGCTCGACGCCGAGCGCATCGGCGGCGGCGGTGATGCCCTCGAAGCCGAGCTGGTTGAACGAGTTGTCATCGAACCCGCCCGCGTCCGAGACCATGCAGGGGATGAAGTCCGATGCGGCGCCGCCACCGTCGGTTTCGTCGGGCGCTGCCGCGCAGCCGGCGAGCACGAGGGCGCCCGCTCCGATGAGTGCGATGCCGCCGAGTGCGCGGCCGCGAGTGATTCCCACTGTGTCCTCCAAAATGTGTCCCGGCAGCGTGAGGCCGGGATTCTTAGAACGCAACGCTAGCGCCACCCCGCGGGCGCCGGCGTCGCGGGGCGTGCATCGCAGTCAAGAGTTACAGGATCGCGACGAAGCGGTAACCTTCGCGACACAAACGGGTGGCCGTGAGAAGCCGCGTCGAACGGCTCAGCGCGGCGTGCTGGGGCTGGTGACCTCGAGGGCGCCCGAGATGATGTCGGCGCGGAGCTGGTCGATCTCTCCCTGGAGTTCGGCGTCCACCCGTCCGGCGAGATCGTAGAAGGGGGCGATGCCGACCCCGCCATTGTCGAGGGTGCCGATGTAGGGGGAGTTGTCGAAGTCGCCCGTCTGGGCGGAACGCGCGATCTCGACGACGGCGTCGCCGGTGTTCTTCAGCACCGAGGTGAGCACGACCGGGCGGTACTCCGCCGGCAGCGTCTCGTAGCCGTCGGAGTCGACCCAGATGATGAGCGCCTTGCCCGAGTCGAGCGCGGCGCTCGCGGCGCCCTCGCCGACCTGACCCGCCACCGGCAGGATGACGTCCGCCCCCTGGTCGATGAGGCTCGTCGTCGTCACCAGGCCCTTGTTGATGTCCTCGAAGTCTCCGGTGAAGAGGCCGTCCTGCGTCTCCTTGTTCCAGCCGAGAACCGTCACCGCGGTGCCGTGCGTCTCGTTGTACTTCGCGACGCCGTCGACGAAGCCGTCCATGAACAGGGTCACCGGGGGCTGATTGCCGCCGCCGAATGTGGCGACCACGCCCGTCTGCGTGACGCCCGCCGCGAGGTAGCCGGCGAGGAACGCCGCCTGCGCCGTGTCGAAGACGATCGACTTCACGTTGGGCCCGTCGACGACTTCATCGACGATCGCGAAGTCGATGTCCGGGTTCGCCGCCGCCTGGTCGGCGGTCGCGGCGGCGAGTTCGTACCCGACGGTCAGCACGAAGCCGCAGCCGCTGTCGACGGCCTGCTGGAGGTTCGGCTCGAGATCGGTCTCGCCGGTCGAGACGAGCACCTCGGCCCCGATGCCGTACTGCTCCTCCGCATCCTGCAGACCCTTCCAGCTCGCGTCGTTGAAGGAGCGGTCGTCGAGGCCGCCGGAGTTGGTCACCATCCGAGCGCAGAACGCGTCGTCGCCGGAGCCGTCCGGCGCCCCGGGAGCCGGGGCGCAGCCGGTGAGCACGAGAACGGCGACCGCGGAGGCGATCCCGGCGCGGAGGGCGAGAGGACGGGACATGGTCGGCTCCTTGGGGGCGATCGACGAGGTGCCTCAGACGCTAGCGGTCCCGGCACCCGACTCGACCGGCGCGGCACGGCCCGGCGGCGTTCGTTACGGTTTCGTTAGGGCGGCTCCGGGTCATCGAGGCGCGTCGCCGTGGCGTCGGCTACAGCACCTCGGAGCGGCCCGAGAGCTTGAGGGCGTCCACGACGCCCTTCACCCGCTGGGCGTTCGCGGTCGTGGTGACGAGCAGGGCGTCGGGGGTGTCGATGACGACGATGTCGCGCACGCCGATGAGGGAGATGATCCGGTCGCTCTGGCTGATCACGATGCCGCTGGAGGCGTCGGCGAGCACGCGGGCGTTCTCGCCGAGGATCGCGAGGTCGTTCTTGCGGCCGCCGGCGTGCAGCTTCGCGATCGACGCGAAGTCGCCGACGTCGTCCCAGTCGAAGGCGCCCGGGATCACGGCGAGTTTGCCGGCGCGCGCGGCGGGTTCGGCGACGGAGTAGTCGATCGCGATCTTGGTGAGCCCGGGCCAGATGCGGTCGACGGCCGGTCCGCGGGCCTTCGCGTCGTCCCAGACGCCGGCGAGCTCTTCGAGTCCGGCGACGAGCGCCGGCTGCGTCTCGCGCATCTGCTCGAGCAGCACGTCGGCCCGGGAGACGAACATGCCGCCGTTCCACAGGTGGTCGCCGCCCTCGACGTAGCCTCGAGCCGTCTTCAGGTCGGGCTTCTCGACGAAGCTCTCGACGCGCAATGCCGTCGGCGCCCCGGGGATGCCGAGCTTCGCGCCGCAGTGGATGTAGCCGAAGCCGATTGCCGGCTCGGTCGGGGTGATGCCGATCGTCGTGATGAACCCCGCGTCGGCGACGACGACGGCTTGCTCGATGGCCCGGCGGAAGGCGCGCACGTCGGAGATCACGTGGTCGGCGGCGAACGCACCGACGATGACGTCGGGCTCGCGACGGCACAGGATGGCGGCGGCCAGACCGATCGCGGCCGAGGAGTCCTTCGGCTCGCTCTCCAGCACGACGTTGGCGTCGGCGAGCTCGGGCAGCTGCTCCTCGACGGCGGCGCGGTGCGCGCGGCCGGTCACCACCATGATGCGCTGGTCTCCCGACAGCGGGGCCAGCCGGTCCCAGGTGCCCCGCAGCAGCGTGGTGCCGGACCCGGTGAGGTCGTGGAGGAACTTCGGGGCGTCGGCGCGCGACAGCGGCCAGAGACGCGACCCGATCCCGCCGGCCGGGATGACGCTGTAGAAACGGTCGAGTTCCCCCGGGTGTTCAGCCATGCTCGAGGGTACCGCGCGGGCTGGAGGCGACTCTTCAACCGACGTACACCGCCCGGACACGCCGTCGTCGCCTCGCGCCGCGCGACCCACCCGTACCGTCGCCGCATGAGGGTCGCGGTCGTGAGCGAGAGTTTCCTGCCGACGGTGAACGGCGTGACGACCTCGGTGGTACGGGTGCTCGAACATCTCGCCGCCCGCGGGCATACGGCGATGGTCGTCGTGCCGGCCGCCGGCTCCCCCCGCGACTACGCCGGATTCCGCGTCCATCAGGTTCCGGCTGTCGCCTACCGCCAGTTCCCGGTCGGGCTGCCGAACGCCCAGGTGAGCGGGCTGATCGCCGACTTCCGCCCCGACGTGCTGCACGTCGCCTCGCCGTTCCTGCTCGGCGCGCAAGCGATCGCCGCCGCCAACCGCCTCGGGGTGCCGAGTGTCGCGATCTACCAGACCGACGTCTCGGGCTACGCGAAGCGCAACCGCCTGGCGGCCGCGAGCGCGTTCGCGACCCGGCTCACCCGCTGGATCCACGAGGGCGCGGATCTCACCCTCGCCCCGTCGACGACGGCCCTCGCCGACCTGCGCGCGGCCGGCGTCTCCCGCCTCGCCCGCTGGGGACGCGGCGTCGACCTCGAGCGCTACCACCCGCGGCGGCGCGACAGCGAGGGCGCCCGGGACCTGCGTGCCCGCCTCGCGGGGTGCGGCGAGACCCTGGTCGGCTACGTCGGGCGGGTCGCCCCCGAGAAGAGCCTGGAACGCCTGATCGATCTGCGCGGCATCCCCGGCATGCGGCTCGCGATCGTCGGCGACGGCCCCGGGATGCCGTCCGTCCGCCGCGCCCTCGACGGGATGCCGGTGACCTTCCTCGGCGCCCTCGGCGGCGAGGATCTCGCGAACGCGTACGCCGCCTTCGACGTCTTCGTGCACACCGGCACGGAGGAGACGTTCGGGCAGACGCTGCAGGAGGCCCATGCCAGCGGGCTCCCGGTGGTGGCACCTCGGGCGGGTGGCCCGATCGATCTGATCGAGTCGGGGGTGGACGGCATCCTCTACGAGCCCTCGACCGAATCGGGCCTGCGCGCCGCGGTCGACGGACTGGTCGCCGCCCCCGAGCTGCGCGCGCGGATGGGCGAGGCCGGCCGCCGTCGGGTGCTGAGCCGCTCGTGGGAGGCCATCTGCGACGACCTGATGGAGTTCTACGGGCAGGTCGTCACGGCGCGGGCGTTGACCGACGCCCGACCCTAGGCGGGTTAGGCACGCCTTCCCTGCGACCATCCCGGGGGCGGCCTAGACTGAGACCACCGATTCACACTGCGGCGCGCCACCCCGCGACGGAGCACAAGGAGGAATCCGTGTCCAGTGAGGCCGCGGCGAAGATCCGGGCTCCCAAGATCACACCCCTCAAGCGACCCGTCGGAACGCTGTACCGCGGACGCGAGGGCATGTGGTCCTGGGTGCTCCACCGGATCACCGGAGTCGCCATCTTCTTCTTCCTGTTGGTGCACATCCTCGACACGTCGCTGGTGCGCATCTGGCCCGAGGGCTACAACGTCGTCATCGAGTCGTACAAGACGCCGATCATGGGCATCGGCGAGATCGGCCTGGTCGCGGCGATCGGCCTGCACGCCCTCAACGGCTTGCGGATCATCGCGATCGACTTCCTCGCGATCGGCCCCCGCATCCAGCGTCTGATGTTCTGGATCGCGATCGCGATCTGGGCGCTGCTGCTCGTCGGCTTCGTGCCGCGCCAGATCATGAACATCTTCGGAGGCGAGTGAAGTGACCGCGATCCCGCTGCCCAACTCCGGCCCGTCGCGTCGCCGCCGCGTCAACTGGGAGATGTGGGGCTGGCTGTACATGCGCGCCTCGGGCGTCGTGCTCGTCGTGCTGATCTTCGGCCACCTCCTGGTGAACCTGTTCCTCGGCGAGGGGGTGAAGGCGATCGACTTCGCCTTCGTCGCCGGCAAGCTGGCCGATCCGTTCTGGATCGTCTACGACATGCTGCTGCTCTGGCTGGCCCTCATCCACGGCGCCAACGGGATGCGCACGATCATCAACGACTACGCCCGCGGGCGACTGCGCGTCGTCTTCCTCGGGCTGCTCGCGGTGGCGACGATCTCGCTGCTGGTGCTCGGCAGCCTCGTGCTGACGACGTTCGACCCGTGCCCGACCGGCACCCCGGCCGACGTGCTCCCGCAATTCTGCTCGACCCTCTGACTCGCTGACATCCAAGGCCCAAGACATATGGAATTCGAAGACGGGGACGTCATCGACGGCGTCCACTATCACCGCTACGACGTCGTGATCGTGGGGGCCGGCGGCGCCGGCATGCGCGCGGCGATCGAGGCCGGGCCCAAGGCCCGCACGGCGGTCATCACGAAGCTGTACCCGACCCGGTCGCACACCGGGGCGGCGCAGGGCGGCATGGCCGCGGCGCTCGCCAACGTCGAGGAGGACAGCTGGGAGTGGCACACCTTCGACACCGTGAAGGGCGGCGATTACCTCGTCGACCAGGATGCGGCCGAGATCCTCGCGAAGGAGGCGATCGACGCCGTCCTCGACCTCGAGAACATGGGTCTGCCGTTCAACCGCACCCCCGAGGGCAAGATCGACCAGCGGCGCTTCGGCGGCCACACGCGCGACCACGGCAAGGCGCCGGTGCGCCGGGCCTGCTACGCCGCCGACCGCACGGGCCACATGATCCTGCAGACGCTGTTCCAGAACTGCGTGAGGCTCGGCGTCGAGTTCTACAACGAGTACTACGCCCTGGATGTCGTCATGACCAAGGTCAAGGGCGTCGACCAGCCGTCGGGCATCGTCGCCTACGAGCTCTCGACCGGTGAGATCCACGTGTTCCAGGCCAAGGCGATCGTCTTCGCCACCGGCGGCTTCGGCAAGATCTACAAGACCACCTCGAACGCCCACACCCTCACCGGCGACGGCGTCGGGATCATCTGGCGCAAGGGCCTGCCGCTCGAGGACATGGAGTTCTTCCAGTTCCACCCGACCGGACTGGCCGGCCTCGGCATCCTCCTCACCGAGGGAGCGCGCGGTGAGGGCGCCATCCTGCGCAACGCGTCGGGCGAACGCTTCATGGAGCGCTACGCCCCCACGATCAAGGACCTCGCGCCGCGCGACATCGTGTCGCGGTGCATGGTGCAGGAGGTCGCCGAGGGACGCGGTGCCGGCCCGCACAAGGACTACGTCCTGCTGGACTGCACCCATCTCGGCGCCGAAGTGCTCGAGACCAAGCTCCCTGACATCACCGAATTCGCCCGCACCTATCTCGGCGTCGACCCGGTCGTCGAGCCGGTTCCGGTGATGCCCACCGCGCACTACGCGATGGGCGGCATCCCGACCAACGTCAAGGCCGAGGTGCTGCGTGACAACGACACCGTCGTGCCCGGGCTGTACGCCGCCGGCGAGTGCGCGTGCGTGAGCGTGCACGGCTCGAACCGCCTCGGCACCAACTCGCTGCTCGACATCAACGTATTCGGCAAGCGCGCCGGTAACAACGCCGTCGAGTACGCCAAGACCGTCGACTGGACGCCGCTGCCCGACGACCCGGCGGCCTTCGTCACCGGGCTCGTCGCCGACTTCAAGAACTCGACCGGCACCGAGCGCATCGCGCATCTCCGCAAGGAGCTACAGGACGAGATGGACAAGAACGCCCAGGTGTTCCGCACCGACTCCTCGCTCGAGAAGGTCACCCAGACGATCCACACCCTGCGCGAGCGGTACAAGAACGTCTCGATCCAGGACAAGGGCAAGCGGTTCAACACCGATCTGCTCGAGGCGATCGAACTCGGCTTCCTGCTCGACCTCGCGGAGGTCGTCGTCTTCTCGGCGCGCAACCGCAAGGAGAGCCGCGGCGGCCACATGCGCGACGACTACCCCGATCGCGACGACGCCGCTTACATGAAGCACACGATGGCGTACCTGACGGGCGATCCGCACTCGGCCGACGCCGCCGACCACATCACGCTCGACTGGAAGCCGGTCGTCGTCACGAATTACCAGCCCATGGAGCGGAAGTACTGATGGTCACTGCACCCACCCCGGAGCCCGGCAACCCGTCGCAGGAGACGGGCATCCAGGCGTTCACGGTCACCCTGATCATCCGTCGCTTCGACCCCGAGGTCGACGACGAGCCGCGCTGGGTCGACTACGACGTGCAGATGTACCCGACCGACCGCGTGCTCGACGCGCTGCACCAGATCAAGTGGGAGCAGGACGGCTCGCTCTCGTTCCGCCGCTCGTGCGCGCACGGCATCTGCGGTTCGGACGCGATGCGCATCAACGGCCGCAACCGGCTCGCCTGCAAGACCCTGATCAAGGATCTCGACATCTCGCGGCCGATCTACGTCGAGGCGATCAAGGGCCTGCCGCTCGAGAAGGACCTCATCGTCGACATGGAGCCGTTCTTCGAGTCGTACCGGCAGATCCAGCCGTTCCTGATCGCGAGCGACAAGCCCGACAAGGAACGCATTCAGTCGGTCGCCCAGCGCGCGATCTTCGACGACACCACCAAGTGCATCCTCTGCGCCGCGTGCACGTCGTCGTGCCCGGTCTTCTGGACCGACGGCCAGTACTTCGGCCCGGCGGCGATCGTCAACGCGCACCGCTTCATCTTCGACAGCCGCGACGAGGGTTCGCAGGTGCGCCTCGACATCCTCAACGACAAGGAGGGGGTGTGGCGCTGCCGCACGACCTTCAACTGCTCCGAGGCCTGCCCGCGCGGCATCGAGGTGACGAAGGCGATCGCCGAGGTCAAGCAGGCGGTGCTGCGGGGCAACCCGGGTCTGCCGATGCTGGACCTCACCGTCGTCTGATCGCAAGACGCACGAGAAGACCCCAGAGCCCTCTCCCGGCTCTGGGGTCTTTCCGTATCCTCGAGTGAGAGATCCGGCCCCGCGGAGGCTGGGATCACCGCGGGACCGGAAGAGGTGCCCTCATGGGACGTCGTGAGGGCCTCACCAGAAGAGACGGCGAACCGGCGTCACTATGACGCGGGTTCGCACGAAACTTCGCCCCGACGTCCCGGGGCGGCGATCAGCCGTACCGGATGGCGAGGCCGTTGGTCGACGAACCGAGCGTCAACGGCTGGATGAGGTGGGCGACGAGCCCGTCGAGCGTGCCGAGCACCTGCGCGAGGACGCCGTCGATGCCGAGCAACTGCGCGAGGTAGAGCTTGTCGACGGCCTGCACGAGTTCGAGGTTCTGCGTGCCGTCGGGCACGAGGGTGACGAGCGTGTAGGTGCCGTCGGCCCGTACCTTCGTGGTCGCATAGATCTGGCCCGCGGCCTGCAGCGACACGGTCGCGCCGGGCGTGCCGGTGCCGGAGCGGTTGAGGGAGATGTCGGCTGCGACCACTCCGCCGGGCGCGGTGTGCCCTTCCGGCGGTGCGCCGCCGGTGACTGTTCCGACGAGTCCGTCGACGACATCCCCGACGTCTCCGGTGACACCGTCGACGACGTCGCCGACGACACCGTCGGCGGTGTCACCCGCGACGATGACGCCCGCGCCGGGGGCGGCGCCCTCGGCCGCACCCGTCACCGGGACCTCCGTCTGCTCGACCGCGACGGGCGGCGGCGTGGAGCCGGTGCCGTCCGCGTAGCTCGGGGCGAGGCCGAGCGCGACGCTGCCGGCGATGGCCGCGGCCACCGCGAAACCGCCGACGAGGGTACTCACCCCGGTCGCGGCACCGAGCGAGAGTCCGCCGACGATCGGGGCGGCGAGCACGCCGCTGCCGGTCATGGTGGTGAGCGCGACGGGCACGTCGGGAATGGGCAGGCTCGCGGCGGCGGCGCCGGATGCCGACCCGAGCGAGGCGAGCAGCGACCCGCCCGCGACGCCGCCGAGCAGCAGCGGGAGCATCACCATGGCCAGGTGCGAGCCGACCTCGTCGACCTCCTCGGAGACGACCGTGCACTTGGCGCAGTCGGCGAGGTGCACGGTGAGCCGCTCGCGGTCGCGGTTCGACAGACCGTCGCGGGCGTGTTCGCCGAGGCGCGACATCGCCCACTGGCATTCGCCGGACGCGGTGGCATCCGAGACGTGGGCCTGCAGCCAGGCCTTCCGCAGGCCCTCGCGCGCACGGTAGGAGAGCGCGGCGACACCGTTGGCGGTCATGCCCATGAGCGGGGCCACCTCGTGCGGGTCCATGCCCTCGACTTCGGTGTACCAGAGCACCGACTGCCAGCGCTCCGGCAGCGAGCGGAAGGCCCGCGCGGTCAGCGTGCGGTCGAGCGCCCAGGCCGCCGGGTCGTCCGGGATCCTGTCGTCTTCGAAGTCTTCGATGATGTCCACCTGGATGTCGCGTGACGCGGCTCCCCAGCTAGACGCGAGATTTCGGATAGTCGTATAGAGGTACGGCCGGAAAGCCCCGGTGGGCCCGCCGCCCGCCAGCACACGCTGGTAGATCCGTGCGTACGCCTCAGAGACGAGGTCGTCCGCATCGATCGACGAAGTGAACTGACGGGCGACGCGAGCGGCAGAACGATAGTGACGGTGCCACAGTTCCCCGAAAGCGCGCGTATCCCCCGATCGCGCGCGTTCGATCAGCTCCGCATCCGAAGTGGTTAGCTTCGAGTCCTGACTGCTCATCCCCCTGATCCATTCCCGGGCCTCTCCTTGTCCCTTTATGGGTGAGGTCTTGCGGATGGTGAGTCCGCGTCACCTCAACAAGAGAGACAGCCCGTTCCGTCTACTATGACGCGGGTTCTCACCCGCATCTCACCCCCCTATCGGGGGACAGGCCCCCCGGCCCGTACCCCTCACGCTAACCCGACGCCTGCTCAGTTGCCAATGGATGCCGGGCACGTCAAGCCTGCGCGCCCCGTTCTGGGGCGGCCCTAGGCTCGTCGAATGGGCCTGAAGGATCGCATCGCGACGACGGTCGCGTGGGCCCAACGGCTCAAGGCGGTGCGCGTCTTCGCGCACTACACGGCGGATCGCGGCCCGATCCTGGCCGGCGGCTTGGCGTACCAGGCCCTGTTCGCGGTGTTCGCCGGACTGTGGGTCGCGTTCTCGATCGCCGGTCTCGTCGTGAGCAACGATTCGGGACTCCAGGCATCCCTCATCGACCTCCTCGACGAGGCCATCCCGGGGCTCATCGACGACGGCGACGGAACCGGCGCGGTCAAGCCGGCGGTGCTGTTGGTGGGTGCCGGATTCACGCTGTCCGGCGTCGTCGCCCTCGCCGGACTGCTCTTCACGGCCCTCGGCTGGCTGGCGGCGGCGCGGGAGTCGGTGCGCACGATGCTCGACCTGCCGCAACCCGCCACCAACTTCGCCCTGCAGAAGGTGTTCGACCTCGCCACGGGGATCGCCTTCGCCGCACTCCTGCTGCTCGCGGCCGCGCTGTCGTTCGCGGGCTCGAGCGCGACCGACCTCGTGCTCGGCGGGCTCGGATTCTCCCGAGACTCCCCCCTCGGCCTCGTCGCGGGGCGATTCGTCTCGCTGGTCGTCTCGGTTCTCGTTTACGGCGTCGCGCTGATCGGGCTCTACCGGATCCTCTCCGGGGTGAAGATCCCGTGGCGTCTCCTCCGGGGCGGCGTGCTGCTCGGCGCGATCGGGCTGGCTGCCCTCACGGTGCTGAGCGGACTGCTGCTCGGCGGGGCCACGAACAACCCCCTGATCGCCTCCTTCGCGGTCATCGCCGGCCTGCTGATCTACTACAACGTCGTCTGCCAGGTGATGCTCTTCTCGGCGTCGTGGATGGCCGTCGGGATCGAGGATGCGGGGGTCGTTCTCGACGAGAAAGTGTTTGCGACGCGGCTCGAGAAGGCGCGCGAACTGGTGAAGGCGCACGAGCCCGAGCCGGAGCCCGCGCGGCCCGGTTTCTGGGACCGGGTGTTCGGCCGACGGTGATCAGGCGCTGACGGTCGTCGCCGGTAGCCTCGACGGGTGACCCGCCTCCGCATCGCCAGTGTCAACGTCAACGGGGTGCGCGCCGCCTTCCGCAAGGGCATGGGCGAGTGGCTCGCCGGGCGGGATGTCGACATCCTCGCCATGCAGGAGGTGCGGGCCGAAACCTCGCACCTCGAAGAGCTGCTGGGCGACGAGTGGGACATCCTGCACGACCCGGCGACGGCGAAAGGCCGCGCGGGAGTCGCCATCGCCTCGCGCCGCAAGGCCGACATCCACCGGGTCACCTTCGGGCCCGACGACTTCGACTCGGCCGGCCGCTGGCTGGAGGCCGACTACGTCATCGACGGCACGATCGTCACCGTGGTCTCCTGCTACGTGCCGTCGGGCGTCGTCGACACCCCGAAGCAACAGCAGAAGTGGGCGTTCCTCGACGGGATGCTCGTGCACCTCGACCTGCTGAAGACGCACCACCCGCTGAGCGTCGTGATGGGCGACTTCAACGTCGGGCACCGCACCCTGGACATCCGCAACTGGAAGGGCAACGTCAAGAAGTCGGGCTTCCTCCCGGCGGAGCGGGCCTATCTCGACAAGATGTTCGGCGCCGAAGGCGACGACGACTACAACGCGGGCGGTGGGCTCGGCTTCGTCGACCTGGGACGTCGCGCGGCGGGAGAGGTTGACGGCCCGTACACCTGGTGGTCGAACATGGGGAAGGCGTTCGACACGAACACCGGCTGGCGCATCGACTACCAGGCGGCGACTCTCGAGCTGGCCGCTAAAGTCGTGGATGTGAAGGTCGATCGGGCAGCGGCGTACGACGAGCGATGGTCCGACCACGCTCCGCTCGTCGTCGACTACCAGCTCTGAACCCCAAGGACCTCCCATGACCAAGCCCCGTCTCTTCTCGGGGATGCAGCCCTCCGCGGACTCGCTGCACATCGGCAATTACATCGGCGCGCTCATGCAGTGGCGCGACCTGCAGGTCGAGTACGACACCGTCTACTGCGTCGTCGACCTGCACGCGATCACCGTGCCGCAAGATCCTGCGGCACTCCGCGAGGCCACCCGGCGCACCGCCGCGCAGTACATCGCGGCCGGGATCGACCCGGCATCCAGCATCCTGTTCGTGCAATCGCACGTGCCCGCGCACGCCGAACTCGGCTGGGTGCTGAACACGCTCACCGGCATGGGCGAGGCCGGACGCATGACGCAGTACAAGGACAAGGCGTCGAAGCAGGGCTCGGATGCCGCCAGCGTCGGCCTGTTCACCTACCCGATCCTGCAGGCGGCCGACATTCTGCTCTACGACGCCGAGATCGTGCCCGTCGGCGAGGACCAGCGCCAGCACATCGAGCTGACCCGCGACCTCGGTCACCGCTTCAACACGCGCTTCGGCGAGACGTTCGTGCTGCCCGAACCGCGCATCCCGTCGACGACGGCGAAGATCTTCGACCTGCAGAACCCCGGCTCGAAGATGTCGAAGTCGGGCGAGTCGCCGCAGGGCATCCTCTGGCTGCTCGACGAGCCGTCGGTGAACGCGAAGAAGATCAAGTCGGCGGTGACGGATGCCGACCGCGACATCCGCTTCGACCCCGAGCAGAAGCCGGGGG
Organism: uncultured Microbacteriaceae bacterium; assembly: GCA_947085045.1. Classification (GTDB taxonomy): domain Bacteria; phylum Actinomycetota; class Actinomycetes; order Actinomycetales; family Microbacteriaceae; genus Pseudolysinimonas_A. The sequence goes on along the minus strand of CAMTUU010000004.1, from coordinate 220,983 downwards.
TATCGAACCTGCTGCTGATCCTGTCGACGCTGACGACGACCCCGATGGATGCTCTCGTCGACTCGTTCGCGGGCCGCGGCTACGGCGACCTCAAGTCGGAGACCGCGGATGCCGTCGTCGCCGAGTTCACGCCGGTGCGCGAGCGGGCGCTCGAGTTGCTCGCCGACCCGGCCGAACTCGACCGGGTGCTCTCGGCCAACGCGGAGCGGGCCCACGCGATCGCCTCGGCGACGCTGGCGAAGGTGTACGACCGCATCGGCTTCCTGCCCCGGCGGTGACCCGGCGAGGTCCACCCCCGCACCTCGGTTCACCGCATCCGTCCGCCGGGAGCGCGGGTGGCGCTGCCGTCACCCGACGATTCGGGCCCGGGAATGCGGAGCCGCGGGGACGAGTTGTAGGGTGGTGAACGAGAAGCACGTGCTCCAGGGGCGGTGAAATCCCGCACCGGCGGTCATAGTCCGCGAACACCCTCGGCCTCGTATGAGCCCGGGGGTGCCGATCCGGTGGAATTCCGGAACCGACGGTCAAAGTCCGGATGGGAGGATGCACGCTGCCGTTCCGCGCGGAAGCGTGGCGGCTGCGCGTCCCTCTCGTCGCCTGGATATCCAGGAGAGACGATGAGCGAGTCCCAGGTCTACGAGGCGCCGATGCGCCGCGCCCTCGACCTCGCCGTGCGCGGACCCCTCACCGGCGGCAACCCGCAGGTGGGCTGCGTGCTGCTCGACGCCGACGGCCGGATCGTCGCCGAAGGGTGGCACCGCGGTGCCGGAACCCCGCACGCCGAGATCGACGCGCTGAGCAAGGTGGCCGGAGCGAACGGGCTCGGCGCCGAGGGGCTCACCGCTGTCGTCACACTGGAGCCCTGCAACCACCAGGGTCGCACCGGGCCGTGCACGGAGGCGCTGATCGCCGCGGGCATCGGCAAGGTCGTCTTCGGCGTCCCGGACCCCGGGGTGGCGTCCGCCCACGGCGCCGAGCGTCTCGCCGAGGCGGGCATCCCGGTCGTCCACGGCACGCTGCAGGAGGAGGGTGAGGCACTGCTGCATCCCTGGCTCGAGGGGATGCGGCGCGGACGTCCGTGGGTGACGGTGAAGTGGGCCTCCACTCTCGACGGGCGGGCCGCCGCCGCCGACGGCTCCAGCCAGTGGATCACCGGTGCCGCCGCGCGGCAGAAGGTGCACGAGCAGCGGGCGCAGAGCGACGCGATCCTCGTGGGCACCGGCACCGTGCTGGCCGACGACCCGTCGCTGACCGCCCGCGGGGATGCCGGCGAACTGCAGCCCGCGCAACCGCTGCCGGTCGTCGTGGGTGAGCGGGAGATTCCGGCGTCCGCGAAGCTGCGGCAACACCCGCGCGGCGTGCTCGAGACCCGCACCCGCGACCTGACCCGCATCCTCGACGACCTCCACCGGCTCGGCATCCGCCGGGTGTACGTCGAGGGCGGGCCGACGCTCGCGTCCGCCGTCGTCGCGGCGGGCTACGCCGACGAGTACGCGATCTATCTCGCGCCGGCGCTGCTCGGGGGTCCGATGCTGGCGATCGGCGAGCTCGGCATCACGTCGATGGATGCCATCCGCCGGCTGCGCATCGACGCCGTCGAGCAGCTGGGCGACGACCTGTATGTGCACGCAGTGAAAGGACCGTAGATGTTCACCGGCATCATCGAAGAACTCGGCGAAGTACTCGCCTGGGAGCGCGACGGCGACTCCGGACGCCTCACCCTGCGCGCCCCGCTCGCGGTGAGCGACGCGAAGCACGGCGACTCGATCTCGGTCGACGGCGTGTGCCTCACCGTCGTCGACCAGGGGCCCGACTGGTTCACCGCCGACGTGATGGCGGTGTCGATCGCGATGTCCACCCTCGGCGAGCTCACCGTCGGCCAGAAGGTCGACCTCGAGCGCGCCGCGGCCGTCGGCGACCGGCTCGGCGGCCACATCGTGCAGGGCCACATCGACGGCACCGCCACCCTGCTGACGCGGGAGGAGGGGGATGCCTGGCGCGTGCTGCGCTTCTCGCTCGACCCCGAGCACGCCCCGCTGGTCGTGCGCAAGGGCTCGATCGCGGTGAACGGGGTCTCGCTCACCGTGAGTGAGGCGGGCGACGACTGGTTCGAGGTGTCGCTCATCCCCGAGACGCTCACCGCGACCGTGCTCGGCACGCTCGTCCCGGGCGACCGGGTCAACATCGAGACCGACATCCTGGCCCGCCAGGTGCAGCGGATGCTTCAGTTCCAAGGAGAGAAGTCATGACACTGTCCGACATCCCCACGGCGCTGCAGGCGCTGCGCGACGGCCGACCGGTCATCGTCGCCGACGACGAGGGGCGCGAGAACGAGGGCGACGTCGTACTCGCCGCCCAGTTCGCGAGCCAGGAGTGGATCGCCTGGACGGTGCGCCACACCTCCGGCTACCTCTGCGCACCGATGCCCAACGAGTGGGCCGACCGGTTGAACCTGCCACCGATGTGGGCGCAGAGCGAAGATCCGCGCGGCACCGCCTACACGATCAGCGTCGACGCCGCCGACCGGCTCTCGACCGGGATCAGCGCCTCCGACCGCGCGCACACCCTGCGCGTGCTGGCCGACCCCGCGTCGACCCCCGCGTCGCTCATCCGGCCGGGTCACGTCATCCCGCTGCGGGCGGTGGATGGCGGGGTGCGCGAGCGCGACGGTCACACCGAGGCAACGGTCGACCTGCTGAAACTCGCCGGCTTGACCCCGGTCGGCGTCATCGGCGAGATCGTCGAGGACGGCGGCGAGATGATGCGCCTGACCGGGCTGATCGCGCTCGGCGCAGAGCACGGGGTGCCGGTCATCACGATCGAGGAGCTCATCCGGTTCATGGAGGAGCGAAAGTGCGAGTCCGATCCGACGGCCGTGATCGAGATCCCGGAGACGGCTCGCGTCAGCTTCGAGGTCGAGACGAACGTGCCGACGGCGCACGGCACCTTCCGGGTGCGGGCCTACCGGGACCGCTCGACCGGCGCCGACCACGTCGCGTGGATCAGCGGGGCGCCGGCCGACGGCACCCTCGCGCGCGTGCACTCCGAGTGCCTGACCGGCGAGGCGTTCGGGTCGCTGAAGTGCGAGTGCGGTCCGCAACTCGACGCGGCGCTCGAACGCATCCGGGATGACGGCGGCGTCGTCGTGTACCTGCGTGGTCACGAGGGACGCGGCATCGGCCTGATCAACAAGCTCCGCGCGTACAAGCTGCAGGAGGAGGGGCTCGACACCCTCGATGCGAACCTCCGGCTCGGCCTTCCGGCGGATGCGCGCGACTACGGGGCGGCGACCGCGATCCTGCGCGACCTCGGCCTGTCGTCGGTGCGGCTGCTCACCAACAACCCGGAGAAGGCCCGCCAGTTGCGCGAGCGCGGCATCGAGGTGAGCGAACTCGTGCCGCTCGTCGTCGGCGTCGGCGAGTTCAACGAGGGCTACCTCGACGCGAAGCGCGACCGGATGGGGCACGCGCTGCCCGACCACGACACTCTCGATGAAGCACGCCTCGATTCCGCCCGGCTCGCGGACGAGAGGCTGCAGTCCGCAGCGGAAGGAAACTCATGAGCGGCGAAGGAATGCCCGAACTCGACACCGACGGCACCGGCCTGACGGTCACGATCGTCTCGGGCCTGTGGCACACGCGGATCTCGGAGGGGCTGCTCGGCGGCGCCCGCACCGTGCTGGCCGCGAGCGGTGCGACGGTGACGGAAGTCCAGGTAGCCGGCAGCTTCGAGTTGCCGGTCGTCGCCAAGGCCGCCCTCGAGGCAGGAGCGGATGCCGTGGTCGCCCTCGGCGTGATCGTGCGCGGCGAGACCCCGCACTTCGAGTACGTCGCCGCCGCCGCGACCGACGGGCTCACCCGCGTGGCCCTCGACACCGGCAAGCCGGTCGGCTTCGGAGTGCTCACCGTCGACACCGAGCAGCAGGGACTCGACCGCGCCGGCTTGCCGGAGTCGAAGGAGGATGTCGGCGGACGCGCCGCCGAAGCCGCCCTCGCCACCGCGCGCATCGTCCGCGACCTTCGGATGTAACCCCGTGCTCAAGGGAATCGACCCGCTGCTGTCGGGCGAGCTGCTGCAGATCCTCGACGACATGGGGCACGGCGACGTGCTCGCGATCGTCGACCGCAACTTCCCGGCGCACGCGTCGGGTCTGCCGGTCGTGCGGGTCTCCGCGCCGATCGTGCCCGTCGTCGAGGCGGTGCTGAGCCTGTTCCCGCTCGACACCTTCATCCCGCAGCCGCTCGGCCGGATGGGGCCGCAGGACTCCCCCGACGACGAGAACGAGGTGCAGGCCCAGGTGCTGCGCGCGGCGATCGCCGCCGAGGGCCGGGATCTGACGTTCGAGGCGATCCCGCGTTTCGACTTCTACGAGCGCGCGCGCGACGCGTTCGCCGTCGTGCAGACCCTCGAGACGGCGCCCTACTGCGACTTCCTGCTCACCAAAGGCGTCATCTAGCCGCGTCGGTCCGCCGTATGCGAATCGTGCCTGCCGTTTTCCGGCGGCCGGTTTCGCAGATGGCGGACCAAGATCGAGGCGAGCAGGCCGATCACGAGGATCGCCGCGCCCGCGAGGGTGCCGGCGCCGAACGCGGCGTCCCGCAGCTGCTGAGAGGTGGTCGGGATGCCGTCGAGCCCGACCCGCACGGCGAACGAGCCGACGAGCATGGCGACGGCGGCGCTCCACGCGACGAGCCGCACGACCGCGACCGGCGTCGGGACGCTGCGGTGCACGAGGCCCGCACGCCGGTATGCGAGCACGGCCCACGCCGCGAGCCCCGCGAGCCCCACCACCGACGACCCGTACTGCAGCCACGAGGTGCCGACGAGCGGACCCCACTTCTCGCCGAGCGCGGGGACCCACGCCGACCCGAGCCGGTCGGGATGCGTGAACAGGTCCCGGATCGAGCGGGCCGCTGTACGCGATCCCAGGCCCACGGCATCCGCGCCCTCAGCGCCTCCGGAAGCAGCAGCGCCGACGCGGCCGGTCGGATCGCGAGACGCCAGATCGCGTAGAGCACGAGTGCCCACCGGCAGCGAGAGCCAGAGCACTCCGGGGAAGCCGTGGGTCAGCTCGTACGAGCCGACCCACGGGAAGAACAGCGGCAGGTCGGGCGCCATCGCCCCGACCGCGACGGCCCCCGCGGGAAGCGGCGTGCGGGCGAACGGCAGCGCGACGATCGCGTGGATCGGGGTGAACGGCACGGCCTCATCCTCGTCGGAGCGACCTGGGAGTCAGTCCGAGAACAGCGACCGCAGGCTCCGTGCGCATCGTCGTCGACCGCGGCGGTCTGCTGGCGGGGGCGGCGGTTGCGGGCCGCGCGCCTACGCTGGGAGGATGCGCGTCCGAGCTGCGGTCGTCGGCCTCACGGTCGTCGCGCTGCTCACCGCGTGCGGCACGGGCGGCGACGCGGCACCGACCCCGACGGCGACCGTCCCCGCCGAGAAGCCGGCCGCGCTGGATCTCCCCGAGGACGCGGTGCTCGGGCTGGTCGGCATCCTCACCGCTCCCAACGGCGCCACCGCCGACCTCGCGGTGATCGTGCATGCGGCGCTGCCGTGGATGGTGCCCGAGGCGGCGGATGCCGTGGCCGCGACGGTCGCCCGGTGCGTCGGCGAGGTGGACGGCAGCGTCGTGCAGGGCCGGGGCTTCACCTTCAGCCAGGTCGACATCCGGTTGACGGGCCGCGACGGGGAGTGGCCCGACGACCTCACCCTCGCCGTGCTGCCGCAGCCGAACCCGGAGGTCGGCTCGACGAACGTCGCGGGTGACGGCCTGCGCCAGGTGGAAGCCGACGCCAGCGGCGTCTTCGACGGCCTGGCGGTGCCGAGGTGCTCGCAGCCGACCGTGCTCGACGGCCTCGGCGAGGGCACTCTGTACCTCGGCATCCCGCAGGACATCGGCGGCGTCGACGATCTCGCGTCGTTCACCGGGTGGACGGTCCACGACTTCGGGCTCAGCGCCGTGCTGCCCGGCGACCTCGGGGCGTCGGACGTCGCGTTCACCGCCTGCGCCTCGGCCCTCACCCCGCTCGGCGAGGAGCTCGGGGCGCCGAACGGGGCCTGGGCGGAGCGGTTCTCGGCGACGGGCTGTTCGGTCGGCGGGTCGACGGCCTGACCCTCGTACGTCAACCCAGGTTGACCTTCGCCGGCGCGTCAACTAAGGTTGACGTCGTGGACAAGTTGACGGGACTCGCGGAGGGGGCCGGGTCGGACGACCCGTACGCGGCGCTGCGCGCGATCGTCGAACTCAGGACAGAATTGGACAAGGCGGAGACGATCGCGGTGCGGCGGGCCCGGATCGCGGGCTACTCCTGGCAGCTGATCGCTCTCGCCCTGGGCGTGAGCAAGCAAGCCGTCCACAAGAAGCACGGCCGCTAGCAGCGTCCGGGAAAGCGACACCCCCATGAGCGACACCCGAGGCGGACTGCTGCGCCGTCGCGTCCCCACCGGCGGACCGCGAGCATCCTTCCGGCAGCTCCTGCCCTACATCCTCGAGCACCGCGGACTCCTCGTCGTCGCGCTGCTCCTCAGCCTCGTCGGCGCCGGCGCATCCCTCGCACAACCGCTGCTGGCCGGGCAGATCATCAGCGTCATCGAGGCCGGCGACGCGCTCGGGATGCTCGTCTGGCTGCTCGTCGGACTCGTCGTCGTCGGCGCGATCCTCGGCGGTTTTCAGCACTACCTGCTGCAGCGCATCGGCACCTCGGTCGTGTTCTCCGCCCGCCGCGCCCTCGTGCGCCGGATGCTGCGCCTGCCGATTCCGGAGTTCGACCGCCGCCGCACCGGCGATCTCGTCTCACGCGTCGGCTCCGACACGACCCTGCTCTACGCGGTGATCACGCAGGGACTCCTGGATGCCCTCGGCGGCTCGATCATCTTCATCGGATCGATCGTCGGGATGCTGCTCGTCGACCCGATCCTGCTCGGGCTGACCCTCGCCGTCGTCGTCCTCGCGCTCGGCAGCGGCGTGCTGCTCTCGTCGCGCATCCGTCCGGCGTCGAAGGAGCAACAGGAACGCGTCGGCAACCTCGCGTCGGCCGTCGAACGCTCGATCAGCGCCATCCGCACCGTGCGGGCGTCGGGCGCGACCGAGCGGGAGACCGAGGCGATCCTCGTCGAGGCCGAGGCCGCGAAGCGTGCCGGCTTCAAGGTCGCACGGATCTCGGCGATGGTCGTACCGATCGCCGGCATCGCACTCCAGGTCGCGCTGCTCGTCGTCATCGGCGTCGGTGGGTACCGGGTCGCGACCGGCGACATCACGATCGCGTCGCTGGTGACCTTCATCCTCTTCCTGTTCATGCTGGTCGGGCCGCTCGGCTCGGTCTTCGGCGCCGTCAACTCGGTCAACCAGGCGCTCGGCGCCCTCGGTCGCATCCAGGAGATCATCGCCATCCCGTCGGAGACCGAAGGCGACGCGTTGATCGAGCCCGTCGGGCCGGTGGTGACGTCGGCCGCGATCCGCTTCGACGACGTGCGGTTCTCGTACGCCGTGCCGGTGCTGCCGGGGGGCGCCGAGGCGACCGCGCCGACCAATCCGCCGATCTCGGACGGCGCGGCGTCACAAGCCGTGACACATGCGACGGATGACCTGGGCACGCCGCCACTCGAGATCCGCGAGGTGCTCAAGGGCGTGACGTTCGAGGTGCCGCGGGGCAGCCGAGTCGCGCTGGTCGGGCCGTCGGGCGCGGGCAAGAGCACGGTGTTCGCCCTCGTCGAGCGCTTCTACGACCCCGACTCCGGCGTCGTGCGACTCGACGGCCGGGATGTGCGGGGGCTCGCGCGTGACGACCTCCGGGCGCAGATCGGGTACGTCGAGCAGGACGCCCCGGTGCTCGCCGGAAGCCTGCGCGACAACCTGAAACTCGCCGCCCCGAACGCGACCGACGCCGAATGCATCCAGGTGCTGCGCGACGTGAACCTCGGCGCGGTGCTCGACCGCGACGCCGCCGGCCTCGACGCGCCTGTCGGCGAGGACGGCATCATGCTCTCCGGCGGCGAGCGCCAGCGGCTCGCGATCGCCCGCGCACTTCTCGCGGCGCCGCCGATCCTGCTGCTCGACGAGTCGACCTCGAGCCTCGACGGGATGAACGAGCAACTGCTGCGCGAGGCGATCGACGCCGTCGCGGCCGACCGCACGCTGCTGGTCATCGCGCACCGGCTGTCGACCGTCGTCGACTCGGACATCATCGTCGTGCTCGAGAACGGCGAGGTGATCGGCATCGGCACGCACTCCGAACTGGTGACGTCGACGCCGCTCTACCGCGACCTCGCGAAGCACCAGCTGCTGGTCTGAGTCGTCGAGGATCGGGCGATGGCAGGCAGATCGGGCGAGCCGGGCGTCTCGCTGCTCGAGCGGGCATCCCGGATGCTGCGCGCCTTCCCCGAGGACGGGGCGGCGATCTCGGTGCCCGACCTCGCGCGCCACGCGCAGCTGCCGGTGTCGACGGCGCACCGACTCGCCGCGGAACTGGTGCGCCTCGGGGCGCTCGACCGGCTGCCCGACGGCACCGTCGAGATGGGGCTCGGGCTGTGGGAGCTCGGCGAGAGGTCGGCCGTCCTCCGAAGGCTGCGCGAAGCCGCCCTGCCGGAACTCGTCGAACTGTACGACTTCACCGGTGAGAACGTGCACCTCGGGGTGCTCGCCGGCTCCGAGGTGCTCTATGTCGCGAAGGCGAACGGCAAGCGCGCCATCCCGACGCTCAGCGAGGTCGGGCAGCGGCATCCGCTGCATGCGACCGGCGTCGGGCGCGCCATCCTGCTCACCCGGCCCGACTGGCTCGACTCCTACCTGCAGACCGAACTGCTCGCCGAGACCCGGCACACCATCACGGAGGTCGCGCAGCTGCGCGACGTGATCGCCGCCGAGGCGAAGCAGGGCTGGGCGTTCACCCGGCAGGAGATGACCCTCGGCAACGTGTCGATCGCGATGCCGCTCCGTTCGCGGCCGGGGCTGCCGCCGGCGGCGATCGGCATCGTCGCGCACGCCGCCTCGGCCGACGAGGTGCGCCTGCTCCCGCTGCTGCGCCGTGCCGTCCTCGCCGTGGAGCAGCGCCTCGACCTCACCACCGCGGGGTGAGTGCCCGCGGAGCGGGTGTATCGAAACCGCCCCCCGGGTAACCCGCCACGGGCTTCGATACACCGGGCTGCGCCCGGCACTCAACCCGCTATGCCGACGAGTTCTCACCCGCCAGAGTGGGGGCATGTCGAAGATCGTCGTCAGCAGCATGGTCAGCATCGACGGGTACACCGAGGGCTCCGGGGGTGACGTGTCGAAGATGCCGATGGATCTCGCGTTCGCCGAGCACAACGCCGACCGGGTGCGGGCGGCATCCGGTCTGCTGTTCGGCGCGACCACCTACACGGGCATGATGCAGTACTGGCCGAACCAGGTCGGCAACCCCGACGCGCTGCCCGAAGACCGCTACATCGCCGAGCGCTACGACACCGATCTGGGCATCACGGTGATCTCCGATTCGCTGACCCGCGACGACATCCCGGTGTGGGGCGATCGCACGACGATCGTGAAGCGCGACGACACGGCGGATGCCATCGCCGGGCTGCGCGCGAACGACGACGAGCGCGAGGTGGTGATCTTCGGCAGCCGAACCCTGTGGACCGACCTGCTCGCCCGCGGGCTCGTCGACGAGCTGCACCTGCTGATCGGGCCGGCCGTCGTCGCCGGCGACCACCGCGCGTTCAGCGACCTGCCGCAGATGGGGCTGACCCTGCTCGGTGCGCGCACCTGGAAGGACTCCAGCACGGTCGGGCTGCACTACGAGGTCGCGAACTACGCGGGTGAGGTGTCGCGCGGCGCGGCCTCCAACTGATTCCCACTGAGTGGGATGCCATGCGCCCGCGGGTGACTGCGGGCGCGAGAATCGCCCTGACCACATTGGAGTGACCATGGACGACATCCCCAAGTCGGCGGCGAACTACCCGCCCGGGCATCCGACGCAAGGCCTCATCTCGGCCGAGATCCGCGACATCGCGACGAACCGGCCGACGTCTGCCGACCCGAACTGGGGCGACCACCGCACCCTCGTCGACTACCCGCCGTACCGATCCAGCATCCTGCGGCACCCGTCAGCGAACCTCGAGCTGGTCGACCCCGAGACGCTCGAGCTGCACTCCCCCGCGTTCGGTCACCGCGACGTGCACTGGACCGAGTACGACCTCACCACGCAGGTGAACGGCGAACCCCAGGGCGAGCGCATCATCGTCACCGGCAGGGTGACGGATGCCGACGGCCGCCCGGCCGCCAACCAGCTGGTGGAGATCTGGCAGGCGAACGCCGGCGGACGCTACCGGCAGAAGAAGGAGCGCCACCCCGCTCCGCTCGACCCGAACTTCAACGGCGTCGGTCGCGTGCTCACGAACGCCGACGGCGAGTACAAGTTCGTCAGCATCAAGCCGGGCGCGTACCCGTGGCCGAACCACGAGAACGCGTGGCGGCCCGCGCACATCCACTTCTCGGTCTTCGGGTCGCAGTTCACCGAGCGGATGGTGACGCAGATGTACTTCCCGGGCGATCAGTTGATGCCGCTCGACCCGATCTTCCAGAGCATCACGTCGGCGAAGGGGCAGAAGTCGCTCATCGCCGACTACGACCACGACATCACGGTGCCCAACTGGGCGCTCGGCTACCGCTGGGACATCGTGCTCAACGGCAGCAACCGCACCTGGTTCGAAAGTGTCGACGGCCCGGAGGACGAGTCATGACCGAGAAGCTCTACCCCACCGCCGACCAGACCGTCGGTCCGTACTACGGCATCGGCATGGAGTACCCGAAGTCGGAGGAGATCGTGCCCGCCGGCAGCGCGGGCTCGATCACGCTGAGCGGGTGCGTCTACGACGGCGCAGGGGCTCCGGTTCCGGATGCCGTGGTCGAGATCTGGCAGACGGATGCCGCGGGCAACATCCCGGCGGAGTCGGGCGGGCTGAACCGCAAGCCCGAGAGCTTCAGCGGATTCGGACGCTCCGGCAGCGACGACGAGGGCCGCTACGGGTTCACGACGCTGCTGCCCGCACCGGCCACCCCCGGCGAACCGGCGTTCTTCGCCGTCGTCGTGTTCGCGCGCGGCCTGCTGTCGCGCCTGCACACCCGCATCTACGTGCCCGGGCCGGCGCTCGAGAACGACGAGTTCCTGGGCCGCCTCAGCCCGGAGCGGCGGGCTACGCTCGTGGCTACCGAGGTTCCCGGCGGGCTGCGCCACGACATCCACCTGCAGGGTGAGAAGGAGACCGTCTTCCTTGCATTCAACTGACGACGACGCCGACACCGGCCTGCTCTCCCCCGTCTGGGCGGGCACGCCGGTGGCGGCCGTCACGTCGGACCGCGCCGTCATCGCCGCGATCGTGCGCTTCGAGGCGGCGCTCGCCGAGGTCACCGCTCCTCCGGGGGTCTCGAAACGCATCTCGGCCGCCGGGGTCGACATCGATCCCGGGTCGATCGCGCGAGAGGCCCGCGCCGGGGGCAACCCCGTCATCCCGCTGCTCGCCGTGCTGCGGTCGCGCCTCGACGACGAGGCCGCCCATTGGCTGCATCGCGGCGCGACCTCGCAGGACGCCCTCGACACCGCGCTCGCGCTGATCGCCCGGGATGCCGCGAAGCTGATCATCGCCGACGCCGCCGCGGCGGTCGAGTCGTTCGCCGGCCACGCCGTGCAGTACCGCGAGACCGTGATGGTCGGCCGCACGCTCACCCAGCCCGCGACGCCGATCACCCTCGGACTCAAGCTCGCCGGCTGGGCGCGCGGCGTCGCGTCGGCCGCGGCCGCCGTGCGTGCGGCGTGCGTCGCGTATCCCGTGCAGCTCGGCGGCGCCGCGGGAACCCTCGCCGCGTTCACCGCCTCGGGCGCCGACAGCATCGACATCGCCTCCCGCCTGGCCCGCGACCTCGGCCTCGCCGAACCCGTCGCCCCGTGGCACGTCTGGCGCTCCCCGGTCACCCGGCTGGGCGACGCACTCGTGGAGCTGACGGATGCCTTCGGCACGATCGGCGAGAACACGACCGCTCTCGCACGTCTCGGCGAACTCGACGACGGAGCCGCGGGTGGGTCCTCGACGATGCCGCAGAAGTCCAACCCCGTGCGGGCGGTGCTCATCAACGCCGCCGCCCGTCAGGCCACGCATCTGCTGTCGACACTGCACACCGCGGCGATCACCGTCGACGAGCGCCCCGACGGCGCCTGGCACGCCGAGTGGGAGCCGTTCCGCTCGCTGCTGCGGGTGGCCGGTGGCACCGCCGCGACGGGTCGCGATCTCGCCGCCGGCCTGCGCGTGCATGCCGACGTGATCGCCGCGAACGTCGCCGGGGTGGCGTCGGACCTTCTCGCCGAACGCAAGCGCTTCGCCGATGGCGAGGCGAAGCCTTCCGACTACATCGGCGTCTCGGGTGAGTTCGTCGACCGCCTGCTCGCCGAAGCCCGGAAGGAACTCGCATGACCGTTCCCGACATCCGTCTCGTGCCGCTGTCGTCGGGTGGCTCAGGGGTTCCGCTGCTGCTCGGCCCGTCGCTCGGCACCCGGGTCGCCCGGGTCTGGGACCCGGTGCTGCCGTTCCTCGCCGACCACCCGGTGTTCGGCTGGGACCTGCCGGGTCACGGCGTCTCGGCGGCGGCCACCGCGCCGTTCAGCGTCGACGAGATCGCCGACGGTGTACTCGCAGCTGCCGACGATGCGGGGCTGTCGCGCTTCGCCGTCGCCGGGGTGTCGCTCGGCGCGGTCGCCTCCCTCGCCCTCGCGCTGCGCGCCCCGTCGCGCGCCACCGCGGTCACGATGGTGTGTTCGACGCCGAAGATCGGCACCGCCGAGGGCTGGACCGAACGTGCGGCCGCCGTGCGGGCATCCGGAACCCCGTCGCTCGTGCAGGGTTCCGCGGCGCGTTGGTTCGCCCCCGGATTCATCGAGTCGTCGCCGACGCTGGCGTCGCCGCTGCTGAACGACCTGATGGATGTCGACGACGAGAGTTATGCGCTCTGCGTGGAGGCTCTCGCCGCCACCGACCTGCGGCCCCGCGTGCGCGAGCTCGAGGTGCCGTTCACGATCGTCGCCGGCGAGGTCGACGGCGTGATCCCGGTCGAAGATGCCGAAGCCGCCGTCGCGTCGGCCCGGCGCGGCACGCTGCACGTGCTGCCCGGCACCGCGCACCTCGGGTCGGTCGAGAAGCCGGCCGAGGTGGCCGCCATCCTGCTCTCGGAGGCGTCATGAGCACCGACGACGACCGCCGCGACGCCGGGATGAAGGTGCGCCGCGAGGTGCTGGGTGACGCGCACGTCGACCGGGCGGTCGCCGGAGTGAACCCCGACAACGCCGACTTTCAGGACTACATCACGCGCGTCGCCTGGGGTGACATCTGGTCGCGCCCCGGCCTCGACCGCCGCTCCCGCTCGATCGTCACGCTGACGGCGCTGATGACCGCCGGGTACTGGGAGGAAGTGCCGATGCACTTCCGCGCGGCGATCACCAACGGGTTGACCCGCGAGGAGATCCGCGAAATCATCCTGCAGGTCGGGCTCTACCGCGGCGTCCCCGTCGCGAACCACGGCACCGCGCTGCTGCGAGAGGCCCTCGGCGACCCGCCCGCGGTTGAGTAGCGCGCCGCGCAGCAGCACGCGTATCGAAACCCTCCACAGGGCTGCGGCATCAGCTGCGGTGCGACGCACCCACTGACACGATGTGCAGATGAGTCGTCCGACCGCGATCGTCTACGTCGACGGCTTCAACCTGTACCGGCAGAAGCTCACGCATCACCCGGACACCAAATGGCTCGACCTCGTGAAGCTCTCCGAGTTGCTGCTCCCGACCCATGACATCCTCGCCGTGCGTTACTTCACCGCGAATATCCGTCCCATGCTCGGCACAGACCCTCAGGGCCCGATCCGACAGCAGACCTACATCCGCGCTCTCCAGACGGACCCGAGGGTGTCGATCTATCGCGGCACGTTCCGCGTCGACAAGCGGATGATGGTGTCGATGCCGGTGACGATCGGACCCGACGGCAAGCCGAACGTCGTTCGGGTTCGAAAAACCGAGGAGAAGGGTTCCGACGTCAACCTCGCGTCGTACATGATCTTCGACGCGTGTCGCTCCGCTGCCGACGTCCATGTGCTCGTGTCGAACGACTCCGACTATGCGACGGCTCTCTCGATTCTCGCCAACGAGGTGGGCGCTTCCTGGGGACTGTTTAGCCCGGTCGACTCGCCCAACTCGGTGCTGCTGAGAGAGAAGCCCGTTTTCGTCAAGAGCATCCGCAAAGGAGTGCTCCTCGCGTCGCAGTTCCCCGAGGAGTTGCACAGCGAATCGGAGGGCCGCATCACTCGCCCTTCGGCCTGGGCCTAAACGAAACAGGGGCCCCTCGCGGGGCCCCGTACCCGGTAGCCGAAGCGTCCGGGGGTGTAGCTCGATTCTACCAGCCGGACATGTTGGCAACGCTGCTCGTCACCAGGGCGATGCGTCAACCCCCGATTCCGCGCCGAGGCGCGTCGATAGCCTCTCCGAGGTGCCGGCGCAGTGGCGAGTCGAAGCGTTGGAGGCGGTCTACGACGTGCTGGAGCCCGTCATCGAACCTTCGGTGGTCGAGTAGCGACCGCAGGTCGCGTGTCGAGACCCCACCCCAACCTCACCCGAAGGCGCCGGCCATCCGCTCCACCGCTTCAACGAGCAGCGCCGGATCGCACGCCAAGTTGATGCGCGCGTGCCCCCGCCCACCGGCGCCGAACGTGGGTCCCGAGTTCAACGCGACCCGAGCATCCGGCAGCACGCGCTCCGCAGGATCCATCCCGAACCCGAGGTCGCGGAAGTCGAGCCAGCCCAGGTATGTGGCCGTCGGCCGGCGGTAGCGCACGAGCGGCAGCCGGCGGTGCAGCAGCCCGGCGAGCAGTTCGTCGTTGCGCATGATCCGCGAGATGGTGGCGTCGAGCCAGTCGGTGTCGCCGTACGCGGCGACGTTGGCATGCAGACCGAGGATGCTGGCGCGCGACGCGACCTCCTGCGGCAGCCCTTCGAGCAGCACCCGGGAACGTTCGTCGGACGCGATCATGATCGCGCACTTCATCCCGGCCATGTTCCAGCCCTTGCTGGCGGAGGTGACGGTCACCGCGCGTGCGCCGACCTCGTCGGCGACCGTCGCGAACGGCACGAAGACCGCGCCGTGGTGGGTGAGAGGGGCGTGCACCTCGTCGGAGATGACGAGCACGTCGTATCGGGCGGCGAGCATCGCGAGTGCGGCCAGTGTCTCGCGGTCGTGCGGCAGCCCGAGCGGGTTGTGCGGCAGCCCGAGCGGGTTGTGCGGGTTGCAGAGCAGCATCGCCCGCGCCCCGCCGAGGAACGCCTGCTCGATCCCGTCGAGGTCGAGACGCCACCCCTCGAGCGTCTCGAGCATCGGCACGTCAAGCACCTCGAGCCGCGCCTCGTCGACGAGCTCGAAGAACGGCGCGTAAACCGGTGACGTCACGACGACGCTCGAGCCGCGCTCCACGCCGAACCGCAGGTTCTCGACGATGCCGACGCTGACATCCGTCGCCACTCGCACCGTCGCGGGATCGACCTTCCAGCCCCAGCGCTCCTCGGCGAACGTTGCGAAGGTCTCGGCGAGCGGGCCGGCGGAGTCGATGTAGCCGAGGTCGGACTGCTCGACGCGGTCGATGATCGCGGCGCGCACCTTCTCGGAGACCGGGTAATCCATCTCGGCGACGAACAGCGGCAGCACCCCCTCGGGGTACCGGGTCCACTTCAGCGACGAGCGCGTGCTGCGCAGGTGATCTGCGGAAGCCGACGAAGCGATGGACACCTGCCCAGCCTGACGGCTCCCTCGCATTGCCGCCAGCCCTCGGGGGCGGTAACGAAACGCTGCGCGACGGGGGCTCGCGGTCGGTCGTTATGATTTTATGTCGTCGGCCGCGGTGTATCGGGGAAAGCTCATGAATGTCAGCGCTACGCGAGACTTTCACGCCTCTCTCCTGCTTCCCACTAGTCTTGCCGATCAAGTCGCACCGTGTCCGAGTGATCCACTCTCCAGAGCAGACGTGCTCGGAGCGATCCTGCTGAACCCACCCAAAGGTTCCGGCTCAATCACGCGCGCGCGTCTCGACCTCGCAGTGAAGGCTCTGGGGCTCGGGCACGTCCGGGTCGCCAATATCTTCAGCCTTGCCTCGAAAGACGCGGGATCCTTGGCTGCCATTGCGAAATCTTGGGACGACTGGATTGCCGCCCGCGAGCCTATTCGGAACCTCCTGCGCGAGAGCGGTGAGCTGCTCTTTGCGTGGGGTGTAGGAGAACCTTCGGGGGAGGCACGAGCTCACATGAGAAAACAGGTCTCGTGGGTCCAACGAGAAGCGCTCGCAAACGGCCATTCGACCTACTGGCTGTTCGGAGGGGCTCCGCGCCATCCCTCACGATGGCACAGATACGTCAGCGATAAGCATCAGAGAACTTCTGGCGGAGACACGATAGATCGCTATCGCGAGAGCATGGCCGTTCATTCCTTGTAGTCGTGCGATTCGTAGCGATGTACGACATCATTGCGACATGACGTTGGGACGGCGCGCCGCTTACACATCGCTCGACAAGGTCGACCGTGAAGTCCCGCAGAATGTGCGGGGTCAGGGAGACATTGGATTCCGCGGCTTTCAGTGCCCAACTGCGACATGCGAGTCCTGGCACTTCATGCGTGAAGAGTCGCTTGAAGGCGACTTCACCGTTTCCTGTCCCGAATGCGGTGAAAGCTACGGCCCTGGAGACACGGTGAAGTTGTATGACTATGCGCTGAAAAAAACCGCGGACGGCACGGTGATTCAAGCCGGGACGCTCGAGCTGGTCATCGATGATTACATCCGGGATTCCGGTCGATACAAGTACTGCCTTGTTTGTTACGCGATGAAACCACTTGACGCCTTCAGCAATCATAGGCGTCGCAAGACCGGCCGACAGGGGGAATGTCGTCTATGCAAGACGATGTATAACTCGATCAAGAATCAATCTCGCACCGGGGATCAACATAAGGAGGCATCGCAGAAACGCAGACTACTCGTTGAGCTAGGCGGCACAACACGCTTCGACGAATCGGTCGTTCGAGCGCGTTTCTCGGACAAGTGCTTCAAATGCGATAAAGACGTGAGCGAACCTGGTCAAGCCCAATTCGATCACACGTTGCCTGTTAGATACTTCTGGCCCATGACTACGCAGAACGCGACCCTTCTTTGTCGCGCGCACAACGGAGAGAAGGGCGCTAAGTGGCCGAGCGAGTTCTATGACGATGCAGAGCTTCGCCAACTTTCACTTCTCACCGGCCTGGAATACGACCTTCTCCGTGGACCTATCGTAATTAATCCTGACGCTATCCTGGCTCTACGAGAGGGCGAATTTGTCGATCGCCTCATTCAGAAGTTTGCACACTACATGAACGAGATCTTCTTGATCAGGAATAGAATTCTGGACCTGGCTTCATTCGACTTCTTTGAAGAAAGTACGAACATTTCGCCGACCTGGAAGGATCGCGCGAATGAGCTTCGACCGAGCCAATCAGCGACGACTAGCGAATAGGTACCAGTGCGCGACCGTCGCACCCTTGTCGACGCCGTGCGACTCCGAGCCAGACATCGATTCGCGCCCGACCGAGTGAATTCTGAACTTTGGTTCGAGATATGGAGCAATGGAATCCGCCATGTTCTCGCGAGCAGTTTCTCCGAGATGGAGGATCATGGTCCCCCCCGGTTTTAGGACGTCCGCCATCGCCGTAGCAAATTCGGCATACGGCTCAAATCCGCTCCTCTGTTCAGACTCGAGGTAGCGCGCGGGCTCGACTTTGAAATCCTCCGGCTCCCAACCCGAGAACCAGAGGCGCATCCAGTTCGTGCTCCAGAAGCGGAAGCTGCTGGTGAAGGGCGGTGAGGTGATGACGGCGTCCACCTGGGGAAAGATCTCACTCGCGGCACGAAAATCGGACTCAAAGGCTCGGCCCGGCAGCGTGGAGTTCTGAAGTTCGGCGAGAAGCGGAACCGTCTTGCTCAGTCGCACCGACGTGCGCTCGTGCACAGACCGATACTCAAACTCGCCGGTCGGCGCGAATGGGGTGATCGGGTGGGATCGACGGGATAGAGCGTACGGTCGGTTGCCGTGCAGGATGTGCAGCATTGCCGACAGCATCACCGCGTCGACCGCGTCCATCTCTCCGGACAAACGCCGGAGAAGGAAATAATGACGAGCCGCTAGAATCTCGCGCAACGTTTCCGGATGAAAATATGCGGAGATCGGGCCATTAAGACCGAAATCCGCGGCGCTCCGGTCCACTCCCATCTCGAGCGCCGCGCGGAATCTGATCATCCGCTCATCTACTTCCGAGGCTTCAAACGGCTCGAGCTTCGCCCTGCTGACGGCCACGGCGAGCGGGCTGAGGTCACCCGCAAGACCGATGCGTCCCTGCAATCGCGCCTCGAGCGGGATCGTCCCGACGCCGCTCATAGGGTCGAGGACGATCTCTCCGGGTCGAGTAAACCGACTAACTAGGAAATGTGCGATGGAGGGCTTCAGTTTGCCCTGGTACGAGCACAGAGAGTGGAGCGTGCCGCCCCAGTTTCGCTTGCTGTACGGAAGGTCGCGGTGCGGAGGGAAACTTACGAAGTCCTCGGCTGCGATCCGCAGACCGCTCTGATCTATGGCCGTCATTTGGTGCGCCGTTCCATTCGGATCAAGCTTTGGCTTAGGTGGCTGCCGTCATAGGACCGGCGCACTCGCAGAATTTCGTTGGAAACGGCGTCCCACCCAGCACGGTTGGCGACGGCGGTCAACAACGTGTGCGTCGGGACCGCAACGCCGCTGTATCGACTGTCACCGATATCAAGCCACATCTCGGCGTTATCCGCCGACCGTCGATGTAGTTCCTCGAAGACGATGTGCATGTCGCTGAAGTAGCCACGGACCATCGAAGGGATTCGTCGGTCGTACGCAACGTCGTCCAACTGACCCGCCACCTCCTCCACTTCAGGGAAAGCCTGGTGCTGGGCGTTCCGCTTCGCAACGTTGTTAATACCAGCGGTGACTTCGCGGGTCCTTAGCTTCTCGAGGCCCGCCTCACTTTCGATCAAGCCCAGCGCCAGCAGTTCGAGCTTGGTGTTGCGGCCGTAGTTGGTGCCGTTGAGGTATGGCGGGCTCGTCACTATGAGAGTGAATGGGTCGTGCTCCGAATAGGCACCTCGCGCATCATTGCCAAGGTTTCGGGCAGTTCCCATCGAGTGGCCCTCCAACTGTCGGACGTCATCGACGATTTCGGCCACTTTCGCCACGACAAGATCCGGGAAGCTCGCCGGCGCGGTCTCGCTCGGACGTCGCCGGCGCAGATCCGTCCGCCTGAGCATGTTGCTCGACGGCACGATTGACGTAGCAACCGCGAGACGCGCGAGATCGCGTACGGGCCCACACAGCTCACCGTCAATGACCTCAAGCGCGGCGATGATTCTTTCGGCCGTCCCCTCCGGGAAGAAGTCACGATTCGCGTTTGTCATTAAGAGCGGGTGGCCCCGCTCCTTAGGCGCCGTGGCCGACACGAGACGCTCGGATATCGCGCTCAACGCGAAGAGGTCGCCAGGGGAAGAAGCTGCTGCAGCCGCTTGGTTTACTTTTACGTCCGCCACCCAAGCCATGTACGCGTTGGCTTCGGTAAATGAGGAGTCGATCCCATTCGTCGCGGCAGTCAGCGCCGTGGTCCCGCTTCCGCCGAATGGGTCAAAGACCGAGCGGGTGCTCCGACCGCCTTCGAGCGCGCGCTCGACGAGCGCCGAACTGTACCCCTCAACAAACGGGTACCAGCGGTGAATCGGACGCTTCCGGTTGTCTGCGAAGACACCGTAGCGATGGGGCGATTTCGAGGTGCTCACGCCCACTCGCCTCCCATGTTCTCAACCTTAGGGGTGACCTCCGGCGCGGCCGTTCGCAGGACCGGGGAGTCATCGCTCGGCTCATAGAGTCGAGGACAGCCGGACGTGTTGAGCATCAGCCCTCGGTCAGGCGTGCGAAACCCAGGTCATTCAGCCTGTTGAGGACTCGCTCAAACCGGCATCTGACCGCCCTGCATTTTGCCCTCACCAGCTTGCAGGCGATCGATAGCGACGTAGACTTGTTCTCATAAAGAACGCTCGTACGCATCCCGAACGAGCGGGGAACGGACAAGGCATGCGGACGAAGATCGTCCCCGACGTCGCTGCCGCACTCGAGGGCATCCAAGATGGCGCCACGGTGCTGGTCGGAGGCTTCGGGTTGGCCGGCCAGCCGATCGCGCTGATCGACGGGCTGCTCGAGCAGGGCGCGAAGGATCTGACCATCGTGGCGAACAACGCGGGCAACGGTGACACGGGTCTCGCCGCCCTGCTGAAGGCAGGCCGCGTCAGAAAAGTTCTGTGTAGCTTCCCCCGCCAGGTCGACTCCTACGTGTTCGACGAGCTGTACCGCGCGGGCAAGATCGAACTCGAGGTCGCACCTCAGGGTAACCTCGCCGAACGCATCAGGGCGGGTGGCGCCGGCATCGGCGGCTTCTTCTCCCCCACCGGCGTCGGTACGCTGCTCGCCGAGGGCAAGGAGACCCGGGTCATCGACGGCCGGGAGTACGTTCTCGAAAGCCCGATCCGCGGCGATGTAGCCCTGATCGGCGCCTTCAAGGGCGACCGGCTCGGCAACCTCGTGTACCGCGAGACGAGCCGCAACTTCAATCCGGTGATGGCGACCGCGGCCACTCTCACCGTCGCCCAGGTCGACCGCATCGTCGAGGTCGGCGACCTCGACCCCGAGAGCATCGTGACCCCGGCGCTGTACACCGACCGGGTCGTGGAAGTGGGAGACCGAGCATGGCTCTGAACAGAGACGACCTCGCGAAGAGGGTGGCCCAAGACATCCCGTATGGCGCCTATGTGAACCTCGGAATCGGGGCGCCGACGCTGGTGGCTGACCACCTCAACCCCGAGCAGGACGTGACGCTGCACACCGAGAACGGACTCCTCGGCATGGGCCGCGCCGCCAAGGGCGACGAGATCGACCCCGACCTCATCAACGCCGGCAAGATCCCCGTGATCGCCGAGCCGGGGGCGGCGTACTTCCACCACGCCGACTCGTTCGCGATGATGCGCGGTGGCCACCTGGATGTCTGCGTGCTCGGCGCGTTCCAGGTGTCGACATCCGGTGACCTCGCCAACTGGCACACCGGAGAACCCGACGCCATTCCGGCGGTCGGCGGCGCGATGGATCTGGCCATCGGAGCCAAGCAGGTCTGGGTGATGACCGACCTGCTCACCAAGGACGGTACGAGCAAGCTGGTGGCGGCTTGCTCGTACCCACTTACCGGCAAGGGATGCGTCAGCCGCGTCTACACCGACCGTGCCGTCATCGAGGTGGGGCCGAACGGCGCGAAGGTGCTCGACCTGTTCGGCACGACCCTCGACGAACTGCGCGAACTCACCGGATTGGATCTGACATGACCGCCGCACTGATCTACGACGCCGTCCGCACGCCGTTCGGCCGCTACGGCAAGTCCCTCGCCGGCGTGCGGCCCGACGACCTCGCCGCGTCGACACTCAAGGCCCTCCTCGAGCGCAACGACGTCGACCCCGCCCGCATCGACGACGTCATCCTCGGCGACGCCAACCAGGCCGGGGAAGACAACCGCGACGTCGCCCGCATGGCGGTGCTGCTCGCCGGGCTGCCGACATCCGTTCCGGGGTCGACCACCAACCGGCTCTGCGGATCGGGAGTGGACGCGGCGATTCAAGCAAGTCGAGCGATCGAGGTCGGCGACGCGTCGATCATGGTGGCCGGCGGCGTCGAGTCGATGACGCGCGCGCCCTACGTGATGCTCAAGCCCGACGCCCCGTTCCCGGCGCGCAACGCCGAACTCGTCTCGACCCACATCGGCTGGCGGTTCACCAACCCGAAGATGCCCGCCGAGTGGTCGATCTCCAACGGACAGTCGGCCGAACTGCTGGCCTCGAAGCACTCGATCTCACGCGAGGAACAGGATGCCTTCGCCCTCCAGTCGCACCAGCGTGCGGCGGCGGCGTGGAAGGCGGGCGTGTTCGCCGACGAGATCGTGCCGGTGCCCGGAGTCGACCTGAGCATCGACGAGGGCATCCGCGCCGACACCACGCTCGAAGCACTGGCGGGGCTGAAGCCCGCGTTCTCGGCCGACGGCACGGTCACCGCCGGCAACTCGTCGCCGATCAACGACGGCTCCTCGATGGTGCTCATCGCAGCCGAAGGCGCCCTCGACGCCGAGCCGCTCGCGCGCATCGCCGGCCGCGGCGTCTCCGGCAACGAGCCGCAGTACTTCGGGGTCGCCCCGGTCGAGGCCGCGAACCGCGCGCTCGCCCGCGCCGGACGCACCTGGGCGGATGTCGACTTCGTGGAACTCAACGAGGCGTTCGCGTCGCAGTCGCTCGCCTGCGCGCAGCTCTGGCCCGACCTCGACCCGGAGAAGCTCAACATCCACGGCGGGGCGCTGGCCATCGGGCATCCGCTCGGGGCGTCGGGTGGGCGCATCATCGCGCGTGCCGCCCACGAGTTGACGAAGCGCGGCTCGGGCGTCGCGGTCGTCGCGATCTGCATCGGCGTCGGCCAGGGGCTCGCGATCGTCCTGGAGCGCTGAGCTTGTCCGACCGCGCCGTGCTCGAACCCGACGGCAGCACCTACGTGCAGTCGCTCGCGCGCGGGCTCGCGGTCATCCGTGCGTTCGGCGCCGCGACGCCGCGGCTGTCGCTCTCGGAGGTGGCGCGCGCGACCGACCTGACCCGGGCATCCGCTCGCCGTTTTCTGCTGACGCTCGAATCCGAGGGTTACGTGCGGGCGCGCGACGGGATGTTCGAACTCACCCCACGCGTGCTCGAACTCGGGTTCTCGTACCTGTCGGCGCAGTCGCTGCCGGAGGTGGCGCAGCCGCACCTCGAAACCCTGTCACGCGTCGTCGGGGAGTCGTCGTCGGCCTCCATCCTCGACGGCACCGACATCGTCTACATCGCCCGCGTTCCCACCCGGCGCATCATGTCGGTGGGCATCACGATCGGCACCCGCTTCCCCGCGTACGTGACCTCGATGGGTCGCGTTCTGCTTGCTTTCGCCTCTGTGGAGGCACGTGACACCTACTTCGAGGGTTTCGCCCCGACCGCCTTCACCCCGCGCACCGTCATCGCTGAGGATGCCCTCCGCGCCGAGCTCGACCGCGTGCGCGAGCAGGGCTGGTCGCTCGTCGACGGGGAACTGGAGTCGGGCCTGCGAGCCCTCGCGGTGCCGGTCACGCGCGGCGGGGAGGTCGTCGCGGCGATCAACGTGTCGATGCCGGCATCCGATGCCGACCCCACCGCGCAGGCGCTCACCCTCCTTCCCGCGATGCGCGATGCCGCCGCCGCCATCTCCGAGGATCTGGACCGCGCCCGCCCCGTCGGGAGCGCGAGCTGACGTCCGGGCATGGCCGCCAAGCTGGAGAACGTCGGCATCGCCGTCAGAGACTTCGAGGCGACGATCGCCTTCTTCACCGACCTCGGACTCACCGTCGTGGGCGCGACGAGGTGAGCGGCGAGGGGGCGTCCACCGCCGTCGGCCTCGACGGCACCCACGCGAAGATCGCGGGGTTTGCAGACCCCGACGTTTACGGGCAGCTCGAGCTGTGCGAGTACCTCCATCCCGAGGCGATCGAGACCGAGCCGACGCAGCCGAACGAGATCGGCATGCACCGCGTCGCGTTCTCGGTCGACCACATCGACGCCTCCCTCGGGATCGCGGCGACGCACGGCTGCTCCCCGCTGCGCGGCATCGCCAACTATCCGGATGTCTACAAGCTCACGTATCTGCGTGGCCCGAGCGGGGCCAAACCGTACGGTCTGGAATGGCCGTTGTGACGTGACGTGATCCCCGGATTTCCAGGCATCTCGACCCCGAACGGACGTTCCGCTAGTCGACCACCGAGGGTGTCGTGCGGGGTCTGGCGTAGCGTCTCGCCGAGCTCGGTGATGATCTCGGCGGGGGTGTCGTGCAGGCGGTCGAAGATGCGCAGCATCCCGGGGCTGATGTGCTCGCTCGACGACCCGCGCGGCGGCGGAGTGTGGCCGGCGAGGCGGAACAGGTGGTCGCGCTCGTCGAGCGAGAGGTGCAGGCCCTGGGCGATCGAGGCGATCATCTGCTCCGACGGCTGCGGGCCGCGCTCCTGCTCGATGCGGGAGTAGTAGTCGGTCGACATGTGACTGAGCGACGCCACCTCCTCGCGGCGGAGGCCGTCGGTGCGCCTCCGCGACCCGCGCGGCAAGCCGACATCGTCGGGTTGCAGCGCCTCGCGGCGCCCGCGCAGGAACTCGGCGAGGGCGGCGCGGTCGATGCTCATGAGTCCTGTCTACCCCGGGCCGGTCGGCGTATCCACGGACCGGCGAGTCCTGGATAGGTCGCGCCATCCGGCGGAAGGTGAAGGCATGACCCGACACGACATCCAGCTGCCCGACCTCACCGGAACGCGCGCCCTCGTCACCGGTGCCAGCTCGGTCCGAACGGCCCGGGTCGCGTCGCCGGGCGTGCTGGGGAGCAGTCACTCTACCGGCCGCTCACCGACGTCGCCGAGGCCGCGCGGGTGTGGGGCGTGTCCCTCGAGCAGGCCGGGGTCACTCTCGCGGGTTGACCTTCATCCGTTGGTCCGCCGAATGCGAATCGGTCCTACGAGAAACTCGCGGACCAATACGCAGAACGCGGACCGACACGGCCCGAAGGGTCAGATGCCGCCGAAGAAGACGGTGATCGTGAACAGCACGGCGATGACGATCGCGCCGAGGACGGCGCCGACCATGAGCAGTTGGGCGGCCATGATCCCTATTCTGCCTTACCCAATCGGGAGAGCTTCGACGGCCACCAGCTGAACCGCCCGAGATCGTGGATGACGGCCGGCACGAGCAGGGAGCGCACGACGAGGGTGTCGAGCAGCACGCCGAACGCGACGATGAACGCGATCTGCGCGAGGAACAGGATCGGGATGACCCCCAGCGCCGCGAACGTCGCCGCGAGAACGATCCCCGCCGAGGTGATGACCCCGCCCGTCACCGAGAGGCCGCGCAGCACGCCCTCGCGGGTGCCGTGCTTCAGTGACTCCTCGCGCACGCGCGTCATCAGGAAGATGTTGTAGTCCACCCCGAGCGCGACGAGGAACACGAACCCGAAGAGCGGCACCGACGGGTCGGCACCGGGGAAGCGGAAGATCCCCTCGAAGACGAGCGCCGACACTCCCAGAGCGGCGGCGAACGACACGATGACGCTGCCGACGAGCACGAGCGGGGCGATGAGCGACCGCAGCAGCACGATGAGGATGACCAGGATCACCAGCAGCACGACCGGGATGATCACCGTGCGGTCGCGGATCGCGGTGTCGTTGGTGTCGAGCGCGAGCGCGGTGACGCCGCCGACGAGCGCGGTGTCGTCGACCTGATGCACCGCATCGCGCAGGGAGCGGATCGTCTGCTCCGCCGCGAACGAGTCGGCCGCATCCGTCAGCGTCGCACGCAGCATCACCTGCCCATCGACCACCGTGGGCTCGAGCGGCACGAGGGTCGGAATGGGCAAAGGCTCGGCGTCGGTGCCGACGGGCATCGTCCCCGTCGGCGAGTTGTCGCTGAGCGCCACCACCCCGTCCACGCCGTCGAGGCCGGCCGCGGCATCCGCGAGTTCGGTCAGCAGCGCTTCGTCGCCGACGATCACCGCCGGCGACCCGGAGCCCGCTGGGAAGTGCTCGCCGAGCAGAACCTGGCCGTCGCGGGCCGGGCTGTCGCCGAGCACCAGGTCGGACTGCGGCACGCCGTCGGCCTTGAACAGCGCGAGCCCGCCCGCCGCGACCAGGAGCACCACGAGGGAGACGGCCCACACGGGGCGGGCGTGCGTCGAGATCAGACGGGCGACACGCGGCCAGATCCCCTTCGCGGTCGCGCCGGTGAGCTGCGGGTGCTCCGAGCCGAACTTCGGGCGGCGCGGCCAGAAGGCGGTGCGGCCGGCGGCGAGGAGGAGGGCGGGCAGCAGGGTCAGAGCCGCGAGGATCGCGAACACGATCCCGATCGCCGCGACCGGCCCGAGCGCCTTGTTCGAGTTGAGGTCGCTGAGCAGCAGGCAGAGCAGCCCGGCGATGACGGTGAGTCCCGACGCGAGGATCGGCTCGAGCGACCCCTTCAGCGCGGCCCAGGTGGCGTCCCAGCGCTTCTCATGGTCGCGCAGCGCCTCGCGATAGCGCGAGACGTAGAGCAACGCGTAGTCGGTGGCGGCGCCGATCACCAGGATGAACAGGATGCCCTGCACCTGCCCGTTGATCACGACGATGTCGGCTCGGGCGAGCGCCACGACGACGAGGATCGCGGCGCAGAGCGCGAAGACGGCGGTGCCGAGCACGATGAACGGCAGCAGCGGCGAGCGGTAGACGATCACCAGGATGAGCAGCACCGCGCCGAGCGCGGTGAGCAGCAGGATGCCGTCGATCCCCGCGAACCCGGAGACCAGGTCGGCGGTGAATCCCGCGGGCCCGGTGACGTAGAACGCGAGCCCGTCGGGGGCGCCGCGGGCCGTCTCGGTGCGGATCAGCTCGACCGATTCGGCGACATCCTCCGAGATCGGCACGACGATCTGCGCCGCCTCGCCGTCATCCGACGGGATCACCGGGCTGATCTCGTCGCCCACCCCCGCGATGCGCTGCACGTCGTCGACGACCGCGTCGAGGTAGTCGAGATCCTCGTCGGTCAGCCCACCCTCGCGCGCGGCGATGATGATCGCCGGGATGTCGTCGCTCCCCGCGAAGTCCGCGACGAGTTGCGACACCTGGGTGGACTCGGCCGACGCCGGCAGGAAGCTCGCCTGGTCGTTGGTGGAGACCTCGGAGATCTTGCCGAACGTCGGACCGCCGAACGACGCGACCGCCAGCCAGCCGACGATGAGCAGGGCGGGCAGCAGCCAGCGCGCCACGCGGCGCATCAGCGCGTCGCCCGCAGTTCGGCGCCGGCAGCGGCGAGTTCGCCGAGGGCGGCCTTCGACGACTCCGCGGCGACCCCGGCGATGAGGTCGGTCAACACGGCCACCTCGCGTCCCGCATCCAGTGCGTCGCGGGCGGAAGCCAGCACGCAGTAGTCGGTCGCGATGCCGGCGACGTGGATGACATCCACGCCCCTGTCGTCGAGGAGGTCGATGAGCTCCGCACCGTCGTCGGTCGTGCCCTCGAAGATCGAGTACGCCGGAACGCCTTGCCCCTTCTTCACGTGCACGTCGATGAGCGAGGTGTCGAGCGCCGGGTGGTAGTCGGCGCCCGTAGTACCGGCGACGCAGTGCCGGGGCCAGGTGCCGACGAAGTCCGGCTCGCCGTCGGCGAAGTGCCCGCCGTTGTCGGTGTCGCCGTCGTGCCAGTCACGGCTGGCGATCACCAGGTCGTACGCGTCGGGATTCGCCCGCAGGTAGTCGGTGATGCCCTCGGCGACCGCGGCACCGCCGGTGACCCCGAGCGCACCACCTTCGGTGAAGTCGTTCTGCACGTCGATGACGAAGAGGGCGCGCACGGGTGTCCTTCGGGGTCGGGATCAGTTGTTGGAGAGATTGTCGCCGCAGACGAAGACCGTGGTCGTCAAGGTATCCAATGCCGCTCGAGCGTCGCTCTGGATGCCCTCGCCGATCGCGTAGAACGCGAACGCCAACATGGTCCCGTCGTTGCTCTGCACGAGGCCGCCGAGCGAGTACGCGGTGTCGATCCATCCGGTCTTGGCGAAGACCTGCCCGCGAGCCACGGCGTTGTCGCCGGTGAAGCGCCCGGCGAGCGTTCCCGACTGGCCCGCGACGGGGAGCCCGGCGCGGATGACGTCGGTGTTCGGGGCGCCGGCGTTCACCGCCATCATCAACTGCGTGACGACCGAGGGTGGCACGGCGTTGAACTCGCTCAGGCCCGAACCGTCCTTGATCGTGATGCCGGTCTGCGGGATCTGGTAGCCGGCGAAGAGTGCGCTCGGGATGGCCTGCTGGAGCGAGGCCGCCGACCCGTTGAGGGCCGACTGCTTCGAGGTGATGCGGGCGAGCATCTCGGCCATCGTGTTGTCGCTCACCTCGAGCATGTAGTCGATGATCACCGAGAGGGGCTGCGACTTGACCTCGCCGAGAACCGTCGAGGTGTTGACCGCGGAGCCCGTCGACATCGAGACGTCGTCGGCGACCTCGTCGTCGGTGTCGGCGGCGCGGAGCGCCTCGAGGAAGAGCCGCCCGGCCCGCCCGATCGGGTCGGTGCTGCGGGGGCTGTCCTGGCGCGTGGGGTCGGCGCGATCGCCGTCGACCTGCAACGCGGTGACCTCGGAGTGGTAGCCCCGGGTCTGCTCGGAGCGGTTCCAGGCCGGATCCCACTTGTCGGCCGCCGACCAGTAGCTGGCGTCGAGAACGATCGTCGAGATCGGCACGCCGGGGTTGTCGTAGTTGGCCAGCACCTGCGTCGCGAGGTCGGCGAGTTTGGGAGCGCCTGAGTAGACGCTCTGCTGACCACCGGGAAGGGCGCTGAGGGTGGCATCGCCTCGGCCGACGAGCACGATCGAACCCGCCTGACTTCCGGGATAGACGGAGGTGGCGATCTGGAACTGCGGCCCCATGACGGAAAGCGCCGCCGCCGCGGTGAGGAGCTTGAGCACACTCGCCGTGCGGGCAGGAGTGGTGCCGGCGCGGTCGAAGAGCACCTCGCCGGTGTCGGCGCGCACGACGTAGGCCGACAATGCCATCAGGCGCCCATCGGATGCCGGCCCGGCGACCGAGCAGGTGCGCAGCCGGCTGGCGGCGAGTTCGGTGTCGGGCACGGCGCGTGGCGGGTCGGGGGTCGCGGTGGTTTCGGGCACGGCCGCGGCGGACGAGCCGACCGCGATGCCCGCGAACACCGCCCCCGTGCCCATCAGCAGGAACACGACGCCGATCGCCCCGAACAGCCATGCGGCCGGATGCTTCGCCACGAGCGCGGCGACACCCCGGCGCGGCGCCCCGCCGTCGACCGCTGCGGCGGCATCCTCGGCCGAGCGCGGGGTCGGACGTGCCGGCTTCCGACGCGAGGCGGAACCCGCTGCTTCGCGGGCCGCCCGACGCGAGGTCGGCTGCTCGTCGGTCACCTGCCCCATGATAAGCGGTTCCGGCGGGCGCGCCTCCGGAGCGGAAGCGGCGCCGGAGGCGCCACGGGGTCTTAGCAGCCACCCCAACGCGCTGCGGCGCGGCTGAAGCTGTAGGGCTCGTTCGGCACCCCGCCGTGGGTCATCGCGAAGTAGATGCACGCCCCGCCGATGCCCGAGCCGGGGCGGTAGAGCGAGGCCCGATGGGATGCCGAGTTCCACCACTTCTGGGCGACCGTAGCCCCGGAGTTGCCGGAGCCGCCCGCCAGGTTGCCGTCGCAGCCGTAGGACGGGACGCCGTCGGAACGAACCGAGCCGACGTGGCCCCAGGCGCTCGCCGGGTCCTCACTCGGGTCCTCCGCCATCCAGAAGAGGCGGTCCTCCATGCAGGAGTCGTAGCGGATGTTCGCCATCGGGATCGGGTCGAGGCAGTTCGCGACGCGGATCGAGTTGTAGGTCGCCGCGAAGGAGGCGAGGTCGTCGGAGGTCGTGCCCTGCACACCCCCGCCGGAGACGCGCCCCGGGGCGCCGTTGGTGCCCCCGCCGGGGTTGCCCGGGCAGGAGAGCCCGGCGGCCGCACGGGCCGCGCGACGCTCGTTCGTGCCGCTCGCCGCACCGGCGGCGGAGACCGGCGGAAGGGGCTTCGGCACCGGCTTCTGCGACAGGTGCTCGGTGTCGGCGGTGAGTGGGGCCTTGGCCGAGACCTCGACGTCGATCGCCGCGGCGGCGGCACCGAGGGCGGGCGCGGACGAGTCGACGAAGATCGAGCTGCGCAGGACGGGGCCGGCGACGGCAGGCGCGGCGTTCGCCGGCGACAGGAACGACGGTCCGCCGCCGCCGACGAACGGCAGCACCAGAACCATCACCGTGGTGAAGACGGCCCCCAGAAAAAGTGAACGCTTCATGCTTTCGGGCCCCCCGACCCGTCGACGCGGCCCCCCCGGACCATTGCGTCGCGGCGCAACCTCCGCCGTGAGAGGGACGCTACGCCCCGGAAAGCACCGGGTACAACCCCGTGTCCCCCGAAAAGGCTCGTTCTGCCCGCGAACTGGGGGCGCGTCGCTGCTGACCCCACGACGCGGGGTGGATCGGAGGTGGCGCGCCAGCCCTTGGACGGGGGGGGGTAGGAGGATGGAGCCGCCCAAGGGAATCGAACCCTTGACCTTCTCATTACGAGTGAGATGCTCTGCCGACTGAGCTAGGGCGGCGGAGCCCGGCGAGCCGGGAACCGTCGAGAAGTTTAGCCGACGCGGGAGGTCTGGGACGACGCGACCAGTTCCGCGCCCATCTCGAACGACCGCTCCACCAGTTCCGGCAGCCCCGGCGAGGCGTCGGGGTGGTCGAGCCAGGCGAACCACGCGTGCCGGATGACGGCGAACCCGGTGAGCGCGACGAGTCGGGCGCGGTCGAGCACCTCCTCGTCGGAGAGCAGCGGATGCTCGCCCCGCAGCCGACGGGCGGCCAGGTCGGTGAGTTCCTGCTCGAACCGATGCACGTTCGCCATGCGCCGCACCCCGAGTTCGGGATGGAGCCTGCTGAGAGCGCGTCGTTCGGCGACGAGTTCGACGTCGCTCAGCAGGCTGGCCGATCCTTCGACGATCACCCGGCCGAGTCCGCGCAGAAGCGGACCGCGATCGGCGACGAACCACTCGACGGCGGCATTGCCCTCGAGGGTCGGCGCGTCGCCGAGGATCGCATCCTCCTTCGACGGGAAGTAGTTGAAGAACGTGCGCGGCGACACGTCGGCCAGTCGCGCCATCTCGTCGACGGTGGCGCCGTCGAGCCCTCGGTCGCGCACGACCTGCAGCGCCGCGCGCTGGATCGCGCGTCGCGTGGCGACACGCTTGCGCTCGCGCAGACCGGGCTCGTCGGGGGACGTCATCCGCTCAGTTTATTGCACCCACTGCAACATTGCAGACCTCAGCACATCGGGTCGGCAGCCGGCACCACGTCGTCGACGAAGAAGGAGTCGACGGCGTCCTGCACGCACGCATTCCCCGTCGGGTACGCGGTGTGGCCCTCGCCCTCGTAGGTGATGAGGGTGCCGTTCTGCAACTGCCCGGCCAGCGCGACCGCCCAGACGTAAGGGGTCGCCGGGTCGTTCGTCGTGCCGACGACGAGGATGTCGGCCGAACCCGCGGCGTCGATCGCGACGCGCTCCCGAGTCGACGGGAACGGCCACGACGCGCACAGCGTGCCGCCGTACGACATGACCGGCCCGAAGATCGGCGCGGCCGCGGCGAGCTGCGCCGCCTCCGCGCGCATCGAGTCGTTGGACACTGGGTCGTCGTAGTCGAGGCAGTTGATCGCGATGAACGCCTCCGTGGAGTTGTCACGGTAGCTACCGTCGGAATCGCGCCCGTTGTAGTAGTCGGCGAGATAGAACGCCTGCCCGGTCAGCCCTGACTCGATCTCGTCGAACAGCACGTCGAGGGCGGGCCAGCTCTCCGGGTTGTACAGCGGCAGGATGATCGCCACGAACATCGTGCTGCCCCAGAGCAGCCGGCCGTCGTCGCCCCGGATCGGCGACTCGGTGAGCTGCTGCAGCAGATCGCCCGTGTAGCTCATCGCCTCGTCGACGGTGCCGTCGAACGGGCAGGCCTCGCGGGTGAGGCAATCGGTGAGATACGCGCGGAAGGCGTTCTCGAAGCCGACGGCCTGCGTCTGGGTGACCTCGTACTCGCTCGTCGACGGGTCGACCGCGCCGTCGAGCACGAGGCGACCGGTCTTCTGCGGGTAAAGGTCGGCGTAGGTGGCGCCGAGGAAGGTGCCGTAGGAGTAGCCGAGGTAGTTGAGCTTCTCGTCACCGAGCACCGCGCGCAGCAGGTCGAGGTCGCGGGCGGCGCTCACCGTGTCGACGAACTGCAGCAGCGGGCCGGTGAACTCCAGGCACGCCGCCGCGAACTCCGCATTGTTCGCGGCGAGTTCGGCGAGGTAGGCGTCCGACCCAATCGGGCCCGCCTGATCGGTCGTGCCGTCGCCGTAGTTGAACTCGTCGAGGAACGCCGGGTCGTCGTAGCAGGACACCGCCGACGAACGCCCGACGCCGCGAGGGTCGAAGCCGACGATGTCGTAGCTGCTCTGCAGCCGCTCGCTCGTCGCGAAGTCCACACTGTCGGCGACGAAGTCGTACCCGGAACCACCCGGACCGCCGGGGTTGACCAGCAGCGACCCGAGCCGGGTGCCGGTCGCCGGCTGCCGCACGAGGGCGAGTTCGATCTCGGCGTCGGCCGGGTTCTGCCAGTCCATCGGAGCCCGCGCCGTCGAGCACTGCATGCCCCCGCCGCACGACTCCCAGGTGAGCACCTGCGAGTAGTACTCCACGAGATCGGCGGCGACATCCTCACCCGTCGGCTGCGACGTGCTCGACACCGTCGGCGGCAGGAACCACTGCAGGCATCCGGTCAACAGGGTCGTCACGGCGACCGCGCCGACGAGGGTGAGCGCCGAGCGGTTCGCGTGCTTCATAGAACCTCATGTGACGGGGCGGTGTCGCGCACCGCGGTGATGAGCACCGCCTCGAGGGCGAGGGCGGGGGCGACGTTGCCTTCGATGCGCGTGCGCGCTTCGCCGATCGCGTCGAGGGTGGCGAGCGTGGCGGCCGGCATCGACGCGCGGGCGGCGACCTCTAGCTCGGAGTAGATCGCGAGGTTCACCAGATCGGTGCCGACCCCGAGCTGCAGCAGCAGGACGTCGCGGTACAGCGACAGCAGATCGACGAGGATGCGGTCGAGCCCGTCGCGCAGCGACCGCGTGGCCCGCCGCTTCTGATCCTCTTCGAGACTCTTCAGCTGCGCGCGCAACGCCGGCGGAACGGTGCCGCCCGGAGCGACGCCGAGCGACCGCAGGGCCGACTCGCGCTCCTCGGCATCGCGCTCCTCGGTGATCGCCTTCGCGTCGGCCCCGGCGACGTCGAGCAGCTCGGCGGCCGCGAGCACGGCACCCGACACACTGCGGATGCCGAGCGCGAGTTCGAGGGTGCGGGCCCGCCGCGCGCGCGCCTCGGCGTTCGTCGCGAGGCGGTGCGCCATCCCGATGTGGCTCTGCGCCTCGCGGGCGGCCCGGGTCGCGTCGGGGAGGCTGATGCCGTCACGGCGCGCGATGAGCTCGGCGACCTCGTCGACGTCGGGCACGCGCAGCCGCACGGTGCGCACCCGGGAGCGGACCGTCGGCAGCAGGTCGGCGTCGCTCGGCGCGCAGAGGATCCAGATGGTGCGCGGCGGCGGCTCCTCGAGCGCCTTCAGCAGCACGTTGCTCGACAGCTCGGCCATGCGGTCGGCGTCTTCGATCACCATGACGCGGTAGCGGCCGACCGACGGCGAGAAGTAGCTCTGGGTGACGAAGTCCTTCACGTCTTTACGCAGGATCGTCACGCCCTCGGTGCTGAGCACGCCGAGATCGGGATGCGTGCGCGCCTCGACCTGGGCCTGCGTCGCCTCCTCGTCGCCGGGCCGCGCGATGAGAGCGGCGGCGAAGGCGTAGGCGAGGACCGACCGACCCGACCCCGGCGGCCCGGTGAGCAGCCAGGAGTGCGTCAGCCCGTCGCCCGCCGCGGCGGCCCGGAGGGTGGCGACGGCCTCGGCTTGCCCCGACAGGTCGTCCCAGCTCATGTGCTCAGCGTAGGCGGAGCCGACACGCCGACCTTGCGGTGCGGCTACTTCTTCTTCGCGGGAGCGCGGCGGGGAGCGGGCTTCTTCTTCACGACCGGACCCTTCGCGCGCTTGTCGGCGAGCATCTGAACGGCGCGCTCGAAGTCGATCTCCATCGGGTCCTCCCCGCGCGGGATGGTGACGTTGGTGATCGAGTCGGTCACGTACGCGCCGAACCGCCCGTCGCGGATGCGGATCGGCTTGCCCGACTCGGGATCGGCGTCGAACTCCTTGAGCGCGCTCGACGTGCGGGCGGCCCCGTACTTCGGAGAGGCGAGGATCTCGAGCGCCTTCTCGAGCGTGAGGTCGAAGATCTGATCCTCCGATTCGAGCGAACGCGAATCGGTGCCCTTCTTCAGGTACGGGCCGTAGCGGCCGTTCTGGGTCGTGATGTCGACACCCTCGGCATCCTGTCCCACCACCCGCGGAAGCGAGAGCAGCTTGAGGGCCGTCTCGAGGTCGACCGTGGCCGGATCCATCGTTTTGAAGAGGGATGCCGTCTTCGGCTTCACCGCGGCGGGCTTCTTGGGCGCGCGCTTGGGCTTCTCGCCTTCAGCGACCGGTGCCGGCGCGACGGCCGCGGGCTCGGAGATGACCTGGGTGACGTAGGGACCGTACCGGCCGTCCTTCGCCGCGATCTCGTATCCGGACTCCGGGTCGACGCCGAGGATGCGGTCGCCGACGATCGGCGCCTCGATGAGCTCCTGCGCCTTCGCGGGCGTGAGCTCGTCGGGCGCGAGGTCGGGCGGAACGTTCACCCGACGCGGCGTGCCGTCGGCCGAGTCGGGATCGGGCGTCTCGAGGTACGGGCCGTACTTGCCGATGCGCAGCGTGATGTCGCCCGCGAGCCTCACCGAGTTGATGTCGCGCGCGTCGATCTCGCCGAGGTTGTCGACGACGGTGCGCAGGCCGCGGTGGCTGTCGTTGCCGAAGTAGAAGCCGGTGAGCCAGTCGACCCGGTCCTGCTCGCCGTCGGCGATGCGGTCGAGGTCTTCCTCCATCTCGGCGGTGAAGTCGTACTCGACCAGATCCGCGAAGTGGTCCTCGAGCAGACGGATGACGCTGAACGCGATCCAGTTCGGCACGAGCGCCGTGCCGCGCGGGGTCACGTACCCGCGGTCGATGATCGTCGAGATGATCGAGGCGAACGTCGACGGACGCCCGATCCCGAGCTCTTCGAGCGTCTTCACCAGGCTCGCCTCGGTGTAGCGCGGCGGCGGGGAGGTCTCGTGGCCCTTCGCCTCGAGCTGCTCCAGCGTCAACACCTCGCCGATCGTCAGGTTCGGCAGGCGCTTCTCGTCGTCGTCCGACTTGCCGGCCTCGGCATCCCGCGCCTCGTCCTTGCCCTCCTCGTAGGCGGCCAGGAAGCCGCGGAAGGTGATGACGGTGCCGGATGCCGTGA
This sequence comes from uncultured Microbacteriaceae bacterium, assembly GCA_947085045.1. Taxonomy (GTDB): domain Bacteria; phylum Actinomycetota; class Actinomycetes; order Actinomycetales; family Microbacteriaceae; genus Pseudolysinimonas_A. The sequence continues at coordinate 185,831 of CAMTUU010000004.1, read as the reverse complement.
AGTCGGCGGTGCCGGCATTCTCGGTGGCGCCGGCGATCGTGACCGACGCCGTGGAGCCGCGCGCGTCGGCCATCTGCGAGGCGACGGTGCGCTTCCAGATCAGGTCGTAGAGCTTGAAGTCGTTGCCGCGCAGCACGGTGCTCAACTCGGCCGGGGTCTTGAAGACGTCGCCGGCCGGGCGAATCGCCTCGTGGGCCTCCTGCGCGTTCTTGCTCTTGCCGGTGTAGACGCGCGGCTTCTCGGGAACCGTCTCGGGCCCGTACAGCTGCGCGGCCTGGCTGCGGGCCGCATCCACCGCCTGCTGCGACAGGTTCGGCGAATCCGTGCGCATGTAGGTGATGTGGCCGTTCTCGTAGAGTCCCTGCGCGACGCTCATCGTCTGGCGGGCCGAGAACCGCAGCTTGCGCGCCGCTTCCTGCTGGAGGGTGCTGGTGGTGAACGGCGCGGCCGGGCGGCGCGTGTAGGGCTTGGTCTCGAGGTTGGTGACCGCGAAGGATGCCGTGTCGGCCCGCAGCGCGGTGGCCAGCTTCTCGGCGGCCGCTTCGTCGAGGGCGACGACGTCGCCGGTCAGCTCGCCGGTGTCGCTGAAGTCGCGTCCCGACGCGATGCGCTTGCCGTCGAGGCGCACCATCTTCGCCTGGAAGGTCTCCTTCTCGTGGCCGAGTTCGGCGGTGAGATCCCAATAGACGGCGGAGACGAAGGCGAGGCGCTCGCGCTCGCGGTCGACGACGAGGCGCGTGGCGGCGGACTGCACGCGACCGGCCGAGAGCCCCGGGCCGACCTTGCGCCAGAGCACCGGACTGACCTCGTAGCCGTAGAGGCGGTCGAGGATGCGACGGGTCTCCTGCGCGTCGACGAGGGCGGTGTCGATGTCGCGGGTGTTCTGCTGGGCGCGCTGAATGGCCTCCTTGGTGATCTCGTGGAACACCATGCGCTTCACGGGGACCTTGGGCTTGAGCTCGTCGAGCAGGTGCCACGCGATGGCTTCGCCCTCGCGGTCCTCATCCGTGGCGAGGTAAAGCTGGTCGGCTCCCTTGAGCGCCTTCTTGAGATCGGCGACCGTGCGCTTCTTCTCCTCGCTCACCACGTAGTAGGGAGCGAAACCGTTCTCGACGTCGATCGAGAACTTGCCGAGCGAGCCCTTCTTGAGCTCCGGCGGGAGGTTCTTCGGCTCCACGAGATCGCGGATGTGGCCCACCGAGGCGAGCACCTCGTAGCCGTCGCCGAGATACTGGCCGATCGTCTTCGCCTTGGCGGGCGACTCCACGATGACCAGGATGCGCCCGGCGGTCTTCGACTCGGCCACGTGACTCCTTCTGTCCGGAGCACACCATACACACACATTCACGCGGCGAGCCGGGCACCCATCCCGGCCTCCGGCGCGTCGTCAGCGCGGCGGGCCGGCCCGCGCCCGCACCATGACGACCACCCCGGCGACCGTCGCCGAGGCGGTGACGGTCGCCACGACACCCTCCACCTCGCACGCGACGAGGGTCGCGCGGTGGGCGGCGATCACCTCCGCAGCGACCGTGCACGGAATGCCGGGATGGAGGCCCAGCGCCGTGTCGGAGGCGGCGAGCGCCCCGGCGTCGGCGGCCGCGACGACCCGCTGCCGGGCGGCGAGGGCGGTGCCGACGCCGACCGACGCGAGGCTCAGGACGGCCAGCATCCCGAGCGCCGCGAGCGCCAGCACGCCGCCCGATCCCCGGTCGCTCCTCACGAGTCGTCGAGCGCGCAGGCGCCCGCCGTCGCCCGGAGTCCGAGCAGTGCGACCGGTCCGGCGGGCGCGACCACCACCCGCACGCAGCGCAGATCGCCGGCGGCCCAGCTGCTGAGCGCCGCGCCGCGCACCTGTCGGTCGAGCCGCCCGGCGACCGCCGCCGCGGAGTCGCCCCGCCCGAGCCCGCGTGCGGCGTCGGCCGCGGCATCCTGCGCCCGCACCTGCAGCGCCGCGACCTGCACCCCGCCGAGCAGCAGCGCCACGACGCCGAGCACCGCCGGGAACGCGAGCGCGAACTCCGCGGTCGCGCTCCCCCGCTCGCCGCGCCAGCGACCGGTCATCCGGCCGAGTTCAGCGCGCGCTGCACCAGGTCGGTGAGGATCGACTGCACCTCGCCCGATCTCAGGATCACCACGAGCAGCCCGGCGAATCCCACGGCGGCCATGATGACGATCGCGTACTCCGCGGTCGCGGCCCCGGCATCTTCCCGAAGACGGTTCCAGATTCGTCGCATCGCGTACCTCTTACTCTCCGCTGTCGCGGATCGGGGCACGAGCATCCTCAGTCTGCGCCTGCCCCGGCGTCCCGGTTCTGGTCGCATCGTCGGTCGCGCGGATCGCCGATAACGGGACGCTGTGCAGGACGCGCCCTCTCGGAGGTTGCTTCGACGTGGCGGACCCCGGCACGCCGGGTTCCTGGACGCCAGAGAACCCTCTATGACGAACCCGAGACTCACAGCACGTCGAGGGTCGAGCCGATCATCGCCAGTAAGAGAGGAGCGACGCCGAGCGCGACGAACGCGGGCAGCACGCAGAGTCCGAGCGGCAGCAGCAGCCGGGTGCCGAGGGCGGCGATGCGCAGGCGCACCGCGGCCTGGGCGTCCCGGCGCAGCTCCCGCGCTTCGGCACGCAGCAGCGCCGCCACGGGAACCCCCGCGCGCTGCGCGAACTCGATCGCCGGAGCCGCGGCGTCTTCGGCGGGCAGACCGGCTTCCTCCAGCGCGAGCGCGACGCGGGTCAGAGCGGTGGATGCCGGCGCACCGCCCGACACCGCCACCGCCACGAGCTCGCAGCCGAGTCCGGGGGTCGGATCGGCGTCGCGCGCCCGGGCGACGAGCCGCCGCATCCAGCGCCGCGCGACGAGCAGCAGCGTGCCGCCGGCGCCCAGGCACAACCACCCCGGCGGCGTCGTGGCGAGCACGCCGAGCGTGTCGACGCCGAGGAGTGCCCCGCCGAGCAGCCCGAGCACGGGGAGGGCGAGCACCACGCGGCTCGTGGCCAGCGGCCCGGCGAGCGCGATCTCGACCTCGCGCCGGGCGTCGTCGGTCGCAACGAGCACCTCGCCGAGCCGTGACAGGGTGGCGGCCAGCGGCGCCCCCGAATCGGATGCCACCCGCCAGGCCGCCGCGACGCACGCCCAGTCGGCGGCCGCGTCGGCCGCGCGGGTGCTCTCGAGGATCGCGAGCGGCAACCGATCGGCGCCGTCGACCTCGGCGATGCAAGCGGCGACGGGGTCGGACGACCCCAGGTGCCGCCAGGCGGCGAGCGGTGGCAGCCCGGCCTCGAGCAGCACCGCGAGCCGCAGCACCGACGCCGCCGCGGTCACGCGTGCACCTCGAGCCGCCCGCGGCGGTCGAGTGCGAGGGTGCCGATCGCGGCGAGCCGGCGGCCCGACGGCGTGCGCTCCAGGTGCAGCACGACGTCGAGCGCGCTCACCGCCTGCCGGGCGACGGCGTCGGGCGACATCCCCGACAGGGCGCCCAGCGCCTCGAGCCGCGCGGGCACGTCGGGGAGCGAGTTGGCGTGCAGCGTGCCGGCCCCGCCGTCGTGCCCGGTGTTGAGCGCGGCGAGCAGTTCGCGCAGTTCGGCTCCGCGGCACTCGCCGACCACGAGCCGGTCGGGGCGCATCCGCAGGGCTTCACGCACGAGGCGGTCGAGCCCGATGCCGCCGGCGCCCTCGAGGTTCGCCTGCCGCGCCTCGAGGGCGACGACGTGCGGATGCTCGATGCGGAGTTCGGCGACATCTTCCAGCACGACGATCCGCTCGTGGCCGGGCGCCGACCCGAGCAGCGCGGCGAGGAAGGTCGTCTTGCCGCTGCCACCCGCCCCGGTCACGAGGAGGTTGGCTCGCCGTGCGACGAGGCCCCGGATGCGCTTCGCCTCCCCCGCCCCGAAGAAGCCCGCGACGTCGAGGTCGTCGAGCGAGGGCCGCGCCTCGGCGGGCAGCCGCACCGACACGAGCGCTCCGCCCCCCGAGACCGGCGGCAGCACCGCGTGCACCCGCACCCCGTCGCCGAGCCGCACGTCGACGCACGGCGTCGCCTCGTCGACGTGCCGGCCGCCGAGCGCGACGAGGCGCACCGCGAGCTCCCGGGCGGTCGCGGCCGGAACCCGCAGACCCTCGATCACCGAGGACCCCGACCCCCGGTCGGCCCACACCGCGCCGTCGCCGTTGAGGAAGACATCCGTCACCCCGCGTTCGCCGACGATCGCCGCCAGCGGCCCGAACTCCTGCAACGGGATGCCGCGCGACACCCCCGTCCCGCGCGCGACGAACCCACCCATGACGAGAGGCTGACGGGTCATATCCCCGAACCCCCAGTTCGGGGATATGAGCCACGGAATCACCCCGTGAAGCCGCTCTGGGGAGGACGGAACGCCCGAACCCGTTGTACCCCGATCGCCGAGCCCCCGCCAGGAGGGCCGCAGGCCTCCGCCGCGCGCCGCGGCGAACCACCCCGAGCGACCCGAAAGGGTCAAAATCCCTGAAAGTATGGGAGGGATTGAACGAGAGGGGCGGCGCCCATTGGGGGGAACGGGCGCCGCCACAGCGACGCTCGATTGGGGGGAATCGCGGGCGTCGCGAGCCGAGATTGCGCTCGGATGGTCCCGAGTGTACTCCAAATGGAGGACACCGCAATGGGGAGTTCCCTCACGGATTCCCGAGAGTTCGCAAGAGCTTGCCAACCCCCTTTCCGGGGCACGTCGGCGATCGTGGGCTACCCCCATCCACGGCCGTCGTCACCGGACGAAAATGCATGGGTTGCCCGGTCGCGGTGGCTGGCTAGGATCGTCAGCAGGACCCCACCTCGGGGACCCCCGGCATCGCCGCCCGGCCGGTCTCATTCGAGGACAGTTCTTTCTGTCAAGGAGGGCACCTGCCATGAATTCGATCGACAACCTCCTCCATGAGGAGCGTCGGTTCCCGCCGAGCCCGGAGTTCGCGGCCACCGCGATCGCCCGGCCCGACCTCTACGAGCGCGCCCGCGAGGACCGCCTCGCCTTCTGGGCCGACCAGTCGCGCCGACTGCTGCACTGGCACGAGCCGTTCACGTCGACCCTCGACTGGTCGGATGCCCCGGTCGCGAAGTGGTTCGGCGACGGCAAGCTCAACGTCGCCTACAACTGCCTCGACCGGCACGTGCTCGAGGGCCGGGGAGACCGCGTCGCGTACCACTGGGAGGGCGAGCCCGGGGACTCCCGCACCCTCACCTACGCCGAGCTGACGACCGAGGTGAAGAAGGCCGCCAACGCGCTGCAGGCTCTCGGCATCGGGCAGGGCGACCGCATCGCGATCTACCTGCCGAACATCCCCGAGGCCGTGATCTCGATGCTCGCGATCGCCCGGCTCGGCGCCATCCATTCGGTGGTCTTCGGCGGCTTCAGCGCCGAGTCGCTGCGCGCCCGCATCGACGACGCGCAGGCGAAGCTCGTGATCACCGCCGACGGTGGCTGGCGCAAGGGCAAGGTGTTCCCGCTGAAGCCGACCGTCGACGAGGCCGTCGCCGGAGACTCCCCCGTCGAGCACGTGCTCGTCGTGAAGCGCGGCGAGAACGAGGTGACCTGGGGCGAGAAGGATGTCTGGTGGCACGACGCCGTCGGCTCCGCGTCCGAAGAGCACGAGGCGGAGGCGTTCGACGCCGAGAACCCGCTCTTCATCCTCTACACCTCCGGCACCACCGGGAAGCCGAAAGGAATCCTGCACACCTCCGGCGGGTATCTCACCCAGGCCGCGTTCACGCACGAGAACGTGTTCGACCTGCACCCCGAGACGGATGTCTACTGGTGCACCGCCGACGTCGGCTGGATCACCGGCCACACCTACGTCGTCTACGGTCCGCTCGCCAACGGCACCACGTCGGTGATGTACGAGGGCACCCCTGACACCCCGCACCCCGGGCGCTGGTGGGAGCTCATCGAGAAGTACCAGGCGTCGATCTTCTACACAGCGCCGACCGCCATCCGGTCGTTCATGAAGCTGGGGCGCGAGATCCCCGCGAAGTTCGACCTCTCGAGCATCCGCGTCCTCGGCTCGGTGGGCGAGCCGATCAATCCCGAGGCCTGGGTCTGGTACCGCGACATCATCGGCGGCGGCTCCGCCCCGATCGTCGACACCTGGTGGCAGACCGAGACCGGCGCGATCATGGTCTCCGCGCTGCCGGGCATCACCGCGCTCAAGCCCGGCTCGGCCCAGGTGGCGCTGCCGGGCATCTCGATCGCCGTGGTCGACGACGACGGCAGCGCGGTCGGCGACGGCAACGGCGGGCTGCTCGTCATCACCGAGCCGTGGCCGTCGATGCTGCGCGGCATCTGGGGCGATATGGACCGCTACCGCGAGACCTACTGGGAGAAGTTCGGCGACCGTTACTTCGCCGGCGACGGCGCGCGACGCGACGAGGACGGCGACCTGTGGCTGCTCGGCCGCGTCGACGACGTCATGAACGTCTCCGGCCACCGGCTCTCCACCGCCGAGATCGAGTCGGCCCTCGTCGGCCACCCGGCGGTCGCCGAGGCTGCGGTCGTTGGGGCCACCGACGAGACCACCGGTCAGGCGGTCGTCGCCTACGTCATCCTCAAGCAGCGCTTCGCGGGTCTCGAGGATGCCGCGAGCACGTTGCGCGCACACGTCGCGTCCGCGATCGGCGCGATCGCCCGCCCCCGTGAGGTCTTCATCGTGACCGAGCTGCCGAAGACCCGGTCGGGCAAGATTATGCGTCGCCTGCTGCGCGACGTCGCCGAAGGGCGTCCGATCGGCGACACGACGACCCTGGCCGACCCCGCAGTCATGCGACTGATCGAAGACCTCAGCGGGTCACCCGCGACGTCGTCCCTCGCCGCGGTGACCGACGTCGGCAGGAAGAACTAAGCCCCGGGCGTTCAGGCGAATTCGAGGATGAGCTCGAGTTCGACCGGGGAGTCGAGAGGGAGCTCGGCGACGCCGACGGCGCTGCGGGCATGGCGTCCGGCGTCGCCGAACACCTCCCCGAGCAGCTGCGAACCGCCGTTGGCGACCGTCGGCTGAGCGGTGAACCCGGGGGCCGAGTTGACGAAGACGACGGCCTTCACGACCCGGGTGACCCGATCAAGCGAGCCGATGGCATCCGCCGCGGCGGCGAGCGCGTTGAGCGCCGCCTGGCGGGCGAGGACCGCGGCCACCTCGGGGGTGACCCCCGCGCCGACCTTGCCGGTCGCCGGCAGCACGCCGTCGACGAACGGCAGCTGACCGGCCGTGAAGACGAGGTTGCCGGTGACGACGGCGGGCACGTAGGCGCCGGCCGGGGTCGCGACAGGGGGCAGCTCGAGGCCGAGCTCCGCGAGACGCGCCGCGACGCTCATTCGGCGGCTGCCAGCGGGCGCTTGAGGTAGGCGACGAGGCCGCCCTCGGGACCGGTCACGATCTGCACGAGCTCCCAGCCCTGCGACCCCCAGGTGTTGAGGATCGCGGTGGTGTTGTGGATGAGCAGGGGCGTGGTGACGTACTCCCAGGTGGGCATTGCAAGGCATCCATTCAGGTTCGGGGCGCAGACCGTCGCGTACCCTAACCCTATGCCCGCCCAGAAAACGACGGCCGCCAGTCTGCTCACGGCCGTCGCCGGCACCCTCGGTTTCAGCGTCCTCGCCGGCGCCCTCGTCACCGTCATGGTCGCCCCCGCCATCGCCGTCACCGGCATCACCGCGAACAACACGGTCGGCATCTTCAACGCGCTGCCCGAGTACATCCAGCTCGACTCCGGCAGTCAGCAGAACACCATCGCGGTGCGCAACTACGACCAGCCCGACGAGACCGCGGCCGACGCGTACACCACCATCGCGACGCTGTACGACCAAAACCGCGAAGAGGTCACGCTCGACCAGATGAGCGAGTTCGTGCAGTGCGCCGCCATCGCGGGCGAGGACCGGCGCTTCTACGAGCACGGCGGCGTCGACCTGCCGTCGCTCGTGCGCGCGGGGCTCGGGCAGGTCACGGGCGACGACGGTGCCGGCGGCGCGTCGACGCTGACGATGCAGCTCGTGCGCAACATCCTCCAGCAGCAGGCGATCAACGACGACAGCCTGACCGAGGAGCAGCGCAAGGCCGACATCCAGGCCGCTCTCGACCCGACCCTCGATCGCAAGATCAAGGAGATGAAGCTCGCGATCGGTCTCGAGAAGAACTACACCAAGGAGGAGATCCTCCAGGGCTACCTGAACATCGCGGGCTTCGGCGGCAACACCTACGGCGTGCAGGCCGCGGCCTACGAATTCTTCAGCACGGATGCCTCCGCGCTCACGATCAACCAGGCGGCGAGCCTGATCGCGATCGTGCAGTACCCGAACCTGCGCAGCCTCAACTCCGACGCCAACTTCGCCGCGAACCAGGAACGCCGCGACGTCATCCTCACGGCGATGGCCGAGACCGGATGCATCACCACAGCCGAACGCGACGAAGCGATCGCGGTGCCGGTGGATGCCGCGTTCGTGGTGCGGGCGCCGTCGGTCGTCGGGTGCCGCAACGCGCCTGCCGCCTACGGCTTCGTCTGCGACTACGCCAAGCGCGTGGTGCCCGACCTCACCGCGCTCGGCTCGACCGAGGACGAGCGACGTGCGGCGTGGAAGCGCGGCGGCTTCAAGCTGGTGCTGACGGTCGATCCGCGCCTCCAGCAGGCGGCGTACGACAACGTCAACAAGTGGGCGCCCAGCACCGAAGAGCGGTTCGATCTCGGAGCCGTGGCCGTCTCGGTGCAGGTCGGCACGGGCAACATCCTCTCGATGGCCCAGAACAAGACGTTCGACGATTCGTTGCAGGCCGAAGGCGTGATCTCCACCGACGCCGTCAACTACGCGGTCGACCAGAAGCACGGCGGGTCGATCGGTTTCCAGCCCGGGTCGACCTACAAGCCCTACGTGCTGCTCGCGTTCCTCGCCGCCGGCCGCGGCGTCAACGAGTCGTTCAACGCGGGCGTGCGCGAGCTGAACCAGGCGGAGTTCGCCGACTCGTGCGCCCCCGAGTCGGTGGGCGGCACCATCGTCGGTCCGCCGTGGGGCGGCAAGTACGACTTCAAGAACGACTCCAACGAGCAGGGGTCGTACTCGATCGTGCGCGGCACCGGCGCGTCGGTGAACTCGATCTTCCTGCAGATGGCGAAGGCCGTCGACCAGTGCGACATCCGCAAGATCGTCGAGTCGATCGGCGTGCACAACGGCAACCCCGATCAGGAGATCATCACCCGACCATCGTGCGCCATCGGCGGGTGCGAGAACGCGATCGCGCCACTGCAGCAGGCCGCGGCCTATGCCGCGATCGCCAACCAGGGCGTGTTCTGCGAGCCCCGAATGGTCGCGAAGGTGATCGTCGTCGAAACCGGCGAGGAGCTCGCGGGCGAACCATCCACATGCAACCAATCGGCGGTCTCGCCGGGGGTCGCCAACACCGCGGCGTACGCGATGGCCGCCTCGGTGAACGGCGGAACGGCCTCCGCGTCGAACCCGCGTGACGGCACCCCCTACATCGGCAAGACGGGGACCACCGACAAGTCGATCCACACCTGGATGGTCGGAACCTCGACCTCGGTTTCCACGGCGGTCTGGGTGGGCAATGTGCAGGGCAGCCAGGCGATGCGCCAGATCCGCGTCAACGGGCAGAGCGGCAGCTCGCTGCGTCACTTGATCTTCCGTCCCACGGCGCAGACGATCGACGCCTACTACCCGGGCGGCGCCTTCCCGGCTCCCGACCCGGCGCTGCTCACCGGCTCGCCCGTCGAGGTTCCGAACCTCGTCGGATCGTCGCTCGAGCAGGCGAACGCGGCCCTCACCCTCGCCGAGCTCGGCTTCGAGGACGGCGGGCAGGTCGACTCCGACCTACCCGCGGGCCAGGTGGCGTCGACCGATCCCGGCGCGGGGGCCCAGGTGCCGCGCGGCACGACCGTGAAGGTGTTCACCAGCAACGGCCTCGCCAAGCAGGTGCCGAACGTGGTGGGGATGAGTCCCAACGACGCCCAGAACGCCCTGCAGGCGCCAGGGCTCGGGTTCTCGGTCACGAAGCTCTGTTACGACCCGACCGACCTCGCCGACTATCCGGCGACGCCGCCACCGGACAACACCGTGATGACGCAGGATCCCCCGGCCGGAACGTTCAAGAATCCGACGGGAAGTCCCGTGACGATCACCTACTACCGGACGACCGTCTGTCCATGACCTGTGCGCGTGCGGCGGGCGTCGCCCTCGGGGCGACGGCCGCCGCAGCACTGGGCACTGTGGCCTGGGGGGTGCTCGTCGAGCGCACCCGGTTCACGGTGCGGCGCGAGGTGCTGGCCATCCTCGAGCCGGGTTCGCGGCCGCTGACGATCCTGCATCTGAGCGACCTGCACATGGCGCCGTGGCAGCGGAAGAAGCAGGATTTCGTGCGCTCGCTCGCCCGCTACGAACCCGACCTCATCGTGGACACCGGCGACAACCTGGGTCACGTCAACGGACTCACCGGCATCCGTCGCGCGTTCGAGCCGTTCCGGGGCGTCCCGGGTGTCTTCGCGCATGGCTCGAACGACTTCCACGGCCCGGTGCTCAAGAACCCGCTCGCCTACTTCGGCGGCCCGTCCGGCGCGAAGCCGCGACAGCCGGATCTGGATGTCGAAGCCCTCACCGCGTTCTTCACCGGCGACCTCGGCTGGTTCGACCTGAACAACGCGGCGCGCGCCCTGGAGTTCCGCGGTCACCGCATCGAGTTGTTCGGCACCGGAGACGCGCACCGCGGCTGGGATCGCCTCGACGTGCTGCCCGCCAATCTCGAGAGGTTACGCGAAGCAGTGGAATGGGGGGCCGACTCACGGGTGCTGCGGCTCGGGGTGACTCACGCGCCCTACCGCCGCGTGCTCGACGCGTTCACCAACCAGGGCGCCGATCTGATCCTCGCCGGTCACACCCACGGCGGGCAGGTGCGCATCCCGGGGCTGCCCGCGCTGGTCACCAATTGCGACATCCCGCGCACCCAGGCGCAGGGCCTCTCGACCTGGCGGGGACGTCGCCGCACCGCCCAACTCAACGTCTCGGCGGGTCTCGGCACCTCCATCTACGCACCCGTGCGCTTCGCCTGCGCGCCCGAAGCCGTGGTGCTCGAACTCGTTCCGGTCGGGTATCCTTGACAGGTTGTCGCTGCGAAGCGACTACGGGGTATGGCGCAGTTTGGTAGCGCGCGTCGTTCGGGACGACGAGGCCGCAGGTTCAAATCCTGTTACCCCGACGCAATGAAGAAGGGCCGCCCGTCGGGCGGCCCTTCTTCATTGCTCGTGTGTGCCAACCGGAGTCCGCGGCGGGGCGGCCATGCCGGTGGGGCGGACCCCAGTTCCCAGCGAGATCGCACGGCGATTTCGCGTCCGGTTCTCGCAACCGCCGGAAGGAAATGTCGTTAGCGAAAATTTGCCGCTAAAGTAAAACCGCGGATCTGGATCTCAGAGATATACGGGGAAAACAAATGAAGAAGCAAATCACGCAACTCGTCGACGACCTCGACGGCACGGTTCTCGCGGACGGCGCCGGCAGCACCGTGCGATTCTCGCTCGAGGGTCGGCAGTACGAGATCGACCTCTCCGACTCGAACGCGCAGAAGCTGCGCAGCGCCCTCGCCCCGTTCATCTCCGCCGGCCGCTCGGCCGCGGGGGCGACCCGGCCATCGGGACCGCGTCGTAGCAGCCGCTCGAACAGCGGGGAACTCGCCGCCATCCGCTCCTGGGCGCAGGGGCACGGCTTCACGGTCGGCGACCGCGGTCGCATCTCGGCCGAGGTGCGCGAGGCGTACGAGCGCGCCAACTAGCTCGCGGATCTCACCGATCAGGAGAAGTCGGCGTCGGGGCCGGAGTTGTACGAGAAGTCGTATTTGGAGCGCCGACCGCGGTTGAGCACGCCGCCGGATTCTTCGAGATAGCACTGCCCGCACAGCGACTCGTAACCCACGTGGACGCCGTCGATGGCGACCTGGTCGCCGTCGAAGATGAACTCCCCGTCGACGGTGCGGGCGTTGAAGATCGCCTTCCGACCGCACCGGCAGATCGTCTTGAGCTCTTCGAGCGAGTGCGCGATCTCAAGCAGCCGGCGACTGCCGGGGAAGGCGACGGTCTGGAAGTCGGTGCGGATGCCGTAGGCGAGAACGGGCACGTCCTCGTCGATGGCGATCCTCAGCAGGTCGTCGATCTGCTGTTCGCTGAGGAACTGCACCTCGTCGAGCAGGAGGCAGGCGACATCCTTGCCGGTCTCCCGGATGACCCGCTCGCGGCGGGCCATGAAGGCGGCGAGCACGTCGTCGTCGGGCGCGATCGTGAAATCGACGGGGCGGTCGACGCCCAGCCGAGACACGATGGCCGCGTCACCCTTCGAGTCGATCGCCGGTTTGGCGAGCAGCACCTGTTGCCCGCGCTCCTCGTAGTTGTAGGCGGCTTGCAGCAGCGCGGTGCTCTTGCCCGAGTTCATCGCCCCGTAGCGGAAATACAGCTTGGCCATTCCGCGAGGCTATTCGAGATAGCCGTCTTCCGCGGCACGGCGGATGAGGTCCGCCTTCTTGCTCGCGGGACGGTCGACGCGCGCATACTTCTCGCGCACCCGGCGCAGATAGGTCTTCGCGGTCTCGTACTGCACGTTCATGCGGGTGGCGACTTCGGTCGTGCTGTAGCCGGTGACGTAGAGGCGCAGCGCCTCGGCTTCACCGGGGCTGAGCTTCGGGCGGGCGTGGGCGGCCGTGCCCGAGGCGGAGGGCCGCCAGGCGCGGGCGTCGGGGTCGCTCTGGATGCCCATCACCCGACGCGCGGTCTCCATGACGGCGGCCATCGTGAGCGACTTCGAGAGGAAGGCGGCGGCCCCGGCCGCGAGGGCGCGCTCGCGGGCCTCGCGGGTGTCGACGCTGGACAGCACGATGACCTTCGCCCCGGCGGCACGGCAGGTGCGCACCCGGGCCTCGATCGACACCGGCTCCTTGAGCTGGAAGTCGATGAACACCAGATCGGTCGGGAACGCCGGGCTGCGCACGAGTTGCAGCCAGGTCGGCGCCATGAGCACGACGTCGAAGTCGGCGGCGTTGCTGCCGATCCAGCTGCTCAGGGAGTCGAGTAGCACCTCGTGGTCGTCGAGGATCGCGAGTCGCACCGGAGCGGTGCCCGGCCGCGGTTGCGACGGCGCCTGGTGCTCGACGGTGCTCACGCGACCAACCCTATGTCGGAAGGCACGCGAACGTCTCGAACTCAGAACAGTGTCGGCTGCAATCCCGCGGCGGCGGCGGCAGGCAGTTCGTTGGCCAGCATCCGATCGCCGATGGAGCCGCGGGCCCGGGTGCGTCCGATGACGGGCGGCATCGGGGATCCCGTCGTCGGATCGATGCGCGGCGGGCGCTCGAGGCCGTGCTTTCGCAGCAGCGGCCGCACGCGAGCGCCCAGCCAGGCGCGGTACTCCTTCGGCGGATAGACCTGCCGCATCGGGTAGAGCTGCCCGTACTCCGGCAGAAGCTCCGGATGCTCGCGCGCCAGCCAGCTGAAGAACCACTCGCGGGCTCCTGGCTTGAGGTGCAGGGCGGAGTAGGCGACCGACTCCGCCCCCGTCGCGGCGATCGCGGCGAACAGCCGGTCGAGGTGTTCGACCGAGTCGGTCAGGTAGGGCATCACCGGCATCACGAACACCGAGCACGGGAGGCCGGCATCCCGGATCGCCGCCACGGTCGCGAGCCGTGCCTCGGTGGTCGGCGCCCCCGGCTCGAGCGACTCCCGCAGCCCGGGGTCGGCGACGTCGATCGTCATCGCCAGCTCGATCGGCACACGCTCGGCGGCGGCCTGCAGCAACGGGATGTCCCGCCGCAGCAGCGTGCCCTTGGTGAGGATGCTGAATGGCGTGCCCGAGGCGGCGAGCGCCGCGATGATGCCGGGCATCAACCGGTAGCGGCCTTCGGCGCGCTGGTACGGGTCGGTGTTCGTGCCGAGCGCGACGGGCGCGCGCTGCCACGACGGGCGCGCGAGTTCTCTCGCGAGGATCTGGGCGATGTTGACCTTGACGACGATCTCGGCGTCGAAGTCGCGGCCCGCATCGAAGTCGAGGTAAGTGTGGGTCTGGCGAGCGAAGCAGAAAACGCAGGCATGACTGCATCCGCGGTATGGGTTGATCGTCCAGGCGAACGGGAGCGCGTTCGACGAGCCCGGCACCTGGTTCAGCGCGGACTTCGCGAGCACCTCGTGGAACGTGATGCCGGCGAACTCGGGCGTCTGCACCAACCGCACGAGGCCGCGCATCGTGCCGAGCCCGGGCAGCGCCGAGGCGCTCTCCGCCCCGACCGCCTGACCGCTCCACCGCATGGCGTCATTCGAACATAGGTTCGAATGAAAAGCAAGGGCTAGGCCGGGATGCCGAGGGCCTTCGCCGTGCGCGCGATCGTCTTCTCGGCCGTCTTCACGTTCTCCGAGAGGGTTCCGCCGTAGGACGGCACCATCTCGACGAGCTTCGGGCGCCAGGCATCCAGCCTCGTCGGGAAGCACTTGCCGATCACGTCGAGCATGATCGGCACCGCGGTCGAGGCTCCCGGGGACGCCCCCAGCAGCCCGGCGATCGTTCCGTCGGCGCCCGAGACGACCTCGGTGCCGAACTGGATCACCGCCTTGCCGTCGGCGTCGCGCTTCATGATCTGCACGCGCTGCCCGGCGGTGATGAGGTACCAGTCCTTGGCGTCGGCTGTCGGCGCGAACTGCTGCAACGCGCGGAACCGCTTGCCACGCGTCGAGAGCACCTCGGTGACCAGGTACCGGACCAGCGAGAGATTCTTCAAACCGGCCCCGACGAACGTGCCGAGGTTGTGCCAGCGCAGCGCCGCGAACAGGTCGAGGTAGGACCCTGTCTTGAGGTACTTCGTCGAGAAGCCGGCGTAGGGACCGAACAGCAGGCTCGACGACCCCTCGATGACGCGGGTGTCGAGGTGCGGGACCGACATCGGCGGCGCGCCGACCGTGGCCTTGCCGTAGACCTTGGCGGAGTGCCGGGCGACGACGGCGGGGTCGTCGGTGCGCAGGAACTGCCCGCTGATCGGGAAGCCGCCGTAGCCGCGGATCTCCTTGATGCCGGAGCGCTGCAGCAGGTTCAGCGCGTTGCCGCCGGCGCCCACGAACACGAAACGCGCCGTGAACTCGAGGTCGGTCAGCCCGACGTCGTGCGACACCTTGAGGTGCCAGATGCCCGACTTCGCGCGACGTAGCCCGGTAACACGGTGGTTGAGCCGGAGCTTCGCCCCGTTGCCGACGAGCCCGTCGACGAGCGTGCGGGTGAGCGACCCGAAATCGACGTCGGTGCCCGCCGCGATGCGGGTCGCTGCGATCGGCTGGTCCTTGCGGCGGCCCGGGACGAGCAGTGGCGCCCAGGAGCGGATGACCGACGCGTCTTCGGTGTACTCGAGACCGGCGAACAGCGGGTGGTCCTTGAGCGCGTCGAAGCGCTTCTTGAGGTACTCGACGTTGTCGGCCCCCCAGACGAAACTCATGTGCGGCACCGGGTTGATGAACGCGGACGGCTCGGGCAGCAGACCCGCGCCGACGAGGTACGACCAGAACTGGCGCGACACCTGGAACTGCTCGTTGACCTTCACCGCGTTGGCGATGTCGATCGAACCGTCGGAGCGTTCGGGTGTGTAGTTCAGCTCGCACAGCGCCGAGTGGCCGGTGCCGGCGTTGTTCCACGGGTCGGAGGACTCGCGAGCCACACCGCCGAGGCGCTCGAAGATCGCGATCTTCCAGGTGGGTTCGAGTTGAGAGAGCAGGGTACCGAGGGTGGCGCTCATGACCCCGCCGCCGATCAAGGCGACGTCGTAGGGTTCAGTCACGTTCCGATTCTAGGCGTCGACGACCAGGCGGGCTGTCAGCGCCCGAGAGACACGGGTAGACCCTGCGCGAGTCCGCGTCGGCGGTCACGAGTCGCGGTGCTCGGGCGTGCCGTCGAGCACCGTCAGGGCGCACGAGCCGCAGATGCCGCGCAGACACGACCCCTCGCGCGCCCGGTTCGCCAGAACGGCCGCGCCTGCCGTCGGCGTGCTCGAGGCGGAGGCTGACGACGGTCGGCTGCATCCCGGCATCCCACAGCTCGAGGCGCAGGGTCCCGATCATGCCCGACACACCGCCCGCGGCCCGGAGTGCGCCGTTACAGCCCCAGCACGGTGAGGGCGGCATCCATGCGGCGGGTCATCTCGGCGTATCCGTCGTCGTTCGGATGCAGGCCGTCGGACGCCATCCAGTCGGGACGCCCTTCGATCCAACGCGACGCGCCGGGGATCCAGTCGGCGCCGATCGCGTCGGCCGCCTCGCGCACCCATCCGATGATGATCTCGACCGACTCAGGCCGTTCATCGGTGTACCAGAAAGGTTCGACGACGATGAAGCGGGCATCCGGCAGCTCGGTCGTGAGGTAGGCGAAGTCGTCGGCGATCGCGTCGCGGATACCGCTGCCGACCCGTTCGTACGAGAAGTTGTCGTTCAGCCCCATCGTCACGAACACGATGTCGGGGTTCTGCGCGACGATCTGCTCGGGCAGGTTCTGTCCGCTGCGGTTGTTCACGAAGCCGAGGCCGTTGACGCTCGGGTTGAACTCCGTCCAGCCGCGGTCTTCGCTGATCACGGTGGACCAGCGGTTCGCCGGGTCGGAGGCGCCGGTCCCGAGTGTGTACGAGTCACCGTAGAAGGCGACCACCGGCGCATTCGGATCGACCACGTCGGCCTGCGTGATGGGGGCCGACGAGCATCCGGTCAGAGCCGCCACCACGAGCGCAATGAGTGCGGCGGCCCTGACCCTCATGTCAGCTGTTCGGAGCGCCCCTCGTCCTCGACGGGTCACGTGCCTTCTCGGCGGAGAAGCGCACGCCACCTCGGATCGCTCAGACGACCGGCAGGCGCGCGGCGACCAGCTCGACGATCTGCACCGCGTTGAGGGCGGCGCCCTTGCGCAGGTTGTCGTTCGAGATGAAGAGGCTGAGGCCCCGTCCCTCCGGCGCGCTCTGATCCGTGCGGATGCGCCCGACAAGACTCGGGTCGGCGCCGGCGGCGTCGAGCGGGGTCGGCACGTCCATCAGCTGCACGCCCGCGGCCGTGCTCAGCAGCTCGGTCGCACGCTCGGGGCTGAGCGGCTTCGCGAACTCGGCGTTGATGCTCAGCGAGTGCCCGGTGAAGACCGGGACGCGCACGCAGGTGCCGCTCACCAGGAGGTCGGGCAGCTCGAGGATCTTGCGGCTCTCGTTGCGGAGCTTCTTCTCCTCGTCGGTCTCGCCGAGGCCGTCGTCGACGATCGAGCCGGCGAGCGGCACGACGTTGAACGCGATGTTCTTGGGGAACTTCACGGCGGCGGGCAGCTCGACGGCGTGCCCGTCGTGGACGAGGCCCAGCAGATCCTGCGACGTCGCGGCGCGGGCCTGCTCGGCGAGCTCTTCGCCGCCGGCGAGCCCGGCGCCCGAGACGGCCTGGTAGGTGCTGACGATCAGGCGTTGCAGTCCCGCCTCGGCATCCAGCACCTTCAGCACCGGCATCGCGGCCATCGTCGTGCAGTTCGGGTTGGCGACGATCCCCTTCTTCACGTCGTCGAGGGCGTGCGGGTTCACCTCGCTCACGATCAGCGGAACGTCGGGGTCCATGCGCCAGGCGCTCGAGTTGTCGATGACGAGCACGCCCGCCGCAGCGAAGCGCGGAGCCTGCACCTTCGACATCGTCGCGCCGGCCGAGAAGATCGCGGCGTCGAGACCCGTCGGGTCGGCGGTCTCGGCGTTCTCGACGACGATGTCCTCGCCGCGGAACGGAAGCGTCGTGCCCGCGCTCCGCGCCGAGGCGAAGAAGCGGATCTCGGCGATCGGCACGTGCCGTTCCTCGAGGAGCCGGCGCACGACCGCGCCGACCTGACCGGTGGCGCCGACGACGCCGAGACGCAGACCTGTGGGGCTCATGATCCCCGAGTTTACGACCGTGACGACCGGGATGCCGACGACTCAGGCCTTCGCCGGGGTGTTCTCGTGCACGACGCCCTCGTGCTCCCGGCCCATCTCGAAGCGCAGCAACCGCAGCGCGTTCAACACGACCAGGATCGTCGAGCCCTCGTGGATGAAGACGATCGGCCCCATCTCGAGTCCGGCGAGGCTCGCCGGCACCAGGAACGCGACGATGCCGAGCGAGGCGATGAGGTTCTGGCGGATGATGCGCGAGGTCGCCCGGCTGAGCCGGCGCACATAGGGCACCCGGCCGAGATCGTCGGACATCAGGGCGATGTCGGCCGTCTCGAGCGCGACCGTCGAGCCGGCGGCGCCCATCGCGATGCCGACGCTGGCCCGGGCCATCGCGGGGGCGTCGTTGACGCCGTCGCCGACCATGCCGGTGCGGCGGTGCTGGAGCCCGAGCTTCTCGATCGCGGTGACCTTGTCCTCGGGCAGGAGCTCGCCCATCGACGTGTCGACGGAGACGGCCTTACCGACCGCGTCGGCGACCCGCTGGTTGTCGCCGGAGATCAGGATGAGCTCCGACACCCCGTCGGCGCGGAGACGCTCGAGCGTCTCGCGCGCCTCGCGGCGGGGCTGGTCCATGATGCCGATCGCCCCGAGGAAGCCGTCTTCGCGCCACAGCACCATCGTCGAACGGCCGTCGGCCTGCAGCCGCTCGACCTCGGTCGCGAGCTCGGCCGGAAGTTCGAGGCCGGCTTCGGTCATCATCCGCAGGTTGCCCAGCGCGACCGCGCGACCGTCGACCTTGGCGCGCACGCCGCGCCCGGTGACCGACTCGAGGTCCGACGCCGAAAGGCGGCGTTCGGCCGGAACGTCGTCGGCGAGATCGCGCACGACCGCGCCGGCGAGCGGGTGGTCGCTGAGCTCCTCGACGGCGAAGGCGACCCGGCGGAACTCCTCGACGTCGACGCCCGGGGCGGGGACGACGTCGGTCACCGACGGGTGACCCCAGGTGAGAGTGCCGGTCTTGTCGAAGGCGAGGGCCGAGACGCGGGCGAGCTCTTCGAGCGGTCCCCCGCCCTTGATCAGCACGCCGGCGCGGGCGGCGCGGGCGATCCCGGCCAGCACGGCGGCAGGGGTGGCGATCGCCAGGGCGCACGGGCTCGCAGCGACGAGCACGAGCATCGCACGGTAGAAGGCGTCGCCGAACGGCTCGCCGAGGACGACGAGGCCGAAGGCGAGCACGGCCGCGACGGCGATGATGACGGCCGGCACGTAGAAGCGCTGGAAGCGGTCGATGAAGCGCTGCGTCGGCGACTGGGCCGAGTCGGCCTCCTGCACGAGCTGCACCACGCGGGCGAGGGTGCTGTCGGCGGCGGCGGCGGTGACGACCATGTCGAACGCGCCGGGGCCGTTGACCGTACCGGCGAAGACCCGCGACTCGGCGTCGATCGAGGCGGGGCGTGCGAGCCCGGCGGCGATGTCGGCGATCGGCACCTTCTCGACCGGGATCGACTCGCCGGTGACCGCGGACTGGTCGATCGAGGTGGTGCCGACGCTCACCATGCCGTCGGCGGGAACGCGGGAGTTCGGGCGGACGACGAGCACATCGCCCGGGATGAGCGCTTCGACGTCGCGCTCCTCGGTGATGTCGCCGACCCGCACCGTCGCGGTACGCGGGGCGAGGGCGGCGAGCGCTTCGATCGACTTGGTGGCCCGCGCCAGCGCGTACTCCTCGAGGGCGTGGCCGAGGCTGAACAGGAAGAGCAGCACCGCGCCCTCGCCGAATCGGCCCACCGCGCCGGCGCCGACGGCGGCGACGATCATCAGGAAGTCGACCTCGAAGCGCCCGCGGCGCACCGACTGGACGGCTTCGATGACGGTGAAGAAGCCGCCGAAGAAGTAGGTGGCGAGGAAGATCGGAGTGGTGACCGCGTCGGGGGCGCCGAAGCCGTATTCGGCGATCATCCCGGCGATGTAGGTGACGCCCGCGGCGATCGCGAAGTAGAGCTCCCAGGGGCGATCCTTCCGGTCACGGCCGGCGTCGGGTCGCTTCGCATCCATCATGCAGGGAACATATCACGATATGTAAATGTATCAACCTGCTTGACTAGCGGCGACGACCCCGAGGTCGGATCGAGAGGAGAAGAGCGGATGCGCCTGAGTGCCGCCGACGCCGAGCACGTCGCCGAGGTCATGAGCGCCCTGTCGACCTCAGCCCGGGTGCTCATCCTGGCGCGGCTCGTCGAGAGCCCGGCCACCGTCAGCGAACTCGTCGGCGAGCTCGAGATGCCGCAGGCCTCCGTCTCGAACCACCTGCGCATCCTGCGGCACCTCGACCTGGTCGTCGGCGAACGCGAAGGGCGCCGCGTCACCTACCGCCTGCAGGACGGGCACGTCCGATCGATGGTCGAAGAGGTCCTCGAACACGTCCGGCACGTCTGAGCCGGAGGCGACCGCCTAACGGCCGGTGCCGCCGTGGACGGTCGCGACCTCGTCGGCGTCGAGCCCGAACGCCTCGTGCACGACCCGCATCGCATGCTGCAGCTGGTCGGCTCGGGTCACGACCGAGATGCGGATCTCGGAGGTCGAGATCATCTCGATGTTGATGCCGGCCTCGGAGAGCGCCGTGAACAGCTGCGCCGAGACGCCGGCCGAGGTGCGCATGCCGGCGCCGACCACCGCGAGCTTGCCGATCTGGTCGTCGTACTGCAGGGCCTCGAAGCCCGACTCGTCCTTCGACGCGGTCAGCGCGGTCATCACCTTCTCGCCGTCACCCTTCGGCAGCGTGAACGAGATGTCGGTGAGGCCGGTCGCCGCCGCGGAGACGTTCTGTACGATCATGTCGATGTTCGCACCGGTCCTGGCGACGATGGTGAAGATCTCGGCGGCCTTGCCGGGCACGTCGGGAACGCCCACGACCGTGACCTTCGCCTCGTTCAGGTCGCCGGCGACCCCGGTGATGATCGGCTCTTCCACGCGATCGCCTTCCTTCTGCTGTTCCAGAGGCAGCACCCAGGTGCCCTCGTTGTTGTTGAACGACGAGCGCACGTGCAGCGTCACCCCGTGCCGCCGCGCGTACTCCACGGCGCGGATGTAGAGCACCTTCGCCCCCGCGGCGGCCAGCTCGAGCATCTCCTCGCTCGTCAGCTCGTCGAGCTTGTGCGCCTTCGGCACTACTCGGGGGTCGGCGGTGAACACGCCGTCGACATCCGTGTAGATCTCGCAGACGTCGGCCCCCAGCGCCGCGGCGAGCGCGACGGCGGTGGTGTCGGAGCCGCCGCGGCCGAGCGTCGTGATGTCTTTGCTGTCACGGTTGAAACCCTGGAACCCGGCAACGATCGCGATCGCGCCCGCATCGAGCGCCTCCCGCACCCGCCCCGGCGTGACATCCACGATGCGGGCCGAGCCGTGCCGGTCGTCGGTGATCATGCCGGCCTGGCTGCCGGTGTAGGACCGGGCGTCGTAGCCCATGCTCTTGATCGCCATCGCGAGGAGCGCCATCGAGATGCGCTCACCGGTGGTCAGCAGCATGTCCATCTCGCGCGGATCCGGGATGGGGGTCACCTCGTGCGCGAGGTCGATCAGCTCGTCGGTGGTGTCGCCCATCGCGCTCACCGCCACGACGACGTCGTTGCCCCCCTTGCGCGTCTCGACGATGCGCTTCGCCACCCGCTTGATGCTCTCGGCGTCGGCGACGCTGGAGCCACCGAACTTCTGCACGATGAGGCTCACGGTGGTGCTCCTGGGTGGTGGGATGTCGGGCGTCCTGCGCCTGCCGACGAGCTTAGCGGCGGGAAGGGTTACCGGTCCGCCCGGTCGGTGCGCTCCGCCAAGAACCCCTCGACGACCGCCGCGGTGTCCTCCCAGCCCTCCACGGCCCGGGTCGGGATGCCGAGCGCGATCACCGGGAAGTCGTTGCCGTCGGGGTCGAGACGGTCGCCGACGAACAGCATCTGCCCGAACGGGATGCCGGTCAGTTCGCTGAGCTTCCGCATCCCGTACGCCTTGTCGATGCCACGGCGCGTGATGTCGACGCTCGTCGAGCCCCCGGACCGCACCTCCAGGTCGTCGAGATGCTTCTGTACGGCGGCGCGGAGGGCGTTCTTCTTCTCGCCGGTCGGATCCCAGGCCTTCTTCGCCTCGACCGGCGCCGCCTGGCCGAGGGCCGAGAAGGTGATCTGCGAGCCCCGGTCCTCGAGGATCGGGCCCCACGTCTCGGCTTCCCAGTAGCCCCGTCGTCTGGCCTCGGTTTCGACCGCGGCGAGCGCGGCAGCCTTCTGCTGCTCGGTGAGGTTCTCGGCGTACTGCTGCCGCCACGCCCCGCCCTCGAACCGGTAGTACTGCGTGCCGCAGGTCGGCATCAGATGCATCCGGGTCAGCGCCTCGGGATGGTCGAGCGGGAGCTTGTCGACGAGCTGCATCTGGAATTGACCGAAGTTGCCGCCCGAGATCACGCACACCTCGACGACATCCAGCAGCTGCACCAGCAGCTCGGCCATCCGCGGGTCGAGCGGCGACTTCGAGGGCGCCAGGGTGTCGTCGAGGTCGAAGGCGATGAGACGCACGTCGGCAGCCGGTTGATTCTCCACCCAGCGAGGGTACCGTGGCGAAGTGGGCGTCTCCGCGGAGACCGGCGAACGGATCCTTGCCGCGGCGGTTCACCGGCCGCGTGATCCCGTCGTCGCGACCGCCACCAGTTCGCTGCTGGTGATGGCGCCGAGCTGAGGACTACGCCTCGACGGTGCGGCGGCCCTCGAAGGCGCGCCCGAGGGTGACCTCGTCGGCGTACTCGAGGTCGCCGCCGACCGGGAGGCCCGACGCGAGCCGGGTGACCCGCAGCCCGGGCTGCACGAGCAGCCGGGTCAGGTAGGTCGCCGTCGCCTCGCCCTCGAGGTTCGGGTCGGTGGCGATGATCACCTCGGTGACGGTCGAGTCGGCGAGCCGCTTCACGAGCGAGGCGATGCGCAGGTCGTCGGGGCCGATGCCGTCGATCGGGCTGATCGCCCCGCCGAGCACGTGGTACAGGCCGCGGAACTCCCGGGTGCGCTCGATCGCGACGACATCCTTCGCCTCTTCGACCACGCAGATCGTCGCCGGGCTGCGACGCGGGTCGCGGCAGATCGAGCAGGTGTCCTGCTCGGCGACGTTGCCGCAGATCGAGCAGAAGCGCACCCTGTCGCGCACCTCCATCAGCACCTGCGCGAGCCGGGTGGTGTCGAACGACTCGGTCTGCAGGATGTGGAACGCGATGCGCTGCGCCGACTTCGGGCCGATGCCGGGCAAGCGGCCGAGCTCGTCGATCAGCTCCTGGACGATCCCCTCGTACACGACGTCAGCTCTCGGGGGCGTCGAGCGGCGCGGGCGCGGACGTCGGGCGCAGCGACTGCTCCTCGATGAAGGACGCGCCGAGGATCTCGCGCACGACCGCCTCGCCGTAGCGGGCCTTGCCGTCGGCGGTGGTCGGCTGCGGCACGCGCGCGGCGGCGGGCGGCGCGGATGGCGTGGGCGCGGCTGCCGTGGGCGTCTCGATGGGAGCGCTCGCCTCCGGGGTCGGCTCGGGCTCGGGCTCGACCGGCGGGGCGTCGGCGTCGGACGGGGCGCTCGACGGGATCGCCACGACGTTCCACTCGGGAGCGGGCGGAAGCGGATTCTCGGCCGCGGGCGGAGCCGGAGCGGCGGGCGGCTCGCCGGGACCGGCGTCGTGGCGAGCGAGGAACTTCACCCGGAGGCCCAGCACCTGGTGGATCGCGCCACGCAGCTGCTCGCTGACGCTCTCGCCCGGGCCCTGCGGCTTCTTGAACGACGCGACATCGGCTTCGGTGGCGAACGCGACGGTCAGCACATCGGCTTCGTACGCGCGCGGGGTCGAGGCCGCCAGCGACATCCAGGCGTTGCGCTTGGCGTCTTTGACGATCTCGAGGATCTCGGGCCAGGCGTCGCGGATCTGCTGCAGCGTGACGGGCGCCGCGGGCTCGACCTCGACCGGCACGTCGGGCGGAGTCGGGTCTTCGGCGGGTGGCTCAGCGGGGGCGGGCGACGACGGAGGAGCGGCCGACGCGGGAGGGGCGGCGGGCGGCGGCTCGTCGCGGGCGGAGCGGGCGGAGCGGATGTCGACGGGCTCGACGACGGGGCGATCGGGAACGGCGCGCATCGACGGGTGCTCGTCGATGCCCATCCGGCGCTCGAGCCGCTCGACGCGGGCGAGCGCCCCCCGGGCGGTCTCGTCGGCGGCGGGGACGAGCAGGCGGGCGACCATGAGCTCGAGGTGCAGGCGCGGCGAGGTGGCCCCCGTCATCTCGGTCAGGGCGGTGTTGACGACATCCGCAGCCCTCGACAGCTCGGCCGACCCGAACGCCGACGCCTGTGCCGACATCCGGTCGATCTCGTCCTGCGGGACGCCGCGCAGGACGGCCGAGGCCCCGTCGCGGGTCGCAGCGACGACGATGAGGTCGCGCAGCCGCTCGAGGAGATCTTCGACGAAGCGCCGAGGATCCTGGCCGGTCTGGATGACCCGGTCGACCGCCCCGAAGACGCCTGCGGCGTCTCGGGCGGCGATCGCGTCGACGACCTCGTCCAGGAGGGCGCCGTGCGTGTAGCCGAGGAGGGCGACGCCCCGCTCGTACTGGATCCTGCCGCCCTCGGAGCCGGCGATGAGCTGGTCGAGCAGCGAGAGGGTGTCGCGCACCGAGCCCCCGCCGGCGCGCACGACGAGCGGCAGCACGCCGCCCTCGACCTCGACGCCCTCGTCGGCCGAAAGCTTCTGCACATAGTCGAGCATCTGCGCCGGGGGCACGAGTCGGAACGGGTAGTGGTGGGTGCGGCTGCGGATCGTGCCGATGACCTTCTCGGGCTCGGTCGTCGCGAAGATGAACTTGACGTGCTCCGGCGGCTCTTCGACCAGCTTGAGCAGCGCGTTGAAGCCCTGCGGCGTCACCATGTGCGCCTCGTCGAGGATGAAGATCTTGTACCGGTCGCGGGCCGGCGCGAAGGCCGCGCGCTCGCGGAGGTCGCGTGCGTCGTCGACCCCGTTGTGGCTCGCAGCGTCGATCTCGACCACATCCAGCGAGCCGCCGCCATCGCGCGCGAGCTCGACGCACGAGTCGCAGGTGCCGCAGGGGGTGTCGGTCGGGCCCTGCTCGCAGTTGAGGCAGCGGGCGAGGATGCGGGCGCTCGTCGTCTTACCGCAGCCGCGAGGACCGGAGAACAGGTAGGCGTGGTTCACGCGATCGGTGCGCAGCGCCGTGCGCAGCGGATCGGTCACCTGCGACTGGCCGATCAACTCGGCGAACGTCTCCGGCCGGTAGCGGCGGTAGAGGGCGGTGACCACATCACGAGAGTAGTCCGACCTATGACCTCAGGCTGAGGCCCTACACTGGTCGACGGCTCTCCGCGTGGCGCCATCCAGGCCAACTCCCCCAGGACGGAAACGTAGCAAGGGTAACCGGGCTCTGACGGGTGCGCGGAGGGTCCTCAGGAGGATTCGCCTAGTGGCCTATGGCGCACGCTTGGAAAGCGTGTTGGGTGAAAGCCCTCGGGGGTTCGAATCCCCCATCCTCCGCCGAGATCAGCAGTTCTCAAGCACCTCCCGCATCATCCGCACCGTTGCACCACCCGCACCACCGACACCACCCGCCCGCCGTCCGGATGGGGCTTCGACAGGGGGAGAGCACGCCCGTGACCGACGACACCGTTGTGCGCGTCGCACCGCGTCGCTCGCTCCTCGTGTCGGGCCTGGTGTCGATCCTGCTCGTGTTGCTCCCCATCTCCGCACTGCTCTACTGGTTCGCCGGCCCGCGGGGGCAGGGTGGCTGGGTCGCGCTGGCGCAGGCGATCGTCGTCGGCGCCTCGCTCACCATGCTGTTCCGACAGCTGACCGTCGACACCGTCGTCGCCGACGGCGAGCTGCGCGGCCGCGGCATCTTCAGTCCGATGGTGCGCGTCCCGTTGACCCGGATCGCGAAGGTCGACCTCGTCCCCGTCTACGTCGGGCAGTCGCCCGAGACGGTTCCGCAGCTGCTGGTGCGGGATGCCGGCGGCGCCCGGCTCTTCCGTCTGCGCGGCACCTACTGGCACACCGGCGACCTCGAGAAGGTCGCGCAGGCGCTACCGGTGCCGACGACCGTCGCGGCCGAGCCGATGTCGATCTCGGAGTTCTTCGCCGCCTATCCCGGCAGCGCCTACTGGTTCGAGAACCGGCCCTGGCTGGTCGCCGGCGTGCTCGCCGTCGTCATCGGGGCGGGCATCGCCGTCGCCTGGGGCATCATGACGCTCTTCGGCATGCCGATCATGGCCTGAGCGCTTCCAACAGTCAACGAGTCCGCCCGAACAGCCGGTCGACGATCGCCCGCGCGATCCGCACTCCGACGTCGACCCTCTTCGCGCCACGCCGCCGCCCCGAGCGCTCCGCCCCCCGGGGGGCCACCGTCTGCTTGATATCCCGAGCGACCGCCTGCTCCGATGCCGCCGCTTCGCCGGCTCGGATCTCGGCGGCGGCGGACTGCCGGATGCGGTCGGCGAGCAGCTCCTGCGCCGACACGGGATCTGCCGGGGTGCCGTACCGGGACAACAGCGGCGACGCCGCGACCACGGCCGCGATCGCGTCGGGCGGGGTCGGCGACATCGACCCTTGCGGGGCGCGCAGCCGGGTCCAGGCGACCGGTGTCGGGGCGCCGTTCTCGTTCATCACGGTCACAATCGCCTCGCCGGTCGCGAGCGTCGTGAGCACCTCGGCGAGGTCGTAGCCCGAGGTCGGGTAGGTCGACACGCTCGACTTGAGCGCCCGGGCGTCGTCGGGGGTGTGCGCCCGCAGCTGGTGCTGCACGCGGCTGCCGAGCTGCGCCAGCACGTCGCCCGGAACGTCCTTCGGCGTCTGCGTCACGAAGAAGATGCCGACGCCCTTCGAGCGGATGAGCCGCACGGTCTGGGTGACGACCGCGAGGAATTCCTTCGACGCGTCGCGGAACAGCAGGTGCGCCTCGTCGAAGAAGAACACCAGCTTCGGCTTCGGCAGGTCGCCGACCTCGGGCAGCGCCCGGTACAGCTCGGAGAGCAGCCACATCAGGAACGTCGAGAACAGCGCGGGCTTGTCCTGCACGCTCGGCACCTCGAGCAGGCTCACCAGACCGCGGCCGTCGGCGGCGAGCCGCAGGAAGTCGGCGGGGTCGATCGCCGGCTCGCCGAAGAACGCGTCGGCGCCCTGGTCGGCGAACACGATGAGCTCGCGCAGGATGACCCCGGTCGTCGCCTTCGACAGCCCGCCGAGGGCATCCAGCTCGCCCTTGCCGGCGTCGGAGACCAGGTAGCTCAGCACGCTGCGCAGGTCGCCGAGGTCGACCAGAGGCAGGTTCGCCTGCGCGGCGTAGTGGAAGACGAGGCCGAGACTCGACTCCTGGGTGTCGTTGAGCCCGAGCACCTTCGCCAGCAGCACCGACCCGAAGCCGCGCACCGTCGCCCGGATCGGCAACCCCGTGCCGAGGCCGCCGAGGGTGAAGTACTCCGTCGGCGTCGCGACGCCCGCCCAGTCCTGCCCGAGGGCGCGCGTGCGTTCGAGCAACTTGTCGCTCGGCACCCCCGCCGTGGCGATGCCCGACAGGTCGCCCTTGATGTCGGCCGCGAACACCGGCACTCCGGCGGCCGAGAGTTGCTCGGCGAGCACCTGCAGCGTCTTCGTCTTGCCGGTGCCGGTCGCGCCGGCCACGAGGCCGTGGCGGTTCACCATCGCCAGCGGGATGCGCACCGGAACGTCGCGCCGAACCGCTCCATCGACGAGGGCACCCATCTCGAGGGCCGGCTCGTCGAAGGCGTACCCGGCTTTGATCGCGGCGACCTCATCCGACGTCAGGGGGGCCGCGCTCATGCGGTCAGCCTCAAGGGGAGCACTTCGTCCGCGGATGCAGGTCGAACGCTCCGCCGCGCCCCCGTCGCGACCTCGGTACAGGCCATCATCGAGGGCCTCCCGCTTCGCCGGGCAGCCCGAACCGGCCACCGGCGGCGAGGTGCTCCTGCACCACGCCGCGGACGGCCGCGATGCTTCCCGAGCGGGAGCCGCCGCCGTCGTGCACCAGCACGAGCTCTCCCTGACGCATCCCCTGCCGGAGACGCGCGGTGAGCACCGCCTCGTCCTGGGTCATCCAATCTCCGATCGTGTTGACGACGGCGAGCGGCTGCATCCCCTCGGCGACGGCGGCCTCGGGAGTGCGGCCCCAGCTGCCGTTCGGCGCACGGAAGTACGGTACCGGCACGTCGGGTCCGACGGCGTCGGCGATGATCGTGGCGTTCGCCCTCATCCGCTCCCGGCACTCCGCCACGGTGAGGTCGCCCATGTCGTCGAAGTCGGTCGAGTGGTTGCACAGCACGTGACCCTCGCGCACGATCCGCCGCAGCACTCCCGCTCCGCCCGGGGCGCGGATCTGCGACCCGATCACGGCGAACACCGCGCGGATGCCGTGCTCCGCGAGCAGGTCGAGCAGGGCTTCGGTGTCGGCGCCGTTCGGTCCGTCGTCGAACGTGAGGGCGACGACATCCCCCTCGCCGGCCGCCGTCGCGAGCGGTGTCATCGACAGGGTCACGAGCGGGGCGGGGCCGTGCTCTCGCGCACGACGAGGTCGGTGGCGAGGTCGAGGCGGGTGACGCCGGTCTCGACGCCCTCCCGCATCCGGATCACCAGCCGCGTCGCCTCCTCGGCCATCCGCCGCAGCGGCTGGTGCACCGTCGTCAGGCGCGGGCTCACCCAGGTGGCGAGCGGGATGTCGTCGTACCCGACGATCGACACGTCGTCGGGCGCGCGCAACCCGAGCTGACGCATCGCCTCGAGCACGCCGAGGGCCTGCAGGTCGCTGCCGGCGAAGATGGCGGTGGGTCGGTCGTCGCGCTCGAGCAGGTCGTCGCCGTGCAGCCGACCGCCGGAGGTGTGGAAGTCGCCGAACCGGATCCAGTCGGGATCGATCGGCAGGCCGGCCGCAGTCATCGCCGAGCGGAAGCCGTCGATGCGCGCGTGCGAGCACATCATGTCGTCGGGGCCGGAGATGACGGCGATGCGGCGGTGGCCGAGCTCGATGAGGTGTCGGGTGGCCATCAGCCCGCCCGACCAGTTCGCCGAGCCGACGCTCGGCACGTCGGGGGTCGGGTCGCCCGCCGGGTCGATGATGACGAACGGGATGCTGCGCGCCTTGAGCACCTCGCGGTACTGGTCGGGGATCGCCGAGAACACCAGCACGACGCCGACCGGGCGCCGCTGCAGCACGCCCTCGATCCAGTCGGCGGCGGGGGCGTGGCGCGAGCCGCTCTCGGTGAGCACGACGCTCAGCCCGGCGGCGCGGGCGACATCCTCGACGCCTTTGATGATCTCCATCGACCAGGCGGCCTCGAGTTCGTGGAACACCAGCTCGACGAGCGAGCTCGAGGTCGGGGTGCCGCGGCGGCGGTAGCCGTGCCGGGAGAGCAGGTCTTCGACTCGTCCGCGGGTGCCGGCGGAGACATCCGCTCGGCCGTTGAGCACTTTCGACACGGTCGCGAGTGAGACGGCGGCCTGCGCGGCGATCTCCTGGAGGGTGACGCGGGTGGTTTGATCCGTCACACTGGTCCTCTCGACAGGCGCCCCGAAACTATCGGAGCGGCTATCACTGTACGCGTATTCGGGATATGTTGTAACTCGCAACATATACCTGCGCCACCACGATCAACGGAGCTCGCCATGACTCTCACCCCCACGCCCGCCGACAAGTTCACCTTCGGCCTGTGGACCGTCGGCTACAACGGCACCGACCCGTTCGGCGGCCCGACCCGCAAACCGCTCGACACCGTGCACGCGGTCGAGAAGCTCGCCGAACTCGGCGCGTACGGCCTCACCTTCCACGACGACGACCTCTTCCCGTTCGGCTCCGACGACGCCGCCCGCCAGAAGGAGATCGACCGGCTCAAGGGCGCCCTCGCCTCCACCGGGATGAAGATCCCGATGGTCACCACCAACCTGTTCTCGGCCCCCGTCTTCAAGGACGGCGGCTTCACCGCGAACGACCGCGACGTGCGCCGGTTCGCGCTGCGCAAGGTGTTCCGCCAGCTCGACCTGGGTGCCGAGCTCGGCGCGCAGACCTTCGTGATGTGGGGCGGCCGCGAAGGCGCCGAATACGACGCCGCGAAGGACATCCGCCAGGCGCTCGAGCGCTACCGCGAGGCCGTCAACCTGCTCGGCGACTACGTCGTCGACCAGGGCTACGACATCAAGTTCGCCATCGAGCCCAAGCCGAACGAGCCGCGCGGCGACATCCTGCTCCCGACGCTCGGCCACGCGATCGCGTTCATCGACTCGCTCGCCCGCCCCGAGCTCGTCGGCCTCAACCCCGAGGTCGGCCACGAGCAGATGGCCGGCCTCAACTTCGCCGCCGGCATCGCCCAGGCGCTGTACCACGGCAAGCTCTTCCACATCGACCTCAACGGCCAGCGCGGCATCAAGTACGACCAGGACCTCGTCTTCGGGCACGGCGACCTGCACAACGCGTTCGCCCTCGTCGACCTCCTCGAGAACGGCGGCCCCGGCGGCGTCCCCGCGTACACCGGGCCGCGGCACTTCGACTACAAGCCCTCCCGCACCGAGGACGAGAAGGGCGTGTGGGAGTCGGCGGCGGCCAACATGCGCACCTACCTGCTGCTCAAGGAGCGGGCCGCGGCCTTCCGCGCCGACCCCGAGGTGCAGGCCGCGTTGGCCGACGCCCGGGTCGACGAGCTGTCCACCCCCACGCTGAACGAGGGCGAGACCTACCTCGACTTCCTCGCCGACCGTTCGGCGTACGAGGACTTCGACACCGACGCGTACTTCTCCGGCAAGGGCGGCGGCTTCGTGCGCCTCCAGCAGCTCGCCACCGAGCACCTCATGGGCGCCCGCTAGCCCTCGGCACAGAACCCTCTCCGACGTCGGGGAACCTCGCACGCGGGGTTCCCCGACGCGACAGAACCCTCTATGACCCGAAAGGACGCGGTGTCGTGACACTCGTCGCGGGAGTCGACTCGTCGACCCAGAGCTGCAAGATCGTGATCGTGGATGCCGCGACCGGGGCGCTGGTGCGGGAGGGGCGCGCCGCGCACCCGGCCGGCACCGAAGTCGACCCCGAGGCGTGGTGGCTGGCGCTGCAGAAGGCGATCGCCGCGGCCGGAGGCATCGACGACGTCGCCGCCGTGTCGATCGCGGGGCAGCAGCACGGGATGGTCGTGCTCGACGCCGACGGCGAGGTCATCCGCCCCGCTCTGCTGTGGAACGACACCCGCTCCGCCCCGGCGGCCGCGCAGCTGGCGGAGGAGTTCCCCGACATCGTGGCGCGCACCGGCTCGCGTCCTGTCGCGTCGTTCACGGCGACCAAGCTCCGCTGGCTGCGGGATGCCGAGCCCGAGAACGCCGCGCGCGTGCACGCCGTCGCCCTCCCCCACGACTGGCTGACCTGGCGCCTGCGCGGCTTCGGGCCGGGCAACGCCGACTTCGCCGAACTGACGACCGACCGGTCGGATGCCAGCGGCACCTCCTACTGGAACCCGCACACCGACGACTACGACCGCGAGCTGCTCGTCGCCGCACTCGGGCACGACGCGCTCCTGCCGCGGGTGCTCGGCCCGGGCGAGTCCGCCGGCACGCTGCCCTCGCGCGCCCTCGTCGGCCCCGGCGCGGGCGACAACGCCGGCGCCGCCCTCGGGCTCGGCGCACGCGAGGGGGATGTCGTCGTCTCGATCGGCACGTCGGGCACCGTCTTCGCGGTGACCGGGTCGCCGGCCGGATCCGACACCGTCGCCGGGTTCGCCGACGCCTCCGGGATCTTCCTCCCGCTCGTCGCCACCCTCAACGCCGCTCGCGTGCTCGACGCGATCGCCGGGCTGCTCGGCGTCGACCACGACGAGCTCGGCCGCCTCGCCCTCGCCGCCGAACCGGGCTCCGGCGGCCTCGTGCTCCAGCCCTGGTTCGAGGGCGAACGCACCCCGAATCGTCCCGACGCGACCGCCACCGTGTTCGGGATGACCCTGTCCAACACCACCCGCAACGACGTGGCCCGGGCCGCGATCGAGGGCCTGCTCTGCGGACTCGCCGCCGGTCTCGACGCCGTGCGCTCCGTCGGAGTCGAGGCCCGTCGCATCCTGCTCATCGGCGGGGCGGCGCAGAACCCCGCGGTGTCGGCGATCGCGGCCCAGGTGTTCGACGTGCCCGTCGTCGTGCCGGAGCCCGGCGAGTACGTCGCCCGGGGCGCCGCCGTGCAGGCCGCCTGGGTCGCCGCCGGGTCGCGCCCCGACTGGGAGCTCCCGCTCGCAGCCTCCCCGGCATCCGATCACCGCCCGGTCATCCTCGAGCAGTACGCCGCCCGTCTCTGAGCGACAGCCGCCCCGCCGTCATGCCGCGGTGCGCTCCTCGGTCCAGACCGGGTGCAGCGCGCGGTCGAAGCCGACGACGCGCACCGGCCCGTCGAGGGTCACCCCGACGGTGAGCGGGATGTCGTCGCTCGAGCGCCCGAAGCCGAACACCAGGTCGCCGGGTTCGACGATCCGCTCCCCCGAGGCCCCGGGGAACGAGGCGAGATCGGCGGGCACGTCGACCGTCAGCCGCACGACCTCACCGGGCGCGAGAGCGACCTTGCGGAAGCCGACGAGACGTTGCACGGGCCGCACGACCGACGCGACGGGATCGTTGAGGTAGACCTGCACGACCTCGGCACCCGCGCGGTCGCCGGTGTTGCGCACCGTGATCGTGAGCCGCGCGATGCCGTCGGTGCCGATCGCCGGAGAGGCGACCCCGGCATCCGACCAGTCGAAGGACGTGTACGACAGGCCGTGGCCGAAGGGGTAGGCCGCGCCGACCTGGACGCTCGACACCCCCGTCGACCGGGCGAGCGGCGAGGCGAGGTAGGTCGACGGCTGCGCTCCGGGCGACGCGGGCACGCTGACCGGCAGCTTGCCGGAGGGGTTGACCCGGCCGCTGAGGACGCCGGCGATCGCGCCGCAGCCCTCCTCGCCCGGGAAGAAGGTCTGCACGATCGCGGCGGCTCGCGTCGCCGCCTCGCCGAGGAAGTACGGGCGGCCGGCGAGCAGCGTGAGCACGACGGGCGTGCCCGCGTCGAGCAGCGCGGCGAGCAGCGCGGCCTGCGCTCCAGGCAGGTCCAGCGACTCGACGTCGCAGCCCTCGCCGGAGGTGCCCCGGCCGAAGAGCCCGGCGCGGTCGCCGAGCGCGAGGAGCACGACATCCGCCTCGCGGGCCAGCGCGACCGCCGCCGCGATGCCGTCGGTCTCGCCGCCGTCGATCGAGGTGCCGAGCGCGTACGACACCGTCGCGGCGGGGAACTCCGAGCGCACCTCGTCGAGCAGCGTCGGGATCTCGATGCCGACCGCCACGTCGGGATGATGCGCACCGACGTGCAGCGGGAAGGAGTAGCAGCCGAGCACGGCGGCGAAGTCGTCGGCGGTGGGGCCGATCACCGCGATCTTCGGCGGCGCGGCCAGCGGGAGGATGCCGTCGTTCCGCAGCAGCACGACCGCCTGCTCCGCGAGCTCGCGGGCGAGGGCGCGGTTCTGCGGCGGGTCGAGGTCGACGGTTCCGCGCAGCGCCTCCGGATCGCCGAGGTCGCGCCCCTCGAGCACGGGCGGCACGGGGCTCCACGCCGGATCGAGCAGCCCCAGCTCGGCCTTCTGCCGCAGCACGCGCCGCAGGGCGGTGTCGACGACCGACTCGTCGAGCGCTCCGGTGCGCACCGCGTCGAGCAGCGGCTCGCCGTAGGCGTGGACCGTGGGCAGCTCGACGTCGATCCCCGCCGTGAGAGCCAGGGCCGCGGCGTCGCCGAACGACCCCGCCACGCGGTGGTGCAGCTTGAGGAAGGCGACCGCGAAGTAGTCCGCGACGACCGTGCCCTCGAAGCCGTACTCGCCGCGCAGCAGGCCGGTGAGCAGCGAAGCGTCGCCCGCCGACGGGATGCCGTCGGTGTCGGTGTACGCGTTCATCACCGAGCGCGGCCTGCCGTCGCGCAGCACCATCTCGAACGGCGGGAGCATGACATCCGCCCGCTCCCGGGGTCCCATCGAGACGGGCGCGAGGTTACGCCCCGTACGGGACGCCGAGTAGCCGACGAAGTGCTTGAGCGTCGCGACCACCCCGGCCGACTCCAGGCCGCGCACGTAGGCGGACCCGATCGTGCCGATGAGGTACGGATCCTCGCCGATGGTCTCCTCCACCCGGCCCCAGCGCGCGTCGCGCACGACGTCGAGCACGGGCGCGAGACCCTGATGGATGCCGACCGACGCCATGTCCTCGCCGATGCGCCGCGCCATCCGCTCGACCAGCCCGGGGTCGAACGCCGCACCCCAGGAGAGCGGCACGGGGTAGGCGGTGGCGCCCCAGGCGGCGAAGCCGGCGAGGCATTCCTCGTGCGCCATCGCCGGGATGCCGTGGGCGCCCTCGTCGAGGAGCCGCTGCTGCAGCCGCAGGAGCGACAGCGCGCCGAGGGCCGCGTCGACCGGCACGGTGCCGAACGGGCGCGTCACCTGGCCGAGACCCGACGGCACGAGGGCATCCAGGTCGATGTCTCCGGTCAGCTCGTGCTGGTTCGGGGCGACGTCGCCGCCGTCCGCATTCGCGCCGACCCAGACGCCGTACAGCTGGGCGACCTTCTCCTCGAGGGTGAGCCGCCCGATCAGGTCGTCGAGATCGGCCGCGGGGGATGACGCCGTGGGCCGCGTGGTGATGTCGGTCATCGATCAGCCCTTCACGGCGCCGGTGAGTCCGCCGACGATCCGCTTCTCGGCGAACAAGAAGAACGCGAGGGCGGGGAGCATCGACAGCGAGGTGTAGGCGAGCACCGCGCCGGTGTCGGCGGAGTACTGGGTCGAGTACTGCTGGGCGCCGAGCGGCAGCGTCCAGAAATCCTGCGGCATCCCGCCGGCGCCGAGGATGAGCAGCGGCAGCAGGTAGGCGTTCCAACTCGCGATGAACGCGAGCACGCCGACCGTGACGAGACCGGGTACCGAGAGGGGCAGCATGATGCGCCAGAAGAAGCCGATGCGGCTCGCTCCGTCGATCGAGGCCGCCTCCTCGAGCTCGTGCGGGATCGCCCGCAGGAACGGCACCAGGATGATGATCGTCGTCGGCAGGGCGAACCCGATCTGCGGGATGATCACGCCGAGGAACGTGCCCTGCAGGTCGAGCTGACGCAGCAGGATGCTGAGCGGCAGCGCCGCGACGGTGACCGGGAACATGAGCCCCGCGGCGAACAGCGCGTACAGGCCGCCGCGACCGCGGAACTCGTAGCGCGCGATCGCGAACGCCGCCATGACGCCGAGCGCGACGACCCCGAGGGTCGTGCCGGTCGCGATGAGAGTGGAGGAGAACACCGAACCCCAGAATCGCTCCGAGGTGAGCACGTTGACGTAGTTGTCGACGGTCCAGGGGGTGGGCCAGCCGCCCGGGTTCTGATTGATGTCGACGGTCGTGCGGAAGCCGTTCACCCAGACGTAGGCGACGGGTCCGACGGCTACGGCGGCCGCCACGAGCGCGACGAGGTAGACCCAGGGCTGACCCCAGTCGAAGCGAGGGCGACGCACGAGGGTGTCGGTCGTGCGGAGGGATGCGGTGGTCATCTCAGCGCCCCTTCCCGGTCAGGGCGCCCGCGAGGTCGCGGCGCATCACCGTCCGCTGGAAGACGACGGCCACGATGAGCGAGATCACGAAGAGGATCACGGCGATCGCGCTGCCGTAGCCCGGCGCCCCCTGTCCGTTCTGGAGCATGTAGACCGCCATCGTGTTCGTGGCGCCGACCGGGCCGCCCTTGGTGGTCACCCAGACCATGTCGAAGAGCTGCAGCGAGCCGATGATCGACAGGAACGCCCAGATCCGGATCGTCGGAGCCAGCAGCGGCAGCGTGACGCTCCACTGCGTCTGCCACCAGCTCGCGCCGTCGATCGCGGCCGCCTCCTGCAGCTCCTGCGGCACGCCCTGCAGGCCGGCGAGCATCAGCAGGATCGCGAAACCCAGGTACTTCCAGGTGAGGATCACGAACATCACGCCGAGCGCGATGTCGGGGTTGGCGAGCCAGGGCTGGGCGAGGTCGCCGAGTCCGACGTTCTCGAGGAATGCGTTGATCCCGCCGCGCGGGGAGAGGAGCAGCTTCCAGGACAGACCCGCGATGACCTCGGCGAGGACGTACGGGACGAAGATGAGGGCGCGGAAGACGACGCGGCCGCGCAGCTTCCGGTTGAGGAGGAGGGCCACGCCGATCGCGAGCGGTCCCTGCACGAGGAGGGAGAGCACGACGATCGTGAAGTTGTTGCCGATCGCCCGGATGAAGACCGGGTCATTGAGCGCCCGCACGTAGTTGTCGATCCCGATGAACCGCTCGAGGGGCCCCAGGCCGTTCCAGTTGTAGAGGCTGTAGAACGCGGCCAGCACGACCGGCAGGATCACGAAGCCGAAGAAGACGATGAGGGCGGGTCCGGTGAAGAGCGCGATCTCGAGCCGCGTGCGGAGAGTTGAGGTTCTGGTCATTCCACTGTCGCTTGTTCAGAGGTGAGGCAGGGCCCGCCCGGGGAAGCGGGCCCTGCCTCGTGGGAGAAGGATGCCGGGGCTACTGGGCCGCGGCGGTGTCCTTCAGGGCCTGCACGACATCCTCGGGAGTACCGGTCCCGCCGAAGATGTTCACGATGGCCTGGTTCAGCGGGTTGCCGAAGGCCGGGCCGAGGGCGCTGTCCAGCCAGAGCTGCACGTACGACGAACCGGCGAGCCCGGCCGCGATGGCCTTCAGGTTCGGGTCGGTCAGCGCGTCGGCCGCCTCCGGGTTGGCGGGGATGCCCGACCCGGCTTCGGCGAAGCGGCGCTGCACGTCGGCGCTGGACAGGTACCGCACCAGCTCGACGGCCTCGTCGGGCGCGTCGGCCGCGACACCCCAGCCGTCACCGCCGCCCATCGCGATCGTCGGGTCGCCGGCGGCACCGGGGACGCTGGGGAACGGGAACCACGACAGCCACTCCGGCGCGACACCCTCGGGGGTGAGCGAGCCGATGGTGCCGGCGTTCCACGGGCCCATGAACTCCATGGCCGCGGTCTGGTTCGCCATCAGGCCGTTCGAGCTGTCGGCTCCGGTCTGCGCCGGGGTCGCGAGGAATCCCTCGTTGAACGGCTCGATGGCGAGGAAGTCCTCGAGCTGGTTGCCCGCATCGACCCAGCACTGGTCGTCGAACTCGAGGTTCGCGATCGAGGACTGGAGCACATCGGTCGGGCACGACGCCAGCGCGAACTGGTACCACCAGTGGCCGGCCGGCCACAGGTCGCCCGCGCCGACCGCGATCGGGGCGACGCCGAGCTCCTTCAGCTTCGCAACGGCGTCCTCCAACTCGGCGAGCGTCTCGGGCGTGCCGTCGATGCCGGCCTGCTCGAACAGCTCGGTGTTGTACCAGATGCCTGTCACACCGAACGAGAACGGCATCCCGTACTGCTTGCCGTCGACCTCCCACGGCTTGACGACTCCTCCGTAGGCGGCGATCTCGTCGGCGAGCGGTTCGCTCAGGTCCTTGAGGTAGCCGGCCTCGGCCTGGGCCGCGACCTCGCCGCCGGGCCAGACCTGGAAGACGTCCGGCGCGTCGCCCGACTGCAGGGCGTTGGGGATGAGGGTGCGCTGCAGGTCTTCGTTCTGGTAGCCGGTGACTTCGACGGTGACGCCGGGGTTCGCCTCCTCGAACTCGGCGGCGACCTCCTCGTAGATGCCCATCTGCGGGTCGGAGGTGGCGTTGTGCCACCAGGTGAGGGTGACGTCGCCACTGTCGCCACCGGCTGCGGGGGCGCAGCCGGTGAGGCCGAGGAACGCGACCGTGGAGGCTGCGACGAGGGCGCCCAGCCTCTTGGTGCGGGACTTGTTCATCTTTGAACGCCTTTCGAAAGTTTCGGCATCTGCGCCGAAAGTGATTGGGTGAGGTCGATAGTAGGGCGCGCCCAATATGTAGTCAAGGACAACAAATGCCGCGCACTAGGGTAAGCGCATGCCAGCCGGGGACAACGTCGACGGCGTGCGCCGCCGCAACCTCGCCGCCATCCTCGATCTGGTGCATCACGGGCGCGCGGCGTCCCGGGCCGAGCTGACCGCCCTCACCGGACTCAACCGCTCCACCGTCGCCGCCCTCGTCGCCGAGCTCGCTGAACTCCGCCTCCTCGACGAAGGCGACCCCGTCGCGAGCGGCGGCGTCGGCCGGCCCTCCCCCGGCGTGCAGGTGAACCCCGCGACCGTGACGATCGCCGTGAACCCCGAAGTGGATGCCGTCACCGCCGCCGCGGTGGGCCTCGGCGCGCGGGTGGTCGGGCGCATTCGTCGCCCCCTGGAGACCGTGCCCGACCCGACGACCGCCGTCGACGTCATCGCCGAACTGGTTCGCGACCTCACCCGACGCGGCACCCGGGTCGCCGCCGTCGGGCTGGCGATCCCCGGACTCGTGCGCGCGACCGACGGCACCGTGCGCTGGGCACCTCACCTCGGCTGGCGCGAGGTGCCCTTCGCGGCGATGGTCGAGGATGCCGTCGGCCTCCCCGCGCACGCCGACAACGACGCCACCCTCGGCGCCGTCGCCGAGCACCTGTTCGGGGCGGGGCGCGGCGTCGCCGACCTGCTCTACCTCAACGGCGGCGCGTCCGGCATCGGCGGCGGAGTCATCGTGCGCGGTGAGCCGCTCACCGGCCGCGGCGGATACGCGGGCGAGTTCGGTCAGAACCGCCCGGGCGCGGGCGACCGGCTCTCCGAACGCGGCACTCTCGAAGACGAGGTCAGCCGCGCCCGGGTGCTCGACCTGCTCGGACTCGAGCAGGTCGACGAACCGGCCCTCGCGACCGCGATCGCCGCGAGCGACGACCCGCGCGTCACGGCGGAACTGCGGCGACAGCAGGGCATCCTCGCAGTCGCCCTCGGCAACGCGGTCAACGTGTTCAACCCCGAGCTGGTCGTGCTCGGCGGCTACCTCGCAACGCATCTCGCCTGGCAGCCGGAGGGTCTCATGGCCGCGGTCGCGGAGGCCACGATCCCGGCGGCGATGGAGGGCGTCTCGATCGTGCCCGCGGCGCTGGGCGAGGACCGTCTGCTCATCGGTGCGGCCGAGCTCGCGTTCCGCTCGCTGCTGCGGGATCCGGCATCCTGGAGGGCATGAAACTCTCTCCCGGATGCCGGGTCGCCGTGCTCTCGCCCGCGTTCGCGGCTCCCACCGCCGGACCAGAGGTGCATGAACAGGCGATGAGCCGTCTGACCGAGTCGACCGGGCTGATCCCTGTGGAGTACCCGACCACTCGACGCGCAGATGCCACAGCAGCCGAGCGCGCCGCCGACGTGAACGCCGCGTTCGCCGACCCGGCGATCGGTGCGGTGTTGGCCACCGTCGGCGGATACGACCAGATCACGGTGATACCGCACCTCGACGATCGAATCCTCGCCGCGAACCCCAAGCCGTTCCTCGGCTACAGCGACAACACGAACCTGCTCAACCACCTCTGGCGGCTCGGCGTCCCGGGCTTCTACGGCGGCTCGACACAGGTGCATTTGGGGGCCGGGCCCGGAATCGACGACATCCATCTCGCGTCGTTACGGGCGGCGCTCCTCGATGGCGGAACGCTTGAGCTCACAGACCCAGGCGAGTCCGAGGACTTCGGGCGGCTCTGGGAAACTCCCGAAGCACTTCAGGAATACGGCGAACGCACTCCTACTGGCCCGTGGTCGTGGGACGGCCCGGCGCACGCCGTCACCGGGCCGACCTGGGGCGGGTGCCTTGAGGTGCTCGACGAACTCGCAATCGCAGGGCGGCTGCCGGATCCGGATGATCTCGACGGCGCGATCCTTTTGCTGGAGACGAGCGAGCTGCTCCCCTCGGCCGACTGGGTCGGACGTTGGGTGCGCGCACTCGGCGAGCGCGGCATCCTGGGCGTCGTCGCCGGCGTGCTCGTCGCCCGGCCTCCTGTGAGCTACTTCGAGGATCAGCCCGACCTCGCCGAGAGGGACCGTCGACGGGTCGCGCAACGGGATGCCGTGGTCGAGCAGGTCGAGCGATACAACCCGGAGGCGGTGGTCTGCGTGGGGGTCCCATTCGGGCACACGCGGCCGCAGTTGATCGTGCCGTACGGCGGGACGATGACTCTCGACGGCTCCGCACAAAAGGTGTTCGCTGACTACACCTGAATCGGGAGGCCCGGAGCGGTGAAACCCCCGGGCGGGCAGAGGAACGTCATCCCCTCGAGTTCGAGTCGCCCCGCGATGACGAGCGGGTCGCGACCGCCGATCTCCAGCGCCTCCTCGATGGTCGGAACGCGGTAGAGCACGAGGCCGCGTAGCGACGGGTCGGGCTGGTCGAGCACGGGGCCGTGCGTCGCGGTCAGACCGTGCTCCCGCAGCCCGTCGAGGAACGCCAGGTGCTCGGCCATCAGTCGGTCGAGGGTCGCCTCGTCGTAGTCGGGCGCGTCCTCCGGCCGCCGCAGCAGCACGAGCTGGAAGCGCTCGAGATCGCGAGCCATCGGGTCAGGCCGTCGCCAGCCGGTCTTCGAGGCCCCACTTCTGGCCGTAGCCGCCGTCGGCTTCGGGCTTCGCCATCAGTTCCAGGAACGGGGCGGCGGGGAACGCCTCCGGGCCGAGCACCCCCGCGCCCGTCCACACACCCGTCGAGAGCAGCTCGAGCGCGATGACGGGGTTGAGGGCCGTCTGCCAGACGACGCACTGGCTCTCGTACTCGGCCATCGTCCACTCGTTGTCGCTCACGTGGTACAGGTACACCTCGCGGGGCGTCCCCTCGGTGCCGGTGCCGGTCACCCAGAGTCCGGCGCAGGTCTTGCCGGTCATCCGCGGGCCGATCGTCGCCGGGTCGGGGAGGGCGGCGGCGACGACATCCCGCGGTGCGATCTCGACAGGACCGTTCGCGCTGCGCACCCGGATCGGCACCGTCGAGTCGAGGTGCAGCTGGTGGAGCGTCTTGAGGATGCCGATGAACTCGTCGCCCAGGCCGTACTTGAAGGTGACGCGCTTCGCGTCGACCCAACGCGGCATGAGCAGCACCTCCTCGTGCTCGACGTTGACGCACTCGACCGGTCCGATGCCCTCGGGGAAGACGAAGACCTCGGGCTCGGAGAACGGCGGGGTCGTGAACCAGCCCCTGTCCTTCTCCCACACCACCGGCGGGTTGAGGCACTCCTCGATCGTCGTCCAGATGCTGAACGACGGAGCGAAGATCTCCTCGCCGTTCTCGTCGCGCACCACGAGGTTGGCGCCGTCGCGGGTACCGAGCTCGTCGATCTCGCTGAACAGCTCGTCGGCGGCGTACCGCGCGAAGACGTCGGAGAGGCCCGGCTCGACGCCCATCCCGACGAGTGCGAGACGGCCGGCGCTCTGCCAGTCCGGGGCCTGCGCGAACTGGTCGTCGCCGAGCTTCACGCCGGTCTCGGAGTAGGGGTTCTCGGGATGCGGCTCCGAGAGGCTCATCGCCATGTCGAGGTAGTCCGCCCCGGCGGCGAGGGCGCCCGCGAAGATCGTCGGGACGAACTTGGGCTCGACCGCGTTCATCACGTGCGTGGCGCCGTGCTCGCGGGCCACCGCCTCGACCGACGACGGGTCGGAGGCGTCGATCTGCGCGGCGACGAAGCGGGCGCCCTGGTCGCCGTGCTTCGCGGCGATCCAGGCGATCGTGCGCTCCGCGCGGGTGACGTCGTAGTCGCTCACCACGATCGTCTCGAAGAAGTCGCGACGGGCGGCGATCTTGGCGATCGCATCGCCGACGCCGCCGGCGCCCACCAGCAGGATTCTCATGGCTCGACGTTAGCGGCTCGGCGTTCGCGCTCGCGCGTCAGGCACGGCGCGAGCACCGCCCAGGCGACGACACCCATCGCCACCCCCCACAGAGCTCCGCCGACCGTGTCGGTGGCCCAGTGCACCCCCAGGTACGTGCGGCTGAGCGCCATCCACACGACGTACGCGGATCCGGCGATCACGGCCGACCCGCGCGGGAACAGCACGACCAGCAGCACGGCGAAGGTAGCGGCGTTCGCGACATGACCCGACGGGTAGGCGAAGCTGCCGAGGTCGAGCAGGCCGCCGTCGGGGCGCTCGCGGGCGTAGAGCAGCTTCAGCGCCTGCGTGACAGCCGCGCCGACCGCCGGGGTGAACAGGAAGAGGAGTGCCGCCCAGGGTCGCCGCCGCAGGAGCAGCACCACCGCGAACGCGACCGGGACGACGAAGACCGCGAACCGGTTGCTCCCCAGCACGTCGAAGACCAGAGCCGCGCCGTCGAGGATCGGCGACCGCGTGCGGGCGATCGCCGCCATCCATCGCAGATCGAGGTCGGGGGTGCCCCGTCGGACGATGATCAGACCGAGCAGGAGCGCCCCGGCGGATGCCGCACCGGCGCCGATCGCCGCACCCCGCCGCCCGGTGGCACCAGCGACTCGGCTGAACGGTCCGCGCCCCGTCGCGAGCAATCTCGCAGCGGCGGCTCTCATCCCCCCACGTTAACCGCGGCTCAGTGACCGGAGGTGGCGTGGACAGCGTCGTCGTCGCCGATCGGCTTCGACCGCAGCGGCCGCACGACCACCCAGAGCAGCACGATCGCGACGCTGATCGCGAGGCCCATCCCGAGTCCCATCGGAATCGCGGACTCCGTGCCGAACAGGCCGACGATCGGCGCCGCGGTGCTCGCGATCCCGAAGTTGATCGCACCGAGCAGGGCCGCCGCGGTGCCGGCCTCCGCGCCGTGTGGCGCAAGCGCCGTGACTTGGACGCACGGGAAACTCAGGCCCGCGCAGGAGAGGAAGACGAACGTGCAGGCGAGGATCACGGCGAACGGCGCGCCGAGCGCCGCAGCACCGGCGGCTCCGAACCCGGCGAGCGCCATCAGCGGGAGCGAGATCGCCAGGATCTTGGGTGGGGCGAACCGGCGCATGAGCCGGGATGCCACCTGCGACGACGCCGCGAGCCCAACCGAGTTCACTGCGAAGACGATCCCGAACTGCTGGGCGTCGAGGCCGTAGACCTCCTGGAACACGAACGACGACGCCGAGAGGTAGGCGAACAGTCCGGAGAACATCAGCCCGGCGATGAGTGCGACGCCGATGAACACGCGGTCGGAGAGCACCGCCCGGTAGCGCTGCGCGATCGTGCTGTGGCCTTTCACCCGCCGCCGTTCGGGCGGTAGCGTCTCGACGATGAACGTCGCGGCGAGGATCGTGACGAGGATGCCGTACCCGGCGAGCGCGAGGAACAGTCCGCGCCAGTCGAGCACGGCCAGCAGCTGCGAGCCGATGACCGGGGCGAGGATCGGCGCGAGTCCGGTGACGAGCGCGAGGCGCGACAGCATCCTGACCAGCGGCTGGCCGCCGAACAGGTCGCGCACGGTCGCCATCGCGACCACGCCGCCGCCGGCCGCGCCGACGCCCTGCAGCACGCGGAACACCAGCACCCATCCGATGTCGGGTGCGGAGGCGACGCCGATGCTGGCGCCGACGTGCAGCACGGTGGCGAGGATGAGCGGGAGCTTCCGGCCCACGGTGTCGCTCCACGGTCCGATGACGAGCTGCCCGAGGCCGAAGCCGATCATCGTCGCGGTCAGCGTGAGCTGGATCGTCGCCTCGGACGCCCCGAACTCGTCAGCGACGACCGGGAAAGCCGGCAGATACAGGTCGATCGTGAACGGACCGAGCCCGACCAGGAGGCCGAGGACGATCACGTAGACGACCCGTGCGGAGCGCGATAACGCGTCGCCCGGATGGGTGAGAGAGGTCATGGAGGTTCCTGGGATGGCGGCGAACGGGGTGTGCGCCGGCATCCTCGGTGACGTATCCCCGGATCGAGACTAGCGCTCGGCCGCCGCCCCGGGCAGCGTCGCGAAGGCTCTCACCGGAAAGGTGCCGAAGCCGCGCACGGCGGGCGGGGCGGCGGTGAACCGGGCCCCGCGCGTCGGCAACTCGCCGAGCCGGGTGAGGTGCTCGACGACGTGGATGCCGGCCGCGAGCAGCCCGCTGTGCGCGGGCCGTTCCCCGCCGGACTCGGCGTCGTCGATGTTGAGCGCGTCGATGCCGACGAGCGCGACGCCTTCGGCGACGAGGTACTCGACCGCCTCCGCCTCGAGGAACGGCGAGCCCGTGCCGTAGGCGGGCGTGCCGAAGTGGCGGTCCCATCCGGTCTGCAGCAGCACCGCGGTGCCGCGCAGATCGCGGTCGAGGAATACCCCGACCGGGATGCCGCGGGTGCTCAGATCGTCGAGTTGGAACACCTCCGCGGGCAGGTCGACGAGAGTGGCGAGGTCGAGCCCCGCGAGGTCGGCGCCGTCGCCGTAGCGGTGGAAGGGGCTGTCGAGGTAGGTGCCCGTGTTGCCGATCATGGTGATGACATCCATCGCGAACGTGGTGCCCTCGGCGTACTTGCCGACCGATGCCGCACGGGTCAGGTGCGGGGTGATCACCGGGGCGGGCAGGCCCGGGTAGGTGATCAGGCCCTCATGGATGACGTGGCTGAGATCGACGACCCGGGCCCGCTCGGCCGGGGCGGTGGTCGCGATCCCGCGGGAGCCTCGGTGCGGCTCCTCGACGATCGTCAGGTTCGCGAGCTCCACCGAGCCGACCATCGCGAGCCCGAGGTGGTGCACGAACAGCCGCCCGACCTCATCCGCGGTCTCGGCCCCGGTGGGGAGGTCGAGGCGGAAGCCGTGCGCGGTGAGCCCGCCGCCGTTCGCGAAGGTCACCGTCGCGTCGAAGTGGGCGCGGTAGTCAGGCATCCAGCGGTTCCTGTTCGTTCGGGCTTCGCGCACGGGCGCGCTTGATGAGCGTCACGACCACCGCGACGAGCGCGAGCAGGGCCGGGACGACGAGGGAGGGGCCGCCCAGGGCGACGAGTCCGGCGACCAGCACGACGGAGACGACCGCCATCCACCAGCCGACCGAGAACCGGTCGAGCAGACGCACGGCGGCGATCACGCCGAGCAGGTACACCGTCGCCATCGACGCGGTCTGCACGAGAACGAACTGCGTGA
The DNA here is from genome assembly GCA_947085045.1 of uncultured Microbacteriaceae bacterium. Taxonomy (GTDB): domain Bacteria; phylum Actinomycetota; class Actinomycetes; order Actinomycetales; family Microbacteriaceae; genus Pseudolysinimonas_A. The sequence goes on along the minus strand of CAMTUU010000004.1, from coordinate 140,944 downwards.
GGTTCGCGTTCAGCAGCAGGTACAGCCCGAGGTAGGCGAAGCACTGCACGGCGACGAGCGCGAGGGCGCGGCGCGGCACTGCGCCGGGCTCGCCGCCCTTCGCGAACCAGTGCGGCAGGTCGCCGTCACGGCCGAGGGAGGCGACGAGATTGCCGAACGCCGGGATGTAGACGTTGAGCACCCCGAGGATCACGATCATCGCGACCGCGGTGACGATCGCCGGACCGAAGCCCGGGATGGTTCGGGCGACGAGGTCGTACAGCGGCGTGACGCCCTCGCCGGTCGCGCCGACGAGCACCGTCACGACCTGGAGCGCGAGGTAGGCGACCCCGACGACGACGATCGCGATGCCGGTCGCGAGCGGCAGGGTGCGCCGGGGGTTCTTGAATTCGCCGGCCCAGTGGGTGATCGCCTCCCAGCCCGAGAACGCCCAGATGAACAGGCTGATCGCCACGCCGACGCCCGCCCAGCCGTTCGGCAGGAACGGCTCGAGCCGCGCGGGCTCCGCCGCGGGCACTCCGCTCGCCACGACGAGCACGACGATCGCCACCAACAGCGCGGTGAGCCCGAGCTGTACGGCGCTGCTCACCCGCAGGCCGATCCAGGCGAGGCCGAGGGCGACGACGAAAAAGCCCACGCCGATCGCCCCGGCCGACTCTCGCGGGATGCCCGTGAACGCCGCGAGGTACTCCCCGCCGAGCACCGCAACGACGGGCGCGCCGACCCCCGCCCCGAAGAAGAAGATGTACGCCGTCGCGCGGGCCGCCGTGGCTCCGAGTGCGAGGCGCACGAACGTCGCGACCCCGCCGCCGTCGGGATGCCGGGCCGCGAGCGCCGCGAAGGTGCCGGCGAGCGGGATGGAGAGCAGCGAGACGACCGCGACCGCCAGGATCGACGCCGGACCTGCCGCGTCGGCCGCGAGCCCCGGGAGGGCGAGGATCCCCGTGCCGAGCACGGCGGCGATGTAGAGGGCCGACGCCGATGGCAGCCCGATCCGTCCATGTTGCACTGGCTCAGTCTGTCGGGAAGCGACTGACACCGGCCCGCGGTTTTCGGCCAACGTGCTCGCGAGATGCCGCTTTCCGTCGGAGCCGGGGCGCGGGAGCGACGAAAATCGGCCCCTTGCGAGCGTCAGCGCCGGCGCGCGCGCGTCCTCGCCAAGGAGTCGACGATCACGGCGGCGAGCAGCACGGCGCCGGTGATGAGCAGCCGGGTCGAGGAGTCGAGCGCGAGCAGCGTGAACCCCGACCCGAGGGACGTGATGATGACGATACCGAGCAACGCCGACCACGCCGAGCCACGCCCGCCGAAGAGGCTCGTGCCACCGATGACGGCCGCCGCGATCGCGGTCAGGTACACGTCGTCGGTCGCGCCACCCTGCACGGCCGCCGCGAGCCGGGCGGTGCCCAGGATGCCGCCGACCGCGGCGAGCACGGAGCAGACGATGAACGCCGAGATCATGACGCCGCCGGTGCGGATGCCGACGCGCCGCGCGGCCTCCTCGCCCCCGCCGACGGCATGCAGCGAGCGCCCCCAGCGCGTGCGGCGCAGCACGATGTCGGCGAGGATGACGGCACCGAGCAGCACGACGAAGACGGCGCCGACGCCGCGGCCGAGCCCGAGGTACCAGACCGCGCCGAGCAGCGCGGCGAGCAGCATCCCGCCGCCCAGGAGGATCGTCCAGAGCCGGCCGTGCGGGAGCCCGGCGTTGCGTCGCCGAGCGCGGGTGACGATACGCGCGGCGATCCAGGCGAGACCGCCGCCCCCCGCGAGCGCGAACGCGACGGCATCCGGCAGGTAGCCCTGCTGGGCGAAGGTGACCAGCCAGGAGTCGACGGGGAGCCCGATCGAGCCGCTGCCGCGCAACACCCAGGACTGCGCGCCGAGCACCGCGAGCAGCCCGGCGAGCGTCACCACGAAGCCCGGGGCGCGGAACCGGATGACGACGAGACCGTAGAGCGCGCCGATCCCGGCGGCGACGACGAGGGCGACGACGACCGCGGCGAGCGCCGGCCAGCCCGATCCGACGAAGAGGATGCCGACGATGGCCCCCGCCAGCGATGCGACCGCCCCGACCGAGAGGTCGATCTGCCCGACGATGAGCACGAAGACGACGCCGAGCGCGATGAGGCCCGTCGCCGCGGACTGCATCGCGAGGTTCACCAGGTTGGCGCTCGACAGGAAGCTCGGGTTGGCGATCTGGAAGACGATCCAGACGACGGCGAGCAGGCCGAGCGGCGGCAGCGCACTCCAGCCGCCCGCGCCGAGCCGGGCCGCGAGCGCGCTGCGCATCGTCGGCGCGACGGCCTCCCGGGTCACCGCGACCCCTCCACGCGTCGCAGCGGGGTGGGCGCGCGCTGGGGCGGTTCGGCGGCGCTCGGTCCGCCGCCCATGATCGCGGCGATGATCGCCTCGCTCGTCGTCTCGGCCGCGCGGAACTCCCCCGCGTTGCGCCCGAGCCGCAGCACCGCGACGCGATCGGCGATCGAGAGCACGTCGCCGATGTGGTGGCTGACGAGCACCACGGCCACCCCGCGCTCCCGCACCCGCTCGACGAGGTTGAGCACTTCGACGCTCTGCGTGGCGCTGAGCGCTGCCGTCGGCTCGTCGAGCACGAGCACCCGGGGATCGGCGACGAGTGAGCGGGCGATCGCGACGATCTGCCGCTGACCGCCGGAGAGTTCCGCGACCGTCGTGCGGGTCGGCGGGATGCGCACGCCGAGCCCCCGCAGCAGCTCGGCGGTTCGACGCTCCATCTCGATCTCGTCGATCACGCCGCCGCGGGTCGGCTCCTGGCCGAGCCACAGGTTGTCGACGAGATCCATCGTGTCGCAGAGCGCGAGCTCCTGGTACACCGCGGCGATGCCGAGAGTGCGGGCCCGCCGCGGTGAGGCGACCGACACCGGGGCGCCGTCCATGCGGATCTCGCCGCCGTCCGCCGGGAGCAGCCCCGACAGCACCCCGACGAGCGTCGACTTGCCCGCGCCGTTGTCGCCGACGAGGGCGACGATCTCGCCCGCGTGCACGGTGAGGTCGACGTCGATGAGCGCGCGCACGGCGCCGAAGTTGCGCGTGATGCCGCGCAGTTCGAGAACGGGAGCGCGCGGGGTGCGCTCCTCGGCCGCCGTCATCCCTCCAACCTAGGAGACGGGCGGTCTGCGGGGACACCGACGGCGAGACACGCGTCGATCAGGTCGGGCGCGCAGATGTCCTCGATCGTGTACAGCCCGCTCGTCACGATCACCCGGTCGATGTCCTGCGCCGTGACCAGCACGGGGTCGAGCACGACCGACGGCACCCCGTCGATCGTCTCGCGTGCGCTCGGCTCGTCGCCCGCGGCAAGCGCCTTGGCGGCGTCGGCGGCGATGCGGGCCTGCCTAGCGATGTCCTTGAACACCGTCGCATACTGGGTGCCCGCGACGATGCGGCGCACAGCGGAAAGGTCGGCATCCTGACCGGTGACCACCGGAACCGTCGTGATGCCGGCCGTGCGCAGGGCCGCGATCGCCGCGCCGGCGAGCCCGTCGTTGCCCGCGTAGATGCCCTGGATCTGCGTGCCGAACTGCGAGATCTGCGTGGCCGCCCACTCCTGCGCGCGCGCCGCACTCCACCCGGGCACGTCGTAGCGCGCCAGCACCGGGATGTCGGCCTTCCCGAAGACGCGCCCGAAGCCGGCCGAGAGCTGGGTCGTGTTGGCGTCGTTGGGGTCGCCGGCGAGCAGGAGGATGCCGCCACGCGGGGTGCCGCGGGCGTCCAGCCCCGCGACCAGCGCCTCGGCCTGCAGGCTGCCGACCTCCTCGTTGTCGAACGACACGTAGAACGCCGCTCCGCCGCCGTCGATCAGGCGGTCGTAGCTGACGACGGGCACGTCGAGCGCGGCGGCCGTATCGACGATCGTGCGGGCCGCCACCTGGTCGACCGGATTGACGACGAGCACCGACGCCCCGGCGGCGAGCGCCGACTCGGCCTGCTCGAGCTGCCGGGTGGCGCTGCCGCCGGCGTTCGCGTAGATGACGCGGTAGCCGCCGTCGGCCGCGAGCCGCCGCTCGAACAACGGCCGGTCGAGGCGCTCATAGCGGGCCGTCGCCGCCTCCGGGAGCAGCAGGGCGATGACGGTGTCGCCGTCGTCGCCCGATGCGGGCAAGGCGACGCAGCCGGTGGCGGCGAACATCGCCCCGAGCGCGACCAGCAGGGCCGGCCAGGACCGGCGCGGGCGACGCACCCTCAGCCCGCGCTCAGCGCGCGCCCGGCGGACGACGCGTCGGCGGCCTGGAGGGCGGCGAGCAGGGCTCCGGTGATCTCGGCGCGGCCGTCGAGGGCCGAGCCCACGATCTGCAGGTCGCGGGCGCCGTCGAAGGCCGCGCGTTCGACGGCATGCCGCACGGGCGCCAGCAGCGTCTCGCCGGTCCGGGCGAGCTCGCCGCCGATGACGACGACGTCGGGATCGAGGAGGTTCGCGACGCTCGCCACGGCGACCCCGATGTGCTTGCCGGCATCCGCGATCGCCCGACGGGCCCCGGCATCGCCCGACTCGGCTTCGGAGATGAGGTCACTCAGCCGGGTGATGCCCGGGATGCCGGAGAACAGTTCCAGCAGTGCCCGGCCACCCGCGACGGTCTCGAGACAGCCGCGGTTGCCGCAGCGGCAGATCGCGCCGTTCTCGTCGAGGGTCATATGCCCCATCTGGCCCGCCCGGCCGCGGGGGCCGCGGTAGGGCACCCCGTCGAGCAGGATGCCGGAGCCGATCGAGTGCCCGACCGCGACGTAGACGGCGACGCGCGCGCCGACCGCGGCGCCCGAGCGGGATTCGGCGAGCACGCCGAGGGTCGCGCCGTGCTCGACGATCACCGGCACGTCGAGGCGGGCGCGCAGCGAAGCGGCGAGGTCGACCCCGTCCCAGCCGGGCATGAGCCCGGGCACGGCGAGGCGCCCGGTCTCGGGATCGACGGGGACGGGCACCGAGAGGGTGACGGCGAGCAGCTCCGAGAACCGGGCGCCGACGCCGTCGAGCATGTCGCCGACGAGCAGCGCGGCCCGGTCGAGTTCGCGGTCGTAGCGGTGGTCGGCGGCGAGTGGCACGTGCCGTTCGGCGACGGTGGTGAGGGCCGAGTCGGCGAGCACCAGGTCGAGGGAACGCGACGAGAAGTCGAGGGCGGCGACCAGACCGTCCTGGCGGCTGAGCGACACGTGCACCGCGCGGCGTCCGCTGCGCGAGCCGAAGGTGGTGTCGATGATGCCGCTCGCTCCGAGCTCGCGCACGATGTTCGACACCGTCGCGGGCGAGAGCCCGGTGATGTCGGCGAGCTCGATCTGGGCGAGGCTGCCGTGCGTCGTCAGGGCGTCGACGATCCGCTGCCGGTTCGCCTCCCGGAGCGACGCCTGCGAGCCCGGGGGCGCTGAGGGTCGCGCCATGGGAACACTGTAGTTGCCGCGCGGCGGAACGCGGCGTGCTCGGGGCTCACCCCGCGGTGCTGCCCAGTTCGCGGGAGGCGATCCAGGAGGCGTAGCGCGCGCCGGAGTCCTTGATCGTGCGCAGCTGTGAGTCGTAGTCGACGTGCACGATGCCGAAGCGCTTGGCGTAGCCGTAGCCCCACTCGAAGTTGTCGAGCAGCGACCACACCTGGTAGCCGCGCACGTCGGCGCCGGCTTCGCGGGCGCGCAGCGTGGCGGCGAGGTGCTCCTCGATGAAGCCCTCCCGCGCGGGGTCGTGCACCCGGCCGTCGACGACGTCGTCGCGGAACGCGGCACCGTTCTCGGTCACCATCAGCGGGGTCTCGGGATGCTCCCGGTGCAGGCGCAGCAGCAGCTCCTCGAGGGCATCCGGGGCGATGTTCCAGCCCATGTCGGTCTGCGGACCCGGCTGCGGGTGGAACTCCACGCGCTCGCTCCCCGGCCACGGCGACCCGCCCGCCGTGGCGCCCTCCAGACGCTTGTGCCCGTCGTTGCCGATCCGCGGGGAGCGGCCGTCCCACTCGGAGACGGTCGCCGTCGAGTAGTAGTTGACGCCGAGCAGGTCGATCGGCGCCGAGATCTTCGCCAGATCCCCGGACCGCACGAACTGCCAGTCGCTGACGCCCGCGGTGTCGAGGATCAGGTCGTCGGGGTAGTCGCCGTTCAGGATCGGGCCGGTGAACGAGCGGTTGGCGAGGGCGTCGATGCGACGCACGGCATCCTCCGCGTTCTCGTCGAACGCGCGCGCGACGTGGAAGTTGAGCGTCGCCGACACGTCGGGCGAATTGCGCGCCGCCCGGCGGATCTCCGGCACCGCCAACCCGTGCGCGAGGTTGAGGTGGTGCATCGCCGCGAGAGCGGAGGCACCGTTCGTGCGACCCGGGGCGTGCGACCCCGACCCGTAGCCGAGGAACGCCGAGCACCACGGCTCGTTGAGGGTCGTCCACATCGCCACGCGGTCGCCCAGCACCTCCACGATGCGGGCGGCGTACTCGGCGAAGCGCTCGGCGGTGTCGCGCTCGGGCCAGCCGCCGGCATCCTCGAGCTCCTGCGGGAGGTCCCAGTGGTAGAGCGTCGCGATCGGGCGGATGCCGCGGGTGAGCAGACCGTCGACGAGCCGGGCGTAGAACGCGACGCCGAGCGGATTCAGGTCGCCCGTTCCGCCGGGCTGCACCCGCGGCCAGGAGATCGAGAACCGGTACGCCTCGAGCCCGAGCGTCGCCATCAGGTCGAGGTCGGACTCGAGCCGGTGGTAGTGGTCGGCCGCGACCTCGCCGGTGTCGCCGTTCCAGGTGCGGCCCGGCGTGTGGCTGAAGGTGTCCCAGATGGAGGGCCCGCGGCCGTCTTCGTGCGCGGCACCCTCGATCTGGTACGCGGCGGTGGCGGCGCCCAGCAGGAAGTCCTGGGGGATCTGCACGATGGGCTTACAGCGCGTCGAGCGTTGCGAGGAGGTCGTCGGTGAGGTCGCCGACATCCTCGATGCCGACCGAGAGCCGCACGACCGAGTCCGGCACCTCGAGCTCGGTGCCGCGCACCGACGCGTGCGTCATCTCCGACGGGTAGCAGACGAGCGACTCGACACCGCCGAGCGACTCCGCGAGCTGGAACAGCTTCGTGGTCTCGGCGAAACGACGCGCGGTCGGGCCGTCGGCGAACTGCACCGAAACCATCCCGCCGAAGGTGCGCATCTGCCGGGCCGCGAGTTCGTGTCCGGGGTGGTCGGGCAGGCCCGGGTAGTACACGGCCGAGAGCTTCGGATGGCCCACGAGACGCTCGGCGATCGCCTGCGCGTTCGACGAGTGCCGGTCCATCCGCACCGCGAGCGTCTTGATGCCGCGGATGGTGAGCCAGGCATCCATCGGGCCGGAGACCGCGCCGACACCGAACTGCAGGAAGGCGACCTTCTCGGCCAGCGCGGCGTCCTTGAGGATGACCGCGCCGCCGAGCACGTCGGAGTGACCGCCCAGGTACTTCGTCGTCGAATGCACGACGGCGTCGGCGCCGAGGGCGAGCGGCTGCTGGAGGTAGGGCGAGGCGAACGTGTTGTCGACGACGACGGTCGCACCGACCGCGTGCGCGATCTCGGCGACGGCGCCGATGTCGGTGATCTTCATCAGCGGGTTGCTCGGGGTTTCGATCCAGACCACCGTCGTCGCGTCGGGCCGGATCGCGGCGCGGACGGCATCCAGGTCGCTCATGTCGACGGTCGAGAGCGATGCCCCCCAGGGCACGAATACCCGGCTCACCAGGCGGTGCGTGCCGCCGTAGACGTCGTTGCCCATGAGCACGTGCTGCCCGGGCGCGAGCAGCGCACGCAGCAGGGCGTCCTCGGCGGCGAGGCCCGACGCGAACGAGTACGCCGCATGGCCGCCCTCCAGGCTCGCGAGCAGCTCCTGCAGCGCCGTGCGGGTCGGGTTGCCGCCGCGGGCGTACTCGTAGCCGCCCCGGAAGCCGCCGATGCCGTCCTGCACGAATGTCGTCGTGAAGTAGACGGGGGGGATGACCGCGCCGGTCGTCGGGTCGAAGTCCTGGCCGGCGTGGATCGCGCGCGTGGAGAAACCGGGGGTGGCGTCGTTCATCAGGTGCTTTCGGAAGGACGCTTACGCGCCGAGGAAGGTGAGCAGATCATGCCGGGTGAGGATGCCGGCGGGCTTGCCGTCGTCGACGACGAGCAGGGCGTCGGAGGAGGCGAGGGCCTCGCGGGCGGACTCGACGGGTTCGTTCACGCCGATCAGCGCGAGGGCCTTCCCGATGTGCCTCTCGAGCGCGTCGGTGAGCTGCGCGCGGCCGGAGAAGACGGCATCCACCAGCGCCTTCTCGTCGATCGACCCGACCACCTCGCCCATCACGACGGGCGGCTCGGCCGACAGCACCGGCATCGACGAGATGTCGTAGCGACGCATCTTGTCGATCGTGTGGCGCACCGTGTCGCTCGGGTGCACGTGGATGAGGTCGGGCAGGTCGCCCTCCTTGCCGCCGAGCACGGTGCCGACGGTCGAGCCGCCCTCCGGCGGGAGGAAGCCGTAGGAGCGCATCCACTTGTCGTTGAACACCTTGCCGAGGTACCCGCGCCCGCCGTCCGGCAGCAGCACGACCATGACCGCGTCGGCGGGGAGGTCCTTCGCGGCCTTGAGCGCCGCCGACACCGCGAGTCCCGAGGAGCCGCCGACGAGCAGCCCCTCCTCACGGGCGAGGCGGCGGGTGATCTCGAACGACTCGGCGTCGCTCGACGCGATGATCTCGTCGACGACGGACGGGTCGTAGGCGGTCGGCCAGAAGTCCTCGCCGACGCCCTCGACGAGGTACGGGCGCCCGGTGCCGCCGGAGTACACGGAGCCCTCCGGGTCGGCACCGATCACGACGATGCCGGGGTTCTGCTCCTTGAGATACTTGCCGGCGCCCGAGATCGTGCCGCCGGTGCCGACGCCGGCCACATAGTGGGTGACCTTCCCGTCGGTGTCGCGCCAGATCTCCGGCCCCGTCGTCTCGTAGTGGCTGAGCGGGCCGTTCGGGTTCGAGTACTGGTCGGGCTTGAATGCGCCCGGGATCTCGCGGGCGAGCCGGTCGGACACGGAATAATAAGAGTCGGGGCTGTCGGGCGCGACCGAGGTCGGCGTGACGTAGACCTCGGCGCCGTAGGCCTTCAGGGTGTTGATCTTGTCCTCGGAGACCTTGTCGGGGCAGACGAACACGCACGTGTAGCCGCGTTGCTGAGCGACGAGGGCGAGGCCGATGCCGGTGTTCCCCGATGTCGGCTCGACGATCGTGCCGCCCGGCTTGAGCTTGCCCTCGCGTTCGGCGGCGTCGATGATCCGCGCCGCGATGCGGTCCTTGCTCGACCCGCCCGGGTTCACGTACTCGATCTTCGCGAGCACCGTCGCCTGGATGCCGTCCGTCACCCTGTTCAGCTTGACGAGCGGGGTGTTCCCGACGAGGTCCAGGACCGTCTCCGCGTACTTCATGCCCTCAGCCTACGGTCCGGCCCCCGCTGTGTTACCGGGCCGTCGGAACGCGCGGTCACTCGGAGAGGGACGAAATCCGCTCCGCACGACCACCCGGCGTCCCGAGCCTCCGAGCATCCTGAGAATTCATCGGCTGCGCGGGCTCGACGTGCTTGCCGTACGGCCGAAAGAACATCACATCGCGGCACCCTTCTGCACCTCCGCGGGGACCCGAAGCCGAGGGCTGAAGATGACGAGTCGCGAACGAGAAGACTGGGAGAAACCATGTCCTCCACCTCACGACTGGACCGCACCGGTCGCCGCGGCGACGCGGACTGTCTCGCGCGCGGCCAGGCGATGATCGAGCAATACCGCACCGACGCCGGACTCGCCGCCGACTCGCCGATCGACGTCGCCTGCACGAACGACGTCCCGACGGTCTGGTCGGTCGACGCGGCCGGTACCGAGCTGGCCCCGACGAGAGCGATTTCTCGTGCGCGATCGTCGGCGTCTACGTGGTCGAAGGCGAGTGGGGCACGACCTACCAGAAGTACTCGGGCTCCACGCTCGTCTGGGAGCGGCACATCAGCGCCTACGCCCGGCTGAATTTGCAGATCACGGCGCACGGCGTCTTCCTCCGGCCAGCTCATCCTGCAACGACAGCACGGGATCACGCCACCGACGTTCGAGAACTCGACGGACTTCTACTACGACGGCGGGAGGCAACCGAGCGGCACCGACTCCGTGAGCCGCACCACCACGGACGAGGGGAAGTACTCGATCATCTTCAACCTCACCTACGTCGAGGACCACTCGAAGGGGATCGGCATCCCGATCATCGGCGACCCCACCTCACCGCGCTTCCAGTGCGACGCGACCTCGACGGGCAACAACTGCGAGTACCCGGACGGCCAGGAATCGGGGGTCTTCTGATCGCCGACGACACCTCGGCCGGGGACCGGGGGCCGGCACGAACAGCACGGCCGCGCATCGCGGCCATGAGGTACGGCTCCTCGACGCTGCTCGCGGGACTCCCTAGACCCCGTCGTCGCCGGTGTCGAGGGCGGCCGCGAGCTGCTCGGCGAAGAGCCGCGCGTAGACGCCGCCCTGGCCGAGCAGCTCGGCGTGGGTGCCGCGCTCGACGATCCGCCCCGCCTCGACGACGAAGATGACGTCGGCGGCGACGACCGTCGACAGCCGATGCGCGATCGCCAGGGTCGTGCGGCCGCGCGAGGCGTCGTCCCGCGCGCGCTGGACGACGCGCTCGGACACGGTGTCGAGCGCGCTCGTCGCCTCGTCGAGGATGAGCACCGCGGGATCCTTGAGCAGCACGCGGGCGATCGCGACCCGCTGCTTCTCGCCGCCAGAGAGGCGGTAGCCGCGCTCGCCGACGACGGTGTCGTAGCCGTCGGGGAACGACGCGATGGTGTCGTGAATGTTGGCCGCCCGGGCCGCGGCCTCGAGCTCGGCGTCGGTGGCTCCCGGCTTCGCGTAGCGGAGGTTCTCGGCGATCGTCGCATGGAAGAGATAGGTCTCCTGGCTGACGATGCCGATCGAGTCGATGAGCGATGAATGGCGGAGGTGGCGCACGTCCTCGCCGGCGAACCGGATGCTCCCCGAGGTCACCTCGTGGAGCCGGGGCAGCAGGTAAGAGATCGTCGTCTTGCCGGCGCCCGACGGACCGACGAACGCGGCGTAGGTGCCCGGTTCCAGCTCGAACGAGACGCCGGTGAGGGTGGCGGTCGCGTCGTCGGACTGGTCGGGGTAGCGGAACACCACGTCGTCGAAGGCGACCTCGCCGAGTCGCGCGCGATCCACCGACGTCGCGTCGTCGGCATCCCGGATCGCCGGCACGAGGTCGAGGTACTCGAAGATGCGCGCGAACAGCGCCTGCGAGGTCTGCAGGTCGAGGGCGACCCGCAGCAGGCCCATCAGCGGCCACATGAGCCGGGCCTGCACGGTCGTGAAGGCGACGATCGTGCCGGCGGTGACCACGACATCCTGGGTGATCAGCCACGCCGCGACGAGGTAGATGACGGCCGGGATCGTCGAGAGCACGACGTTGACCGTCGCGAAGAACCATTGCCCGGCCATCGCCTGCTGCACCTGCAGCTTGATCTGCCGCCCGTTCTCGTCGGCGTACCGGCCGACCTCCGCGCCCTGCTGGTTGAACGACTTCGCGAGCAGCACGCCCGAGACGCTCAGCGTCTCCTGGGTGATCGCCGTCATGTCGGAGAGCGACTCCTGGGTCTTCGTGGCGATACGCGCCCGGGCCTGCCCCACCCGTCGCTGCACGACCACCAGGATCGGGAACAGCACGACGGCGACGATCGTCATCTGCCAGGACAGCAGCAGCATCGCGACGAGCGCGGCGATCACCGTGACCGTGTTGCCGACGACGCTCTGCACGGTGTTGCTCAGCACCCCGGCGACGCCGCCGACGTCGTTCTGCAGCCGCGACTGGATGACGCCGGTCTTGGTGCGCGTGAAGAACCCGAGCTCCATCGCCTGGAGGTGCGAGAAGAGCCGGATGCGCAGCGCCCCCATGACGTTGTTGCCGATGCGCGCCGTCAGGTAGGTCTGGCCGACGCCGAGCCCGGCGGAGGCGAACCAGGCGAGGAGCATCAGTCCGACCAGCTCGAGCAGCACCGGCACGTCGGGTCCGCCGGACGGCGGGAAGAGACCGCGGTCGAACGCCTGCTGGGTGAGCAGCGGCGGCAGCACGCCGAGGGCGGCGCTGGTGAGCACGAGCGCGATCGTGATGGTGAGGGCGCGGCGATGCGGTCGGAAGAGGTCGCCGATGCGCGCGATGAGATCCGGGATGCGCGGCGCCTGAGCGTTGAGTTCGCGTTGCACGGCGGCGTCTCGACCGGCCACGCCGCGGCCTCCGGGGGGCGTCGCCCCCCGCGTCCCCATGCTCACCGGGGAAGCCTACGGGGCGCCACCGGACGGTGCTGGGCTGACCGGCTCATGGTGGCGTTCTGCGAGACGTCGCCGATGGGCCGTCGATCGCGGGCGGGCGACAGGTGAGGGCCCCCGGCGAACCGGGGTCCCTCACCTACCGAGGATCAGGAGAGCCGGCGCCGCGGGCCGAACTGCAGCATCGCGGCGAGGGCCAGCAGCGCGACACCGAACTGCACCAGGCCGAGCGCGCCGAGCATCGGCATCGTCGTGTCACCCGCGCCGGTGAGGGCGAGGGTCGGCAGCTCGGGCGGGAGGCCGAACGTCGGCAGGTCGCAGATCGCGGCGAAGATCGTCGCGGAGTTGGTGACCCTCGCGTTCGTCAGCTTCGTGACCGTGACCCGGTATTCGACGTCGTTCGGCACCTGGAAGGTGACGCTCGACGCTGCCGGTCCGCCGGTGACGATCTGCGAGTCGGTCACCGCGACGGCGGCGGCGGCCGGCGGCGGTGTCGTCGCCGTGATGACGACCTCATACTCCTCACCGACGGCGAGGTCGGTGATGCTCGCCGTGATGAGCGAGTCGCCGTCGATCAGCAGGCACTTGAGGGTGAGCGCGACCTGCGGAGTCATCGGGCAGGACGCGAGGAGGATCGATGCGGCGTCGAGCACCCCGGGCGCCGCCTTGTCGACGACCGTGACCGTGTAGGTCGTGCCGGGATCGAGGTTCGTGTACGGGAGCGGGAGCGTGGTGAGCGACACCGTCTGCGAGCCCGGGTACCCGGGAACAGCGTTCCCGTTCTCGGTGATCGTCAGCGTGTACTCGCGGCCCGCGCCGAGCGTCGACACCCCGTTCACGAGGAACGAGACCGCGATCTCGCCCCAGCCGCCGGCCACGTCGCACTGCGTGGGCACGAGGGTCACCGCGGGCTGCGTCGGGCACGCCTTCACGTCGATCGGGTCGGACGTCTGGGTGAGGCCCGGGACGAGCTTGTCGAGGATCGTCACCGTGTGGGGTCCCGGGACGACCGGGTAGACGAGCCCGGTCTGGGTGGTGCCACCGGCGGTGATCTCGTCGACCTGCACGCCGTCGACCTGGATGAGGTAGGAGCGGCCCGCGGTGAGGCCGGCGACCGACACCGTGAGGGTCAGCGTGTCGTCTTGACCGACCTCGGTGCAGACCGAGGGCTGCACGACCGGCTTGGCCGGATCGCTCGGGCATGCCTTGGTCGCGAAGCTCGTGCTGGTCACCGTGGTCGCCGCGAGGGTGTCGGTCAACAGCACCGTGTAGCCGGATGTCGACGGGGCGAGCGCGATCGTGAAGTCGACGGAGGTGTTGGTGCCCTGGGTGACCGGCACCGTGGTGATCGCCCTGGCGCCCTGGTAGAGCGTCGCGGTGTACGCGCGGCCGGGGACGAGGTCGGACGCCTTCACCAGGACAGCTGCATCGGCGTTGTCCGGCGAGGTGCACTCCGAGACCGTCACCACGAGGGCGTTGTTCTGCGGGCAGCCGACGACGACTGCGGTCGTCGTGGCCGTGAGCCCTGGGTATCGGTCGCTGGTCACCGTCAGTTTGTAGGTGACCCCGGCTGTCATGCCGGTCCAGACCTTCGACGACGCCGTCGACGGCGTGAACGGCGCGTCGACTGCGACGTCGTTCCTGTAGAGCTGGGCCGTGTAGGTGAGGCCGGTCAGCAGCTTGCCGAAGGTCGCGGTGACCGTCGTCGAGCCCTCGATCGTGTTGCACTCGGTCGCGGTGAGGGTCGCGTCGGGGGCGTCGCACGTGGGCGCCGTGCCGACCTGGGTCACGTTGTAATTGTTGGTCGTCGTTGTGTCGTGCGCGACGACGATGACGCTGTAGGTATTGGTAGCCGACGGGTTGTCGAACGCGTAGAAGGTCTCCGGGAACGACGTGAAGTTGGCGAGGGTCGTCTTCGGCACGCCGTTGATGACGACGTCGAGCGTGTTCACTCCGCCGTTGTTGTTGTTGTAGTAGTCGAGCTTGAGCGTGACGCCATAGCAGTCGACCTTGAACTGCGGCGTGTGCGCGTTGGCGGCACCGAGGCCCACGCCCAGGCCGGCGGCGACGAACAGCATCGCCAGGACGCCCGCGAGCAGAGCGATCCAGCGAGGGCGCCGCGATCCCGTCTCGGCGTCGAAGGAGAAGAACGGCAAACGCGCGCGCAGCGAGTCGGAGGACATGGGGGTCTCGTTCGGGTCGAGCCGACGCGCACGCGCGAACGATCTGCGGGTCTCGTTCACGCGACGGGGGGACGCGTCAGGGGGATTCGGGGGGCACTCGGACGGGGGACATCCAGGCGTGGTCCTCATTATGGTGGACAGCCCCGGGGGTCGCAAGTAATGTTTACTCGGCGACACGCCCCTCGGTTTTCCGCATGGGGGCAGGCACCGCGGGCCTCCCCCCGATGTCGTCGTCAGTACCCGCGATTCCCGGCGGACCATCGCCGGCCGGGGCGCTCACAGGAGTTCCGTGCCGCTTCACCTGTTCGAGGATCTGCGTCGGTCCGTCGAGGACGACCTCCACGCCGGCGATCCGGGCGCGGCCCTCGACACCGTTCGTCCTGTCGCGCGCTCCGTCGCCGCCGAGCAGGGCGCGGCGTTCCGCACCCTCATCGGACTGCTCCCCGAGTCCGTCTGGCAGCAGGATGCCGTCATCGCCAGCGCGATGGGCGCCAGCTACCGCGCGGCGGGATCCCCGCGCGGCTCCTCGGCGATCGGGTACTTCCGGGCCGCCGAGGCGGGTCTCGCCGTCGCCGGCCGGGAGGCCGATCCGGCCCGGGTGGCCGTCTGGCTCGCCCACGCCGCCGCCCTGCGCGCACTCGGCCGGCTCGACGCGGCCTCGGCCTACGTGCAGCGTGCCCGCGACCTCGACGCCCCCGGGGGTATCCTCTCGGTGCCGGTGCGCGTCGAGCTCGGCGCCCGCAGCGCCCTCGAGGGCGGGCTGCTCGACCTGCACTACGGCCGCCTGGACGCGGCGAGCGACCTGCTGCACTTCGCCAACGGCTTCGTCGACCAGCTCACCCGCGCCGAGCGGATCGAGTGCCTCGGCGGCCTCGCGTTGATCGAGTACGGCAACGCGAAGTTCGACACCGCCGAGCGGCACATCGCCGAGGCCCGGGGGCTCGCCTCGGGCACGACCCTTCTCGCGAGCTCGTACGCGGGCCCGGCGCTCGCGGTCGAGATGCTCATCGCGATCGAGAAGCACGATGCCGAGCGTGCCGCCGAGGTCGAGCCCGAGATGCTCGAAGCGACCTGCCGCGGCGACTGGGAACCTTTCGCCTTCGTGACGTCGGCCTATCTGCGGTTCATCGACGGCCGGCCGATCGAGGGCCTCGACGAACTGCAGCGCGCCCGCCAGGCGTACCGGGCGTGGGACGACGCGCACTTCGGCGGGGACGCCGGCGAGCTGCTGCGCGCCGCGATCTTCGTCGCGCTCGACCAGAGCGACGAGGCCTGGGAGATCCTGCGCGACCTCGGCCCCTACCCGCACCACCCGCTCTGCCCGTTCCGGGTGACCGCGCAGCTGCGGTTCCGGCACGGCGACCTGCGCGGCGCGGCCGACGCGATCGCGGGCTGCGAGGCGCTCGGCGACGATCACTCGCCGCGCACGCTGATGGACGTGCGGATGCTGCGCGGCGCGATCGAGTTCGAACGCGGCGAGTACGCCCTCTCCGACGTGATGGTCGACCGAGCGCTGGTGACGATGTCGCGCACGGGATCCCGCGCCCCCCTGCGTTCGATCCCCCCGGGAACCCTCGCCGCGGTCGCCGCGCGCGCCCTCGAGCGCCCGCAGAGCGCGGAGGTGCGACGCATCCTCGGGCGCGTCGTCGAGGTGACCGACGGCCAGGACCGGCTCATCGAGCCGCTCAGCTCCCGCGAGCTGCTCGTGCTCGCCGAGGTCGAGAAGGGCTCGACGGTCGCCGGCATCGCGGCCGCGCTGTTCATCTCGCCGAACACGGTGAAGACCCACCTGCGTCGGCTCTACCGCAAGCTCGGGGTGACCACGAGATCGGATGTCATCCGCAAGGCGAAGTCCCTCGGACTGGGACGTTCAGTCACCCGCGAATCACCCCACTAGACAGATCCGTCGCTTCACGCGAAGTGATTTGATTCTACGGTTGCACGCGAGACGCCGTCCCTGATCCCGGCGCGCTCGGTTCGACATTGGCGGGGCTCTCCGGCTGGTTACCGGGGGCCCCGCCACCCGTTTGACCCAGGAACCCGCACGCGGAAGCGCCGCCCCCCTGAGGGAGCGGCGCTTCGCGGTGAGGAAGGTGACGCCTCGGTTCTCGCGAACTACTTGAGGGTCACCGTGGCGCCGGCGCCCTCGAGGGCGGCCTTGGCCTTCTCGGCGGTCTCCTTGTTGACACCCTCGAGCACGGGGCCCGGGGCGCCGTCGACGACGGCCTTCGCCTCGCCCAGCCCGAGGCTGGTGAGGGTGCGGACCTCCTTGATGACGGCGATCTTGCCGGCACCGGCGGACTCGAGGATGACGTCGAACGTGTCCTTCTCCTCCTCGGCCTCCGCGGCTCCACCGGCTCCACCGGCGGCCGGAGCGGCAGCGGCGGCGACGGGGGCGGCGGCGGTGACCTCGAAGGTCTCCTCGAACTTCTTGACGAACTCCGACAGCTCGATGAGCGTCAGGTCCTTGAACGCCTCGAGGAGGTCGTCCGTGGAAAGCTTGGCCATTTCTTACTCCTTGTTATTTCTGGTTTCAGATCCGGGCAACGACTAGTTGCCGGACTCCTGCTTGTCGCGCAGCGCGTCGACCGTGCGGACGGCCTTCGCGAGCGGTGCATTGAACATGTAGGCGGCTCCGAACAACGAGGCCTTCATGGCGCCGGCCAGCTTCGCCAGCAGCACCTCTCGGCTCTCGAGGTCGGCGAGCTTGCCCACCTCTTCTGACGTCAGCGGGGCTCCATCGAAGTAGCCCCCCTTGACGACCAGCAGAGGGTTCGCCTTGGAGAAGTCACGCAGGGCCTTCGCGACGGCGACGGTGTCGCCGTGCACGAACGCGAGCGCGGACGGACCAGCGAGCTGGTCGTCGAACGAGCTGATACCGGCCTCGTTCGCCGCGATCTTGGTGAGCGTGTTCTTCACCACGGCATAGCTCGCGTGCTCACGGAGGTTCGCGCGGAGCTGCTTGAGCTGCGCGACCGTGAGCCCGCGGTACTCGGTGAGCACGATCGCGCTGGAGTTCCGGAAGTTCTCCGTGAGCTCCGCGACAGTGGCTTCCTTGTTCGCCATGGCGTTCCTGTCTGTGTGTGAATGGATGACCTCGGACCATGAGAAAAAGCCCCGGCGCAGACGCACGGAGCTTCGGATCCCGACAAGGGACGATCACTTCACACACCTGCGCAGGCATCCCCTGAGCTTCTGAGAAGCGCAGGCGAACTTCGTCTGCCCGAAGGCAGAACCGGCGGTCTAAGGCCTCGGACAGCATACGTGCCCGGATGCCCGGAGGGCAAGGCGAGGTCAGTCCTCGGGCGGGGTCGCCGTCTTCGCGCGGGGTTTCGCCTTGGCCGGCGCGCCCGGCTCCCCGGCGGACGCCTCGATCGCCGTCGGCGCGACGGCCGGCTCGAGCACGGGGGATTCGGCGTCGCTCTCCGGTTCCTCGGCATCCGCCTTCTTCCGGTTGCGCAGGCCCGGAACGATCAGCGCGACGATGATCACCGCAAGCAGCAGCAGCAGGACCGCGATCGCGAACCCGACGCCCGTACCCGGATCTCCGGTCGACACATCGTCTCCGCCGGAGACGGGCAGGATGGCGACGTCGTCGACGGGAACGGGGGTGCTCAACCCCGTCGAGCCCGGCACGAGCGGCGTCAGCGTTCCGTCCGCGGCGAGGGCGAGCCAGGCCGCGCTCTCGACGTCGTGCACGAGCGAGGCTCCGTCGGGGACCGCCGACAGGGCGGTCGCGAGTTCGGCGTCGGGCGCGAAGGAGGCGAGCTCGGGTCGCACCGACGCCGGGTTGATCCAGACGGTCGCAAGACCCACCGGCGCGTCGGCGATCGTGACCGGCACGATCCACTCGTTGAGGATGTCGACGGGATGATCCGTCTTCTCTCCGGCGCGCAGGGCATCGCTCCAGACGTGCACGCGCTCGATCACCCCGGGCTTCGTCGTGTCGTCGAAGTCGATCCCGTCGCCGTTCGCGTCGACGCCGTAGACGTCGTTCAGCTGCGCGATGAGCGAGCCGTCGGTGACGTAGGCGATCACCTCGGAGGGGACGGAGCCCTCGGACGGCACCGACCCCTGGGCGCGGGCGAGCGAGGCGGGGGCGAGGGCGAGCAGGAGTGCGGCAGGCACCACGATCGCGCTGCGGAGTCGGGGCATCCGAGCGCCTTTCTGGTCGAGGGACGTCCTATGGTCTCACCGCTCGACGTCCGCGAGCGGGAGGCGCACGACGGAGCGAGTGTCGCCCGGAAGGTCTCCGCACCGACCGAGCCGCGGCGCGCCCCCGCGCGCCGCGCGGCCGGGTGAGGCGGAGCGGTGCGGGAGTGGCGGTCGGGGTCGCGTTCCCCCGCCCGTCCCGCATCCTACGAGTCGGCTGTGACCACCCTCGGTTCCTGCCAGGAGTTGTCCGGGGCGGCATCCGCGGTCGCGGCCGAGTGCGCCCCGGCCGGCGTGCGACCGGTGCCGGCGACGAGCGCGCCGAGGCCGATGGCGCCGCCGAGAGCGACGACGATGAGCGTCGGAATCAGTTCCATGAGATCTCCCCGCTTTCGACGCTACGGGCGCCAGCCCGGATGCCGCGACTCGCGTTCGGGGGACGCGCCGACCCCAGTGAGGGGGATGTCCTGCCCGTGTCGCAGACTGGGGCGGTGACGATCGTGCAACCGACGCTCCCACTCTGGGAGGATCAGCAGCGCGAGGAGCTCCCGCCGTCGCACCGCGACCGCATCCTGGCCCACCAGAACGACCGGGTCGCCTGGCTCAAGGCGCGGGCCCGCGGCGTCACCGCCACCGACGTCGCCCGGCTGACGAGCGAGAGGGCCGTGAAGACCCTCGCGCTCGAGAAGATCCTCGGCTCTCGCTTCGGCGGCAACGCCTACACGGCGCACGGGCTGTTGCGCGAGCCGATGATCGGCCGCTGGGCGGGACGGGTCTACGGGATGCGGGCGTCGAACGAACTGTTCCACGCCGAGCACAACCCCCTGCACCTGGCGACCCCCGACGGGTTGCGCGAGCTCGAGAACGGTCGCCTCGAGCTGTGCGAGATCAAGACGACTTCGCACTCCTGGCGGGGCGTCCCGCGCAACTACCTGCGGCAGGTGTGGTGGCAGCAGTACGTGCTCGGCGCCGAGCGCACCCTCGTCGTCTGGGAGCGACACGATGACTTCGTGCCGGTATCGAGCGAACCCGAGTGCCGCTGGGTCGACCGCGACGACGCCGAGATCGGGAAGCTGATCGTCCTAGCGGACGACCTCCTCCGCGCGATGCGACGCGACCCCGCGGACCGCTAGTCCGCCGTCGGGCTGAGGCACCGGTCGCCGCTCGAACGCGAGGGCGACGCCGTACACCGCGACCCAGGCGATGCCGAGGGTCGTCGCGACGAACTCGAACCGGCTGCCGATCCAGGCGTAGAAGTCGAACACCGACATCAGGCCGCCGGTCGCCGCGATCATCGCGACCGCGATCGCCGCGACGAGCGAGAACCGTCGGATGGCGCGGTGCCCGACCGCGAACGCGCACTGCAGCATCGCCCACGCCGCGAACGCGAATGCGAGGGTCGCGGCGGTGACGTGGCCGAGGTCCTGCCACGACAGGTCGGGGCCGAAACGCGGCACTGGGCAGCCACTCGTGCAGGTCACCTGCGAGGCGACCAGGAACAGCGCAGCCGCGATCGCGAGGCTCACCGCCGGCGGCCACCAGCGCAGCACCGGCACGCGGGTGCGGATGCGGCGGCTCGCCCAGGCGATCAGGATGCTGCCCGCCACGAGCAGGAGCAGGGCGCGTTCGAACCAGGCCGCCGTCGGCTCACCCTCGGCGCCCATCTCGCTGACGTACAGCTCGCGGGGAACGCCGAGACGAGCGATCCAGATGATCGCGAGGGACGCGAGCACGAGCAGCGTGCCCGCCCCGGCGCTGATTCGATCGAGCATCGGGCGGTCGAGCATCCCTACTTCGCGGCGGGGAGCGGCCACCGCTCGCGCCGACGGGTGACCCAGATCGCCGCGGCTCCGACACCGACCATGACGGCGGCGATGAGGATGACGTAGAACACCACCGAGAGATAGCCGTTCTCGGAGTTGCCGGGGTTGAGGAACGGGTAGGGGTACCAGCCGGCGATCGGGCCGCGGATCAGCGTGTACGCCGCCCACACGATCGGGAAGATCACGACCGCCCACACGCGAGTCCACTCGAGGCGGTTCCGCCCCGGAGCGAACAGCCAGTCGGCGACGATCAGCAGCGGGCCGACGACGTGGAGGATCTCGTTCGACCACGGCACGGTCTGACCCTGCGGCAGCTCGATCCCGCGCAGCAGCAGGTTGTAGACGATGAACGTCACCGTCATGTAGGTCACCGCGATCAGCCGGAAGACGGTGAAGCCGACCGTCTCCGCACGACCGGTGGCGACCACGACCGCGCCGACGAGGAGCGCGACGACTGCGAGCACGTTCGACTCGATGGTGAAGAAGCTGAAGAAGTTCACCAACACGAAGCCGACGTCCCCGCCGGCGGCGACGGTGTTCTCGATGGACCGCTGGAGCTGCGCGCCGATGGCGGCGATGATCGCGGCGGCCGCGGCGACCCGAAGGATGGTGACGAGAGGTTTCACGTTTCGCAGGATAGCGCCCGCCCCCGCCGCGGCAAGATTCACGAGGCCAGAACATCCGCGTAACACCGGCGACTCATCCACGCCGTTTACTGGGATCCGGACAGGGGAGATTCAGGAGATGACGACGATGCGGGCCATGGCGATGACGCAGGCCGGGGGGCCGGAGGTGCTCGCGCTCATCGACGTCGAGCGTCCGGTGCGGGTGAACGCCGAACTGCTGGTGAAGGTGGTGGCCGCGGGCGTGAACCCGATCGACGCGAAGACTCGTGCCGGCCGGGGGGCGTTCCCCGGGATCACGGGGTTCCCCGTCGTGCTCGGCAACGACTTCAGCGGCATCGTCGAGGAGGCGCCGTACGAGTCGCACCCGCTGCAGCCCGGCACCGAGGTCTACGGGATGGGCATGGTGCCGCGGATGTCGGGTGCCTACGCCGACTACCTCACGGTCAACGCGCTCTCGGTCGTGAAGAAGCCGTCGACGCTGTCGCACGTCGAGGCCGCAGGTGTGCCGCTCGCCGCGCTCACCGCCTGGGGCATGGTCGTCGAGACCGCGAAGGCGCACGAAGGGCAGCGGATGCTCATCCACGCCGGCGCCGGCGGCGTCGGGCACTTCGCGGTGCAGTTCGCCGCCTATTTCGGCGCGCACGTCATCGCGACCGGTTCCGCCCGCAACGCCTCGTGGCTGCACGAGCTGGGCGCCGCCGAGGTGCTCGACTACTCCGCCGTCAGGTTCGACGAGGTGCTCGATCCGGTGGATGCCGTCATCGACCTGATCGGCAACACCGCCGACGATACCGGCTCGCGGTCGCTGCGCGTCCTGCGCCCGGGCGGCATCATCGTCAACGGCCCGACCGGCTCGTGGCCGTCGATGGCCGAGGAGGCCGCGACCGCGGGGGTGCGCGCCACCGGCTACCGCGTTGTGCCCGACGGCTCGACGCTCGCGATCGTCTCGCGGCTGCTCGAGTCGGGCGACGTGAAGGTCTACGTCGACCAGGTGTTCGACCTCGCGGCGGCCGCCGACGCGCACCGTGCGATCGAGGAGGGTCACACCCGCGGCAAGCTCGTGCTGAAGGTCTGCGAGGGCTGACCTCGGTGCGCGATTAGCGACCGAGGTCGCGTGTCGATCCCTCGAAGACCCGCTCCATCACGAAGTCCTCTTCCCAGCGGTCACCGACCAGGAACCGCTTGCGGCCGGCCTGCGCGAATCCCGATTTCTCATAGAAGCCCTGCGCCCGCGCGTTCTCCTCGTTGACGCCGAGCCAGACGGCCGCGGCACCGCGCTCGCGGGCCGACTCGAGGGTGCGGGTCATCAGCGCCGAGGCGACGCCCGCGCCGTGGTGGCCGGGCATGACGTAGCACTTGCTCAGCTCGGCGGTGGGGCGCGTGGTGAGCGCGGCGACGACGTCGGGATCGGACGGTTCGCCCACGATCAGCATCGTGTAGCCCGCGGAGACGCCGTCGACCTCGGCGAGGAACAGCTCACGGGCGGGGTCGGCGAGGTACTCGTCGAAGCGCGCCTCGGTGAGGTTCAGGGCGATGAAGTCCGCCTTCGCCTCATCCGTCGTGTGCGGCGGGCAGGCGAGCGGGAAGGTGATGGCGGCAACGGAAGCGAGCGCCGCGGAATCCGCGGCGCTCGCCCGTCGTACGTGAATGCTCAGACTCGGAACCGACTAGATGACGCTGACATCCAGCGGGACGCCGGGGCCGAACGTGGTCGACACCGCACCCTTCTGGATGTAGCGGCCCTTCGAGGAACCCGGCTTCACCCGGTTGATCTCGTCGAGCGCGGCCTTGAGGTTTTCGCCCAGCTGCTCGCTCGAGAAGCCGGCCTTGCCGATCACGAAGTGCACGTTGGAGTGCTTGTCGACGCGGAACTCGATCTTGCCGCCCTTGATCTCCTCGACCGCCTTCGCGGGGTTGGGGGTCACGGTGCCGGTCTTCGGGTTCGGCATCAGACCGCGCGGGCCGAGCACCTTGCCCAGTCGACCGACCTGGCCCATGAGCTCCGGAGTGGAGACGGCCGAGTCGAACGCGGTGTAGCCGCCGGCGACCTTCTCGATGAGCTCGGCGCCGCCGACCTCATCGGCGCCCGCGGCGAGCGCGGCTTCCGCAGCCGGGCCGGTCGCGAAGACGATGACGCGAGCGGTCTTGCCCGTGCCGTGCGGCAGCATGACGGTGCCGCGCACCATCTGGTCGGCCTTGCGCGGGTCGACCCCGAGCTTGAGTGCGACCTCGACGGTCGAGTCGAACTTCTTCGACCCGGTGCCCTTGATGACCTCGACAGCCTCCTCGGGAGCGTAGAACTTGCCGGCCTCGATCTTCTCGGCGGCGGCGCGATATGCCTTGGACTTGGGTGCCATGATTACGCCTCCACCGTGATCCCCATCGACCGGGCGGTGCCCGCGATGATCTTCATGGCCGCCTCGATGTCGTTGGCATTGAGGTCGACCTGCTTCTGCTCGGCGATCGCGCGGACCTGGTCCTTCGAGAGCTTCGCGACCTTGACGGTGTGCGGGGTCCCGGACCCCTTCTGCACGCCGGCGGCCTTCTTGATGAGCTCTGCGGCCGGCGGGGTCTTGAGGATGAACGTGAACGAACGATCCTCGTAGACGGTGATCTCGACGGGGATGACGTTGCCGCGCTGCGACTCGGTCGCTTCGTTGTACGCCTTGCAGAACTCCATGATGTTCACGCCGTGCTGACCCAGCGCGGGCCCGATGGGCGGCGCGGGGTTCGCGGCGCCGGCGTTGATCTGGAGTTTGATCAGGCCGGTCACCTTCTTCTTCGGTGCCATGTTTCCTTCTTCTGTCGTGCGTTCGATCTCGAACGCGCTCCCGCGACCCAGGCGAATTCCTGGATGCGGTGGGATGCCCGTGGGCAACCTGTCGATCTTACGTCAGACTGGCTCCGTGGGCGAGTTCGAGTTCGAGGGACCCGTGATCGAGTGGCGCGGACCGGCGCCGTTCTCCTTCGTGCGGCTCCCCGACGACCTCAGCGCCGACCTCAAGATCGCCGCCGCGGGGCTCGAGTACTGGGGCCAGGTGGCGGTGATCGTCGACGTCGACGGCGTCGAGTTCGCGACCGCGCTCTTCCCGAAGGACGGTGTCTATCTGCTACCCGTCAAGAACGCGGTGCGGAAGGCGGCCGGCATCCAGGTGGGTGGGCTGGTCGCCGGCCGACTGAGTCTCGGCCGACGGTCCCCGACCTCCTAGAGCTTGGTGACCTGGTCGAACGACAGCTCGACCGGGGTCTCGCGCTCGAAGAGCGAGACGAGCACGGTGAGCTTGCCGCTCTCCGGCTTGATCTCGCTGATCGTGCCGGGAAGACCCGCGAACGAGCCCTCCTTGATGGTGATGGTCTCGCCGACCTCGAAGTCGATCTCGGCCGGGATGGCGCGAGCGGTCGCGCCCTTGCCCGAGCCCTTGCCGCCAGCCGCGCCCTTGACCGGCGCCTCGACGACCTGCACGAGGCTCTTCAGCATGTTGAAGGCCTCCTCGAAGCGCAGCGGCGTCGGGTTGTGCGAGTTGCCCACGAAGCCGGTGACGCCGGGGGTGTGCCGCACGACCGACCACGAGTCTTCATTCAGGTCCATGCGCACGAGCACGTAGCCCGGGATGCGCACGCGGGTGACCAGCTTGCGCTGGCCGTTCTTGATCTCGACCACGTCCTCCATCGGGACCTGGACCTCGAAGACGAAGTCCTCCATCTGCATGGAGATCTTGCGGCTCTCGATGTTCTGCTTCACGCGCTTCTCGAAGCCCGCGTAGGAGTGGATGACGTACCACTTGCCCGGCTTGCCGCGCAGTTCGGCGCGGAACTCCTCGTAGGGGTCGACCGCCGGTTCGTCGTCGGCGTCGTCGGCGTCCGCGACCGCGGCGCCATCGTCCTCACCGAGCTCGGGACCGTCGTACGGCGTGACCTCGGGCTCCTCGCGCGCCTCCTCCTCGGCCTCGATGTCGGCCTCGTCGTCGGTCGCGGCGACGGAGGCGTCGGCCTCGTCGGCGGAGTCGATGTCGAGGGCGTCGTCGACGATCGCGTCGGCCTCGGGGTCCGCGGCGGCGTCGAGGGCGTCGAGCAGTTGCTCGAGACCGGCCTCGACCGAGTCCGCGTCCTCCTCGTCGTCGTCGACCACATGGATGGCGGCGTGCTCGGCGGCATCGACGGAGTGCTCCTCGCGCTCGAGGACGTTGCCCTCCTGGGCCTCGTCCTCCTCGGAGGACTGCTCGGCGGCCGTCGCGAGGTCGATGTCGCGGCGCTCTTGTTCAGACACGATTCAGATTCCTTCTCTGTACTTCGAAAGCATGGGGTCCTCGGCTGCCGAGGTCACGGCGTCAGGAGCCGGGCAGGAATGCGGTGCCGTCTCCGAACACCCAGGCCACGGCCCAGCCGAACACGAAGTCGAGACCGTAGACGATCGCCATCATGACGACGACGAACGCGATCACGACTCCGGTGTAGCTGAGCAGCTCGCGGCGGGTCGGGCGGACCACCTTCGACAGCTCGGTGAGCACCTGCCGGATGAACAGGGCGACGCGGGCGAACGGGCCACGCCGTTCGGCGCGATCCCGCTTGGCGTTGGCGACGAGATCCTCACTCGGCTCGTCGATCACCTTGCGTGCCACGACATCCAACCTTTCGTCGACCCCGGATGCTCCGGGGCTCTGTCAGCAAATGCTGCGCAGGGCGGACAGGACTCGAACCTGCAACCTGCGGTTTTGGAGACCGCTGCTCTACCAATTGAGCCACCGCCCTCGGTGCGCACCCGGCATCGGTCAGGATGCGGGCACGACGAAGCTTGGCGTTTTCAGCCAACCCCAGAAGTGTACGTCATCCCAAAAGTTCCCGAGCAACCCGCGTCATAGGCGCGGGGGTCGACAGTCTCTTCTGGTGAGAGGGACACAACCAACCCGCTCAGACAACTGAATACGGGCGTACGAAGCTGAGATCAGGTTTCATCAACGAAGACTCGTTCGCCTCACCCACGCTGGGCGGTCCTGGGGGACCCGCAGCCACGTGAGGGGGTCATCGCCGACCTTTGTTCTCTGCTTCCTGCATCCGTATCGGACCAGGAAGGCACAGAGATGTTCACCACTGCACACCCGCGCGTGGCGACTCCTCATGGGGGATCGGCAGCACGGAACAACCACGGGACGGCCACGCGCATCGGCGCGACCGTCACCGCGTTCGCCCTCGGAGGCGCATTCGCCCTCGTCGCTCCCCTCTCCGCATCCGCCGCCGAAGTTCCGACGTCGTACGCGGAAGGTCGCTTCCTCTCCGGCTCGCTGCTGGGCATCGACCTGGACCAGGTCGTCAGCCTGGGATTCGCCGAGGCCCGTAACGACGGGACCCAGCCCACGCAGACCACCAACGACCCGCTCGACGCGGAGGTGCTGCAGACGATCGAGGTGTCGTCGAACCCGGCTCCGCAGATCGATCTGGGCGGCGTGCTGCAGCTCGGGCCGGTGGCGCAGTACGCGCAGGCCGCGAGCGACGGAACCTCCCTCGGCGCCTCGGGCGCGGTGAAGGACGACGGAGCGATCGGCGTCGGCTCCGACACCGACGTGCCGCCGGCCAACGCGACGCTCGACCTCGAGGGTCTTCTCGGCGCCGAGTTCGCCTCGACCCTGCTCGATCTGAAGCTCGAGCTCGGTGCGATCGCGGCGGTCGCGCAGGCCGAGGGCGAGAACGCCACCGGCGACTACCAGATCGCGGATGCCGTGCTCAGCTTCTCCAGCCCGGCGATCGCGAACCTGACCCCGAAGGTGGACAGCGCCCTGCAGGAGGTCACCGACGCTCTCAGCGAGCTCGTCGGTCCCGGCGGCGCGCTGGTCGACGAGGTCAACGGCCTGCTGGTCAACCTGGACCCGGCCCTCAACCTGGTCGGCGGCAGCGGCAACGTGACCGCGACGATCAACACGGGCGATCTGACCGCGGCGGTGAACGGACTGCTCCTTGACCAGTACGGCAACGGCGCGGTGTCGTTCAACCTGGAGACCGGTGAGGTGCTGGTCGACCTCGAGCAGCTGCTGGGCGGCGAGCTCAACGACCTCGCTCCCGGCACCGAGCTGCTCACGGATGCCGTCGTCAACCAGATCCTCGAGGGCATCACGACGACCGTCGCGACCATCGCCGACCAGGTCGTCGACAAGGTCGAGGGGGCGTTGCGCGACGCGAAGGTCGACATCAACGCGAACATCTCGGTGAACGTCGCTCAGGCGCCGCTCGTCCAGGAGGTCTGCCGGTTGGTCGACCGCGTGCTGACGACTCCGGTGCTTCAGACGCTGACGGCCGGCGACCTCCGCGGGATCCTGCAGCAGAACGGACTCGGCGGGGTGCTCGGCAACCTGCTGAACGGGCTCGGACTGGGTGAACTCACCAACCGGGTGCTCGACCTGGGCATCGTCGGCAGCCTCACCGACGGTCTGGCCGACCGCGTGGGCGACATCGTGCTCGTCGACGGCGTCCTGCAGCGGATCACCGGATTCGTGAACCAGACCGTGCAGGACAACGTGTGCAACACGACGTCGTCGGCGGTCGCGCCGCTCACCACGAGTGTCGTCCTCGACATCGAGGCGACCATCGACGACCTGCTGAACGGTGTCGCGGCGAAGGCCGTGGCCGACGTCGACATCCTCGGCGTCGCCGCGAACCTCGACCTGGATGTCGCGCTCGGCGGCCTCGGGGACTCGCTCCTGGACACGCTGTTCGACGGGGACGGCGCGGTGCAGGGTCTCGTCGACGCCTTGGAGACCGGCCTGGTCTACCCGGCGACCGAGGTGCTGCTCGGCGACGGGATCGGCAACATCGGCGACGCGCTCCGTGATCTCGTCTCGGTGCAGGCGAACGTCCAGGAGCTCACGGCGACCCCGGGCGGGGGCGGCGAGTTCACCCAGACCGCCATCCGGGTCTCGGTGCTCGGCGACGACCTCGCGACGCTGAACCTGGCGCAGGCGACCGTCGGTCCGAACGTGACCAACATCGTCGACCCCGAGTGCACGGATCCCAACGGCTGCGACGTCGGCGGCGAGACCGTGACGCCTCCGGGAGGCGGCGGCGGTGAGGGTGCCGCGAGCCTCGCCTACACCGGCATCGGGATCGCGACGCTGATCGCCGTCATCCTCGCACTGCTGGCAGCGGGTGCCTATCTGGTGCGGGAGGGCTACCGACGCAACCACCCGGTGTCGATCGCCGGCTAGTCGATAGCTGAAGTACACGAAGCCGGAGTCGTCGGCCCCCCAAGGTGAAGCGACTCCGGCTTTGTGCTGCCCGGGGTGACCGAGTATTCGGCACCCCGGGCGTCATCGGTTTGTACCCTCTGCTGGGGGACGACATTCGTTTAACGAATACCTATCGTCGAAGTCACGAGGCCCAATCCCGAGCCTCGTGTGCGCGAACCCCGCCTCGCCGTCGGCCCCCGTGGGCCGTCGATCCGAGTCGCGCCGTTCGATAACTCGTCACCCGGAGTCGCACCCCTATGTCAACCGCTACCCCTGCGGTCGCGCTCACGCGCGCCCGCATCCTGCTCGCCGCCGGCCTCGCCCTCGCGGCCACCGTCCTCGCCCTCGTCGTACCGCAGACCGCACTCGCGGCCACCGCGGCAAGCACGACGCCCACCGTCGCGCAGATGACCCAGCGGGTCGTCGACGACACCAACGCCATCCGCTCCGAGCAGGGCCTGCCCGGCCTGGTCCGCGACACCCGCCTCGACAAGGTCGCGGCCGACTGGGCCCGGCAGCAGTGGGAGAACGGCGCGATGAGCCACAACCCGAACTACTCGACGCAGATCCCCTCGGGCTGGCAGCGGGCCGGCGAGAACGTCGGCAAGGGATACACCTACAGCCAGGTCGTGCCCGCGTGGAAAGCCTCCGAGAGCCACTACGCCAACCTCGTCAACGACTACACCTCGGTGGGCGTCGGCTACTTCGAGCAGGACGGAAAGCGCTACTGGTCGCAGGTGTTCGCGAAGTACCCCGGCACCGTGCAGCCCGCTCCGGCGGCGCAGCAGCCGGCTGCTCAGCCCACCACCCAGCCCGCGCAACCCGTACCCGCGACGACGCCGACCGCGGCGCCGTCCTCCGGTTCGTCGGGTTCGACCGCGTCCCCCGCGGCCGAACCCGGTATCCCAGCCGGAACCGCGATCGCCCTGAGCTCACCCTCCTTCGAGAGCGGACTCGGCGCTTGGACGGCTCCGTCCGGCTCGGTCGACGGCCCGAACTCGAGCGCGCGCGGCGGGACCCGGTCGCTGCTCGTTCCGGGCTCGTCGAACCGCACCATCTCGCAGACCGTGTCGTCGCCGGTCGCCGCAGGCTCCACCCACACCCTCACCGTCTACGTGAGGGCCGACGGTCCGGCCGCCGGGACCGTGCGGCTGCGCACCGTCGGCGGCACGGCCGAGTCGGGCGCGGTGAACTTCACCGCGTCGGATTCCGGCTGGCTCAAGGTGACGCTCGCTCTCACCACGAAGAGCGCGCACACCGGGTTCGTCATCGAGGTCGTCACCGCGAAGTCGGGACGCACCTACCGCCTCGACTCGGTGTCGCTCGTGCGCACCGGCCAGGCCGCTGCTGCGGCGGCTGCGCCGCAGAGTTCGAGCAGCACCGCGGCTCCGGCCCCGGCGTCGGGCTCCACGCCGCCGCCGGCATCCACTCCGGCGCCCGCGCCCACCCCGACGCCCGCGTCCAGCCCGACGCCCGCGCCAACCGCAGAGCCGCTCATCCGGCTCGGCGGCATCCGGATCGGGTGACCGGCTCCGGCGGACACTGACGCGCACCCGCGCCGGCAGTACCGGAACGCCCGGCGACCCCCCGAAGGTCGCCGGGCGTTCCGCCGTCGGTAGGCTTGTGCCTCGTGGCACGCATCTCGCAGCGCATCGGGTCCATCGCCGAATCGGCGACTCTGAAAGTGGATTCGAAGGCCAAGGCGCTCAAGGCGGCCGGCCGGCCGGTCGTGAGCTTCGCCGCCGGGGAACCCGACTTCCCGACGCCGGCACACATCGTCGAGGCGGCGGTCGACGCCGCGCGCGACCCGAGGAATCACCGGTACACGCCCGCGGCGGGTCTGCCCGAGTTCCGCGAGGCGATCGCCGCAAAGACCCTCCGCGACAGCGGCCTCGAGGTCTCACCGGCGCAGATCATCGTCACCAACGGCGGCAAGCAGGCGGTTTACCAGTCCTTCGCGACGCTGCTCGACCCGGGCGACGAGGTGCTCGTGCCCACCCCGTACTGGACCACCTACCCCGAGGCGATCAAGCTCGCCGGCGGAGTGCAGGTGGATGTCTTCGCCGGCGCCGACCAGGGGTATCTCGTCACCGTCGAGCAGCTCGAGGCCGCGCGCACCCCGCGCACGAAGGTGCTGCTGTTCGTCTCGCCGTCGAACCCGACCGGCGCCGTGTACTCGCCCGAGCAGGTCGCCGCGATCGGCGCGTGGGCCGAGGAGCACGGACTCTGGGTGATCAGCGACGAGATCTACCAGAACCTGACCTACGACGGGGTCCGCGCCGTGTCGATCGTCGAGGCCACCCCGGCGCTCGCCGACCGCACCATCCTCGTCAACGGCGTCGCGAAGACCTACGCGATGACCGGCTGGCGGCTCGGCTGGATGGTCGGACCCGCCGACGCGATCGCCGGAGCCGCGAACCTCCAGTCGCACCTGTCGAGCAACGTGTCGAACATCTCGCAGCGCGCCGGCATCGCGGCTCTCACGGGACCGCAGGACTCCGTCGAGGAGATGCGCCTCGCGTTCGACCGCCGCCGCAAGCTGATCGTCGACGGGCTCAACGCGATCCCCGGGGTCGTCTGCCCTCTGCCCGAAGGCGCGTTCTACGTCTACCCCGACGTGACCGGACTTCTGAACCGCGAGTGGGCGGGCAGCACCCCGACGACGTCGCTCGAGCTGGCCGACCTCATCCTCGAGCAGGCGGAGGTCGCGGCGGTGCCCGGCGAGGCGTTCGGGCCCAGCGGCTACCTGCGCTTCTCGTACGCGCTCGGCGACGACGACATCCGCGAGGGCGTCGCGCGCCTGCAGCGCCTCTTCGCCTAGGCGACGGCGGCGCGCCCCGACGCGACCACCTCGGCCGCGACCGCGTCGAGCAGCGGCGACCGCAGGTTCCACTGCTGCCAGTGCAGCGGCACGTCTTCATGCCGCGACGCGTCGAACACGACGGTGCCCTCCGCCTGCGCGTCGGGAAGCATCCCCCAGCCGAGCCCGAGCCGCACGGCGAGCGCGAAGTCGGCGGAGGCCGGCACGACGTGCCGCGGCGGGTCGAGCGTGCGGCGTGTGGCGCGCCGGAGGTACCCCGCCTGCAGCAGGTCCTTCTCGTCGAAGACGACGACCGGGGCGACGGCGAGGGATGCCGCATCCGCTCCGTCGCGGAACCACCGCTCGACGAAGGCGGGAGCCGCGCGCGGGCGATAGCGCACCCGGCCGAGCGGGGTCGACGTGCAGCCGGGCACGGGTTCGGCCTGCGAGGTCACGGCGGCCATCACGGTTCCCGCGGCGAGCCAGCCGGCGGTGTGGTCCTGGTCGTCGCGGTGGATCTCGAAGACGACCGGATGCTCGCGCGCGACGCGCTCCAGGGCCGGGAGGATCCAGGTCGACAGGGAGTCGGCGTTGACCGCGATCGGGATCGTGGAGACCCCGTCGCCGGCGGTGCCGAGAGCCTGATCGGCCTCGTGCTCGAGCAGCGCGAGCTGTCGCGCCATCCGCACCAGCGCCTCCCCCGGACCGGTCGCCCGTGCCGGTTTGGTGCGCACGACGAGCACGCGCCCGACCTGTTCCTCGAACGCCTTGAGCCGCTGGCTGACCGCCGACGGCGTCACCGTCAGCCGCCGCGCGGCCGCGTCGAGGGTGCCCTCCTCGACGACGGCGAGCAGCGTCGCCAGGTGTTCGCTGTCGTACCTCATCACCAGGAATGCTAATGCTGCTCCATAATCCTTCGCTGTACTGATGTGAGGTGTCGACCTACCGTCGGGTCGTGTCCGCTCCGTTCCTCGCTGCCCTCGCCGGTCTCGGCCTCGGCCTGTCGCTCATCGTCGCCATCGGCGCGCAGAATGCATTCGTGCTGCGGCAGGGCCTGCGCCGCGAGCACGTGCTCGCCGTCGTGCTGGTCTGCGCCCTCTCCGACGCCGCGCTCATCGCCGCGGGTGTGGTGGGCGGCGGGGTGCTCTTCGCGGCGGTGCCGTGGCTCGTCGACGTCATCCGGTGGGCGGGCGCGGCGTTCCTCGCCGGGTACGGGGTGCTCGCCGCCATCCGCGCCCTGCGCCGCCCGAAGGAGGATGCCGCCGGCCTCCACGCGGGCACCGCCACCGGGGCGGGGCTCGGCGCGGCGATCGCCACCTGTCTCGCCCTCACCTGGCTCAACCCGCACGTCTACCTCGACACCGTGCTGCTGCTCGGCTCGGTCGCCGCCGCCCATCACGAGAACCGCTGGTTCTTCGCGGCCGGTGCGGTGACCGGCAGCATCGTCTGGTTCACGGCGCTCGGGTTCGGCGCCCGGCTGCTCGCCCCGCTGTTCGCGAAGCCACTGGCCTGGCGCATCCTCGATGGGATCATCGCGATCGTGATGCTCGCCCTCGCCGTGATGCTGCTCGTGCCCTGACCTCCACCATTCGGTGGAGCGGATTCCCACCGTCCGGTCGTCCCACCCGCGCCGGCGGGCGGCCAGGCTGAGGGCATGACAGATGCAGTGGTGCGGGTCGACGACCTGCGGAAGACCTACCGGGGCGGCGTCGAGGCGCTGCGCGGGGTCTCGTTCGAGATCGCGCGGGGCGAGACCTTCGCGCTGCTCGGGCCGAACGGGGCGGGCAAATCGACGACGATCGAGATCCTCGAGGGGTATCGCGATCGCACGTCGGGAACCGTCGAGGTGCTCGCCACCGACCCGCAGCGGGGCGACCTCGATTGGAAGGCGCGGCTCGGCATCGTGCTGCAGTCGACGGGCGAGGCCCCGGCCGCGAGCGTGCGCGAGCAGCTCGCCCACTTCGCAGGTTTCTATCCGAACCCGCGCGACGTCGACGAGGTGATCGCGGCGGTCGGGCTGACCGACAAGGCGAAGACGAGCATCCGCAAGCTCTCCGGCGGGCAGCGACGCCGCGTGGATGTCGCGCTCGGCATCGTCGGACGCCCCGAGCTGCTCTTCCTCGACGAACCGACCACCGGGTTCGACCCCGAGGCACGACGGTCGTTCTGGGATCTCATCCGCCGGCTGCAGGACGAGGGGACCACCATCCTGCTCACCACCCACTACCTCGACGAGGCCGCGGAGCTGTCGAGCCGCGCGGCCATCATCGCCGGCGGCACGGTCGCCGCGCTGGGGGCGATCCACGAGCTCGGCGGAGCGGACGCCCGCGTACCGATCGTGCGCTGGCGCGAGAACGGGGTCGTGCGCGAGGAGCGCACCGAGAACCCCGGGGCGCTCGTCGCCCGGCTCTCCCAGAACGGCGAACCCGAGAGGCTGGAGATCATCCGGCCGAGCCTGGAGGACATCTACCTGTCGTTCGTCGGCACGCGCGCCGAGGAGGTCGACGCGTGAACCTGCTGCGCAACGGCGCCAGCCGCGTCGGCTACGAGGTGCGCGGATATTTCCGCCAGGGCGACACGGTGTTCTTCACCTTCCTCTTCCCCCTGCTGATGCTGCTGATCTTCTCGGTCGCGTTCAGCTCCGCGACCTTCGGCCCTCCCGGCGCCGAGCTCACCGCCGCCGAGTTCTACCTGCCCGGGATGCTGGCCGCCGGGCTGCTGCTCTCGGGTCTGCAGAACATGTCGATCGACATCGCGATGGAACGCAGCGACGGCACGCTCAAGCGCCTCGGCGGCACCCCGCTCTCGCCGGTGTCGTACTTCATCGGCAAGATCGGGCAGGTGCTCGTCACGGGCATCCTCCAGTCGGCGCTGCTCATCCTGGTCGCCGTCGTGGCGTTCGGCGTCGAGGTGCCGACGGATCCGGGCCGGTGGCTCACCTTCGCCTGGGTGTTCCTGCTCGGGGTCACGACCTGCGCGATCCTCGGGATCGGTCTGAGCGCCCTCCCCCGCACCGGACGCAGCGCGACGGCGGTCGTCATCCCGATCGTGCTGGTGCTGCAGTTCATCTCGGGCGTCTACATCGCCTTCTCGGGGCTGCCCGAGTGGCTGCGCAACGTCGCGAGCGCCTTCCCGCTCAAGTGGCTGGCGCAGGGGATGCGGGCGGTGTTCCTCCCCGCGGAGTTCGAAGCCGTGGAGCCGTCCGGCTCGTGGGATCTCCCGCTCATCGCCCTCGCCTGCGGGCTGTGGCTCGTGGTGGGTCTCATCGTGGTGCGGGTCACGTTCCGGTGGATCCGCAAGGATGCCTGAATGGACCACATCCGGGTGATGGCGTCGCGGACCTGGACGATCGCGATCGTCGCGGTCGTCGTGGTCTGCGGCGTCATCCTCGCGTTCTCGTGGTCGTTCGCGCGGCTGCCGCTCGTCGGGATGGGGGTTCTGGTCGCGGTCCTGCTGGCCTACGTCGCGATCGGCCGCCGCGCCGCCGACGGCAGCCGCCGGGCGACGCTCTACATCGGCGTCCTCGCGGTCGCGACGTTCGGGCTCGTCGCGGTGGCCCCGCCGCTGGCGGTGTTCCAGTCGCTCGCGATGCCCTCGGGCTGGGTGCTGTCCACGACGCGGCGGGGCGGCATCCTCTCCAGCTTCGCGGTGGCGCTCGCCGCCGCCGCCGGGTTCTTCGTCGCCCTCGGCCCCTCGTGGGACACCTTCGCGAGCGCAGCGATCACGTTCTTCTTCTCGCTCGCCGGCTCGATCGCGCTCGGTCTGTGGATCTGGCGCATCGCCGACTACGGCTCCGAGCGCGCGCGGCTGCTCGACGAGCTCACGGCCGCGCAGGACGAACTCGCCGCGGCCCATCGGGATGCCGGCTCCACCTCCGAGCGGGAACGTCTCGCCCGCGAACTGCACGACACCATCGCGCAGGACCTCGCCGGAGTGGTGCTGCTCGTGCAGCGGTCGCGCCGGGAGCTGGCCTCCGGGATGTTGCGCGACGAGACGCTCGGGCTCGTCGAGGAGTCGGCCCGTGCCGCACTCACCGAGACCCGCACCCTCGTCGCCGGCAGCGCGCCGGTCGAACTGTCGGGCGGCCTCGCCGCGGCTCTCGGCGTGCTCGTCGAGAGGTTCCGCCGCGAGACGTCGGTGCCGGTCGCGCTGGAGGTGACCCTCGGGACCCCGCTCGAACGGGACGCCGAGGTGGCCCTGCTGCGCTGCGCCCAGGAGGGTCTCGCGAACGTGCGCAAGCACGCGGGGGCATCCACCGTGTCGGTGACGCTCGCGGAGGACGACGGCGTCGCCGTTCTTCAGGTCGTCGACGACGGCCGTGGACTCGACCCGTCGGCAGTTCCGGACGGCTTCGGCTTGAGCGGACTCCGCGCCCGCCTCGCCCTCGCCGGCGGCACCCTCGAGGTCGCCAGCGACCGCGGCACGACCGTGACCGCTCGGCTTCCCCGCGAGGTGTCCGCGTGATCCGCGTCGTGATCGTCGACGACCACCCGATCGTGCGGGCCGGGCTGGTCGGCCTGGTCGAGTCGGCCGACGACCTCGAAGTGGTCGGCACCGGGGCGACCGGGCTGGATGCCGTGAAGCTCGCGTCCGACCTGACCCCCGATGTCGTGCTCATGGATCTGCGCATGCCCGAGCTCGGCGGCGACGAAGCCACCGCCCGCATCCTCGCCGCCGTCCCGTCGACGCGGGTCGTCATCCTCACCACCTACGAGAGCGACGACGCCATCCTCAGCGCGATCGGCGCGGGGGCGTCGGGGTACCTGCTCAAGGCGGCGCCGGAGGCGGAGTTGCTCGCCGGCATCCGTGCGGTGGCTGCCGGCGAGGTCGCGCTCGCGCCCTCGGTGTCGCGGGTGCTCGTGCGGCAGACGGCCTCACCCGCCCCGTCGGTGCAGCTCACCGCGCGCGAACTCGACGTGCTGCGGCTCGTGGAGACGGGAGCCTCCAACCGCGAGATCGGCGCCGCGCTGCACCTCGGCGAGGCCACCGTGAAGTCGCACCTGCTGCACGCGTTCACCAAACTCGACGCGAAGTCCCGCACCGGTGCCGTCACCCGCGCCCGCGACCTCCGCCTACTCTGAGGGCGTGGCCCTCCGCTTCGAAGAGTTGGACTGGCAGGAGACGCCGATGGGCGACCTGTTCCTGCGGCGACGGATCGAGCCGACGCTCGGCGTGGATGTCTACGAGGTGAAGCTCGGCGACGAGTACCTGATGTCGAGCCTGTTCACCGAGGCCGAAGAGCAGCTCTCGCACCTCGGGCTCGCCCCGCTCTCCGGTGAGGACCTGAGCGTGCTGGTCGGCGGGCTCGGCCTCGGGTACACCGCGATCGCGGCTCTCTCGCACGACTCGGTCGTCGCGCTGACGGTCGTGGATGCCCTCCCCGCCGTCATCGACTGGCACGAGCGCCACCTCCTCCCGGTGTCGGCCCAGCTCACGGGCGACCCACGCACGCGCCTCGTGCTCGACGACTTCTTCGCGCTCATGCGGCGGGATCCCGAGGATCGCTACGACGCGATCCTGCTGGATGTCGACCACTCCCCGCGGCACTCGCTCGACCCCTCCCACGCCGACCTCTACACCCCCGACGGGCTGCGTCGATCGGCGCGGCACCTGCGCGACGGCGGGGTGTTCGCGCTGTGGTCGGACGATCCGCCGGACGACTCGTTCCTCACCGACCTCGCCGCGGTGTTCGGCTCGACCGAGGCGCACGTCGTCGAGTTCCCGAATCCGCTCACCGGCGGGGTCTCGACGAACACCGTCTACGTCGCGCGGTAGGTCTCGACACGCGCCTCCGGCGCTCCTCGACCAGCGAAGTACGCGCATCCGCGCTTACTCTGGGTGAGTGACCGACATCCAGCTCCAGCCGCAGTTCGACACGATCGACGACGACAAGTGCCGCGCGATGGTGACGCACCTCGAGTTCATCGGCCGGCGCTGGGTGGGCGCGGTGCTGCTCGCCGGGGTGCGCGGCGCCCGACGCTTTTCGGAGTACCGGCTCCTGGTAGGTGGCATCTCCGACCGGCTGCTCTCGGTGCGGCTCAAGGAGCTCGAGGCCGAGGGCTTCATCGAGCGCACGGTCACGCCGACGACGCCGGTGACGATCAGCTACGCCCCCACCACGCGCGGTCGCGGGTTGATCGCCGCGACGCAGCCGTTCACGAGCTGGGCGATCGAAGATGAACGCCGGCATCACTTACGCGCAGTAAGCGACTAACCTCGAGCGAGCGAGCGGCGACTCGACGGGGAACGATGGAGCCATGCCCGACTACGGCCTCCCTCTTCTCTTCGGCACCTTCATCACCCCGGTCAACGACCCGCCCGAGCAGCCCGTCGATCTCGCCGTGCTCAGCGAAGATCTCGGCTTCGACCTCGTCACCTTCCAGGACCACCCGTACCAGCCGTCGTTCCACGACACCTGGACCCTGCTCACCTGGGCGGCGGCGCGCACGTCCCGCATCCATCTCGCGGCGAACGTGCACAACCTGCCGCTGCGCCCGCCGGCCGTGCTCGCCCGGTCGGCCGCGAGCCTCGACCTCCTCTCCGGCGGACGTTTCGAGCTCGGCCTCGGCGCCGGCGGCTTCTGGGATGCCGTCGAGGGCATGGGCGGACGCAAGCTCACGCCGGGCCAGGGTGTCGACGCGCTGAGCGAGGCGCTCGACGTCATCCGCTCGCTCTGGAACGTCGGCGAGCGCGCCCCACTGCGCCTCGACGGCGACTACTACCAGCTGAAGGGCGCGAAGCGGGGACCGGCGCCGGCGCACGACATCCCGATCTGGATCGGCGCCGCGAAGCCCCGGATGCTGCGTCTCCTCACCCGCAAGGGCGACGGCTGGCTGCCGTCGTTCCAGTGGGTGGGCATCGAGGGGCTGGATGCCGGCAACCTCGAGATCGACGCGGCGGCGACCGCGGCCGGGCGCGACCCGCGGGAGATCCGGCGGATGCTGAACATCGGCGGCGTCTTCACGGCGCAGAAGGCGGCACCGTTCCAGGGTCCACCCGAGGCGTGGGTCGGCGACATGGTGTCGCTCGCGCTCGAGCAGGGGGTGGCGACCTTCATCCTGGCGTCCGACGATCCCGAGACGATGGCGACGTTCGCGACCGAGGTCATCCCGGAAGTGCGGGCACGTGTGGAGGAGGAGCGGGCCGCGCGCGGGACCACGACCGGCACGGTGCGGTCGGCGGCCGCCCTCGCCGCGCGGCGCCCCGGCATCGACTACGACGGGATGCCGGCGTCCTTAGCCGCGACCGCGGTGGAGCCCGGCGACTCGTCGTTCGCCCGCGTGCGCAACAACTACCTGCGCGGCGGGAACCCGGGGCTGGTGCTCCGCCCCGGGTCGGTCGACGAGGTGCGCGAGGCGCTCGCGTTCGCCAGCACCCAGGACGTGCCGCTCGGGGTGCGCAGCGGCGGCCACGGCATCTCGGGCCGTTCGACCAACGACGGCGGGATCATCCTCGACCTCAACAAGTTGAACGCGATGACGGTGCTCGATCCCGCGCAGCGACTCGTGCGGGTCGAGCCCGGCGCCCGGTGGATCGACGTCGCGCAGTTCCTCGCCCCCCACGGCTGGGCGCTCACCAGCGGCGACTACGGCGGGGTCGGGGTCGGCGGTCTCGCGACGGCGGGCGGCGTCGGCTGGTTCGCGCGCGAGCACGGGCTCACGATCGACCACGTCCGCGCGGTCGAGCTGATCATCGCGGGGGGCGACCTCGTGCGAGCGTCGGCCGACGAGAACCCCGAGCTGTTCTGGGGCATGCGCGGGGCCGGCAGCGAGTTCGGGATCGCTGTCGCCTTCGAGTTCCAGGTGGACGAAACCGGCGATGTCGGTTTCGCGCAGCTCCAGTTCGCCGCCGATGACGTCGCCGCGTTCCTCGAGGGCTACGGCCGCATCGTGTCGGAGGCGCCGCGCGACCTCACCGCGAGCCTCATCCTGAACCCCGGTCGCGGCGGTCGCGGAAGCTCGGCGACGGTGCTCGCCGTCGTCGACTCCGACGACCCCGACACCGTGATCGCGCGGTTGCAGCCGTTCGCCGAACTGGCGCCGCTCGCCGGGCAGCAGGTCGGCATCCAGCCCTACGCCGCGGTGATGCAGACGTTCCTGCAGTCGGGGCCGCACGCCGGGCAGGGTGAGCCGTACGTGCACTCGGGCCTCGTCGACGCGATCACCCCCGAGTTCGCCGCGGCGGCGGCGGAGTTCCTCGACTCGGGCGCGACGCACTTCTTCCAGTTCCGCGCCGTAGGTGGAGCGGTGGCGGATGTGCCCGCCGACGCTACCGCCTACGCCGGGCGCGACGCCGCGTTCTCGCTCACCGCGATCTCGGGCGACCCCGCTCGGCTCGACCGCGAGTGGGACCGGCTGCGGCCGTGGCTCACCGGCGCCTACCTCTCGTTCGAGACCGCTCGGGATGACGTGGCGCGCAACCTGGTCTGGCCCGCCTCCCACCTGGAGCGGCTGCGGGCACTGAAGGCCGAGTGGGATCCGGAGCACGTCTTCCGCGACAACCTCGGCTTAGGCTCACTCTCGCCGGTTGAGTAGCGCGCCGCGCAGCGGCACGCGTATCGAAACCAGGTACGGGCTACTCGGGGGCGGTTTCGATACACCCGCGCTCCGCGCGGGCACTCAACCCGCGGTCGGCTCCACGGCGACGAACGTCGGGTACTTCGGCTCGTGGCCGTCGCCCGACGAGGTGCCGGTCAGCCGCCGCTTCACCCACGGGCCGAGGTGCTCGCGCATGTACCGACCGCGCGGCAGCCGAGGCGACTCGGGGAGGGCGTCGTACGACCACCACTCGGCGCGCGGCTCGAGTCCGAGCGACGTGAGCACCCGGGCGGCGACGCGGTGGTGCCCGCGGGAGTTGAGGTGCAGCCGGTCGGGCGCCCAGAAGCTCGGGTCGGCGAGTTCGCGGTCGGGCCAGTTGTAGGCGCGCACGATGTCGTCGCGGCCGGCGAACCGCGCCTCGACCAGTTCCGAGAGTTGGTCGCCACGACGCTGCACGAGTCCGCCCATCGGGAGTTGTTTCGACGGGTTGCCGCCGCTGAGCAGGATCATCGTGACGCCCTCCTCGTCGCAGCGCTTCAGCACCTGCGCGAACAGGTCGGCGATCAGGGCGAGCGGCGTGCGGGGCCGCAGCATGTCATTACCACCGCCGTTGAACGACAGGTGCGTCGGCTTCAACGCGAGGGCGGGCTCGAGCTGCTCGGCGATGATCGGCCGCGCGAGCTTGCCCCGGATCGCGAAGTTGGCGTAGTCGACGGAGCTGCCGGTGGCATCCGCCCAGCCCTGCGCGACGAGATCCGCCCAGCCGCGCACGACGCCGGCTTCGGGTTCGTCGCCGACGCCCTCGGTGAAGGAGTCGCCGATCGCGACGTAGCGCACTTCGGTCACCCGAGCAGCCTAGGAGGGGTTTCGATACGCCGCGCTGCGCGGCACTCAACCCGCGGAAGGGTCGGGGGCGTGAGCGTCGAGGAATTCGTACACCTCGGTGAGGTCGACGCCGGTGAAGGTGCCGGAGGGCATCGCGGCGAGCAGCGACGAATTGAGCCGCGCCGAGGGCCACGCCTTGTCGCTCCACCGGTTCGCCAGGGCGACGGCGGGCTGGCGGCAGCAGGTCGGATCGGGGCAGCGCGACGTCTGCCGCCGCCCGGTGTCGCGGCCGCGGAACCACTTCACGTGCGCGAACGGCGTGCCGACGCTCACCGAGAACGCGCCCGACGAGGTGCTCTGGATGCTCGAGGTGCACCAGTACGTGCCCGACGGCTTGTCGGTGTACTGGTGGTACGGGCTGAAGCGGTCTTCGACGGCGAACACCTGCCGCGCGCTCCAGTAGCGGCAGACGAGTTGCCCCTCCACGGCGCCGAGCACGTCGGTGGGGAAGAGCGCCCCGTCGTTCTCGTAGGCCTTCGAGATCGCGCCGCTCGCGTGCACCTTGAGGAAGTGCACCGGGATGCCGAGGTGCCGCGTCGCGAGGTTGGTGAACCGGTGGGCGGCCGTCTCGTAGGTGACGGCGAAGGCATCCCGCAGGTCTTCGACGCTGAGTTCTCGCGCCTCCTTCGCCCCCTGCAGGAACGAGACCGCGGATGCTTCGGGGATGAGCAGCGCACCCGCGAGGTAGTTCGTCTCGACGCGCTGGCGCAGGAGGTCGGCGTAGTCCTTCGGCTCCTGCTTGCCGAGCACATGGGCGGCGAGCGCCTGCAGCAGCGCCGACCTCGGATCGCCGCCGGCCGACTGCCGCACCGGGAGGTAGATGCGCCCGTTGGCGTGGTCGGTGACGCTGCGGGTGGTCTCGGGCAGGTCGCCGACGTAGTGCAGCGTGAATCCCAGGTGGCTCGCGAGGTCGGCGGCGATGCGCTGGCTCAGCGGACCGCCCTGATGCCCCACCGCGGCGAGCAGGTCGCGCGCGATCGTCTCGAGATCCTCGAAGTGGTTCCCCTTCTTGCGCTGCTCGGCGCGCAGCTCGACGTTCGCCCGCCGGGCCTCCTCCGGGGTGGCCGCGCGCTCCTCGTGCAGGCGGCGGAGTTCGTCGTGCAGCCCGAGGATCGCCTCGATCGCGTCGTCGGAGAGCGTCTTGCGCGCGGGCACCGCCGGCAGGCCGAGGCTCGCGTAGAGGGGTCCGCGTTGCACGCGCTCGAGCCGGATCTCGAGCGCGGCCCGCTTCGACGGCGGCTCGGCAGTCAGCAGTTCGTCGAGGGAGACCCCGAGGATGCGCGCCAGCTTCTGCAGTTCGCCGATCTTGAGTTCGCGCTTGCCGTTCTCGATGACCGAGACCTGTGACGGCGCGCGACCCAGTTCGGCGGCGAGCGCCTCGAGCGTGAGACCGCGGTCCGTACGGAGAGATCGGACGCGGCGGCCGATGGTCAGGGCGTCGAGCACCTCTTCATCGTCGAGGTCTTCTGCGGGCTGCGGTGCCATACGGACATCCTGAACCCTCGAATCCTTGCGCGGAATAGAAACATCACGATATTTCTGGGGGTTGATCTGCGAAATCGCCCCCGCCTCGGGCACAGCCTGGGGTCATGACCGAGAACACCAGCCGCGGCGCTCGCCCCGGCGACCAGACCCAGACCGCCGCCGACCTCGAGACCGAGTGGGCCGCCGACCCGCGCTGGAGCGACGTGACGCGCGACTACACC
Organism: uncultured Microbacteriaceae bacterium; assembly: GCA_947085045.1. GTDB lineage: Bacteria > Actinomycetota > Actinomycetes > Actinomycetales > Microbacteriaceae > Pseudolysinimonas_A. The sequence goes on along the minus strand of CAMTUU010000004.1, from coordinate 98,707 downwards.
GCGCAGGATGTCATCGACCTCCGTGGCCCGGTCCGCGAGGAGCGCACGCTCGCCCGCCGCGGCGCTGAGAAGCTGTGGGAGCTCATCCAGGACAACGACGACCCGAACGAATGGGTCTCGGCGCTCGGCGCCCTCACCGGCAACCAGGCCGTGCAGCAGGTGCGCGCCGGCCTGAAGTCGATCTACCTCTCCGGCTGGCAGGTGGCGGCCGACGCCAACCTGAGCGGCCAGACCTACCCCGACCAGAGCCTCTACCCGGCCAACTCCGTGCCCGCCGTCGTGCGGCGCATCAACAACGCGCTGTTGCGCACGGGGCAGATCGAGGGCGACGACCGGGAGTGGCTGGTGCCGATCGTCGCGGATGCCGAGGCCGGCTTCGGCGGACCGCTCAACGCCTACGAGCTGATGGGCTCGATGATCGAAGCCGGCGCCGCGGGCGTGCACTGGGAGGACCAGCTCGCCAGCGAGAAGAAGTGCGGCCACATGGGCGGCAAGGTGCTCATCCCGACCTCGCAGCACATCCGCACTCTCAACGCCGCGCGCCTGGCCGCCGACGTCGCCGGCGTGCCGACGATCGTGATCGCCCGCACTGATGCCATGGCCGCGACGCTGCTCACCAGCGACCACGACGAGCGGGACCGACCCTTCCTCACCGGCACCCGCACGGCGGAGGGCTTCTACGACGTGCAGAACGGCATCGGCCCGGTGCTCGCCCGCGGCCACGCGTACGCGCCGTACGCCGACCTGCTCTGGGTGGAGTCGGACAAGCCGAACCTCGAACTGGCGAAGACGTTCGCGGAGAGCATCCATGCCGAGTTCCCGAACCAGAAGCTCGCGTACAACTGCTCGCCGTCGTTCAACTGGAAGCAGCACCTCGACGATCACCAGATCGCCTCGTTCCAGCGGGAGCTGTCGGCGATGGGCTACGCGTTCCAGTTCATCACCCTCGCCGGATTCCACGCCCTCAACCACTCGATGTTCGAACTGGCCACCGGCTACCGCGACCGTCAGATGAGCGCCTACGTCGAGCTGCAGGAGGCGGAGTTCGCCTCCGAGGCGCACGGCTACACCGCCACGAAGCACCAGCGCGAGGTGGGCACGGGTTACTTCGACAAGATCGCGACCGCGCTCAATCCGTCATCGGCGACCCTCGCCCTCGTGGGGTCGACCGAGTCCGAGCAGTTCCACTGAACGTCACGAAGGAGACGAGACCATGAACATCCGCATCGAGATCACCGGCCCGACGGGCCCGCGGTACGACGACATCCTGAAGCCGGACGCGCTGGCGTTCCTCACCAAGTTGCACGACCTGTTCCTCGGTCGCCGGCAGGAGCGCCTCGCGGGGCGCATGCTGTTCCGGCAGGCGATCGACAACGGGCGCAACCTGCGCTTCCTCGACGATGAGAACGAGATCCGGCGCAACCGCTCCTGGCGCGTCGCCGGTCCCGGACCCGGTCTCGAGGACCGCCGCGTCGAGATCACCGGCCCGACCGACCGCAAGATGACCGTGAACGCCCTCAACTCGGGCGCGAAGGTCTGGCTGGCCGACTTCGAGGATGCGACCAGCCCGACCTGGGCGAACATCGTCGAGGGTCAGATCAACCTGTTCGACGCGATCCGTCGGCAGGTCGACTTCACCTCTCCCGAGGGCAAGGAGTACAAGCTCGGCTCGGAGACGCCGACGATCGTGGCCCGCCCCCGCGGCTGGCACCTCGTCGAGAAGCACCTGCGCTACACCGACCAGGCGGGCACGCGAGTGCCGGCGTCGGCATCCCTGGTCGATTTCGGGCTGTACTTCTTCCACAACGCGGCCGAGCTGATCGCCCGCGGCACCGGCCCGTACTTCTACCTGCCGAAGCTGGAGAACCATCTCGAGGCCCGGCTGTGGAACGACGTCTTCACGTTCGCGGAGGCCAACCTCGGCATCCCGCACGGCACGATCCGCGCGACGGTGCTCATCGAGACGATCACCGCCGCGTTCGAGATGGAGGAGATCCTCTACGAGTTGCGCGACCACGCCGCCGGGCTGAACGCCGGACGCTGGGACTACGTGTTCTCGATCATCAAGAACTTCCGCGGACGCGGGGCGGGCTTCGTGCTCCCCGACCGCAAGAAGATCACGATGACGACGCCGTTCATGCGGGCGTACACCGAGCTTCTCGTGGCCACCTGCCACCAGCGCGGCGCGCACGCGATCGGCGGGATGAGCGCGTTCATCCCGAACCGCCGCGACCCCGAGGCGACCGACGCCGCGCTGGCCCAGGTCGCCGCCGACAAGCGCCGCGAGGCGACCGACGGCTTCGACGGATCATGGGTGGCGCATCCCGACCTCGTACCGGTGGCCCTCGCGGAGTTCGACGCCGTGCTCGGCGCGCGCCCGAACCAGGTGGACCGCCTGCGTGAGGACGTGCAGGTCGCGGCCGCCGACCTCGTGGATCTCACGATCGACGGCGAGGTGACGGATGCCGGCGTTCGCGCCAACGTATCCATCGCCCTGCGCTACCTCGAGGCGTGGCTCCGCGGCACGGGTGCCGTCGCCCTCGACGGGCTGATGGAGGATGCCGCCACCGCCGAGATCTCGCGCTCGCAGCTCTGGCAGTGGGCGGCGCAGCGCGTCATCACCGCCGAAGGCACCCTCGTCACCCGCGAGTGGATCGAGCGGATCCTCATCGAAGAGCTCGACCGGTGGGGTGGCGAGGAGGGTGACCGCTTCGAGGACGCCGCCGCGATCTTCCGCGACGTGACCCTCGAGGACGACTTCCCGCCGTTCCTCACCATCCCCGCGTACACCCGCTACCTCGTCGACGCCCCCGTCGTGCGGGAGCCGGCGGTGGCCCGGTGATCCGCATCGTGCTGGCCGGGTCGACCGCCGACACCCGTTCGTCGCTGGCGGCGCTCCTCGTGGAGCGGCTCGGGATGCCGGCGGGCGACGGCTTCGTGCTCGCCGACCCGCCGGCCGACCCGCGCGAGTTCGACGCGCAGCTCGCGCGGATCGGGGCAGAAGTGGATGCCCTGATCCACCTCGGTGGCGCGGAGGAGTCCCTCCTCGACCACTACGGTCGCGCGGTGATCGAGTCCCGGTCGACGGAGGGGGACGACATCCTCGCCGCCCTCCGCGAGTCCTTCGCTGCCGCCGCAAGGTGACCTCCGGTTCCTAACTCTCGCTCCAGACGGCCTTCATCGATCAGGAACGCTCGATGGTCGCGCTGAGCGAGAGTTAGGAACGGCTAGGCGTTCTCCTTCGCGAAGGTGCGCTGCCCGATGAACACGAAGACGACGAAGATCACCACGGCCCAGATGGTGCCCCAGAGTGCGGGTTGCCCGAAGTCGCCGACGAACACCGCACGAATGCCTTCGACGACGCTCTTGGTCGGGATGAAATCGCTCAGCGTCTGCAGCCACTGCGGCGCCAGGCTCATCGGCAGCAGGATGCCCGACAGCAGCAGCACCGGAATCGCGATCGAGTTGAGCAGCGGCGCCATCACGTCTTCGCTCTTCGTGGTGAGGGCGAGGGCGTTGGAGGCGGCCGCGCACGCGGCACCGAGCAGCACGGTGAGTAGCAGGCCGTAGAGCATCCCGGGCACCGACGCGCGCAGGCCGAACACGAAACCGAGCGAGATGAGCACGACGCCCTGCACGATCAGCTGCACGACATCCCGGAGGATGCGGCCGAGCAGCAGCGCGGTGCGACTCGCGGGAGTGACGCGCTCGGCCTCGATCACACCGGCCCGCCACTCGGCGATCAGGCCGAAACCGGCGAACAGCGCGCCGAACAGCCCGAGCTGTACGAGCAGGCCGGGCACGAAGATCGTGTACGCGTTGGCGGTGCCGAGCTGAGCCGCGAGCGGCTCGAGCAGCGGGCCGAACAGCACGAGGTAGAGGATCGGCTGGGCGAGCCCGATGATCACCCACGCGGGGTTGCGGAGGGCGATGCGCAGCTGGCGCGAGAAAACGATCCAGGTCTCGCGGAAGAAGTTGTTCATCATCAGGCGTCCTCTCGCAGGGAGCGACCGGTCACGGTCAGGAACACGTCGTCGAGGGTCGGCCGACGCACTTCGATGGAGTCGAGTTCGACCTTCTGCTTGTCGAGCTCGCGCAGCAGGCCGGCCAGCTCGGTGCCGGCGCGGGGCACGCGCAGGCTGACCGTGTGGCCGTCGACATCCGCCGTCGACCCCGGCAGCAGCGCCGAAAGAGCCGTCGCGGCCGCGGCGATCTGCGCCCCGTCGGCGACGGTCAGCTCGATCAGGTCGCCCGCCATCTGGCGCTTGAGGGCATCCGGGGTGTCGCTCGCGACGATCGTGCCGTGATCGATGACGAGGATGCGGTCGCACAGCGCGTCGGCCTCGTCGAGGTAGTGCGTCGTGAGGAACACCGTCGCATCCCGCTCGGTACGCAGCGCGGAGATGTGCGTCCAGAGGTTGGCGCGCGCCTGCGGGTCGAGTCCGGTCGTCGGCTCGTCGAGGAAGACGAGCGTCGGGTCGTGCACGAGGCCCATCGCGATGTCGAGCCGGCGACGCTGGCCGCCGCTCATCGCCGCGGGCTTGCGGGTCCAGAGGCCCTCGAGGTCGAGCTGGTCGAACAGTTCGCGCCCGCGCTTCTCGGCCTGCGCCTTCGAGATGCCGTAGAGCCGGCCGTGGTCGACGACCTCCTCGCCGGCGAGTGCCTCGGGCGAGGTCGACCCCGACTGGGAGACGTAGCCGATGTTGCGGCGCACGTCGGCGGCCTGCGTCGCGACGTCGAAGCCCGCCACCGTCGCGGTGCCCGAGGTCGGGGTGAGGAGCGTCGTCAGCATCCTCAGGGTCGTCGTCTTGCCGGCGCCGTTCGGGCCGAGGAATCCGACGATCTCGCCCTTCTCGACGTCGAGGTCGACGCCGGCGACGGCTTTCACCTCGACCTTCTCCCGACCCTTGCGGGCCTGGAAGCTGCGCGCGAGTCCGCGTGCGTGGATCATGCCTTCTCCTTCTGAACGGGTTGCCGCAGGATGGTGCGGAACTTCTTGGGCGCGACGCGACGGGCGTCGCTGAAGTAGATCTCGTGATGCCGGCCGGTCATGCGCAGCCCTTCGCTCGGGATGAACTCGTCGTGCATCCGGGCGAGCACCGGGCCTTCGGCGTCGAACGGGCCGACGTGGAGGGTCTGCACGCAGAGCCCCTCGTCGAGCGTCTCGAGTCTGACGGCCTCCACCGACTCCGCCACCTCGACGAAATCGGGCACCAGGTTGAGCAGCGTCCAGGCCCACTGCGACTTGTCGCGGCGGTCGGTGAAGGCAGCCATGTCGGGCGCCGACCAGAGCGCTTCGAGCGGCGGCACGACGTAGTCGCGCCCGGCGTTCTTGCTCGCGAACTTCAGCGGGTAGGCGACGGAGTAGAGCCTCTCGATCGCCTCTCGGTAGGGCCGCTCGTTCGGGTCGCCGTGGCCGTCGAGCGCGAGATAGCGGCGGGGTGGGAGATCGAGGATGCGGAATGCGCCCGAGCGCGCGCGGTACGCATCGTCGGTCTTCAGATCGACCTTCGCATACATGCTCACCTCCGTGTTCAAACTTGATTATTCAAGATTGAACACTAGGGAGTCAAGCCCCTCGCTCGAGTCCCAGCCGGCGGGCGTACTCGTCGCTCTCGGCCTTCATCTTCCAGCCGGGATCGTCGGCCGGCGGCTCGAACCCCCAGTCCTGCACGACGCCGTCGACCGCGAACGTCATCGCGCCGCCGCGCACCTCGGCGGCGTGCTCGACGAGCCAACCCAGCTGCGCCCGCACGAGGCCGAGTTCGAGTCCGAGCTCGGCGACGACGTGCGGCGGAACGCTGCGATTGCCCGTCAAGTGCACCTGCTTCGTCATGATCCCCTGCACCGCGAGTCCGAACGCGGCGATGCGACGCTTGAGCGCCTCGACGTACCGCTCCCGGCTGAGGAACGGCGCGAAGTTGATCGCGACCCGCAGCGGCAGGGCATCCCCGGGATCCGGCACCGTCTCGATCGCGTCGATCACCAGGCGGTCCAGCTCGGCGATCCCCGTCGGCGTCGCCGTGTAGACCGCGACCGGGCGGGCACCTTCATCCATCACCAGGTCGTGGCGCTCGACGGCGCCGTCCCGCTCGAGCGAGCCGAGCATCGAGTAGATCGAACCCGGGTTGAGGTGCGCCCACTGCTCGACCTCCCACGACAGCAGTTCGCGCCGCAACTGGTAGCCGTTGGCGGGGCCGAAGATGCGGACCACTCCGAGCACGAGGATCCGGGTCGTGAGCGCCGACATGTCCCGAGCTTAGTTGCTCAAAGTTGAACACCCACGAGGACGGGCTCGGCCTGCAGGTTCACGCCGAACTCCGCCAGCACCCGCGTCTGGATGTATCCGGCCAGCTGCACGACGTCGGCCGCGGTCGCCCCGCCCCGATTCACGATCGCCAGGGTGTGCTTCGAGGAGATGGCGGCGCGCGACCCGGGGATCGCGAACCCGCGGGAGATCCCGGCGTGCTCGATCAGCCACGCGGCGGACAGCTTCACGAGGTACTCGCCGCGCACGACCGGCGGGATGTCGCTGCCGAGCGGCAGCACGCGGGCGGCCTCCTCGGGGGCGGTCGGCCAGCGCGGCGCGTCCGTCGGCAGGCCGCGGGCGAACGTCTCGGTGACGACCGGATTGGTGAAGAAGGAGCCGGCACTCGCCGAGTCGGGATCGGCGGGATCCCACAGCATCCCCTTCGATGAGCGCAGCTCGAGCACCGCCGCCCGCAGGTCGCCGACGGGGACGCGGTCGCCGATGCGCACGTCGAGCGCGGTGGCGAGTTGCGCGTAGGCGATCGGTTGGCTCAGGCCACCGTCGTCGGCGAGGGTGAGGTCGAGCGCGACGACCAGTCCGAGGCGGCCGCGCTTGAGCGCGCTCGTGCGGTAGCCCAGCCCGAGTTCGGCCGCCGGGATGCGCTCCACCTTCTCGGTGTCGAAGTCGAGGAAGTCGATCGACACCAGGCTGCTGCTCAGCTCCTGGCCGTAGGCGCCGATGTTCTGCACGGGCGCGGCGCCGGACGACCCCGGGATGCCGGAGAGCGCCTCGATGCCCGACCAGCCGTTCTCGACCGTGTGGGCGACGACGGCATCCCACGGCTCCCCCGCCTCGACGGTGAGCCGCACCGGGCGGGACCCCTCGGCGCGCGTCGCCGCGAGGCCCCGGGTCGCGACGCGGAGCACGACGCCGTCGAAGCCCTCGTCGGCGATCACGACGTTCGACCCGCCGCCGAGGATCAGCCAGTCCTCCGGGGAGTTCCAGGTCGCGAGGGTTTGCTCGAGCAACTCGTCGCGGGTCGCGGGCTGCAGCAGGCTGACCGCGGGACCGCCGATCCCGAGCGTCGTCAGATCTGCGAGCGAGGTCATCCGGCCGGCGGGACGACCCGCAGCTGCGCCTTGCCGAGCACCGTCTGTTCGCCGAAGGTCACGGTGAGGTCGATGCGCGCGCCCGCGTCGTCGACCACTCCGACCTTCGCGACGACCGTCACGACGGCACCGAGTTCGGCGTCGACGAGCACCGGGCGGGTGAACTTCACCTGGTAGTCGAGCACCTTGCCGGGGTCGCCGAGCCAATCGACCACGGGCTGCACGGCGAGACCCATGGTGAGCATCCCGTGCGCGAGCACACCCGGCAGCCCGACGGTCTGCGCGAAGTCGTCGCGGTAGTGGATCGGGTTGAAGTCGCCCGAGGCCCCGGCGTAGCGCACGAGGGCGTCGCGGGTCAGGGCGAAGGTCTGCTCGGCGACGATGTCGCCCACGGCGAGGCTCATTCGTCGCCCCTGACGACGAGAGTGGATGTCGCGGTCACCACATGCGCGCCGGTCGCGTCGGTGATCGCCGACTCCGAGGTGACCATGCTGTGGCCGCCGATCGACTTGACGCTCGTGATCGTCATCGTCGCGGTGAGCTCGTCGCCGGCGACGATCGGGCGCGAGTAGGCGAAGCGCTGGTCGCCGTGCACGACGCGGGTGAAGTCGACGCCCACCTCCTCGTCGGCGAGCAGCTGCTCGAGGGTGGCGGCGGTCACCACGATCGGGAACGTCGTCGGGGCGACGACATCCGCGTATCCGGCCGCCCGCGCCGCCTCCGGGTCGAGGTTCACCGGGTGGGTGGCGAAGACGGCACGGGCGAACTCGCGCACCTTTTCGCGGCCCACCAGATAGGGCTCGGTCGGCGGGTAGACCCGGCCTTCGACACTTGCATTCACCCGCACCCGATCAGCCTACCGAGCGTTAAATGCTCGACGCCTCGGCGACTGGAGTCTGCCGAGGCGTCGAAGTTCGTTGGGTACCGCGCGGTTCAGCGAGAACTACTGGCAGCTCTCGCACTGCAGGTCGTCCATCGGATCGACCGGAACCGAGTAGCCGCCCACGGTGTCGACGTCGTTCATGGGGTCCTCCTCAAGTCTTGTGTGTCCCCCGCGGGGAGATGTCCGCCGCGTGAATCACCACTATATAACCGGAATCACACGGATGTCATTCCCCTATATGTAGTGATTCGGCGTGTCGCGGCCTATTTCCAGGGTAGCGACCACCACCGACGTTCACTCCGGCTTGCGGGGCCGCCTTCCGAGCGAGATCGTGGCGATCAGACCGACGGTGAGGAACCCCGCCGCGGTGAACGCGGAGAGCTTCGTCGCGTCGCTGAACGCCTCGCGCGCGGCCTCCGCGGCCTCCGGCGACTGCTCCTCGAGACCCGGGATCGCCGAGCCGGCGCTGTTCACCACAGCATCCACGATCGGCTCGCGGGTGTCGGCCGGGATGCTGTCGGGCAGCTTGTCGGCGAGGTGGCTGCCGAGGGCGGTGAACAGCACGGTGCCGAGGATCGCGATGCCGAGCGCCGAACCCACCTGTCGCGCCGTGCTCTGCGTGCCGGAGGCGGCTCCGCTGCGCGCCACCGGCACGTCGACGAGGATCAGCCCGGTCAGCTGAGCGGTCGCGAAGCCGACGCCGAGGCCGTAGACCAGGAGCCCCGCGCAGATCGCCCACCAGGGGGTGTCGACGGCGATGACCGATCCGACGATCACCAGCCCGACGATCTCGAGCGCGATCCCGGCGCGCACGACCCAGACCGCGGGCACGCGCGACCCGAAGGCCCCGGCGAGTCCCGAAGCGATGAACGCACCGATCGCCAGCGCGAGCAGCACCTGCCCGGTGCCGAGGGCGCCGTAGCCGAGCGCGTTCTGCAGCCACAGCGGCAGGGAGAGGATGATGCCGAACTCGCCGAGCGACACGATCAGCGCCACGATGTTGCCGCCGCGGAATGACGGGATCGCGAACAGGTCGGGCGCGACCATGCTCGGCAGCCCGCGACGCCGGCGGGCGAGGCCCCAGGTGATGAAGCCGACGAGCGCGAGCACGGTGACCCCGAAGACGAACGGGATCGGCGAGACGTCGAGCGTCCAGAAGTCGGGCGGGGAGTCGCTCAGCCACCAGCCGTAGGTGCGGCCCTCGATGAGCCCGAAGACGAGCGACCCGAACAGCAGGATCGACAGCAGCGCGCCGACCGGATCCAGCGGGTCGGGCTTCGCCGCCCGCGACTCCTGCACGACGAGCACGATGCCGACGAGGATCAGGATGCCGAGCGGCAGATTGATCCCGAACGCCCAGCGCCAGGAGAAGTACTCGGTCAGCCAGCCGCCGAGCAGCGGGCCGACGGCCGCCATCCCGCCGATCGTCGAACCCCAGACGGCGAACGCGATGCCGCGCTCCTTGCCCTGGAACGTCGCGTTGAGCACCGAGAGCGTGGTGGGCAGGATGATGGCGCCGCCGACGCCCTGCACGACGCGGGAGGCGATGAGCGCCTCGCCCGACCCGGCGAGCGCCGCGATGACACTCGCCACCACGAAGATCACGACACCGATCGCGAGGAGGCGCCGACGACCCACCCGGTCGGCGAGGGTGCCGAAGGTCAGCAGCAACGCCGCGAAGACGAGCGTGTAGCTCTCCTGCACCCACTGCACCTGCGTCGAGGTGATGTCGAGCTCGTCGACGATCGACGGGATCGCGACGTTGATGATCGTCGAATCCACGATGATCAGCGAGACCGCGAGGCTGATCGTGAGCAACCCCACCCAACGCAGGCGGTGGGCGCGGGTGCCGGGTTCGAGCGAGGTCATGGGCTCATTGTGCGCTCTGTCCAGCTGCCCAGCTCGTTTTCAGGCGGCAGGAGCAATCTCGCCCCATGAACGGTCCCGACGAGAAGCAGCAGATCGCCTCCGTGGTCGAGCAGCTCGAGCAGAGGTTCCCCGCGTTCTCCACCCAGGAGATCGAGGTCATCGTCGCGGAGCAGGTGGCGCTGCTCGACGGCAACCCCATCCGCGACTACGTTCCCCGGCTCGTCGAGCACGGGGCACGCAGCCGATTGCGCGAAGCCGGCGCCTAGTCGCCCCGCCGGGCGAGGAACTCGGCTATCTCGTGGGGATGTTGCTCACGAGGAAGTCGTTCATGCCCGCGAAGATCATCACGACGATGTAGATCGAGATGCCGATCGACGCGACGACGACGGCGATCTCGACCCAGATCGGCTGGTGCCCGTCACCCGTGCGGCGGTGCACGACGACGGAGCGGCCGATCGTGTAGACGAGTCCGCCGATGAACGCGAACGCCCAGTGGAACGGCTTCGGCACGCCGCGCTTCTCGAGCTCCTTCGCATCCCGGAAGGCGAAGAACACGCACAGCCCGTAGACGACGTAGCTGAGGATGATGGCCGCCCAGTAGAACGGCGAGAGGAACAGGCCGAGCGTGTTCGACATCCCGGCGTAGGCGTTGTCGGCGGTCACGTCGATGTCGAACATCGAGCCCCACGGCACGAACAGCAGCAGGAGCGACGGGATCAGCGGCAGCAACACGATCAGCCAGATCCACGGCGTCTTCCAGTCGGTGCCGGCGGGCGCCTTCAGCTCCGGACCCGCGGGGTAGGGCTGGCCCGGCTGCTGGAACAGTTCGGTCCAGGCGGCGCCATCCCAGTAGCGTCGCTGCGCCGGGTTCTGCGGATCGGAGTACCAGCCGGCGGGGATCGAGGGCGTGCCCTGTGCGCTCATGCTCCGATCTTACGGGCGCGGCCCGGGAGGAGAGGAGGGATCCTCAGTCGGCGGACGTGACGCCCGGGCGTCTTGGCACCGATCGATGTGAGCGATAACATTGTGCAGTTCCGTCGAGGAGGATGAGATGACCGACGCCGTCGATGCCGCGATCGCGGCGACCCGGGCCGACGTCGCGCGCCTGCACGGCGAACTCGTGCGCTACGGGCTCGTCGTCTGGACCGGCGGCAACGTCTCGGGCCGGGTGCCGGGCACCGACTACTTCGTGATCAAGCCGTCGGGAGTCGCCTACGACGACCTGACGCCCGACAACATGATCCTCTGCGACCTCGACGGCGACGTCGTGCCGGGCACCCCGGGCAGCGACCGCAGCCCGTCGAGTGACGCCGCCGCGCACGCCTACGTCTACCGCGAGATGCCCGAGGTCGGCGGTGTCGTGCACACCCACTCGACCTACGCGGTCGCCTGGGCCGCGCGCGGCGAACAGATCCCGTGCGTGATCACCGGGATGGCCGACGAGTTCGGCGGCCCCATCCCGATCGGCCCGTTCGCGATCATCGGCGACGACTCGATCGGCCGCGGCATCGTCGACACCCTGCGCGGCCACCGCAGCCGCGCGGTGCTCATGCAGAACCACGGCCCGTTCACGATCGGCGCCACCGCGAAGGATGCCGTGAAAGCCGCTGTCATGTGCGAGGACGCCGCCCGCACGGTGCACATCGCCCGCGAGGCGGGACCGCTCATCCCGATCCCGCAGGACCGCATCGACGCGCTCTACAACCGCTACCAGAACGTCTACGGGCAGAGCACGGACGACCGCCGATGAACGCGGTGCTCGGGGTCGAGCTCGGCTCGACCCGCATCAAGGCGTGCCTCGTGGATGCCGACGACCCGACGGTCGTGCTGGCGACGGGCAGCCACGAGTGGGAGAACCTTCTCGTCGACGGGCTGTGGACCTACGACCTCGACGACGTCTGGACGGGACTCCAGGTGGCCTACGCCGACCTCGTGCGCGAGCTGGGCGAGGCGCCGACCGAGCTCGCCGCGATCGGCGTCTCGGCGATGATGCACGGCTACCTCGCGTTCGACGCGGCGGGTGAGCTGCTCGTTCCGTTCCGCACCTGGCGCAACACGAACACCGGCGAGGCGGCCACCGAGCTGACCGGGCTGTTCGGGGTCAACATCCCGCTGCGCTGGTCGATCGCGCATCTGCACCAGGCTGCGCGCGACGCCGAGCCGCACGTGCCGGCGATCGCGTCGGTGACGACTCTCGCCGGGTACGTGCACGAGAAGCTCACCGGGCGACGGGTGCTCGGCATCGGCGACGCGTCGGGCATGTTCCCGATCGACGGCACCGGCTACGACGCCGACTTCCTCGCGCGCTACGACCGCCTCGGCGCGCTGCCGGTGCCCGTGGCGACGCTGCTGCCCGAGGTGCTCGTCGCCGGTCAGCCCGCCGGCGCGCTGACCGCCGAGGGCGCCGCACTGCTCGACCCGAGCGGCGCCCTGCGCCCGGGTGCCGTGTTCTGCCCGCCCGAGGGCGACGCGGGAACGGGCATGGTCGCGACGAACGCCGTCGCCCCGCGCACCGGCAACGTGAGCGCCGGCACGAGCATCTTCGCGATGGTCGTGCTCGAACGACCGCTCGCCCACGTGCACCACGAGCTCGACGTGGTCACGACGCCGTCGGGCCACCCCGTCGCGATGGTGCACTGCAACAACGGGGCGAGCGAACTCGCGGCGTGGGTCGGGATGTTCCAGCGCTTCGCCTCCGCGGCCGGCGTCGACCTCGACGTCGACGCCACCTACGACGTGCTGTTCCGCGAAGCCCTCGACGGCGCCCCGGATGCCGGCGGCCTCCTCGCCTACAACCACCTCGCGGGCGAGCCGATCGCCGGGCTGCCCGAGGGCCGGCCGCTGTTCGTGCGCACGCCCGACAGCCGCCTCACCCTCGCCAACGCGATGCGCGCCCACCTCTACGGCGTCTTCGGCACGCTCGCCCTCGGCATGCGCGCGCTGACCGACGAGAACGTCGCGCTCGAGCGGATGTCGGCGCACGGCGGCATGTTCCGCACGGCGGGGGTGGCGCAGCGCTTCCTCGCGGCCGCGCTCGACGCCCCCGTGGAGGTCGCGGAGAGCGCCTCCGAGGGCGGCGCGTGGGGCGCCGCCGTGCTCGCCGCCTTCACCGGTGCGGGTGGGGGCGACCTCGCCGCCTACCTCCGCGACCACGTCTTCGCGCGCACCACGGCATCCCGTGTCGACCCCGATCCCGCGGACGTCGCCGGATTCACCGCCTACCTCGACCGCTACCGCGCCGGCCTCGCCGTCGAGCTCGCCGCCGTCACCGCCCTCTGACCCTCCTGGAGAACCACATGTCCCGCTCGATCGTCCCCGACCTGTCGACCAAGGTCGTCTGGTTCCTCACCGGCAGCCAGGGCCTCTACGGCGAGGAGACGCTCCACCAGGTCGCGACCCAGTCGCAGGCCGTCGCGACGGGTCTCGCCGAGTCGTCCGACATCCCGGTCACCGTCGTCTGGAAGCCGGTGCTGACCGACAGCGACGCGATCCGCCGAACGATGCTCGACGCGAACTCCGACGACAGTGTCATCGGCGTGATCGCCTGGATGCACACCTTCAGCCCCGCGAAGATGTGGATCGCCGGACTCGACGCGCTCGCCAAGCCGCTGCTGCACCTGCACACGCAGGCCAACGTCGACCTGCCGTGGGGCGAGATCGACTTCGACTTCATGAACCTCAACCAGGCCGCGCACGGCGACCGCGAGTTCGGGTACATCGAGACCCGTCTCGGCATCCCGCGCACGACCGTGGTGGGTCATGTCTCCGACCCCGAGGTCACCGCGCGCGTGGGCGTGTGGAGCCGGGCCGCCGCCGGCCGCGCCGCCACCCGCGGCATGAAGGTGGCCCGTTTCGGCGACAACATGCGCTACGTCGCGGTGACCGAGGGCGACAAGACCGAGGCGGAGATCCGGCTCGGGGTGCAGATCAACACCTGGGGCGTCAACGACCTCGTCGCGGCCGTCGAGGCGGTGTCCGACGCTTCCGTCGACGAACTCGTCGCCGAGTACCTCGACGCGTACGAGGTCGTGCCCGAGTTGCGGGTCGACGGCTCGCGGCACGAATCCCTGCGGGAGGGCGCCCGGATCGAGGTCGCTCTGCGCGCGTTCCTCGAGGAGGGCGGCTTCTCGGCCTTCACCGACTCCTTCGAAGACCTCGGCGAGCTGCGCCAGCTGCCCGGTCTCGCCGTGCAGCGCCTGATGGCCGACGGCTACGGCTTCGGCGCGGAAGGCGACTGGAAGACCGCCGTGCTCGTGCGCACCGCCGCGGTCATGGGTGCGGGCCTGCCGGGCGGCGCCTCGCTCATGGAGGATTACACGTACCACCTGGAACCCGGGAACGAGGTCATCCTGGGCGCCCACATGCTCGAGGTCTCGCCGTCGCTCACCACCGCGAAGCCGCGCCTCGAGATCCACCCGCTCGGCATCGGCGGCAAGGAGGATCCGGTGCGCCTGGTCTTCACCGCCGACCCCGGCCCCGCCCTCGTCGTCGCCCTCAGCGACATGCGGGAGCGCTTCCGACTCGTCGCGAACGTCGTCGACAACGTGCCGCTGCCCGCGCCGATGCCGAAGCTGCCCGTCGGTCACGCGGTGTGGAAGCCGCGCCCCGACTTCCGCACCTCGGCGACCGCCTGGCTGCACGCCGGCGCTGCCCACCACACCGTCATGACGACGCAGGTGGGGGTCGACGTGTTCCGCGACTTCGCGAAGATGTCGGGGGTCGAGCTGCTGGTCATCGACGAGAACACGACGACCGAGGATTTCGACCGCGAATTGCGCTGGAACGCCGCGTACTACCGGCTGGCGCAGGGACTGTAGCGACCCGGTCGGCGGCGTGCGTGAGCGGTCGCGGGCGGTCGGCTCCCTCGGCGTGACTCAGATCCAGTAGTCCCAGAAGATCGCGACGATGCACAGCGTCGGCGCGACGAGGAACAGCACGACCCCGATGCGGCTGAGCGCGGTGATGAGCCGGGCCGACCGTCGCGGCAGCGTGGCGAGACCGAGCACCGCGAGTGCGAGACCGCCGAGGATCGCGCCCGCCCAGAACAGCGGCTCGACGCGGTTGTCGAGGATGCCGCCGCCCCACTTCGCGACCGTGATCCCGGCGACGACAACGCCGGCGACGAGCGCGCAGCCGATGAACAGCGAGACGGCTTTGCGCTCCGCTCGGCCGACCTCCCAGAGCTGTCCGGGCTCGACCTCAGTCATGGCCGCCCGACGGCGGATCCGCGGGACCGCCGGACGCGGTGTCCTCCTCGGTCTCCGGGTCGTGGCTCTCCTGCTGGTTCTCGGGCTTGGGGATGTCGCTCATGTCGCGACGGTACGTCCGGGGTCCGCCCGTTCGCGCGGGGTTGACATCCCTAAGCTCGGGATCATGGTGATCGGAGCGGGCGAGGGCAACTTCTCCGCGAAGTCGCGCAAGTCCGACGTCGTCACGGATGCCCTCATCCTCGCCACCGCGGCGGTGCGCAGCGCCGTGAAGAACCTGCTGATCGTGCGGGCCCTCCGCGACAACGCCGACTACGAGCAGTCCTGGTGGCTCGATGCCGTCGCCAAGGAGTTCGAGGTCATCGCCGCCGAGAATGACGCCGACATCGCGCGGCTCGAGGCGGAGCGCCAGCGCGCGCGCAAGAAGCAGGGGCGCGCCCAGCATCCGGCCGACTTCCGCTCGCGTGACGCCCCCGTGCTGAAGAGGCGCATCCGCGTGCTCACCAAGATCGCCGCGCGACTCCGCGACATCGCGAAGGACGAGGATGCCGTGCTCGCCCTCGTCGCGGAGGCGCGCGCGGCGGCGCTCGACGAGATCACCACGGCGCGGCACGACCCGAGCCCGCGTGCGGCGAGCGACCCGGCCGAGCGCGCCGCCGGTCTCGCCGGACTGGCGGACGATCTCGCGGCTCTCGCCGACGAGCGCGGCGCGCTCTAGCCGCGCGCCACGGCTTCGCTCGCGAGCAGCAGGTACGAGCTCGCGGTCCACGAGTAGGCGCGATCCCGCAGGCCCGCACCGGTCACCGCGTCGAAATTCTCCGCGAACCCCGACTTCTCGCACAGCGCCCGGAACCGCGCGCTCACCGTGTCGGCGAGTTCGGGGTACCCGCTCGCCCGGAGGCCCGACTCGATGAGCACCGTCGACGGCGCCCAGATCGGACCACGCCAGTAGCCGTCCGACTCGTAGTGCTCGGTGCCGGGGATCTCGGTCGCCGGGCCGAACTCGGTGAGGTGCTCGGCGATCCGGGCGGCCAGGCGATCGCGCACGGCGCGCGGAAGTCGCTCGCCGGCGAGAACGGGTAGCAGATTCAGCAGACTGGTGGCGGTACTCGGCTCGCGCGACACGGCTCCCCGGGCGACGAGGTCGGTGCCGTCCCAGAGTTCGGTGAGCAGCCCGGCGAGCACAGCATCCCGTTCCGTCGCCCAGCCCGCGGCCTCGCCGTTGCCGAGTTCGTGGGCCAGCCCGTTCAGCACGTCGAGTTGCACGACCAGGAACGCGGCGAGGTCGGGCGATTCGATCAGCCGATCGCGGTCGAACGTCGTCGCGTTGTCCCAGCCGCTGTCGTTGCCGTGCTGGTAGTACGGCAGCGCGTGGCCCGCGACGCGGCGGGAGTCGAGCCAGAAGCGGCTCCACCGGCTGAGCCGTCCGTAGACGTCGACGAGCTGGGCGCGCGTCAGCGGCGTGCCGAGCCGGGCCCGCAGCTTCGTGAGCGCCCAGCCGTGGATCGGGGGCTTCACGTAGTTGTAGAGCACCTCGGAGTGCGTGACCGAATCCGGCGGCGCGCCCGCGGCATCCTGATGGTCGAACGGGGCGAGGAACTGGTCGAGGGCGTTGCCCGGCAGCCCCGGGGCGAGGGCGAGGGCGTTGAAGCAGTGATCCCAGCTCCAGACCTTGTCCATCCAGTGCTTCGACATCAGGATCGACTCGCGGCCGAGGAAGCCGAGCGGAGCGACGGTCGCCGACCAGAGCACGTAGGCGGCCAGGGGGGCGCCGGGCGTCGCGGAGCTGCGCCACGGGGCGAGCGCCTCGAGGTAGGAGCTGAACTCCGCCGCGTTCTCGGCGACGATCTCGTCGAACGACCGTGCGCGCCGGTAGGGCGGCCGCGCCGCGGTGAACTCCTCGATCGCGATCTCCCAGCGGTCGCCGGTCACCGTGACCGCACGGGCGGACACCCCGAGCGCTCCGTCGCCGTCGACGTGCAGCGTTCCGCTCACCGGCGTCACCCGGTACCGCCGCCCGGTCTCGTAGGACGTGAACACCGGCGACGCGGTGCCCGGTTCGGTGAACAGGTACGACCCGGTGAACGGGGTCAACCCTCCCGCGGCGTCCTCGAGGCGCAGGTCGAGATCGGTGCCCCGCAGCCGGATCGTCTCGGTGCCGTCGAACGTCGCCTCGATGCGGCCGTGGTCGTGACGCCAGCGCAGCACCGACGGGGTCGCCGCGAGTTCGGTCTCGACGCGGGTACCCGCGAGCTGCGGGATGAGGGCCAGCACCCCGTGGATGCCGGTCTGGTGCGACACCACGTGGATGTCGGCGGCGTGGGTGTGCAAGCCGACGACGGGCGACAGGTCGAGCCACGAGCCGCGCAGGCTGAACGGGATCTCGGTGACGTCGAAGCGCGGGGAATCGGAGACGGCGGATGGCATGACGGTCCTCAGGATGGAACGGAAAGGAAGGGGGTCAGTCTTTGACGGCGCCGGCGGTGACCCCCGCGGCGACGTAGCGCTGGGCGACGACGAGCAGCACCGTCGCCGGGATGGAGGCCACGACGGCGGTCGCCATGATGGCGTTCCAGTCCTGGGTGTTGTTGCCGATGTAGCGGTAGATGCCCATCGTGATCGGCTGGAGGTCGCCGCCGCGGTCGAGCGTCGAGGCGAACAGGAAGTCCGACCACGCCCAGAGGAACGTGAACAGCGAGACCGTCACGATCGAGTTGCGGCTCACCGGCAGCACGATCGAGCGGAAGGTGCGCCACGCCCCGGCGCCGTCGATCTTCGCCGCCGCGATCAGCTCGTCGGGGATGCCCGACATGAACGCCGTGAAGATGAGCACCGCGACGGGGACGGCGAGGGTCGAGTCGGCGAGGATCAGTCCCGGGATGCTGTCGAGCAGGCCCCACGCGTTGAAGATGAGGTAGAACCCCATCGCCATGATGATGCCGGGGATCATCTGCGCGGTGAGCAGCACGAAGCTGAGCGCGGTGCCCCCGAACGGCCGGAGTTTGGCGAGGGCGAACGCCGCCGGCGCGGAGAGCACGAGGGTCAGCAGCACCGTCCCGAGCCCGATCACGAAACTGGTGCCGAGGTACGGGAGTTGCTGCCCGAGCACCGTCGAGTATCCGTCGAACGTCGGCGTGAGCGGGAACAGGCTCGGCGGGTCGGCCCGGAGCTCGGTGCGCGGCGTGAGCGAGACGTTGACCATCCAATAGAGCGGGAACAGCATGATCGCGGTGAGCGCGACCCCGACCGCCGTCGCGAGCAGCGACCGCTTCGGCCTCATCGGGCCACCGCCTTCCGCTGCGTGCGGATGTAGGCGAAGCCGAACACGAACGCCACGAGGATGAGCAGGTTCGCCACGGCCGCGGCCGGGCTGAGGTCGGGTGATCCGCTGCCGAAGCCGAGCCGGTACGACCAGATCGCGAAGGTCGCCGAGGCGTCGCCTGGCCCGCCCCGGGTCATGATCCAGATGATGTCGAACACCTTGAGCGTGTAGACGAGACCGAGCAGCAGGGTGATCGCCGAGACCGGGCGCAGCAGGGGGAAGGTGATGCGCCAGAAGCGCTGCCACCCCGAGGCGCCGTCGAGCGCGGCGGCCTCGTAGATCTCCTCCGGGATGTTCTGCAGCCCGCTGTAGAGGATGACGAGGTTGAACGGGATGCCGATCCAGATGTTGGCGATGAGCACCGAGACCATCGCCCACTGCGGCGAGGTCAGCCAGTTGACCTGCGGGATGCCGACGACGGCGAGTGCGGCGTTGACGATGCCGGACTCGCTGTTGAGCATCCAGGCCCAGATGGATGCCGACACCAGCAGCGGGAGCAGCCACGGCACGAGGAAGAGGGCCCGCAGCGTCGCCGCCAGCGGGAAGCGCCGGTAGAAGAACACCGCGAGGGCCAGGCCGATCGCGAACTGGAAGGCGATCGAGACGAGGGTGAAGATCGCCGTGTTGGCGAACGCCGGCGCGAACGTGGAGCTCTGGATGACGGCGACGTAGTTGTCGAGGCCGACGAACTCCGCCGTGCCGTCGATGAACGAGCGCAGCGTGTAGTCGCGCAGGCTCAGGTCGAGGTTGCGGTAGAGCGGGTAGGCGTAGAAGACCACGAGATAGATCGCGATCGGGGCGATGAACCCCCAGGCGATCAGGCCGCTCCGCACCCGCTCGCGTCGGCGGGTGCGGACGCGAGCGGGTGGGAAGGGGGCGGCGGGGGACGCCGCCCCCTTCGGGCGACGCCGCAGCTCGGATCGCGGGGATTCGTGCGTCGTCGTCATGGTCGTTCCTTGCCGGCGGGGTTACTTGAGCTTCTCGACCGCAGCTGCCTGCGCCGCGGCGAGCGCATCCGCCGGGCTGGCGCTTCCGCTCAGCGCGTTCTGCACAGCGGTGTAGAGCTGCTCCGAGATCACCGGGTACTTGATGCCGAGGTTGTCGGCGGTGCGCGGCTTCGCGTCGGCGACGGCGGACGCCCAGAACTCCAGCGTCGGGTCGGCGGCCAGCTGGGCCTCGACACCGGCTTCGGTCGGAGCGATGTAGCCGAGCGCCGTGGCGCCCGCGCTTCCGGCGCTCAGGCACTCGACGATCTTGGCCGAGGTGGCGTACCGCGACGTGTCCTTCTGCACCGGGATGGCGATGAACTCGCCGCCGGTCGGGGCAGGAGCGGAACCGCCGTCGATGCCCGGCACCTGGATCGACAGGTAGCCGGCCTCGTCGGCCGCGCCCTTGAACCACGAGCCGTTCTCGGCGAAGCCGTACTCCCCGGTCAGGAACTCGTCCCAGCTGGTGCCCTGGGTGTTGGAGATCACCGAGTTGGGCGCGAGACCGTCGGTGACCCAGCCGGTCCAGAGCTCGAGGGCGGCGACGGCCTCCGGCGAGTCCAGTTCGGTCAGGTCGGCTCCGGCACCCCAGAACCACGGGAGGAACTGGAACGAGCCCTCTTCGGTTCCGACCGCCGAGAACGTGATGCCCTTGCTGCCGGCCGCGACGACCTGCTCGAGCGCGGCGGTGAGCGACGCGTAGTCGGTGACGGTGGCGATGTCGACACCGGCCGCGTCGAGCACCTCGGGGTTGTAGTAGAGACCGAGGGTGTTGGCGCCGACCGGGACGCCGTAGATCTCGCCGTCGATCTCACCCGCGCTGAGGATGTTCTCCGAGATCGACGAGGTGTCGAGCCCGTTCTCCTCGGCGGTGGTGAGCAGGCCGGCATCCGCGAGGGTGGAGACCTTCGGGTTGTCGACCATCGCGATGTCGGGCAGGTTGGACGCCGCCGTCGTGAGGTCCTTGACGGTGTCGCCGGTGTTACCCGAGTTGCGCTCGATCGTGATGCCGAGGTCGGTGGCGCAGGCGTCGATCGCGACGGCCCACGTCGACGTGGCGTCGCGGTCGGGGTACGGGTCCCAGAGCGTGTAGGTGTCGCTGCCGGCCGCGGGGGTCGACGAGCAGGCCGCGAGGGCCCCGACGACCGCGGTCGTCAGCAGGAGCGCCACGGCGGTGCGGGCACTGGTGTTGCGAGTGATCACGATATTCCTCTCTGAATACTGCGTGGGGTGCGAATCGAACCGGTTCGACAGCCCTGCTGACGGAGCCCGCGGAAGCGGGGCCCGTTTTCAGGCCGTGCTTCCCCGGTTCACCAGCTCCGGTGCGATGAGACGGACGACGGTCGGGCCGGCCTGGCCCGGGTCGCCGATCCGGCGCACCAGTTGCTCGACCGCCAGGCGACCGAGCACATCGGGCGAACTCTCCACTGCCGTGTAGGGCAGCGAGAAGATCCGACCGAAATCTGTGGAGTACAGGCTGATGACGGAGAGGTCCTCGGGGACCTTCACCCCCCGGGCCATCAGCACGAGCGGCATCGCCGCGATCGTCGCATCGTTGTGCACGATCAGCGCGGTCGCCTCGGGGCGGGCATCGAGGATCGCGTTGGTGCTGATCCCGATCGCCGGCTGCTGCGACTCGCCGTAGTAGGTGTGGATGCGGATGCCGTACTGCCCCGCGCGCTCGACGGCGGCATCCCGGAATCGCCAGCCGTACGCGCCGCCGCGCTCGAAGACGTGCTCGGGCGGGCTGATCAGCACGACCTCGCGGTGGCCGAGCCCGTGCAGGTGGTCGATGACGACCCGCGCGGATTCGGCGAAGTCGAGGTCGAAGATGTCGAGTCCTTCGACATCGCCGGGGAGCCCGACGAGTGCTCCCGGCTGCCGTGCCGCCCGCAACAGGGCCAGGCGCGGATCGGCGTGCGTCACGTCGAGCAGCACGACCCCGTCCACCATGTTCGACGACGTGATCCGGCGCACCGCCGAAGCGCCGTCGGCATCTGTCACGAACAGCACGTCGTAACCGAGCTCGCGCGACACGTCGGAGACCGAGCGGATGTACTGGAGCATCGCGGGCGCGAACTCGTCCTGGTGGAACTGCGAGAGCAGCCCGATCGACATCGTCTGCGCGGTGGCGAGAGCACGTGCGCCGGCGTTGACGGTGAACCCCAGCTCGGCGATGGCCGACCGGATGCGGTCCTGCGTCTCCCGCGAGATCGAGCGCTTGCCGGACAGGGCGTAGGAGACCGTGCTGCGCGAGACGCCCGCGGCACGGGCGACGTCTTCGATGGTCGCCATGTCGCCTCCTCGCGTCGTCGCGTCCGCGGCACTGTCGAACCGCTTCGACGAATGTAGCAGCGGTCGCCCTCGACGGCAAACATCTCGTCGAGTCCCGCGCGTGCCGAGCACGGATGGGCGTCGCAGACAAGCCCCTGCGCACGCGGGATCGAACGCGCACAGTGTGGAGATGCCCGTGCGTCTGTCTCCCGCGCCCGAGGGGCCGCTGCTGCGCTCGCTGCCCTCGGACCTCCCCCGATCGATCGACGGCGGACTCGCCCTGGCCCGCGCCCTCGGCCCGCGCACCGACGGCCCCGGCGAGGGCGCAACCGCCGATCTCTGGGAGACCCTCGCCACGCTGGCGTCCGCGGATCTCGGCGCCGCGCGCGTCGTCGAACCGCACCTCGACGCGCTCGCGATCCTCGGCCAGATCGGCGAACCGGTGCCCGACGGCGTGTGGGGCGTCTTCGCGGCGGAGGGCGGCGACGACCCGCTGACCGCGACGCGCGCCGACGCTGTCACCCTTTCCGGCACGAAGCCGTGGTGCTCGCTCGCCGGCCGCCTCGACGGCGCCCTGGTGACCGCCGCCTCCGCCGACGGCACGCGCGGGCTCTACGCGGTGTCGCTGCACGATCCCGGCGTCGAGGTGATCCCGGGCACCTGGCACGCCCGCGGGTTCACCGAGCTCCCCAGCGGTCCCGTGCGCTTCTCGAACGTGGCGGCGACCCCGATCGGCGCTCCCGGGTGGTACCTGTCGCGTCCGGGCTTCGAGTGGGGCGGGATGGGCGTCGCGGCGTGCTGGTTCGGCGGAGCGGTCGGCGTCGCGAGGGCCGTGCACGCGGCGGCGGTCGCGCGCCCCAACCCCTTCCTGCTGATGCATCTCGGCGCGATCGACCGGGGTCTGCAGGACGCCCGACGCGCCCTCGCCGAGGCGGCGGTGCTCGTCGACGCCCACGCCGCGGGATCCCGCATCCTCGCCAAACGGGTGCGGGCGACCGTCGCCGCAGTCGCGGAGGACGTCATCGCCCGTGCGGGTCACGCGCTCGGCCCGGCGCCGCTCGCACTCGACGCCGAGCACGCGAAGCGCGTCGCCGACCTCACGCTCTACCTCCGCCAGCACCATGCCGAGCGCGACCTCGAGTCGCTCGGGTCCGCGGTCGCGGAGGAGGCGGCGCCGTGGTAGCCAGCGAGCGTGCGGTCGCCGGCGTTTTCGACTCGCGCGATCCCGGCACGCCGGCCGCCGCGTGGGACGCCACCGGCATCCGCAATGCCCCGCCGCTCGACCTCGGCCCGTTCACGGCGCTGCTGGTGATCGGCGCCCACCCCGACGACGAGACGCTCGGCGCGGGCGGGCTCCTCGCCCTGGCGACGGACGCCGGCGTTCCCGTGCACGTGGTCGTCGTCACCGACGGTGGCGCCGACGGCGGTGAGGCGACTCCCGAGGTGCGTTCCCGGGAACTGCGTGCCGCACTCGACGAACTCGGCGCGGGGATCCAGACGACCGAGCTCGGTTTCCCCGACGGTGGCGTGCTCGAGGAACGCGACGCCGTCGGCGCGGCCCTGGCCCGCATCCTCAGCGAGACCGACCCGGCGACGCTGGTAGCCGCCCCGTGGACGGGCGACGGGCACCGCGACCACCGCGTCGTCGGCGACCTCGTGCTCGAGCACGCCGGGGAGCGCACCGTCGCCGGCTACCCGATCTGGGCGTGGCACTGGGGCGACCCGGGCGACCTGCCGTTCCCGCCCGACCGGATGCGCGGCGTGCTCGTCGACCCCCTCCGGAAGCGGCGCGCGCTCGACCGCTACGCGAGCCAGGTCGCGGGACCCGAGCCGATGCTGCACGCCGGAATGCTCGAGCACTTCGCCCGCGATCGGGAAGTGTTCGTCGTCAGCGAGCCCGCGCGTCCCGGTCTCGCGGGCGACTACTTCGAGCGGATCTACGAGCGCCGCGAGGACCCCTGGGGCTACCTCGACCGCTGGTACGAGCAGCGCAAGCGCGACGCGACACTCGCCGCCCTACCCAGCGAGCGCTACGAGCACGCCCTCGAGATCGGCTGCTCGATCGGCGTGCTCACCGATCTGCTCGCCGAACGCTGCGGCGACCTGTTGGCGATCGACGTCTCGGAGCTCGCCGTCGAGCGGGCGCGCGAGCGACTCGGCGACCGCGCGCGCGTGGAGCAGCGCGACGCCACCGACGCGCTGCCGGTCGGACCCTTCGACCTCGTCGTGCTCTCGGAGGTCGGCTACTACTTCGGCGACGCACTCGACGGCGTGCTCGCCGACGCCGTCGCCGCCCTCTCCCCGACCGGCGACCTGGTGGCGTGCCACTGGCGGCATCCGGTCGGCGACTATCCGCTCAGCGGTGACGAGGTGCACGACCGCATCGCCACCCTGGGGCTCGCCCGGCTCGTGCGTCACGAGGAGGAGGACTTCCTGCTCGAGGTCTGGTCGGCGGATGCGCGGTCGGTCGGCCGGCGCGAGGGCCTGGCATGACGACCCGCGTCGGCGTCGTGATCCCCGCCCGCGACGAGGCGGGCAGCATCGACGACTGCCTCGCGACGGTCCGCCATGCCGCGGACCGGGTCGACGCGCCGGTGCGGATCGTGGTGGTGGCCGACGGATGCCTCGACGACACCCCGGACCGGGCACGCCGGCATCCCGGAGTCACCGTGCTCGAGACCGAGGGCTCGAACGTCGGCGGGGCGCGAGCCGCCGGGGCGCGACTCGCGTTGCGCCGGGGAACGACCTGGCTGGCGAGCACCGATGCCGACTCGATCGTGCCCGCCGACTGGCTGACGACGCATCTCGATCTCGCCCGCGCCGGCGCCGACGTCGTGATCGGCGCCGTGCATCCGCGCTTCGCCGACCTCGCGCCCGACGAGGTCGAGTGGTGGCACCGCACCCACGGCGACGGCCAGGCGCTCGGCAACATCCACGGCGCCAACCTCGGAGTCGCCGCGGCGGCGTACCGACGGGCGGGCGGCTACCTGCCGCTGCCCGAGCACGAGGACACCGATCTCGTGCGGCGGCTGCGGCTGAGCGGGGCGTTCGTCGTCGCGACGGAGCGCGGGATGGTCGAGACCTCGGGCCGGCACGTCGGTCGCACGCCGGGCGGCTACGCCCGGTACCTCCGGGAGGATCTCCCGCGTCTGGCGGCTGTCAACCCGGTGACGTGACGCCCGGAATAGCGTCAACTGGGGTCATGGCTACCGCATCCTCGACCCCCGACATCCAGACCACTCCCCAGGTCGCGCGCACCAAGCGCGAGCACGGCGAGAAGGGCTTCATGGCGTCGGCGAAGCTGCGCGACTCGCTGCAGGCGGTGCTCGTCGACCTCATCGAGCTGGCGTCGCAGGGCAAGCAGGCGCACTGGAACGTCGTCGGCCCGAACTTCCGCGACCTGCATCTGCAGCTCGACGAACTCGTCGAGGCCGCCCGTGAATTCGCTGACGACGTTGCCGAACGGATGCGCGCGCTGCACACCACCGCCGACGGGCGCAGCGGCGTCGTGGGCGGCACGACTGCGCTCGATCAGTTCCCCGCCGGCGAGCGGCGCACGACCGAGGTGGTCGATCTGATCACCGACCGCATCGACACCGCCGTCGGCACGATGCGCCGCGTACACGACGACGTCGACGACGAGGACCCGACGACCGCCGACCTGCTGCACGCGATCATCGACCGGCTCGAGCAGCTCTCCTGGATGATCAGCGCCGAGCACCGCGAGCCGCGCCCGAGCTGACGTCTCCGGCCCCCGTGATCTGGGGCCTGGGTCGGTCGCACCCCCGCCGCTAAAGTCGCATCCGGGGGTGGTTCGGCGTGCCGACGGTGCAGGATGTGACGCGCCGCGAGGTCATCGCGGAGTATGGGGTTCTCACCGAACCGACGGCGGATCTCCAGGGGCTCGTGTGGCTCGCCGCGACGCTCTGCGAGGTGTCGACCGCGGTCATCAACATCATCGACGACCGCTGGCAGCACCAGATCGCCGCCGTCGGATTCGACGCCGACGTGTGCAGCCGCGAGGACTCGATGTGCGCGGTCGTCTTCCAGCAGGGCGTGCAGGTCGAGGTCGCGGATGCCCGGGTCGACGACCGCTTCGCCGCCAACCCGTTCGTCACCGGCGCGATCGCGAGCGTGCGCTTCTACGCGTCGAGTCCGCTGGTCACGCCGGGCGGCATCCCGATCGGCACGCTCTGCGTGTTCGACGAGGAGCCCGGCGAACTCTCGCCGGACCGCAGCCGCGGGCTCGGGTTGCTCGCCGATCAGATCGTCGATGCCCTCGAGCTGCGCCGGATCGCCCGGGAGCTTCGGCACTCCAACGAGCAGCTGGAGTCGTTCGCCGGCCAGATCGGGCACGACCTCCGCAATCCACTCACCGCCGTCGCAGGATTCATCGAGCTCGCCGCGATGGACCCCCGCCTCGCCGACGCCCCGCACGCGGCCCACGCGCTCGAGCGCGCCGACGCGGCCGCCGACCGGATGGGCGCGATGATCACCGATCTGCTCGAGTACGCGCGCCTGGGCGGGGCGCAGCCGCGACGCGACGACCTCGACCTCGCTCCGATCGCGGCCGCCGTGGTCGACGACCTCGACACCGCGATCACCTCGTCGGTCGCGACCGTGACCGCCGGGTTCGACGCGCGGGTCACCGGCGATGAGACGCTGCTCCGCGCGCTGCTGCAGAATCTGGTCGCGAACGCGCTCAAGTTCAGCGTGGCGTCCGGCGTGAGTCCGCACGTCGACATCCGCTCGGTCGCGATCGAGGGCGGCACCCGCCTCACGGTCGACGACAATGGGCCTGGCATCCCCCTCGACCAGCGCGACCGCGTGTTCGGCCTGATGGAGCGCGGGGATGCCGGCGACGTCCCGGGTCTCGGGATCGGGCTGTCCACCTGCCGTCGCATCGTCGAGGCGCACGGCGGTCGGATCGGCGTCGAGGAGTCCCCCCTCGGCGGTGCCCGCGTCTGGGTGGTCCTTCCAGAATTGATGGCCGTCGGGATCCCCCGACCCTGACGGCCACCACACCCCCTCCGGCTCCCCGGAGCCGGGTCGGCGCCTCTGTCCCCCGGATCAGATGGGGGAGGTTCGCCGCGCTCAGCATCCTCCTCGCGCCGGATTCGACCTACCCCTTGACAACGGGGCGCGGCTACCTCGTTGGCGCCCGATCGTTCGTCGGAGCGGCGACGTCGCCCGGCGACCCGTCCGCGGCTGCGTCCGGCCGGCCCGAGCGCTGCGCGGCCTCGAGTTCCTCGGCCTCGGCGCCACCGATCGCCTCGCCGCGGGCGACCAGCCCGGCGACGTCGGACAACGGGATCTGCTTGAGGAACAGCGACAGTACGAACGCGATGCCGATGAACGGCAGCAGGTACCAGAACACCGGGGCGAGGGCGTCGGCGTAGGCCTCCACGACTCCGTCGCGGAGGGCATCCGGCAACTCGCTGAGGGTCTGCGGGTCGATCGTCGCGGTCGCCTGCCCGGCGTCGGCGCCGCTGAGCCCGGCATCCGTGAAGACGTTCGTGAGGTTCTCGGTCAGGCGCGTGGTGAAGAGGGTGCCGAACACCGCGACGCCGAGGGACGCGCCGACCTCGCGAAAGTAGTTGTTCGTGCTGGTCGCGGTGCCGATCTGGGCAGCCGGCACCGCGTTCTGCACGACCAGCACGACGACCTGCATGATCAGGCCGAGGCCGGCGCCGAAGACGAACAGGAAGACGCAGATCAGCCAGATCGGCGTGTTCTCCGAGAGGGTCGTCATCGCCACCATCGCGGCCGCGGTGATCAGCGTGCCGAGGATCGGGAACAGCCGGTATCTGCCCGTACGGGTGATCAGGATGCCGGAGGCGATCGAGGTGCCGATCAAGCCGACCATCATCGGCAGCATGAGCAGACCGGAGGCGGCGGCCGACGTGCCCGACGACATCTGCAGGAAGGTGGGCACGAAGCCGATGGCGGCGAACATCCCGAGGCCGAGGGTGAGGCCGATCGCGGTCGCGTTGACGAACACCGGGTTCGTGAACAGCGACAGCGGGATGATCGGATCCTTCGCCTTGGCCTCGACGAAGACGAAGAGCGCCGCGGCGAACACCATGCCGACGCCGAACGCCCAGGTCTCGAGCGCGGCCCAGCCGTAGGCATCGTCGCCGCCGAAGTCGGTGAAGAAGATGAGGCAGGTCGTGAACGCCGACAGCAACAGGATGCCGAGGATGTCGATCGGCTGCGTCGCCTTCTTGCTCGGCAGCTTGAGGGTGAACCACGCGATCGCGAAGGCCGCGATGCCGACCGGGATGTTGATGTAGAACGCCCACTGCCAGGTCAGGTTGTCGACGAAGAAGCCGCCGAGCAGCGGTCCGCCGACGGCGGAGAGTCCGAAGACGGCGCCGAGCGGCCCGAGGTACTTGCCGCGCTCGGAGGCCGGAACGATGTCGGCGATGATCGCCTGCGACAGGATCATCAGCCCGCCGCCGCCGAGGCCCTGCACCGCGCGCCAGAGGATGAGCTGGCTGAAGTCGCCCGCGAGCGCGCAGCCGATGCTCGCGATCGTGAACAGGGCGATCGCGACCAGGAACAGTCGGCGACGGCCCAGCACGTCGCCGAACTTGCCGTACACCGGCATCACGATGGTGGTCGCGAGCAGATAGGCGGTGGTGAGCCAGACCTGACGCTCGACGCCGCCGAGCTGCCCGACGATCGTCGGCATGGCGGTGGAGACGATGGTCTGGTCGAGGCTGGAGAGGAGCATCCCGGCGATGAGCGCCGCGAAGATGATCCAGATGCGCCGCTTCGTGAGCAGCAGGGGTGCTTCGGTGGTGGTGGTCATGCGTCTTCCTGGGTGAGAACCGCGCGGAGAGCCGCGAGGGAGTCGGTGATGGCGGCAGCGAAGTCGCGGCCGTCGGCGGGGTCGAGGATGCTGTCGCCGGCTCCGCGGAGGACGGTGCCGACGATCAGCACGGCGGCTCGGGCCCGCGGGTCGCTGGTCGGGACGCCTTCGCGGGCGGCGATGAGCTCCGCGATCTGCTGCTCGCGCTCGCGCGTGACGCTCATGAACCGGGCGAGCAGCTTGGGCTCGCGGCCGATCGCGGTGATGAACTCGGCGTGCTCGTCGAGCGAATGCTCGGTCTCGCGCACGTGCTCGACGGCGATGCTGATGAGGTCGTCGACGACGGCGGGCCAGCCGCGCGAGCCGAGAAAGAGGAAGGTGCTCGCGAACCGCTCCGCCTGCTCCGACTCGTCGACGCCGATGACGGCTTCTTCCTTCGACGGGAAGTAGTTGAAGAAGGTGCGGCGCGAGACGCCGACCTCGTCGCAGAGCTCCTCGATCGTGAACCCGCTCAGCCCGCGTTCGGCGGTCAGGCGACGGGCGAGGGTGGTGAGACGCGACGCGGTCGCGGCCTTGCGTTCCGAGCGTCGCGTCGAGATTGCACTTTGCGACATAGAGTGCAGTATTGCACTTCAGGAATGGGAGTGCAACTAGCGCCCCTGGCGCGGCCTCCCCGGCTTGCGCTCCCCCTTCACCGCGGGCGCGCGACCCTTGCCCTTCGACGCCTTCGCCTTACCGCCCGGCTTCGGCGCCGACGCCGCAGCGGCGGCCGCCGACCTCTCCAGTTGCCGTTCGGCGTCGACGAGCAACTCGGCACCGGCTGGCGTCAGCCGTGTCGTGCCCGACGACCCGTCGAACAGTTCGTACCCGAGCTGCGCCTCCATCTCGCGGATGGCGGCGACCAGAGTGGGACGCGGGATGCCGAGATCCTTCGCCGCGTGGGCGAAATGCAGGTGCCGCGCCGCGGCGACGAAACGGCGGAGCTGCACGTGATCCATGACCTCAGGGTAGGTGCGTAGCCTGCCGGAGGCCGGAGCGGAAGACCCGCCGCCGACGCGAAGTGCCACGTACCGTCGCAGCGTGAGACTCTTCCGCCGCGAACCGAAACCCGTCCGAGTCGTCGCGAGCGACGTGCCGTCGCGGGCCACCCGCCCGCCGTGGAGCCTCTGGGCCGACGCGTTCGGCCGGCTCGCCACCCGCGCCCTGCAGGTGATCGTCGTCGTGGTCGTGCTGGCGGGCATCATCTTCCTGATCCGCGAACTCACGATCGTGACGATCCCCCTCGTGCTCGCGCTCATCATCGCGAGCGCGCTGGCGCCGGTGATGAGCAGGATGCGGAAGCGCGGCATCCCGTCGGTGGCCGCCACCCTGATCTCGATGTTCGCGATCTTCGCCGTGCTGGGGGGCATCGGCTGGCTGATCTATTCGGCCGTGCGCACCCAGTGGGCCGACCTGTACGAGCAGGCGCAGGGCGGCTTCGCGACCTTCACCGACTGGGCCCGGCAACTCCCGTTCTTCCCGACGTCGGAGCAGATCGACGACCTCCTCGCTCAGGCGACGGACTTCCTCACCAGTTCGCAGTTCGGCTCGGGCGCCCTCGCGGGTGCCGGTGCGGTCGCGAACTTCGTCGTCGGACTGATCCTGCTCGTCACGATCCTGTTCTTCTTCCTCAAGGACGGTCCGGTGATGTGGGAGTTCGTGCTGCGGCCGTTCCAGGGCGAGCAGTACGAGCGGGCGCACCGCATCGGCGACAAGACCGTGTCGGTGTTCGGCTCCTACGTGCGCGGCACCGCGGCGGTCGCCCTCGTCGACGCCGTCGGCATCCTCATCGGGTTGCTGATCCTGCAGGTGCCGCTCGCCATCCCCCTGGCGGTGCTGGTGTTCCTGCTGGCCTTCATCCCGATCGTCGGCGCCACCCTCGCGGGCACGTTCGCCGCCCTGGTCGCGCTGGTCGCCAACGGCTGGGTGACGGCGCTCATCGTCGTCGGGGTGGTGGTGCTCGTGAACCAGCTGGAGGGCAACTTCTTGCAGCCGGTGCTGATGGGGCGCTCGATGCGGCTGCACGCGTTCGTCATCCTCGTCGCGCTGACCGTCGGCGCCGGCGTCGGCGGTGTGCTCGGCGCCGTGCTCGCCGTTCCGATCACCGCCGCCGTGTGGGGCGTCATCCAGGTGTGGGACGGGCCGAACCTGCCGGCGCGCTGGGCGCGGCCCAAGGCCGGACGCATCGCATGACCACGCGCAGCGTCATCGTGATCGGCGGCGGCAATGCCGGGCTGTCGGTCGCCGGACGGCTGCACCGGTACGGGATCGAGGATGTGGTCGTGGTCGAGCCGCGGCCAAGCGTCCGCAGCGGCAGGCGCTGCCGCGCGGTGTCGGCTGGATCCGCGACCCGGTGACCTCGGTCGACCCGTCGGGGCGCACCGTGACCCTCGCCTCGGGTGAGGTGCTGGGCTACGGGCACCTCAGCGTCTGCCCCGGCATGGAGCGCCACTGGGATCTGACCCCGGTCTGCCGGAGGCGATCGCAATGCCCGCCGTCTCGTCGCACTACGAGATCGACCTCGCCGCGAAGACCTCGCGCCTGCTCAAGCGACTGACCAGCGGCACCGTCGTGTTCACCGAACCACCCGGCCCCGCGGCGTGCTCCGGGGCGTCGCAAAAGCCGATGTACCTCGCGTGCGACTACGGGCGCGCGACCGGCGTGCTCGACGACATCCGGGTGGTGCTGATCGTGCCGACGCCGACGATCTTCGCCGAGGTGAACGGCGCCGCGCGCTCGATCGTGATCCGTGCCGACGACGGCACCGAGTCCCGGATCGGACTGAGTTCGCCCGAGGCCGACGGTTTCGCCGCGATCGACGCGATCGCGTTGCGGCACCCGCGGTATCCGGAGGTCTGGGCCCTCGGCGACGCCGCCGCGACCCGCAACTCGAAGTCGGGCGGCGCGTTGCGCAAGCAGACGAAGGTGCTGGCGCAGAACCTGCGCTCGGTGCTCCGCGGCGAGGAGCCGACGGCGGAGTACACCGGCTATAGCGTGGCGCCGTTCACGGTCTCCCGGAACACGGTGGTGTTCGCCGAATTCGACGACCGGTACCGGCGGAAGCCGACGATCCCGTTCTGGATGGGCCTCGCCCGGGAGCGCCGCCTCACCTGGGTCTTCGACCGCCACATCCTGCCGTGGGTGTACTGGCATCTCATCCTCAAGGGCCGCGCCTGACGGTGGTCTGCACTCCGCGGGGGGATTCCGCAAGCCCTCCCGCGATACCGTCCCGGAACGTAGACCTGGCATATGAGAGCTCTCACCTGGCAGCGTCCCCTCACCGTCTCCGTCGAGGATGTCCCGGATCCGACGATCCTCGAGCCGACCGACGCGATCATCCGCATCACCTCGACAGCGGTGTGCGGGTCCGATCTGCATCTGCTCGACGTGCTCGCGCCGTTCCTTCACAAAGACGACGTGCTCGGGCACGAACCGATGGGCGTCATCGTGGAGGTGGGCAGCGCCGTGCGTGAGCTCCGCGTCGGCGACCGGGTCGTCATCCCGTTCGTGATCGCCTGCGGCCAGTGCTACATGTGTCTGCGCGGGCTGACCACCCAATGCGAGACGACCCAGAACCGCGACCAGCGCGCGGGCGCCGACCTCTACGGCTACACCGAGCTGTACGGTCGGATCCCGGGCGGCCAGGCCGAGTACCTGCGGGTGCCGCTCGCCGACTTCAACGCGATGGTCATCCACACCGACCTGCCGGACGAGCGCTACCTCTTCCTCAGCGACATCCTGCCGACCGCATGGCAGGGCGTCGACGATGCGGACGTGCCTCGAGGCGGCACCTTGCTCGTCGTCGGCCTCGGCCCGGTAGGACAGTTCGCCGCGCGCATCGCGGCGTATCGCGGCGCGCGTGTCATCGGCGTCGACCCGGTGCCCGAGCGCCGCGCCCTCGCCGAGAAGTACGGCGTCGAGACGCTCGACCTCGCGGATGACCTGCAGCAGCAGATCCTCGACCGCACGGAGGGCCGCGGCGCGCACTCGGTCGTCGACGCGGTGGGCATGGAGGCGCACGGCAACCCGGTGGCCGCCTTCGCGCAGAACGTCACGGGGCTTCTGCCGAGCGCCGCGTCGAAGCGCCTCGCGAAGAGCCTCAGCGTGGACCGACTCGCCGCGCTGATGACCGCGATCGAGGCGGTGCAGCGCGGCGGCACGGTGTCGCTCAGCGGCGTCTACGGCGGGGTCGCCGACCCAATGCCGATGCTGACCATGTTCGACAAGGGGCTCACGCTGCGGATGGGGCAGTGCAACGTGCAGCGCTGGATCCCGACGCTGTGGCCGATCATCGAGGACCCGTCGGACCCCCTGGGCGTCATGGACCTCGTCACCCACCACGGCTCGCTCGAGGAGGCGCCCGCACTTTACGACCTCTTCAAGAAGAAGGACGACGGCTGCATCAAGGTCGTGCTCCACCCGGGCGACCCGGTGGCCGCCGCGTGACGAGGACGCCCGTCGCGCCGGTCGGCAGCCGATGGGCGTAAGGTGCGGGAGCGACCGTCCGGCGAGGCGACGACCCTCGCGACCGCAAGGACTCGGCACCATGGGCACGATGTTCTACGGATCGGCACGCACGCCGATCTCGATGGGCGACAGCACTCTGCTGCTGCTGAAGACGGTGGCGAGCACCAAGTTCCGCCGCAAGGAGGGATTCATGCTCTCCTGGACGGACTCGGTCGAGACCGGACGGGGCCGCAGCAGCGTCTGGATGCACGACGAATGCGACCTGCACTTCGCGTTCGAGTCGACCTCCCGGGTCGCGCTCGACCGAGCGCGTCTCGAGGCGATGAGCGTCGAGGCCTCGTCGGGTCACGGGGTGGAGCTGACCGGCGCCTCCCTCGCCAGCGCACCGAGGATGCGCACGGCCATGACGGCGGCTCAGTGAGGAAGCTGGATGCCCGCCATCCCGCCGTCGACGGAGAGCAGGGTCCCGGTCGTCGACGACGAGAGCGGTGACGCGAGGTACGCGATCGCGTGCGCGACCTCGTCGGGGCGCACGAGCCGCTTCATCGGCTGGCGGGCCTTGAGGGACGTCTCCGCGGCGGCCGGATCGTCGGCGGCGCCGAGCAGGCGGCCCACCCACGGGGTGTCGGCGGTGCCCGGCTCCACCGCGTTGACCCGGATGCCTTCGCGCACGTGGTCGGCGGCCATCGCCCGGGTGAGCGACGACACCGCGCCCTTCGTCGCCGAGTAGAGCGCGCGGTTCGGAACGCCGACCGGAGCGACGACCGAACTCGTGTTCACGACCGCGGCCACCTTCGACCGCCTCAGGTACGGGAGCGCGGCACGGGTGACCCGGGCAATGCCCACGACGTTGACGTCGAACACCCGGTGCCACTCGGCGTCGTCGTTCGCCGACACGTCGCCCGCCGCCCCGATGCCGGCGTTGTTGATGACGATGTCGATGCCGCCGAAGTGCTCGGCGACGGCGGCGACCGCGGCATCCACCTGCTCCGACGACGTGACATCGCACTGAGCGGTGAAGAACTCCGCGGGCACCCCCTCGAGCGTGCGGTCGAGTACGGCCACCCGCGCCCCGCGGGACTGCAGCAGCGCGGCGGTCGCGGCCCCGAGGCCGCTCGCGCCGCCGGTGACGATGGCGACGGCTCCGTCGAATTCGGTCATGTCGAGTCCTTTCGAGAGCTCAGTAGGTGGCGCGGCCACCGCTGATGTCGTACACCGCGCCGGTCGAGAAGCTGCACTCGTCGGAGGACAGCCAGGCGATGAGTGCCGCGACCTCCTCGGGACGACCGACGCGCCCCATCGGGATGAGCGAGGTGATGTGCGCGAGCACGGCGGGGTCGGTCGCGGCGTTCATCGGGGTGTCGATCACGGCGGGCGCGATCGCGTTGACGATCACGCCGGTCTTCGCGAGCTCCTTTCCGAGCGACTTGGTGAGGCCGATGACCGCCGCCTTCGACGCCGAGTAGGCGGCGAGGTTCGGGTTGCCGTCCTTGCCGGCCATGCTCGCGAGGTTGACGATGCGACCCCATCCGGCGGCGATCATCCCGGGGATCACGGCGCGCGTGACGTTGAACAGCCCGTGCACGTTGACGTCGAAGGTCTGCCGCCACTTCTCCGGCGGCGCCTCCCAGAACGGCACGTTCGGTCCGACGATGCCGGCGCTGTTGACCAGGATGTCGACCGGTCCGACGTCGGCGATCGCGGCGGCCACGGCATCCGCATCGGTGATATCGAGGGAGAGGTCGGCCTCGGCGGCGAGGTCGACCGTCAGCACCTCCACCCCGTCGGCGCGCAGTCGTGTCGCGCAGGCGGCGCCGAGACCGCTCTGCCCGCCGGTGATCAGCGCTCTTCTCATCTGCGGCTCCTCGCCGATCGATCCAGGACTTCCAGAACGTGGTGATAGGGCTGCCCGGTGGCCCGGGTCATGCCGATCTCGCAGGTGCGGTTGCACGACACATAGGCGTCGAATTCGCGAGAGTCGACCTCGTGGGCTTCGCGCACGGTGGCGCTCGCGGTCAGTTCGGGATGCAGCATCCCGCGGTCGCCGGCGAAGGCGCAGCAGCCCCAGTCGTCGGGGATGACGACCTCGGTCGCGACGGCGGCGGCGAGTTGCGCGAGGTGGGCGTTCGACCCCGCGCGGGTGCTCGAGCAGGTGGGGTGCACGACGATGCTGTCGAGATCTGCGCTGACCTCGAGCAGCGGCAGCAGGTGCTCGGCCGCGAAGTCGACGGCGTCGAGGATGCGCAGACTCTCGTACTCGGCGTGCGACGAGATCGCCTTCTCGAGGGCGAGCACGATGCCTTCGGAGCACGACGAGTTGTCGCTGACGATCGGCAGTCGGCCCCCGTCGCTCGCGCGCCACAGCGACCCGATCGTGCGCTCGACCATGGCGGCGTAGCCGTCGAGCATCCCCTTCGACTTCCACGGGGTGCCGCAGCACAGCCCGCCGATCTCCTCCGGCTGGAGCAACTCGACTCCGGCTTTCGCGGCGAGCGAGAGCAGCGCGGCGGCGACGCCCTCGCCGCCCTCGGCCGGCCCGAACATCGTGCCGACGCACGCCTGGAAGGAGACGGCCTGCGCGGTCGCCGAGCCCGAGGGCCGACGACGAGCGCCTCCGCGTGGCAGATCCGGGCTCCACAACGGGAGGGTGTCGGTGCCGAGCACCGCCCGGGCGGCGCGGTTCGGCAGCTGGATCACCGGCGCCGGCAGCACCGCGGCGACCGAGAGCACGGCGGACGCCACCCGGGTGACCGGCTTCCACGCCGTTCCGGCGACCCCCCAGGCCGCGCTCTCGACGGCACCGACGGTCTCGGAGCGCAGGCGCCGCACGAGGTCGCCGGTGTTGATCAGCACGGGACACGCGGTCTGGCACATCCCGTCGACCGCGCAGGTGTCGACGACCTCGTACTCCGACTCGCGGCGCAGTTCCCGCACGAGACGGGTGTCGCCCCGCGCCTCCGCATCGGCGAGCGCGCGCCGCACCACGATGCGCTGCCGCGGGGTGGTCGTGAGGTCCTTCGACGGACA
Source organism: uncultured Microbacteriaceae bacterium (assembly GCA_947085045.1). Classification (GTDB taxonomy): domain Bacteria; phylum Actinomycetota; class Actinomycetes; order Actinomycetales; family Microbacteriaceae; genus Pseudolysinimonas_A. Next base: position 62,460 of record CAMTUU010000004.1, on the reverse strand, counting down.
GACCGGCTCGCAGTAGCCGCACTCCACGCAGCGGTCGACCTCGGCCTCGACCGTCGGCGTCGACTTGAGGTTCCGCAGGTGCAGGTCGGGGTCGTCGGTGAGGATCGTGTCGGGATTGAGGATTCCCGCCGGGTCGAACGCGCGCTTGACGTCGCGCATGAGCCCGTAGAGGAACGGCCCGTACTGCCGTGCCACGAACGGCGCCATGATCTTGCCGGTGCCGTGCTCGGCCTTGAGCGTGCCGCCGGCGCCGAGGACGAGTTCCACCATGTCTTCCGTGAACGCCCGGTAGCGCGCCACGTTCGACGGGATCTCGAAATCCTCGACCAGCAGGAAGTGCACGTTGCCGTCCTTCGCGTGCCCGAAGATGACGGCGTCGCCGTAGCCGTGGATCTCGAACAGCCGGGTCAGCCCCGCGCAGGTCTCCGCGAGCCGGTCGACCGGCACGGCGATGTCCTCGAGCAGCGCGGTGGTGCCCGAGGGACGGGCTCCGGCGATCGTCGCGTAGAGCCCCTTCCGCACGTGCCAGAGCGAGGCGCGGATCGCGGGGTCGCCCGAGAGCACGGCCGCGGTCGTCAGCGGCAGGGTCGCGAACAACGCGACGGCCGGTTCGACGAGGGCCGCGAGTGCGTCGGCCGTCGACGCCTGGTACTCGACGAGCAGGGCGCAGTGGTCGGCGATCGCGAACGTCGGCAGGGCCGCGGCCGACTCCGGGTCGATCCGCGCGGCCCGCAGCGAGGCGGCATCCATCAGCTCCACCGTCGCGGCGCCGGTCGCGACCAGGTCGACGAGGGCCGCGGTCGCGGCGGCGAGGGTGTCGAAGACGACGAGGGTCGTCGCGGCATGCCGGTGCAGCGGCACGGTGCGGAAGGTCGCCTCGGCCACGAAGCCGAGCGTGCCCTCGCTGCCGACGAGGAGGTGCACGAGCATCTGCACCGGGGTCTCGTGGTCGAGGAGGGCGTTGAGCGAGTAGCCCATCGTGTTCTTGATCGCGAACTGCCGGGCGACCTCGGCCGCGGCCGCCTCATCGGCGAGCAGCTGCGCCCGCAACAGCAGCAGAGTCGCGTGCAGGGCGGGATCCGATTCCTGCAGCCGTGCGTCGGCGTCGGGCGCCGCGGAGTCGACGACGGTGCCGCTGGGGAGCACGATGACCGCCGACTCGAGCGTCTGGTAGGTGTTCTGCGTCACCCCGCAGGCCATCCCGCTGGAGTTGTTCGCGACGACGCCGCCGATCGTGCAGGCGATCTCGCTCGCCGGATCCGGGCCGAGTTTGCGGCCATGGCGCACGAGCCGGGCGTTCACCTGCCGCACGGTCGCGCCGGGCCCGACGCGCACGCGAGCGCCGTCGTCGAGAACCTCGATGCCGCGGAAGTTCGCGCGGGTGTCGACCAGGATGTTCGCGGTCGACGCCTGCCCCGAGAGCGACGTGCCTCCCGACCGGAACGTGACGGCCTCCCCGCCCGCGGTCGCGTACGCGAAGAGCGCGGCGACCTCCGCGGCGTCCGCCGGGGTCACGACGGCACGGGGGGTCAGCAGGTAGTGCGACGCGTCGACCGCGGCGACGACCCGATCGAACGCCGACACCGACGAGGCGCCCGCGCGCGGCAGGGCTTCGTGGATGGCACGGCCGAGGGCGGCCTGCTCGTCGACCCCGGCGCGCGACGAGATGTCAGTGGGACTCACGCGACACCTTCGAACCGCTGCCGCCGACGAGGAAGTCGAGGTCGGCGCCGGTGTCGGCCTGCATCACGTGGTCGACGTAGAGCTTCTCCCAGCCGCGCGTCGGGGCGGCGTAGGCGGCCTCGCTCGCGGGCGACTGACTGCGCGCCTGGAACTCCTCGTCGCTGACATCGACGTGCAGGCGTCGCGCCGCGACATCCACGTGGATGACGTCGCCCGTGCGCACGAAGGCGAGCGGACCGCCGGCGGCGGCCTCGGGCGCCACATGCAGGATGACGGTGCCGTAGGCGGTGCCGCTCATTCGGGCGTCGCTGATGCGCACCATGTCGCGCACCCCGGCTTCGAGCAGCTTCCGCGGGAGCGGCATGTTGCCGACCTCGGGGAACCCCGGATACCCGCGCGGGCCGCAGCCGCGCAGCACGAGCACGGTGTCGGCGGTGACGTCGAGGTCGGGGTCGTCGATCCGCGCGCGCAGATCCTCGATCGAATCGAACACCAGCGCCGGACCGGTGTGCTGGAGCAGCTCGGGGGTCGCGGCCGACGGCTTGATGATCGCCCCGTTCGGAGCGAGGTTGCCGCGCAGCACCGCGATGCCGGCGTCGGGCATGAGCGGGTTCTCGGGCGCGAGGATGACGGTGTCGTCGAAGATCTCGTGCTGCGCGCCGAGGTACTCGACGAGCGGCCGGCCGGTCACGGTGATCGGCTCGGGGTGGAAGAGGTGCTTCACCTGGCTGAGCAGCGCGAGCAGCCCGCCGGCGCGGAACAGGTCGTCCATCAGGAACGTGCCGCTCGGCTGCAGGTTGGCGAGCACCGGGACGCCCGCGCCGGCCTCGTCGAAGTCCTCGAGGGTCAGCTGGATGCCGAGGCGCCCGGCGATCGCGAGCAGGTGCACGACCGAGTTGGTCGAGCCGCCGACCGCCGCGACGGCGATGATCGCGTTGAGGAAGGACTCCCGCGTCATCACCTCGCTCGGCTTGAGGTCCTGGGCGACCAGGTCGACGATGAGTCGCCCGGTCTCGTGCGAGAGGGCGAGCAGCCGGGCGTCGGCGGCGGGGGTCCCGGCGAACCCGGGGATCGTCATCCCGAGGGCCTCGGCGACGACCGCCATCGTCGATGCGGTGCCCATCGTGTTGCAGTGACCCTTGCCGCGGATCATCGAGCGTTCCGATTCGACGAACTGGCCGTTGGTGATCTTGCCGGCGCGAGCCTCCTCCGAGAGACGCCAGACGTCGGTACCGCAGCCGAGGGCCTCGCCGCGGAAGTGCCCGGTGAGCATCGGCCCGCCGGGCACGACGATCGCCGGAATGTCGACCGATGCCGCGGCCATCAGCAGCGCCGGGATCGTCTTGTCGCAGCCGCCGAGCAGCACGAGGCCGTCGATCGGGTTGGCGCGGAACATCTCTTCCATTGCCATCGCGGCCATGTTGCGCCAGAGCATCGCGGTGGGCTTCACCTGGGTCTCGCCGAGCGACACCACGGGGAGGTTGTAGGGAACGCCGCCCGCCTCCCAGATGCCGTTCTTCACGTGCTCGGCAACCTCGCCCAGGTGCATGTTGCAGGGTGTCAGGTCGCTCGCGGTGTTCGCGATCGCGATCTGCGGTTTCGTGCCGTCCAGCGAGTCGACCGGGTTGCCCCGCCGCATCCAGGCGCGGTGGATGTACGCGTTCCGGTCGTCGCCGACGTACCAGTCGCGACTCCGCAGGTCATCCACATCGACTCCTCGGCCGTTGGACGGCGCATTTCCATTATTTGAAATGCGTGGTTACTATTCTGAATTATGGCACAGGATCTGCGCGGCGTCGAAGCCGCGCCCGAGCGCTACGACCTCGCCGAGGGCGTGCTCTACGACGACCGCGCCGGACTCGTGCGCTTCGTCGACATCCGAGAGGGCCGAGTGCTCTCCGCTCGCCTCGACGGTGACCGGCTCGTCGACACCGCCGAGGTGCGGGTGCGCGAGACCGTCGGCGCCGTCGCGCTGGCCGAGGACGGCGGGTTGCTCGTCGCAGCCGCCCGTCGCCTCGCCACGATCTCCTCCGACGGCGACCTGTCCTTCGGCCCCGATCTGCTGACCGACGAACGCCCGATGCGCTTCAACGACGGAGGCGTGGACCCGCAGGGCCGGTTCGTCGTCGGCACCCTGTCGCTCAGCGGGCCCATCGGTCTCGAGAAGCTCCTGCGGGTCTCCCCCGACGGCTCGGTGGAGACCCTGCGGCACGGCATCCAACTCTCCAACGGTGTCGGCTGGTCGCCCGATGGGGGCACGATCTACCACGTCGACACCCCCACGAAGACGCTCTCGAGCCACTCCTACGGTCCCGGTGAATTCGACGGCGACGAGCCGTGGGTGCCGGTCGTAACCGACTTCCCGGGCTACCCCGACGGGATGCGCGTCGACGCCGAGGGGATGCTGTGGGTCGCCCAGTTCGCAGGCGGCTGCGTGGTGCGGTACTCCCCCGACGGGCGCGAGATCGCCCGGGTGCTCGTCGACGCGCAGCAGCCGACCTGCGTCGGCTTCGTCGGCGAGCGCCTCGTCATCACCTCCGCCATCGAACACCTGACCCCCGAGGAGCGCGTGCCGGCCGACGGCGCGCTGTTCCTCGCCGACGTCGGCGTCGCCGGCATCCCGCCCCACCGCTGGAGCGGATCGACCCAGAAGGAAACGACATGAGACTCGCCCGCATCGGCGCCGCCGGATCCGAGACCCCCGGGGTCGTGCTCGACGGCGACCTGTTCGTCGACCTGAGCGATGTCGTGGCGGACTTCGACGAAGCGTTCTTCGCCTCGGGCGCGCTCGCGACCCTCCCGGCGATCGTCGCCGAGCGAGTCGGGCGGGCCGAACCGATCGGTGATCGCCGGTTCGGTGCCCCGTTCGCCCGGCCGCACCAGATCCTCTGCGTCGGGCTCAACTACAGCGACCACGCCGCCGAGACCGGGCAGGCCGTGCCCACCGAGCCGATCCTCTTCAACAAGGCGCCGAACACCCTCATCGGGCCCGACGACGACGTGCTCGTCCCGCGCGGTTCGGAGAAGACCGACTGGGAGGTCGAGCTCGGCATCGTGATCGGGTCGCACGCGTCCTACCTCGCCGACGAGGCGGCGGCCGAGGCGGCGATCGCCGGCTACGTGCTGGTCAACGACGTGAGCGAGCGCGCCTGGCAGATCGAGCGCGGCGGCCAGTGGGTCAAGGGCAAGTCGGCCCCGACGTTCAACCCGGCGGGCCCGTACCTGGTCACGCCCGACGAGATCGGCGACGTGCTCGACCTCGACCTCTGGCTCGAGATCGACGGCGAGCGGGTGCAGAACGGCTCGACGTCGACGATGGTGTTCAGCCCGGCGTTCATCGTGCACTACGTCAGCCAGTTCATGGCCCTCGAGCCCGGCGACCTCATCAACACCGGCACCCCGCCCGGCGTGGGACTCGGGATGTCGCCGAACCGCTACCTGCACGGCGGCGAGACGCTGACGCTCGGGGGCACGCGGCTCGGCACCCAGACGCAGCGCGTGGTCGCGAACCCGGCACTCTGATGCGCGCCCTCGTCGTGACCGCGCCCGGGCAGGCGTCGGTGCAGGAGGTCGACGCCCCGGTCGCCGGCCCGGGCGAACTGCTCGTCGAGGTGGAACGCGTCGGCATCTGCGGCACCGACATCGAGCTCTACTCGGGCGAGATGTCGTACATCGAGGACGGCTACACGCACTTCCCGATCCGGCTCGGCCACGAATGGACCGGTCGCGTGATCGCGACGGGTTCGCCCGACGACGCGGAGTGGATCGGCACGCGGGTCACGGGCGACACGATGCTCGGCTGCGGCAAGTGCGACTACTGCCGCCGCGGCGTGCACCACGTCTGCCCGAACCGCTTCGAGGTCGGCATCCGCGATGGCTGGCCGGGAGCTCTCGCCGAGCAGATGCTGGTGCCGACCCGGTTCGCCTACCCGATCCCGGAGCACGTGTCGGTGACCGCCGCCGCGCTCGTCGAACCGGGGGGCAACTCTTTGCGCGCGGTGCGTGCGGCCGAACTCGAACCCGGGAAGACCGTGCTGATCCTGGGATCGGGCACGATCGGCCTGCTCGCCGCGCAGTTCGCGCTCGCCGAGGGCGCCGAGGTGCACCTCGCGGGGGTACGACCCCGGTCGCTCGAGCTCGCGCAAGAGCTGGGCGTCCGGCACGTCGTGACCGTGGACGAGGTCGCGGCCGGTGAGGGCGACCGTTTCGACGCCGTCCTCGACTGCACGAGCGTCGACACCTCCCCCGCCCTCGCCGTCCGGCTGGTCAAGCCCGCCGGTCGCGTCGTCTTCATCGGGCTGTCGTCGACGCCGAGCGAGGTCGATTCCCGGGTCATCGCGCTCAAGGACGTGACGGCGGTCGGCATCCTCTCCGCCTCCCCCGGTCTGGCCGGGGCGATCGAGGGCTTCGCGAGCGGGGCCGTCGTGCCCGACGCGATCGTCAGCGAGGTCGTCGGGCTCGACGACGTCCCCGCGCGGCTCGACGGCCGGCGAGGGCCGGATGCCGGCCCCGGCCCGAAGGTGCACGTGGATCCGCGGCGATGACGATGGCGCTCGACGAACCCAGCGACGAGAAACTGGTCGGCGCCGATCGGGTGCTGGCGCTGCTCGTCGAGCTCGCCGGGCATCCCGAGGGGGCCACCCTCGACGACCTCGCCGCCGCGATGGGCGGATCGAAGTCGACCATCCACCGGGCCCTCGGATCGCTCGTGCGATCGGGGCTCGCCGAGCAGTCGGGCCGGGGTCGCTACGCCCTCGGCGACGAGTTCGTGCGGCTCGCCTTCCGCCACCACGCCGCGCGGCCCGAGACCGAGCGGATCGAGCCCGTGCTGCGCGCCCTCGCCGAGCGCTTCGGCGAGACCGCACACTACGGCGTGCTCGACGGGCACGACATCGTCTACCGGGCCAAGGTCGATCCGTCGGTCGGCGCCGTGCGGCTCACCTCGATGGTCGGCGGCCGCAACCCCGCCGCGACGACCGCGGTCGGCAAGGTGCTGCTGGCGGGGCTGCTGGCCACACCAGCGGATGTCGTGGCCTGGCTCGACGGGGCGACGATCGACGCGCGCACTCCGCACACGATCACGACGCCCGAGGGTCTCGCGGCGGAACTCGCCCGCACCCGGGAACGGGGCTACGGGGTCGACGACCAGGAGAACGAACTCGGCGTCAACTGCCTGGCGGTACGGGTGCACCTCGACGGCTCGTCAACGCCGTCCGGGGCGATCAGCGTGAGCGGGCTCGCGTTCCGCACGCCGATGGCGGAGCTCGAGGCGGCCTACGCCGAGATCTCGGCGCTCGTCGACCGCGTGGCCCGGTAGCGTCGGAGACGACCGAGAGGCGCGGTGATGGGTTCGACGATCTTCGAGCGGCAGGCGCCCGCGGCATCCCTCGTCGAGGAGTCGCTCGCCCGCAGCCGCCCGTCGGTGTTCTGGCTCGACGACGTCGCCCGGCCCGCGCATCCGGGTCTCACCGCGACGGTCGACGCCGACCTGGCGGTCGTCGGCGGCGGCTACACCGGGCTGTGGACCGCGATCCGCGCGAAGGAGCGCGACCCCGACCGGAGAGTCGTGCTGCTCGAAGCAGGCGGCATCGGCGGCGCCGCGTCGGGCCGAAACGGCGGGTTCGTCGAGGCGAGCCTGACCCACGGGGAGTCGAACGGCGAGCGCCGCTGGCCGGAGGAGCTGGCGCAGCTCGACCGCCTGGGCGCCGCGAACCTCGACGCGATCGAGGAGGCCGTCGGCCGCTACCGGATCGCCGCCGACTTCGAGCGCACCGGCACCCTGAGCGTCGCCGTCGAGCCTCACCAGATCCCGTGGCTGCAGGAGCCCGACACCGCCGACGACACCTTCCTCGACGAGGCCGCCGTGCGCGCCGAGATCGCGTCGCCGACCTTCCTCGCCGGACGCTGGGAGCGCCGCTCGACTGCGCTCGTGCATCCCGGCAAGCTCGCCGTCGAACTCGCCCGCGTCGCAGCCGACCTCGGGGTGGAACTTTTCGAGCGCTCCCGCGTGCGCGGCCTCGACCGCACGACGGATGCCGTCACCCTCCGCACCGACGCCGGCACCGTGCGCGCCGCGAGGGTCGCCCTCGCGACCAACGTTTTCCCGTCGCTGCTGAAGCGCAACCGCCTGATGACCGTGCCGGTCTACGACTACGTGCTGATGACCGAGCCGCTGACGTCCGCGCAACTCGCGTCGATCGGCTGGGGCAACCGGCAGGGGCTCGCCGACCTCGCGAACCAGTTCCACTACTCGCGGCTCTCGGCCGACAACCGCATCCTCTACGGCGGATACGACGCCGTGTACTTCTCCGGCGGCCGCATCCGTCCCTGGTACGAGGAGCGCCCGGCGAGCTTCCGCCGCCTCGCGAGCCACTTCCTCACGACGTTCCCGCAGCTGGAGGGCATCCGCTTCAGCCACCGTTGGGCCGGCGTCATCGACACCAGCACCCGGTTCTGCGCGTTCTTCGGAACCGCCCGCCGCGGCCGGGTCGCCTACGCCGCCGGGTTCACCGGACTCGGCGTTGCCGCCACCCGGTTCGCCGCCGACGTGATGCTCGACCAGCTCGCCGGCGCGTCGACCGAGATCACCGAACTGCGGATGGTGCGCGAGCGTCCGCTGCCGTTCCCGCCCGAGCCCGCGGCCTCGACCGTTATCAACCTGACGCGCCGGTCACTCGACCGCGCCGACCACAACGACGGGAAGCGCGACGTGCTGCTGAAGACCCTGGATGCCCTCGGCCTCGGGTTCGACTCATGACCGCGCTCGACCCCGGCATCCTCGTCGCGGCGGCCGCCGTGACCCTCGACCACGAGCCGCTGCCCGCATTTCAGATCGTCTCCGGGGAGCCCACCACGGGGACGCTCGTGCTCGATGAGCGCGACGGCTGCGAGATCGGCGTCTGGGAGATGACCCCCGGCACCGCCACCGACACCGAGGTCGACGAGGTGTTCGTCGTGCTCGCCGGTCGGGCGACGGTGTCGTTCGAGGGGCTACCGTCGGTCGAACTCGCCCCCGGGTCGGTCATGCGGCTCGCCGAGGGGATGCGCACGACCTGGGTCGTGCACGAGACGCTGCGGAAGGTCTATCTCGCCTGACCGGCACGTGCCGCGCGGCGTTGGCGATGATGGCCGCCTGCAGCCACTCCGCCGTACCCGCACGGGTGTTCTTCTCGATCGACTCCCGGAACCTCGGATCCTGCACGGAGAGGTCGCTCTTCGCCACGTGGAAGTCGTGATCCTTCGCGGAGAACCAGCGGCCGATGTGCACACGCTGCGCCTCCGCGGCATCCATCGCGGGCCGCCGAGCGCGGGTCGGCGCCGGCATCCATCAGGTCGCGGATCGTCACCTCGACGGCGGCGTTGCCCGCGTTGATCTCGGTCCACTCCGCGGGGCCGTGGGCGGCGACCCTGCGGGTCGACTCGGCGGAGGCGTCGGTCGCACCCCAGCGCTGTTCGACCTCGTCGAGGTCTCGTCCTCGCGGGCGGCGAAGTCGCCCCACGCGGCGCGCTTCTCGTCGGCGGACATCGGGGACTGCATCCGGCGTTCGGTCATGCCCCCGACGCTAGGCGTTGACGCAGCGTCAACGTCGAGCCCGAGCTACGGCAGCGGGATGAGGAACGCGATCACCGCGACGACGGCGGAGATGAGCGCCGTCAGGCCGACGATCTGCAGCACCTTGCGCTGATCCTTGCGGCGGTACTCCGCCTCGTGCACCGCCTCCTGCGTGCCGACCTCGCCGAAGTTGAAGATCCCCTGGGTGCCGAACTTCACGCAGAAGTGGAACGCCGCCTGGAGGAATCCGGTGGCGGCGAGCGCCACGGGAAGTGCGACGAACAGCCGCGCCCACGCGGGCCAGCCGAGGGCGAACGCCAGCACGAGGAACACCACCGCGATCGCGATGCCCAGGTAGCCCGACATCCTGCGCTGCCGGATCTCCGCCGGGCCGATGTTGCAGACGCCGGGTTGGTACACGTTGGTGCTCATGCCCTCAGTCTGCGTCAGGTGGCGGTCGTGCGCATGGTGATCGCGATGCCGCCCTCGACGTCGGCGCGCTCGAGTGCGACGGTCACACTCGCGAACTCGCCGAGCGACGTGAGGTGCGTCCCGCCGCACGGGATGACGGCCTCCCCGCCGGGCAGCTCGCACACCCAGCGGCGGCGGTCGCCGAGCCCGTCGCCGTCGCGATCGATGCGGATGCCGGCATCCGAAGCCACCCACCGGGCCAGCCGCGCGTTGGCCCGCTCGGCGACCCCGCCGAGGTCGTCGAGTGCGGTGACGTCGAAGCCGCGTTTGCGGAGCGACTTGCCGACGCGGTAGACGTCGACCGAGCCGTTCTCGTGGATGCGCGACGACTGACTCGCGTGGGACTCGAAGTCGGGGTTGCCCAACGCGTCTCCGCCGACCTCCTTGGTCCAGGCGTCGGCGAGCGCCGCGTCGAGCGCCAGGGAGGCGAGGTGGCACGCGGTGTGCCCGGCGCTCAGCGCTCTCCGGTAACCCTCGTCGACGGTCACCTCGACCTCATCCCCGACGTTCACCGGGGCGTCGGCCGCGAGAACGTGCACGACGACGAACGACCAGCCCTCCGTGCCCGTGCGCACCGGGATGTCCCCGCCGATCAGGATCTCGCCGCCGTCGGTCGCGCCGACGATCGCATCGAGCACGGGATGCCCGGCGAGCGTGCCCCGGTCGGCCGGCTGATCGGGCCAGCCGGCATCGACCGCGTGGAAGGCGGTGCGGTCGAGCACGACGCCGAGCCCGGCGTCGAGGGGGACGGTGGCGAGCACGGTGCCGCGCGACGAGGTGGCCCCGGCGGGGTAGTCGACGAGGGTGTCGGAGGTGACGGGCATCCTCCTATTCAACGCCGTGATTCACGCCTTGTCGTGCAGGGTGATCTGGTAGCCGTCGGGGTCGGCGAACGTGAACGTGCGGCCGAACGGTCCGTCGATCGGCGCGGAGACGATCGGATGCCCGTCGGCGACGAGGGAGTCGTGGATGCCCTGCACGTCGGTCGCGTGCAGCCAGATCGCCGTACCGATTCCGGGCTGGGCGACGGCGACGAGGTCGGTGCCGGGAACGAGGTCGCGCAGGGCGAAGGCGATCGGCGTCGTCGTGAAGACGACGGCGTGCGGCGGGCCGGCGGGCGTCCGCACGAGGCCGAGGTAGGTCTCGTAGAACGACTGCGAGGCGACGAGGTCGCGCACCTGGAGGGAGAGGAAGTCGGGGCCGGTGACCGGCATGGTGGTGCTCCTTCTTTCGTGTCAGTTTTCTGACATCGAGAAACCTATGTCAGACTACTGACATGAGTCGAGGCGGACCGGGCATCGACCTGGAGACCTCGCTGGGCTACCTGCTGAAGGAGGCATCCAGCGCCCTCCGCGTCGCGATGGAGGCCGCCCTGCGCCCCCTCGGGATGACGGTGACGCACTACTCGTGCCTCGAGCTGCTGGCGCAGCGGCCCGGGCTCTCGAACTCCGAACTCGCCCGCGGGGCGTTCGTCACCCGCCAGTCGATGAACGTGCTGCTGCAGACCCTCGAGCGCGACGGCGACGTGACGCGCCCCGCCGAGGATCGTGTCGGCAAGGTGCTGCCGACGCAGCTCACCGCCCGCGGCCGGGAGCGGCTCGCGGCGGCGACGGTCGCGGTCCGCTCCGTGGAGACGAGGATGCTGACCGGCCTCTCGGTCGAGGAGCAGTCGGTCGCCCGGGGCATCCTGCGCGGGATGATCGCGTCCCTGCGCGATCCCGGAGCCAGGGTGGGGGGATGAGCGCCACCGAAGCCCTCCGCCGGTTCGTCCCCGCGGTGGAAGCCGAAGGGATCGGCGTCTACGGGGTCGAGATCCGCGTCGGCGACGATCGCGCCTCCCATCGCTGGCGCCGCGACGACCGCGAGAACCTCTTCTCGCTCTCGAAGGGCGTCGCCGTGCTCGCGGTCGGGATGGCGGTGGATGAGGGCATCCTCACCCTCTCCACAACCGTCGGCGAGAGTTTCCCCGGCTTCGATCTCGGCGACGGTGTCGCCGAGATCACCCTCCGCGAGCTGCTCACGATGACGAGCGGCATCGACTTCCTCTGGTTCGGCCATGAGCCGGCCCCCTGGCCCGACCTCGCGGCCGAGATGTTGCGCCGCCCCTCCCGCGGACGCGTGACGCAGTGCTCCGACGCGAGCACCTACGTGGCGATGCGCATCCTCTCCGCCCGCGTCGGCGACGTGCGCGACTGGTTGGTGCCGCGGCTGTTCGAGCCGCTCGGTATCGACAACCCGCAGTGGCTGCGCTGCCCGCTCGGGCACATCCTCGGCGGCACCGGACTGCTGTTGCGCACCTCGGAGATCGCCCGGATCGGCGACGTGGGGCGGCCCTGGCCCCGACGCGTGGCGGCTCGAGGGACGCTACGGGCAGTTCGTCGTCATCCATCGGGATGCCGTGGTCACCATCACCGGGCACGAGGAACAGCTGGAGAACCGGCTCTCGGAACTGGCGGTCGAGGTCACGACTCCGTCGACATGATCCCCGCTTAGCTCGCCGCCGCCCCCAGGGGAAGACCCGCCCGTTCGCAGGATGCCGACCTACGGTGGCGCACATGCGTCTCTTCCACGAGGTCGTCGTCGTGGGCGGCGGCAATGCCGGCACGTCGGTCGCCGGCCGCCTGCACCGTTCCGGCGTCTCCGACATCGCGATCATCGAGCCGCGCCTCGAGCACCTCTACCAACCCCTCTTCTCGCATGTGGCCGGCGGCACCGCGCGGGCGAGTCAGGCGAAGCGCCCGCAGACCGAAGCGACGCCGCGCGGCGTCGAGTGGATTCGTAGCCGGGTCACCAGGGTCGACGCCGACCAACGCGTCGTCACGCTAGTGTCCGGCGACCAGGTCGAGTACCGGCACCTCATCGTCTGCCCGGGCATCGAGAACCGCTGGGATCTCGTGCCGGGTCTCGCCGACGCGATCGGCACCCCGCGCGTCTCGTCGCACTACGAGTTCGACCTCGCCGCCAAGACCTCCCGGCTGCTCAAGAAGCTGCGCAGCGGCACCGTCGTCTTCACCCAGCCGCCCGGGCCTGCGAGCTGCGCGGGGGCTGCGCAGAAGCCGATGTACCTCGCGTGCGACTACTGGCGCGCGATCGGGGTGCTCGACGACATCCGCGTGGTGCTCGTCGTGCCGACCCCGACCATCTTCCCGGTGCCGATCGTCGACGCCGAACTCGAGCGCAAGGTCGCGGAGTACGGCATCGAGGTGCGGTACTCCGCGGAACTCACCGCCGTGGATGCCGCCACGCAGATCGCGACGGTGCGCTCCCTCGACGGCGGCGAGGAGCAGATCGCGTTCGACGTGCTCAATGCCGTGCCGCCGCAGCGCGCGCCGAGCTGGATCGCCGATTCGGGGCTCAGCGACGACGACGCCGACGGGTTCGTCGCGATCGATCCGTTCACGCTCCGCTCGCGTCGGCATCCCGACGTGTGGGCGCTCGGCGACGCCGCCGCGACGCTCAACGCCAAGTCGGGCGGGGCGTTGCGCAAGCAGACGAAGGTGCTCGCGCTCAACCTGCGAGCCGTGCGCGAGGGCCGCGAGCCGAGCGAGCGGTACACCGGCTACACGGTCGCGCCGTTCACCGTCTCGCGGGGCACGGTCGTATTCGCCGAGTTCGACGACCAGGACCGACCGAAGCCGACGATCCCGTTCTGGAAGGGGCTCGCCCGTGAACGCCGACTCACCTGGGTCTTCGACCGCCACATCCTGCCCTGGGTCTACTGGCACCTGATCACCCAGGGCCGTGCCTGAACCCTCCGCCGCCGACGACGAGCGGTGGCTGGTCGTCGACGGCCGCCGCTGGCGTCGCACCGGCCCGTCGCTGCCCGCGGATGTCGTCGAGCAGCTGAAGTCGCATCTGGGTCGAGCCCGGGCGTCCGTCAAGAACGCGAAGAAGGCAGGCGATGAGGATGCCGTGGCCGACGCCCGCCGCCGGGTGGGGTTGGCGAAACACGGGCTCGGCGAGCGCGGCCCCACGTGGTGGGACGGCGACGAGTCGGCGCAGCTGGAACGAGCGCGAGACGCGCTGGCTTTGCTCGACGAATGAGGAATCGGTAGCTGAGGCGGGGCACGATCCCGCGACCTCACGATTATGAGTCGTGCGCTCTAACCAACTGAGCTACTCAGCCAAGGGCTGCCCTCGTCGCCGCTTGGTGCACCGGCGAGGGTGCCGAGCCCCGAGTCAGGATTGAACTGACGACCCCTTCCTTACCATGGAAGTGCTCTACCACTGAGCTATCGGGGCGTGGCCTCGGACGAGCCGAGGCACCAGGAGACTTTAGCATCCGCGCGCCGGGCGACTGAACGGATCAGCGCCGCGGACGCAGGTCGCCGGGCGTCGTGTCGAAGCGTCCTCGGAGGACGCGGTGGAAGTGCGTCGGGTCGCGGAAGCCGCAGGCGGCGGCGATCTCCGCGATCGAGCGGGAACGCCAGGCGGATGCCGTGAGCCGGGTGTGCGCGAGGTCGAGCCGCTCGCCGAGCAGCCAACCGGCGAAGGTCTCTCCCGCGGACGCGAACTCGGCCTGCACGGTGCGCGCCGAGACGCCGAAAGCCTGCCCGACGTCCTCCGCCCGCAGCGACGCGGAGGCGAGCCGTGCGCGGGCGACCGCCTTGAGATCGTCGAGCCGTCGCGGCGAGTCGGGCGCGGACGACGCCAGCACCCCGAGCGACGCCCGAACCGGCGCGGCCATCGCGGCGGCGACCTCCGGTCGCCCGGCTTCGATCTCGGCGAACATCGGTCGCGCCTGTACGGCGAGCGCCTGCCCGGGTCTCGTCCACGGCGCCTGGCACGGCGCCTGGTGCTGGGATGCCGTCATCCCGCTGCTCGAGGCGCAGGGTCGCGCGGTGCACGCGATCGACCTGCCGACGGTGCACGCCACCAACAAGGCAGAACTCGGGCTCGCCGACGACACGAAGGCGGTGCAGGATGCCGTGGCCGCGATCGACGGACCGGTCATGGTCGTCGCGCACTCCTACGGCGGCGTGCCGACGACTCAGGCGCTCGTCGGCACCGCGAACGCAGAGCCCGCCGAGAGCCTGTTCTTCACCGATCTGCCTACCGACGTGGCCGCCGCGAACGTCGCGCCGCCGAACGGGATGCCATCTTCCCCGTGTGCGCGCAGGAGGCGCTGTCGGGCCGGACCGGATCGACCGTGCACCGGTTCGACACCAGCCATCCGCCGTTCCTCTCGCAGCCGGAGGCGACGGCCGACATCATCGCGGCGGCGGGGGTCTAGTCCCAGGCGGGGGCGGTCGTTCCGGCGACCGCCCAGACCGCGAACGCGGCGCCGTCGGTGGTCACCTGCGAGCCCCTCGCCCGAACGCCCCCCTCCGCGATCAGCAGCTCGGCGTCCGTGAGGTCGAGGCCGATCTCGATCGTCCCGGCCGAACGGGCGGCGACGATCACGAGGGTCTCCTCGGGGCACTCGCGCGCGAAGGCGATCGCCTCCGCCGACGCGTGCAGCCAGCGCAGGCCGCCTTCGGCGAGCGGGGTGTGCGCGCGTAGCGCAGCCAACCGGGAGTACAACGCGATCCGGTCTGCGGCCGCATCCACCGAGTCCCAGGGAAGCGGGGTGCGCGAATCCTCGCCGTCCGACCCGGTGAGCCCGAACTCGTCGCCCTGCCAGATCACCGGCAGCCCGGGCATCGTCATCGCGAGCCCGATGGCGACCGGCACGGCCCCGTCGCGCGCGTCGTTCACGAAGCGCGGGATGTCGTGGGTGTCGAGCGCGTTCATCGTGCGGGTGCGCACGCGCCACGGGAACCCGGCGGCGAACTCCCGGTGCGAGGCGACGGCCTCCGACCCGTCCCAGTCCTGCGTCTCGCCCACGATCATCGAGAGTCCGCCCCCGGCGGGGCTGCCGGCGGTGCGCAGCCAGTTCCAGACCGGGCGGGTGAAGTTCGCGTACGTCATCGCGCCGTGCCAGGCGTCCCCCGCGAAGTCGGCGGCGGCATCCCCGGTGAACTCACCGAGCAGCAGGGTGTCGGGGTTCACCTCCGCCATCGTGCGACGGATGATGCGGCGCACTTCGGCGTTGAGGTCGTCGGTGCGGTACCGGCCGGTCATGTTGGCGACGTCGATGCGCCAGCCGTCGAGGTGGTACGGGGCGCGGAGCCACTTCGCGACCACCGAGTCGGGGCCTTCGATGAACCGGCGGCGCAGTTCGGCGGAGTTCCAGTTGAACTTCGGCAGACTCGCGACCCCGAGCCACGACACGTAGGTGCGCTGCTCCTCGTCGAGCCAGTAGAAGAACTCGCTCTCGGGGGCGCCCGGGTTGCCGTACGCCGCCCGGAACCACTCGTGGGCATCCCCGCAGTGGTTCGTCGTGAGGTCGCCGAGCACGCGCATCCCGCGGTCGTGTGCCGCGGTCACCAGGGAGATCAGCGCCTCGTCGCCGCCGAGCAGCGGATCGACGTGCTCGAACGACAGCGCGTCGTAGCGGTGGTTCGACCGGGCGGGGAACACCGGCGTCAGGTAGATCAGGTCGACGCCCAGACCCTGGATGTGGTCGAGCCTCTGCCCCACGCCGGCGAGGTCTCCGCCGTAGAACTGCACGGCCGTGTGCCGTCGGTCGGGATCGACCGGGTCGGTCCACGCCGCAGGTTCGGCCCAGTCGGGAAGTTCCCGGGAGTCGGCGGCGGCCGAGCGCGCAAACCGGTCGGGGAACACCTGGTACATCACCGACCCCGCCGACCAGGCCGGGGGCACGTCGCCCGCGACCAGACGGAAGTCGTCGGCATCCCGCGGGTCCAGGCGGTGCAGGCCGCGGGCGTTGAGCCAGTGCGCGGTGCCGTCGCCGCGGTCGAGGCGGAACCGGTAGGGGTGCACGGGATTCTCGACGGTGATCGTCGCCTCCCACCATTCGACGTGCGGCAGCGAGCCGCGCCGCGTGGCGTCCACGAAGAAGGGCTCGCCATCGGGACGCACCCGCACCCGCACCCGCGTCGCGCCCCACGCCGCGGGTACCCGAACGCGCACCCGCACGAGGTCGCCGAGCTCCGGATCGAGATCCGACACGTAGAAGGACGACCCATCGTGGTGAGGGTCGGCGAACAGGTCCGCGGGAGGCGTCACGATCGCACGCTACCGGCTCGATGTTTCCGTCAGGTCACCGCCGATAGGGTCGATGGATGCCTTCCGCCCAGACGACCGACTGGTGGCGCACCGCCGTCATCTACCAGGTGTACCCCCGCTCCTTCGCGGACTCCGACGGCGACGGTGTCGGCGACCTCGCCGGCATCACGCAGCGCCTGCGTTCGCTCGCCGAGCTGGGGGTGGATGCCGTCTGGCTCTCCCCGTTCATGACCTCGCCGCAGCGCGACGCCGGCTACGACGTCGCCGACTACTGCGACGTCGACCCGCTGTTCGGCTCTCTCGGCGACTTCGACGTGCTGCTCGCTCGCGCCCACGACCTCGGGATGAAGGTCGTCGTCGACCTCGTGCCGAACCACTCCTCGAGCGCGCATCCGTGGTTCCAGGCGGCGCTCGCCGCGGGTCCCGGTTCGGACGAGCGGGCACGCTACCTGTTCCGCGACGGACTCGGCCCCGCCGGCGACCTGCCGCCGAACAACTGGCGTTCGGTGTTCGGCGGTCCCGCGTGGACCCGCGTGCCCGACGGCCAGTGGTACCTCCACCTGTTCGACTCGAGCCAGCCCGACTTCGACTGGACGAACCCGTGGGTGTGGGACCGGTTCCGCGAGATCCTGCGGTTCTGGCTCGACCGCGGCGTCGACGGCTTCCGGGTGGATGTCGCACACGGGCTGATCAAGGCTGCCGGCCTGCCCGACTACCTCCCCGACCCTGACGGCGGCAGCATGGGCGGCGACGAGCCCGACGTGCCGTACTGGGCGCAGGACGGCGTGCATGCGATCTACCGCGACTGGCGGAAAGTGCTCGAGGAGTACGGCCCCGATCGGGTGCTGATCGCCGAGGCGTGGGTGCGGCCGCTCAGCAAGATGGCCAACTGGGTGCGTCCCGACGAGATGCATCAGGCGTTCAACTTCGCCTACCTCGAGACGCCGTGGGGTGCCGCGGCGCTGCGCCGGGTCGTCGACGACTCGATCACGGCGTTCGGCGGGGTCGGAGCCCCGAGCACCTGGGTGCTCTCGAACCACGATGTCATCCGGCATCCCTCCCGTCTCGCCCTCGTGCCCCCGCCGACGCAAGGCGACGGGCTCGGGCCGAACTCGCCGCGCAAACCCGACGAGGTCGTCGGGTTGCGTCGAGGCCGCGCGGCGACCGCCTTCATGCTCGCGCTCCCCGGTTCGGCCTACGTCTTCCAGGGCGAAGAGCTCGGCCTGCCCGAGGTCGTGGAGCTCCCGGATGCCGCCCGCCAGGATCCGACGTTCTTCCGCACCGGCGGCAAGCTCTACGGTCGCGACGGATGCCGCGTGCCGATCCCGTGGGAGGCGGATGCCCCCGCCTCCGGGTTCAGCCCGACCGGAGACTCGTGGCTTCCGCAGCCGGAGTCCTGGCCGTCGTACGCCCGCGACACCCAGCGGGGTGTGCCGGGTTCGACCCTCGAGCTCTACACCGCCGGCATCGCCGCCCGGCGCGAGCACGCGCTCGCGACCGGCACGATCGAATGGCTGGATGCCGCTCCCGAAGTGATCGCGTTCCGCTCCGGCGATCTCACCATCGTCGCGAACACCGGCGTCGCCCCGGTGCCGCTGCCCGCCGGTGAAGTCGTGCTCGCCAGCGCCGAGGTGGGCGACCGGGTGCTTCCCGGCGACACCACCGTCTGGTTGCGCGGCGCCTAGGTGCCCGGTCCCTGGTCGCGGGCGAGGCGCGGAACCAGGCGCACGAGCACCACTATCGCGATCGGCTCGCCTGGCGTCTGAGTGACCGGTGACGACGATCACGTAGGCGACGCACGGGGTAACCACGACGAGCAGCACCCCCCGCAGCGGGCCGCGGTCGTCGCGAAGAGCACGCGCCAGAGGTCACGGGACTTCACCCGGGATCGTCCCGGTCGCGCACCGCACGGCGTCGAGAACAGCCGAGGCTAGCTCGCGTAGCGACGCAGGAACGTGAAGGGATCGACGAGCGTGCCGTCGACCCTGATCGTGAGATGGAGGTGCGGGCCGGAGACCTGGCCGGTGGCGCCGGTCAAGCCGATGAAGTCACCCACCTGGATCGTGTCGCCGAGCTGCAGGGCCGACGAGTCCGCCGTCATGTGCGCGTAGCCGGCCTGGAACGTCTGGCCGTCGACGGTGCTCTCGATGATGACGTAGTTGCCCCAGCTGGTGCCACCGGTGCTGCGCTCGACGACCACGCCGCTCCCCACCGAGAAGATCGCGGCCCCGGGACCGGACCCGAAGTCGAGACCGGAGTGGTTGGTGGAGCAGCCGCGGCAGGGGGCCGCCCGGTCGCCGAAGCCACTCGAGATCGGAATCGCCACCGGGAAGGGCCACCGGATCGGGCCGGTGCCCACGGTGTAGTCGAAGCTGCGGTTGCCGTAGCGGAGCTTCAGCATCTGGGCCCACGAGGTGACGGTCCAGGCATCGCGTGCCGAGAACGAGACGAGAGTCGGGTCGACCTCGACCGACTGGGCCTTCATCGCGAGCGACTCGGCGAGAACCTCGTCGCTCATCGAGTTGAACGCGTTGGCGGGCACGGTCATGCCGAAGGCGAGGGCCCCGGCGAAGAGCATCGCGCCGAAGGAGAGCAGGCGCTTGCCGAGGGTCTTCTTCGCTCCCGCGATGCGCACGGCGTCCCGGCGGCTTGTCTTCTTCGCCATCCGCCGCGGCTTCGGGCGAGCCTTGGTGCGCGGGGTGGATGCGCCGCGTCGCGGCGCCTCATCCGTCGATCGCTCCCGGTCGCGCAGTTCGCGACGGGTCAGCGGGGCGGAGGCGACGTCGCGTTCCACGACCTCGCGCGAGGCCGAGAAAGGATGCGCGGGTTCGGCCGGACCCGCGACGGGCTCGAGGGCCGCAGGGGTGCCGAAACCCAAGATGTCGAGAGCGGAAGATTCGTGCTCGCGTTCCTGGGGAACGGTCATGCGTAGGACTCCTGAGTTCGGTCGAGGCGAAGTCGACCGTGACTTTCGGGTGGCGGCGCTGGGGTGGACGCCGGGTGAACTCCCCAACGATAACGAATCGGCAACGGTGTCTCCACTTGCCGAGCCGATTCCCAGGAATGCGACGCGTTGTCGTCAGAACTCCTCGAGCTCACCCAACTCGTCGAGCAGTGCTTCCAGAGCGGCCGCAACCGACGGTTCCGCCGCGAGGATGAAGTCGCGGCTGGGCGCCGCGCCCCGCATCCCGGTCACCGACGCACCGGCCTCGCGCGCGACGAGCGCTCCCGCCGCGTGATCCCAGGGGCTGAGCGTGCGTTCGAAGTACGCGTCGTAGCGCCCGTCGGCGACGAAGCAGAGATCGAGGGATGCCGTCCCCTGCCGCCGGATGTCGCGCACCTGCGGGAGCAGACGGGCGACGACATCCCCCTGGAACCCTCGCGTCTCTGCGGCGTAGGCGAACCCCGTCGCGATGAGGGCGAGTTCGAGTGGAACCGGTTCGCCGACCTGCAGCCGCCGGTCGCCGAGGTACGCGCCGGCCCCGGCCTCGGCGGTGAACAGCTCGCCCGACGCGGGGTTGAACACGACGCCGATCTTCGACGTCCAGGTGAGCGGGTCGGGGTCGCCTTCGACGACCGCGATGCTCACCGCATAGTGAGGGAGCCCGTAGAGGTAGTTGACAGTGCCGTCGATCGGGTCGACGACCCAGGTGAGTCCGCTCGTGCCGGCGACCGACGCGCCCTCTTCGCCGAGCACCCCGTCGTCGGGGCGGGCGTCCTGGATGCGGCGCAGGATGAGGCGCTCCACCTCGCGATCGGCCTCGGTGACGACATCCACGACCGTCGACTTGGTCGCGGCGACCTCGACGCCCTCGCGTCGCCGCCGGGCCGCCAGCTCCCCGGCTTCGAGCGTGATCGAGCGGGCGAGGTCGAGAAGATCGGTCACCCGTCCACGCTACCTCTGCGGCCGACTAGGCATTCGGGCGCCAGATGTCGATCTGGGGGAGGCCCGCGAGCCCGAGCGTCTGTGACAGCTCGCCGCAGTGATAGGCGTCGTGGGTCAGGAGTCGCTGAAGGATCGAGGCGCGCGAATGGAGCTGGCGGTTGTCGCCCACCACGCGCTCCACCTCCTCGGGGAGCATCGACGGCTCCCACGTGTCGAGGACGCGATCGACCACGGCCCACGTCGAGTCCAGCGCCGCCACGAGCTCCGTCGCCGTCCGCGGATGGTCGAGGTGGTCCTCCCACCCGTCCCAGGCCAGCGCGTCCGGCCAGGGCGTCGTCTCGGCGCCCGGCTCCTCGAGGACGCCGCACAGCCAGTAGGCCCGGCCACAGGCGAGGTGGCCGACGGTCGCCCAGATCGGCAACCCCTCCGGGGACGGCCGGATCGCGAGCTGCTCGTGCGTCATCACGGCGACGACCTCGGTCAGCCGCTGGTTGTACTGCGGCCAGCGGTCGTAGAAGGCGCGGATGGTCATGCGCGTCACACTAGAGCGATCGGCAGACAACCTGGATGCCGGTGTTTGCAATGGTGGCGAGTGAGGGATTCGAACCCCCGAAACTTACGTGTCTGATTTACAGTCAGATCCCTTTGGCCGCTTGGGTAACTCGCCATGGCGCCGACGCGCCCGCACAAGGATACCTGGTCGGCGGCGGGTCTCGACACGCTCCTGCGGCACTACTCGACCGACGAGGACACGGCGTTCGCATAGCGCACCGCGGCGGTGGCGACGGTGTCTCGGTAGGACTGCGGGGAGTTGAAGCCCGACACCGCGGCGATCCAGCCCTCCTCGGTATCGATGCCGATGCTCACCCGGCACAGGTAGTTGACGGCCGCCATCGCCGCATCGTCGATGTTCTGGGGGTCCTCGATCCCGTCGCCGTTGCCGTCGGTGTGCCAGTTGCGCCAGGTTTGCGGGATCAGCTGGAACGGCCCCGCCGCGCGGTCGATCGTCGCGTCGCCGTCGATCTCGCCGCCGTCGGAGTCGGGGATGCGCTCGACCCCGGCCCCGCCGTCGAGCGGGGGGCCGTAGATCGGCGGGCTGACGGCGCCGTCGTCGCCGACGGAGGATCCGCCGTGCCGACCGTGGTCGCTCTCGACGGCACCGATCGCCGCGAGGGTGTTCCACGAGATCCCGCACTCCGGCATCGTGGACGCCTTGATGAGCGCGGCCCCCGCATAAGCGGCCAGCGCGCGCTGCGGGATGCCGGTCTTCGCACTGGTGGCCGCGACCCAGGCCGCGTCGACGGCGCTCGCGACACCGACGCCGGGTGCATCCGCCGCCGCGGGCGGGTCGGCGGGAGGAGCCCAGGTCGGGGGCGGTTCCTCGCTTCCGGGGAGCAGATCGGGCAGCTGCGAGGCGTGCGGCGCAAGGAACACGACGATCACGGTGCCCACGAGCGCGAGACCGCCCAGCACGGCCGATCCGATGAGAAGAGGTCGGATGACGCGCATCCTGGCTTTGTAGCATGGCCGCATGGCAGATTCCTCGTTCGACATCGTCTCCAAGGTCGACAGCATGGAGGTGCAGAACGCCCTCGGCATGGCTCAGAAGGAGATCCAGCAGCGTTACGACTTCAAAGGCGTCGACGCTTCGCTCGAGATGTCGGGCGAGAAGATCCTCATGAAGGCGAACGCCGAGGAGCGCGTGAAGGCGGTGCTCGAGGTGTTCGAGCAAAAGCTGATCAAGCGCAACATCTCGCTGCGGTCGCTGGATGCGGGCAAGCCGTTCCCGAGCGGCAAGGAGTACCGCATCGAGGCCGCGATCAAGGAGGGCATCTCGAGCGAGGACGCGAAGAAGATCTCGAAGATCATCCGCGACGAGGGGCCGAAGTCGATCAAGAGCCAGATCCAGGGCGACGAGTTGCGGGTGCAGTCGAAGTCCCGCGACGACCTTCAGGCCGTGATCGCGCTGCTCAAGGCCAAGGACCTCGACGTGGCGCTGCAGTTCATCAACATGCGGTGACGGTCAGCTCGGCCACTTGCGGGCGATCCACCAGTCGGTGAACTCGGTGGCCCGGCCGTCGGGTGCGAACTGGATCACCCACAGGTTGTCGTAGGTGCCCTTCTTCGCACCCTTCGGATACGTCGTCACGCAGCGCACCACCGCGAGATCGCCGTCGCGGGCGAGAGTCTCCCAGGCGAACGTGTGAGACCCCGGCTCGTCGGCGTTCTCGAGCCAGCCGGCGACGATCTCGGCGTGACCGGTCCACGCCGGGGTGCCCGGGCGTCCCCGGTAGACGGCGTCCGAGGTGAAGATCGCCGTGACGTCATCCGGTTCGCTGGTCTCCCACGCCTGCCGGTAGCCGGCCATCAACCGCTCGACGCGCTCGTCTTTCACGCGGCGTCCTCCGGTGAGCGCTCGATCCACCAATCGGTGAACTCGCTCGCCCGGCCACCGGGCGGCAGGGTGATCACGAACAGGTTGTCGTACACCTTCGGCGGGTTCGAGTTGACGTACACCGTGACGCACTCGGCGATCGCGACGTCGCCGTCGACCGCCAGGAGCTTCCACTCGAAGTCGGTGTCGCCCGGCTGATCGGCGTTCTCGAGCCAGCCGGCGACGATCGCGTCGAGCCCGACGTACGGGTCGGGGTCTTCGGGGAACCCGCGGTAGACGGCACCCGAAGTGAACAGCCCGCGGATGTCGTCGGGCTCGTTCGATTCCCACGCGACGCGGTATCGGCGGAACCAGTGCTCGGCCAGAGCACGATCGGTCACGGGTCCTGCATAGCACCCGCCACTGCCAGACTTGACGCATGGAACCCGCCTGGCTCGTCGCGGCGATCACGATCGCGGCCGTCGCGATCGACATCACCGCCCGCATCCTGGCCCTCATCTTCGTGCCGAAGAACCGGCGCCCGCAGACCGCGCTGGCCTGGCTGCTCGCCATCTGGTTCCTGCCCTACGTGGGCATCATCCTGTTCCTGATCCTCGGCCGCGCCCGCCTCCCCCGCGCCCGCCGCCGCAAGCAGCGCGAGATCAACCAGTACATCCTCGACACCACCGAGGGCTTCGACCGCGTGAAGCGCGACCCCCCGTGGCCGTCGTGGCTCGAGCCGATCGTCGAACTGAACCGCAAACTCGGATCGATGCCGCTCGTCGGCGGCAACTCCGCGCAGATGTGGAACGACAACACCGAGTCGCTCGCGCAGATGACCGCCGCGATCCGAGCCGCGACCAAGACGGTGCACTGCGAGTTCTACATCCTGCTGCTCGACGCGGCGACCGCCGACTTCTTCGACGCTCTCGAGGAGGCGCACCGGCGGGGGGTCGTCGTGCGCGTGCTCCTCGACCACCTCGGCAACGCCCAGTACCCGGGCTACCGCCGCACGGTGAAGCGGCTGAACGGGATGGGCATCCAGTGGCGGCGGATGCTGCCGTTCCGCCCGTCGCGTGCCCAGTTCCAGCGCCCCGACCTGCGCAACCACCGCAAACTGCTCGTCATCGACGGCCGGATCGCGTTCACCGGTTCGCAGAACGTCGTCGAGACCGGCTACCAGCGCCGCAAAAACCACAAGCGTGGGCTGCACTGGAAGGACTACATGGCGCGCTTCGAGGGCCCGGTGGTCGCCGGCATCGACGCGCTGTTCGTGACCGACTGGTACTCCGAGACCGGCGAGCTGCTCGAACGGGAGGCCGCCCCCGCGCGCGAGACCGGCGACGGCGCCCTGGACTGCCAGGTCGTTCCGTCGGGCCCCGGGTTCGAGGGCGAGAACAACCTGCGGCTCTTCAACTCGCTCGTCTACGCGGCGCAGAAGAAGGTCATCCTGACCTCTCCGTACTTCGTGCCCGACGACTCGATGCTCTACGCGATCACGACCGCGGCGCAGTCGGGGCTCGACGTGCAGCTCTTCGTGTCGGAGATCGGCGACCAGTTCCTGGTCTTCCACGCGCAGCGCTCGTACTACGAGGTGCTGCTGCGCGCCGGAGTGAAGATCTGGCTCTACGCCGGCCCGACCATCCTGCACTCCAAGCACCTGACGATCGACGACCAGATCTCGGTCATCGGCTCGAGCAACATGGACATGCGCTCGTTCAGCCTCGACCTCGAGATCTCGGTGATGGTGCGCGGCCGGGAGTTCCTCGAGGAGCTGCGGGCGATCGAGGAGCAGAACCGGGCGATGTCCCGCGAGCTCACCCTCGACGAGTGGCTGAAGCGCCCCGTCCGGCACCGCACCCTCGACAACCTCGCGCGCCTGACCGCGGCCGTCCAGTAGCTGGCACGAATCGTCGGGGTGGGGGTGCGGGGGAATGCGCCGGGCGCGAGCGGGCCCCCACCTCGAGCGTGCCGACGAGTGCCGTCGCGATCAGCCGGTCGTCCTGCGCGACCCGGTCGGGGTAGGGGTTGAACGTCGGCGTGGGTGCGGGAACGTCGTCGATGCGGAACTGCGGGATGCCGGCATCCTCGTCTCCGGCCCGGGCCTTCACGGAGAGCGTGTTCGCGCCGATGTCCACCGAGTGTCCGAGTTGGGCGACGATGCGGTCGGACGGCACATCGCCGGAGGCGGCGGCGGTCACGACGATCGTGAGGTGTGCGAGTCGCTGCCCACGCGCAGGGCCGCGAGGCTCTCCGCGAGGGAGTCAGCGTCGCCGAACAGCTCGCCGCACAGGCACGCCGCCGATCAGCGCTCCGAGAGCGACCGCCGCCAAGGCGGTGAGGGTCAGTCGTCTCGCCACAGGTCGGACGCGACGGGCGTCAGGACCGGGAGATCTTCACCATCTCGTCGCGCGGAACGACCTTGATGCGCGCCCGGCCGTGCGGCTCGCCGAGGGCCATCTCGTGCTGGTCCAGCGCGTGCCAGCCGTCGAGGTCGGTGTACTCGACACCCCGCTCCTCGAGCAGCGCCACGACCGACTCCTCCGACGGGTCCGCGGGCACCCACCACGACGCCTGGTCGTTGACGAGGTGCTGCACGGTCTCCATCGCGTCGGACTTGGTATGGCCAATGAGGCCGATCGGGCCGCGCTTGATCCAGCCGGTGGCGTAGACGCCGGGCAGGATCTCGTTCTCGTCCGCGAGCACCTGGCCCTCGTGGTTCGGGATGACGCCGCGGCGCTCGTCGAACGGGATGCCGTCGAGCGGCGAGCCGAAGTAGCCGACGGCGCGGTAGATCTGGCCGATCTCGACCTCGCGGATCTCGCCGGTGCCCGTCACGCCGCCCGCGCCGTCCGGCTCGGTGCGCTCGTACCGGAACGACGCGACGCGGCCGTCGGGTCCGGCGACGACCTCGAGCGGCTTCGCGTAGAAGTGCAGGTGGAGCCGGCGGGACGCGCCCTCGACGCCCTCCGCGCGCCACTTCGTGAACACCTTGTCGATCACGAAGATCTGCTTGTTCGACGCGATCGCGGCACGGGCGGCGTCGTCGTAGTCGAAGTCCTCGTCCTCCACGATCATGTCGACGTCGCGCAGCTCGCCGAGCTCGCGCAGCTCGAGGGGGCTGAACTTCACCTGCGTCGGCCCGCGGCGACCGAAGACGTGCACGTCGGTCACCGGCGACGACTTGAGGATGTCGTAGACGTTGGAAGGGATCTCGGTCGGTAGCAGGTCGTCCGCGTGCTTCGCCAGCATCCGGGCCGCGTCGAGCGCGACGTTGCCGTTGCCGATCACGGCGACCGACGAGGAGTCGAGCGGCCACTCGCGCGGGACGTCGGGGTGGCCGTCGTACCAGGAGACGAAGTCGGCGGCGCCGTAGGAGCCGGGCAGGTCGATGCCGGGGATCTCGAGGTCGGCATCCCGGATCGCGCCGGTGGAGAAGATCACGGCGTTGTAGTGCCTCTTGAGGTCGTCGAGGGTGATGTCGACGCCGTACCGCACGTTGCCGAAGATGCGGATGTCGCCGCGGTCGAGCACCTCGCGCAGCGCGGTGATGATGCCCTTGATGCGGGGGTGGTCGGGGGCGACGCCATAGCGCACGAGGCCGTACGGGGCGGGGAGCTGCTCGAACAGGTCGATCGAGACGTCGAAGGCGCGCTCGTGCTTGAGCAGGATGTCTGCGGCGTAGATGCCGGCGGGGCCGGCTCCGACGATGGCCAGGCGGAGCTTGGTCAACGGGGGTTCCTCACTGTGTGCATGGGTGGGTCTCGATACACCGGCTTCGCCGGCACTCGACCCGCGAAAAGATTCGGAGCCGTCAGCCCGATCGCTCGACGATCGCCTGGGCGAAGCGCGTCAGCGCCTTCTTGACGGGGCCGTCGGGGAGAGGCCCGAGAGCCTCGACCGCCCGATCCGCCCAGCGGTTCGCCTCGGCGAGCGTATCGGATGTCGCCGACGACTCCCGGAGTTCGGCGACCGCCGCCGCGAAGTCGGGATCGACGTCGTCGTCGCTGGACCGCTCGATCGCGGCCTCGATCCTCGCGACGAGCGCCGCGGCGGCGGGGTCGGTCTGCGCCTGACGGTGCAGGAAGAGCACGGGCAGCGTCGGCACCCCGGCGCGCAGGTCGGTGCCGGCGGTCTTGCCCGTCTGCTCGATCTCCGCGGAGAGGTCGATGACGTCGTCGACCAGCTGGAACGCGACCCCCACCCGCTCGCCGAACAGGCGCACCGGCTCGCGGTACTCCTCGGGGGCTCCGGAGAACTGCACGCCGACGAGCCCGGCGAGCGCGATGAGCGACCCGGTCTTGTCGGAGAGCACCTGGAGGTAGTGCTCGATCGGGTCTTCGCCCGCGCGCGGGCCGATGGTCTCGTGCAGCTGGCCGAGGCAGAGCCGCTCGAAGGTGTCGGCCTGGATGGCGATCGCCGCCTCGCCGAGACTCGCGACGAGCTTCGAGGCGCGCGCGAACAGCAGGTCGCCGGTGAGGATGGCGACCGAGTTGCCCCACACCGTCTGCGCGCTCGGCACCCCGCGGCGCACCTCGGCCTCGTCCATGACATCGTCGTGGTACAGCGAGGCGAGGTGCGTGATCTCGACCGCCTGGGCCGCCGTCAGCACGGCGTCGTTGGCGCCCTCACCGAGCTGCGCGGTGAGCAGGGTCAGCACCGGGCGCACGCGTTTGCCACCGGCATCCAGCAGGTAGCGGGAGGTGACGTCGGCGATCTCGTCGGCGAAGCGCACCTGCTGAACGAGCCGCTGCTCGACGATCTCGAGCCCCGCCTCGATGTCGGAGGCGAACTGCCGCTCCTCGCTCGACGCGAAGAGCTTCTCGCCGAGTCCGAGGGAGGCGCCGAGCGTCTTGCGGCGGGCGATCGAAGGGGACGGGGTCACGATGTGCTCAGCCGGCGACGGGCTTACGGGCCCGAGCCGTGCGGCGCGCGGTGGCGGCGCGGATCGCGAGGTCTTCGGGCTTGCGGCCGCGGTGCAACGCGACGACGCCCGCGGTGAGGTTGCGGTACGCGACCCGGGTGAAGCCGACGCCCCGGATCCACTGGGTGAGGGTCTGCTGGTCGGGCCAGGCGCGGATCGACTCGACGAGGTACGTGTAGGCCTCGGGATTCGACGACGTGATGCCGACGATCGCGGGCGCGACCACCTTGAGGTAGGCGAAGTACCCGGCGCGCAGCACCGCCCGCGGCGGCTTCGAGAACTCGCAGACCACGACCCGGCCGCCGGGCTTGAGCACGCGGTACATCTCGGCGAGCGCCGCCCTCGGGTCCTGCACGTTGCGCAGGCCGAACGAGATCGTGACGGCGTCGAACTCGTCGTCGCCGAACGGCAGCTTCGTCGCGTCGCCGACGATGAACTCGAACGTCGGATGACGCTTCTCGGCCTCGGCGATCATCGCGGGCGAGAAGTCGAGACCGACGACGGTGGCGCCGGTCTTCGCGATCGACGCGGTCGACGTGCCGGTGCCGCAGGCGACGTCGAGCACCCGCTCGCCCGGCTTCGGGTCGATCGCCTTGGTGGTCGCGATGCGCCAGAGGATGTCGTTGCCGGCGCTCAGCGCGGTGTTGGTGCGGTCGTAGCCGGGCGCGACATGGTCGAACATCCCGGACACGTCGTCCGGTTCCTTGTTCAGATCCGCCCTGCTCACTTGATCCATCCTACGCAGGGGACCCTCACCATTCCTGCGGCGGCTTACGGTGGAGGGGTGACCGACCTCACCGTCGAAACGCGCCGGATCGATCCGGTCCCTTCGCTCATCCCGTTCGCCGACGCGACGCGCCCTCTGCTGTTCCTGCGGCGGGGCGACGGCATCGTCGGACTCGGCGAGACCCTGCGGCTCGAGTTCCGCGGCCCGACCCGTCTGCGGGACGCTGCCGCCGCCTGGCGCGACGTCGCCGCGAACGCCCGCGTCGACGACCAGGTGAAGGTGCGCGGCTCCGGCCTGGTCGCCTTCGGCGCGTTCACCTTCGACGACGCGTCGGCCAAGTCGAGCGTGCTGATCGTGCCGCGCGTCGTGATCGGCCGCCGGGACGGGGTGGGCTGGATCACCCGCGTGAACGGCGCCGACGAGCGCGTCGCCGCCTCCCCGCTCGGCCTCGAGTACCGGCTGTCGCTGCACCCCGGAGCGCAGAAGCCCGACGACTACCGTGCGGCCGTCTCGACGGCGGTGGAGCGCATCCTCGCCGGGGATCTGAAGAAGGTCGTGCTCGCCCGCGACCTCGTCGGGCACGTCCCGGAGGGCGCCGACCTGCGCCGGGTGCTGCTCGAGCTCGCGCTCGGCTACCCCGACACCTGGACGTTCTCGGTCGACGGGCACCTCGGGTCGAGTCCCGAGACCCTCGTGCGCGTGACCGACGGCGTGGTCACCGCGCGCGTCCTGGCCGGCAGCCACGCACGCGGAGCCGATGCCGAGGCCGACGCCGCCGCCGCCGCCGAGCTCGCCACCAGCGCCAAGGATCTCGACGAGCACCGGTTCGCCGTCGAGAGCGTCCTCGCCGCGCTGCGCCCCCACGGTCCCGGCATCACGGCCGACGAGATGCCCTTCACCCTGAAGCTGCCGAACCTCTGGCACCTCGCGAGCGACGTGATGGGCCGCCTCTCGGACGGCTCGGGGGCTCTCGACCTGGTCGCCGCGCTGCACCCGACGGCCGCCGTCGCCGGCACCCCGACAGCCGCGGCGGTGGCGACCATCCGCGAGCTCGAGCCGTTCGACCGCGGCCGCTACGCCGGGCCGATCGGCTACGTCGACCAGTCGGGCCAGGGCAAGTGGGCGATCTCGCTGCGTTCCGCCGAGGTGGATGCCGACGGCACGCTCACCGCGTTCGCCGGAGCCGGCATCGTCGCCGAATCCGACCCCGACCGCGAACTCGCGGAGACGAAACTCAAGTTCCGCCCGATCGTCGAGGCGTTCGGTTAGGTCGTTCCGGCGGGTGCAACCCCGATGTTTCGCCGGCTCAGCACCGGACTTCAGATCGCGCGGCGAGTCCCCCGGCGTGTCTGCGCGAAGCGGTGCTGAACGGGTGAATCAGTCGTCGCTTGCGACGATGAGGGTCAACTTGTCGCGCGTCGGCGAGATGGTGACGATCTCCTCGTAGCCGGTCTCATTACCGAGGACCGTCGACCAGAGTTCGTCTCTGTCGATCTCGGGCATGTCGTTGAACGACGGGAGCGCATAGGCCGCCGACCGCTCACCGAACGCGTCGACGGCCAGTGACGTGAATTCGGGCGATCGGGCGACGGTCGGTTCGTACGCCTCGACCCATCTCACGAGCCGATCGCGGGCAGCCCGGGAGTCGAGGCGCAGAAAGGTGTCGGAGGTGACGGCGGCCAGCCGGTAGGGGCCGTGAACACCGTCGTCATGAGCCCGGACGGGCCTGCTCGGGTCGTAGAACGGGTAGGCGTCGTCGGCACCCGGTTGCTCGAGCAGCGCGGAAAGAAGCTCGTCGTTGTCAGCCTCACCTTCGATGCCGAACTCGACCACGGAGATCCAGGCGAACCGGGCGGGCAGATGGATCGTGTCTCTGCGCGCGAGCCGAAGTGAGATCACGTCGCGGCGAGGCGCTTCTTCTCGGCTTCGACGTCGAAGTCGGCGGCGGGCCAACGCAGGTCGAGCCCGCGGAGCGCGTCGAGCAGCAGCTGCTGCACGGCGAGGCGGGCGTACCACTTGCGGTCGGCCGGCACGACGTACCAGGCGGCGGCGTCGGTGGAGGTGCGCTCGATCGCGATCCGGTACGCCTCCATGTAGGCGTCCCAGTACGCGCGCTCGTCGACATCCCCCGGGTTGTACTTCCAATGCTTGTCGGGCCGCTCGAGCCGCTCGCCGAGACGGGCCTTCTGCTCGTCCTCGGAGATGTGCAACATGACTTTCACGATCGTCGTGCCGGCGGTATGCAGTTCGTCCTCGAACGCGGTGATGATCCCGTAGCGCTCCTCGATGACCTCGGGCGTCGAGAAGCCACGCACGCGGTGGATGAGCACGTCCTCGTAGTGCGAACGGTCGAAGACGCCGATCATCCCGGGGCCCGGAACGCGGGGGCGGATGCGCCAGAGGAAGTCGTGCGCCTTCTCCTCGTCGGTCGGCGCCTTGAACGACGCGAAGGCGATGCCCTGTGGATCCGCCGACCCCATCACGTGCGTGACGATGCCGCCCTTGCCCGCCGTGTCCATCGCCTGCAGCACGAGCAGCACCCGACGGGGATCGCCGTACCGGCTGGCGGCGAACAGCTGCTCCTGGAGGGTGGAGAACTCGCCGGCACCCTCCGCGAGCTTCGCCTGGCCCGCGGCCTTGTCGCCCTGGAAACCCGGCGTCGCCGAGGTGTCGATCGCGCCGAGGTCGATCCCGGGCCCGGCGCGGAGGAGGTCGGCGATGGTGGTGCGCATGCGCCGACCCTACGACGGTCACCGCGCGAGCGGAACCTCGATCAGCACCCGCAGACCGGATGCCGACAGCGCGTCGTCGAGCTCCGACCGCGTGGCCGCGCGCCGGTGCTCCCAGCCGTAGGCGGCGGCGAGCGCGGCGAGGTCGACGGCGTGCGGCGTGTAGAGCACGCGGTCGAACAGCTCCGGATCTGCGGAGCGCGCGACCTCGAGGGAGTCGAAGATCGTGCCGCCGCCGTCGTTGCCGACGATCACCTGCATCCGCGGCATCGCCTCGCCGGGCGTCGGGGCGAGCGACCCGGCGTCGTGCAGCAGCGCCAGATCGCCGAGCAGCACACGGGTGACCCCGGGGCGGTCGGACCCGGCGGCCCCGAGGGCGATCCCGGTCGCCGTCGCGATCGTGCCGTCGATGCCGGCGAGCCCGCGGTTGGCGAAGACCGGGATCTTCTTGCCCGGCGCGACGCGGTCGAGGTCGCGGATCAGCCGGGACGCCCCGAGCACGAGCCGGTCGTGCGGCCAGGTGATCGCCCAGACGGCTTCGGCGAGCATCCGCCGGGTGACCGGCTCACGCAGACGGTCCAGTTGCGCACGGGCGAAGTCGGCGCGCTCGATCCGGTCATCGCTGAGGGATGCGGCCGGCGCCTCCTCGACCGCGAGCAGCTCCCGCGACGCATGCACCCACGGCCCGACCCATCCCCGCGATTCGGGGAGGGCGTCGCCCGCGACCCGCAGGTCGCCGACGATGCGGGCCGAGCGACCCGGGTCGTAGGCATCCCGGCCGTTCCCGCGCACGACGATCGCCGCGACGCCCTCGCGCGACAGCAGGGCCGTGATCTCACGGCTCAGCGTCGGGTGCCCGAACACCACGACGCGCTCGATCCGGTCGCCGAACCCGGGCTCGTTGAGGAGTTCGCGGTACGCCGGGACGAGGTTGGGACCGAAGCGGGCGCCGCTCGCGACCTCGGCGAGCAAGGGCGCTCCCAGCTCGCGCGCGGCGGCCTCGGCGCGCTCCCCGGCCTCGGTACCGGCGACGACGACGGTCAGCGGACCGGGGGCGATGATCTCGGCCTCGGGCGGCTGCACGGGACGCCAGACGCCGGGTTCGACGGACGGGAGCGGCACCACCCCCGACAGCGGATCGCGGAACGCGAGGTTGACGTGCACCGGTCCGGTCAACCCGTCGAGCACGTCGGCGGCGAGTTCGACGGCTCCCTCGGCCGACGACGGCGGCGCGACATTCCATTCCCGCCGCACGGCGGAGCCGAAGATGCCCGCCTGCACGGTCGCCTGGTTGGCGCCGACGCCGAGCAGTTCGGCGGGCCGGTCGGCGGTGACGACGACGAGCGGGATGCCGGAGTGCGAGGCCTCGAGCACCGCCGGCAGCAGGTTGGCGACCGCCGTGCCCGACGTCGTGACGATCACGACGGGCGTGTGGGATTCCCGGGCGAGACCTGTGGCGAGGAAGGATGCCGACCGCTCATCGATGCGCACCCGCAAGCGCAGCAGACCGGCACGCTCGAACTCCGCTGCCGCGAGGGCGAGAGCCTGCGACCGGGAGCCCGGGCAGACGACGACGTCGCGCACGCCGCGGCGGATCAGCTCCCCGAGGAACGCGACGGCGTAGCTGCTGGCGGGGGCTGCGCTCGCAGGTTCAGGGCTTGGGGTTGTCATCGTCGAGGTCGCGCAGCTCCTGCTCGAGCTGCTCGATCCGGTCCTCCATCGCCTTCTCGCGATTCAGGCGGCGGAGGAACTCGGGGTCGTCGTCCGGGGCGATCGGCCCGCGGCGGGCGGTGCCGACGGCGGCCTCGCCGGTCTTCACCCGCCCGACGGCGAACCACAGCACGCCGCCGACGATGGGGACCAGCAGCACGAGCACGATCCAGCCCGGCTTCGGAAGACCGCGGACGCGGGTGCGCTCGATCAGGGCGACGTCGACGACGGTGAACACCGTGAAGGCGACCCAGACGAGGAACGCGATCGGGAGCAGCCGGGACATGCCCCGATTCTAGGCGTCGGCGCCCGGAAGCGTGCTGGGCGGACGTCGTCAGCCGACCGCTCTAAACTGGGCGCGTGCGCGACTGGCTGCTCTACTCCGCCCTGCGGGTGCTCGCCTTCGCGATCCCGTTCGGCATCCTCTACGCCCTGGGCCTGGAGTGGTGGGTCTCGGCGCTCATCGCGGCCGTCATCGGCTTCTGCGTCTCGTACGTGCTGTTGCGCCCGCAACGCGATCGCGTCGCCCGGCGGATCGTCGAGGCCCGAGGCGCCGCCGGCGCGCCGGCGGCGGACGAGGACGCCGAAGACGCCCCGCCCGCACCGCGTGGCTAGTGTGCGACGACCGGTTCGGCCTCGGCGGCGGCGTGCCCCGAGGTGAGTGACACTCCCTCCCCGCGTCGGCGGAACAGCAGCGCGGCGATGACGCCGCCCGCCGCGAAGAACGCGGCATCCCACCAATACGCCGCGGCGTAGGACGAGACGGCCGCCTGCGCGGCGACGAGGTCGTTCGCCGGCAGGTGGCCGGCGATGTAGTCGGCCGCCGCGGTCGCGGCGATCGTGTTGAGCAGCGCCGTGCCGACCGAGCCGCCGACCTGCTGGCTGGTGTTGACCATCGCCGAGGCGACGCCGGCGAACTCGCGGTCGACGCCGAGGGTGGCGGTCTGCATCGCGGCGGGCATGATCGTGCCCATGGTGAGTCCGAGCACCATGAGCGCCGGCAGCACGTCGGCGGCGTAGGTGCTGTCGAGGTTCAGGCGCGTGAGCATCACCATGCCGATCACGCCGAACGCCATGCCGAACGGCACCATGATCTTCGGGCCGAGGCGGGGCAGCAGGAAGTTCGTCGAGATCTGCGCGGCGAGCACGAGCATGCCGATCATCGGCAGGAAGCCGAGGCCGGTCTGGATCGGGCTGAAGCCGAGCGAGATCTGCAGGTAGTACGTGACGAACAGGAAGATGCCGAACATCCCGGCCCCGGCGACGAGCACCGAGATGAACGCGGCGCCGCGGTTGCGGTCGAGCACGACCGACAGCGGGAGCAGCGGATGCTTCGCTCGCGTCTGCCAGACGACGAACGCCACGAGCAGCAGCCCCGCGATCGCGAGGACGCCCCAGGCGAGCGGCGACTCCCAGCCCTCGGTTTCAGCGTTGGCGAAGCCGTAGACGATGCCGAACAGCCCCCCCGAGACGAGCACGGTGCCGGGGATGTCGAGCCTCGGCCGCGGCCCGGTGCGCTCGATGCGCGGCACGAAGACGATCGTGCCGACGATCGCGACGGCGGCGATGACGACGTTGATGTAGAGGTTCCAACGCCAGTCGAGCTGCTCGGTGAGAACGCCGCCGAGCAGCAGGCCGACCGCGCCGCCGGCGCCCGCGACCGCGCCGAAGACGCCGAACGCGCGCGCCCGCTCCTTCGGGATCGTGAACGTCGTGGTCAGCACGGCGAGGGCGGTCGGGGCGAGCAGCGCGGCGAAGGCGCCCTGCAGCGCGCGGCCGAGGATGAGCACCTCGAAGGTGCCCGCCGCTCCGGCGAGCGCGGAGGCGAGCGCGAAGCCGATGAGTCCGATGAAGAAGGTGCGGCGGCGGCCGATGAGGTCGGAGGCGCGACCGCCGAGCAGCAGGAGGCTGCCGAAGGCGAGCGAGTAGGCCGTGACGACCCACTGGCGGTCGCCGTCGCTGAAGCCGAGTTCGGTCTGCGCCGACGGGAGGGCGATGTTCACGACGGTCGCGTCGAGCACGACCATCAGCTGGGCGAGGCCGACGGTGACGAGCGTCAGCCAGCGGCGTGGGGAGACCGCTGACGCGGTGGATGCGGAAGACATGAGGGACACCATATACGGAACTGGCTAGTTTCGGATACACTGAGTTTCAGAACTTTCCCGTTCCGTACAGTCCGCACCCGCACCCAGGAGGCCCGCGATGACGCTGACCGACGAACCCGCCAAGCTCGGGCGCAAACGCGACCACACGCGCGACGCCGACATCCTCGAGGCCGCGATCGACGTTCTGGCCGAAACCGGCTACGACGGCATGACGATCGACCTGGTGGCCACCCGGGCGAAGGCGGGAAAAGCCACCCTCTACCGTCGGTGGCCGTCCAAGGCCGAACTCGTGATCGACGCCGTCGCGTGCCTCAAGCAGACCGACCTCGACGCGTCGAGCATCCCCGACACCGGCACTCTGCGCGGCGACCTGGTCGCGATGATCAAGACGCCGAGCATCCAGGACGGCGAGCGCAAGCTGCGCGTGATGGCCGGACTCGCCTCGATGATCTCCCGCTCGCCCGAACTCGCCGTCGCCGCCCGGGAGGCGATCGTCGCCCCGCGCATCGCGCTCAACCGGATGTTCCTGCAGCGGGCCGCCGACCGCGGCGAGATCTCCGCCGACCTCGACCTCGACCTCGTCGCGACGATCTCGCCGTCGATGGTCACCTACCGGGCGCTCATGCTCGGCATCCCGGCGACCCGCGACTTCCTGGTCGCCCTCATCGACGACGTCATCCTGCCCGCCGTCGGACAGCGCACGAACCCGCCTCAGAGTCCGCTGAGCGCCCCGGGGAAGATGATCGCGGCCGACAGCCCGAGGCCGTAGAGCAGCGCCGTCACGAGCGTCAGCTGCATCACGTAGACCCACTCGCGCGCCGTGCGGCCGGTGATCGCGATGAGGATCGCGGGCAGAGCGGCGATCCCGGCGAAGTAGACGTAGGGCGCGAAGCCGCTGTTCGAGCCGGGCTCGTAGAACAGCGCGAAGAACGCCAGGATGCCGAACGGGATCAGCAGCAGCACGATGTAGAGCACGCGCGAGCCCCGGTCGCCGAGCAGCACGGCGAGGGTGCGTTTGCCGTGCAGCCTGTCCTTCTCGCGGTCGCGGGCGTTGTTGGCGACCAGCACCGCGCAGGCCAGGGCCCCGGCCGCGGCTCCGGCGAGCCACGCCTCGACATTGACCTCGAGCACCTGCACGAACATCGTGCCGGCCGTCGGCACGATGCCGAAGAAGACGAAGACCGCGATCTCGCCGAGACCGAGGTAGCCGTACGGGCGGCGACCGCCGGTGTAGAACCAACCGGCGAGGAGCGCGAGGGCGCCGACCGCCAGCAGCCACCACTGCTCGGTGCGCCAGACCAGCACCACGCCCGCGGTCGCGGCCAGGCCGAAGAACACCAGCGCGACGATCAGCACCGTCCGCGGCTTCGCGCGGCCCGAGCCGACGAGGCGCTGCGGACCCACCCGGTCGCGGTCCGTGCCGCGCACGCCGTCGGAGTAGTCGTTGGCGTAGTTGACGCCGATCTGCAGGAACGCCGCCACGGCGAGCGCCAGCAGCGCGCGCACCCAGTGGTCGTACCAGTTGGTCATCACCTGGGCCGCGGCGGCGGTGCCGAGGGCGACGGGGATGATCGCGAGCACGAGGGTCTGCGGTCGGGCCCCGGCGATCCAGGTGCCGAGCGTGGCGGCCTTGGGAGCGGCGAGCTTGCTGCCCCGCACCTTGGCCTTCGGGGGCACGGGTCGGGTCGCGTTCATCTGCACACGGGGGATCGGTCGCTGCTGCTTCGCCACGTTTTTGACTTTAGTTGGTCGCCTTCTCTTGCAAGCTCACCCGGTCCGGTTTCCCGCTCGGGAGATACGGGATGGCACTCCCGAGGCGGAATCGCGGACGCGCAGCCGAGCCGAGGGCCGCTTCGACCGCGTCCGTGGCGGGAGTGGGGTCGACGTCCGTCGCCGTGAAGGCGACGGGCACCTCGCCCCACTTCGCATCCTGGCCCCGCACGACGACCGCATCCTCGAAGCCGTGCTCGTGCAGCAGCCGCTCCACGGCACCAAGCGACACCTTCACCCCGCCGGAGATGATCACGTCGTCGCGGCGTCCGATGACCGCGACCCGACCACCGTCGAAGGTGCCCACGTCGGCGGTGCGGAACCACCGCATCCCGGCGTCGTCGCGGAAGCGCGCGGCGGTGAGTTCCGGTTCGCCGAGGTAGCCCTCCGCGATCGACGGACCGCCGAGCTGGACCTCGCCGTCGACGACGCGCACCGCGGTCCGTCCGATCGGTACTCCGTCGTAGACGCAGCCGCCGCTCGTCTCGCTCGAGCCGTAACTGCGCACGATCGCGATGCCCGCCGCCAGGGCGCGGTCGCGGAGCGGGCCGGGCGTCGCCTGGCCGCCGACGAGCACCCGCCGGAATCCCGCGAGCGCCGCGGTCGCGGCCGGGTCGTCGAGGAGGACGGTGAGCTGGGCCGGCACGAGCGACGTGTACCGATCGGGGGACGACATCCGCTCGACGGCGGCGAGGAGGCCCGCCGCGGTGAAGTGCTCGCCCTCGACGGTGACCGGCTCGGTGCCGGCGGCGAGGGAGCGGGTGAGCACGTTGAGTCCGGCGATGTAGTGGGTCGGCAGCGCGAGCACCCACTGCCCGGGGCCGCCGAGCGCCGACTCGCTCGCCCGCGCGTTCGCGAGGAGGGCGTCGGCGGAGAGCGCGACGCGCTTCGGGCGCCCCGAAGATCCGCTGGTCTCGACCACGAGCGCGACCCGTTGCTCAACCGTCGCGGGAAGGTCGCTCGCGTCGCCGACGAACAGGGCGGGCCCCCCGGCGAGCGCATCCCGGAGCGCCGGGAGCACCGCGGGTCCCGGGGTCACCGAGCGCAACGGACGCATCGCGTCAGGCCCTGCCCATCGTCAGAACGGCCAGGAGTACGGCGACCAGTCCGGCGGACGCTTCTCGAGGAACGCGTCGCGCCCCTCGGCGGCCTCGTCGGTGCCGTAGGCGAGCCGGGTCGCCTCGCCGGCGAGGACCTGTAGCCCGACCATCCCGTCGTCGGTGGAGTTCATCGCGAACTTGAGCATGCGGATCGCGGTCGGGCTCTTGCCGAGGATCGTCTCGGCCCAGTCCAGCGCCGTCGACTCGAGCTCGGCGTGGGGCACCACGGCATTGACCGCGCCCATCTGCATCGCGCGCTCCGCGTCGTACTCCCGAGCGAGGAAGAACACCTCGCGGGCGAACTTCTGCCCCACCTGCTTCGCGAAGTACGCACTGCCGTAGCCGCCGTCGAACGAGCCGACGTCGGCATCCGTCTGCTTGAACCGGGCGTGCTCCCGGCCGGCGATCGTGAGATCGCAGACGACGTGCAGCGAATGCCCGCCGCCGGCCGCCCAGCCGGGCACCACCGCGATGACGACCTTCGGCATGAAACGGATCAGCCGCTGCACCTCGAGGATGTGCAGCCTGCCGCCCCCGCCCGGGGCGCCCTCGTACTCGTAGCCGCCCCTCCCCCGGATGCGCTGGTCGCCGCCCGAGCAGAACGCCCAGCCGCCGTCCTTCGGGGAGGGCCCGTTGCCGGTGAGCAGCACGACGCCGATGCGCGGATTCATGCGGGCGTCGTCGAGGGCGCGGGCCAGTTCGTCGACCGTGTGCGGGCGGAACGCGTTGCGCACCTCCGGCCGGTCGAACGCGACGCGCGCGATGCGGCCGGTCGTGTCGTGGTGGTAGGTGAGGTCGGTGAGTTCGGTGAAGCCCTCGACCTCGACCCAGCGCGTCGGGTCGAACAGCTCCGAGACCGCGGCCATCAGACGTTCGCCGCCGCGCCGAGGCCGAACGTCAGCATCAGCGGATTGCCGAACAGGCCGAGCGCGATGCCGCCGATCGCCGCGCCGCGCTCCCAGTTGCCGATCGCTGCGACGATCCCGCCGAGCACCGCGAGAGCACTCGTGACCAGGGCGGCCGAGGCGGCGACCGTCGCCGACTCGAACGCGTCGTACCCCGTCGCGACGACTCCGGCGCCGACGAGCAGCAGCGTCACGACGCCGGATGCGAGCGCGGCGCGGCCGGGCCAGCGGGCGCGGCTCGTCGGCACGGTCTCGAGGGTCACGGGTCGAGCCTCATCGGCTAGCCGAAGGTCCTTCCCAGCCACGACCAGAAGATCGTGCTGCCGGCCAGGGCGAAGACGAGCCCGAAGATCCCGAGCCCGCGGCCGATGCCCGCGATGATCGCGATGAGGGCGAAGAGGAAGGCGACGACCCCGATCGGCGCCGCGAGCACCGCGAGCATCCCGAGACCGCCGGAGATGAGCGTGTCGCCGACGAACAGGATGACGGCGAGCATCCCGAGCAGGAACGCGACGCGACCCGCCCACCGAGGCGCCCGCCGTCCCGGGAGCGTGCGGGTGTCGCTGCGGATGTACTGGCCGAGGGTCGGCGCCGTCGCCTGGAGCTGCGGCTGCACGTGCTGCTGTTGCACCGGACGATACGACGAGGGGAGGCCCTGGTACTGCGGGCGCGGAGGCGTGGGCGGGGGGAGGGTCATGTCGAGCCTCGCTTCTGCTTCGCGCGCCATCCTGCGCGGTTGAACCGTCCATCCGTGCCAGGTGGCGCGCGTCACCCTCACTCTAGCCAGCAGACTGGGCAGATGGGACTGCCCTCCGGGAAGGAACTGCGCGACGCCGCGCAGGTCGTCGCCCTGCCGCTCGCCACCCGCTTCCGTGGGATCGAGGTGCGCGAGGCGATGCTGTTGCGCGGGCCGTCGGGCTGGACCGAGTTCGCCCCCTTCGTCGAATACGACGACGACGAGGCCTCGACCTGGCTCGCCGCCGCGGTCGACTATGGCTGGGGGCCGGAGCCCGAACTCGTGCGCGACGTCATCCCGGTCAACGCCACGCTGCCCGCTGTCGGACCCGACTCGGTGGCTGCGCTCCTCGCCCGGTTCGGCGCCACGCGCACCGTGAAGGTGAAGGTCGCCGAGCGTGGACAGACCCTCGCCGAGGACGTCGCCCGCGTGCGTGCCGTGCGCGAACTGCTCGGGCCGGCCGGACGGATCCGGGTGGATGCCAACGGCGGCTGGAACCTCGACGAGGCCGAGCACGCGGCGCACGCCCTCGCCCCGTTCGACCTGGAGTACCTCGAGCAACCCTGCGCCACGGTGCCCGAACTCGTCGAACTCCGCGGCCGCCTCCGCGACTGGCAGCTGCCGATCGCGGCCGACGAGAGCGTGCGCAAGGCTCGCGATCCGCTGCACGTCGCGCGGCAGGGCGCCGCCGACATCCTCGTCGTCAAGGCCGCACCTCTCGGCGGCGTCGCGGCCGCGCTCGCCGTGGTCGCGGCCTCCGGGTTGCCCGCCGTCGTGTCGAGCGCCCTCGACACCTCGGTGGGGCTGGCGATGGGAGCTCGGCTCGCGGCGGCCCTGCCCGAGCTCGATTTCGACTGCGGCCTCGGCACGGCCGCCTTGCTGGCCGCCGACGTCGCCGCGCATCCGCTGCTGCCGCGGGAGGGTCGCATCCCGGTCGAACGGGTTGTCGCCGACCCGGATCTGCTGGCGCGCTGGGGCGCCTCCCCGGAGCGACGCGAGTGGTGGCTCGCGCGCCTCGATCGCTGCGCCGAGCGCCTTACGGCGACGTCGGCGCGACGAGCCCCGAGTAGGCGTGAAGGCCGGTGAAGAAGACGTTCACGACGACGAAGTTGAACAGCACCGTGACGAAGCCGACGATCGACAGGACCGCCGACGGGGTGCCGCGCCAGCCGCGCGTCGCGCGAGCGTGGATGTAGCCGGCGTAGACGACCCAGATGACGAAGGTCCACACCTCCTTGACGTCCCAGCCCCAGTAACGACCCCACGCGCGCTCGGCCCAGATGGCGCCGAAGACGAGGGTGAAGGTCCACAGCACGAAGCCGACGACGTTGAGACGGTAGGACATCGTCTCGAGCACCGTCGAGGCCGGCATCGTGCGCATCAGACGCGCCTTGCGCAGGCGCCCGCCCTCGCGGCCCTGCTGCAGCAACTGCAGGATCGACAGACCGGTCGCGAGCGCGAAGAACCCGGTGGCGAGGATGGCGACCAGCACGTGGATGACCAGCCACGCCGAGTCCAGGGCCGGGGGCAACGGCACGACGTCGACGTAGAGGTTGCGCGTCGCGAGGGCGAGCAGCAGCACCGAGAGGCCGGTGATGAAGACGCCGAGGTACCGCAGATCTTTCCAGAGCAGCGAGACGACGAAGGTGGCCACGATGACGCCGGTGCCGGTGAGGGCGAACTCGAACATGTTGGCCCACGGCACCCGCTCCGCCGCGATCCCGCGCAGCAGGATGGCCGCGGTGTGCACGACGAGTCCGACGACGGTGAGCGCGACGCCGACCCGCGCGCTGCGGCTGGGCTTCGCGCCGACCTGGTCGGCGGGAGGCGCCGGCGGGGCGTTCACGAGCACCGCGGTCGAGCCGCCCTCGGCGGAGGCGACCGTGGCGGAGGAGACGGTGGCGGTCGCCGGCGTGCGGGCGGCCGGGGTGCGGGCCGAACGGCGCGCGAGGTCGACGAGGAAGGCGACGAAGGCCATCAGGTAGACGGCGCAGGCCGAGTACACGCCGAGGAGGGACCAGGCGGCGAGTGTCTCCGTGTTCATGTCGTCATCCTACGTTCGAGGGCCTCGGTGTTGATGCGGACGATCTCCGCCACCTCAGCCGGCAGTGCGGCGTCGTCCCCGCGGGCCAATCCCGCGTACTCCACGCGCGAACCGTCGGCCGCGGGCAGCACCTTGATCCAGACCCTGCGGCGCGGCACCATCACGCCCGCGAGGAGTCCCGCGATCGCCAGCAGGGTGAAGACGAGCACGAGTCCCTGCACGGGGTCGCGGTGGATGTCGAGACCGACGTAGCGCACGACCTTGTTGAGTTCGATGGTGCCCAGCCCGTTCGGCAGGTCGACCGTCTCACCGACGGCCAGGGTGAGCGGATCATCCCGGCCGGCGAGCTCGGTGAGGTTCGCGGTCTTCAGCGAGTAGACGTTCGAGTCGGATCCGTCGTCGAGGCCGATGTTGCCCGAGTAGACCAGGAGGGTGACGATCGCGTTGTCGGTGATCATCGGCTGGAACGAGCCGAGGGTGCCGTCGGTGCGCGCGTAGGGGTCGGGGTAGAAGAATCCCCGCATCCCGATCTGCTCGCTCAGGCCGTCGGGCACCTTCACGACTCCCATGCTCATCAGGTTGTTGTCGAGCGCGAGGAACGGGACCGGCTGGGAGAACACCTCGCGGCCCTCGGGGTCGCGCACCGTGACGTCGAGCGCGTAGCCGTTGCCGAGCAGGTAGACCTGCGTGCCGCCGATGTCGAGCGGCGAGTTCACCTCCAGCACCCGCGGCTGCCAGTCGCCGCCGGGCTCGCGGATGCTCATGTTGGCCGTGAACTTCTCCGGGTTCCATCGGTTGTCGGCGAACGAGTAGCGGTCTTCGAACGAGTCGAGCCGCATCGAGAAGGGCGCCAGATCGGTGTCGGGGTCGATCCAGGCTCCCGGGGTGAAGGTGTCGTAGTCGGCCTGCACGTTCACGAACGGCTGACCCTCGATGAGCACGCGCTGCCCGATCGACCCGAGCAGGTCGCCGAGGCCGACGAAGACCAGCACCCCGACGAGCGAGATGTGGAAGATGAGGTTGCCGGTCTCTTTGAGGTAGCCGCGTTCGGCCGAGATCGAGTCGCCGTAGCGCTCGACCCGGTACCGCCGCTTCTTGAGCGTGTCGCGCGCGACCGCCACGGCGGTCTCCACGTCGAGAGGCGTCGACGCCTCGGTGTAGGCGACGAGGCGCGAGAGCCGGGCGGGCGTGCGCGGCGGGCGCGAGCGCATCGCGTCGATGTGGTGCTTCGCGCGCGGCAGGATGCAGCCCACGAGCGAGACGAACAGCAGCACGTACACGGCGGCGAACCACGGCGACGAGTACAGGCTGAACAGCCCGAGCGAGTCCAGCGTGCGGAACAGCTCGGGGTCGTCGCGCTGCCAGGAGGCGACGCCGTTCGGGTTCGAGGTGCGTTGGGGGATGAGCGACCCGGGCACCGCGACCAGCGCCAGCAGCAGGAGCAGCACGAGCGCCGTGCGCATGCTCGTGAGCTGCCGCCAGAGGAAGCGCGCGAACCCGACGGGTCCGAGCTTCGGGAGCGTCGGGGCCCCGTCGGCGCGGGAGTCCTCCTCGGGCTCCGCCGAAATCGCGTCAGATGGCCGGAACGAAGCCAAGGATCACCGCCTGGAGGTTGAAGAGGATCAGATTCCAGATCCCGGTCACGAGGAGGATCCCGACCGCGATCAGCATGACACCGCCGACGATGTTGATGACGCGCATGTGGCGCTTCACCCAGTCGATCGTGGTGCTCATCCAGCCGAAGCCGAGGGCGACGAGGATGAACGGGATGCCGAGCCCGAGCGAGTAGACGCTCGCGAGCAGCACGGCGCGGACCGGGTCGAACCCCGACATCAGGAACACCGTGCCGATCGTCGGGCCGATGCACGGCGCCCAGCCGAGGGCGAAGACGACCCCGAGCAGCGGCGCACCCGCGAGTCCGGCGCGCGGACGCCAGGTCGGTTTGACCTCGCGCTGCAGGAACGTCACCTGGCCGATGAAGACGAGTCCGAGGATGATCACGACCACGCCCCCGACGCGCTGCAGGATGTCGACGTAGTCGATGTAGAACCGGGCGGTCGTCGCGCCGAGGAAGTTGACGACCACGAACACCGTCGCGAAGCCGAGGA
Source organism: uncultured Microbacteriaceae bacterium (assembly GCA_947085045.1). Classification (GTDB taxonomy): domain Bacteria; phylum Actinomycetota; class Actinomycetes; order Actinomycetales; family Microbacteriaceae; genus Pseudolysinimonas_A. The sequence goes on along the minus strand of CAMTUU010000004.1, from coordinate 18,565 downwards.
CGAACAGCACCGCACCGATCACCATGCGTCGACGGCTGCGTTCCGCCCCCGCCGCGATGCCGCTGACGTAGCCGAGGTAGCCGGGGACGAGCGGCAGCACGCAGGGCGAGAGGAACGACACGAGCCCCGCCGCGAGCGCGAGCGGGATGGCGAACCAGAGCCCGCCATCCGTGAGGATCTCGGTCACGGACTGCCGGTCTCGGCGAGGACGGCGTCGATGAGGTCGGCGAGGGTCTGCGCACTCGGCAGCAGACCGGAGACGCGGGCGGCGACCCGGCCCTGCGCGTCGAGCACCAGGGTCGTCGGGACCGCCGACGGCGGAACCTGGCCGGCGAAGGCGCTCATCACATCGCGCGAGTTCACGTCGAGGATCGAGTCGTACTGCACCCCGAACTCCTCCTCGAAGGTGCGCGCGGTCGGGGCGGAGTCGCGCACGTTGACCCCGAGGAACGTGATGCGGTCCTGGTACTCCTGGTAGACCTCCTCCAGGAGCGGCGCCTCCTTGCGGCACGGCGGGCAGCCCGCGTACCAGAAGTTGAGCACGACGACGCCGTCGATCGCGGCGCTGTCGATCGTCGCGCCGTCGACGGTCTCCCCACCCCAGCCGGGCACGTCCGTGCGGTCGGCTTCCGCGACGACGAGCACCGAGCCGTCACCCGAGATGTAGCCGCCGGTCTCCTGTCCGGCGACGCCGTCGCTCGACGTGCAGCCGGCGAGCAGCAGGAGGGCCGCGGCGGACGCGACCAGGGGCAGGAATCGAGGGCGCATCAGACGGCTCCGGTATCGATCGCGTCGAGGAGCAGCGCCGCGGCGGGTTCGCGGTACGACACCTCGGTGAAGGCATCCCCGCGTCGCTCCAGCGTCGTGATGCTCGAGAGGGCGCAGCGGCGCTTGGACGGGTTGTGGGCCAGGGGCTTGCCGGCGACGGTGCGGGCGACCATGACGATCGGCATCTGGTGACTCACCAGCACGACCTCTCCCCCGTCAGCGGCAGCCCAGTGGTCGTGCACGGCGGCCATCATCCGGGCCTGCACCGCGAGGAACGCCTCGCCCCACGACGGTTTCTGCGGGTTGACCAGATGCCGCCACAGGTCGGGGCGCTTCGGCAGGTCGCGGCGCATGTTGATGCCCTCGAAGGCGTTGGTCGGCTCGATGAGCCGCTCGTCGAGCCCCAGTTGCAGCTCGTCCCGGGCCCCGACCCCGAACTGCGCGATCCACGGCGCCGCGCTCTCCCGGGTGCGCTGCAGCGGACTCGCGGTCACCGAGCGGATGTCGTGGCCCGCCAGCGACTCGGCGGCCAGCTGCGCCATCCGGTGGCCTCGCACGCTCAGCCCGAAGCCCTCGATGCGCCCGTAGAGCACACCGCCCGGATTCTCCACCTCGCCGTGGCGCACGAGGTGGACTCTTTCGGCGGTCACCCCTTGAGTGTACGACCCGCGAACCTGTGGGATCGCCCCGGAAGTAGACTCGGGGACCGTGACTTCTCGCACCCTGATCTCCGAACTCGCCGCCACGCCCGAAGGATCCGTCCGGGTCGCCGGATGGGTGGAGACCGTCAGAGATCAGAAGCGCTTGCAGTTCATCGTGCTGCGCGACGAGTCGGGCGCCGCCCAGCTCGTGAACCCCGCGGTGCGTGACGGCGATGAGGGCGACCCGACGATCACCGACGCGATCTCGGGGCTGACGACCGGCTCGTTCGTGAGCATCGAGGGCGAGCTCAAGAAGGACGAGCGCGTGAAGCTGGGCGGGCTCGAGGTGAAGATCGGCGCCCTCGAGGTCGTCGGCGCCGCGCTCGACTCCCCGATCGCCGACGACTCGAGCATCGACAAGCGACTCGACTGGCGCTTCCTCGACCTGCGCCGCCCCGAGCAGAACCTGATCTTCCGGGTGCAGACCACCTTCCTGCACGCGCTGCGCAGCTACTGGGTCGAGCACGGCTACATCGAGATCCACACCCCGAAGCTGATGGCGTCGGCGTCGGAGAGCCGCGCCGAACTCTTCGAGGTCGACTACTTCGACACGAAGGCGTACCTCGCGCAGAGCCCGCAGTTCTTCAAGCAGATGGCGCAGCCCGCGGGCTTCGGCAAGGTCTTCGAGGTCGCCCCCGCGTTCCGCGCCGACCCGTCGTTCACGAGCCGGCACGCCACCGAGTTCATCTCGGTCGACGCCGAGATCTCCTGGATCGACTCGCACGAGGACGTCATGCGGATGCACGAGGAACTCCTCGTCACCGGACTCACCGCCGTCAAGGAGAAGCACGGCGCCGAGATCGAGGCCGCCTTCGGGATCGAGGTGACGGTTCCGTCGACGCCGTTCCCCCGCATCCCGCTCGCCGAGGCCAAGGAGATCATCGCCAAGCGCGGCTACACCGTGCCCCGCAGCGACGCCGATATGGACCCGGAGGGCGAGCGCCGGATCGCCGCCTACGTGAAGGAGGAGTTCGGCCACGAGTTCGTCTTCCTCACCGACTACGCCTCGAGCATCCGGCCGTTCTACCACCGCCGTCACGACGGGGATGCCGGCCTCACCAACTCGTACGACCTGATCTTCAACGGCGTCGAGATCTCGACCGGAGCCCAGCGCGAGCATCGCATCGACGTTCTCGTCGAGCAGGCGCAGGAGAAGGGCCTCGACCCCGAGGAGCTCTCGTTCTACCTCGACTTCTTCCGCTACGGCGTTCCCCCGCACGGCGGCTTCGGAATGGGCCTGTCGCGCGTGATCATGCTCTTGCTGCAGCAGCCGTCGATCCGCGAGGTGACCTACCTGTTCCGCGGACCGAACCGCCTGCTGCCGTGACCGACACGGCCCCGGCCGGCCCGGCGGACCGGGAGGATCTGGACGCGCCCGCCGGGGTCGAGGTCTTCGATGCACCGCCCGCCGTCCCCGGCTCGGAGCCGGCGGAACTGGCCGCCGCCGAGGATCCACCCGCCGACGCGCGGCCGGCGCATCCGGCGATGCGCGCGTTCGCGTTCTTCCTCGACGGTTCCACGACGTTCGTGATCGTCGTCGTCGTGATCTTCGCGGGCCTGAGCGACTCCGGGATGAACCTGTTCTGGGCGATCCCGCTCGTGCCGTTCGCAGCCACGCTGCTCGCCACGGCGCTGACGGCGCTGCTCGGCGTCACTCCGGGGAAGGCGGTCCTCGGCCTGCGCGTGGTCGACGCGGACTCCGGCGCCCCGGTCGGGTTCGGCCGGGCGATCCTGCGCAGCCTCGTCATCGTCGCGCCGATCGCCCTCGGCGCCGCGTGCGCCGCGGTGCTCGCGAAACTGCCCGACGTGGTTCAGGATGCCTTCGGCGGCGGCTTCGTCGTGCTCGTCGCCGCCATCCCGATCGCCGGCTGGATCGCGCTGCTCGTGATGCTCGCCACGCGCCCGCGCCACCGCGGGCTGCAGGACCTCGCCGGCCGCTCCGTGGTGGTGCGGCGGTAGGTCTCAGGTCAGGTCTTCGACCGACGCGCCGCCGGCGTTCTTCATGACCGACTCGACCGCCTTCTTCGCCGACGCCTTCTGCGCGTAGTTCTCGCTGACGGCGAGCGTCTGGCCGTTCGAGCCGCTCAGACCTCGACGTCGATGCAGGCCCGCGCGCTGACGACCGAACGCACGTAGGCCGCGGCGGCGACGTGCTCCGGATGCACCTGATACGCCTCGAGGGCGGCGGTGTCGCGGTAGTCGGCGTCGAGCACGACATCCCAGTTGCCGTCGGTGTCACCGATGTCGGCGCGGATCTCGAGCCGCTCGAGCCCGTCGACGATCGGCACGAGCGCCCCGAAGCGCGCGGCGAACTCGGCGACGACCGCGTCCCGGTCGTCGCCGGCGTCGACGGCGAGCTTCCAGAGCACCAGGTGCCGGATCACGAGAGGGCCTTTCGCAGACGAGCGGGGTCGACGCGCCAGACGGCGTGCACCTTGCCGTCGATCAGCACCACGGGAATCTCCTCGGCGTAGGCGTCGAGCAGCGCAGGGTCGTCGAGGATCGACGTCTCGGCGAACGTCACCATCGGGAACTCGGCCAGCACCCCGGTGACGATCGCCCGTGCGTCGTCGCAGAGATGGCAACCGGGTTTGCCGAGCAGCAGCACATCAGGCACTCCCCCACGATACGGGGCAGCTAAGCTCGGTGGATGCCTGAGGAGATGTCGCCCAACGACGACACCGCCACCGGCGTGATCAACGAGGTGCCCGCCCCGAGCGAGCGCCCGATCATCGCCTTCTTCGACGTCGACAACACGCTCATGCGCGGCACGAGCCTGTTCCACCTCGGCCGCGAGGCGTGGGCGCGCAAGATCATCGGCGTCCGCGAGATCGCCCGCTTCACCTGGCACCAGCGCCGGTTCATCTCGGTGGGCGAGAACCAGGATCACCTCGACACCGCCCGGGACCGGGCCCTCGGCCTCATCGGCGGGCACGCCGTCGCCGACATCAACGCGCTCGCCGAGCACATCTGGGAGCACCGGATCAAGAAGCGTCTCTACCCCGACACCGTCGGCCTCACGCAGGACCACATCGCGAAGGGGCACGAGGTCTGGCTCGTCTCGGCCACCCCGGTCGAGATCGGCACCGTGATGGCCAAGCACCTCGGACTGACCGGCGCGCTCGGCACGGTCGTCGAGTCGGTCGACGGCGTCTACACGGGCCGCCTCGTCGGGCACACGCTGCACGCCGAGCGGAAGGCCCACGCCGCGCGCGACCTCGCCGCGACGGCGAGGGCCGACCTCGCCGACTGCTGGGCCTACTCGGACAGCCGCAACGACATCCCGCTGCTGGAGATGGTGGGCAACCCCGTCGTGGTGAATCCGGATGCGGCGCTCGCCGCCCACGCGCAGCAGCGCGACTGGCCGATGCTCAGGCTGACCCCCCGCAGCATCCGCGACGCCCGCAAGCGCGTGCGGCGCGAGGCCCGCCGGGTGCGGCGCGGCGCGCGACGGGCGATGCCGACCGGCTGAGCGGGTTCAGTTCCGGATCAGACTCGGGTCGGCACGGAGAAGCACCGGTCGCCCTCGTCGTTCCGCGCGGCTCCGCTTCGCTCCAGGTGGGGAGAGGATCCTGCGCCCGACGTGGGACGAGATCACCCCGGACGCGAGAAAGCGGCCGGATCCCCGGGGATCGGCCGCTTTCGTCACGTCACTTCTTGTTGCGACGCTGGTGACGCGTCTTGCGCAGCAGCTTGCGGTGCTTCTTCTTCGCCATGCGCTTGCGGCGCTTCTTGATGACGGAGCCCATCGTTCACCTCGTTTCGACGTTCAGGCCACCCGGGCCCTCATCGAACCTCGGAAAAATCTCAAAGCGCGAGTCTACCCTGCGCGGTGGGTGTGTTCCGCATCGGAGCGCGCGGTAGGCAGCTGGACGGCCGCCGCGACAGCCGACTCCGGGATGCGGTACGAGCGTCCGAACCGGACCGCCGGCAGTTCGCCCGACTTCACCAGCCGGTACACCGTCATGTTCGAGACGCGCATCATCTCGGCGACCTCGGCGACCGTGAGGAAGCGCATGTCGGAGAGCGGCCCTGCCATGCCATCCCCCTGACGTCGATCGTGGTCCAGCCGCTCAGACTATCCGCCGGTCCGGCGGCGCGGAAGCTTCTCGGTGACCCGCTTCTGGGCGCCCTGCAGCTTCTCCTGCGCGGCCTCGAGGGCGACGCGGGCGTTGTGCGCGGCGTCCGCGGCGACCCGACCGACCCGATCACCGGCCTCCGCCCCGGCCCAGGCGGCGAAGATCGCCGGTCCGGCGTCGTCACCCGGTGACGCGCTCGGAGCGCCGCCGAGGAACGGCGAGAGCCAGGCATCCACGGCCTCCAGCGGACTCGTGCGAAGGGCGTAGATGCGGTTGCGGCCGTCTTCGCGCACGGTCACGAGCCCGGCGTCGAGCAGTCGGGCGAGGTGCTTGGAGATCGTCGGCTGCGTCGACCCGAGCGTCTCGACGAGGTCGCTGACGGCGGCCTCTCCGTCGAGCAGGCGCCGCAGGATGTCGCGTCGGGTGCCATCGGCGAGGACGTCGAAGATGTCGGCCATCCGCCCAGCGTAGCCAGGCGGCCCGAGGGCGCGAGTAGCATTTCCCTCCTGTCCACCAGTAGCAGGGAGAGGGATGCGCGCGCGGCCCGTGCAGCACGACACCCTGCGTGCCCGCATCTTCGACCGGATCAGCGACTTCTCGGCGTCGACGCCGGCGCGATTCGCGGTGCTCGTGTTCGCGAGCCTCATCGGCATCTTCACAATCCTGTTCTCCCTCCCGATCGCCACCACCTCGGGCGAGCGCGCGCCGTCCATCGACGCCCTGTTCACCGCGGTCTCGGTGATCTGCGTCACCGGTCTGTCGACGGTCGACATGGCGACGTTCTGGTCGCCGATCGGTCACGTGTTCGTGTTCATCGGCGTCGAGATCGGCGGCATCGGGGTGCTGACGGTCGCGTCGATCCTCGGCCTGATCATCAGCCGCCGCCTCGGTCTGCGGCAGAAGCTGCTCGCCGCCGGCGATGCGAACCCGCTGCGCATCCGCAAGGGTCCCATCGCCGAGGGCCAGGCCGTGCGCCTCGGCGAGACCGGCAACCTCCTGGCGACGGTCGCGATCAGCGTGCTCGTGATCGAGTTGTTCGTCGCCCTGCTGCTCTTCCCGCGGATGCTGATCGAGGGCGTCGACCCGCTGTCGGCGGCGTGGCAGTCCATCTACATCTCCGCGATGGCGTTCACCAACACCGGCTTCCTGCCGACCTCGTCGGGCCTCGAGCCGTACGCGAGCGACTGGTGGTTCCTCATCGCGCTCGTCATCGGGGTCGTGTTCGGCGCGATCGGCTTCCCGGTGATCTACGTGCTGCGCAAGAACCTGGTGCGCCCGCGACGCTGGTCGCTGCACGTGAAGCTCACGCTCATCACATTCTTCCTGCTGACCCTCGGCGGCACGGTCGCGTACTTCGTGTTCGAGTGGGACAACCCGGCGACGATGGCCGGCCTCCCGTTCGACCAACGCATCCTGCAGTCGTTCTTCATCTCGTCGATGGCGAGATCCGGCGGTTTCTCGACGATCGACATGGGCTCGCTCGACGGGTCGAGCCTGCTCGTCACCGACATGCTGATGTTCATCGGCGGCGGCTCGGCATCCACCGCCGGCGGCATCAAGGTGACGACGCTCGCCATCCTGTTCCTCGCCGCCTTCGCCGAAGCCCGCGGCGTCGACGACATGGAGGCGTACAAGCGCCGCATCCCGCAGGACGTGCTGCGCCTCGCGGTCAGCGTCGTGCTCTGGGGCGCGACCACCGTCGCGGCCGCGACGATCGTGCTGCTGATGATCACCGACGACGTGCCGATCGACTACATCCTCTTCGATGTGATCAGCGCGTTCGCGACCTGCGGGCTGTCGACCGGCTTCACCGCCGGAAGCTCGGATGCCGCGCAGTACGTGATCGCGGCCACGATGTTCCTCGGCCGCATCGGTACCGTGACTCTCGCCGCCGCTTTGGCTGCGAGCACCCGCCGGCAGCTGTTCCGGCGCCCCGAGGAGAGGCCGATCGTTGGTTGAGAAGCATGTCGATCGGCAGAGCGCGCACGACGCGCCTGGAGGAGTGACCCGTGGTTGAGAAGATCGCGCACGACGCGCCCGTACTGGTCATCGGGCTGGGGCGCTTCGGCGCCGCGACCGCAGGGCAGCTCGCCCGGCTCGACCGCGACGTGCTCGCCGTCGACGAGGACGCCGGCCTCGTTCAGAAGTGGGCGGAGCGGGTCACCCACGCCGTGCAGGCTGATGCCCGCTCGATTGACGCGCTTCAGCAGATCGGCGCGCAGGACTTCTCGATCGCCGTCGTCGCCGTGGGTTCCTCGGTCGAGGCGTCGGTGCTGATCACTGCGAACCTGGTCGACCTGAAGATCCCGCAGATCTGGGCGAAGGCCATCAGCCAGTCGCACGGCAAGATCCTCAGCCGCATCGGCGCCAACCACGTCATCTATCCGGAGGCGGAGGCCGGCGAGCGCGTCGCGCACCTCGTGTCGGGCCGGATGCTCGACTTCATCGAGTTCGACGACGACTTCGCGATCGTGAAGATGTACCCGCCCAAGCCGATCCGCGGCATCTCGCTCGCCGACGCCCACGTGCGGCAGAAGTACGGCATCACCGTGGTCGGGGTGAAGAGCCCGGGTAAGGACTTCACCTACGCGACCGCCGACACCGTGATCTCCAACCACGACCTCATCATCGCGTCGGGCAACACCGCCGACCTCGACAGGTTCAGCGCCCTGCAGAGCTGACGATCTCGGTGGTCGAGGAGCGACGCGGGCGCGCGTCGAGACCGATCCCGAGCAACCGCTGGTGTGCTTCCGACACGTCGCTGCGCGGCTACTCAACCACCGAGTGACATCTCGCGGGCCCGGGCGAGGGCGGCCGCGGTCGCGCGGTCGAAGGTGGCGCCGAAGTCGGCCTCGTCCATCACGGCGATCGCGCGCTCGGTGGTGCCCTTCGGGCTGGTGACGCGCCGGCGCAGCTCGGCCGGGTCGGCATCCGAGGCCTGCAGCAGTTCCGACGCGCCGAGGAACGTCTGCTCGACCATGAGCCGCGCCTCGATCTCGCTGAACCCGAGCCGCAGCGCGGTGCCGGTGAGCTGCTCGATGAGGAAGAACACGTAGGCGGGCCCCGAGCCCGAGATCGTGCTGAGGGCGTCGATGCGATCCTCGCCGAGCTCGATCACCGTACCGACGGTCTCGAACACCGCCCGGGCGACCGCCAGCTGCTCCGGCGTGAGGCGCGAGCCGGCGGCGAGACCGGTGACGCCGCGGCGCACGACGGACGGCGTGTTCGGCATCGCGCGGGCGACCGCGTTCGGGATGAGGCCCTCCATCGTCGCCGTCGTCACGCCCGCGGCGACGCTGATCACGATCGCGTCGGGCTCCAGGAACTCGGCGACTTCCTCGAGGAGACCCGCGATCATCGCCGGCTTCACCCCGAGGATGACGACCCCGGCCCCGGCGAGCGCCGCGGCGTTCGCCCCCGGGCGCTGCTCCAGCGCGTATGAGTCGACGCCGGGCATCCTCACCGCGTCGGCCTTCGCGGTGGTGCGGTTGGTGACCGCGACGCCGTCGCCGGCCAGGCCGGATTCGACGAGGCCGGCGAGGATCGCGCCGCCCATCGATCCGGCTCCGAGGATGGCGATCCGGGGAAGATTTGCGCTCATATGCCCGAGTGTAGGTTTGATCGCATGAGCACCGAGGGTGGCACCCGAGCGGTCGTCGCAGCACTGCTGGCCAACACCGGGATCGCCGTCACCAAGTTCATCGCAGCCGGCATCTCCGGTTCGGCGGCGATGCTCGCGGAAGGCGTCCACTCGCTGGCCGACTCCGGCAACCAGGTGCTGCTGCTCGTCGGCGGCCGCCGCGCGAAGAAGGCGGCCGACCAGGTGCACCCGTTCGGGTACGGCCGGGAGCGCTTCGTCTCCGCCTTCGTCGTGGCCATCATCCTGTTCTCGATCGGCGGGATGTACTCGCTCTACGACGGCATCCGCAAGCTCCAGTCCGACGAGGAGCTGACCGCGCTCTGGATCCCGCTGATCGTGCTCGCGGTCGCCATGGTGCTCGAGAGCCTGTCGCTGCGCACCGCCGTGCGGGAGTCGAACAAGGTGCGCGGCACCGCGAATCTGGTTTCCTTCGTGCGTCGCGCGAAGCAGCCCGAGCTGCCGGTGATCCTGCTCGAGGACCTCGCGGCGCTCACCGGACTCGTGATCGCGTTCGTCGGCATCGGCCTCACCGTGCTGACCGGCGACGTCACCTGGGATGCGATCGCCACCATCGCGATCGGCGTGCTGCTCATCGGCGTCGCCGTCGTGCTCGGCATCGAGACGAAGAGCCTGCTCGTCGGCGAGGGCGCGAGCCGCGACGACGAGGCGAAGATCCGCGCAGCCTTCGAGGGCCACCGCAACGTGGAGGCGATCATCCACATGAAGACGCTCTACCTCGGCCCGGACGAGCTGATGGTCGCGGCCAAGGTCGCCGTGCCGAAGACGACCAAGGCGGCGGAGATCGCGAAGGCGATCAACGAGATCGAGGTCGCGGTGCGCGAAGCGGTGCCGGTGGCGCGGGTGATCTACATCGAGCCCGACATCTTCGTCGCGTCGTCGAACACGAAAACCGACGCCATCATCATCCCCGGGCACGACTGACTCAGGGGCGGGTCACCCGTGCGTCGGCGAAGAAGGCCCGCAGCAGCCGGGAGCTCTCGGCGGCGAGCACCTCGGGCACGACCTCGACGCGGTGGGTGAGCCGTCGGTCGCGCAGCAGGTCGTGGACACTCCCCGCGGCGCCCGCCTTCTCGTCCCACGCCCCGAACACGACGCGCGGGATGCGGGCCGCGAGGATCGCCCCCGCGCACAGCACGCAGGGCTCCAGCGTCACCACGAGGGTCGTGCCGGTGAGGTGCCAGTCGGCGCGAGCCTGAGCCGCCCGGCGGATCGCGACGACCTCGGCGTGCGCCGTCGGGTCGTGCAGCTTCTCGCGCTCATTGCGGCCGCGCGCGAGCACCGACCCGTCGGCATCCAGCAGCACCGCCCCCACCGGGACGTCGCCGGTCGCGAGGGCGAGTTCGGCCTCGGCGAGCGCCAGGCGCATCGCGGCGTCGTCGGAGGGCGGAGTCGGAGGGGTCACTACGCTGAGCGTATGCGCTTGCACGTCGCCGACCACCCGTTGATCACGCACAAGCTGACGGTGCTCCGCGACGAGAAGACCCCGTCGCCGATCTTCCGCAACCTCGTCGAGGAGCTCGTGACCCTGCTCGCCTACGAGGCGACCCGCAACGTGCGCACGGAAGCCGTCGAGGTGACGACCCCGGTCACGACCACCACCGGTCTCGCGATCAGCCAGCCCGGCCCCCTCGTCGTGCCGATCCTGCGCGCCGGGCTCGGGATGCTGGAAGGCATGACCAAGCTCGTGCCGACGGCCGAGGTGGGATTCCTCGGCATGGTGCGCGACGAGCAGACGCTGCAGCCGACGACGTACGCGAACCGGCTGCCCGACGATCTCTCCGACCGGCAGTGCTTCGTGCTCGACCCGATGCTCGCGACGGGTGGGTCGCTCGCGGCCGCCATCCAGTACCTGTTCGACCGCGGCGCCGTCGACGTGACGGCCATCTGCCTGCTCGGGGCGCCGGAGGGCGTGGAGTTCGTGCGGCAGCAGTTCGAGGGCAAGGACGTCACGGTCGTCCTGGGCGCGCTCGACGAGCGGCTCAACGAGGTCGGCTACATCGTGCCGGGCCTCGGCGACGCGGGCGACCGGCTGTACGGCCTGGTCTGACGATCGCAGTCCGGCGTAACCCGGAGTCGCGAGGTTGCGAATCATGACGCGGGTGAGTCAGACTTCTGGGCATGACCGCACCTCAGCGCGCCCTGACCTCCGTCGAGGTGATGGATGTGCGCGCGGTCATGTGTTGTCGAATGTGTGCGTGACAGACGCCACTGCGCCCCTGGCGCCCGCGAGCCCGTTCCGTGGCTCCCGCTCTGACTCTCACTCTCCGAGGCGGTTCTGCGATGGATGACCCCACGCCGCCTCCGTCCGATCAAGGATTCGACACCATGTCTCTGGCAACTCTTGACAGCATCCGCCCCTCCGCCCGCCCCGCGCCGGTCGCTCCGGCGCCCGCACCCGCACCCGCACCCGTGCAACGCATCCGCGCCGTGCCCGAGGGCACCGAAGCTCGCGGCTTCGCCCTCTACGTCGGCATCGACGAGGCCAAGGCCGAGGCTGCCGGCACCGACCTGCCCCGCATCGTGGAACTCATCAAGCGGGTGCTCGCCGAGACAGTCCCCGGCGCCGAGACCTACGCGTCGGTCGCGCTCGCCCCGCTCGGCGCGGGAGGACGCGATGTGGATGTCGTCCGCCTCGCCCTGCAGGATCCGGCGGCGCTCGCGAAGCACCGGCAGGCCACCATCACCGAGAAGCCCGAGCCGAAGGGTGGCGTCGTGATCGACATCTCCCGTAAGCGCGTGCAGCTCGACGGCGAGACCGCTCCGCTGACCTACAAGGAGTTCGAGCTGCTGCAGTTCCTCGTGCTCCGCGAAGGCCGCACGATCGACCGTAGCGAGATCATCTCGACGCTGTGGGGCGACACCGACGACGAGGAGACGCCGAACGAGCGCACGATCGACGTGCACGTGCGGCGCCTGCGGTCCAAGCTCGGCGCCTACGAGGACATCGTGCGCACCGTGCGCGGAGCGGGCTACCGGTTCGACCGGCACGCCGACGTCACGATCCGCTACGCCTCGACCCCGTCGCCCGACGTCTTCTGACCCGCGCACGGGGTCTGCCCCGGGCGACGCGCGGATGGCTACCCTCACGAGATGGTCGTCCGCGAAGTCGCTCCGGGTGCCCAGACACCGCGAGCCCGATGACCGGACGAACGAGGTCGTCCTCGCCGCCTTCGACAAACTCGCGGAGGTCGTCGGCGGCGAGCCGGAGTTCCGCAGTTTCGTGTTCTCGATCGCCTACCGACGGCTCATCGACGAACTCCGTCGTCGCTACCGCCGCGTGAGACCGTCGAGCTTACGGCTGGCACCGACCCCCGCGTCGTCTCGAGCGCCGAGGATGCCGCGCTGCGCCGGATCGGCGACGACTCGGCTCTTCGGGTGTTCGACACGACTCCCGGGCCCCAGCGCGACGTGATGGTGCTCCGCATCATCGCGGACTTGACGGTCGAGCAGATCGCGCAGAGGCTCCGGAAGCGTCCCGGGGCCGTGAGAGCGCGGCAGCGCCGCGCTCTCGATTCGCTCCGGAAGGACTCGGGGGTGCGGCGGCTCCGACCCGGCGCACCGTGACCACCGTCTCGCCGGACACGCGATCCGCAGCCCGATCACTCGGGGGGCGAGGCGGGCGCTCGGATGGTTCGTCGGGCTCGGGATCATCGCGAAGATCCTCATCGGCACCTCGGTGGCCACGGCGGCGGAGATGACCGGGGCCGGAGCCGTCGCGGGGGTCACGGAGATCGTCACCGCGGTGACGTCGACGGTCGAGCCCACGGCCGAGGCGGCCGACGACTCCGTCGATGTCGGCGTGACCGATTCGCCCGAGCCGGTGGCACCCGAGCCCGCGGCGGAGACCCCGGGGCATTCCGGCGACCACGGGAACGGCAACTCCGGGAACAACGGGAACGGCAAAGGCAAGTAGACGCCTCACGGGCTCCCCGCCCGGTGGGGGGCCGCAGGCGGGCGGTGTAGCCTCAGGCCCCTAGGGTCACCGTGGCTCTCGAAGGAGCACGACCATGGGCGACAAGTCCGCGCGTAAGGAATCCGGCAAGACCGAGGCGTCGAAGACGCTGAAGGAGAAGCGCCTGGCCAAGGCCGACAAGAAGGCCGCCTCCGACCGTTCCGCCGCCAACACCGACGCGGTCACCAAGGCGACGAAGCGCTAGAACGCGCGCGGCCGCATCGCGAAACGCTCCCGCGGTGACCGCGGGCGGCGCCGAACGGGACCGGCCCGCGCACGCACGCCTCTCCGGTGCGGAGATGGCCGACCACGAACCCATGGCCCGCCTGGAGCGGCGACGGAGACGATCACCCACAGCGCCCCAGCCGTGAAGTTCGCCGACGCGAACCGGGGATCGCGAGTCGTCGGGAGCGGCCCCGGCAGGGGGATGCTTGCGGCGAGAGCGCGACGCGCCCCTCCAGGTGATACCGACGTACGGCGGGAGCTTCGGGAGAGGCTCCCGGAGTCCGGTGGGGGCATCGGTCATCGCGGCTGGCCCTTCCCGAAGGGCCCGATCGTCGGGGTCCTCCGGTGGCCCTCAGCCGCGCCGCACGTTGGCGACGAGCTGACGGCCTTCGAGGGATGCGGCCGGCACGGCCGGGTTGACGAACACCCCGGGGTCGATGAGATCGGCACCGATCCGGCGTGCGTCCTCCGGGTCGTCGCCGACGAGGAGCACCTGCGCGGTGTCGCCGTTCACCTCGAGGATGCGGACCGCGACACCGTCGACCGACGCGGAGAAGATGAGCTCGGAGATCTCGCACTCGGCGGCAGGCACCGTGCGGCTCCAGGTCTGCGGGCGGTGCTGGGACCACGCCGGATCCGTCTGCTCCTGGAACGCCGTGAGTTCGACCGCGTCGCCGGCCACGTCCGCCGCGTACTCGACATCGTTCCATGTCGCGCGCGGGCCAACGAAGCGGGATGCCGGACGCCAGCGGCGCGCACCGACCCACCCTCGCGCCGCCCCGGCGTACCAGAGCAGGCGCTCCTGCCGGCCGTCGCGGTGGATGCGCCACAGCTCCGACCCCGGCGAGTAGCGGGTCAGGGACAGATTCCAGACCGGCACGATCGCGTCACCGACCGGAGCGAGGAAGCCGGTGGGATACGACGGCCACGGCCGCTCGACGACCGCGGGCCGGGTCAGCTGGGCGCACGCGGGGATTGCGAAGCGGACGACATCCACCCATTCGCCCCACTCCCCGCCCAGCTGGTACGCGGCGAGCAACGCCTCCGGCGTGGGGAGCGCGTTCGCGTCGGCGACGTCGATCACGTACCCGCCGACGCGGTCGTACCCCGACTCGAACACCTGCGCCGACATCCCGGGATGCAGCAGCTTCTGAAGACCGGCCACGCTCTATCGTTCCACGACCGGGCGCGACACCATCTCGTCCGCGACGACCTCGATCTCGCCGGGGTCGACCTCGGCCGCCCAGCCGTTGTACTGATCGCCGAGCAACCCCGCGGCGACGGCCTCGGCGGGGTCGGCCCCCTCGTAGACGATTGTGATCCGCCCGCGGGTCGGGCCGTTCCGCACCACCGCGCCCACGGCGACCGGGACCCCGTGCCAGCGGGCGTGGACGTGTCGCGTGAAGGCGCCGTCGAGCGCGCCTCGAGGGATCTTGACCCACGGTTCACTCCCCGGGCGGTCGTGCACCTCGATCGCATCCGGGAAGCGCCCGATGGCGCCGTCGAACGGCAGGCCCACCCATTCCTTCGCGACGGCGACCGCCGGGTAGACGTCACCGCGGTAGCCGTAATACGAGCCGCTCGTCGGAACCGTGCTCGCGGTCATCCTTGGGGGATCCACTCCGCGCCGCGTCGCACCGCGTAGAGCCGCTGAGTGCCATCCGGCAGGATCTCCCACATCTCGGCTCCGTCGCGGATCGCCGTCCTCGGCGCCGCCTTGTACTCGGGGATGATGTCATCGGTCGCACCCAGGAAGCCGTTGCCCGTGAACGGGGCGTTCCACGCATCCTGACTGCCGTCGCCCCCGAACCTGCTGTGCAGGCTCGGACTGATCGCGGCGGGGTCGTCCACCTGGAACCGCATCACGAACGACGAGGCGTCGCCCGGGGTGAAGTGCGTGTCGGGGTAGTCGAGACGCAGACCGTCGTAGAGCGCCTGCGGCGTGGTCAGATGCGCGGTGTCGTCGGCCACCGTGACCGAACCGCGCATCTCGAGGGCGTTCTTCATCACCATGTCGTCGCCGAGACCGACGCGGATGTCGCCGCTCGCGTCGATCCAGGGCTGATCCATGACCTTCTGGAAGACGGTGTCGGGCGTCAGCGGCGGAAGGTCGTCGACGACATCGCGGAGGATCGTGAAGTCGCGCGCATCGAGCGTGTCCAGCGGCTTGTTGAGGATGTCGGTGAACTCCTGGCGCGTCACCCGGTTGTCGGTGAGGATGTCGCCGGTGACCCGGCTCGTGCCGAGCTGCTCCGGCGCCCAGCTCGAGGCGTGCTCCTGGCCGTCCATCATCTCGTAGAGGCGCGCCGCGGGTGCGGGCGGGGCGGCACCGCCCACCGAAGGACCCGATCCAGAGGCATCCGGCGACGGGCCCCCGCCGATGTCGTCGACGGCACCGCCCGGAAGATCCAACCCGGACGACTCCACCCGGATCACATCGCCGAGCTCGGTGGCACCGGGCGGGATCTCGAGGTCGGAGAAGATCTCCTTCGTCTGCTCGGTCAACCGCGCGATCTCGTCGGCGGGGAGGTTGGGGGTGCGCAGAGCGTCGTAGATGTCGTGACTCGCGGTCTTGGCCGCGAAACTCTCCGCGGTGTGGAACTGCACCTCGAAGACCCGGTTGGTCGCCGGGTCGACCCAGCTGGAGTTGATGCCCTTGTAGCCCTCGTCACCCCAGGTGTCCTTGAACTTCACGAGCTCGTAGCCTTCGGCGCGCAGGCGCTCGACGGTCTGGCTGACCGTGCTCGTGTAATCGGTGACGTTCGACTCGACGGTGTAGCGCACCGAGTCCTTCACCTGTGCGAGAGCACCCTCGACCGTGAGGCCGGGGTTCTCGAGCATCTCGTCGGCGACTTTGCCCTTGAGCGAGTCGGCGAATTTCATCGACTCGTCGAGACCCACCAGGCGCGAGTCGGGAGCGGCATCCGAGACGATCCGGTCCAGCTCGGGGCGGATGCGCTGCTCGATGTCGAAGCTCTCGTCGGCGTAGCGCGAGACGATCGCGTTCTCGTCGGGATCGAGGTGCAGGCCGGGCTTGCCGTCCCAGCTGCCATCGGGATTGTTGCCGAGCTTGGGGTCGGTCCGGTCGAGCGAACGGGGGTCGACGGGGTCGTCGCCTCCGGATGCGGGCGGCGGGGTGTCGTCGGTCGCGGGCGGAGGCGTGTCCTCGCCGGCGTGGCCGCCCGTCGCGGCGTCGTCGCCACCCCCACGACCACCCGTCGGGGCGTCGTCGCCACCCCCATGACCGCCGGTCGGAGTGTCCGAGTCCCCGGAGCGCGTCGTCGGGCCGCCGGTGTCCTCGGTGCGCGTCGGCGGCGTGCCGGGCTGATCGGTGTGCGGCTTCGGCCCGGAAGGGCTGTCGTCGAAGAACGAGGACGGTGGCTGGGTGTCGGTCCTGGTGCCGACGTGGAGGAGGTCGCTGTCGGGCATGTCGATCTTGGTGCCGACGGTGACGAGGTCGTCGACCTTGGTGCCCGCGCCGACGGCGTCGCCGACGAGGTTGTCGAGCGGTCCGGCGAGGTTGTCGAGCTTGTTGAGGGCCGCGAGTCCGGCCTCGCTGAGCCGCGCGGCGTCGCCCGCGAGATCGACGATGCGGGAGCCGGCGGAGAGCGCCTTGACCGCAGCGGCCACCTCGCCCGCGCCGGGGATGAACAGTGACCCGACGTTGACCAGGACCCGGCCGGCGGCTTCCGACGGGTTCTCGGCCCAGGTGTCCCAGGCGAGGAGGCCCTTGACCATCTCCTGGCCCATCGTGTTGGCCTCTTTGAGCACCGGCACCCCGGCCATTCCCAGCAGCTGCAACGGCGGGGTGACCATGACCAGCAGCGCGCCGATGCCCTGCACCGCGCCCAGCCACGACTGCCCGGCCTGATCCCAGGACCAGTCGCCGCGCACCCCGTTGTAGCCGATCAGACCGGCCGCGCCCTCGAGCGCCTCCTTGCCGGCGCTGCCGACGCCCCACCAGAACGATTCGCCGCAGTTGCGGTCCTCATCCACCCGGGAACCCCACGGCAGCACCACCGTGTTCTCGCCGGACTGCTTCAGCTGCCACGCCTCGATCTTCTCCACGTCGGCAACGCACACCTCCCGCTGCCGGTTGATCGCGTTCGCGCAGTCCGCCTCCGCGTTCTGCAACCTCGTGTACGCGTCGGCCAGCCGATCCATCAGGGCGTTGTTCTGATCGACGTGCTCACTCGACTCGGTCCACGGCGCGAGGATCTGCGGACGCCCGTTCACCGTCCGCACCGACTCGCCCCGACCCTTCAGGTAGGCGATGACCTCGTCCAACGACGACCCCGTCGAATACGACGTCGAGTAACTCGTCGACGACACCATCGCCGAGCCGTTGGCCTCGTACTCCTTCGTCTCCGACGGAGAAACCCACACCTTCTCGTCCCAGGTGATCGTCGCCCGGAAATCCACGGCATCGCTCATGATGCCTTCGAACGTCTGCTTGATCGGCACCAGCAGCGCCGCGAAATCGTCCAACGCATTCGACACCTTGTCGAACTTGCGCTCGATCGCCGCCGCCACCTCGCTCGGAGTGCCCAGCGCCGCGTAGATCGTCGGACCCTCCGGCGACTCCAGCACCGCCGGCAACCCCGACCAACTCGTCTCCGCGGCCTGCGCCTGCGTCAATGCCGACGTGCCCGCCGCCCGCAACGTGCTCGCGACACCCTCGAGCTTCGCCGGATCCAGATCCGCACCCGGGATGTTCTCGGGGATGATCAGCCCGGATTGGCCCGTCGCGCCATCACGAGGTGAGACGCTCACGCGAGATCTCCGGCTTCGGTCGCGCCGAGGTACTTCGCGGCGGGGTCGTCCGGGTGCTCGCGCAGCCAGGCCTGTCCCGCGTCGGTGAACGGGCCGCCCCGCGGCCGCACACCGATCTGGGCCCGTACCGCTTCCGCCTCGTCCGCGTCGATCTCGATCCGCTCGACGTCGTCGTTGCTGAAGTCGCCGAACACCGGGCCGCGGAAGAACAGCGTCGTCTCCCACTGCCCGCGCGCCGTCCACGCCTCGTCGGAGGTCCCGCCCGCGTCGTCGATCACGGTGCGGCGGTAGAGACCGCTCGGCCACTCACGGGTGAACCCGTCGTGGAGGATCGCGTAGTACTGCGTCGAGCCGATCACATGCCACCCCCGCCCCCGCCGCCGCCCGGTGTGCCGGACTGGCCCTG
>CAMTUU010000003.1:0-205011 GCA_947085045.1 uncultured Microbacteriaceae bacterium | reverse complement strand
TTGACACGTGCAGGAGCCCGGAGTACGGTTGAGCCATCGCGACTCAAGATCGCGAGAAGACTTCTGATCAACCGGGCCGCGGCATCCGTCCGCGCCCACACGAAGGAGAGAACACATGGCACGTGCTGTTGGAATCGACCTCGGAACCACCAACTCGGTGGTCGCCGTGCTCGAAGGTGGCGAGCCCACCGTCATCGCGAACGCCGAAGGCTTCCGCACGACCCCGTCGGTCGTCGCCTTCACCAAGGACGGCGAGGTGCTGGTCGGCGAGACCGCCAAGCGCCAGGCCGTCACCAACGTCGATCGCACGATCGCCTCTGTCAAGCGCCACGTGGGCACCGACTGGAAGACCGACGTCGACAGCAAGAAGTACACGCCGCAGGAGATCTCAGCCCGCATCCTGGCGAAGCTCAAGCGCGACGCCGAGCAGTACCTGGGCGAAGACGTGACGGATGCCGTCATCACCGTGCCGGCGTACTTCAACGACGCCGAGCGCCAAGCCACGAAGGAGGCCGGCGAGATCGCGGGCCTGAACGTGCTGCGCATCATCAACGAGCCGACGGCGGCCGCCCTGGCCTACGGCCTCGACAAGGGCAAGGAGGACGAGCTCATCCTCGTCTTCGACCTCGGCGGCGGCACGTTCGACGTCTCCCTCCTCGAGGTGGGCAAGGACGACGACTTCTCCACGATCCAGGTGCGTGCGACCGCGGGCGACAACCGCCTCGGCGGCGACGACTGGGACCAGCGGGTCGTCGAGCACCTGATCAAGAAGTTCAAGGAGACCACCGGCGTCGACGTGTCGAAAGACAAGATCGCGCTGCAGCGTCTCAAGGAGGCCGCGGAGCAGGCGAAGAAGGAGCTCTCGAGCAACACCACGGCGAGCATCCAGCTGCCCTACCTGTCGCTCACCGAGAACGGCCCCGCCAACCTCGACGAGACGATCACGCGCGCGCAGTTCGAGCAGATGACCTCCGACCTCCTCGACCGCACCAAGAAGCCGTTCGAGGATGTCATCAAGGAGGCGGGCGTGAAGCTCGCCGACATCGACCACGTCGTGCTCGTCGGCGGGTCGACCCGCATGCCGGCCGTCACGGAGCTCGTCAAGAAGCTCACCGGCGGTCAGGAACCCAACAAGGGCGTCAACCCGGATGAAGTGGTCGCCGTCGGCGCCGCCCTCCAGGCCGGCGTGCTGAAGGGTGAGCGCAAGGACGTGCTGCTGATCGACGTGACCCCGCTGAGTCTCGGCATCGAGACCAAGGGCGGCATCATGACGAAGCTCATCGAGCGCAACACCGCCATCCCGACCAAGCGCAGCGAGACCTTCACGACCGCCGACGACAACCAGCCGTCGGTCGCGATCCAGGTCTTCCAGGGCGAGCGCGAGTTCACCCGCGACAACAAGCCGCTCGGCACCTTCGAGCTCACCGGCATCGCGCCGGCCCCCCGGGGCGTGCCGCAGATCGAGGTCACCTTCGACCTCGACGCCAACGGCATCGTGCACGTGTCCGCGAAGGACAAGGGAACCGGCAAAGAGCAGTCGATGACCATCACCGGCGGATCGTCGCTGCCGAAGGAGGACATCGAGCGCATGGTGCGCGAGGCCGAGGAGCACGCCGCCGAAGACAAGGCCCGGCGCGAGTCGGCCGAGATCCGCAACAGCGCCGAGCAGCTCGTGTACTCGATCGACAAACTGATCAAGGACAACGAGGACAAGCTTCCGGATGAGGTGAAGACCGAGGTGCAGGCCGACGTCGACGCGCTCAAGACGGCGCTGCAGGGCGAGGACGACGAGGCGGTGAAGACCGCGTTCGACAAGCTCAACGCGAGCCAGACCAAGCTGGGCGAGGCGATCTACGCGGCGCCGCAGCCGGACGCGGAGACCCCGTTCGAGGAGCCGGCGGCGGCTGGCGGCGACGAGGACATCGTCGATGCCGAGATCGTCGACGACGAGGAGCCGAAGAAGTAGATGGCCGACGAGGACGAGACCCCGAAGGACGAGAGCCCACCCCAGGGCAAGAGCGAGCGGGACCGTGACGCGCGCGTGACGGAGCCCGTCGCCGACGGCTACACGAAGAAGACGAAGCCGGGGGCGTCCGACGCGACCGAGGACTCGGCGGAGCCCGCGGTCGAGGAGGAGCCTGAGGGCGCCGAGGACGTCGAGCTGGTCGACGCCCAGGGCACCGACGACGCCGAGTTCACCGACGCCGACCTCGAGCTGCTGGCCGAGGCGGAGCGCGACCTGGTCGCGGAGTACCGCGAACGGGCCGCCCGCGCGGAGGCGGAGTTGAAGAACTTCCGCACCCGCGTCGAGCGCGACCGTGCCGCGAACCGCGAGATCGTGATCGCCGAGGTCATCCGCTCGCTCCTCCCCGCCATCGACGATCTCGACCGGGCCGACGCGCACGGCGACCTCGTCGAGGGCAGCCCGCTCGCGATCGTGGCGCAGAAGATCCGCGCCGCGTTCGAGAAGTACGGTCTGACCCAGGTCGGCGAGAAGGGCGAGCGCTTCGACCCGAAGCTGCACGAGGCCCTGGTCCGCATCCCGAGTGCCGACGTGACCGTCGACACGGTGGCGGATGTCATCGAGCCCGGCTATCTTCTCGGCGAGCGGCTCATCCGCGCCGCGAAGGTCGCCGTCTCCTCGCCCGAGTAACCGAGCGGAGCCCCATGGCCAGCCAGGACTGGTTCGACAAGGACTTCTACGCCGTGCTCGGCGTCAGCAAGGACGTGTCGGATGCCGACCTCAAGAAGACCTACCGCAAGCTCGCGCGGCAGCACCATCCCGACTCCAACGCCGGGGACGTGAAGGCCGAGGCGCGGTTCAAGGAGATCAGCGAGGCGTACTCGGTGCTGTCCGATAAGGACGCGCGCGGCGAGTACGACCAGATGCGGGCGATGGGCTCCGGCGCGCGTTTCACGGCGCCCGGTGGGGCTGGGGGAAGCCAGGGCTTCGACGACATCTTCCGTGGCTTCGGCCGCGGGTCGCAGCGCAACCAGAGCGACTTCGACGACATCCTCGGCGGCCTGTTCGGCGGCAACAGCCGCTTCGGCAGTCCGACCGGCGGATTCGGCGGCTTCGGCGGCCCCACCAAGGGCGGCGACATCACCGCGAACACGACCCTCGACTTCCTGACCGCGATCCGCGGCGACACGGTCAGCCTGCAGACGCAGGACGGCCGTGAGGTCAAGGTGAAGGTGCCGGCGGGCGTGGCCGATGGGCAGAAGATCCGGCTCAAGGGCAAGGGTCAGCCGAGCCCCGACGGCGGCGAGGCGGGCGATCTGGTCATCACCGTGTCGGTGCGGCCGCATCCGGTCTTCGCACGCGAGGGGCTCAATCTGCGCGTCGACGTGCCGGTGAGTTTCGCCGAGGCCGCGCTGGGCGCGACGATCGAGGTGCCGACGCTCGAGGGCGACACCGTGCGGCTCAAGGTCGCCCCGGGCACACCGGGCGGTCGCGTGCTGCGGGTCAAGGGCCGCGGGGTGACGACCCCGAAGGGCACGGGCGACCTGCTCGCCGAAGTCGTCATCGCCGTGCCCAGCAACCTGTCGCCGACGGCTGCCGCCGCGCTCGCGGAACTCGCGAAGGCGATGCCCGACAACCCGCGGGACGAGCTGCTCGCCCGGGCGCGCGCGGGCCGGTGAGCACGATGGCGGAGATGGACGTCGACACCCCGGTGTTCGCGATCGCCGTCGCCGCCGAGCTCAGCGGGATGCATCCGCAGACGCTACGTCAGTACGACAAGCTCGGTCTGGTCAGCCCGCGGCGCACGGCGGGGCAGTCGCGTCGCTACTCGATGCGGGATGTCGCCCAGTTGCGGGAGATCTCCCGGCTGTCGGCTGAAGGGCTGAACCTCGAGGGCATCCGCCGCATCCTCGAACTGGAGAACCAGGTCTCGGCCCTCGCCGGCCGCGTGCGCGAACTCGAGCGCGCGCTCGCCGACGAGCTGCTGAACCGCCCGGGCCGCCGCGTCTTCGCGGCCGGCGCGGAAGGCGACGTGGTCCCGCTGCGGGCGGGCACGCGCACCAAGAAGTCGACGTCGCTCGTCGTATGGCGACCGTTCGGTCCGAGAGAGTAAAGGAACCGCGTGGCGAACATGCAGGGAGCCCCGACCTCGGGGCAGCAGGAGGAGCAGAAGACCGCCCTCCAGCAGTACGGCATCAACCTCACCGAGATCGCGAAGAGCGGCAAGCTCGACCCGGTCATCGGGCGGGATGCCGAGATCCGCCGCATCAGCCAGGTGCTGACCCGGCGCACCAAAAACAACCCCGTGCTGATCGGGGAACCCGGCGTCGGCAAGACCGCCGTCGTCGAAGGACTGGCCCAGCGGATCGTCGCGGGCGACGTCGCAGATTCGCTCAAGGACAAGCAGCTGGTGAGCCTGGACCTGGCGGCGCTGGTCGCCGGCGCGAAGTACCGCGGCGAGTTCGAGGAGCGGTTGAAGGCCGTGCTCAAGGAGATCAACGACTCCGACGGGCAGGTCATCACGTTCATCGACGAGCTGCACACCCTGATGGGCGCCGGTGGCGGTGAGGGTTCGGTCGCGGCCGCGAACATGCTCAAGCCGATGCTGGCTCGTGGCGAGCTGCGCATGATCGGGGCGACGACGCTCAACGAGTACCGCGAATACATCGAGAAGGATGCCGCCCTCGAGCGCCGCTTCCAGCAGGTCTACGTCGGCGAGCCGACGGTGGAGGACACCGTCGCCATCCTGCGCGGACTCAAGGAGCGATACGAGGCCCACCACAAGGTGACGATCGCCGACAGCGCGCTCGTGGCGGCGGCATCCCTCTCCAACCGGTACATCACGAGCCGCCAGCTGCCCGACAAGGCGATCGACCTCATCGACGAGGCCGCGTCGCGGCTGAAGATGGAGATCGACTCGAACCCGGTCGAGATCGACGAGCTCAAGCGCGCCGTCGATCGGCTGAAGATCGAGGAACTCGCCCTCAAGAAGGAGAAGGACGACGCCTCCAAGGCGCGGCTGGAGAAGCTGCGCGCCGACATGGCCGAGAAGGAATCCCAGCTCGGGCACCTGCAGACCCGCTGGCTTGCCGAAAAGGCGTCGCTGCACTCGGTCGGCGATTTCAAGACCAAGCTCAACGACGCGCGAATCGAGCTCGACCGCGCGATGCGCGAGGGCGACTACCAGAAGGCCTCGAAGCTCAACTACGAGACGATCCCCGGGTTCGAGGAGCGACTGAAGGATGCCGAGGCGGCCGAGCAGACCGGCCCGCGCATGGTCAACGATCAGGTCACCGACGAGGACATCGCGGCGGTCGTCGCGGCGTGGACGGGCATCCCGGTCGACAAGCTCAAGCAGGGAGAGACCGAGAAGCTGCTGCACCTCGAAGCCGAGCTGGGCAAGCGCCTGATCGGGCAGAAGGACGCCGTTCGCGCCGTGTCCGAGGCCGTGCGGCGCACGCGGGCCGGCATCTCCGACCCCGACCGACCGACCGGCTCGTTCCTGTTCCTCGGTCCGACCGGCGTCGGCAAGACCGAACTCGCGAAAGCCCTCGCCGCGTATCTGTTCGACGACGAGAAGGCGCTCGTGCGCATCGACATGTCGGAGTACGGCGAGAAGTTCTCCGTCTCGCGGCTCGTCGGCGCCCCTCCCGGCTACGTCGGCTACGAGCAGGGCGGGCAGCTCACCGAAGCCGTGCGGCGTCGGCCCTACTCGGTGATCCTGCTCGACGAGGTCGAAAAGGCGCACCCGGAGGTCTTCGACGTGCTGCTCCAGGTGCTCGACGACGGGCGGCTGACCGATGGCCAGGGCCGCACGGTCGACTTCCGCAACACGATCCTGATCCTCACCTCGAACCTCGGCTCGCAGATCCTCGTCGACACCGTGCTGCCCTGGCAACAGCGCGAGGCCGCGGTGCAGGAGCTGGTGCGTCAGGCGTTCAAGCCCGAGTTCGTGAACCGGCTCGACGACATCGTGGTGTTCTCGCCGCTGACGACCGGCGACCTCGGTCAGATCGTGTCGCTCTACATCGACCGGCTCGAAAGGCGGCTCGCCGAGCGGCGGCTGTCGCTCGCGGTCACGCCCGAGGCCCGGTCGTGGCTCGCCGAACGTGGCTACGACCCGATCTACGGGGCCCGGCCCCTGCGCCGGCTCATGCAGCACGAGATCGACGACAAGCTCGCTCGTGCGCTGCTGGCCGGCGACATCCGCGACGGCGACACCGTGCGGGTGGATCTCGACGGCGACGGGCTCTCGGTGTCGCGGATGGCGACGGCCGGGGTCTAGGCGTCCGGCTCGGTCAGCTTCGAGGTCGTGAGCGCGGAGTCGAGCGCGACCCGGGTGAGCACCTCGAGATCGGCCCCACCGGGGGCGGCGGCGTCGACCAACCGCCGGAGGGCGAATCCCAGCGCGATCGGCGCGTGCGCCGGGGCGGGGGCTACGAGCTGGATGAGGGCCAGCGCGGGCTGCCAGAACACCCCGACGGCGGCCGCCGGGGTGAGCGTCGATTGCGTCCCCTCGGCGAAGCGCGGGATGCCGAACTCGGCTGTGCCGAGCGTTGCGACGCTGCGTGCGAAGGCTTCGCCGAGGTCGGGCAGTGTGCCGCCGTGCTGCATGACGGCACCGGCGAGGATCGACCACACCGACGTGGGGGACTCCGCGAGCGGCCAGTTGATCGCGTCGCCGAGCACGAAGCTGCCGCCGTCGGCGGTCTCGACGGCGGCGAGAGTGCGCCCGGCATCGTCGGCGTCGGCCGCCAGCCGGCAGGCCCGCCCGGCGAGGGCTCCGAGGATCGTGGTGATCGTCTCCAAGTGCACGCCGCGCTCATCGCTCAACGCCTCGATCAGCCGCTCGAAGACCGCGGATCCCGCGGTCGCGGGACGGACGAGCGGGTCGGTCGCCTCGCGGGCGACCAGTTCGTCCTCGATGGCGGCATCCATCCCCTTATCCTGCCCGCTCCCGAGTCAGCGCGGTGGGGTTGCGCCCCGAGGCAGCCGAGCGCGAGCTCCCCGAGGAACTGCTCGGTTGCCCTTCGTGGTCGCCCCGACATCGAGCGCCTGTTGCACCCGGACGTTGCGGACCGGCTCACCCATACGCCTACTCCTTCGGGGTCACCGGCTTCCTGGAGAGCGTCACGCTGCCCGGGGCCCGGCCCTCCGCGGCGTCGAGCGCCGCAGTGTCGTCGCCGTAGGAGTGCGGGTGATGCAGCGTCACCGGGCTGCCGGCGCGCTCCGGGTTCTTCTTCTTCTGGCGCGAGCGGTAGACCAGGTTGAGCACCTCGACGACGACGGCGAACGCCATCGGCACGTAGATGAGGGCCTTGTCGACCTTGACCCCGAAGCCGTCGACGATGAGGAAGACCCCGATCATCACCAGGAAGGCGAGAGCGAGCAGCTTGACCGACGGATGCTTGTTCACGAACGTGAAGATGTGCTTCGAGGCGAACAGCATGAAGCCGAACGAGAGCACGACCGCCGTGATGATGATGAGCAGGTTGTCGACCATGCCGACCGCGGTGATCACCGAGTCGAACGAGAAGACCATGTCGATCACCAGGATCTGCCCGAGTACCGCGGCGAGGGTGGTCGACTTCACCGACCCGGACCCCTGCTCGGCTCCCTCGAGCTTCTCGTGGATCTCTTTGACAGCCTTGTAGATGAGGAAGAGACCACCGCCGATGAGGATGAGGTCGCGGCCGGAGAACCCGTACCCCGCGATCTCGAAGAGGTCGTTCTTCAGCGAGATGATCCACGACGCGGCGAAGAGCAGGCCGATCCGGCCCAGCATCCCGAGCGTGAGCCCGACGTTGCGCGCCAGGGCCTGCTGCTGCGGCGGCAGTTTGCTGGCGAGGATCGAGATGAAGATGACGTTGTCCACCCCCAGCACGATCTCGAGCGCGAAGAGGGTCAGGAACGCGACGATCACCTCAGGGGTGAATTCGAGAGAGAACTCCACTCCTGAAAGGTACCGGCACCGCGCCTGAGTAGATGCCTCGGCTTCGCCATCCAGGCGGTCGTGCGCGGGGTGCTGGGCGACGACATCGACCTCGTCGAGCGGCTGACCCGTCACGGACTCTTTTCGGGTTGCCGGATAGCGTGGAGCCATGCACGCGACGCTCATCCACGGCGACCATGACATCCGGTTCGAAGAGGTTCCCGATCCGGTCGTCGTGACGGCGACGGATGCGGTGGTGCGTGTCGTCGCGAGCTGCGTCTGCGGGTCGGACCTCTGGCCCTACCGCGGCGTCACGGCGGCGTCGGGGCGCATCGGCCACGAGTTCGTCGGCATCGTCGAGAGCGTCGGCTCCGAGGTCGCGAAGGTGGGGGTCGGCGACTTCGTCATCGCGCCCTTCTACATCTGCGACATGACCTGTGCGAACTGCCGCAACGGCTTCTCGACCTCGTGCCTCCAGGGCAGCTGGTGGGGCGCCGACGACCGCACCGGCCATCCGGTCGACGGCGGGCAGGGTGAGCTGGTGCGCGTGCCGCTCGCCGACGGCACCCTCGCGGTCGTGCCGGGCCCCGTGGACGACGCCCTGATCCCGCATCTGCTCACGCTCTCGGATGTCATGGGCACCGGACATCACGCGGCGGTCTCGGCCGGCGTGCAGACGGGCGACACGGTCGTCGTCGTGGGCGACGGGGCGGTCGGGCTGTGCGGTGTGCTCGCCGCCTCACGGCTGGGCGCGAGCCGGATCGTCGCGATGTCCCGCCACGCCTCCCGGCAGGCGCTCGCCCGCGAGTTCGGAGCCACCGACATCGTCGAGGAGCGCGGGGAGGACGGCATTCGGGTGATCCGCGAGATGTTCGACGGGATCGGCGCCGATCGCGCCCTCGAGTGCGTCGGCACCGAGGAGTCGATGCGCCAGGCTCTCGGGTCGACGCGGCCCGGCGGGCAGGTCGGCTTCGTCGGCGTGCCGAACCTGAACCCGGAGCTCAAGATGCGGTCGCTGTTCAGCCGCAACGTCGGCGTGCGCGGCGGCGTCGCCCCGGTGCGCAACTACCTCGAGGAGCTGCTGCCCGAGGTTCTCGACGGCCGGCTGCAGCCCGGGAAGGTGTTCGACCTCGAGCTGCCGCTCTCCGACGTCGCCGAGGCCTACGCCGCGATGGACGAGCGCCGCGCGATCAAGGTGCTGTTGCGGCCGTAGCGTTCTCGGCGATCCAGCGGGCGACGGCGTCGGCGCTGGTCGACCACCGCGCTCGCGGCCGCCCGTACGGAGTTGAGGGATGCCGTGGTTCTCGTGAGGGCCGGGGCCCCTCGTCGGAGGTCGCGTGGCCATGTCCCGACGCTATGTCGTTGGGCTCGTTCGCCGGCCGTTCATTCTGTGCAAGCCGCACCCACTCCTAGCTTTCGTTTCTCACACTGCGTGGTGTTCGGCAAGACTGTCCGATGGTCTTCCCCCATCGGTCGGGAGCGTAAGCGCGCTCGCGGGTAAATGATTACCAAGAGACAACGCGCGCGCTAAAGTACCGAGATGTCCGCCTTCGCCGTACTAGGCCGAGCGCAATTCAGACGGATCTTCCTGGCCCGGTCGTTCAGCACCCTCGGCGACAACATCGCGCCGATCGCGGCCGCGTTCGCCGTGCTCGATGCGACCAATTCGGCTGTCGCGCTCGGCGTCGTGCTTGCGGCGCGCCTCGTCCCCCTCGCCCTGCTCTCGTTGTTCGCGGGAGCGTGGGCGGACCGCCTACCACGTCGCCCGATCATGGTGGCGAGCGACCTCATCCGCATGTTCACCCAGGGGGGTTTCGCGCTGTTGCTCCTGCTCCCGGTGCCCCCGATCTGGGCGATCGTCGCGCTCCAGGCGGTCAACGGCAGCGCGACCGCCTTCTTCCAGCCCGCCGCGTCCGGTCTCGTACAGGAGGCGGTCCCGGCGTCCGAGCGTCAGTCGGCGAACGCCCTGCTCTCGGGGACCAACAGCATCAGTTCGATCGCCGGGCCGGCGATCGCGGCCGTGCTGGTCGCTCTCGCCGGCAATGCCTGGGCGCTCGGTGCCAATGCGCTGACCTTCGGATTGAGCGCGATCTTCCTCGCGGGCGTCGTCGTCCCGCCGCGCGTTCTCGAGCCCCGCTCCGGACTGATCCGCGAGATCGGCGACGGGTTCCGCGAGGTGATCAGTCGCCGATGGATCGGCATCGAGATCCTCAGCTTCTCCGTGTTCCAGCTGTTCGCTCTCGCGGCCTACGGGGTGCTCGGACCGCTCGTATCGCAGCGCGAGTACGAGGGCGCCACGACGTGGGCCCTCGTCACCGGACTCGCGGGTGTCGGCGCCATTCTGGGCGACCTCTTCGCCATACGGTGGCGCCCGCAGCGCCCTCTCGTCGCGTCCAACCTCATCATGGTCGGGAGCCTGCCGCTTCTCGTCGGTCTGGCCTTCGTGGCGCCGCTGGCCGTCCTGCTCGGCGCGGGCCTTCTCTGGGGATTCGTCATGAGCGTGTCCAACACCCTGTGGTTCACGACTCTCCAGCGTCACGTCCCCCCGACCCGGATGGCCCGCGTGGCGTCGCTGGACTGGATGGGATCGATCATCCTCCGCCCGGTCGGAGTCGCGTTGCTCCCGTTAGTCGCGGCGACGACGGGCACCGCTGTCGTCCTCGTCGCGGTCGCGATCGTCACGGCGGTGGGCGTGGTCGCGGTCGCGGCGGTGCCGAGCGTCGCGCGGGTTCGAGCAGACGAGGATCCTCCCGCCGAGTGAGTCGTCGGCCGAGGAGGCGGGCGAACGCGGCCGTCGGTCCCGAACGCGACGGCGGGCTCGCGTCCTAAGCTGGCGTCGCCGCACCACCGTTGATCATCCTGTTCGCGCCGCCACCGTCGTTCGGGCCTCGTCCGGAATCGATGCGGCTCCACGAACGCCGTCGACTCGGGAAACCAGGCGGGTGGATCGGGAAGGCGGCTGGCACCGCAGGTGGTCGGGAGGAGCGCTGGATGACGACGGAACGCACGGTCCGTCCCGCGTGGCTGCCCTACGCCGGCGACGGTCCACGATCGCCGCTGCTGATCTGTGCTCCGCACGCGGGGGGAGGCACCTCCGCGTTCTCAAGCTGGAGGGCGAAGAGCGGCGAGCCCGAAGACCCGGGCACCGCTCACCTCGACGTTCAGCCACTTCGGCTGCCCGCGCGCGAGACGCGCTTCCGTGAGCCCGCGATGGGCGGCTACCCCGAGATGGCGGCGGCGATCGTGCAGGAGATGGCGGACCTGGGGGCGGACGGCGATCTGATGCTCCTCGGGAGTTGCTCAGGAGCGCTGCTCGCCTTCGAGATCGCCCGCCTGCTGCCGCAGGAACGCGTGGCCGCACTGATCGTGACGTCGCACCGGGCGCCGTCGCTGACCTTCCCGCCGCCGCGGGGGGAGGAAGTCCACACGCTGGACTCGGACCGGTTCTGGACCCGGGTCGCCGAGTACGGCGGCATCCCGGACCAGATCATCGAGGATGCCGAGCTCCGCGAGGTCTACGAACCCCCGCTGCGCGGGGATTGGCAGGCCGCGGAAGAATACCTGCTGGGATCGCCGGCCATCCTCGCCGCGCCGATCTTCGCCATTCGCGGAACCAGGGACGACAAGGTCTCGCGATCCGACATCGACGGCTGGGGTGTGCATACCAGCTCGGAGTTCTCGTCGTTCGAGGTCGACGGCGATCACATGATCATTCCGCAGATTCACGACCTGGTATTCGAACTGGCGGCACGGGCGATCGGAGAGCAATGAAAGCGGACATCATGAGGATCGTCGCGGACGCCTTGGCGCGCTCGAACGTCGAGTCCGACGTCTCGCTCTACGACTACGGGATGGACAGCTTCGCGGCGCTGCGCATCAGGAGCGAGATCCGAGAGGCGACGGGCACGTCCCTCCCGATGACCGACCTCCTGGGCGACGTCGTCACCGTCGATTCGCTCGTCGAGGCGATCGAGAGCGGCGGGGCCGCTCGCTAGGCGCGAGAGCCGTGAAGCATCGACAGGTCGGCGCCCGCGTACATCGGCGTCTCCGACCGGCGCACCGCGAACCCCGAGCGGAGCAAGAGGCGTTCCACCTCGTCCTCCCGCTGCGCGTCCGTCTCGACCACCACGTTCGCCGTCATGCTCAGCGACCGCTCGGCGCCTCGCAGCACCGCCGCTTCGTCGCCTTCCACATCGATCTTGATCAGGTCGATGCTCTCGACCCGGTGGCGCGCGGCGAGGAGATCGAGAGTCGTGGCGGGCGCCTGCAGTCGTTCGACGGCGAATCGCGGCGCCAAGTACTCGTCGATGTCCTCGGCGGAGATCCCCGCGGCCCTCGCATTGCCCGCCATGTGCTTCGCCACGGTCCCGCGATCGCGGTCGGGATCGGCGTTCCGCCCCGACATGACGGTGTGCGCCGGGTAGTAGGTCAGCTCGGCGACCCCCTCGTAGTCGGCGCAGAGCACGCGCTCCACCCGTCCGGGAGACCTCGCGATGTTCGCCTCGCAGATCGAGGCGAGATGCGGGACGGGCTCGACGCAGATCAACGTCGCCGGCGCCCACTCCGTGATCGCGAACAGGGCGAACATGCCGATGTTCGCGCCGATGTCGAAGATCGTGCCACCGGCGGGCACGTCCATCCCGTGGAGGTCATAGGCCCGCTCGACGAAGATCTCCTGGTAGAGACTCGGGGTCTCGTTGCGGTTGGCCTGGTGAACGGTCAGACCGTCGGGACTCGTCCAGGGCGCCAACCCGGCGGGCGGACTCGACATGCTCAACGCTCCTCCTGAAGCAGACCGTGCGCGATCGCCTGACGATCGATCTTGCCGTTGCTGTTCACGGGGAGCCTGTCATAGATCCCGATGCGCAGGGGGACCATGTAGGCGGGAAGGGTGGCTCGCACAGCGCGCAGCAGGTGGAGCTCGCTGACGTCCTCGTCGGCGGTCTGCACCGCGGCGATGAGGACGTCGCGTCCGGATCTCGGATGCTGTCCGACCATGCAGGCTGCGCTGCCCACGCGGGGATCGCCGAGCAGGGCGTGCTCGATCTCGCCGAGCTCGATGCGGAAGCCGCGGATCTTGACCTGGTCGTCGCGCCGGCCCTCGTACATCAGCTCGCCGTCCTGAACGCGCCCCCAGTCGCCGGTCCGATAGTCGGCCCGGCGGGTCTCAGCGTCGAGCGTGAACCGACTCGCCGTCAGCTCCGGACGATTCAGGTAGCCCCACGCCACCGCCTCGCCGGTCACCACGAGTTCGCCGGACGGGTCGCTCTCCGAGGGCGGCACGACGCTGATCCGCAAGTGGGGAAGCGGCACGCCGATCGGTGTGAGGGGTCCGCTCAGTGCGCTCGGGTCGACCATGTCCCGGGTGATCTTCTTGTACGAGCAGTGAACCGTGCCCTCGGTGATCCCCCACAGGTTCCATGCGGTGATCGCCGGGAACAGGCCGCTGTCGTAGAGACGCGCGATGTCGCGCGGCCGCAGCTTCTCACCTCCGAGAATGAGGTGCCGCAGGGCCGCGTTCGGCTCGACCCTGCCGTCGAGGGTGTCGAGCGCCCCGGACAGCACGGACGACGTCAGGCTCAGGATCGTCACTCCCTGCCCGTGGACGTACTCCCAGAAGGTCTCGGGGTCGTGACGGACGTCATCGGGGACGATGCGCGCGGAGCCTCCGCAGGTGAGAGGCGCCCAGATCTCGTAGACGCTCGCGTCGAAACTGAAGGAATGGAAGACGCTCCAGGTGTCCGCGGCGCTGGTGCCGATCACCGTCCTGACGCTGTCGAGCATCTGCATCAGGCCGCCCTCGCGGATGATGCACCCTTTCGGTGCTCCGGTGGAGCCGGACGTGTAGATGACGTAGGCCGTGTCGGCGGGGACCTCGGGACGTGCGACCTCGTCGAATGGTCGGGCGACGACTGTCAGTTTGCCGAACTGCATGACGGCCGTCTCACCGGGGAGCGCCCGGTCGGTGACGATCAGTCGCGCACCGCTGTCGTCCAGGATGAATTCGGCTCGCTGCGTCGGGAGCGCCGGGTCGATGGGGACGTACCCCCGTCCCGCCATCCGGATCGCCAGCATCGCGACGACGGCGGCGCTCGATCGTCCCGTGCGGACGGCGACCAGATGGTCGTCCGACATGAGGGACTGCAGACCTTCCGCGACGGCCGAGGCCTCCTGCGACAACTCGAGGTAGGTCATCTCCCGGGTCGTGTCGGCGACCGCCGGCGAATCCGGCCGATGCGTCGCCGTCTCGAGAACCGCGTGCACGAGCTCGGAGACGGGTTCACGCGGCGGGAGAGACACCCTGGGATTGATCTCCGGGTCGTCGGCTGAAGAGTTGAGATGATCATACGTCAGTTGTGGGACGATGGCGCATGATCCCGGAGGGCGCCGACGTCGCGGGCTCGGCGATCATCGAACTGCTCGAACCGCTGTGGCGGGGTGGGGGCCTTTCCTACGACTGGAACCCGTGTCGCATCGCGATGCGGGATCGGGGCGAGGGCTACCGGCTCTCGCGGTTCGGCGGGTTCCTGGTCCTCAACTGTCCGGCGCCCGAGGTCGCCGGCTCCGCCACTCTGCTCTGGGGGGAGGGCGAGAGCGAGGACCTGCGGGCAGCGCTGGCCGGTCGGCTCCTCGTCAGGGTCGGGAGCCGGACGGCGGACCATGTCCTGGCGACCGGGTACGGCGCCGAGCTCGCGGCCTTCCCCGCCCGCAACTTCGCCGAGTACCTCTACGACCTGGAGGCGCAGGTCGCATTGAGCGGCAGCCGATTCGCACGTCGGCGGACCTATCTCCGCACGCTCGAGCGCTCGGCGACCACGGTCGAGTTCGTGGATCTCGATATCTCATCGACCGCCGACCTGGCGGAGGTCGGGCGTGTCTACTCCGGCTGGATGACGGGTCGCGACGCGTCGGCCAGCATCGTCGACGAGCGTGCCGCGCTCGCGACGCTGCTCGAGAGCGACACCCCGCACCGTGCGATCGGTCTCGCCGGACTGCGCGTGGACGGCGAGCTCGCGGGATTCGCCGCCTACGACTTTCTCGCGCCGGACGTCGCGACCGCTCATTTCATCAAGTCGCGCAGCGGAGGTGCCGAGACCGCGGCGACGTGGCAGAGCTTCTTCGTGTCGGCGCGACGACGCGGCGCGACCACGGCGAACGGAGGATACGACGGCGGCGTCGGAGGGCTGCGCGAGGCGAAACTCGGTCTGCGGCCGTGCTCGATGAGCGAGATGTTCTTTCTAGTCGCCGAGAACGCCGGAGCGCAGCCCGGTGACGAAGTTCGTCAGCAGGTCGACGACGCGTGACGGCTGCTCGACCCAGAAGAAGTGGCCGGCGTCGACGATCGACTCGAAGGACGAGTGCGCGATCCGACGGGCGACATCGAGTCCTTCCTCGAACGGGACCATCCGATCCCGGCTGCCGTGGAGCACCATGACCGGCATCCGCAGGTCGGCGAGCGACTCTCGCCGATCGAAGCCCTGGATCGCGTCGATCTGACGCAGCGTCGTCGAGGGATCGATGCGGACGCGGGTCATCTCGGCGTAGGCCGGCCAGGCGCCGGGGGTTCCCCCGAACCCCTCGCTGAACGAGAGCGCGAACATGTTGCGCGACGTCGCCGCCTCATCCCCGTGGACGTAGGCGGCCATGAGCCGTTCGGTCGCAGGATCGCCTCGCCGCATGAACGGCCGCCCGTCGGCTCGCGTGCAGCCCAGGACCGCGTAGGTCACCAGATCCGGCCGGATCAGCGAGAGCTCCTGGGCGACCATCCCGCCCATCGAGACACCGAAGACGCCGGCACCGGCCCAGCCCTGATCCTCGATGAGCCGGGCCGCATCGAGGGCGAGGTCCGTCATCGAGAATCTCTCCGCCGGATGCGGAGACGCGGCAAGTCCGCGGTGATCCATGACGAGCAGGTCGAAGTGGCGCTCCAGGCGCCGGAGGAACTCCTCGCTCCAGAAGCGGCGCGTGGCCGACATCCCCTGCAGGAGCACGAGCGGGCTCCCGTGCCCCCGTCGGTCGTAGGCTCCCGGCTCGGCGGAAGTCATCCCGCGATTCTCTCGAGCGGAAGGCTGTCCCAGCCCGCGAGGGTCGACGCGGCACTCGGCGCCGACACGGCCAGAGAGAGGATGGCGCCGGGCACCGAGTCGGTGGCCACCCGGATGTCGACCAGGTCGCTCGGGGCGACGGGCCGACGCAGGCGGAGACCGTGGCGTCGTTCAATGCCGGTCCCGGCAGAGGCGAGCTCGAGGGATGACATCGCCCGGCCCAGTCCGTCGCCGGTCAGTTTGAGCACGGCCTCCTTGGCGGTCCATTCCCGCAGGAACGACTCGAAGTCGACGGGGCGCTTCTCGTTCGGTGAGGTACTGGCGGCGGCGGCGCTGCGCCAGCCGGTGCGGTGCTCGCGGACGTCCTCGACATCGACCCCCACCGGTCCGCCGGACGCGAGCACGACGACGACGTAGGCTCCCGAGTGCGAGATCGAGCACCAATAGCCCGTCCCGGGGAGCCGGGGGCGGCCGTGGGGGCGCGTGCAGGTCTCACAGGTCCTGTCGACGTCCACGTCCTCCGGCGCGATCCCGAGGGCCTCGCCGGCTCCGACCCGCAGAAGGTGGGCGGCGATCGCGAATCGGTTCTTGTCGGCCGGCCGCCGCAATCGCGCGAAGCGCTCGCGCTCCGAGCCGCTGAGGACCCGGAGCATGTGCGGGCTCGCGACGTCGCCTTCGCTGAACAGGATCCTGAGGTGTTCGCCCGGCGTCCGAAGCCGCCATCGATTCATCCCGCGGACGCCTCCAGTTTGACCTTGAGCGCCTCCGTCTGCTCCACCACGGTGGAACTCCGCAGGAGGTCTACGAGCTTGATGGTGACCTGCGGGTAGGCCTCGCTGAGCTTCGAGTGGAGAGCGACGAGCAGAAGCGAGTCGCCCCCGCAGTCGAAGAAGCCCAGCTCGTCATCGACGTCGGGCGACCCCAGGACCGCCGCCCAGATGTCGTGGACGGTTGCCCGGATCTCGGATGTCTGCATCTCAGGCCTCCATCGCCGCACGGAGGATCGGCCCCAGCCGCTCCAGCTCCGCGATGTTCGCCGTGTCGAGGACGTTCACGATGATCCCGTCGATGCCGGCCCCGCGGTAGGCCTGCACCTGCTCGTGGATGTCGCTCCGGGAACCGCACAACGCGAACCCGCGAACGGCCGACGGGGAGAGCTTGAGCAGGCCGGCGAGGCGCTCTAGCTGGGACCGCAGATCCCACTCCGAGTCAGCGAGCACCGCGGTTCCGAGCCAGGTCTTCGTGATCTCGTCCGGATTGCGGCCGACGTCGGCGCACGCCCGGTGCAGGACCGAGATCTTGTGGCGCACGGTCGCGGGCCCGCCGAACAGGTTGCAGGCGTCGCCGAGCCTCGCCACCATCGG
This sequence comes from uncultured Microbacteriaceae bacterium, assembly GCA_947085045.1. GTDB lineage: Bacteria > Actinomycetota > Actinomycetes > Actinomycetales > Microbacteriaceae > Pseudolysinimonas_A. Next base: position 187,707 of record CAMTUU010000003.1, on the reverse strand, counting down.
GAGCAGCACCTTCTCGCCCCCTCCGCCGATGAGGATCGGCGGCCCCCCGTGCTGGATCGGCGGCGGCACGTTGAGGGCGCCGTCCGTCCCGTGGGTGAACATCGAGCGGCAGATCAGGATGGCCGCCTCGAGCTGCCGCATGCGTTCGCGGACCGCGGGGAACTCGAACCCGTACGCCCGATACTCCTCGTCATGCCATCCGGCGCCGATGCCGAGGACCGCCCTGCCCTGGCTGATGACGTCGATCGTGGTGATCATCTTCGCGGTCAACGAGGGATTCCTGAAGCCGACCGCCGACACGAGCGCGCCGAGCCGGACAGTCGACGTCAGCGCGGCGAGCGCCGCCAGCGTCGTGTAGGCCTCGAGGATCGGTTCCTCCGGCTCGCCGACGGTCGAGATCTGGTGCAGATGGTCCATCACCCAGATCGAATCGAACCCGCTCCGCTCCGCCGCGAGAACGCTCTCGGCCACGCCGTTGAAGAGGAGCCTGTCGGGGACCCCGGGCCGGGTGTAGCCGGCGAGTTGCAAGCCGACGCGTGTGAGCGGAGGTGGCGTCACGGACGGTCGGACGGGATCTCGGCCAGCTGGAACTCCAGAAGCTCTCCGCATAGCGCGAGGACCTCCGGTCCGATCTCCGCCGACGACGCGGATCGGCGCCCGGCGATGGCGTCCGAGATCTGAGCGACGGTGCGGGACCCGTCGATCAGTGCCCAGACCTCGCGGGCATCGCGATTCATCACGTAGCGACCGACGAGCGTCTCGAGCAGGACGTCGTCCTCACCCGTCGTCAGGAGGTTCTGCACGCTCTCGGTGAAACGTGTCGTCACGTCCATGCGCCGCGACAGCACCGACTGGTCATCAAGGTCGATCATCTGAGTTCCGCTCTCGTTGAAAGGGTGGCGTTCGCGATTGCGACGGCTTGCCGAATCGTCGGAGCTTCGAAGGGGAGGTCGATCGGAAGATTCACGCCCAGCGCGTCGTTGAGCTGTCCGCCGATCTCGACGGCGTACATCGAGTCCCCGCCCAGGTCATCGAGGAAGTGCGCATCGACGTCGATCGACTCCAGGCCCAGGACGCGCTGCCAGATGCCCGTCATCACCTCGTTGACGTCGAGGGATCGGGGTTCCTCCCCCCGAACGGCGCCGGAGGTCGGGGCCTGTCGTGATTCGCGACGGGGCAGGGTGTGATTGCGTCGTTCGAACGGGTAGGTCGGCAGCGGGATCCGCTGCCGGTGCTCGTTCTCGTAAAGCCGCGCCAGGTCGACATCGGCGCCCGTCGCCCACGCCTCGGCGGCCGCGGTCGTCAGGGAGAAGGCCTCGCCGAGGACGACTCGTCCGGGGGATGGCGCGGGCGGGTCTCCCCCGACTCGCGGCTCGGCGGTCGCGCCGCGGACGTCACCGAGAAGCCGGGCGCAGGCATCCAGCGCCTTGGAGAGCGGTCGCCGCCTGGCCGCGTCCGCGTCGTGCCATTCGAACAGCGGACCGATCCAGGTCGGTCCATCGAGCCGGGCGAACGTGAGGCCGAGGCGTTCCAACGACCGAAGCACGGCGAGCACGACGAACGCGGGCTCCCGTTCACGGGTGTGGCCCTCCCCGAGTTCGGACTCCAGGACCGCGACGGTCGCGAGATAGACCGGTTGCGACGCGAGTTCGCCGCCGGCGAGATCCGAGACGCCCGACGCCGTCCCGGCGACGATCAGCTCGCGACGCAGGACCGTCGGCGCCGGGGCGGCCGCCGTCACGATGAGCCGCCGCGCGTGGTCCGCGTCGGTCGCCACCCCGACCCACCGGTGCTCGTGCCGTCGGCGGCCGACCGCCAGTGTGAACGCAGCGTCCGCGAGTACCTCGCTCGGCATCTGTCGGGCATCGGCCGCCCATTTCCCGGTCTCGGCCTTCAGCCGCTCGAGACCCGACGGCGTCCGAGCGGAGAGCGCGATGACGTGGGCCCCGACCCGCGTCGGCACCGTGGGTCGGGGCGCCGGACCCGCGACGATCACGTGGGCGTTGTTGCCACCGAGCGCGAACGAGCTCACCCCCGCGAGCCGTTCGCCGGGCCGCGTCCAGACCGTCGTCTCGGCGGAGATCGTGAACGGGCTCGCGTCGAGCTCGAGGAGCTCGTGAGGCCGGGTGAAGTTGGCCGTCCCGGGGATGATCCCGCGCTCCACGACGAGGGTCGCCTTGATCAGCCCGGCGATCCCGGCCGCGGAGTCCGTGTGCCCGATGTTCGCCTTCACGGCGCCGAGGACGCACGGCTGGTCCGTCGCGATCTCGCCGAAGTTCTGCTTGAGGGCGTCGATCTCGACGGCGTCTCCCACCGCCGTCGCGGTCCCGTGCGTCTCGAGGAACCCAATGTCCGAGGCGGTCGCACCGGCGCGGGAGAGCGCCTGGCGGACCACGCGAGCCTGACCGTCGACGTTCGGGACGGTGAATCCGGACCGGGACCTCGCGTCGTTGTTGACGGCCCACCCGCGCAGGATCGCCCGGCGGGTATCCCCGTCGCGCGTCGCATCCTCGTCGCGCCTCAAGACGAGGAGGCCGACTCCGGAACTGGGCACGGTGCCGTCGGCCGCAGCGTCGAACGGCCGGCAGTATCCGTCCCGGGAGAGGATCCCGCCGGCTTCGTAGCGGTAGCCGGTCGCGTCCGGCATCAGGAGGCTGATGCCGCCGGCGATGGCGATGTCGCAATCGCCGAGGAGCAGGGCGTTGCAGGCGGTCGCGACGGCGACGAGGCCGGTCGCGCAGCCCGCTTGAACGGTCACGCTCGGACCGCCGAAGCCCAGTTTGAACGCGAGGCGCGCGGCCAGGAAGTCCTTGCCGTTCCCGGTGCGCAGCCGGAGATCCTCGAAGACGTCCCGTCCGCTCGCCGGGCCGGCGAACTCGTGGAGATACTCGTCGCCGCCGCCGCCGACGAAGACCCCGATGACCGGTCCCGAGTCGGGGTCGACGTCGTCGCCGCCGTATCCGGCGTCCTCCATGGCCTCGACGGCGACTTCGAGCAGCACCCGTTGCTGGGGGTCCATCAGGTCGGCCTCCGCGGGCGTCACGCGGAAGTATTCGCTATCGAAGCGCTCCTGGTCGGACACCTTCCCGGCCGCGCCGACGAAGGATCCGCCGGCCTCGGGCTCTCGCTGCACTGTGTCGCGGACGGCGGTCAGGTTGTCCCAGAACTCCTCGACGGTGGCGGCTCCCGGGAAGCGACACGCCATCCCGACGATCGCGATGCTGCCTCTGTCTGACACCTGCCACCCCATCCGTGTAATCGATTACAGTTCTAGTTAGAGTATTCCTACCGCCGCGAACACGACAGCACCTCACGTCGGCGCCGTCGGCTTCGCTCATCTCCCGAAGCCCACGGATTCGACGGCTCCGGAAGTGCCCGACCGTACAGATCTGCCCCAACACATCCACGTATCGAAACTGCGACAGTACCCCATTATCGAGAGGATGAACGGATGGATTTCCGACCCCGGATCCATGTCCTGAGCCAGCAGCCCGCGTCCGCGAAGGCTCCCGACCTCTCGTTCGAGGGCCTGTTGAGTCACTTCCCGGGCCTGCGCGAGGCCGAATCGGTGTCGTTCACCGGATCCTTCGCGGCAGGCTGGGCGAACCCCATGTCGGACATCGACATCTATGCGTTCAGCGACACGGAGCTGACGCTTCCCGTGGACGAGACGATGGAGACCTGGCGGGCCTCGGACCGCAGCGGCGTCGTATGGAGCAGCTGGATCGGTCGGTACGACGACGTCCGGATCGACATCAAGGTCTGGCCCACCGATGCGCTCGACACGGTCCTGCGGCCGTTCCTCGACGCGGAGCCCGAGTTCTCCAACGTCAGCCCCGCCGTCGAGGATTTCCTCTACCGCGTCTCGATCGCGAAGCCTCTGACCGATCCCGCATTCGTCGAGCGGATGAAGACCAGACTCGCGAACTCCTCGTATCCGCGTGCGCTCGCACGATGGGCGAAGGCGATGACCGAGAACTGCCTGACCGACGTCGCGGGGCAACTCGCCGCGGGCGACGCCCTCGGTGCCCGGCTCTCGGCGATGAACGCGGCCGCTCACATCGCCGACGCCTGCCTGATCATGTCCGGGCAACTGAGCCGGGGCAGGAAGTGGTTGCTTCGTCGCATCGAGGACACGCCGGATTGCGGGATCACCACGAGCGAGTACTGCTCCGTGGTGCTCGGCGGCCAGCTCGAGGGTGAGACGCAGGCGCAGACCGCGCTGCGGGTCGCGAGGTGGGCCCAGAGTCACCACATCCGCATCGAGGATCGCGTCCTCTCCGCTCACTGAGGGTGCTCGCCGGGCGCGACGCTGCTCCTCGCCGCGGTGAGAGAGGGAGATGCGGCACCGTACGATCGACTTCGGAGGTTGACAGTGAGCGAGAATTCCAGCGCATACTCGGCGGCGGGGGTCGACTACGCGCTGCTCGACGCGGGCAAGCGCAACGCCATCGCCGCGGCCCGCAGCACGTCGGCCTTCGCCGCCGAGCACGGCGCCGTGGTCAACGACCTGTCGCGCGGCGAGCCGGCGTTCACGTTCGCGATGAACGGCACCGAGCTCGCGATGGTGATGGAGTGCCTCGGCACGAAGTCCTCGATCGCGGCGGAGTTCCAGACCCAGACGGGCGCGAACCGATTCGACTGGGTCGGGTACGACGGCGTGAGCGCGATCGTCAACGACCTGTGCAGCGTCGGTGCCCTTCCGCTGGTCATCAGCGCCTACTTCGCCACCGGCTCGCCCGCCTGGTATTCGGCCGAGGGCCGTTACGACGCGCTCGTGGAGGGGTGGCGACGGGCGTGCGAAGACTCGTCGGCGGTGTGGGGCGGCGGAGAGTCGCCGATGCTGGCGGGCATCATCGAGGAGGGACAGCTCGATCTCGGCGGCAGCGCCGTCGGGTATTTCCCGGCCGGTCGCGGTCCACTGCTCGGTGCAGACCTGGGGCCCGGGGACGAGATCGTCCTCATCGAGAGCAGCGGCATCCACACCAACGGCAACTCGCTCGCCCGCACCGCGGCGCGGGAGATCGGCTGGAGCCACGTCCTGCCCGACGGGACCTCGTTCGGCGACGCGGTGCTGGTCCCCAGCATCGTCTACGTCAAGCTGCTGCGCGCGGTGTTCGACGCGGGGATCCCGCTGCACTACGCGTCGCACATCACCGGACACGGATTGCGCAAGCTGATGCGCGCGGACCGCGAGCTCACCTACCGGATCGGCACGCTGCTGCCGTCGAAGCCGGTGTTCGACGTGATCGTCGAGACGCTCGGCCTCGACGCCGAAACCGCCTACGGGACGTTCAACATGGGGGCGGGGTTCGCGCTCATCTGTCCGGCGAGCAACGCCGAGCGCATCGTCGCCGCCGCGCAAAGCGTCGGGCTGACGGCGGTCCACGCCGGCTCGGTCGAAGAGGGAGCGCGCCGCGTGATCCTCGACGAGGTCGGCGTCACGTTCGGCGACGAGGACCTGCAGCTGCGGTAGCCCCGTGCCCGCGAGCACGGTGTTACGTCTGCGTAAACTTCTTTGGTAATCGATATCCCAAAGCGGTCGACCCGCTGTACTTTGGATCCCTGACCGACCGGCACGACGACCCGTTCGACGATTGGGTGGGCAACGATGAACCAGCGACTCGCGACGGTCCCGCCCGACTATCGCCTGCCGTGGGCCTTCGACGAGTCCACCCTCGAGATCCCCGACGGTGAGGCGAGCTTGTGGGAGGCCACACACGCCGCGCTCATCGACGCCGACCGCGAGGCGTCGTTGCTGTTCGCGATCATCGCCGCTTGCGACGCGTGGGACTCGGCCTTCCGACGCCACGGCCTGTTCGACGGCTCGGTCTATCTCGCGTCGTCGGACGACATCTTCGACCTCGTGTCGCTGACCTCGACCGCCGACCCGGAGGCGACTCCCGAGCGGGTCGACCTGATCCTGGCGCGTCTGTTCGCCGTCGAACTCGTTTACCGGTTCCCCGTGGCGCTGAAGTTCCGAGGCGAGTTCGGGGCGGAGCGGCAGGCGCGCCTCAATTGCTGGGGGCGCCGCCTCGCCCATCGGCTCAGAACCCTGCCCGAGTTCGCCGACGCTCTCACGGCGATCGACGGCAAGGTCGACGCGCACCTCGCCGAGAACCGGGTTCAGTACCTCGAGCACATGGGACTTCTCGCCGACCTCGGCGACTATCCCCCCGGAACCGCGTGGCGCTCGGCGGCGGATCTCCCGGTCGGAGTGCTGTTCTGAACGCGTCGGACGGCCGCCTCACGAGGGGCCCGTTGCGGATCCGGGCAGAACTCATCCCGTCGGCGGACGGCGTCGCGCTGTTCCTCCGCGACAACGCGGGGGAGACCGATCCGGCTGGCGCCGACTCCGAACTGCTGGTGCATCTCGACAGCTGGCCCATCCGGGTGTCCGACGGGCTCGTCGGCGAGGGGGCGGCCATCGCGGCGATCGTGATCGAGACCTCCGACGGGGGACCCCCGCGGCTGATCCCGAAGAAGCTCGCGACCGTCGCGCTCGAACTGATCGTCGCGCGAGAGCGGGAAGGAGACGTGCTCGGCGTGGCCGGGCGCCTCGTCGAGACGAACGACAGGCTCGCCGCCCTCGTCGCGCTGACCCCGGTCTACGGGTCGGCGCGACATCGGGTCGCCGACGTGGTCGGCGCCGCGACCGACGGCTTCCCGCCCGGCCTCGTGATCGCCCTGCGCGAGATGCAGGCCGTCGCGACCGCGACCTTCGGGCGCCTCGAGTGGGACCGGGCGATCGCCTGGTTCCTCGAGGAGGTCGGCGAGCTCGCTCAGGCGTACCGTCAGGACCACGGCGCGGCGCGCCTCCACGAAGAACTCGGCCAGGTCTTCACCTGGATCCTCTGCCTGGCCAACATCTGCGGGGTCGATGTCGCCGACGCGGCATCGGGGGCGCTCGCCCAAGAAGTGGCTCGTCAACGGCAGAAGTACGGTGCCCCGCATCCGTACCAGGTGGGAAGCGCGACGTGATCAGCATCGCCGTGCCCAAGGCGCGCCTGTGGGACGAGAGCGTCGGGTTCCTCCGGGAACTCGGTTTCCACGTGCCCCTCAGCTCGAGGATCTTCCACCACACCGCGATCACCGACGCCGGCGACATCGTGGCGTACGCGCTCAAGCTGCCGGATATCGCGCCCGTCGTCGGTGACCGCCTCGTCGACTACGCGATCGTCTCCGACGAGTGGCTCACCGAGACGAATGCCGACGTCGTCCCGCTCGTCCCCCTCTGCTGGTACCACGCCCGAGTGTGCGTCCTCGAGCCGCAGGTGCCGCGCGCCGCCTCCGACCCGGTGACCGTCGCGACCTCTTTTCCGAACATCGCCCGCGACTGGAGCGCCCGGCGCGGCGCGGCGGTCCGCACCGTCGGCGGTTCGATCGAGGCCTTTCCCGGTCGTCTCACCGATGTCGCCATCGACTGCGTCGAATCGGGGGCGACCGCTCACCTGAACGGGCTCGTCGTCGCCCAGGAGCTGATGCGCTGCGACGTCTGGCTCGTCGCCTCGTCGAGCGTCGATCTCGATTCGGACCAGACGCGCGCGGTCGTGCGCGCGGCGATCGCCAGCAGCCGCGACCAGCACTGCACATACGGGCCACGGGTGACCGCCTGGGTGCCGGCATGATCGCGCGCGACGAACTGATCGCGATCGCCGCGGATGCCACGGCCGCGGCCGTGGCATCCGCGCTGCCTCTCGTCGGGCGAGGCGCCCATGCCGGCTCCGCGATCGACCGCGCGGCCGCCGACGCGATCTCCTTCCGGCTCGAGCAGCTCGCCGCGCGGGTGTCGGTCGTCGTGTGCGGTGCCGAGGGGGCGCGCGACGGCGTCGAGTCGGTGCGGGTCGCCGGCGCTCGCGAGAACGCCGACGGCGAGCTCTTCATCTATTGCGATCCCATCGACGGCACCTCGTCCGCCGCCGTCGGCGGCCCGCGGAGCGTCGCCGCTCTGGCCTTGGGATTCGAACGCCGCGCCGACTGGCAGGGCCGGCTCCCCGATGCGACCGCGGTCTTCTCGATCGGAAGCCACGACGTCGATGTCGCGGCGATGCTGCTGTCGGGCAGTTCGCTGCGCGACATCCTGGCGGCGCTGGCCCGGGTGCCGGATTCGGTGACCGGCACTCTCCACCGTGTCGACAACCTCGAGTGGATGCTCGGGGAGTCCGCCCTCGCGCCCCCGGCCCGCCACGGCTCGGAGCGGCACGGTCGCGTGTCGGTGGAGGGGGACGGCTGGGTCGCGGTCGCGGACACCACGATCCTGCTTCCGCTCGAATGCTCGGCGGAGTTCGGACGCATGGGCCTCGTGGAGGCGCAGGTCCAGTCGGGTCTCTATCGGTACTGGGGGGGATTCATCGTCTCGCGCGATCTCATCGGTGATGGCGCGGGGGGACGTCTCGCCGACCTCGACGGCTATCTCCGCCACCTCGCCGACGACCCGGAGCAGGCGTATGCCCGATATTTCTCGCCGCGCGAGCACCGGCTGCTCGCCGACCGCGGCATCGCGGCGGAGGACGTCGCGACCGTGCTGAGCTCGGGCGACTTCGGCGTCGGACGCTCGGGCATCGTCGCCCTCGCCTCGCTCCGCTCCAACGCCGATCCGGCCCTCGCCGCCAAGAGACTCTCACTGAACGACGCGGTCGCGCACGGGGACGGTTCGAGCGCGCTCGTCGAGATGGTGGTCGGTGATGCCGACCACCTGCGGGACGCGCCCATCACCCGGGTGGTCGCGGCATGAGCGCCTCGACGCTCGACGCTCTGCTGCTCCGCCTCGGCGCCGGCCGCGCCCTCTGCGCCTTCAACGTCGAGACCTACGACTTCGTCGTCGCGGCCTTCCGCGCGGCCGAGAGCGTCGGAGTACCCGTCGTTCTCGGCGTCAGCGTGCCCGTCGCCGAGACGTTCGGCTACCGCTATCTGGCGAAGCTGGTCGCCCTCGTCGCGTCGGGGTTCGATGTCGACTATTGCCTGCACCTGGATCACGCGGAAGACGCCGACAGCATCCACCGCGCTCTCGATGGCGGCTTCGATTCGGCCAACCTCCTCAACGAAGGCGCGCTCTCCGCGGACGACTACGAACGCACGGCGATCCTGGTGCGCGAACGCAACCCCACCGCGTCGCTTGAGTTCGTCGTCGGGACGCTCGGCCACGCCCCGGGGTCGAGTCACGCCGGAGCAGATCATCACCATCACGCGGACGCGACGCACGGCGTCGACGACATCGTGCGGTTCGCGGAGGCGACCCGGCCGACGGTGCTCGGGTTCGACATGGGCTCGTTGCACGGGATGACCGAGTCGACCCAGGAGGTGGATGTCGCGGTGATCGCCGAGGTCCATGCTCGCACCGGACTGCCACTGGTCCTGCACGGCTCGTCGGGAGTCGCCGGCGATACCCTCGCCGACGCGATCGCGGCGGGGGTCCGCAAGGTGAACATCGAGACCGCCTTGCGCGTGACGTACCTCGACGCCGTGCGCGCGCTCGTCGCGCCGGGCGCCGCCGGAGAGCGGAAGCCGCGCGTGCTCAGCGCGCGAGCATCCTCCGCATTGGAGATGAAGATGGTCGACTACCTGACGACGTACACGAGGTCGCGATGATCGACATCGACACGCGGACGATCGCGACGGCGCGGGGGTTGATCCTCGACATGGTGGAGGAGCGGGGACAGGGGCATCCGGGGACCGCGCTGTCGCTCGCGCCGCTGTTCCAGGTGCTGTTCGCCCGCACGCTCACCTTCGATCCCGTCGATCCGACCTGGTTCGACCGAGATCGTCTGGTGCTGTCGTCCGGGCACGCGGCGGCCGTGCTGTACGCGTACCTCGCCCTCGCCGGGCACGATCTCGACGTCGCCGATCTCACCCGGTACCGCCGATACGGTTCGAGGACCCCGGGACATCCCGAAGTCGGACGCACCCCGGGAGTCGACGCGACGACCGGCGCGCTCGGTCAGGGGCTCGGCAACGCGGTCGGGATGGCGCTCGCGGAATCCATCCTGCGGGCCGAGTTCGGCGAGGAGCTCTGCGATCACCGCACGTACGTCATCGTGGGCGACGGCGACGTGCAGGAGGGAATCTCCCATGAGGTTCTCGCTCTCGCCGGCCATTGGGGTCTCGACAGGCTGACGTGCGTCTACAACAGCAATGACATCACGCTCGAGGGTGCCGCGAGCATCGCGATGTCCGAGAACGTCGGCGCGCGGTTCGCGGCCTACGGCTGGCACGTGATCACCCTCGCCTCGGGCGAATCGACCGACGAGATCGCCGCCGCGCTCGCGGCCGCGGCGCTCGAGGTCGAGCGGCCCACGGTGCTGATCATGCCGACGCTGATCGCGACCCCCTCGCCGGGTGCGACGGGGTCCCGCGCCGCACACGGCGCCCCCCTGGGTGCGGACGAGACCGCCCGCACCAAGGCCGCCATGGGACTCGATCCCCATGAGCGCTTCCAGGTGGACGAGAGGGTCGCCGAGAGCGGCCGCGGATGGTCGGCCGAACACCGCGTCCGTCGCTCGCGGTGGTCGCGCCTGGTCGAGGCGAGCGACGAGGGTCGGCGGCTCTCGTCCTCGCTGCGGCGCGAGATCGACCTGCCGACGCTGACTCGCCGCTTCGCCGCGTTGCTCGCCGAGATGCCGGGGGAGATCAGCCCGCGCGACGCGAGTCAGGCGATTCTGGATGTCGTCCTCGATGTCGTGCCCTTCCTGGTCGTCGGGTCGGCGGACATCTCCACCGGCACGGGCACGGTCGTTCGGAACCTGCCGCACTACACGCGCGCGACGCCGACCCGTCATCTCGCCTTCGGGGTCCGCGAGCACGGGATGGCCGCGATCATGACCGGGCTGGGGTATCACGGCGGCGTCATCCCGGTCGGCAGCACCTATCTCGTCTTCTCGGACTACCTGCGCCCGGCGCTGCGCATGGCGTGCCTCGCCGGTGTGCCGATGCTGCTCGTCCTGACCCACGACGGCTTCGACGGCGCCGAGGACGGCCCGACCCATCATGGCGTCGAGCATCTCGCGGCGCTGCGCACGCTTCCCGGACTCGAGGTGCTGCGCCCGGCCGACGCCGCCGAGACCGCCGGCGCGTGGTCCCGTGCGTTGCTGACGACGCGGCCGACCTGTCTCGTGCTGAGTCGCGAGCCGGTGACCCGGCTGACCGCCCACGGCATCCGCGGAACGAATCCCACGGTCGTGCAGACCGACGATGTCGTCGACCTCACCCTCGTCGCGTCCGGGGTCGACGTGCACGTCGCCGTCGACGTCGCCGCGCTGCTGCGGCGTGCGGGCCGGGGCTGCCGCGTCATCTCGGCGCCCGGGGGAGGGGCGATCAGCGACCTCTCCGAGGGTCCGGTGTTTCTCCTGGAGACGGGCACGACCTCTGCATGGGACGCGGAGGCCGCACCCATCATGCCCGTGACTTCGCTGACGGAGTCAGGATCGGCCACGCAGTTGCGCGCGGCGGCGGGCCTGGACCCGGTCGCCCTCGCGGCGAAGATCCTCGGACGTCTCGAGGATCGCGAGATCCTCGTCGACGGCGGCGCGCACGCATGACCAGGCGACCGTGGGTGCTGGGTCAGCGGGGCGACGGGGCATGGCTCGAATCCGCCCCGGCCGACTACGAGACCGCAGGTGTGAGCCGCGTGGCCGGGAGCAGTGCCGTCGATCGGCTCGCCGCCCACGCACGCACGACCTTCGGCTCGGAGGTCGTCACCGACATCGGCGGATTCGGCGGCCTCTTCGCCCTGCCCCCGTCGAGTCGACGGGAGAGCAGCCTGATCGTCGCCTCGACAGACGGGGTCGGCACGAAGTCGTTGCTCTGCACCGCGGCAGGCGACTACCGATCGATCGGTCTCGACCTCGTCGCGATGAACGTCGACGACATCGTCGTCTACGGGGCGCGGCCGTTGTTCCTCCTCGACTATCTCGTGGTGGGGAAGGTCATCCCCGAGATGGTGGAGGACATCGTCGCGGGAATCGCGGAGGGCTGCCGGCAGGTGGGGTGTGCGCTTCTGGGCGGCGAGGTCGCCGAGCATCCGGGCACGATGGCGCCGGGGGAGTTCGACCTGGCGGGCTTCGTGATCGGCTCGGTCGACAGGGACACGCTGATCACGGGCGGTGCGATCGTCGCCGGGGATGTCGTGGTCGGCATCGCGGCAGCCGGGATGCGCAGCGACGGCTTCTCGTTCGTGCGCAAGATCTTCGCCGACACGGCACTCGACGCCCCCGCCTACCCCACGGCCGATCACTCGCTTCTGGAGGAGTTGATTCGTCCGTCCCGCATCTACACCCCGACCGTGCTCGAGGTGATCGATCGGGTCGACGTGCACGGGGTCGCGCACGTGACCGGCGGGGGGATCGCCACCAACCTGTCGCGGGTGCTGCCCGACGGAGTCGACGCTCTCGTGCATCGGGGCCGCTGGCCCATCCCGCCGATCTTCGCGGAGATGCGTCGCGTCGCGCGGGTCGCCGCCGAGGCGCTCGAGGAGTCGCTGCCGATCGGCATCGGCATGCTGCTCGTCGTCCGCGCCGGTGACGCGGCCGCCGTCATCGAGGCCTGCGAGGCCGCGGGTCACGAGGCGTACGACATCGGAGAGATCATCGACGGCGGCGGAATCGCCCGGTTCGTCGACTGATCCGGCCGTGCATGAAGGAGGACGAGAAGGAATGATGACGAAGATCGCCGTGGGTCAGGTGCAACCGGTGTTCGGCGACGTACCCCACAACATCGCGTCGACGCTGGCGGTGATCGAGCAGGCCGCGGCCAGCGGCGCCCAGGTCGTCGTCCTGCCCGAACTCGTCAGCTCGGGCTACATGATGAGCTCGCGCGACGAGGCCTACGCACTCGCCGAGGTCGCCGGTGACGGCCCGGCGACCGAAGCCTGGAAGAAGGCCGCCCAGGAGCACGACGTCATCGTGGTCGCCGGCTTTCCCGAACGCGAGGGCGCCGCGCTCTACAACGCGAGCATCCTGTGCCTGCCCGACGGCCGACATGTCGTCTACCGGAAGGTGCACCTCTGGGACGAGGAGGCGCTCTACTTCGAGCCGGGCGATCTGGGGTTCCCCGTCGTGCAGACCCGGCTCGGCCGGATCGGCATGATGATCTGCTACGACGGGTGGTTCGCGGAGAGCTATCGCTCGCTCGTGCTGGGTGGCGCCGACCTGGTGTGCGTGCCGACCAACTGGGTCCCCATCCCCGGCCAGGCCGACGGCCAGGCCGCGATGGCGACGATCCTGTCGATGTCATCGGCCCACAGCAACGGCGTCGTCGTCGCCGCCGCTGATCGCGTCGGGGTCGAGCGCGGCCAGGAATTCATCGGGCAGAGCCTGATCGTGTCGCACACCGGGTGGCCGGTGGCCGGCCCGGCCAGTCCGGTCGACCCCGAACTGCTGATCGGCGAGGTCGACCTCGCCGAGGCTCGCCGCAGCCGCGGTTGGGGGCAGTTCAACAATCCGGTCAAAGACCGCCGCATGGACGCGTACCGGCTCACGCCGTGAGGCCGGATGTCGTCGAGCTGACGGCCCAGCTGCTCCGGATCGACACCGTCGAAGGCGGCGAGGACGAGGCTCTCGATGTCGTCGCCCCGCTTCTCGAGGGCGCCGGCTTCTCGCTCACGCGTGTGCCATGGCGGCCGGGGAGGTCGAACCTGCTGGCGACGTGGAACGGGGGCGGCGGCTTCGTGCTCGCGGGGCACGTCGACACCGTTCCGCACGGGAGCGCCGAATGGGCTCACCCTCCCCTTTCCGCCGAGCTCGACGGCGATCGCCTCCACGGGCGCGGGAGCAGTGACATGAAGGGAGGTGTCGCGGCGATCGTCCTCGCGGCCCTCGCAGCGGTTCGGCCCGGGGCCCGCGGATTCAGTGTCGTGTTCACCTCGGGCGAGGAGACCGGATGCGGCGGGGCGAGGGCCGTCCGTGACGCCGGGGTGCTCGACCCCGCCAGCATCCTCGTCCTCGGGGAGTCCACGGCGAACGGTGTGCGCCTCGGCCACAAGGGCGTCACTTGGTTCGAGGTCACCGCTCGGGGGCGGGCCGCACATGGCTCGAGGCCCGAGCTCGGGGTCAACGCGATCGAAGCGCTCGCCGAGGTGGTCACCTCGTTGACGTCGCTCGAGAGCGGCGCCATGCATCCTGAATTGGGGTCGCGCACCACCAATGTCGGCACCATCGCCGGCGGCACTCAGACGAACCTCGTGCCGGACTTGGCTCGGATGACGGTCGATGTGCGGACGGTACCCGGGTCATCGCACGAGCTCGTCGAAGCGCTGCTCGCTCGAGCGGGCGAGGTGACCGCTCTGCTGGAACTCCCCGCTGTCTGGTCGTCGCCGGATGCCGCGCGGACGGAGGGCGTGATCGAAGCGGTGGCGGCGGTCACGGGCCGGCGGGATGCGCCGTCGGGGGTGTCCTACTTCACCGACGCCGCGGTCCTGGACGCGAGCCGCTCCCGCTCCTACATCGTCGGACCGGGTGATCTCGATCAGCCGCACACCACGGACGAGTCGGTCTCGGTGACGTCGTTGCACGAGGCCTTGGAGATCTACGGCGCGCTCATTGATGCGTGGAGCCACGGTCGGCTCGACTGAGCTAGGCGGGCGCGCTCCCGCGCACGATCAGTTCGACGGGGAACTGGGTGACGGTGGCCTCGGCGGGACCCCCGGCGATCGCCGCGAGCAGGATGTCGATCGCGGTCTCGACGATGGCGGCGACGGGCTGTCGCACCGTGGTGAGGGCGGGGCTGCAGACGGTCGCGACGTTGACGTCGTCGAAGCCGGTGATCGCGAGCCGATCGGGGACCGGGAGACCGAGTTCGGCCGCCGCGTCGAGCGCTCCGATGGCGATGAGGTCGTTCGCGCACACGATCGCGTCGATCTGCTCGTCGCGCTGCAGCAGACGGCGCGCCGCGCGGTAGCCGAAGTCGCGCGAGAAGTCACCGGTCTCCATGCGGCCGAGCGCCGAACTGTCGGTCGTCGCTGCCCAGGTCTCGAACCCTTCGCGGCGGCGCAGGCCCGACCAGTTGTCGTCGTCGGCACCGATGAACGCCAGGCGGCGTCGACCCGCGGCAACGAGGTGCGACGTGACGGCTGCGATGCCCGCCGCGTCGTCGATGCCCACGAAGGCCGTGTCGACAGAAGGCACGCACTGGTCGAACTGTACGACGGGCATGCGCGCGGCGACTGCCGCCAGCGCCGGGGCGCTCGCGTACTGGGAACTCGGGCTGATGAGCAGACCGTCGACCTGACGTTCGGCGAGCATGGTGATGCGCTTCGCCTCGGTCGCGGGGTCTTCGTCCGAACTGCAGAGCAGCAATCCGAGGTCGTGCTGCTGCAGCACCCGCTCGGCCTCGCTCACGAGTTGCGGGAAGAACGGGTTGTTGATGCGCGGAACGATCATTCCGATCGCCCCCGTGCGCGATTGGCGGAGAGCCTGCGCGATCGAGTGCGGCCTGTAACCGAGTTGCTCCGCGGTGCGGAGGACGATCTCGCGGTGCTCCGGCCGCACGACCCGGGCGCCGGAGAGGGCTCGCGACACGGTGGCTACCGACACACCGGCCGCCAACGCGACATCCTTGACGGTCGCGCGCTGGCCCATGTCCACATCCTAGGAGGTGCCTCTGCGGAAACGTCGGCGGCGCGGGACGACGCTCGTCCTCAACCAGGGCGTCGCCGCCGACTCCCAGACGGAGATGAGCAGGAACGCTACGAGACCGATCGAGGCGAGAACGATGATCGCCGCAAATACGCCCGGCGTATTGAATCGGCCCTGCATCGTCGAGAGGTAGACCCCGAGACCGCCGGTGGTCGACGCGAGGGACTCGGCGAGGATCGCGCCGGTCACCGAGAACGTCGCCGACATCTTCAGCGCGGAGAACAGCGGCGTCAGGGTCGCCGGCAGCTTGATCACCAGGAAGTTGCGCCACCGGGAAGCCCCCATGGCGCGCGCCAGGTTCACACTGTCGGCGTCGACCGAACGGAGACCGTCGAGCACGTTGACCAGCACGGGGAAGAAGACGATCATCGCGACGACCACGAGTTTGGGTGCCAGGCCGAATCCGAGCCAGATCACCAGCGCCGCCCCGATCGCGACGACCGGGATCGCCTGACTGACGATCATGATCGGGTAGAGCGCCTGGAAGAGAGCTTTCGAGGAGGCCATGACGACGGCGAGCACGAAGCCGAGAGCGGCGCCGATGACGAAGCCGAGCGTGAACACTTGGCCGGTGGCGATGATCCCGCGGCTGATCGAATCCCAGTCCTCGCCGATCGTCGCGAAGGCGTCGATCGGCAAGGGGAGGACGAACTTCGGGATCGAGAAGATCCGCACCACGAGATCCCACACGATGAGGAGGCCGAGGATCGAGAGCACCGGCGTGAGCAACGTCAGCCAGGTGCGGCGTGATGCCCGGGGGGTGACGGCGACACCGCGGCTCATGAGTCGCTCCCCGACGAGTCGAGGTTGCCGGGCTCGCGTCCGTAGATCAGATCGAGCGCGCGACGTTTGAGACTCATGAACGGCTCCGTGGTGAGCACATCCAGGCCACGTGGTCGCTCGAGTGCGACGTCCAGGATCTCGCTCACCCGACCCGGGCGTGGTGACATCACGACGACCCGGTCGGCGAGGAAGAGTGCCTCGTCGATGTCGTGGGTCACGAAGAGCACCGTCGACCCGGTTTCGACCCAGACCCGAAGCAGCCACTGCTGCATCTCGAGTCGGGTCTGGCTGTCGAGTGCTCCGAACGGCTCGTCGAGCAGCATGACGTCTTTCGCGAAGGCGAGCGTCCGCATCAGAGCCACGCGCTGGCGCATCCCGCCGCTCATCGCGTGCGGGAAGTGGTCGAGGAAGTCGCCGAGCCCGTAGTGAGCGGCCATCTGGGCGGCCTCCTCGCGCTGCTGCTTCGAGACCCGCCCGTGGAGGCGCGCGCCGAGGGTGATGTTCTCGAGTGCGCTCAGCGAGGGCACCAGCAGGTCCTTCTGGAGCATGTAGCCGACGTGGCCTGGCTTCCCTGTCGTCTCTTCGCCGTCGATGCGGACCGTGCCGGAGGTTGGCGACAGGATCCCCGAGAGGATGTTGAAGAGGGTCGTCTTGCCGCACCCACTGGGACCGATCACCGCGACGAACTCGCCGGCCGCGATGCTCAGATACGTGGGTTCGAGAGCCAGCGCCTCGCCGAAGCGCTGGGAGATCTGCGACAACTCGACCTTGGGAACCGATGCCGCGATCATGCGATCACCGTGACGCGGGTCGGACCGAACCACACCACGTCCTCGCGCTTGACCCCGTAGAGATGGTTGCCGATGAATGGTTCGATGGCCCAGGCTCCCGTCAGCACCGTCTCGTTGAACACGTCGATGTAGCCCTCGTCATACGACGATTCGCGCGCGAGGGAATGGCCGATGTTCTGCAGTCGGTCGAGGAGCACCAACCCTGTCGGCGCGAGCGCTTCCGCGAACTCGGCGAACCAGTCGCAGGCCCTCATGCCGGGACGTGCCGCCGCGAGCACCCGTTCGTGCAACTCGGTCACGGCGTCGAGCGCTCGACGTTGCGGGATGTTGTCGCCACGAATGAGGGTCCTCGTGCAGTCGCCCCACCACCCGTCGACCGTGACCGGGTGGATGTCGACGGTGCCGAGGTCGATGTTCCACAGCGGTCGCTCCGTCGGGACGTCCGTCGGGAAACAGCTCAGCGTTCCGATGCCGAAGCCGACGACGGTGGGGGTCCACACCCCGACGCCGCCCAGCTCCACCACGCGCGCATCCATCGCATCTCGCACGGCACGTTCGGTCATGCCCGGTTCGATGGATGCCGCGAACTCCTCCGCGACCCGGATGGCCAGACGTTGGGCCCTGACCAGCCCTTCGGGTGGCTCGTCGCTGGTCTGCGTCGAGCGTGGTTCCTTCATCACGCTCCGGTTCTGCTCTCGGTGAGCCATTCGATGAGCTGCGTCCACAGCCGGCCGAAGCCGTCCCAGGCGACGAAGTCGTCGGGGAGCCAGTGCGGCCCCATGTCGGTGGCGACGGCGGCGACCCGGCCCTGGCCGGCCTCGCCGATGACCACGAGCGGATGGTCGCCCACCGTCACCAGCACCTCGGCGTCTTCGCGCGGCGTCAGGCGCTGGTATCCGAGGATCTGCGGCCACTGCTGATCGAGTCCCCGCGTGATCGAGTGCGCGGCCGAGACCACCGGCCGCACGCCTTGGGGGGTTTCCTCGCGGTCGTCTCCTGCCTCCATCAGGACCGGGAGAACGTCGGCGAGGGCTGTCGCGCGGTAGTTCGCTTTGGCCTCGATTCCTTGGAATGACAAGTAGCCGCCGACCATGAGCAAAGCGCCCCCTCCCGTCGTCCACTCGGCCAGCGTGCGGAGCCGGTTGCTGACGGCGGCCGTGCCGCTTCCGAACACCGACTGCGTGAGGAGCAGGGTATTGGCGCCGATGTCGCTCAGCACGACGGCGTCGTACCTGTCGAGTTCTTCCACGGTATAGGGGAACCGCACGGATGCGACGTGGTTGGGCTGGAATACGACCGTCCATCCGCTCGCCTCGAGCGAGCGGATGAACGGCCAGGCGCCCTCCTCGTAGTGACTGGTCAGGAATGAGTCGAAGCCTTTGGTGTGCACCGAGGTGGTGCTCCACGACTCGCCTGCGAGGAGGACGGTGCGGGTGCTCATTAGTCCGTCAGCGCATCATTCGTGAAGAGGTCCTCGACCGGGATCGCTTCGTCGATGAGGTCGTACTCGACCGAGACGTCGACCAGGCTCTGCCAGACCTCGTCGGACTGCTCCAGATCGGCGGCCGTGACCTCGTAACCCTCGTCGCCGAACAACGCCGCGGTGGCGGTCCACTGCAGTTCAGTGAACTCGACCGACTGCGCGTCGGGATAGGTGTCCATGAAGATCTGCACCGCCTCTTCGGGGTTCTCCCGCGCGTAGTTCAGGCCCCGGATCGTCGCCTCCATGAACGCCTTCGCCTCGTCGGGATGTGCGGCGAGCCACTCCTCGTTGCCGGCGAGCATCAGCACCGGAGCATCCGGAGCGCCGAAGTCCTTCGAGTAGGCGATCGAGTAGTCGGTGACCCCGAGGGATTCGAGTTCGCTGCCCTCGGCGTTGGTGATGCCAGTAATGACATCGACCTTGTCCTCGACCAGCAGTGCCACGGTGCTCGAGTCGGCGGTCACCAGGGTGACGTCGCTGATCGTCAACCCGACCGAGCCCAGCATGATCGAGAGCTGCGCGTTCGACCAGGCGTCGTTGTAGGTACCGACGAGCTTGCCCGCGAGGTCGGCGGGCTCGATCGGCTCGGCGGTGTCGGACATGAGGCCCCAGTTGTTGTTCGTGCCGTAAGTGCCGATCCCGACAACGGGGACGCCCTGGGAGCGGGCGGTGACGATGTCGACGCTCGTCGTGAAGGCGAGGTCCGCCTGATCGGTACCGAGGAACTGCATCGTCGCCGACACATTCGGCGGCGTGATGATCTCGACGTCGAGGCCGGCATCTTCGTAGAAGCCCTGGTCCTGTGCGACGACCCACGGGATCCAGAACCCGTCGGGCACAGGCCACTCCTGGATGAAGCGGATCGAGGTGAGGTCCTCGGCGGCGGGGTCGTCGCTCGGACCCGCGCAGGCTCCGAGGGCCGTCACGAGCGCTGCGGCCCCGATTCCGGCGGCCAGCAGCCGAGTGGGCCTACTCATGCGTCCATTCATGTTGTGGTCCTTCGATCGGGCGGGGATCCCCGCAGCCTGGTAATCGGTTACCGCATTACACCAGGTCGGGTCCGCTCCCGTGTGACGAGTTTGTTTCGACTTCGTAAAATCTGCGGGGTCCCGCCACAGCGATCGTCTCCGGCGAATCCGGGCCCGAGTCGGCCATGCCGCAATCGGCCGATGCCGAACCTTTTACACGACCGAAACACCCACCCCTCGCAATCCGCTCCCCGCCGATCTAGTGTCTAGTAATCGATTACCCGAGAGGGGATCGAGTCCTTATCGAATCGCTATCGACAATCGAGTTGCCATCGAAGGGAGGTTAGACATGCGTCGTATCACTGTCTGGTCCATCAACGCGGCCGCCAAGAAGCCGGTTCCGTTCCGTTGCCTGACGAAGATCTGATCTTCGTCGCGACGAGCCCTCGCGACGAGCCCTCGTGCTCGTCGCGAGGGCACCACGCCGCTCCTGATCGACGGGAGCGCACCCTCGAGTGGCTACGGCGTCGACCGCGTCGGTCGCCGCGTCGTCCCGCTGGGCGTTCCTCAGGTCCCCTACCCCGGACCTGTGGTCCTCGCCGCAGGTCATCCGCCCCTTCAGCCCCAGGAGTCGATGTGCGCGACCCTCTGTTCGCTGCGAGCCTCGCCCGGCTCGCTCAGGAGTTCAAGCGAAGCGATGCGAGTGTTCTCGCCGTTCTGCAGGTCGGCAGCCAGGCCGTCGACCTCGACACCCCGACGTCGGACGCGGACCTTCTCGCGATCGTCAGCAGGGACGTCTTCGAACACGACTTCGTCGATGTCGACGACGTCGTGGTCGACATCACGGTGATCGGCGAGCAGCGCCTGGACGCGATGTGGGATCGCGTCACCGGACGGTGGGATTCCGAGAACTACACCGCACTGTACGAGGAGCGATCGGCCCTCAGCCTGCTCGGTCGCGTGCACACCGGGAAGGTACTCAAGGGCGATGACGTCGTCGCCGCAGTCCGGGAGCGTATGCCCGCGGCTCGCTTGTCCCGGGCGCTGCAGATCCACTTCGCGATCCGCGCCGCGACCTTCGCGCGGGACGCGGTCGGCGGTCTCCTCGCCGAGGATCTGGAGACGGCAGACGACACGTCGGCCGCATCGGCCAAACTCGTGGCGCAGATGATGCTCGCCGCGTCCGGCGACCTCTACTTCGGCGACAAGTTCACCCGCCGCCGGCTGGCGCGCAACGAGACTCTGGCGCCGATCGCGGGCGTCATCCGCGAAGCGATCCAACCCGACCTCACGCCGTCGCACGAATCCGTCGAGCACCGTCTGCAGATCACGGCGGCGTTGTCGGCGTTCGCGAGTCTGTACGCGCCTGACGGGGATCTCGACCGGGAGAGCAGTTTCGACTTCGGCCCGCGCCTTGCCGCGGCCCGGAACGTGCCGTGGCACGCGAGCGGGTCCGTCATCGTGCCCCTCGACGACGGGCTCTACATCGCCGGCACGCACAACGTCGTCATGGATGCGCCGCACGTCGTCGCGTGGTTCTCGCGGCTGATCGACTCCGATGACTTCCCCGCCGAGCTGACGGCCTCGGAGATGGCGGGGATCGATTCCGCGGAGCGGCTCGAGCTCGTTCACGCGGTCGACGACGAGCAGGAGTCCTACGAGAGCGTCACCATCGACGAGGAGCAACTGGGCCTCGTCGCCGAGCGAGTGGACGGAAGCGGGTCGCGCCTGTGATTCTCATCGAGACGGCACTGGCGGGCCACCGACAGCAGCTGGCGACCTCCGATCAGGTCGTCGCCGACTGGGTCGACGAGTACGTGGGCGAATGGTGGCCGATCACGCAGACCCCCCTCGTCGATGCCTCCGGCCAGCAGCTTCAGGCGATCGTCGATGCCGACGAGTACACCTCCCTCGTGGATCGCCTCGACGAGGATGCGGAGGACGTCGAGACCTTCATCCGGACTCCCGGTCGGCGCTCCGACGACGGCGCGATGACGCGCGTGGATGTGCCCTCACGGGGCCTGGCGTTCGAGCTCGATCGCTCGACCGGGGTGCTCCGGATCGTCGGTCGCGACCCGGAGCAGACGAAGCTCGAGGCGAGCCGGTTTCTGCGGAACCGCCTGACCGACCGGCTGGAGCGCGACGGATGGACCGTGCTCCACGCCTCCTGCGTGGTCACCGAGCGCGGGGCGGCGTTGATCCTCGGTTACAAGGGAGCAGGCAAGACGACCTCGAGTCTCACGATCGCCTCCGCGTGGGGCGGCGCGCTGCTCGCCAACGACCGATGCCTCGTCAAGGTCATCGACGGGCGCATGCAGGTACTGCCCTGGCCGGGGTCGATCTCGATCGGCTTCGGACTGCTCGTGGCACTCGGCTGGTTCGACACCCTGAGCGATTCGCTGATCGGCGGCGCTCGTCAGCATCCGTTTCAGGATCCGCTCGCGACGCGCATGCTCGCGGAGAAGAAGCCTGAAGTCGTCTTCGGCGATGACGACCGAGAGGTCAAGGCCGAGATCATGCCGCGGGATCTCACACGTCTGTTCGGGATCGAGACCTGGCGAGAAAGCGAAGTGACCCGCGTGATCTTCCCCAGGGTCAACCGAGAAGGGCTGATCGGATTCAGCCATGCCGACGAGGGGGCAGAGTTCTTCACCGAGCACCTCCTCGAGGGGCCCATGAGCGGGTATCCCGACTTCCTCTCGCTCGGCGTCCCGCCCGAAGCCCTCTCGAGGCCGCAGACCGACGTCGCTCTCGGCCATCTCGCACGCCTGCCGCAGTTCTCGCTCGCGCTGGGCTACGACCCGCGGGCCAACCGCGAGTACCTCGCCGACGACCGACGATAGCCCGGTCGGGAGGCGACCCGATGGGAACCGAGTTCGAACGCAAGTACCTGGTGACGAGTGACGCCTGGCGGTCCGAGGTGCGCGACTCGTTCCGGATCGCGCAAGGCTATCTGGGGATATCCGCCGCGGCGACGATTCGTGTTCGGATCACCGACGTCGGAGCGTGGCTGACCATCAAGGGTCGACGAACGGGAATTGCTCGAGCCGAGTTCGAGTACCCCGTACCCGCCGCCGACGCCGCGCTGATGCTGAGCGAACTGTCCGCGAGCGCGATCGACAAGACCCGGCATCTCCTGCGACATGAGGTCGGTGAATGGACGGTGGACGTCTTCCACGGCGCGAACACCGGCCTCGCTCTCCTGGAGATCGAGCACTTCGAGGAGTTCAGCCCCGAGAGCCTTCCCGGATGGGTCGGCGCCGAAGTCACCGAGGACGACCGGTTCACCAACGCTTTCTTGAGCGAGCACCCCTACAACCAGTGGCCTGCGCACTGACGCTTCTCTGGCGATGCGCGAGGGCGTGAACTTGGTCGTCAGGCGGAGACCTCCAGGGCGATGACGCTCGACGCACGCTTGTCTCGAGGCATCTGGTCCGTGACAGCACTCGCGTTGAAGAATGGCGAGGGGAGCGTATAAACCGTCGTCGGCCGTCACCTTCGCGCGTGGGCGGTCGCCAACCTAGCGTGCGCTCGGCGGGGAGCGGCGAGGCCAGGTCGTTGGGCGGTGGATGAGGCCGAGGCACTCAATCGTCGGCGATGATCGCGTCGCGTACCTTCTTGCGCAGCACCTTCCCGATGAGCGACTTCGGCAGCTCCTCGAGCGTGACCACCCGCTTGGGCACCTTGTACGCGGTGAGCCGCTCCTTGGCGTACGCGCGGAACGCGTCGGTGTCGATCGTCGCACCCGGGTCGGGCACGATCGCGGCGACGACGACCTCCTCGCCGTCGGCATCCGGGATGCCCACGATCGCGAGATCCGCGACGCCGTCGTAGTCGCGCAGGATGTCTTCGACCTCGCTCGGAGCGACCTTGAAGCCGCCGACGATGATCATCTCCTTGATGCGGTCGACGATCTTCACGAAGCCGTCTTCGTCGATCTGCACGATGTCGCCGGTCTTGAACCAGTCTCCGTCGAACACCGCCGCCGTCTCGTCGGGCTTCTTCCAGTAGCCGCTCATGACCTGCGGTCCGCGCACCCAGAGTTCACCCGGCTCCCCGGCCCCCACGTCGGAGCCGCTCTCGGGGGACACGACGCGCACCTCGGTGTTCGGAAGCGGGAGTCCGACGGTGCCGGCCTTGCGGCTCGGCGCGACCGGGTTGGCCATCAGCACCGGGCTCGTCTCGGAGAGCCCGTAGCCCTCGACGAGATAGCCGTGAGTCTCGGCCTCCCACGGCTCGACGACCCGGGCCGAGAGCGGCATCGCGCCCGAGATGGAGATCTGGATGCCGTCGAGGCTGACCCCCTTCTCCTGCGCCGCAAGCGTGAGGCGTTCGATGATCGGCGGGACGGCGGGCAGGAACGTCGGCGGACGCTTCTTGATGACCGGCAGCACGAGGTCGGGATCGAAGCGGGGGAACATCACCAGGCGCGCGCCCATGCTCATCGCGAAGGTGAGGCACAGCGTGAGGCCGTAGGCGTGGAACAGCGGCAGCACGGCGTAGACGACGGACGTGCCGCGCGGGATGTCGGGCACCCACGCCCGGGCCTGGGCCGCGTTCACGCCGAGGTTGAGGTGGCTGAGGGTCGCGCCCTTCGGGTGGCCGGTCGTGCCCGACGTGTACTGGATGAGCGCGACGTCGTCGACCGACGGGCCAGGCACCTCGGGGGCGAGCGGCACGTCGGCGAACAGCTTCTCCCACGGGGTCGTTCCCGACACCTTGGTCGTCAGGGCGGCCCGGGACTCGCGGGCCCGCTTGATCGGCAGCCGCAGGAGCGCGCGCGTGCCGAACGACATCGCCCGGGTCATGTCGATGCTGACGATCGCGTCGACCGCGACGTCGGCGGGAAAGGCCTGGATGGTGGCGACGACCTTGTCCCACGCGATGACGACCTTCGCGCCGTGGTCCTCGAACTGGTGGCGCAGTTCGCGCGGCGTGTAGAGCGGGTTGTGCTCGATGACGATCGCGCCGAGCCGCAGGATCGCGTAGAACGCGACGACGTGCTGCGGGCAGTTCGGCAGCACGAGCGCGACCGTGTCGCCCTTCTTCACGCCGAGTCGGCGCAGGCCTTCGGCCGCCCGCTCGATCTGGTCGCCCAGGTCGCCGTAGGTGGTCTCGCGACCGAAGAACTCGATCGCCACGTTCTCGGGGTACGTCGTCACCGACTCGCTCATGAGCTCGGCGAGGGATGTCGTCGGCAGGTCGATCTCGTGCGGCACCCCTTCGGCGTAGGAGTCGAGCCAGGGGCGCTTGGGGTCGGTGGTCACCGCCCTAGCGTGCCACGCATCCCGAGGTGCCGCAGATGCATCTCCGTCTGCGAAAGCGCGGAGAGTCGCAGGAACCCGACGAGCGCGTCCCACCCGCCGGTCCAGTCGACGCGGGAGGCGATGTGCCAGACCGTCGCCGCCGGGTCGGCCTCGAAGAGCGCGCCGATCTCCGAGCTCCGGCGTCGATGCCGCTCGGCGATCTGGGTGGCGCGACCGGCGACGCCGAAGAACCGGGCACCGTGGCCCGGCAGCACCTCGGCGGCGTCGAACTCGGCGATCCGTGCGTACGAGTCGAGTGCCATCCCGAGCGGATCGTCGTCGGGCAGAAACCCGCCGAGCCCGAGCCCGGGGTTCACGATCGGCAGCACGTGATCGCCGGTCATCAGCAGCGCGGCACTTTCGTCGTGAAGGCAGATCGAGCCGGCGGTGTGGCCGGGCGTGTGGATCACCCGCACGTTGCGCCCCGGGATCGGGAGCAGCTCGCCGTCGCCGAGCACGACATCGGCGGCGAGCCCGGGCGGCTGCGTCCGCGGCACGATGTTCGCGTTGACCTCCTCGACGAAGGCGGCCGGCACTCCCCAGCGCCGGATCGTCTCCTCGGCGTCCGGGTAGAGCGGCCGGGTCAGCGCCTCGTGCTCGAGTCGGTGCAGGGCGACCGGCACGCCCCGCTCGGCGCGCAGGCGCGAGCCGAGTCCGAGGTGGTCGGGATGCAGGTGCGTCGCCGTCACGGAGCGCACGTCGTCGAGGGTGAAGCCGGCATCCACCAGTCCCGCCTCGAGCCGGGCGTGGTTGTCGGGCGTGTCCCAGCCGGGGTCGACGAGGTGCACGCCGCCGGCGTCGTCGGCGACGAGGTAGCAGTTCGTGGTGTCGACGACTCCGCGGTGCGGCAGGGGAAGCTCGACGACCCAGACTCCGTCGGCGACGAGGGTCACGAAAGCTCGGCGCGGATGACCTCGATGAAGGCGTCGACATCCGCCTCGGTCGTGTCGAACGCCGTCATCCAGCGCACCTCTCCGGCGGCGCGGTCCCAGTCGTAGAAGCGCACCTTCTCGCGGATGCGGTCGGCCGCGGCGTTGTCGAGCACCGCGAAGACGGCGTTGGCCTGGGTCTGCTGGCTGAAGCCGAGGCCGGGGAGGGCGAGCTCCTCGAGCGAGTCGCGCAGCCGCGCGGCCATCGCGTTCGCATGCGCGGCGGCGGCGAGGCCGAGACCGCCGTCGAAGAGCGCGAGCAACTGGGCCGACATGAAGCGCATCTTGCTGGCGAGCTGCATGGTCGTCTTGCGCAGGAACACGATCCCGTCGACGCGGGCGGGGTCGAGCACGACGACCGCCTCCGCGCCGAGCAGCCCGATCTTGGTGCCGCCGAAGCTCAGGATGTCGACGCCGGCATCCACCGTGAACTCCCGGAACGGCACCCCGAGGGCCGCGGCCGCGTTCCAGATGCGGGCCCCGTCCATGTGCAGCGCCATCCCGTGCTCGTGCACCCAGTCGGCGATCGCCCGCACCTCGGCCGGGGTGTAGAGCGTGCCGAGCTCGGTGGTCTGCGTGATGCTCACCGCGAGCGGCTGAGCGCGGTGCTCGTCGCCCCAGCCCCAGGCCTCGGTCGCGATCAGCTCCGGGGTGAGCTTGCCGTCGGGGGTCGGCACCACGAAGAGCTTCAGGCCGGTGACCTTCTCGGGAGCGCCGCCCTCGTCGTTGTGGATGTGCGCGGTCTTCGCCGCGACGACCGCCCCCCAGCGCGGCAGCAGGGCGGTCAGCGCGACGACGTTCGCGCCGGTGCCGTTGAACACCGGGAAGACCTCGGCCTGCGCACCGAACTGCTCGCGCATCACCTCGGCGAGGCGGGCCGTGTAGGCGTCCTCGCCGTACGACACCTGGTGCCCGCCGTTGGCGTCGGCCAGAGCCGACAGCACTTCGGGATGGATGCCGGCGTAATTGTCGGACGCGAAGCCCCGCCAGGCGGGATCGTGTGCTTGGGTCACTACCCCATCGTCGCAGAGGAGCGTGCGCGGCTGGCGCGGCCCTTCATGATGCGGTAGATCGCGACGCCGGCACCGATGAGCACGAGCGCGTCGTCGCCGAACCCGAGCGGGCCGGCGAGGATCTCGGGGATCAGGTCGATCGGCGAGGCGCCGTAGAGCAGCGCGCCGATCGCGATGAGCGCCGCCTTGAGCGTCGAGCGATCCTTCTTCATGGATGCGACGCTACGCCCCGTGGATCACGAGGTGCTGGGAGTTGACAGGCGCCGTCAGGCCGCCCATTCGGCGAGCTTCCCGATCGTCGCCACCGGGTCGCCGCCGGCGACGGTGACCTGCAGGTCGGTGACCCCCGCCGCGCGGTAGGCCTCGATCCGCTCCTTCACGTACGACGCGGGGCCGACGAGGTTGGAGGCTTCGAGCCACGCGAGCGGCACCTTCGCCTCGGCGTCGCGCGGCCGCCCGGCGAGGTAGAGGTCCTGGATCTCCTGCGCCTCCGCCTCGTACCCGTAGCTGCAGGCGAGATCGAAGTAGAAGTTCTTGCCGCGCGCGCCCATCCCGCCGACGTAGAGCGCGTACAGGGGACGCATCAGGTCGAGCGCAGCCTTCACGTCGTCGCCGATGGCGACGAGCCCGCCGCCGCTGATCTGCAGCTGTGCGAGGTCGGGGGAGCGCTTCGCGGCGCCGGCGGCGAGGGCGTCACCCCACAGGTCGTGCGCCTTCTCGGGCACGAACAGGAACGGCAGCCAGCCATCCGCGATCTCCGCGGTCTGCGCGACGCTCTTCGCGGTCAGCGCCGCCAGCCAGATCGGCACCTCAGCGCGCACCGGACGGTTGAGCAGCTTGAGCGCCTTGCCGAGACCGACCCCCTGGTCGGCGGGCAGCGGAAGCGTGTAGATCCCGTCGTGCACGAGCGCTTCGCGCCGCAGACCCATCCGCAAGATCTCGACGATCTCGCGGGTGCGGGCCAGCGGACGGTCGTATGGCACGCCGTGGAACCCCTCGATCACCTGCGGTCCTGAGGCGCCGAGCCCGATCGCCGCGCGCCCGCCCGACACGCTGTCGAGACCTGCGGCGGTCTGCAGCAGCGCTCCCGGGGTGCGCGAATAGATGTTGAGGATGCCGGAGGCGATCGTGATCGCCTCGGTCTTCGCGGCGAGGTAGCCCATCAGCGTGGGGGCGTCGAAGCCGTAGGGCTCGGCGACCCACACCGTGCCGAGCCCGGCCTTCTCGAGTTCCGCGACGCGGTGCGCGGATTCGACGGGGTTGCCCGAATAGTCGAGCGGCATCGACAGCTTCATCCGCTTATCATCGCGCGGCGAGGGCATCCTTCCACGACACCCGGGCGCCCAGCTTGAGCAGCGAGTTCTCGTAGATGCGCACCCCGACGGCGATGAGCGCGACGGTCGTGACGGCCAGGATGCCGAGCGACAGCAGCGGCTCCCACCACTCGGCGGTGCCCAGGAAGAGTCGCAGCGGCATCGCCACCGGGGCCGAGAACGGCACGTACGACATGATCGCGACGACGAGCGGGTTGTCGTTGAAGAAGATCACGGCGAAGTACGGCAGCATCACCAGCATCGTGACCGGGGTGGTCGTCGCGCCGATGTCCTCCTGCCGCGACACCATCGCGCCGGTCGCCGCGAACAGCGAGGCGAGCAACACGAAACCGAGCACGAAGAACACCACGAACCAGATCACCGCGCCACCGAGACCGACCAGCAGGTCGTCCTGCCCGGTGACGGTGAGTCCGATGATCGCCATCGCGGCGATGAGCGCGATCTGGCCGAAGGCGAGCACCGAGGTGCCGATCACCTTGCCGCTGAAGAGCACGCGCGTCGGCACGGCGGCGAGCAGGATCTCGACGACCCGGGTCTGCTTCTCCTCGACGACGGACTGCGCGATCGTCGGCCCGAAGGTCATCGCGGCGGTGAAGAACACGATGCCGAAGCCGAAGGCGACGAGGTAGGCGAGCCCGCCCGGGATGGCGTCGGGGTCGAGCAGCTCGACCGGCGGCGTGACGCTCAGCAGCGTGATGAGCTCGAGCGGCGGGCTCGAGTCGGCGACGATGACCAGCCCGAGATCCGTCGAGTCGTCGGGCAGCACGGCCGCGTCGACGTCGCCGTCGCGGATGAGCTGCTCCGCCTCGGCCCGGTCGGCGACCGTCACCGGCTCGATGCCGTCGATCCCGGCGACGACCGAGGCGTCGGTGACGGCGACCTTGGTGTCGTCGACCGTGGCCGCGGCGATCGACCCGGCGATGATGCCGCCGAGCACGAGCAGCAGCAGGATGCCGGTCGAGATCAGGAACGACTTGCTGCGCAGGCGCGTGCTGATCTCGCGCTGCGCGACGAGTCCGGCGAGCCGGGTGGAGCCGGTGCGCAGCTCGGGCGTGGTGGTGGTCACTGGACGACCTCCTTGAAGATCTGGGCGAGGGACGGATGCTGGCGGGCGAAACTGAGCACGTCGCCACGCGCGGTCGCGGCGCGGAGCACGGCCTGCACGGCCTTCTCGTCGGTCGCGTCGAAGAGGGCGTAGTTGCCGTCGAACTCGACGACGTCGATGCCGGACTGTTCGCGCAACCACGCGGTGTCGGCGGAGGTGAGCAGCTCGTAGCGCAGGGTCGCGTGCTGCTCGCGCAGCGTCGCCCGCGGCCCGGCCACCCGGATCTTGCCGTCGGCGATGATGACGAGGTCGTCACAGAGGCGCTCGACGATGTCGAGCTGGTGGCTCGAGAACAGCACCGGCACGCCGGCCGCCGCGCGGTCCTGCAGCACGCCGACCACGACATCCACCGCCATCGGGTCGAGACCCGAGAACGGTTCGTCGAGCACGAGCACCGACGGCTCGTGCACGAGCGCGGCGGCGATCTGCGCGCGCTGCTGGTTGCCGAGGGACAGCTTCTCGATCGGCTCGTCGCGGCGCTCGCCGAGCCCGAGCTGGTCGAGGAGAGTGCTCGCGTTGCGGGTGGCGTCGGCCGAACTCAGGCCGTGCAGACGGGCCAGGTAGACGAGCTGCTCCTGGAGCTTCATCTTCGGATACAGGCCGCGCTCCTCGGGCATGTAGCCGAAGCGCCGCCGACCGCCGACGTCGAGCGTCTTGCCGTCGAGGCTCACCGTGCCGGCGTCGGCGGCGAGCACGCCGAGGATGATGCGCATCGTCGTCGTCTTGCCGGCGCCGTTGCCGCCGACGAACCCGGTCATGCGCCCGGAGTGCACGTCGAAGCTGACGTCGTCGAGCACCTGTCGGGTGCCGTATCGCTTGTCGAGGTTGCGGATCTGCAGCATGCCTCCACGCTACGAACCCCGGGCGGCGCGTGCCTCCCCCGCAGGGAGGACTACCGCGGGTTGAGTGCCCGCGCAGCGGGTGTATCGAAGCCCCCACGTTCGACGTACCTGGTTTCGACACACCGCCTGCGGCGGCACTCAACCCGCGGTGCGCACGAAGCCCGTCTCGTAGGCGCGCACCACCGCCTGCACCCGATCGCGCACGCCGAGCTTCAACAGGATGTTGGAGACGTGCGTCTTCACCGTGGCCTCGCCGACGTGCAGTTCCGCGGCGATCTCGGCGTTGGAGAAGCCGCGGGCGACGAGGCGGAAGACCTCCGCCTCGCGATCGGTGAGGGCGTCGAGCTCGGCCGAGCGAGGGGCCGCGGCACCGCCGAACCGCTCGATCACGCGCCGGGTCACCTCCGGGGCGAGCAGCGCGTCGCCGGCGGCGAGAACGCGCACGGCGTCGACCAGCTGCTCGGGGCTCGCGGTCTTCAGCAGGAACCCGCTCGCACCGGCATCGAGCGCGCGGAACAGCGAGTCGTCGTCGTCGAAGGTGGTGAGCACGAGCACCGTGCCGGTGGCGGCGGGGTCGGCGACGATGCGTCGGGTGGCGTCGAGGCCGTCGAGCACGGGCATCTGCACATCCATGCAGATGACATCGGGCCGCAGTTCGCGGGCCAGTTCGATCGCCCGGACCCCGTCACCGGCCTCGCCGACGACCTCAAGCCCGGCCACGCTGCCGAGGATGACGCGGAACCCCGTGCGCACCAGCTCCTGGTCGTCCACCAGCAGGATCCGAATGGTCATGCGCTCGCCGCGAGCGGAAGACGCGCCCGCACCAGGTACCCGCCCCGCGAGCGCGGACCGATCTCGAGGGAGCCGCCGGACGTCGCGACGCGCTCCCGCATCCCGAGCTGGCCGAGGCCTCCCGGAGCGCGGAGGGTGCGCGTCGTGCCGCTGTTGGCGACCTCGAGCTCGACGGCGTCGGCGAGATAACGCAGCCGCACCTCGGCCGCCGCACCGGGACCGGCGTGCTTGCGGGCGTTGGTGAGCGCCTCCTGGGCGATCCGGTAGACGTTGAGGCTCAGGGCGGGGGGCAGCGGCCGGGGATCGCCGACGATCTCGAGGTCGGTCGGGAGGCCGGCATCCTGCGACGCCTTCACGAGCGAGGGCAGCGCCGCCACGCCGATCGTCGACGCGGGACTCGGGTCCGGGGCCGCTCCCGCGTCTCGGAGGGTGCGCAGCAGCCCGTGCAGCTCGTCGATCGCCGAACGGGCGGTGTCCTCGACGTGCCGCAGCGCCTGGCTCGCGGTTTCGGGGTCGGACGCGAGAGCCGAGCGCGCGGCTCCGGCCTGCACCCCCATCACCGAGACGTGGTGCGCGACCGAGTCGTGGAGTTCCCGGGCGATGCGCACGCGGTCGAGGGCGACGGCCTGTTCGGCGAGCCGCTCGCGTTCGAACTCGAGCTGCGCGGTGCGCTCGTCGAGGGCCTGACGCGCGAGGGCCGAGCCCCACGCGCGCTCGCCGTAGTAATACGCGCCGCCGAAGTACAGCAGGTTGGTGAAGATCTGGATGAGGGTGAACGCGACGAATGGCGAGAAGCCCCCACCCGTCGTGCGCTCGGTGTCGAAGCCGTCGATGGTGCCGAGGTAGACGGCCACGAACAGCCAGATGACCATCGCCACGATGATGAGGCCGCGCACGACATGGGCGCGGAGCCGGTTCGAGTCCCAGGCGCCGACCGAGTAGAACGCGATGAACAGGGCGATGTTGCCGATGATGGCCTCCGGCACGAGGAACGAGCCGGCCGTGATGACGGTGGCCGAGACGACGATCGCGACCACGCCCGGAGACCGACGGCGCCAGATCAGCGGTACCGAGATGCCGAGCGCGTACGGGATCGCGGCCCAGCCGGGAGCTGGCTCGTCGAAGAATCCGGCGACCCGGTAGAGCACCGAACTGAGCAGGGCGCCCACGAAGATCACGCCGGCGAGTGCGACGTCGGCCCGCAGCTCTCGGGATGTCGGCGCGGAGCGTCGCGTCATTGCGTCACTGCCCGCGGCGGTCATCCTGCGAGCCTACGGACGCGCCGCCGCGGGCGCCTCCCTCCTCAGACGGAGTCGCACCGTGCCCTCGGCTGTCAGGATCGCCGCATGACCCTGTTCGTGGTGACCGCGTTCCTCGGCCCCCTGCCCGACGCAGCCTTCTCGCGGCGGGCGTGGCCCTGGCACGTCACGGTGTCCACGAACTTCATCTCGACGCTTGCGGTCTCGCAGTTGTCGCGGATCCTCGCCGAGAGTGTTCGCTCGACAGGGGAGCTCTCGGTCTCGGCGGGTGCGCACGCGGCGTTCGGGCCCGCTGGGGAGGTGCCGGTCGTGCTTGCGGAGCCAGCGGACGCCTGGCGAGCGCTGCACGATCGCGTCGTCGACGCACTGCTCCGAGCGGGATGCGATTTCACGACGCCGTTCGTCGGAGAGGCCTACCGGGCGCACGTCACCGATTCGCGGGACGGCGCGTGGTCGGGCATCGAGACGGTGTCGACTCTTCACCTCGTTCTGCTGGACGGAGACTCGGCGCTGGTCCAGGCGGCGGCTCCCGTCGAATTGGACTGAACCGTGTTCGATCTGGAGGACATCTCGCGGTCGCTTGCCCGGCTGGTCGGAAGGCCGGGGACCACGGACTTCCGGGAGTTCGACGCCGTGGTCGGCAGGGCCCTGGCGTCACGAGCCGAGGTCGCGGTGCTCACCGACCGGCAACTCCGGGATGCGCTCCCGCCGCCTCCCGACGGTCCCGCGGTCGATCCGAGAGAGCTCGCGATCGTCGCGGAGGCCGCCCACCGCGGGGTGGGGTTCGCGGCCCACCGCGAGCAGCTCGTGGGGGCCTGCGCGTTGATCGCCGGGCACGCGATCGAGATGGACACCGGCGAGGGGAAGACTCTCACCGGCGCGATCGCCGCGGCGTATCTCGCGCGCTCCCGACGACGCGTGCACGTGCTGTCGATCAACGACTTCCTGGCCGAGCGGGACGCGACGTGGATGGGCGGGCTCTACGCATCGCTGGGCCTCTCGGTCGGATGGCTCTCGCAAACGTCCACTCCCGCGGAACGCGCCGACGTCTACTCGCGGGACGTGGTCTACGCCTCGGTGAGCGAGGTCGGCTACGACGTGCTGCGCGACCGCTTCGCGATCCCCGAATCCGACCGGGTCTCGCCGATGTTCGACGCCGCGATCGTCGACGAGGCGGACGCCGTTCTCATCGACGAGGCGATGGCCCCGCTGGTGCTGGCCGGGACTCTCGAGGGACACTCCCGCGAGAGCGAGACGGGGGCACGTGTCGTCGAGTCCCTGGCTGAAGGCATCCACTATCTGATCGATGCCGACGGCGAGACGGTCTCCTTCACGGAGGCCGGCCTCGACCAAGTCGAAGTCGCGCTCGGGGGGATCGATCTCTACTCGGGCGACAACACCGAGATGCTCACCGTCCTCAACCTCGCGCTCCACGCGAAAGTGCTGATGCGGAGGGACGTCCACTATCTCGTGACGGACGGGGCGATCAAGCTGATCAGCGCGAGCCGCGGCCGGGTCGCCGATCTCCAGAGGTGGCCCGATGGTCTCCACGCCGCCGTCGAAGCGAAGGAGGGGGTCGCGATCAGCGCGCAAGGGATCGTGCTCGACACGATCACGATTCAGGACCTCGCGCTGCGCTACGACCATCTCTCGGGGATGTCGGCGACGATCGTGGCCGTCGCCGAAGATCTTGTCGAGTTCTATCGGCTGCGGTCGGGACGCATCCCGAGGCATCGGCCCCTCGTCCGGGTCGATCATCCGACCGTGGTGCTCGAAACGGTGGACGAGATGGTGGGTGCCGTGATCGCGGACGTCGAGCGCCTCCATGCGACCGGTCAGCCCGTGCTGGTCGGGACGCAGAGCGTCGCGGATTCGGAGGATCTCGCGCGTCGCCTGCACGAGCGGGGCATCGACGCCGAGGTGCTCAACGCCCGGAACGACGCGACGGAGGCGGCCGTCGTCAGCCGGGCCGGCGAGTTCGGCGCCGTGACCATCTCGACTCAGATCTCAGGCCGCGGAACCGACATCGTGCTCGGCGGGGTCGCCGGCGAGGATCGCGCGCGCGTTCTCGCCCTCGGCGGACTCGCGGTCGTCGCCGTCGGGAGCTACCCCTCGCGCCGCCTCGACGCGCAACTCCGCGGACGCAGCGGCCGACAGGGCGATCCCGGGTCGACCGGCGGCTTCAGCAGCCTGGAGGACGAGATCGTGTCGGCCGATCCCGCCGACCGTCTCCGCTCGAAGAGGATGCCGGCGCGGACGCGGCTGTCCCCCCGCCGGCGGCGTGCCGTCGTCGCTTCGGCACAGCGGGCGACCGAGGCCGCGCGACTGCAACGCCACCGTTCGACCTGGTCGTTCAGCCGGGCCATCACCTGGCAGCGGGAGTTCGTACTCGAGATCAGGCACCGCATCGCGACGACCGACCTCGCCGTGACCTGGGTGCGGGAGCGTGCGCCCGACGTGTACGCGACGTGGTCGGCCGTACCGGAGAACTCGGTGCGGCAGACCCTCCGGCACCTCGCGCTGCTCAGCGCCGACGAGCAGTGGGCAGAGCACCTCGGAGTGCTGCAAGAGCTCCGCGATGGCATCCATCTCCGCGCACTCGCCAACGAGAACCCGATCGATGCCTTCCACACGATCGCCTTGACCGAGTTCGACGGATGGGAGGAGCGGATGTCCGCGTCCATGCTCGCCGCCGCGCGCCTGATGTCGGCCGACGACGTCGCGCAGGGGCGGGTCCCGGCGACGGTCCGCCGACCGTCCGCCACCTGGACCTACATGGTGTCGGACAACCCGCTCGGCGATGCCCTCTCCCGGGCGTTGCGCCGCCGCGCCTGATCAGGCGGAGGCTCCCGTGATGCCCTTCGTCGACTCGATGACGTCGCCCATCTTCTTACTCAGGGCCTCGTAGAACATCGACAGCGGGAACTCGTCGTCGAGCACGGCATCCGTCATGCCCTTCGGTGCCCCGGTGAGGATCTCGTCGGAGAGGCCGCGGGCCCAGGCCGACGCGGGGTGCGGATCGAGCACGCTGCGCACCAGCTCGTAGGCCGCGAGCCAGTGCGCGATCTTCGGTCGGTCGATGCTGCGCCAGTAGAGGTCGTCGATCGCATCCGACAGGGCGACCACGGCATCCGGCACGTCGGCCCAGTCGAAGGCGAGAGCGGTGTCGGTCCAGTGCAGCACGTTCTTCTGGTGCAGCCAGGCGAACAGCAGCTGCCCGCCGAGGCCGTCGTAGTTGCGGGTGCGGTCGCCGGTGAGCGGGAAGCGGAACATGCGGTCGAACAGGATGGCGTACTGCGCGAGGTGCGCGTGGTCGCGGGTGACCGGGTCCGTGTCCTCGGCGCGCACGAGGTCGACCGCCGCGCGGAACGCGGTGAGGTCGCAGCGCAGCTCCTCGAGCGAGTAGAGGAAATACGGCATCCGCTGCTTGATCATGAACGGGTCGAACGGCAGATCGCCGCGCATGTGGGTGCGGTCGTGGATGAGGTCCCACAGCACGAACGTCTCCTCGGCGAGACGCTGGTCGTCGAGCAGGCGCGCGGCGTCAGCGGGCAGCTCGAGGCGCGTGACCTCCGCGGCGCGACGGGTCACCGAGCGGAAGCGCGCGGCCTCGCGGTCGGCGAAGATCGCCCCCCAGGTGAACGCCGGGATCTCGCGCATCGCGACGGTTTCCGGAAACAGCACCGCCGAGTTGGTGTCGTACCCGGGCGTGAAGTCGAGGAAGCGGATCGGCACGAACAACGCGTTCGTGTAGGTCTGCTCGAGCGCGGCGATGAACTCCGGCCAGACGACCTCGACCAGCACCGCCTCGACGAGGCGGTCGGCGCTGCCGTTCTGCGTGTACATCGGGAACACGACGAGGTGCCGCAGCCCGTTCTCGCGGTGCGACTCGGGGTGGAAGGCGACCAGGGCGTCGTAGAAGTCGGGAACGCCGAACCCCTCGGTGCTCCAGCGGCCGAGGTCGGTGCCCAGCGCGGCGAGGTAGTCGGCGTCGTGCGGGAAGGCCGGGGAGAGTTCGCGGATGCCGGCGACGATGCGCTCGACGAGCGCGCGGGCCAGCGCGTGGTGCGCGACCTCGGGGATGCTGCCGTCGTGCACCTGGAGCGGCTGCAGCCCGACGACCGCGGCCTTGAGGTCGAGCCAGGCGGCGGACGTTACGACATCCTGGGGTGCGGTCACGATCGTCATGCGTCGAGCCTAGGAAAAGCGCTTCCGGAAAGAGTTGCGCTCAGCGAAGAATCGTTGCGTGAAATCCGCTGCGAAGGCTGATGACGTGCGTGCTGCGCTCGCCCCGGTCGCGAATCCTGCGGATGCCGTGCTTATTCGGCGGTTCTTCAAGACAGGGCCGGGGAGTACTACGGCGAGGGCGATGTCTTCCTCGGCGTGCGGGTGCCGGCGACGCGGTCGGTCGTTCGCTGGTTCCGCGGAACCTCGTTCGACGAGATGGACTCGCTGCTCGATGACGACGAGCACGAGCACCGGCGCGCCGGGCTGCTGCTGCTCGTCGATGCAGCGCGGCGCGACCCGGATCTCGCGGTGGAGAGCTATCTCGCGGCGATGAGGCGCCGGCGGGTGAACAACTGGGACCTCGTCGACTCGTCGTCTGATTACGTGCTCGTTCGCCTTCATCAACAAGGGCGACGCGTCGACGACGCTGACCCTCGCGGGTGCTGGGCGACCGGGAAGATCTGCTGCACGAGGCCGTGGGGTGGATGCTGCGCGGAGTCGGCAACTCGTCTTCGTGATCGGCCTCGGCTACCTCGTCGGCCGCCTCGACATCCTCGGCCCGCGTCGGTGCACGTGCTCAACCGCACCGCGCTCTTCGGAGTCGTCGCCCTCGCGGCGCTCCCGACCGCGCAGAACGTCTTCACCTATGCGTATCGCTACGACCGCGGAACGGCGCTCGCCCGCGACACCATCCTCGTGACGACGGTGCTCTCGATCCCCGCGCTTCTGGTCATCGCGGCCCTGCTCGCTCCGCGCTGAGCTACCGCTCCCCAGGGCGCGTCAGGGGCGGCCTGCGCGGCGGTGGGTTCCCAGCCGATCACCGATTGGACGGGGGCGGATGATGCCGAGTGCGCGGTCTTGCGTCGAGATCCACGAAGAACGCGCGCGATCTCGACGCAAATCGATGATCTCGAGCGGGAAGGGGTCCTCAGAAGATCATCGGGCGGTCGTCGTCATCCTCGGCGGCGGGGTGCAGGTCGAGGTCGACCACCACCGGCACGTGATCGGAGGGGGCGTCGCCCTTGCGTTCCTCGCGGTGGATCGCCGCGCCGGTCACTGCCGCGGCGAAGGACGGCGACCCGAGTACGAAGTCGATGCGCAGGCCCTCGTTGCGCGGGAAGCGCAGCTGCTTGTAGTCCCAGTAGGTGTAGCCGGTGGGTACGAGCGGTCGCACGACATCCGTGAGCCCGGCATCCAGCAGCTCCTGGAACGCCGAACGCTCGGGCGGCGAGATGTGCGTCGAGAGTCCCGGGATGAGCGAGGGGTCGCCGACATCCCCCTCCAGCGGCGCGATGTTGAAGTCACCCGTCAGGGCGAAAGGAAGCTCGGACGACGCCCACCCGCGAGTGGCCGCGGTGAGCTGCGCCAGCCAGTCGAGCTTGTAGACGTAGTGCGGATCATCGAGGCCGCGGCCGTTCGGCACGTACAGCGACCACACGCGCACGCCCCCGGTCGTCGCGCCGATCGCACGCGCCTCGATCGGCACCTCGGGACCTTCGACTCCCTTGAGGAAACCCGGCATCCCGGGGAACCCGACCTCGACGTCCCCGATCGGATGCCGGCTGGCGATCGCGACCCCGTTCCACTGGTTGAGCCCGTGCAGGGCGACCTCGTAGCCGGCATCCTCGAACGCCTGCAACGGGAACTGCGCGGGCGTGCACTTGATCTCCTGCATCGCCAGCACGTCGATGCTCTCGCGCTCGAGCCAGTCGGTGATGCGGGCAACTCGGGATCGGACGGAGTTCACGTTCCAGGTCGCGAGGCGCATGACCATAGTCTTATCGGTGTGACCGACGCCCGGGGACAGCTCATCCAGCACATCAAGGACGACGCGGTCTTCCATGGGGATTTCACGCTCACCAGCGGCAAGAAGGCGACCTACTACGTCGACATGCGCCGGGTCAGCCTCGACCACCGGGTCGCCCCGCTGATCGGCGAGGTCATGGTCGACCTCATCGCCGGTATCCCGGATGTCTACGCCGTCGGCGGTCTCACGATGGGCGCCGACCCGATCGCGGCCGCCGTGCTTCACCGCAGTGCCGCCATCGGCCACGGCTACCACGCCTTCGTCGTGCGCAAGGAGCCGAAGGACCACGGCCGCGGCCGCCAGGTCGAAGGACCCGATCTCGCGGGCCGGCGCGTGATCGTGCTCGAGGACACCTCCACGACCGGCGGCTCCCCGCTGAAGGCGATCGAAGCCCTACTCAAGGTCGGCGCCGAGATCGCCGCGGTGGCGGTCGTCGTCGACCGTGGCACCGAGGCGCAGGAGGTGATCGAGGCCGCGGGCTACCCGTACTACGCCGCGATCTCGCTCGAGGATCTGGGCCTGACGAAGCAATGAACCCCGACTCCGGCGACGAGGCCGAGGACTGGTTCGCGAAGTTCGAGCGCGAGGCACGCGAAGCCGCGGCGAAGCGCGACGACCCGGATGCCGTGGTGCCGCCCGCCGCCCCGTCCCCGGTGCCGCCCCCCGCCCGCCCCGCCCAGCCACCGGCGGCGCAGCCGATCACGCCGTGGGAGCAGCCTCCCGTCAACGCCCGGGACCTGCCGACGCAGGCCGTCACCCGCCAAGAGCCCGAGCCGACCCAGGCGATGCCGTCGATCCCCGCCGAGCCCACGCAGGCGCTCGTGCCGGCACCCCTGCGACCGCCCGGGACCCCTGAGCCCGGATCGGCGCTCGACTCGCTCTTCGGCACCGACAGCTTCCGCGAGTACGAGTCGACCCTTCGCCCTGACCCGAGCAACGCGCCGGCACTGCTTCGCGGTCGCTCGAAGGAACAGGTTCGCGTACCGGCCGATGGCACCCTGCCGCCCCCGCGGGAGTTCGGCCGCACCCAGAAGATCCTCGCTGGCGTCGGCGGCGGGCTGCTCGCGGTCATCGCGATCATCGCGTTGTTCCTGCTCGGCACCCGGCTGCCCGACCTGCTCGGACCGTCGCCCGCGGTCGCCACGCCGACACCCACCCCGACCCCGACGATCACCGCGCTGCCGATCGGCCCCGTCGATCCGGGCACGTACGCCTGGGACGAGCTGCTCGGCGGCGAGTGCCTCGACCCCTACGACGCCACCGAGGGCGCGTGGGCCGAGGAGTACACCGTCGTCGACTGCGCCGAGCCGCACGGCGCGCAGATGGTCTACCGCGCGTGGTTCCCGCCGGCCGTCGTCGACCCCGGCGGTGTCGACGAGAACGGACCCGTCGTCGGCAAGCCCGACGATCCGTTCCCGGGCACCGACGCTCTCGCCGCGCAGATCTCGATCCTCTGCTCGGCACCCGGGGTCGTCGACCTCGCCGCCGCCGGAGCCTACAGCGACGCGCAGATCCAGGGCGCCTATCCGGTGACCGAGGAGCAGTGGGAGGCCGACCCCTCGTACTACTGCTTCGTGAGCCGATCCTCGGGCGAACCGCTCATCGGCAGCGTCGCGATCCCCCGCGCCGCTCCCGTCGCGCCGTAGATCTCGCCACGCCGCTGCGCGACTACTCGACCGCCGAGAGGACGCGTGCCTCAGGGAGGCGCTCGCACATCACCGCGATCGCGTCGGGGCTGGCGTCGACGAGCAGGTAGCGGCGACCGAGGGCCGCGGCGACGGCGCCCGTCGTGCCCGATCCGGCGAAGAGGTCGAGCACCACATCGCCGGGAGCGCTCGACGCCTGCACGATGCGGCGCAGGATGCCCTCCGGCTTCTGCGTCGCATACCCGGTGCGCTCGCTGCCGTTGGTCGGAACGATCGTGTGCCACCAGACATCAGTCGGCAGCTTGCCGCGCTGCGCCTTCTCGGGGGTGACCAGCCCGGGCGCCATGTACGGCTCCCGGTCGACGGCGGTGGAGTCGAAGTGGTACCGGTCGGGATCCTTCACGTAGACGAGGATCGTGTCGTGCTTCGACGGCCAGCGTCGCGTCGACTTGCCGCCGTAGTCGTAGGCCCAGATGATCTCGTTGAGGAAGCACTCCCGCCCGAACAATCGGTCGAGGGCGACCTTCGCGTAGTGGGCTTCTCGGTAGTCGAGGTGTAGATACAGGGTGCCGGTGGCATCCAGCAGTCGCCGTGCCTCGACGAGCCGGGGTTCGAGGAACGCCCAGTAGTCGTCGAAGGTGTCGGCGTACCGCGAGATCGTGCCGCGTTCCGAGGTGTAGCTGCGCCCCCCGAAGCCCACGTGCCCCTCACCCTCGTCGACCCGGGTCACCGTCGTCCGCTGCCGGCGTTGGGTCTTGCCGGTGTTGAACGGCGGATCGAGGTAGATCAGGCGGAACGCGCCGTCGGGCAGTGCGCGGGCGACCTCGAGGTTGTCGCCGTGAACGATCGTGTCAGGATCGCCGGGCTGCCAGAGAGAGGTCAATCCAGCAGCTCGTGCACGCCCGACAGGATCTCGTCAGGCCGGAACGGGTACTTCTCGATCTCGGTCTGATCGGCGATGCCGGTGAGCACGAGCACGGTGTGCAGGCCAGCCTCGATGCCGGCGACGATGTCGGTGTCCATGCGGTCGCCGATCATCGCGGTCGACTCGCTGTGCGCGCCGATGCGGTTCATCGCCGAGCGGAACATCATCGGGTTGGGCTTGCCGACGACGTAGGGCTCCTTGCCGGTGGCCTTCGAGATGAGGGCGGTGACCGCGCCCGTGGCGGGCAGCACGCCATCGGCGGACGGGCCGGTGGCATCCGGATTGGTGGCGATGAAGCGCGAGCCGTTGTTGATGAGCCGGATCGCGCGGGTGATCGCCTCGAACGAGTAGTTGCGGGTCTCGCCGACGACGACGTAGTCGGGTGCGGTCTCGGTGAGGATGAAGCCGACCTCGTGCAGCGCGGTCGTGATGCCCGACTCGCCGATGACGAATGCCGAGCCGCCCGGGATCTGCGAGGCGCAGAAGTCAGCCGTCGCCAGGGCGGAGGTCCAGATGCGGTCTTCGGGCACGTGCAGGCCGGAGGCGCGGAGCCGGGCCGCGAGATCACGCGGCGTGAAGATCGAGTTGTTGGTGAGTACCAGGAACGGAGTGTCGCGATCGGTCCACTGCTTGATGAGGTCCGCGGCGCCGGGCAGCGGGGTGTTCTCGTGGACGAGCACCCCGTCCATGTCGGTGAGCCAGGACTCGATGTGACTGCGGTCGCGCATGGTCCGATGCTACGGACACCCGGGATGACCTGGGCGCAGCACGAAGGGCGGCTACCATCGGCGGCATGCCCGTCGCGCTGATCACCGGTGCCGCGCGCGCCGACAGCATCGCTGCCGGGGTCGTCGCCCGTCTCCGAGCCGACGGCTACACCGTGGTCACGAGCGACCTGCGGGACGCCGACTACCCGTGCGATCTTGCCGATCCGGGTGCGCCGGGCGCGCTGATCGCCGCCGCCGTCGCCGATCACGGCCCCCTGGATGCTCTCGTCCTGAGCCACGCCCACGACGTCCAATCCGGGGTGCTGGACACGACGGCGGAGAGTCTCGACCTGCACTTCGCCGTCAACGCCCGGGCGTCGCTGCTGTTGATCGCGGCGTTCGCCCGACAGGCGGTCGGCGGAGGCGTCGTCGTGGCGTTCACGAGCGATCACACGACCGGCAACCTCCCCTACGGTGCCTCCAAGGGCGCGCTCGACCGGATCGTCATCTCCGCGGCGCGCGAGCTTGGCCCAGCCGGGATCTCGGCGAACGTGGTCAACCCAGGGCCGATCGATACCGGCTGGATGGACGACGAGACCCGCACGGCGCTCGTCCCCGACCATCCACTCGGCCGCCTCGGCACGCCGTCGGACATCGCCGACATCGTGGCGTTCCTCCTCTCGCCGGCGGGGCGCTGGGTCTCCGGCCAGCTGATCCACGCCGACGGCGGGTTCTCTGCCCGCTGGTGAGGTCGTGTAAAGACGCCATACATCTCAGACGAACGTGTAAAAAATCGGACTAATTTTTTACACGTCGGTTTCGATTCAGTAGGCTTTGCATATGATCTGGGCGGCGGACACGCCATACAACGACCTCCCGCCGCTTCCGCCGAGGGCGGAGGTAGAGACGCGTCCTGTGTTGAAGGCGACGATCGAGGCTCGTGCCGCCCTTGCGGCGCTCGACCAAGCGGCGCGACGAATCGCCAATCCGACGGTGCTCATCAATGCGATTCCGCTCCTCGAAGCTCAGGCGAGCTCCGAGATCGAGAACATTGTCACCACGACCGATGAACTCTTCCGCTACGCGCACGACGAGACCGCTGCCACGAGTTCCGCAACCAAAGAAACGCTGCATTACCGCAGCGCGCTCTTCGCCGGCGTGCGCCTCATCCAGTCCCGCCCGCTCTCGGTCAGCACCGCGTCGGAGGTCTGCGCGACCGTCAAGGACCGCGAGATGCCGATCCGACGACTTCCCGGCACCTTCATCGGCAACCCCGTGACCAAGGCGGCGATCTACACCCCGCCGATCGGCGAAGCTCGGATCCGCGAGAAGCTCAGCGATTGGGAACGGTTCATCCACGCTCGCGACGGTTTCGATCCACTCGTCGTGATGGCGCTCGCTCACTACCAGT
Source organism: uncultured Microbacteriaceae bacterium (assembly GCA_947085045.1). Lineage (GTDB taxonomy): Bacteria > Actinomycetota > Actinomycetes > Actinomycetales > Microbacteriaceae > Pseudolysinimonas_A. The sequence continues at coordinate 144,753 of CAMTUU010000003.1, read as the reverse complement.
TCGAAGCGATCCATCCATTTGAAGACGGGAACGGGCGGACTGGCCGCATCCTCAACGTTCTTCTGCTGATGAGCGCGGGTCTCATCGCGCAGCCGATTCTTTACCTGTCCCGCTACATCATCGAGAACAAGGACGAGTATTACCGCCTGCTTCTCGCCGTGACGAGAGACGACGCGTGGACGGAATGGGTGCTCTTTCTCCTTGAGGGGATCCGGCAGACAGCAACGTCCACGGTCGTCAAGATCGACCAGATCCAGATCCTTCAAGACCGCACGCTCGGAACGATCAGGCAGACGACCGGGGGTGCAAACGCCGATCTCTTAGCCGTGCTGTTCGAGCAGCCCTACTGTCGGATCGCCAACGTCATCGAGCGCTGCGAGGTTTCGCGGCCGACCGCCACCAACTGGCTGAACGCCTTGGTCGCTGCGGGCGTGCTGCTCGACGTGCGGCGGGGCCGCGAGCGAATCTTCATCAACACCGCGCTGCTCGATCTGTTGACCCGCTCCGACTCGCTTGTCGCGGCCGACGCGGAACCGACCCTCTTCTGATGGCGGACGACACCACGGCGGAGTCGGAGAATCGTCAGATCGGCGTCGGCCCGTGGCCCCACGGCCGCGAGGCGTGGCCATCCGACGACCGCTACGACCCGGAGCTTCTGGAGCAGGGCGACGCCCGCAACGTCGTCGACGCCTACCGGTACTGGAGGATGGACGCGATCGTCGCCGACCTCGACACCCGCCGCCGCGGATTCCACGTCGCGATCGAGAACTGGCAGCACGACATGAACATCGGGTCGATCGTGCGCACCGCGAACGCGTTCCTCGCGGCCGAGGTGCACATCGTCGGCCACCGCCGCTGGAATCGCCGCGGCGCGATGGTCACCGACCGGTACCAGCACATCCGCGAGCATCCGACGGTCGACGATTTGGTGACCTGGGCGCGCGAGCAGGCGCTGCCGATCGTCGCGGTCGACAACGTCGAGGGGTCGGTCGACGTGCGGGAGGCCGACATCCCGGAACGCTGCGTTCTGCTGTTCGGGCAGGAGGGTCCGGGGCTCACCCCCGAGGCGCTCGTCGCTGCCGATCTGGTCGTCGAGATCGCCCAGGCGGGCTCGACGCGGTCGATCAACGCGGGCGCCGCGGCCGCGATCGTGATGCACGAGTGGTTGCGGCGGCACGTCCCCAGTTAAGCTGGGGTGTAATCCCTCCGTTATCGAATCAGGGAGTCCCCGCATGCCCGCACTCGTGATCGTCGGCGCCCAGTGGGGCGACGAAGGCAAGGGCAAGGCCACCGACCTGCTCAGCAGCCGGCTGGATTTCGTCGTCAAGTTCAACGGCGGCAACAACGCCGGGCACACCGTCGTCGTCGGTGACGAGAAGTACGCCCTGCACCTGCTGCCGTCGGGCATCTTGACTCCCGGCGTGACGCCGGTCATCGCCAACGGTGTCGTCGTCGACATCGACGTGCTGTTCGAGGAGCTCGACGCGCTCACCGCGCGGGGGCTGGATGTCAGCAAGCTCCTGGTCAGCGCAAATGCCCACGTCATCACCTCATACCACCGCACGATCGACAAGGTCACGGAGCGGTTCCTCGGCAAGCGCAACATCGGCACGACTGGGCGTGGCATCGGCCCGGCGTACGCCGACAAGATCAACCGGGTCGGCATCCGTATCCAGGACCTGTTCGACGAGAGCATCCTGCGCCAGAAGGTCGAGGGGGCGCTCTCGCAGAAGAACAGCCTGCTGGTGAAGTTGTACAACCGCCGCTCGATCACGGTCGACGAGGTCGTCGCCGAACTGCTCAAGCACGCCGAGCGGCTGCGGCCGATGGTCGCCGACACGTCGCTGCTGCTGCACCAGGCGCTCGAGGCCGGCAAGACCGTGCTGTTCGAGGGCGGCCAGGCGACGATGCTGGATGTCGACCACGGCACCTACCCGTTCGTGACGTCGTCGTCGGCGACGGCCGGCGGCGCCGCGACCGGCTCCGGCATCGGACCCGCGAAGCTCGAACGCATCATCGGCATCGTCAAGGCGTACACGACGCGGGTCGGGTCGGGCCCGTTCCCGACCGAGCTGTTCGACGAGAACGGCGACTTCCTGCGCGCCACCGGGCACGAGTTCGGCACGACGACCGGCCGCCCGCGCCGGGTCGGCTGGTACGACGCCCCGATCGCCCGGTACGCCGCCCGCATCAACGGCATCACCGACTTCGTGCTCACCAAGCTCGACATCCTGTCGGGTCTCGAGCGCATCCCGGTCTGCGTCGCCTATGACGTCGACGGCGTGCGGTTCGACGAGCTGCCGGTCAACCAGAGCGACTTCCACCACGCGACCCCGATCTACGAGGAGTTCCCGGGCTGGAGCGAAGACATCTCCGGTGCCCGCACCTTCGAGGACCTGCCGCAGAACGCGCAGGACTACGTGCTCGCGCTCGAGAAGATGTCGGGATCGCGCATCTCGGCGATCGGCGTGGGCCCGGCCCGCGACGCGATCGTCGTGCGGCACGACCTGATCGGCTGAGCGGATGCCGGCGGCGCCGGAGATGCGGGGCTACCCGCGGCTGGAGTTCGCGACGATCTCCACGATCGTCTACGTCGTCGCCGCCGCCCTGCTGGCGTATCCGGCGCTGTTCCTGGGGCTCGGTGTCCAGGCGCTCGGCTCGAGTCTCGGGTGGTGGGCCGGTGATCCGAACTCGAACGACGGCGAGGAGAGCTTCGCCACGGCGATCGGGGTCGGATCGGCGGCGGTCGTGCTCGCGACCGCGGCGGTGATCGTCGTGGTCGCGGCCCGACGGTACCGGCTTCGAGCCGTCCCGGCGATCGCGATCGGCAGCGGCGCTATTCTCGCCGGTCTCGTCATATTCACGGCCTGGGTCGTGACGGCCTAGGCGGACTTCTTCTCGCCGACGCGCACCATGTTGCCGGCGGGGTCGCGGAACGCGCAGTCGCGCACGCCCCAGCCCTGATCCATCGGCTCCTGCAGCACCTCACCGAGACCGGCCGCCTGCGCCTTCTCGAAGGCGGCGTCGAGGTCGTCGGTGTCGAAGACGATCGGGCCGAAGGCGCCGAGCGCGACCAGGGCGGCGATCTGGTCGCCCTCTTGCTCGGAGCGGCCGGCGTGCGGCTGGCTGATCACGATCTGCCCGACGGTGGAGCCGGGGGTGGCGAGCGTGACCCAGCGGAACTCGCCATAGGGCACGTCGCCCACGACCTCGAGGCCGAGCGCGTCGCGGTAGAAGGCGACGGCCGCGTCGACGTCGGGGGCGATGACCGGGAAGTGCGAGATGGAGATCGGCATGCCTCGAAGCTACCGACCGGATGCGGCGGCGGCTTCTCGAAACCTGCTCGGTCGCGAGATGAGCATCGCCGTGTTCGGCGGCAGGGTCTCCCAGCCGGCGTGGTCGAGCGCGCGGTAGGCGGAGGGCGTCATCCCGACGATCTCGGTGAAGCGCGAGCTGAAGGAGCCGAGCGACGTCGCGCCGACGGCGAAACACACCTCGGTCACCGACAGGTCGCCGCGGCGCAGCAGCTCCTGCGCTCGCTCGATGCGCCGGGTCATCAGGTAGGAATACGGCGTCTCGCCGTAGGCGCCGCGGAAACGCCGGGCGAAATGCGACGGCGACATGAGCGCCTGCTTCGCCATCTCGGGCACGTCGAGTGGACGGTGGTACTCGCGGTCGATGTGGTCGCGGGCGCGACGCAGGTGTGCGAGGTCGGCGAGCTCCTCGGGCGTCATGCCCGCCAGCGTAGTCAGGTGGCTGCGAGGTTCCGGCTTCTAGCCGAGGTGAAGCGTCAGTCGCTCAAGGCGATCGCGTCCCACGCTGATGACGTAGGGGCCAGGCTCCTCGCACCAGCGCTCGATTGACGCCTGGTGTCGGAGAAACCGATCAGCCATCTCCGGGCCGGTCAGTTCTCCGCTTCCCAAAGCGAAGGCACGTGCGCCCGATGCGTGAATCGCACGGGCTTCGGGCGGGCGTTTGGCGATCTGTTTGTCCTTGCAGAGCAAGACCTCACCGAGGTCCGATGCATCGGCGATCCAGTCCGGATCCTGGAGTCCCTGTCCCGGAAGTTCGCCGTAGCGCTCACGCATCGTCACGATTGACCAGCCCGCTTCACGGAGAGCGTTCGGGACGGTGTACACGCCCAGGCTCCGATCGACGAAGAACCTGGGCGCGTCGACCATTCATCTGCCGTCGATCAGGCCGTAATGAGGCTCGCGACGGCCGACGTCGGCAAGTCGTAGTCGGCGGCGACGTCGTCCAGGGCCTCCCCAGCGCGGACACGGCTAAGGACATCATCGACTCTCACCCCGAAGTCAGTAACAGTCGGTTGCCCGAAGTTGACTCTCGGGTCGACGATCACATCGGTGCCGTAGTGACCGGGCAGCACGATCCGACCTGCAAAACCGTCTCTGTAGTCGATCTTCTTGAGATGCTCCGCGACTACCTCGCGAAATACGGCCTGATTGTTGCGAATGACCACCAGACGGTTCTCCGTGCCATCGCCCTCAAGATCCCAGAGGATTTCGGCGCCGTCGGTCTTCAGCCTCTCGCTGGCTAGGGCATGCTCGACGCCCATTCCGTCCCTGAGCTTTTCGACCGTCGGACGAATTCGCGCCATCGGAACACCAGCTTTGCGGAAGGCGCGAAGCATGTATGCCTCGGCGAGCCCGACGAAAGGTACGGTGTAGCCGCGCCCACCGCGTTCCACCGTGATCAGAGCGCCCTGCGGTGCGAGACCCGGATTCTGGTAGCCCCGCGCCCATCGTTGGAGCGACGACTGAGTTGCCCCGATCAGCTGAGCGACCTCGGTCTGGGTGTACATCGGCACGAGAAGCAGGTCGTCGATGATCGTTCCCCTTCCGTCGCCTACGGCCGAATCGTAGCAACGACCCCCGCTGAAGCCTTGGGAGGCTCGGCTCTTCTGCGCGGAGTCGCGCCTTGGATAGAAGCTAGCCCACCGAGCCGACCGCGTTGAAGGCGACGAGCGACAGCCAGGTGCCGAGTCCCGCCGAGACCAGCCATAGCCCGAGAGAGATCACCCAGTCGAGGACGGTCGGAACCGTCTCGTGCTCCGCCTCGGTGGGGGTCAGTCCGAAGTAGCGCCGGGCCTTGCCTCGTAGGCGAAGCGTTCGCCGGCGATGTTCACCGACCCGACGAGGGTGGGCACGATCGCCTTGCTGCCGACCAGGAACCAGACCGGCGCGAGGCCCATCACGATGAACATCACGCCGATCACGATGTTAGTGACGATCGAGATCCCGCCGATGGCGCCGACGGCGAACTGGGCGCCGAGTCCGACGAACAGGATGGGCCAGGCCCAGGCGACGAGCGAGACGCCGAAGCCGCGCGCGAAGATCAGCGCCACGCCCGCGGCCGCCAGCATTCCGAAGATGCCGAGCGGGGCGAACACGACGACCGCCTCGGGGCATTCGGTCTCGATGACGTACGGACCGCCGGAGGCGCAGTAGCCGCCGAGGCCGATCACGACGCCGGCGGTCTGGAACAGCCCGCCGAAGAACGTGAACATCAGCCAGGAGACGACGGATCCGGCGAAGCGCCAGCCGGGGGCGTTGAAGCGCGACATGGCGACGGCGTACTGGCTGTCAGGATGGGACGGTGAGCGCCATCCGCCCCCAACGCCGCGTGCTCGAGGGGCGGTTCCTCCGGCTCGAGCCCTTCAGCCTCGACCACCTGCCCGGTCTGTGGGGGGCGCTCGGGCGTCCCGAGGTATTCGCGGGCGGCTATGGGGGCGGACCAGCCGGACTGCCCGGCGACGAGGCGGCGTTCTCGGCGTGGGCCACCGCCAGCTTCCCGCACGTGGAGGGCAACACCTACGTCGCGGTTCTCAGCTTGGGGCCGCACGCCGGCACGGTCGTCGGGGCGTCGAGCCTTGCCGACTTCGACCTCGAGAACGAGCACGCGCACATCGGCTGGACCGGCTGGGATCCCCGGGTCTGGGCGGGCCCGGTGAACCCCGAGGCGAAGTTGCTCATGCTCGGCGAAGCGTTCGACCACGGCTTCGGGCGGGTGAAACTGCAGGCGGATGAGCGCAACGCGCGGTCGCGGGCGGCGATCCAGAAGCTCGGGGCGACGTTCGAAGGGGTCACGCGCCGCGATCGCCGCCGCGCGGACGGCACCTGGCGCGGGTCGGCGGTGTACTCGATCCTCATCGACGAATGGCCCGGAGTACGGGCGGGGCTGGAGGCGCGCCTCGCGCCCGCGGTCGCCCCCTCGCTTGCGTAGGCTTTGCGCATGGCCGAGATGGATGACGAGACGCGGGCGGAGCTGGCCGAGCTGCGGCAGAGCATCGACAACATCGACGCCGCGCTCACGCACCTGCTCGCCGAGCGGTTCAAGGCGACCCAGCGCGTCGGCCGGCTCAAGGCGAAGCGCGGCCTCCCGCCGTCGGACCCCGAGCGGGAGCGCGTGCAGACCGCCCGGCTGAAGGCGCTCGCGATCGAGGCGCAGCTCGACCCGGCATTCGCCGAGAAGTGGTTCAACTTCGTCGTCGCCGAGGTCATCCACCACCACGAGCAGATCGCGTCGACCGGCACCATCGCGACGTCGTCGTGAGCTGGGATCCTCAGAAGCTGCCGTCGCAGGCGGGTCGCACGATCGTCGTCACCGGCGGCAGCACCGGCATCGGCTACTGGGCGTGCGAGCAGCTCGCCGCGACCGGCGCCCGACTCGTGATCGCCGCCCGCTACGCGCCGAAGGCACGGGAGGCGATCGCCGCCATCCGCTCGCGCGTGCCCGGCGCCGACGTGCTGCATGTCCCGTTCGATCTCACCTCGCTCGACGCGATCCGCAACACCGCTGCGACGATCGCCGACCTCGGCGGGGCCGATGTGCTCGTCAACAACGCCGGGCTCGTCGTCGCGTCGCGCAAACGCACGACGACGAAGGACGGCCTCGAGCTCGAGGTCGGCGGCAACTTCGTGGGGCACTTCGCGCTGACGGCGCTGCTCTTCCCCGTGCTGCGCGACCGCGTCGTCGGCCTCGGGTCGCTCTCCACGATGATGACGAAGCTGGATGCCGACGACCTCATGTCGGAGCGGAAGTACCGGCCGTTCCGCGCGTACGCCTTCTCGAAGCACGCCGTGCACGGCTTCGCGTTCGAACTCGACCGCCGGCTGCGCGCCGCCGGCGACGACCGAAAGTCGCTGCTCGCGCACCCGGGCTACGCGGTCAACGAGCTGTCGGAGAAGCGACCCGGGGTGATCTCCAACTCGAAGGGCTGGCAGCGGATCGGCGGCTACCTGTCGGCGCCGTTCGCGCAGGGCAAGGACCACGGCGCGTGGCCGGTCGTGCGGGCCGCGGTGGATCCGGATGCCGAGTCGGGCGAGTTCTACGGCCCGCGCGACATGATCGGGATGCGCGGCACCCCCGTCGTGCAGGCGCCCGTCACCTCGTCGGCGTCGCCGGAGTTCGGCGCGAAACTCTGGGCCCTCACCGAGGAGTGGTCGGGCATCCGCTTCGACGTCTGACCGAGTCAGGGGTAACCGACGACGGGGCCGAAGTGGTCGGCGAGGGTCGACCGCGAGGTCGCCTGCAGTTCGTCGAGCGGGATCGTGAAGTGGTCCTGCACCTCGAGCGCGCCGCCGGTGTCGCTGACGCCGATGCGCAGCACGGGGTAGTCGCGGCCTTCGCAGAGGCGCATGAACTTCACGTCCTCCTCGCGCGGCACGGCGACGAGCACGCGGCCGGTGGATTCGGAGAACAGAGCGGTCGCCGCGTCGACCCCATCGCGGGAGAGCAGTTCGTCGAGGAACACCCGCGCGCCGACCCCGAAGCGCAGCACGGCGTCGGTGAGTGCGGTGGCGAGACCGCCGTCGGCGAGGTCGTGCGCCGCGTTCAGCAGACCTTCGTGCGCGGCCGCGGCGAGCAGCTCGCCGAGCGCCCGCTCACGGGTCAGGTCGACGGCCGGCGGGCGTCCGCCGAGGTGGCCGTGCACGACGCCGGCCCAGGCGGAACCATCCAGCTCGAGTGCGGTCGTGCCGAGCAGGTAGAGGTTGTCGCCGGCATCCTGCCACCCGGAGGGGACGCGGCGGGCGACGTCGTCGATGACGCCGAGCACGGCGACGACGGGCGTCGGGTGGATCGGCACATCGCCGGTCTGGTTGTAGAACGAGACGTTGCCGCCGGTGACCGGGATGCCGATCTCGAGGCAGCCGTCGGCGAGACCCGTGACGGCCTGCGAGAACTGCCACATCACCTCGGGGTTCTCCGGCGACCCGAAATTCAGGCAGTCCGAGACGGCGACCGGGGTCGCGCCGGTGACGGCGACGTTGCGGTACGCCTCGGCGAGGGCGAGCTGCGCCCCCTGGTACGGGTCGAGGTAGCAGTAGCGGCCGTTGGCATCCGTCGCCACGGCGAAGCCGAGCCCGCTCGTCTCGTCGACGCGCACCATCCCGCCGTCGTCGGGGGAGGAGAGCGCGGTGTTGCCGAGCACGTACCGGTCGTACTGGTTGGTGACCCAGGTCTTGTCGGCGAGATTCGCGCTGCCGACCAGTCGAAGCAGGTCGGCACGCAGCGCGTCACCCGAGACGGGGCGGGGCAGAGCGGATGACGTGTCGGCGTTGAGCGCGTCGATCCAGATCGGCCGCGTGATCGGCCGGTCGTAGACGGGGCCGTCGACGGCGACGGTGCGGGGGTCGACATCCACGATCGTCTCGCCGCGCCACGTGATGGTGAGGCGTCCGGAGTCGTTGACCTCGCCGAGCACGCTCGTCTCGACGTCCCACTTGGCGGTCACCGCGAGGAAGCCCGCGAGCTTCTCAGGTCGCACGATCGCCATCATCCGCTCCTGGCTCTCGGACATCAGGATCTCTTCGGCCGTCAGCGTCGAATCGCGCAGGAGGACGGCATCCAGCTCGATCGCCATGCCGCCGTCGCCGTTGCTCGCCAGTTCGGAGGTCGCGCAGGAGATGCCGGCGGCGCCCAGATCCTGGATGCCCTCGACCAGATCGGCGGCGAAGAGTTCGAGGCAGCACTCGATGAGCACCTTCTCGGCGAACGGGTCGCCGACTTGCACGGCGGGGCGCTTCGTGGGTCCGCCGGCCGAGAAGCTGTCGGAGGCGAGGATGGAGGCGCCGCCGATGCCGTCGCCGCCGGTGCGCGCGCCGAACAGCACGACCTTGTTGCCGGCGCCGCGGGCGTTGGCGAGGTGCAGGTCTTGGTGACGCAGCACGCCGACGGCGAGGGCGTTGACCAGCGGGTTCGCCTGGTACACCGGGTCGAACCAGGTCTCGCCGCCGATGTTCGGCAGGCCGAGGCAGTTGGCGTAGAACGAGATGCCGCTGACCACTCCGGGCACGACGCGGGCGGTGTCGGGGTGCTCGATCGCCCCGAAGCGGAGGGCATCCATGACGGCGACCGGGCGCGCGCCCATCGAGATGATGTCGCGCACGATGCCGCCGACGCCGGTCGCGGCGCCCTGGAACGGCTCGATGTACGACGGGTGGTTGTGCGACTCGATCTTGAAGGTGACGGCCCAGCCCTCGCCGATGTCGACCACGCCGGCGTTCTCGCCCATGCCGACCATGAGGTTCTTCGTCATCTCGGCGGAGACCTTCGCGCCGAACTGCCGCAGGTGCACCTTGCTCGACTTGTACGAGCAGTGCTCGCTCCACATCACCGAGTACATCGCGAGCTCGCCCGACGTGGGGCGGCGGCCCAGGATGTCGCGGATCCGCTGGTACTCGTCGGCTTTGAGTCCCAGGGCGGCGTAGGGCTGCTCACGCTCGGGAGTGGTGGCGGCGTTCTCAACCGAGTCGATCATCACCGGCGAGCTTACCGGCCGACGCTAGCGTGGAGGGATGCCCGCAGACCCTTGGATCATCTTCGCCGTGACCCTCGGGGTCGCCCTCGTCGGCGCCGTCGTGCTCGTCGCTCTCGTCACCTTCCCGCTCCGCCTCGTCTCCCGGCGCCGCAGCTGGGATCCGCTGTTGCTCAGACGCCTCCGCCGCCCGTTCCGAGCCCTCGCGCTCGTCGCAGCCCTCACGGGAGTCGCCACCGTCGCGCTGCCGCCGGACTTGGCCGCGTGGCGGGGCGGCATCCTGCACGGTCTCGGGATCGCGGCGATCGTCGCGGGCGGCTGGCTGGTCGCCGGGGTCGTCGGGTTCCTCTTCGCGCGCACTTTGCGACGGAACCCGACCGACGTCGCCGACAACCGAGTCGCCCGACGCGTGCACACGCAGGTCGCCATTCTTCGTCGCCTGCTCTACGTGGTGATCGGAATCGTGACGGTCGGCGCCGTCCTGCTCACCTTCCCCGGCGTCCAGGGGGTCGGGGCGAGCCTTCTGGCGTCGGCGGGCGTGCTCAGCGTGGTGGCGGGCATCGCCGCGCAGTCCACCCTCGCCAACGTCTTCGCCGGCGTGCAGTTGGCGTTCTCCGACGCGATCCGGGTCGAAGACGTGGTGATCGTCGAGAACGAGTGGGGCCGCATCGAGGAGATCACCCTCACCTACGTCGTCGTGCATATCTGGGACGATCGCCGACTCGTGCTGCCGTCGACCTACTTCACCTCCACGCCGTTTCAGAACTGGACCCGCCGCACGTCGGACCTTCTGGGCAGCGTCGAACTCGACGTGGACTGGCAGATGCCGGTCGACGCGATGCGCGCGCGTCTGGCCGAGGTCCTCGAGGAGCAGCCGCTGTGGGACCGCCGGGCGTCGGTACTGCAGGTGACGGATGCCACGGGCGACCGGGTACGCATCCGCATCCTGGTGACGGCGAAAGACGCGCCCACGTTGTTCGACCTGCGCTGCAACGTGCGGGAGGAGATGGTCGAGTGGATCCGCGACCAGCACCCCGACGCGCTGCCCCGCACCCGGGTCTCGATGGTGGATACCGAGGCGGCAGCGGCGCGCATCCCTCGCCCGCGGAAACCGCACGAGGGGGTGTTCTCCGGGTCGGATGAGGCCGAGCTGCGGGCGAGCGCCTTCACGGGCGCGATCCCTCTCCCCCCGGAGGGGGAGGTGCTCGGCGAGGAGGCTCGGTAGCGTCGGAATCGACCGCGGCACCGACATCTGGGAGAGAACGATGACGCAGGGCCCCTCATGACTCAGGGACAGACACTCGTGTTCGACGGGGTGACGAAGCGCTTCGGCGCCGTGGCCGCCGTCTCCGACCTCGACTTCACCGTCGAACCCGGCCGGGTCACCGGCTTTCTCGGACCGAACGGTGCGGGCAAGACCACGTCGCTGCGGATGCTGCTCGGGCTGGTCAGCATGACGAGCGGACGCGCGACCATCGGCGGCACGGCGTACGCCGACATCCCGCAGCCGATGCGCAGCGTGGGGGCGTCGCTGGAGGCGTCGTTCCACCCGGGCCGGTCGGGGCGCGCCCACCTCGCCGTCGTGGCGAAGGCCGCAGGCATCCCGCGGGATCGCGTCGCGGCGGTGCTGGAGCAGACCGGGATGGCGCCGTACGCCGACCGTCGCGTGGGCGGCTACTCGCTCGGGATGCGCCAGCGACTCGGGCTTGCGACGGCTCTGCTCGGCGACCCCGGAGTGCTCGTGCTCGACGAACCGATCAACGGACTCGACCCCGAGGGCATCCGCTGGATCCGCTCGTTCCTCCGTGCACTCGCCGACGAGGGCCGCACCATCCTGGTCAGCTCCCACCTGCTCAGCGAAGTACGCCAGACCGTGGACGACGTGGTCGTCATCGCGGGCGGCCGGCTGCGATTCGTCGGCGCCCTTTCGGCATTGGAGGGCGCCGCGACGACGGGAAGCGTCGTCGACTCCCCCGACCGCGCCGGCCTCTCCGCCGCCCTGACCCAGGCGGGGCAGACGCCGCAGTCGACGGGCGAAGGCTTCACGGTCGCGCTCGAACCTGTGGAGGTCGGTCGCATCGCGCTCGCCGCCGGCGTCCCGCTGAGCGCACTCGCGGCCTCCGGCACCGGACTCGAGGACGAGTTCCTCGCGCTCGTCGCCGACCCGGATCGTGGCGTCGAGGGAGGGCGGGCCTGATGAGCTTCCTCAACGCCCTCTCGTCGGAGTTCGGCAAGATCTTCTCCACCCGACTGTGGTGGGTGCTCGCGGTCATCCTGTTCGGATACGTCGGGCTCGCCGCCGTCGGCATCGGCTTCGCGCTCACCATCACCCCCGAGGGTGCCGGGCCGGCGATCCCCGACGACTTCCTGGCCCCGCTCGTCTACAGCATGACGACGGCGACCGGCTACGTGTTCCCGATCATCTTCGGTGCTCTGTCGATCACGTCCGAGGTGCGGCACCGCACGCTCGGCACGGTGTTCCTCGCGACCCCGCACCGCTCCGTCGTGCTCGCCGCCAAGGCGGTGGCCGGGTTGCTCGTCGGCGCGCTCTACGGCGTGGTCGGGCTGATCGGATCGGTCGGCGCGGGGGCTCCCGTGCTCGCCGCGAACGGCCAGCAGACCCTCCTCGACGACGGCGACACCTGGCTGCTGCTCGGCCGGATCGTGCTCGCGATGGCGATCTGGGGCCTGGTCGGCGTCGGTCTCGGCGTGCTCATCCCCAGTCAGATCGGATCGATCATCACGATCCTCGCGTTCACCCAGTTCGTCGAACCGATCCTGCGCACGGCGGCGGCGTTCGTCGACGGACTCGCCGAGATCGGCCGCTTCCTGCCCGGTGCGGCCGGGGATGCCCTCGTCGGCGCGAGCTTCTTCACGATGTTCGCGGGAGCCGACGCCGGGCCCGCGCCCCTGGAGTGGTGGCAGGGCGGGCTCGTGCTCGCCGCCTACGCGGTGGTGTTCGGCGCGATCGGCGCCGTCACGACCTGGCGGCGCGATCTGACCTAGGCGCTGGTTTCGACGCCGTCGGCTAACGACGCCCGAGCGTTCCTGATGCCGAGAAGATGGCGACGAAGCCGAGGAGCATGGTGGCGGCGAACAGCACGAGGCCGTGCACGCCCAGCAGGGCGGCACCCAGTTCGAGATCGACCGGGCGGATAGCGACGGCCACCTGAGCGGCGATCCACGAGACGCCTACGGCACCGAGAGCCCAGATCGCCGAATAGTTCCATGGGGGCCGGAGCGTGCCCGCACGCGCGATCGCGACGGCGACGATGGCTGCGAGAGAGAACTTGACGAGGTCGTCGAGGAGATTCCACACGATCAGCGAAGTCGGGCCGCCCGTCCCTACTCCGTCGCTGGCCCCGAGCAGGTCCCACGCGATCCTCGACCCGAGAATCCACACGGCGAGCACGAGGAGCGAAACCCGACCGATCCCGCCATCGCCGACGACTCCCGGGCGCCCGGATGACAGCACAACGAGCGCGGCGCTGAACAGGATGACTCCTGCGTAGGTCGTTCCCGGTACCGGCGCGAATACCGCGAAGGCAGGACTGACGCTGGCCGCGAGTACGAGCAGGACCCCCCCGACTGCGCGAGAGTCGAAGGCCTCCCCCCGTCGCTCAGCGCCCGGGTCGAGACGCTCTTGCTGATCTCTCATGGACCACATCTTAGATCTTGCAGACGCGATGGCGCTTTGTTAGAGTTGAGTTGGGGAAGGTCGCGAACGACCTAAAACCGATCAGGGAGTGATGGTTGCTTCGAGAGCGACCATCACCAATTCTGCGGGTCGTCATAACGATCTCGTGAAAGCGAATTGGCGTGCAATTCGATTGTCATCGAGGACAGTTTACAGCGCCCGCATTTACTGGATTAGGGAGTCGAAGTGGGTATTTTCAAAGTGATGGTGGCCGTGGCCGTATCGACGGCTCTGGTGGGAGCCGCCGCGACACCGCTGGGTGCTGAAGCTCCACCCGTCGATCGATACGAGGCGATGGCTACCGCAGCCGACGAGCGCGGATACATCATCGTCAGCTCTGAAGACAGCGTCCGTGGCGAGGACGAATCCGTCTTCTTTCCGACAGGCCCGATCAGCGAAGGAACGCTCGTGGTCGTCGCGCTGCCCGATGGGAGCTTGCCCGGGGGTTTGACCGTCGCGAAGCTGGATCAGCTCGTCGCAGAGAAGCGTTCGCGCAATTCGCTTCAGGGCGGCGGCGGAGGGGGCACGTTGCTAAGCAATTTCCCCTACGCGTACGCGGCGACGAGCACCGGAATGTCGAGTGCGTATACGGGTCAGTCCCTCATCGGCGCTGATCCGACCGCGGTCGCCTCTTACGTCTTTAATGCGCAAATCAATTCCACCCAGCTGAATGCCGGACAAGGCCTCGGGTACTACCGCGGGTACAACGGTTCGGTCTTCGGTACCTGGCAAGCCTGGTACAACCTCGGCACCGGCAGCGCCGATCAGGTCGGCGGGGGCACGGCACCGTGGGGCGAAGTCGCTGCCGTCGAGAAGTTCCGTGCCCGCTGCGTGACGACGACCGTGTGCAACGGGGGCTTCACGTAGGCGCTGCTGAGCCGACGAGGAGTGCAGGGGCCGATCGAATTGGTCGCCCCTGCGCTCCGTCGACCGCGGACACGGCAGTAGGAACGTCCCAACGTCGGCCGTTCCTGACCGCCGCTCCGGCTAGTGTGACCGCCATGGCGACCGCATCGTCGAGCACTAAGACGCAGCCCACGGAGGCGGACGTCACCGCGTTCCTCGACGCGGTGCCCGATGAGCGGCGCCGTGCCGAAGGTCACGCGGTGCGGGACCTCATGCAACGGGTGACCGGGGAGCCGGGCGTGCTGTGGGGTCCGACGATGGTCGGGTTCGGCTCGCAGCGCTACCAGGGCAAGACGACGAGCGGCGAGATGTTTCGTCGTCGGGTTCTCGCCGCGCAAGGCGGCCCTGACGATCTACGGCGTCACCGACATCGACGCGCCGCTCCTCGCCCAGCTCGGCCCGCACACCACCGGCGCGAGCTGCCTCTACCTGAAGCGACTGGATGCCGTGGACTCGGGCGTGCTCGAGACCCTCGTGCGGAAGGCGTGGGCGAAGCGGGGCGACGAGCCCGCCGGGGGCTAGCCCATCGTGCCGACGGTCGGCGTGCCCGAGCGTCGGTAGCTGGCGAGGATCGCGCCGCCCGTGAATGCGCGCGGCTCACCGACCACCTCGAAGGCCGCCGGAAGCGTCCCGTCGCGGAACACCCGCTTGCCGGAGCCGAGCACCACCGGATAGGTCCAGAGGTCGAGCTGGTCGACGAGGTCGTGGGCGAGCAAGGCCGTCAGCAGCTCGCCGCTGCCCCACACCCGGGTCTCGCCGTAGGTCTGCTTCAGCGCGGCGACTTCGGTGGGGACGTCGCGCACGATCGTCGTGCCCGCCCACGCCGCCTCGGTCATCGTGCGGGAGGCGACGAACTTCGGGATCGCGTTGAAGTGGTCGCCGATGACGTCGCGCGCCTGCGGCCAGTGACGCACCCAGGTGTCGTATGTCGTGCGGCCGAGGAGGAGGGCATCCATCGACAAGATCGACTCGACGATGACCGCGCCGGACTCGGGGCCAGCGAACGGTGCCTGCCAGCCGCTGTGCGCGAACCCGCCCTCGAGATCCTCGCCCGGGGCGCCCGGCCCCTGCATCACCCCGTCGAGCGTGGAGAACATGCTGACGACCAGTCGACCCATGCGGCGCCCTTTCCCTAGCGTCCGCCGGGAGGGCCGAGCAGGAGAAGCGTCGTGAAGATCGCGACGAGCAGCACGGCGAACACGAGGACGAGCACCAGGGGCCGGCGCACGAACCAGCGCACGAGGGCATCCAGCGGGGTGCGGTCGGCGCCGTCGGGGTCCCTCCGCCAGGCGCCGTCGAGCTTCCCGCGTCGGTCGAGGGCGACGTCGACGGGGATCGTCGCGTAGGGCACGACCGCGCTCGCGACGGCGAGCACCACGAGCCCCGGCTGCCAGCGCCGGTCGATGCCGACGAGCAGTGCGATGCCGGCGTACGCCAGGAAGACGAATCCGTGGATGCCGCCGCCGATCGTCACCCCGAGGGCCCAGCCGGTGGTGGCGCGCAGCACGAGGCCGGCGATGAGGAGCGTCCAGGTGATCGCCTCGGCGATGGCGACGACCCGGAAGAGCAGCTTCGGGGTCACGCGCGGGAGAGCGCGTGCCGCAGCACGCTCGTGAAGAAGGTCAGCCCGTCGATGCCCGAGCGCATCGCGACGTCGGTGTCGGGTCCGAAGCCCGGCTCCACGGCGTGCTCGGGGTGCGGCATGAGGCCGGCGACGTTGCCCCGCTCATTGGTGAGCCCCGCGATGTCGTTGAGCGATCCGTTCGGGTTGAGCCCCGTGTAGCGGAAGGCGACGAGGCCTTCGCCCTCGAGTCGCGCGAGCGTCTCGGCGTCGGCGATGAACCCGCCCTCGCCGTTCTTGAGCGGGACGGTGATCTGCTGACCCTGCTCGAACCCGTTGGTCCACGCGGTGTCGGCGTTCTCGACGCGCAGACCCTGGTCGCGGCAGACGAAGTCGCCGTGGTCGTTGCGGATGAGTCCGCCCGGCAGCAGGTGAGCTTCGACGAGCACCTGGAAGCCGTTGCAGATGCCGAGCACGGGCATCCCGGAGTTCGCCGCCTCGACGACCTCGCGCATGATCGGGCTGCGCGCGGCGATGGCCCCGCAGCGCAGGTAGTCGCCGTACGAGAAGCCGCCCGGGAGCACGATCGCGTCGACGCCCTGCAGATCGTGGTCGCCGTGCCAGAGGGCGACCGGCTCGGCACCGGCGATGCGAGCCGCGCGCTGGGCGTCCCGGTCGTCCAGCGAGCCGGGGAAGGTGACGACGCCGATCCTCACGCGACGGCGCCTTCGAGGACGGTGACCTTCACGACGTCTTCGATGACCGAGTTGCTGAGCATCTCGTCGGCGAGCTTCTGCGCCTGCGCGAGCACGGCATCCGTCACCGCGCCGTCGACCGTGAGCTCGAAGCGCTTGCCGATGCGCACGTCGCTGAACGGGTGCCCGCCCTCGCGGCGCAGCGCCCCGGCGACGGCCTTGCCGGCCGGGTCGAGCAGTTCCGCCTTGGGCATGACCTCGACGACGATCGTGGGCAACGGCACTCCTAGAAGAGAGGGGGTGGGATGCCGTCAGCTTACGCGGAGGCGTCAGCGATGACCTCGTCCGCGCGTGACGCGGTACCGGCGACGAGCGTCGCGTTCGGGTCGTCGGAGCGGGCGACCCACGCCTCCGCCTCCTGCGGCGTTTTCCCGAAGGCGACGTGCCGCGCGATGAGCCGCTCGCGCCGCACGGTCTCGTCGGGGGCGAGGAACACGACGCGGTCGAGCAGCGGGCGCACGCGCTCCCAGCCGTCGCGGACGTGCAGCAGGTAGTTGCCCTCGACGATGACGACCCGGATGTCGGTCCCGATCACGATCGCGTCAGGGATGGGCTTCTCGGTCGTACGGTCGAATCCGGGGGCACGGACTTCTCCGCCGGCGCGGAGCGCCTCGAGCGTCGCGACGAATCCGTCGACGTCGAACGTGTCGGGAGCCCCCATCCGGTCGCGACGGCCGAGGCGCACGAGCTCCGATTGCGGGAGGTGAAAGCCGTCCATCGGCAGCACCGCGGCCTCCGGGTCGCGACGCGCCTGCTCGGCGGCCCAGGTGCTCTTGCCGGCCCCGGGCGCGCCGACGACCCCGAGCAGGAACCGGGTCACGCCTGTAGGACCGCCGCGATGCGGGCTGCCATCGCCTTGTAGCCCGCGCGGTCGGGGTGGAACCGGTCGGACGACACCGACTGCCCGTCGAAGCCGGGCGCGAAGTCGACTTCGCGCTCGTCGGCGACGCGGGCGGCGATCGCGCTGAGCCCGGCGGCATGGCGGCCGAGGGCGAGGCGGAGGGGCTGCGGCAGCACCGCGAACGCCGAGAACTCCGGCGGGGCGACGACGACGACCCGTCCCTTCGGGCTCGCCGCCACGAGCTTGTCGATCAGCAGACCCAGGTCGCGTGCGAACGCGCGGCCCGAGCGCAGCTTCAGGGCGTCGTTCCAGCCGACGACGAGTACGGCGACGTCCGCGGGCCCGCCCGCGGCATCCGCGATGTGGTCGCGCAGCACGTCGGCGGCGGTCGCGCCGTTGCGGCCGACGGCCCGCCAGCGCGCACCGAGCAGCTTGCCGAGGCGGCCGGGGAGGGCGTCGTCGAGGGTGTCTGCGCCCGTGCCGACGGCGGTCGAATCGCCGACGACGACGAGCCGGAGCTTGCCCTTGCCGCCGGTGCGGTCGCCGTCGGGGGCGGCGAGCAGCGGCGTCGTACGACGCAGCCGCGCGGCCTGCGCGAAGATCACCGGGCCGAGGAGGAAGGCCGTCGCGCGGCTCACGGCGTCATCCCCTCGCTCGGAATCGCGGTCGGGGTCTCGGCGGGCGTGCGCCAGATCGCCCACAGCGCGTCGTCGAGGCCGAACAGGTCGGCCGCGAACCCGTTGCACATCACCACGACGGTCGTCTCGCGGTCGGCTGACACGGTGAAGGTCGTGCGGTAACCGCCGAAGCGGCCGTTGTGGTTGAGGTCGCCGTCGGCCTCGATGTCCATGCCGGCGGCGTAAAGCTCGCCCGCGCCCTGGTCGACCGCACCGACCGCGAAGTCGTCCTGGATGATGTCGCCCGCCCGGTATTGGTCGCCCCAGCGCGCGAGCTCCGACGGGGTCGTGACGATGCCGATCGCGCCGTACGCGGTCCATCCCGGAGGCTGGAACTGGGCGTTCTCGTCATAGGAGAGCGCAACGTCGGGGGCGACGAGACCCGGCGAGAGCACCATGTCGAGGCCGAGCGGCGCGAAGATGCGCGCGTCGAGGAACTGCGGCAGCGGCATCCCGCTCACGACCTGCACGACTTCGGCGAGCAGCACGTAGTTGGAGTTCGAGTATTCGTAGCCGGTGCCCGACGACAGGCGCGGCAGCCGGCGGATCGCATTCAGGATGTATGCGTGGTCGGCGGCGTCGCTGAACCCGATCCCGTCGGCGTCGAGAACCGTCCAGTAGTCGGGCACACGCGCCGTGTGGTGCATCAGCGCATCCAGGGTGACGGTGCGCCCCCAGGACGGCAGGCCCGGGACATAGGCCGAGACCGGATCGCCGAGCGACAGTGCGCCCTCACGCTGCAGCATGAGGATCGCGGTCGCCGTGAACTGCTTCGACGACGACGCGATGTCAAAACGCGTCTGCGTCGTGATCGGGGTGCCGGCCGTCAGATCGGCGATCCCCGTCGCGTTCGCCCAGACGATCTCGCCGCGCACGCCGACGGCGGCCGAGCATCCGGGGCCGGTCGCGGCGATCAGGCTCGCCAGCGCCGCATCGCTCTCCAACGTTCGCTTGTCGATCGTCGTGTCCGAATATGCGCGCGGCCCGATCCCCAACTGAGGGGGGGTGGCGGCGCAGCCGGTCAGAACGAGAGCGGATGCCACGAGCATCGTGACCGGGATCCGTCGCGTCGCGTTCACAGCCAACCACGCTACCCGCGCCGCGCTGATCGCGCGCGGGGCGAGTTCTCCTCGGGTCTGGCGTCCGTTGTCCCGCCGTTCACCCGCCGAACTTAGTTTCGGGGCCGTCCCGCTTCACTTCCGCCGCGCTGCCGCTCGGCCCAAGAAAGGTTCCCATGAAGCTCATCACCCGCCTCGCGAGCGTCGGCGCCAGCGTCGTCCTGCTCGCCGGCCTCGCCGCGTGTTCCGCCACTCCGGCCGAAACCGTCGACGAGGGCACCTTCGCCTCCGGCGACTCCAACAAGCTCGTCTTCGCGACGCTTCCCGACCGTGAGGGCGCCGACCAGGACGCTCAGCCGATCGCCGACTGGATCGCCGAGATCACCGGCAAGGAGGTCGAGTTCTTCCCGGCCACCGACTACACCGCCGTCGTGCAGGGTCTCGCCTCGGGCCAGATCGACATCGCGCAGATCTCCGCGTTCACGTACTACCAGTCGCAGGCCGCCGGCGCGGAGATCGAGCCCATCGGCGCTCAGATCACCCAGGAGGGTGGCGAGCCCGGTTACTACTCGGTCGCGATCGCCAACCCCGCGTGGCAGGGCTCGACCCTCGCCGACTTCGCCGACGAGCCGATCTGCTTCGTGAACCCGACGTCGACCTCCGGCTTCGCGGTGCCGATGGGCGGGCTCATCGGAGCCGGCGTCGACGTCGCCGATGAGAACATCATCGCGCCCGAGGGCGGCTCGCACGACCTCAACGCGGCCAAGGTCGCCGAGGGCGCCGAGTGCCAGGTCGGCTTCGCGCAGGACATCAACGCCGACCCGCTGATCGAGTCGGGCGCGCTCGTCGAGGTCGAGCGCGTCCTCGTTCCCGCGGCCCCGATCGTCATGCAGGCCGGCCTCCCGCAGGAAGTCAAGGACCAGCTGCTCGCCGAGATCGCCGACAGCACCCAGTCGTCGCTCACCGACGCGGGCATCGAGCTGAACCCCTTCCTCACCGAGAGCTGGTTCGGCTTCGGCGCGGTCGACGACGCGTACTACAACGTCATCCGCGACCTCTGCACCGAGGTGGCGGACAAGGTCGAGGCCTGCCAGGCCTGATCCCCGGTCGACGAAGGAATCACCCTCATGACGAACAGCGACACCCCCGCAGTCCGCATCGCGGACCTCGGTAAGACCTACCCGGGCGCGAAGTCCCCGGCACTGTCGGGGGTGTCGCTGGACGTCCGTCGCGGTGAGATCGTCGTGCTCCTCGGGCTCTCCGGCTCCGGCAAGTCGACGCTCCTGCGGCACCTCAACGGCCTCGAGACGCCGACCACCGGTCGCGTCGTGACCCTCGGGCAGGATGTCGCGCAGCTCCGCGGAGCGGCGCTGCGCGGACTGCGTGGGCACATCGGCTTCATCTTCCAGCAGTTCGAAATCGTGGGCCCGCTCACGGTGCTCGAGAACGTGCTCACCGGGGCGCTGTCGACCCTCGCGGGCCCCCGGGTCGGCATCTGGACCTATCCGAAGGACCTGCGGCGCAAGGCGCTCGAGCACCTCGACCGGGTCGACATCCTGGAGCGCGCCTACCAGCGCGCCGACACCCTCTCCGGTGGTCAGCAGCAGCGCGTCGCCATCGCCCGGGCGCTGATGCAGGATCCCGAGATCCTGCTCGCCGACGAGCCCGTCGCGTCGCTCGACCCGGAGTCGAGCAGCCAGGTGATGGGGCTCATCCGCGAGATCGCTGCCGAACGCTCGCTCACCGTCGTCTGCTCGCTCCACCAGGTCGAGCTCGCGCTCGGCTGGGGCGACCGCGTCGTCGGCCTCCGCGCCGGCGAGGTCGTGCTCGACACCCCCACCGACAACCTGTCGAAGGACAAGGTCATGGAGGTCTACGGACGGGTCGCCACGTCGACCGGCGAGCTGACCGCGATCGAACAGGAGCTCTCCGACGTGCGCGACGCGCTGCTCAGCGAGGAGCTCCGCAATGGCTCCGACGAGCGCGCGGATGCCGACGCTCCCGAGAGCGACCGTCGATGACGACCACCGCGCCGGCGCCGACGATCGCCGACCGCATCGCCACGCTCCCGCGGCCTCGGCCGCGCGCGTCGACGATCGTCAGCTACGCGACGATCGGCGCGATCGCCGTGCTCGGCGTGTGGTCGTTCATCGGCCTCGACTACAGCCTGAAGAGCCTCGAGACGACCGGCACCAACCTGGCCCGGTTCATCGGCCTGGCCACGCCGATGGAGTGGCCGGGTTGGGAGGTCAGCGGTGTGCGCGGCCCCGAGGGCACGACGTTCACGACCGAGTGGGTCGGCTTCGAGCCGATCTGGCGGATGGTCGACATCATCATCGTCACCCTCGCGCTCACCCTCGCCGGCACCGCCCTCGCTGCGGCGCTGTCGATCCCGGTCGCCTACGGTGCCGCCCGCAACACGACGCCGCATCCGATCGTGCTCGCGATCTGCCGCGGCATCGGCGTCGTGACGCGGGCGATCCCGGATGCGGCGATCGCCGTGTTCCTGATCTTCCTGTGGTTCGGTTCGGGCATCCTGCCCGCGATCGTCGCGGTCGGGGTGCATTCCGTGGGCATGATCTCGAAGATGTTCGCCGACGCCAGCGAGCAGGTCGACGAGGGCCCGCGCACGGCGATCCGCTCCACGGGCGGTACCCGCGCGCAGCAGTTCTGGTCGGGCGTGTTCCCCCAGGTGCTGCCGGCGTGGATCGCGATCGTGCTGCACCGCGCAGACATCAACCTGCGCGGCACCGTCATCCTCGGCTACGTCGGGGTGGCCGGCATCGGCGCCGAGCTGAGCGGTGCACTGGCCGCCGGCCCGGCGGGCATGCGCCGCGTGATCCCGCTGGTCGTCACCATCATCGTGCTCTGCATCGTCTTCGAGATCGTCTCCTCGACGCTGCGCTCGAAGCTGCTCAACGTGCGGCCCACCGGCCGGGGTATCGGCGACACCATCGTGCGCAACGTCCTGCGCGCCACCGTGAAGACGGCGCCCGTGCCGGTTTCGGGCGCGGAGCGTGTCGAGGCCGCCCTGCGCCGACCGTGGGATCGGGGTCGCGTCAGCAACCTGGTGTGGATCTGGGTCGGCGTCGCCATCGTGCTCGCGTCGTTCGTGTACGTGCAGCCCGACCTGACGCGGCTCGTCTCCGACTGGCGCTTCGACCAGGTGAGCAACCCCGAGCTCGGGCGCGCCGTGTGGCCCCCGAACTTCGGCAATCGCGAGTGGGATGCGGTGCTCGCCGCCGTCATGGTGACCGTTCAGGTCGCGTTCGCGGCGACCCTCATGGGCGCCGCGATCTCGCTGATCATCGGCCCGCTCTCGGCGCGCAACGTCGCCCCCAACGGCGCCGTGCGCAACTTCTTCCGCGGCGTCGCCCTCGTCATCCGCGCCATCCCCGATCTGGTGATCGCGATCCTGTTCATCATCGCGACCGGCTTCGGGCCGCAGGCGGCGGCACTCGCCCTCGGCATCGGCGGCGTCGGACTGCTCGCCAAACTCATCGGCGACTCCATGGAGGAGGTGCCGAGCGGACCCGAGCGCGCGCTGGTCGCGGCCGGGGGGACCCGGCCGCAGGTCTTCTTCTCCTCGACGGTGCCGATGTCGGTCCCCTCGACGGTGGGCCACCTGATGTACCTGCTCGAGCAGAACATCCGCTCGGCCACGGTGCTCGGCATCGTCGGCGGCGGCGGGATCGGCTTTCTGCTGCTCAACGCCCTCACCGGCCGCCACTTCGACCAGGTGATCGCGTTCCTGCTGGTGATCATCGTCATGGTGGTCGTCGTCGAGACCGCGGGCATCCTCATCCGGCGCGCTCTGAAGTAGGCCGGCGTGACGGGGGAGCAGCGGTTCGATCTCGCGGTGGTGGGTGCCGGCATCGTCGGGCTCGGGCATGTCGCCGCCGCGGTCGAGCGCGGCCTCCGCGTCGTCGTGATCGACCGCGCCACCGCGATCACCGGCTCGAGCATCCGCAACTTCGGGCAGATCGGCACCTCGGTGCACGCCGGCGTCGCGGCGGAGTACGCCGTCCGCTCGCGCGACCTCTGGCTGCGCCTCGCCGCGCGCGCCGGCTTCTGGGCCCGCGAGACGGGCTCGGTGGTGGTCGCCCGGGCCGCCGACGAGCTTGCCGTGCTGGAGGAGGCGGGTCTCGGGGGGTTGCTCACGGCAGCCCAGGTCGCCGACCTCGTGCCGGTCGTCGGAGCGGTCGGCGGGATGCGCCGCACCCGGGATCTGCAGGTCGACCCGCGCGAGGCGGCACCCGCGATCGCCCGGTACCTCGAGGCGCGGGGCGTGGAGTTCCGCTGGCGCACCTCCGCGGTCGGGGTCTCTCCCGGGGCCCTGCACACCGCGCGCGGCGACATCTCGGCCGACGCGATCGTGTTCGCGGTCAACTTCGACGTCGACCAGCTGTTTCCCGAGATCGCGGAGGCCCACGGCGTCGAGCGCTGCGGGCTGGACATGTTGCTCGCCGACGGGGTCGGGCTGACGATCCCGGTGCTGACGGGCACCTCGATGCTGCGCTATCGGGCGTTCGCCGACACCCAGGCGGCGGCCGCGGTGCGCGAGCGCTACGCCCGCGAGAGCCCGGAGCTGTTCGAGCGCGACGTGAACCAGATGTACACCGAGCGGCCCGACGGCACGCTTCTGATCGGCGACACCCACTACCGGGGCGCCGCGATCGCCCCGTTCCAGGACGAGGAGGCGTTCGAGCTGCTGCTCCGCCTCTCCGCCGACCTATTCGGCCGGCCCCTGCGGGTGCGGCAGCGCTGGCAGGGTGTCTACGCCTCGGCGCCGGAGCCGTTCCTGATCGCGGCGCCCGATGACGGCATCCGCGTCGTCAGCGTGACCACCGGCATCGGGATGACGACGGGCCTCGGCCTCGCCGCGACCGTGATCGACGAACTGTTCGGCAACCCTGGAGGAACGCAATGACCACGCCCTACGAACTCGTCGTGCTCGATCTGGCCGGCACCACCGTCGTCGACGACGGGATCATCGAGGGTGCCTTCGCCCGCGCCTGGGACCGCGTCAAGCGCACCGACGAGGGGCGCAAGGCCGCGATCCAGTGGGTGCGCGACACGATGGGCCAGTCGAAGATCGAGGTGTTCCGGCATTTCGCCGACGAGGATACCGCGCAGGAGATCAACACCGAGTTCGAGCGCGCCTACCGCGAGCTCATCGACGACGGGCAGTGCGAGGCGATCCCCGGCGCGGAGGACACCATCCGCGCGCTCAAGGCCCGCGGGCTGAAGATCGCGTTCACGACCGGCTTCGCGCCGACGACCGCGAACGCCATCCTGAAGGCCCTCGGCTGGAAGGAGCTCGCCGACGTCGTGCTCACCCCCGAGGACGCCGGTCGCGGGCGGCCCGCCCCCGACCTCGTGCTGATGTCGGTGATCCGCACGCAGACGTCGTCGGTCGCGGCGACGATCGTCGTCGGCGACACCGAATCGGATGCCGCGAGCGGCCAGGCCGCGGGCGCCGGCCTGGTCGTGGGCGTGCTCACCGGCTCTCGCGACGAGGCGACGCTCCGCGCGGGCGGCGCCGACCTGGTGCTGGCGAGCGTCGCGGATCTGCCGGAGGCGTTGCCGTGACCACCGCAGCGCCGCTGAAGGCGACCACGGGACCGATCTCCACCGGCGTGCACGTCACCGGGGGGATGGAGGCGCAGGTCTTCCGCGGCGTCGGCTTGCCGTTCGAGCCGGTCGCCGTGCCCGAGCTCGTGCTCGCCCACGGCGAGGCGCTCGTCGCCGTCGAACTCGCCACGATCTGCGGCTCCGACGTGCACACCGTCACCGGCGCGCGCAGCGGCCCGTTGCCCCTCGTGCTCGGCCACGAGCAGGTCGGCCGCGTCGTCGCGCTCGGCCCGGGTCGTGCCCCGCGCACCGTCGAGGGCACGGCGCTGGCCGTCGGGCAGCGGGTCGTCTGGGGCGTCGCCGTCGACTGCGGACGCTGCCGGTACTGCCACGCCGGGCTGCCGCAGAAGTGCGTCTCGCTGCAGAAGTACGGACACGCGCGGATGACGCGGGGCTGGGAGCTCTCGGGCGGGTTCGCGTCGCACGTGCACCTCCGCGCCCGCACCCCGATCGTCGCGATCGCCGACGACGCGGTGCCCGAGCTGTTCGCGCCCGCGTCGTGCTCGACCGCGACGGTGATGGCCGCGCTGGATGCCGCCCGTGCCATCCGTCCCGTCGCCGGCGCGGTCGTCGCGATCTCGGGCTGCGGCATGCTCGGCCTCACCGCCGTCGCCGCCGCGGTCGCCGAAGGAGCCACGGTCGTCGCCACCGACCCCGATCGCGATCGCCGGGATGCCGCCCGCGAGTTCGGCGCCGCCTCGGTCGGCGACGGCACCGCCGACGGACTCGCCCAGGCGCTGCGCCGGATCCCCGCTGCGCGGTCCGGCTACCACATCGCCCTCGAACTCTCCGGGGCGCCCTCGGCCGTGCAGTCGCTGCTCGCCGCCGGCGACCTCGGCGCCGTGCTCGTGCTCGTCGGCAGCGTCTCGCCGACGTCGACCGTCGCGGTCGATCCCGAGCAGGTCGTGCGCCGCCTGTTCACGATCCGCGGCGTGCACAACTACGCGCCCGAGCACCTGCTGCAGGCGGTGCGGTTCCTCGAACGTCCCGAGTCGGCGTCGCTCGCGGAACTCGTCGGCGACGTGCATCCGCTCGAGGGCATCGAGTCAGCGATGATGCACGCCCGCGCCCACTCCGCGGTGCGGGTCGGCCTCCGCCCCGATCCGAAGCCCGTCAAAGTCCTCTGACCTCCCGCGGGTTGAGTGCCGACCGCGAAGCGGGCGGTGTATCGAGACCCACCATCCGGGCTGCTCGGGGCGGGTTTCGATACACCGGGCTGCGGCGGGCACTCAACCCGCGGTGGTGGTGGCGCGAATCAAGTTGGCCCAGGGGTCATCGAACTCGAGCGAGGCGCCGGTGTCGCGGGTCTGCAGCCCGTAGTGCGTCATCCGCTCCTGCAGCTCCCCGAGATCGTCGGCGGCGGGCAGCACGAGGTCGACCCGACCGAGGCCGAGAGTGCGCTGCCGGCGACCGGCGCCGGCGGCCTTCCAGGTGTTCATCGCCAGGTGGTGGTGGTAGCCGCCCGCGGACACGAACAGCGCCTGCCCGCCGTAGTCGAGCGTCTCGGCGAACCCGAGCCGGTTCACGTAGAACTCGCGGGCCGACGCGATGTCGCCGACGGAGAGGTGGATGTGGCCCACCCGCGCGTCCCCGAATCCGGCCCCGGCGGCACCCTCCTCGGTGAGGTGCTCCTGCAGGAACGCGTTCGGGTCGAGGTAGAGGGTGGTCATCTCGACGGTGCCGTGCACCCAGCTCCAGGTGGATCGGTCGCGGTCCCAGTACAGTTCGACGCCGTTGCCCTCCGGGTCGTCGAAGTAGAACGCCTTGCTGACCCGGTGGTCGCTCGAGCCGGTGAACGACCGCGGGTGCTTCTGCGCGACCGAGTAGACGGCGGCGGCCAGGGCGGCCTCGCTGTCGAAGACGATCGCGGTGTGGAAGAGTCCCGCCTCGTGCGGGGCGGCGTGCCTCAGCTCCGGGGAGTGCTCGAGCACGACCACCGGACGGGTGTCGCGGCCGAGCACGACGCGCGGGCCGTCGGCGGACAGCAGGTCGAGACCGACGGCATCCCGGTAGTAGGCGGTCATGCCATCCAGGTCGGCGACGTTGAGCGTCACCGCGCCCATGGCGGTGTCGTCGGCGAGCAGAGTCGTTGTCACGTCATCTACAACAGATCGCGGCACAGCGCGATTCCCGCGGCTTCGAGAAGAGAGCGACTCCGTCGGACTCGCCGTCGAGCGCGTAGCCGGCGCCCGTGTAGATGCGCAGGTTGCGAGCGCTCTTGGCGCCCGTGAACAGCACGAGGCGGCGGATGTCGTCGGGAATCCGCTCCTCGATCCACGCCAGGAGGAAACGCCCGAGTCCGCGCCCGGCGAGGTCGGGCGCGACCATCAGCCGGCCGATCTCCCGCGCGTCGCCGTGCACCTTGCCGCGCCTCACGTCGTCGAAAGCCTCGGCGACCCAGCAGGCGAGCTGGATCCCGCGCAGCTCGGGGGCGTCGCCGGCGTCCGCGCAACTCCCGGCCGTTCAGAGCCGCTTCGCGTAGCACCGCGACTGCTCGGAGCCGACGTAGTGCCCGTAGTTCGGGATGGAGGTGAACCCCTCCCGCTCGTAGAACCGCATCGCGTCGGGTTGCTCGGTGCCGGTCTCGAGCAGCAGTTCCGCCCAGCCGAGCGTGCGCGCCGCGTCTTCGAGCGCGTGGAGGATCGTCGTCGAGACGCCGGTGCCGCGCCGCCCGGGCACGACGTACATGCGCTTCACCTCGCCGCGGGTCGCGTCGAGAGAGCGCAGCCCGCCGCAGCCCACCGGTCGGTCGCCGTCGAACGCGACGAGGAACAGCGTGATGTCGGCCGCCGACGGCGTCACGCCCGGCTCGGAGTCGTCGACGCCGTACCGCGCCGAGACCTCGGTCTGCTGGGCGTCGCGCAGGGCGACTCCGGCGGCGTCGTCCCAGCCGACGGCCCGCACCTCGATCACGCGTCGATCAGGAACCGGTCGACGAGTTCCTGGTAGCGGGTGGCCGTGCGCTCGACGATCTCGGCGGGCAGTTCGGGCGGGTCGCCGGTCTTGTCCCAGTTCGCGGCGAGCCAGTCGCGCACGATCTGCTTGTCGAAGCTCTCGAGCCGGTTCGGTCCGCCGGCGGCGTAGTTCGCGGCGTCCCAGTAGCGGCTCGAGTCCGAGGTGAGCACCTCGTCGGCGAGCACCGCGCCGCCGGTCTCGGGGTCGCGGCCGAACTCGAACTTGGTGTCGGCGAGCAGGATGCCGCGCTCCTTGGCGATGTCGGTCGCGGTCATGAAGATGCGCAGGCTCGCATCCCGCAGCATGACGGCATCCGCGTCGCCGACGATCTCGGCCATCCGCTCGAAGGTGATGTTCTCGTCATGCTCGCCGAGCGGAGCCTTGAACGCCGGGGTGAAGATCGGCTCGGGCAGCTCGTCGCCCTCCTCGAGGCCCGCGGGCAGCGGAACCCCGCACACCGACTGCGTCGCCCGGTACTCGGCCCAGCCGGACCCGGCGAGGTAGCCGCGCACGACGCACTCGATCGGGAACATCTCGAGCGCGTGCACGATCATCGTGCGCGGCGCGATCTCGTCGGGAAGGTGCGCGCCGAGCGACGGGTGCGCCGCCGCGAGGTGCGTCGGCTCGCCGAGCTTGCCGAACCACCACAGCGACAGCTGGGTGAGCAGCGCGCCCTTGCCCGGGATGCCGGGCTCGAGGATGTGGTCGAACGCGCTGACCCGGTCGGAGGTGACGACGAGCAGACGCCCGGGATGCGAGGTCGACTCGTACAGGTCGCGCACCTTGCCGGAGTACCGGTGGTGCCAGCCGAGGGCTTCGAGACGGGAGTCGCCGATCACTGCTTCTGTCCCATCACTGCACTCTTTCCGCGATGTCGTGGCGGTGATGCCCGCCCTCGAGATGGATGCCGGCCAGCGCGATGTACGCGGCGGCCCGGGCGGCCCCGAACCCGTCGCCCCGGGACACGACGCCCAGCACGCGCCCGCCGGTCGCGAGCATCCGATCGCCGTCGCGGGCGGTCGCAGCGTGCGCGATCGTCACCCCGATGGGAAGCGCGGTGTCGAGCCCGGTGATCTCGCGTCCGGTCACCGGCGCCTCGGGATAGCCTTCGCTCGCCAGCACGACGACGACGGCGGACTCGGGCGAGAACTCGGGGTCGGGCATCCCCCCGAGGCCGCGCGTGGCCGCGGCGAGCAGCAGCGTCGACAGCGGGGTCACCAGCCGCGGCAGCACCACCTGGGTCTCGGGGTCGCCGAAGCGCGCGTTGAACTCGATCACGCGGATGCCGCGGTCGGTCAGCACGAGCCCGCAGTAGAGCAGACCGGCGAACGGGGTGCCCTCGGCTTCGAGCGTGCGGATGGTGGGGAGCGCGATCGTGCGGCGCACCTCGTCGACGAACTCCGCCTCGGAGCCGAACATCTGGTCGAGCCAGGGCAGCGGCGAGTAGGCGCCCATGCCGCCGGTGTTGGGGCCGGCATCCCCGTCGAACGCGCGCTTGTAGTCCTGCGCGGGACTCAGCGGCAGCACGTCGTGGCCGTCGGCCAGGAAGAACAGCGACACCTCGGGACCGCCGAGGAACTCCTCGACGAGCACGGGACCCTGCGGCAGGTACTGCGCCGCGTGGGCGAGGGCCGCATCCCGATCGTCGGTGACGATCACGCCCTTCCCGGCGGCGAGCCCGTCGGCCTTGACGACGTGCGGGGCGCCGAGTTCGTCGAGCGCGGCGCCGACCTCGTCGAGCGTGGCGGCGTGCACCGAGCGTCCGGTCGGAACGCCGGAGATGTCCATGATGCGCTTCGCGAAGGTCTTCGAGCCCTCGAGTGCGGCGGCCGCCCGGTCGGGACCGAACACCGGGACGCCGGCGGCGCGGACGACATCCGCGACGCCGGCGACCAGGGGAGCCTCGGGTCCGATGACGACGAGGTCGACGTGCTCGTCGCGGGCGAACTCGGCAACCGGCTCGCCGTCGGTGACGTCCAGACCGAGCGACGTCACGCCCGGTTCGGCGGCGATTCCGGCGTTGCCCGGGGCGGCGATGATCTCGTGATCGGCATCCTCCGCCCGCAGCGCGGTGACGATCGCGTGCTCGCGGGCGCCGGAGCCGAGGACCAGGATGCGCACCCTTCGAGAGTACAGAGGCAGGATGGAGGCATGCGCCGCGCCCTCGCCGCCCTGCTCGCCCTCGGCGCGCTCGCGCTGGTCCCCGCGGCGCCCGCGGACGCGCAGGCCCCCGGCTGCGACGTCGCCGCGGCCACGCTGACCTGGGGCTTCAAGGAGTCCTTCCGCGCGTATATCGACGGGTCGATCGCGAACGGCGAGTGGACGGTCGCCGACGGGGCGACGTACCAGACGCCGACCTTCGGTTTCGCCGCGGAAGACGGCCAGGTCGACGCGCGCGATCCCAACGGGTCGATCGCGTTCCCTGGGGCGGTGCGCTTCACCGGGCATGGCGGGGTCCTCGACACGACGATTGCGAACCCGGTGCTCATCCTCCGCGGCGTCGATCAGGATGCCGTACTGCTGCTCGACCTGAGCGGACCGACGATGGACGGCGGTGAGGTGGCCGTCACCGCGACGCCGTTCGTGACGATCGACCTGACGGGGCAGGACCTCTCCTCCGTCGACGGCGTCGTCACGATCGACGAGGCGCCGACGACGCTGACCGCGGAGGGTGAGGCGGCGTTCCCGAACTATCCGGCGGGTACCGAGTTCGACCCGATCTCCGCGACGCTCGACGTGGGCGACTGCGACCTCACCGGACTCCCGGTCGGCGGTGACGCGTCCGCCCCGGAACCGCAAACCGGCATCGTCTCCGCTCTGCTCGGCGGCGCCGTGATCGCGCTGCTCGCGGGAATCGGCCTCGTGTTCGCCCGACGCCGCCGGCGCGCATGAGCGTCCGCCGCCGCATCGACGCGGTCGACGGCAGGCGGGCGGTGGAGGCGGTGCTCGCCGGAGCCGACGACCGCGCCACGGTCGCGCTGGCCTCCCGCTACCTGCTCGAGCAACTCGCCGAGGAGGCCGAGGGGCACACCGTCGAGGTGCGTGTGCCCCCCTTCGGCGCCGTGCAGGCGGTCGCCGGCCCCCGGCACACCCGCGGCACCCCGCCGAACGTGGTGGAGATGGATGCCGCCACCTGGATCGCCCTCGCGACCGGTGCGTTGCGCTGGGACGAGGCCGTCGCCGACCTGCGGGTGACGGCATCAGGGCAGCGTGCGTCGCTCGCAGCCAACCTGCCGCTCGCGTGGGCGATGATAGGGGAGTGAGCGAGTCCGAGGTCAGCATCCGCCGAGCCCCCAAGGTCGGCGTCTTCCTCGTCCTCGGTGCCATGCTCGGCGCGCTCGTCACCCTGATCCTGACCAGCCTGTTCAAGGCCGACCCGTCCGTCGGATTCCTCGCGTCGTTCGCCTACTTCTGCCTGTTCGGCATCCCCGCGGGGCTCCTGCTCGGCGCGCTCGTGGCGATCGTGCTCGACGTCATCTCGACCCGTCGGGCGCGCACTGTGACCGTCGCCCGCGACGAGATGTCGGACCCGGAGTAGAGCCGGTCAGCTCGCCTGGTTCGACTCGACCCACGCGAGGTACTCCGGGGTCACCGTGCCGGTGATGTAGTCGCCGGTGAAACACGACATCTCGAGCGCCTGGATGTCGGAACCCTCGAGGATGGCCGCCTGCATGTCGGCGACCTCCTGGTAGATCAGGTAGTCGGCCCCGAGCTCCGTGGCGATCTCGGGGATCTTGCGCCCCGCCGCGACGAGCTCCGCCCGGGAGGGCATGTTGATGCCGTAGACGTGCGGGTAGCGCACCGGGGGAGCCGCCGAGGTAAACGTCACCGAGTGGGCACCGGCCTGGCGGGCCATGTCGACGATCTCCTTCGATGTCGTGCCGCGCACGATCGAGTCGTCGACGATGAGCACGTTCTTGTTCTTGAACTCGCTCGACATCGCGTTGAGCTTCTGCTTGACGCTGCGCCGCCGCTGCTCCTGCCCGGGCATGATGAACGTGCGGCCGACGTAGCGGTTCTTGTAGAACCCTTCGCGGTACGGGATGCCGAGCTTCTGCGCCACCTGCATCGCCGCCGGCCGCGACGAGTCGGGGATCGGCATGACGACGTCGATGGCCCCCGACGGGGTGTACCGCTCGATCGTGTCGGCGAGCCGGTCGCCGAGGCGCAGCCGGGCCTCGTACACCGAGATGCCGTTCATGACCGAGTCGGGCCGCGCGAGGTAGACGTACTCGAACGAGCACGGGATGAGCACCGGGTTCTTCGCGCACTGGCGGCTGAACATCTCGCCGTCGCGGGTGATGAAGATCGCCTCACCCGGGGCGACGTCGCGCACCAGCTCATAGCCGTCGGACTCGAGCACGAGCGACTCGCTCGCCACGATCCACTCGTATCCGACCAGGCCCGCGGGCTTGCGGCCGAGCACCAGGGGACGGATGCCGAACGGGTCGCGGAAGGCGAGAAGGCCGTGGCCGGCGATGAGCGCGATCGAGGCGTACGAGCCCTCGACGCGTTCGTGCAGCCGCTCGATCGCATCGAAGACCTGATCCGGGTCGAGCGTGGAGCCGCGCACCTGCTGCTGCAACTCGTGGGCCAGCACGTTGACGAGCAGCTCGGTGTCGGAGTCGGTGTTGAGGTGCCGGCGGTCGACGCTGAACAGCTCCTCCTTGAGCTCCCGGGTGTTCGTGAGGTTGCCGTTGTGCACGAGCACGATGCCGTAGGGCGCGTTCACGTAGAACGGCTGCGACTCCTGCTCCTTGTTCGCGTCGCCGCGCGTCGTGTAGCGCACGTGGCCGAGGCCCATCGTGCCGAGCAGGCTGCGCATGTCGCGCGTGCGGTAGGCCTCGCGTACCTGGCCGCGGGCGCGCTGCAGGTGGATGGTGCTGCCGTCGGCAGTGGCGATGCCGGTCGAATCCTGGCCGCGATGCTGCAGCAGACCGAGCGCGTCGTAGACCTGCTGGTTGACCGGGTTCGCGGAGACGATGCCGACGATGCCGCACATGTCGCGGAAGACTCCCGGAGGTTCGACGCTGCACCCGAGCGGGTACAACACAGTGTCCCACAGGGTCAGGCGAGCCGCTCGACGATCGGTTCGAGGGCGAGTGCGTACGACGAAAGGTCGGACCGCAGCAACTCGTCGACGGCGATCGCGTGCTCGCCGATCCACCAGACGCCCGCCGTCGTCAGTGGCAGCACTTCGATGCGCAGCCGGAACGGGCGGGCGGGGCGGCTGAGGGCGGCCTCGCGCTCGCGTACGACGTGGTTCAGCGTGAGGTCGCCGGACTTCGCCAACGCGATCGCGGCGTCGGCGTGCGCCTCGTGGGCGACATCCGCCCAGGTGCGGGCGTCATCCAGGTGCCTCTTCAGTGCACGGTCCCCGACCTCGGTGAACTCGGCAGGGAGCCCCGCGAACCGGCCCTCATCGGGGTCGAGGATGGCGATCCACCAGCGTTGCCACCACCAATTGGTGCGTTCGTCGGCCGGGCCCGGGTCGGGCAGTCCGGTGCCGAGCAGGCGCGGAACGCCGGAGGGGTCGGCGACGCCGAGGGCATCCCGCACGTAGAGGCCCACGAGGATCTCGCGGGAGGCATTCTCCCGCGCCTCCCAACTGCCGGTCGTGCGCATCAGCTCACGGTAGCCCGTCACGGTAGCCTGAACCTGTGGCCGCCACTTCGACCGATCCGTACGCCGCCGCGGGAGTCGACACCCACGCGGGAGACCTCGCGGTCGAGCTGATGAAGTCGGCCGTCGCGCGCACCCAGGGCCGCGAGGTGCTCGGCGGCGTCGGCGGTTTCGCCGGCCTGTTCGACGTTTCCGCGCTGCTCTCGTACACGAAGCCCCTGCTCGCGACCAGCACGGATGGCGTGGGCACCAAGATCGCGATCGCTCGGGCTCTCGATATCCACGCCACGATCGGCCAGGACCTGGTCGGCATGGTCGTCGACGACATCGTCGTGGTCGGCGCGAAGCCGCTGTTCATGACCGACTACATCGCCTGCGGCAAAGTCGTCCCCGAGCGCATCGCCGCGATCGTCACCGGCATCGCCACCGCCTGCGCGGCCACCGGCACGGCTCTCGTGGGCGGCGAGACGGCCGAGCATCCCGGACTCATCGCCGACGACGACTACGACGTCGCGGGGGCCGCGGTCGGCGCGGTCGAAGCGGATGCCGTGCTCGGCCCCGAGAAGGTGCGGCACGGCGATGTCGTGGTCGCCATCGCGTCGAGCGGCCTGCACAGCAACGGCTTCTCGCTCGTGCGGCACATCCTGTCGCAGCGGGGAGTCGCGGTCACCGACGACGCCCCCGAGTTCGGCGGCACGGTCGGCACGGCGCTGCTCGAGCCGACGCGGCTCTACACGTCACCGCTGCTGCGGGTGCTCGACGACCTCCCGTCGGCAGTGCACGCGCTCTCGCACGTGACCGGCGGCGGCATCGCCGCCAACCTCGCCCGCGTGCTGCCGACCGGGTCGTGGGTCGAGATCGACCGCTCGACCTGGAGTCCGCAGCCGGTGTTCCGCATCCTCGCCGACTGGGGCGGGCTCGCGCTCGAAGACACCGAGGGCACCTGGAACCTCGGCGTCGGATTCCTCGCTGTCGTCACGCCGGAGGCCGCGAGCGGCGTCACGCATGCGCTGACCGCCGCCGGACTGCCGACCTGGGTCGTCGGCCGCGTCGCCGTCGGCGATCGCGATCTCGACGGTTTCACGCAGGGCGCGAAAGGCGTCGATGGTGGGGCCGTGCGACTCGTCGGCTCGTACGCCGGCTGACTCGCTGGTCGACTAGCTGTAGTGCCCAGGCACGTTGTTTGATCTGGCACCCGTGACATGACGAGAACCTCCGGGTCAGAGTGGAGCTGTCTAGTTCCCGCGCTCTGAACCCAGGAGGTCCTCGTGTCTCACGGTAATGCGGCTTTGACGCCGCGCCAACGTCTTCGTCTTGCCCGGAAAGTGGTCGACGAGGGTTGGTCGGTCTCTGCGGCGGCGGATTACTTCCGGGTGTCGTATCCGACCGCGGCGAAGTGGTCGAAGCGGTTGGTCGAGCTCGGGCCGGAAGGGATGGCTGATCGGTCGAGCCGCCCGCACGCGCATCCGAACCGGACGCCGCAAGCGATCGTGAAGAAGATCGTGCATCTGCGGATCAAGAAGCGTCTCGGTCCGGTGCAGATCGCCGGTCGTCTCGGGATGCCGTCGTCGACGGTCCACGCGGTCCTGGTCAGGTGTCGCCTCAACCGGCTCTCACATGTCGATGTGAAGACCGGGGAGCCGGCCCGCCGTTACGAGCACGAGAAGCCGGGCGCGTTGATCCACGTCGACGTCAAGAAACTCGGCAACATCCCCGACGGCGGTGGGTGGAAGTTCGTCGGTCGACAACAAGGCGATTGGAACCGGCAAGCGACCCCAGGTTTGGCCCGCGACAAATATCGTCACGAAGTCCTCGGTTACGCCTTCGTGCACACCGTCATCGACGACCACTCCCGAGTCGCCTACGCCGAGATCCACGGCGATGAGAAGGCCACCACCGCGATCGGGGTACTGCAACGCGCCGTCTCCTGGTTTGCCGACCACGGCGTCACCGTCGAACGCGTCCTCTCCGACAACGGCTCCGCCTACCGCTCCCACGCCTGGCGCGACACCTGCCGCGAGCTCGCCGTGAAACCGAAGTTCACCCGACCCCGCCGACCACAAACGAACGGCAAGATCGAACGCTTCCACCGCACCCTCGCCGACGGCTGGGCATACTCCCGTCACTACAACTCAGAATCAGCCCGCCGCGCAGCACTCCCCGCCTGGCTGCACTTCTACAATCAACACCGGCCCCACACAGCCATCGGGAAGGTCCCGCCCATCACACGCCTCAACAACGTGCCTGGGCACTACAACTAGCGCCGCAGGCGCTGGGCCCACGCCGCCGGTTCAGGGCGGTGGGGAGCGAGATCTACGCGGTCTTCGACTCCGGCTCTTCGTCGCCGTCGAGTTCGTCTTCCTCGGTCACGTACTCGGCCCACTTCGCGAGGTCTTCCTCGAGTCGCGGATTGCCGCCCAGCTCTTCTTGAAGAGCGTTGTAGTTCGTGTCCGGACTGAAGTACTTAAGGTCCCGCGCCACCTTGGTGTGCTTCGCCTTCTGACGGCCGCGCCCCATGCGTGACCCCCTTGATCTCAGGTTGCGAAAATGGTGAAAAGACTGCCGATCAGTCTAGCACGCGGGCCCTTCGAAGCCGTCGAAAGGGTTGCGGGCGGACGGTAACGTTGACGGGTGACCGAGAGTGATGTCGATACCTCGGTCGTGGTCGTGGGGGCCGGTCAAGCGGGACTCTCGGTGGCGTACTATCTGCGCCGCCTCGGCCTCGACCCGGGGAACGAGTTCGTGCTGCTCGATCGCGGTCCGGGCACCGGCGGTGCGTGGCAGTTCCGCTGGGAAGCCCTGCGCCTCGGCTACGCCCACAAGGTGCACGATCTCCCCGGCATGGACGAGCTGGGCGTGAGCTTCGACACCGCCGACAAGACCCGCCCCGCGAAGGATGTCGTCGCCGACTACTACGCGCAGTACGAGCAGCACTTCGGCTTCCAGGTCGTGCGGCCCGCGGAGGTCACCCGCGTCGAGATGATCCCCGAGGGGTTCGCGGTCTCCTTCGAGGGGCCCTACGGCAAGCGCGAGGTCTCCTGCTCGGTGGTGGTCAATGCGACCGGCACCTGGGGCGCTCCATTCGTGCCGTACTACCCCGGCATGAACGAGTTCCGCGGGCGCCACCTGCACACCGCCGAGTACAAGGATGCCGAAGTCTTCCGAGGGCAGGACGTCGTGGTCGTCGGCGGCGGCACGAGTGCGATCGGCTTCCTGATGGAGCTCGAAGAGGTCGCGCAATCGCTGACCTGGGTGGCCCGCCGGCCGATCGAGTTCCTCGAGGATCAGGACCTCAACATCGAGGGCGGCCAGTCCGCCGTCGCGCTGCAGGATGAGGCCGCACGCGCCGGGGCCGCCCTGCCGAGCATCGTGAGCACGACCGGAGTGCCGCGCAGCCGCCGCATCCAGGCGGCGATCGATCGCGGGCTGCTGCACGCCCGGCCGATGTTCTCCACGATCGAGGCGGACGGCATCCGCTGGTCCAACGGCGCGTTCCGACCGGCCGACGCGATCATCTGGTCGACCGGCTTCCGCCCCGAGCTGCGGCACCTCGCCCCCCTGAAGCTGCGCGAGAAGACCGGCGGCATCGTCGTCGGCAAGAACGTGTCGTGGAAGAACCCGCGGCTGTTCTTCGCGGGCTACGGCCCGACGGCATCCACCATCGGCGCGAACCGCGCGGGCCGCGCCATCGCCCGGCAGGTCGTCGCGACGCTGAGCACGATCGCGAGTGAGCGCCGCGGTCCCCTGGAGTCGGTGCTGCCGGAGAAGCTCGCCGACACCGCGGAGGCTCGGTTCCTCGACGCCTAGGACGTCAGCGCCGAGAGCACGGCGATCGACGACGCGGCGCTCCAGCCCTGCGGGCGGCAGGCGGCCGGGTACGGCACGGGCGCAGGCGAGGAGTCGGCGGCATCCCCCGAGTACAGCTCCGGGATGCGGTAGTCGAAGGCGACGGCCGCACGCAGGAGACCTTCGGCGAGGGTTGACGCCTCCGCGGGGAAGCCGGAGGCCGCGAGACCGCGCACGGCGATCGCGGTGTCGTGGGTCCACACCGAGCCGATGTGGTACCCGAGCGGCCAGTAGCCGGCGGCCCCGATCGACAGGGTGCGCAGGCCGAAGCCGCTCGACAGCGACGGTGCGACGAGATGGGCGGCGACGAGCGCCTCCTCCTCGGTGTTCAGTAGGCCCGTGCCGAGCAGGTGACCGAGGTTCGAGGTGAGGGTGTCGACCGGCCGCTTGGCGCCGTCGAGCGCGATCGCGGGGTAACGCCCTTCGGGGGTGTCGATCCAGAACCGCGCTCGGAAGGCATCCGTCACGACGGCCGCCCAAGCCCGCCACGGGCCCCCGTCGCCGCCGAGGGCATCCAGCAGCGCCGCGCCGCCGAGGGCCGCCTCGACCGCGTACGCTTGCACCTCGCACAGGGCGACCGGCCCGTCCGCGAGCCGCCCGTCGCGCCACTGCACCGAGTCGCCGGAGTCCTTCCAGCCCTGGTTCGACAGTCCGTGACCGCTCTCGTCGATGTACTCGAGCAGCCCGTCGCCGTCGGAGTCTCCGAAGTCGCGCATCCAGGCGAGCGCTGCCTCGAGCGCCGGCTGGAACTCCCGCAACTCGTCGAGCGGATGCCCCGCGCGGTGCAGGTCGGCGAGCAGGCAGATCCACAGCGCGGTCGCGTCGACGGTGCCGAAGTAGCGCGGCGGCAGCACGACGTCTTCGCCCGGGATGCCGAACTCGCCGCGGCGCAGCTCGTGCAGGATCTTGCCCGGCTGCTCGGCCGTCATCGGGTCGGTGCCGGTGCCCTGCATCGCCGCGAGGGTGCGCAGTGTGCCGAGCGGGATGCCGCTGCCGAGCGGCACGAGGAACCGCGCGACCCAGAGGGCATCGCGGCCGAACAGGGTGAGGAACCACGGAGCCCCGGCGGCGACGAACTCGGAGTCCGGTGTCGCGGTGGTCGAGAGGCGCAGGGCGTCGAGGTCGGCCAGCGAGCGGTCGACCCAACGGCGCAGGCGGTCGTCGGCCGGAGACGCGGGCGCGACCCAGGGGGCGGGCCCGGCGGGGGCGGTGACGACGGCGGCCGCATCCACCGCCGCGAGGTCGAAGGCGACGCTCGCCGTGCCGCGCGCGGGCACCTCGACGTTCCACTCGAGTTCGAGCACGCCGGCCGAGTGGTGGAGCGAGGCCCCGTCGGCGCGGAGTCTCGCCGAGACGCCGCCGTCGCTCCAGGTCGCGGTGTCACCCTGGACGGTCACGACCGGGAAGCCGCCGGCGAGACCGGCTTTGACGGTCTGCACGTCGTCGAGCGCCGGCTCGAGCACGAACCGCACGCGCGCGGCCACGGGGTGCGTGCGGCGGGAGGCGAGCTCGAACGTGTGCGCGGCGCCCGCGGGTCCGACGCCGCGGGTGAGGATGCTGCGCACGTCGGGGTCGGCGCCGGGACCGTCGAGCACGCGCACGACGCTCACGAAGCGCGTGCGATCGGCGGAGTCCTGGAGGGTCGCGATGTGTTCGACCGGGCGGTCGTCGACGGTGACGGACAACTCGCGCAGAACCCGTACGTCGGAGACGTAGACCCCGTCGATGCTGCTGCCGCCCGAGGGGGCAGAGCCCATCGACCCGTCGGGCCGCGACCACGCCTGGGCGGGTGCCCGCAGCGTCGCGACGGCGTCGTGGAGGAGGGGCTGGAGAGCCGGGGGCGGCGTGTCTGCCTGCATCCGAAGAACGACCTTCTGAATCGGCGTCGGTTTCGGCGTCGGTTGACACCGCCCGTCAGGGAGGTAACCTAGCACCCACGGTTTGATCGTTCAAACCCCTGTTCGCATGGAACTTGAACGATCAAGCTGGCGGAGTCCCCGTCCGCGCGAACGACCAAAGGAGGTCCGGCCCGTGGCATCGCTCCCCACCGTCGACGACGTCGCGCGGCTCGCCCAGGTCTCCCGCCAGACGGTCTCGAACGTGCTGAACTCCCCCGACATCGTGCGCCCCGAGACGCGCCAACGGGTGCAGCAGGCGATCGGCGAACTCGGCTACCGCCCGAACACGTCGGCCCGCCGCCTCCGTGCGGGCAGCTCCTCGGCGATCGGCATCCGGCTCGACCCGATGTCGAACGGCATCTCCGGCTCGATCCTCGACCGCTACCTGCACGCCCTCACCGAGGCGGCCGACGCCCGCGGGATGCGCATCACCCTCGTCGTCGCGACCGACGTCGACGACGAGATCCGCCACTACGAGCGACTCCGCGACGGAGCGGACGTCGACGCGATCGTGCTCACCGCGACGCAGTATGACGACCCGCGCATCGCCTGGCTCGCGCGCGAGCGCATCCCGTTCGTCGCCTTCGGCCGCCCGTGGGGTGCGGAGACCGACGACGACCCGACGCGGCTGTGGGTGGATGTCGACGGTCAGTCGGGCGTCCACCAGGCGACCCGGCACCTCATCGGCCGCGGGCTCTCGCGCATCGGCTACCTCGGCTGGCCCGCCGGCTCCGGAACGGGCGACGACCGCCGCCGCGGCTGGGAGACGGCGATGACGGATGCCTTCGGCGCGATCGATCTCGCCGCCCTGACGACGGTCGCGGAGGAGGGCGTCCCGTCGGCCCGGATCGCGATCGAGAGCCTGTTCCGGCACGGCACCGAGCTCGAAGGCCTCGTCTGCGCCTCCGACTCGCTCGCCCTCGGCGCGATGATGGCGGTCCGCGAGGCGGGCGCCCCGCACTTCCCGGTCATCGGCTTCGACAACACCCCGGTCGCCTCGGCGGTCGGCCTGTCGAGCGTCGACCAGCGGCTCGGCGACGTCGCCGCCGCGACCCTCGAACTGCTGATGGGACCCAGCGGGCAGCGCGTGCGCGCGCACGGCGACGTGGGCGACAGCCCGACGCACCGTCTCATCACCCCCCAGCTTGTCGTGCGCCGGTCGAGTCACCTGGCGCCCGTCGAGGAAGACGCCGGTGGCACCGAGACCGGCAATCGCAACGGACAGTAAAGGACGAAACATGAGAAGCAAGATGTGGGGTGGCGCCGCGATCGCGGGCGCCACGGCACTGGTGCTCGCCGGCTGTGCCGGCGGCGGTGGTGGTGACTCGACGAACGACGAACCGTTGACCGTGCTGATCGGCACGAGCGGCGATGCCGAGACCGCGGCCGTCGAAGCCGCCGCGGCCGCCTGGTCGCAGGAGAGCGGGGTCGACGTCGACGTCAAGGTCGCCGCCAACCTCACCGAAGAGCTCGCCACCGGGTTCGCCGGCGACGACCCGCCGGACCTGTTCTACATGTCGTGGGACCAGTTCCAGACGTACGCCGGCAACGGCTACCTGGAGTCCTACGGTGACGACCTCCCGAACGCGGACGCGTTCTTCCCGACCTTCAAGGACGAGTACACCTTCGGCGGCGAGTTCGTCTGCGCCCCGAAGGACTTCTCGACCCTCGGTCTGATCATCAACACCGATATGTGGGAGGCGGCCGGACTGACGGATGCCGACATCCCCACCGACTGGGAGAGCCTGACCGCCGCGGCGACCGCGCTGACCACCCCAGACGTCGTCGGCCTCTCGTTCGGCCAGGAGTACGCCCGCATCGGCGTGTTCATGGCGCAGGCGGGCGGCTCGATCGTCGACGGCGATCAGATCGTCGCCGACAGCCCCGAGAACCTCGAGGGCCTGGAGTACGTGAAGTCGCTCTACGACGCGGGCGTGCTGCGCTTCCCGGCTGAGATCGACGCGGGCTGGGGCGGCGAAGCGCTCGGCGCCGGCAAGGCCGCGATGGTCATCGAGGGCCCGTGGATCAAGGGCATCGAAGGCGACTTCCCGGACACGAACTACGCCTCGTACGAGCTCCCCGCGGGCCCGGGCGGCCCGGCGACGTTCTCGTTCACGAACTGCTGGGGCATCCCCGACGGCTCGCCCACCGCGGATGACGCCGTCTCGCTCGTCGAGTTCCTGACCAGCGACGACCAGCAGGTCGAGTTCGCCAACGCGTACGGCGTGCTGCCGTCGAGCGAGGCTGCCGCGCAGACCTACGCCGATAGCAACCCGGCGATCGCGGGCTTCGTGGCCGGTGCCGACTACGCCGTGACGCCGGTGGCGTTCGACGGAGCCGCGGCGGTGACGAGCGAGTTCAACGCGCGTCTCGCCGACTTCGCGAACGCGGACTTCGCCTCGATCCTCGCCGACTTCCAGGCGCAGCTCGAAGCGGCGTACGCGGACGCGCAGGGCTGATCGGTCACTGAGGAGCACGAGGAGACGTCGATGGTGAAGAACAACATCCGCGGTGGCGAGGCCCGAGCGGGCTGGCTGTTCACCGCACCCGCGGTCATCATCATCGGCGTCTTCCTCGTGCTCCCGATCTTCCTCGCGGCGTACGTGAGTTTCAGCGACTGGAACGGTCGCGGATCGCCCCTCGGCAACGCGGACCTGATCGGGGTCGACAACTACGCGGCGGTGCTGACCGAAGACGGGCTCTCGCAGCGCGATTTCGGCACCGCCATCCGCAACAACCTCTACTACGTGCTCGCCGTCGTGCCGTTGCAGACGGCGCTCGCCCTGTTCCTCGCCGTGCAGGTGAACCGGCGCATCCTCCGCGGCCGCGGGTTCTTCCGCACCGCCTTCTACTTTCCGTCGGTGACCTCGTCGATCGCGATCACGACGATCTTCATCTTCCTGTTCGCCGGATCGGGCGCCGTCAACTCGGTCATCGGCTGGTTCGGCGCTCGAGGGCCCAACTGGTTCTCCGACCCGAGCGGCATCGGCCACAAGATCCTCGGGGTGTTCGGTGTCGGCCGCGCGGGTCCGCTCACCGACGCCGGCGCGCTCGGACTCACCTGGTACGACTGGCTGTCCGGACCCTCGGTCGCGATGTGCGTCCTCATCATCCTGGCGGTGTTCACCACCTCGGGCACCTTCATGCTGCTGTTCCTCGCGGCGCTGCAGAACGTCAGCCAGGAGGTGCAGGAGGCCGCGGCGATCGACGGCGCCGGGCCGTTGCGCACGTTCTTCTCGGTCACGCTGCCGCTGCTCAAGCCGACGCTCTTCACCGTGCTGACCCTCGGACTCATCGGCACCTGGCAGGTCTTCGACCAGGTGTACCTGACCGGCGGGGGGGACCCCGGCAAGACCACGCTCACGCCCGCGTACCTCGCCTACCAGTCGTCGTTCGAGAACCTCGACTGGGGCGAGGGCACGGCGATCTCGTTCCTGCTGTTCCTGATCATCGTGACGTTCACCCTCATCCAGCGCTGGGTGCTGCGCGATCGGGATGCCGGCCGCTCGGGCATCCGCCGCGAGAAGCGTGCCGTGCAACGACTGCAGGCGGATGCCGAGGCGGCCAGGCTCGGCGCCAACGCCGACGCCGGGAAGGGCGTGGTGCGATGACCGCGACACAGCTGCCGGGCCGCTACCGGCTCACCCCCCGCGCGACGGCGGGACTCCTCGGGGGATACCTCATCCTGGTGCTGCTCGCGCTGATCTACATCTACCCGTTCCTCATCTCGGTGGCGGGCAGCTTCAAGACCGATGCCGACGCGACGCAGAACCCGCTGTCGTTGCTGCCGCAGACCTGGTCGTTCGCCGCCTACGAGCGGCTGTTCCAGGACACGCCGCTGCTGCAGTGGACCGGCAACTCGGTCATCGTCACGATCTGCATCACCGCCGGCCGGGTGTTCTTCGACTCGCTCGCCGGCTACGCGCTCTCGCGGCTGCGGTTCCCGGGCCGCAACGTCATCTTCGCGAGCCTCATCGCGGTCATGGCCGTGCCGCCGGTGGCGCTGCTCATCCCGCGGTTCCTGGTGTTGAAGCAGTTCGAGATGTTCGACACCTACGCCGGCATGATCATCCCGATCATGATCGACGCGGCGGGCATCTTCATCATGAAGCAGTTCTTCGAGTCGATTCCGGTCTCGGTGGAGGAGGCCGCGCGCATCGACGGCGCCGGCGTGTTCCGCACGTTCTGGTTGATCGCGCTGCCGATGGCGCGCCCCGCTCTCATCACACTGTTCATCCTGTCGTTCCAGGGGTCGTGGAACGAGTTCTCGTACTTCCTCATCGCCCGTCAGGATGCCGACCTGCACACCCTCACCACGGGTGTCGCGACCCTCACCAACGGCCAACTCGGGCAGGGCAATCAGTTCCCGCTGAAACTCGCTGCGGCGGTGCTGATGTCGATCCCGGTCGCCGTGCTGTTCTTCGTCTTCCAGAAACGCATCATGTCGAACTCCGAAGGGGCGGAGAAGGGCTGAGTTCCTCCGGCACGGCAGACAGCGATCGGGACCGCCGCCTGCCTCGCGGCGTCTCAGCTCACGGGAAGAGCAAGAGGACCGACGAACCAGCCAGCGGTCGCTGCCGCAAGGCCGAGGATCAGGTTGAGGGCGACGGATGCCGTGGCGGCGCGCCAGCGGCCCTCGGCCACCAGCTGGACCGTCTCGACGCTGAAGGTGCTGAACGTGGTGAGGCCGCCAGCGAGGCCGGTCACCGCGATCAGGGCGAGGTCGGAGTGGAGGAGGATGCCGGCGAGCAGCGACCCGGCGACGTTGACGGCGAGCACGGGCCAGGGCCACGACGCGCGAGCACCCGCGCGGCCGACGAGGTAGCGGACGAGCGAGCCGACCGCGCCGGCGACCAGTACCAGGGCGATCACCACCGGGGTCATTCGTCGGGTCCGATGCGCGAGATCGGCGCTCGGGGCACGGGTCGTGGGGTGCCGAGGCGCAGGCCGAGAGCTGCCGCCGCGATGCCGCCGATGACGGAGGCGGCGACGTAGACGACGGCGGA
This sequence comes from uncultured Microbacteriaceae bacterium, assembly GCA_947085045.1. Lineage (GTDB taxonomy): Bacteria > Actinomycetota > Actinomycetes > Actinomycetales > Microbacteriaceae > Pseudolysinimonas_A. The sequence continues at coordinate 100,519 of CAMTUU010000003.1, read as the reverse complement.
GGCTGGCATCCCGGATGCCGTGAGGTCGACCGCCGACCCGACGAGCGCCGAGAAGGTGGTGAACGATCCGAGCAGCCCGGGCCCGAGTCCCGCGCGCAGCCACTCGGGGGCGACCGGCCACACCCGGGAGACCAGCATCCCGAGCAGGAACGACCCCGCGAGGTTGATCACGAAGGTGCCAATCGGGAAGACCGCGCCGCCGTGCGGCAGCACCGTGTCGAGCGCCAGCCGGGCGCCGGTGCCGACCACCCCGCCGGCGAGCACGGCGAGGATCGGCTTCACTTCTTCATCTTGCCCGCCGCCGGCGGCTCGGCGCGCAGCGGCTCGCGCTTCACCGGACGCGGTCGCAGCGGCTCCCCGCGGCGGTCCTGACCCGGCAGCGGACGCGAGCGGCGGCCGTAGATGAGGTCGGACGAGTCGAGCAGCCACGGCACCAGGGTGACGGCGACGCCGTGCACGAGCATCAGCTTCTGCCGGATGCGGCCGGCCTTGTGGTTGTGCAACAGCCGCTCCCACCAGTGCCCGACGATGTACTCCGGCAGATAGACGGTGATCACTTCGGACCCGTGCTTCGCCCGCCGGGCCTTGAGGTACTTGATGAGCGGGGCGCTGATGTCGCGATACGGCGACTCGATGATGTGCAGCGGCACCTTGATGTTCTGCGTCGCCCACTCGAGGTCGAGTTTGTCGGCCGCGGCGTCGTCGATCGCGATGTGCACGGCCTCGATCGATTCGTGGCGGGCCGCGATCGCGTAGTCGAGCGCCTTGAGCACCGGCTTCTGCACCCGGCTGACCAGCACGATGGCGTGGTCGCCGGTCGCCCCGAACGTCGTGTCGGCGTCGACGGCGATCTCGCGGTCGACATCCCGGTAGTAGCGGTTGACGCCGAGCATCAGGAACCAGAGGATCGGCATGACCAGGAACACGATCCACGCGCCGTGCGTGAACTTCGTGATCGTCACGATGATGAGCACCGCCGCGGTCATCGACGCGCCGATCACGTTGATGACGAGGCTGCGGATGATGGATCCCCGGCCCGCGGCGCCGCGCTTCAGCAGCCGGATCCAGTGCCGCACCATTCCCGACTGGCCGAGCGTGAACGAGACGAAGACGCCGATGATGTAGAGCTGGATGAGGGTGGTCAGGTCGGCCTGGAAGATCACCAGGATCGCGATCGCCGTCACCGACAGCGCGAGCACGCCGTTGCTGAAGATGAGCCGGTCGCCGCGGGTCGACAGGGCCTTCGGCGCGTACTTGTCGGCGGAGAGCACCGAACCCAGCAGGGGGAATCCGTTGAACGCCGTGTTGGCGGCCAGCAGCAGCACGACCGCCGTCGCCGCCTGGATGATGAAGAACGGCACCGAGAAGTCGCCGAAGGTGGCCGCGGCCATCTGCGCGATGAGGCTGCGCTGCGGGTCGGTCGAGCACTCGGCGACGGTTGCGTTCACGGCTTCGGTGCAGTCGAGGTAGCGCACCTGGCCGACGAGGGCGATCGTGGTCAGGCCCGCGAAGAGGACGATCGCGATGCTGCCCATGATGACGAGCGTCTTCTGCGCGTTCGCGATCTTCGGGCGACGGAAGGCCGGCACCCCGTTCGAGATCGCCTCGACACCGGTGAGCGCGGCGCAGCCGGAGGCGAACGCACGCAGCAGCAGCAGCACGAAGGCCGCCTGGCTGAGCGACTCGCCCTGTGGGACGAGATCGGCGCTCTCCGCGACGGGCGCATCCCCGAGCAACGTGCGCGTGAGCGCGGTGACGACCATGATCGCGATCGACCCGATGAACAGATAGGTCGGGATGGCGAACGCCTTGCTCGACTCGCTGACCCCGCGCAGGTTGACGGCGGCGAGGATGACGACGAAGAACACGGCGATCCAGACCCGGTACGCGTCGAGGAAGGGCAGCGCCGAGATGATGTTGTCGACGCCCGACGCGACCGACACGGCGACCGTCATCACGTAGTCCACGAGCAGGGCTGACGCCACGACGAGCCCGGCCTTCTCGCCGAGATTCTTGCGGGCGACCTCATAGTCGCCGCCGCCCGACGGATAGGCCTTGATCAGCTGGCGGTAGGAGAGCACGACTACGAGCAGCAGCACGATGACGGCGAGTGCCACCCAGGGACCGTAGGCGAGGAGGCCGAATCCGCCGATCAGCAGGATCATGAGCAGCTCCTGCGGCGCGTACGCCACCGACGAGAGCGGGTCGCTTGCGAAGATCGGCAGGGCGAGGTGCTTGGGCAGCAGCTGGCCCTCGAGCTTGTCCGACGGGAGGGGCTCTCCGATCAGCAGCCGCTTGGCGGCGTTGCCACCGGCATCGGCACGGGACTTTTCGGGAGGCTCCTGATCGGGCACGGCGTCACGTTACTCCTCTCGCGACACCACCCTAAGATCATGCGGTGACGAGAACGCGGCGGCGCCGCTGGCCCTGGGTGGTGGCGGGGGTGCTCGCGCTCGTGCTGACCGCGGTCGGGATCGTGATCGTGCCGATCCTCACGCACGTGGATCAGGGCGACGCCAACCAGGAGCGACCCGTCGGCGAGTGGCCGCTCGAGGCGACCGCGATCGGCGACGACGGGCGCGAGCGCCGCCTCGAGATCCGCTCCGTCGAGCCCGGCGGCACCGTCGACACCTCGTCGCTCGCGCCGGGCGACCGCTTCGTGGTGAGCGGCACGGGTTACGACCCGGCGCGCGGCATCTACGTCGCCATCTGCGCCATCCCCGACGACGTCTCCGTGAAACCCGGGCCGTGCCTCGGCGGCAGCCCCGGCGGCGACGCGGTGGAGGTCCCTGAGGGCACCATCCAGTTCGCGCCGAGCAACTGGATCAACGACGACTGGGCGTGGAAGCTGTTCGGCGCGCGCTCCTACGACGACCGCGGATCGGGCACCTTCACCGCCTACCTGGAGGTGCCGCAGATCGCCGACGAGAACGTCGACTGCGGGGAGGTGGCGTGCGCCCTCTACACACGCAACGACCACACGGCCTCGTCCGACCGGGTTCAGGACGTCTACATCCCGCTCGGCTTCGCCGGCTGACGACCGAGCGCTCGTCGCGACCCCGGCCCAGAGCCGAGCAGTGCCCCCCGCCTCGGCTTCATCTCGCACTTCGGGAAGTACGTTCGGGACAGCCTGCGGAGAGCAGCGTGGGCGCGACGCCGGTCAGCCGCGCAGCTGCGCGACGAGTCGACGACGGAGGTCGCCGAGCCCGTCGGTGAGCGTCTGCAGGGCTTCCGCCGACAGTGTGCCGGCGGCCACGGCCGACCGCAACTCGTCGCGCACGTCGCCTCGGAACTCGGTGAGCGCCGCCTCGGCGTCGTGCAGGCGGGCGCGGGATTCGACCCGGGGCTCCCCGGCCGACATGCGCTCTTCGCGCTCCCGGGCGGCGTCGGCCGCCTCCGTGCGGGCCTCGCGCGCTGCGACGGCGAGGTCGGCCTTGAGCGTGCGCATGGCGTCGGTGACGGAGGCCCGCACCTCGTCCGCCAGTCGGCGTACCGAGTCGGTGAACTCGGTCTCGATCCCGGCGAGTTCGGGCTCGCGGACGGTCAGCTCGGCACGCCCGGCGTCGGTGATGGCGTAGACGGTCTTGCGTCCGTCGGCCTCCTTGGTGACGAGCCCCTCTTCCTCTAGCTTCCCGAGCCGGGGGTAGATGGTGCCGGCGCTCGGCGAGTAGGTGCCGCCGGACTGGTCGGAGAGCGCCTGGATGATCTCGTACCCGTGCATGGGCCGTTCGACGAGCAGCCGCAGCAGGTAGAGCCGCAGGTGCCCGTGACCGAAGACGGCGGGACTCACGCGGAGGCGGACGCGTCGGTGACGGGCACCTCGGCGACCGCGACGTGCAGCACGTTCACGTCGCCGCTCACGGTGTTGGCCCGGAAGTCGGTCCACCGCCCGTCGAGCTGCCCATACTTGCCGGTGAACTTTCCCCGCGGGCGGAAGGATCCGTCGTCGAGCTGGAGCTTGCCGGCGACGGTGTTGACCGCGTAGGCGGTCGGCACGTCGCGCCCGAGCCGCACCGACACGTCGCCGCTGACGGTGCTGACCTTGATCGCGTCGGGGATGCCGGAGAGGTCGAGGAAGACGTCACCGCTCACGCTGTCGCTCGTGAACGAGGTCACCGCTCCGGTCGCGGAGATGTCGCCGCTGACGGTGTGCGCGGCGATCCGGCCGCGGTGGTTGCGTACCGTCAGTTCGCCGCCGACGGCGTTGAGCTGCAGACGACCGGCGAGGCCGTCGGTCGAGACGTCGCCGCTGACCGTGCTGAGGTCGGCATCCGCGCTGAGTCCGCTGACCAGCGCGGTCGCGCTGACGACGCCGAGCTTCAGCGCGGTGGCGCGCGGCACGAGGATGCTGACGTCGGCCCGGGCCGCCCCGGGGCTGAAGCTGCGGAAGACGTCGAGCCAGTTCTCCCACGACAGCTGGGCATGGTCGATCTGGAGGGAATCGCCTTCGGCGGTGATGCGCAGGTCCTTGCCGCTGACGCTGTGCACTTCGACGCGCACGACGGGCTCGTCGTGGGCGATCACGTCGACGTTGCCGGCGACGAGCCCCACCTTGAGCGTGCGGATGCCGTCGATCTCGATCGTCTTCGGCCCGTCCACGAGCCACTTCTGCTGGGACATCGCGTCCGCCTCTCTCGCGTTATATCGCGTGTTGAAATCAAGATATATCGCGAGTCAAGGGAGCGCAACATCCGATCCTTGACAATGACGCAGCGTCAACTTCTAGGGTCGAACGCGTGGAGTGGAGCATCCAGGAGATCGCCCGGCTGGCCGGCACCACGAGCCGCACGTTGCGTCACTACGACGACACGGGCCTCGTGACGCCGAGCCGGATCGGCGCCAACGGGTACCGGTACTACGACGCCGAGGCGCTCGTGCGACTGCAGCGCGTGCTGCTGCTGCGCGGCCTCGGTCTCGGGATCCCGGCGATCGCCCAGGTGCTCGACGGTCAACGCGACGACGAACACGCGCTCGTCGCCCACCTGGACTGGCTCCGCGCGGAGCAACTCCGCCTCGACCGGCAGATCGCCAGCGTCGAGTCCACCATCACGGCACTGAGAGGAGGTGAGAAACCGATGGCAGAGAACATGTTCGACGGCTTCGACCACACCGAGTTCAAGGACGAGGTCGAGCAGCGCTGGGGGAAGGATGCCTACGCGACGTCCGACGCCTGGTGGCGCGGGCTCGGCGCCGACGGCCAGAAGGCCTTCAAGGATGCGTCGGCCGAGCTGATCTTCGGCTGGCTCGAGGCGGCAGAACGCGGCGTCGACCCGGCCGGGGACGAGGCGCAGGCACTCGCCCGACGGCAGTACGAGCACCTGGCGGGCATCCCCGGAGTTCCCCGGGGTCCGAAGGGTCTCGCGAAGGAGTACTTCGTCGGCCTGGCCGACATGTACGTCGCCGACCCGTGGTTCGCGAAGAACTACGGCGGCGAGGCCGGAGCGACCTTCGTGCGCGACGCGATGCGGGCGTTCGCCGACGCGAACCTCTAGGCGCTCAGCGGGAGCCGGCGAGCGACGACCATCGGTCGCCGCGCTCCCGCTCGAGGCGGTCGGGCAGCACGAGCCCGTGCTCGGAGCAGATCTCGACCGTCGCGGCCGACAGGGTCGCCGGGGCGCCGCCCGGAACCCGCAGCAGCGGCAGTGTGACGTTGACGATGGGGCCGATGAGCAGCGCGAAGGCGAGGGTGCCGATGCCGACCTGGCCGCCGAGCACGAAGCCGACGACCAGCACCGAGATCTCGATGCCGGTGCGCACGGCCCAGATCGGCCAGGCGGTGCGGGCGCGCAGGCCGGTCATCAGCCCGTCGCGCGGCCCCGGGCCGAGGCGGGCTCCGACGTAGAGACCGGTCGCGATGCCGACGAGCAGCAGGCCGCCGGCGAAGACGAGGCCCTGGAGGATCGGCTCGTACTGCTGCGGCACGACGAGCAGCAGCAGTTGCGCGAAGGGTCCGATGAGCAGCACGTTGGCGACCGTGCCGAGGCCGGGCTTCTGCCGGATCGGGATCCAGAGCAGCAGCACGAGCGCGCCGACGATGTTGACCACGACGCCGAACGGGAGGCCGGTCTGCGCGGTGATGCCCTGGGCGAGCACGTCCCACGGGGCGACGCCGATGCCGGCGCGCACCATGAGGCCGATCCCGAAACCGTAGAAGGCGAGGCCGACGACCAACTGGACCCCGCGACGGGTCCAGGCGAGGGCAGATGAGGGGGCCGGTGCGAGCATGTGGCCCATCGAACTCCTCGATTGGCCCTCGATCAAGGTGCCAATCCTGCTACGGTGGCTGGATGGCATCCCTTTCGGCCCGCGCCCTCGCCGTCCTCATCGTCGGCTGGCGCGACCTCGCCCAGGGACCGGCGTATGCGGCGCTCGCCGACCGCATCCGGCTGCTCATCCTCGACGGCCGCATCGCGCTCGGCACCCGTCTTCCCGCGGAGCGCGAACTCGCCGCCCAGCTCGGACTCAGCCGCACCACCGTCTCGGCCGCCTACGCCGACCTCCGCGACAGCGCACACCTCGACAGCGTCCGCGGCTCCGGCAGCGTCGCCCGGCTGCCCCGCCGCGGCGGCGTCGTGTACGACGTGCTCGCCACCGACGCCCTCGACTTCAGCAAGGCGATGCTGCCCGCCCACCCGGCCGTCGGCGATGCGGCGCAGCGGGCCGTCGCCGTGCTGCCGAGCTTCCTCGCCGAGTCGGGCTTCGACCCCTACGGCGCCCGCATCGCGCGCCAGTCGGTCGCCGACCACTACGCCGCCCGCGGGCTGCCGACCGACCCCGACGAGATCCTCATCACGATCGGGGCGCAGCACGCCATCACCCTGCTGACCCGCACGCTGCTCTCCCGCGGCGACCGCGCCATCATCGAGTCGCCCAGCTACCCGCACGCCGTCGAGGCGATCCGGGATGCCGGTGCCCGGCTGGTCACGGTGCCGGTGACCGCCGAGGAGGGCTGGGACGAGTCGGCGCTCGAGCAGGCGTTCCAGCGCACCTCGCCGGTGCTCGCCTACCTGATGCCCGACAACCACAACCCGACGGGCGCGTCGATGCCGGCGGACCAGCGGGAGCGCGTCATCCGCCTCGCCGCTGAGCAGGGCACGACGCTCGTGATCGACGAGACGATCGGCGGGCTCGAACTCGACGGGCAGGATCGCCCGGCGCCGTTCTCGGCCCTCGGTCGCGCCGTCATGCTGGGCTCGTTCGGCAAGTCGGTCTGGGGCGGCCTGCGCATCGGCTGGATCCGGGCCGACCGCGAGCTCATCCAGCGGGTCGCCCGGCAGCGGTCGACGATCGACCTCGGCACCCCGCTGCTCGAGCAACTGATCCTCACCGAGCTGCTCGGCGACTTCGACCGCATCCTCGCCGACCGCCGCGACTACCTCCGGGCCAGCCGCGACCACCTGGTGCGTCTGCTCGCCGAGCGGATGCCGGAATGGCACGTGCCGCACGTCGCCGGCGGGATCACCACCTGGGTGAACCTCGGGCTGCCGATCTCGTCGCAGCTCGCGCTCGCCGCCCGCTCGGAGGGGCTGCTGATCGCGGCGGGGTCGCGCTTCGGCGTGGAGGGGCTGTTCGAGCGCTTCATCCGCATCCCGTTCACCTACCCGCCGGACGTGCTCGACCGCGGGGTCGACGCTCTCGCCAAAGCCTGGCGCGCGGTGACGCGTTCGCCGATCCCGGTCGTCGACAGGGACTACGCCGAGATCGCCTGAGCTCTCCCAGCGTTCTGCCAGCAGCGTTCATCCCCCGGGAGTAGGGCGCGGTGAGGAGGGGTTGGGATACTGACGCGAGTGCACTCCGGCGTGCATCCTCCATCCACAGCCAAGGAGTCGTCCGTTGCACCTGCTTTCGGTGTTCAGTCTGCGCAACCGCGCACTCATCGCCCTGCTCACGATCGTCATCGGCATCTTCGGCGGCATCGCCCTCAGCTCGCTCAAGCAGGAGCTCTTCCCGTCGATCTCGCTGCCGAACCTGACGATCATCAGCACCTACCGCGGCGCCAGCCCGGATGTCGTCGAGAACGACGTGTCGACGCCGATCGAGGCCGCGATCCAGGGCGTCGACGGGCTCGAGTCGACCTCCGCCACCTCGGGGTCGGGCGTTTCCACGATCTCCGCATCCTTCACCTACGGCACCGACCTCGGTCGCGCCGAGCAGAAGATCTCGCTCGCGATCAACCGCATCGAGGACTCCCTGCCGGCCGCCGTCGACACCCAGGTCGTCGCCTTCTCGCTGAGCGACCTCCCCGTCGTGGTGCTCGCCGTGACCAGCGACCTCGACCCCGAGGAGCTCTCCGCGCGGCTGCGCGACCAGACGATCGTCGACCTCGCGAACCTCCCCGAGGTCGCCGAGGCGTCGCTGTCGGGCGCCAGCGGCCAGCGCGTCACGATCACCCCCGACAGCGACGCCCTGTTCGCGAACGGGCTGTCGAACCAGGCGATCCGGGATGCCCTCGACGCCAACGGAGTGCTGCTGGCGACCGGCATCATCGACGAGGGCGACCAGGAGCTGACGGTGCAGGCCGGAAGCGCCCTGACCTCGGCCAACGACATCGCAGCGCTCCCGCTGCTCGGCGGCACCGGCGCGCTCACGATCGCCGACGTCGCCGCGGTGGAGATCGTCTCCAACCCGGTCACCGCGATCTCGCGCGTCAACGGCGAGCCGTCGCTGACCATCTCGATCACGAAGACCCCGGCGGGCAACACCGTCGAGGTGTCCCGGGTCATCCAGGAGGCGCTGCCCGGTCTCGCCGCCGCAATCGGTGAGAACACCGAGTTCACGACGATCTTCGACCAGGCGCCGTTCATCACCCAGTCGATCGAGAGCCTCGCCACCGAGGGTCTGCTCGGCCTGTTCTTCGCGGTGGTCGTCATCCTGATCTTCCTGCTCTCGGTGCGCTCGACGATCGTCACCGCGATCTCGATCCCCGCGTCGGTGCTCATCACCTTCATCGGCATGTGGGCCACCGGCTACTCGATGAACGTGCTGACGCTCGGCGCGCTCACGATCGCGATCGGCCGCGTCGTCGACGATTCGATCGTCGTCATCGAGAACATCAAGCGGCACCTCACCCTCGGCGAGCAGAAGAAAGATGCCATCCTCACCGCCGTCAAGGAGGTCGCGACCGCCGTCACCGCGTCGACGATCACGACGGTCGCGGTGTTCCTGCCGATCGCCCTGGTCAGCGACGTCACCGGCGAGCTGTTCCGGCCGTTCGCGTTGACCGTCACGATCGCCCTCGTCGCGTCGCTCTTCGTGTCGCTCACGATCGTCCCGGTGCTGGCCTACTGGTTCCTGCGGGCACCGAAGAACGTCACCGGCACCACGGAGTCCGCGCGCGACGAGCTGGAGACGCCGTCGCGGCTGCAGAAGGGCTACCTGCCCGCGCTCAACTGGACCCTGCGGCATCCGATCGCGACCCTGTCGGCCGCCGTGCTCGTGCTCGCCGGCACCGGCGTTCTCGTCGGCTTCACCCCGACCAACTTCGTCGGCGACAGCGGGCAGAACACCATCTCGGTGACGCAATCTCTGCCCGCGGGTTCGAACCTCGACGCGATCGACGCCGCCACGCAGGACGTCGAGGCCACCCTCCGCGACATCGACGGTGTCGACGTCGTGCAGGTCTCGATCGGCAGCGACGGCGGCTCGATCCGCTCGTTCTTCGGCGGCGGCGCGGATGCGACGTACTCCATCACGACCGACCCGTCGTTCGACCAGGAGGAGCTCCGGCAGACCGTCACCGAGGCTCTCGACGGCCTCACCGGCGTCGGCGAGGTCTCGGTCGGCTCGGGCGGCGGCGGTTTCTCGAGCGACGTCACCATCGAACTCCGCGCGGCGAACGCCGACGACCTGGGCACCGCGACGGCCGACCTGCTCGAGACCGTCCAGGGGCTCGAGATCACGACCCAGGCGGAGAGCAATCTCGCCGTCACGCAGCCGTACCTCGCGATCGAGGTCGATCGCGCGAAGGCCGCCGAGGCGGGACTCAGCGAAGTCGCCGTGGGCGGGATCGTCGCCGACGCGATGCTCCCGGCCGCCGTCGGCTCGGTGACGATCGACGACACCGTGCTGTCGGTCTACATCACGGATGCCCGCGCCCCGGTCACGGTGCAGGAGCTGCGCGACTTCGAGATCCCGACGAGCCGCGGTCCCGTGCCGCTCTCCGAGCTCGCCACGATCGAGCAGGTCGAGGCGCCGGCGACGATCTCGAGCGAGCGCGGTGTGCGCACCTCGACGATCACCGTCACCCCGTCGACGCCGAACCTCGCCGCCGTGACCCCGGCCCTGCAGACCGCGATCGACGAGGCCGACCTGCCCGAAGGCGTCAGCGCGTCGGTCGGCGGTGTCGCGCAGGACCAGGCGGAGGGCTTCTCGCAGCTGTTCCTCGCGCTGCTGGCCGCCATCCTCATCGTCTACACGGTGATGGTCGCCGCGTTCCGGTCGCTGCGCCAGCCGCTGCTGCTGCTCATCTCGGTGCCGTTCGCCGCCACCGGTGCCCTGCTGCTGCAGATCGCCTCGGGCATCCCGTTCGGCGCCGCGTCGATCATCGGACTGCTCATGCTCGTCGGCATCGTCGTCACCAACGCGATCGTGCTCATCGACCTCGTGAACCAGTACCGCGAGCGCGGGATGACCGTGCCCGAGGCACTGCGCCACGGCGGTGCGCGGCGACTGCGGCCGATCCTCATGACGGCGCTGGCGACGATCTTCGCGCTGCTGCCGATGGCCGTGGGACTCACCGGGCACGGCGGCTTCATCTCGCAGCCGCTCGGCATCATCGTGATCGGCGGGCTCATCTCGTCGACCCTGCTGACGCTGCTCGTGCTGCCCGCGCTCTACTCGCTCGTCGAGGGTGCCGCCGAGCGGCGGGAGGCGAAGCGCGCCACGCACCGAGGGGCGCACACCGCGGTCTGACCGGTCAGCACCGTTTGGCCGACCAAACCGGGGTGGCGGGTCAGTCGAGGGCGTCGGGATCGTCGATCGGGGCGAACGCGGGGCCGAGGGTGCGCAGGTAGAACGCGACGATCCGCGCCTTGAGGTCGTCGTCGAGCAACGCGATCGAGTGCAGCGCACCGTCGGCGACGAGGAACTCGACCTCGACGCCGGCATCCCGCAGATCCTCGACGAATCGCTCCGACTGCGCGAGCGGGATCTTCTCGGTCGTCGAGTGCGCGATGAAGAACGGGGGATCGGTCTGGTCGACCTGGAAGTTCGGCGACGCCGCCTCTGCCGTGGGGCAGGTCTGGAAGGTCGTGCAGCCGAGGTACTCGAGCTGCAGCGGCGCGAAGTCATCGGTCAGCGCGACCCCGGTCAGGTCGATCGGACCGCTGAGGTCGACCACGGCGGCGACACGCGAACCGGTGTCGAGGGGGCCGCTGCCGAGGGTGCCGGTCAGTGCCGCCAGATTGCCCCCGGCCGAGCCGCCGAAGATCCCCAGCCGAGCAGGGTCGAGGCCGAAGCGCTCGGCCTGCTCGTCGGCGCGCAGCCACTCGACGGCCGCCCGCACGTCGTCGGAGCCCGCCGGGAAAGGGTTCTCGGGCGCGAGGCGGTACTGCACCGAGAAGGCCGGGTAACCGGCGCCGGCCAGCCAGGTGCAGACCGCGCGCCACGCGACGCTGTCCTTGCGACCCTCCCGCCAGCTGCCGCCGTGGACGACCACGATGCCGGGGACCCGGCTCGCGCTCGGATCGAAGCCGGGCGGCAGGCAGGCATCCAGCAGCAGCGGCTCGCCGTCGACGGCGCCGTACTCGAGATCCGCCAGCACGGTGGCGTCGGGATCGGTCGCGAGGTCGGTGCCGGCCGCATCGATCTGCGGGTCGATGGTCTCGGCATCCGAGCCCGTCGGGCCGCAGGCCGCGAGCACCAGCACGGCGGCGAGCGCGAGGGGGATGCCGACCGCCACGCGCATCCTCGGAATCCTAGGCGAACGGGCCCGGGTCGGGTAATGTGGTGCAGTCGGCTCTCGACGCGCGGATGTCATCCGCCAATGCAGCACTGTATGTCGAGCGGGCCGGATCGTGACTCAGTCGAGGCACGAGGAATCCTTCAGGAAAACGGCCCCGGTCTACGTACGCCCGGGTTCTCGGAGCGTGCGCTCTGTTCGATCGAACAGGGGCGCGCCCGCACTCTGATCCCCAGAAAATACGGAAGACATTCGCATGCCCAGTCCCAAGAAGAGCGCCTCCGCGCGCTCGAACTCCGCCGCCGGCCCCAAGAAGGCCCGCTGGTCCACCGAGCAGCGCGCCGCCCAGGGCAAGTCCCCGGTGCGCCCGCGCGGCACCGCCGCCCGTCCGGTGCGCGAGCGCCAGGCGGACTCCGCCGACCGTCGCGACTCCGTCGAGCGCGGCCAGTCGACGCGTCCCAACTGGGAGCCGCGCGACAAGGCCCCCCGGTCGAACGAGCGCTTCGGCGCTCCCCGCACCGGCGACCGCTTCGAGCGGTCCGACCGTCCCGCCCGCGAGGGTGGCTACCAGGGCCGCTCCGAGCGTCCGGCCCGTGAGGGCTACGCCCCGCGCACCGAGCGTCCGAGCTACGACCGCACCGAGCGCGCCCCCCGTCGCGAGTACACCCCGCGCGAGGGCGGCGCTCCGTCGCGCAGCTACGAGCCGCGCAACCGCGAGGGCTACGAGCCGCGCGAGAACCGCAACTTCGGTCACGACCGCACCGATCGCCCCGCCCAGCACCAGGATGACGTCGTCCTCGCCCGTCTCGAGGCGCAGGCCGTCGACGCGACCGACATGACGAGCAGCGGATTCCTCGAGCTCGGCCTCGGCCAGAACCTCGTGCGCGCGCTCTCCCAGCTCGGCGCCGACAGCCCGTTCCCGATCCAGGCCGCGACGATCCCGTCGGTGCTCGAGGGTCGCGACGTGCTCGGCCGCGGCCGCACCGGCTCCGGCAAGACGATCGCGTTCGGTGCTCCGCTCGTCGAGCGTCTGCTCCAGGCCCAGAAGGGCTCGACCGAGCGCCGCAAGCCGGGCCGTGCCCCGCGGGCGCTCATCCTCGCTCCGACGCGCGAACTCGCGCTGCAGATCGACCGCACCGTGCAGCCGCTCGCGCAGAGCGTGGGCCTCTTCACGACGCAGATCTACGGCGGCGTGCCGTACCAGCGCCAGGTCGGCGCCATCCAGCGCGGTGTCGACATCATCATCGGCACCCCGGGCCGCATCGGCGACCTCGTGTCGCAGGGCCGGCTCGACCTCTCGCAGGTCATGGTCACGGTGCTCGACGAGGCCGACCACATGTGCGAGCTCGGATTCCTCGAGCCCGTGCGCGACCTGCTCCAGCGCACCTCCGAGGGCGGGCAGAAGCTGCTCTACTCGGCGACGCTCGACTCCGGTGTGGCGTCGCTCGTCGAGGAGTTCCTCGTCGAGCCGGCCGTCTACGAGATCTCCGGTGAAGACCAGGCCTCGTCCGACATCCGCCACGTGGCGTTCCTGCTCGAGCAGCGCGACAAGCAGGACGTGCTCATCGAGCTCGCCGGCGGACCGGGCAAGAAGCTTGTGTTCGCGCGCACCCGCGCGTTCGCGGAGCAGCTCGCCGACCTCCTCGACGAGGCCGGCATCCGCGCCGAGTCGATCCACGGCGACCTGAACCAGTCGCGGCGCACCCGCGCGCTGGAGAAGTTCACCAGCGGTCGGGTCAACGTGCTCGTCGCGACCGACGTCGCCGCGCGCGGCATCCACGTCGACGACATCGAGCTGGTCATCCAGGCCGACGCGCCCGACGAGTACAAGGCGTACCTGCACCGCGCCGGCCGTACGGGCCGCGCCGGCAAGACGGGCACCGTCGTGACCCTCGTGCCGCGCAACCGTCGCCGCAAGACCGAGGACCTGCTCTCCCGCGCGGAGATCTCGCCCGAGTGGATCTCGGTCCGCCCCGGCGACGAGGTCATCCGGACGTTCGCCGAATAAGCAGCCGTCACCCGAACGAGAGGCCGTCCTTCGGGGCGGCCTCTCGTTGTTTCAGCGGGAGGGCCAGCTCCACGGCGGCCCGTCGAGGCGTCCCTGGCCGGCGAGCACCGTCTCGCCGGCCTGCTTCTCGAGCCGGTGGACGGTCGCGCCGGCGTCCTCGAGCGCGCTCACGAGCGCGGCCGAGTGGGAGACGACGACGAGCTGCGACCGCTCGGCCGCCGTCACCAGGAGGGATGCCAGCGCCTCGACGACTCCAGGATGCAGGCTCGTCTCCGGCTCGTTGAGCGCGAGGAACGTGGCGGGCCGGGTGCTGAGCAGGGCGGCGGCCCAGATCAGGTAGCGCAGGGTGCCGTCGGAGAGCTCCGCCGCCTCGAGCGGACGCAGCAGCCCGGGCTGGTGCAGTAGCAGCGCGAACCCGCCGGCGCGGTCCTCGACCGAGAACCGGCTGCCCGACAGCGCGCGGGCGATCGCGGCATCGAGCTCGCCGGCGTCACCCTGTTCGCGGATCGTCTGCAGCGCCGCCGCGAGGTCGGAGCCGTCGGAGGCGAGGATCGGCGCGCGCGTGCCGATCGCGGTCTGCCGGGCCGGCGCCGCGGCGTCCGTGCGCACGGCATCGTAGAACCGCCAGTCGCGGAGATCGGCCCGCAGGCCGAGGATCTCGGGGGTCGCGTCGGGGTCGCCGAACTCGGCGAGCATGCTCTCCCAGGGCGCGAGTGTGCGGCCCAGGGTGCGCCAGCCGTCGTCGCCGCGCACCCGCGCGGTCGGGCCGCGCCGGTCGCTGAGAAGCGTCGCGGGCCGGAGGAACGGGCCGCTCCACACCGCTTCGGCCTTGATGATCGGGTCCGTCCCGAACATCGTCGTGGCGGGCACGGGCAGCCCGAAGTCGATCGCGTACCCGAAGCCGTCGGCATCCGCGGCGAAGCCCAGCTTGAGGGCGATCGGGTTCTTCCGCGCGGTTCCCTGCACCGGGCCCGACCGCGATGACCCCGCCTCCGGCCCCGCCCAGAGTGTCGACGACAGGCCGCCCTCGCGGGCCAGGGCCGCGACCGCACCGTCGCGTCCCGCCGCCGCAAGCAGGCGCAGCGAGCGGTACAGCGACGACTTGCCGCTGCCGTTGGGTCCCGTGACGACGGTGAGCGGGGCGAGCGGCACGACGAGGGACCGGATCGACCGGTACCCCTCGATCGCGAGGGACGTCAGCATCCGGTCAGCCTACGAAGCGCGGCTGACCGCGAGGCTTACGAGACCTGGACTTCCTTCCAGAAGGCGACGTAGTTCGAGAAGTCCTGGCCGACGCGCTCGATCCCGGTCGGGTACGGCGTCGGGTACGACCACGCGCGGTCGGGCAGAGCCTGACCGTCGACGGTCACGGTGAAGTACTGGCACTCGCCCTTCCAGGGGCAGGTGTACGGCGTCGGCGAGGTGGTGAGGAACCCCTCCTTCACCGACGACGGCGGAAAGTACGAGTTGCCCTCGATGTGGATGATCTCGGAGTCGGGCGCTTCGGCGATGACGGTGCCGTTCACGGTTGCAGTTGCCATACCTCATCCAAGCCCTTGTCAAGCCTCGGCATTCCCGTCTTGACGTGGGATCAGCTGAGGGGGTGCCGACCTACGACGACCTGAAGGTCCTGTTCATCAACTGCACGCTGAATCGCACGTCGGAGCTCTCGCACACGCAGGGGCTCGCCGATCGCAGCATCGAGCTGTTGCGGGAGCAGGGTGCGAGCGTCGAGTCGTTGCGGCTCGTCGACTTCGAGGTCGCGCCCGGCGTGCAGCCCGACCTGCGCGAGCACGGCTGGGATGCGGACGCCTGGCCCGACGTCGTCTGGCCGAAGGTGCGGGATGCCGACATCCTCATCGTCGGCACCTCCATCCAGCTCGGCGAGCCGACATCGGAGGCCCGCAAGCTCATCGAGCGGCTCTACGCGATGAGCGACCAGACGAATGACGCCGGCCAGCCGGTCTACTACGGCAAGGTCGCCGGCACGATCACCACGGGCAACGAGGACGGCGTGAAGAACTCCGGGCGCAATCTTCTCTACGCCCTCCAGCACATCGGCTACACGATCCCCCCGGCCGCCGAGACGGGGTGGATCGGCGACATCGGTCCGGGGCCGTCGTATCTGGACGAGGACTCCGGCGGGCCCGAGAACGAGTTCACGACGAGCACGCTCACGGCGATGTCGTGGAATCTGCTGCACCTGGCGCGGTTGCTGAAGGACGCCGGCGGCTATCCGGCCGTTGGGAATGTCGCCGGATGACGCAACACCGAGCGCAATCCGGGCAACCGGATTAGCGTCGAGCGACGAAGCAGCAGGAGGAGGCGGTCGTGATCGAGTTCACCGATGTCACGAAGACGTTCGGCGACTCCTACGCCGTCGAGCACTTCTCGTTGCAGATCCCGGCCCGCCAGGTCACCGTGCTGGTGGGCTCGAGCGGATCGGGCAAGACCACCCTCCTGCGCATGATCAACCGGATGGTCGACCCCTCTTCCGGCACGGTCGAGATCGACGGCGAGGACGTCGCGGCGGTCGCTCCCGTCGCCCTCCGTCGGCGCATCGGCTACGTCATGCAGAGCTCCGGGCTGCTGCCGCATCGGCGGGTGGTCGACAACATCGCCACCGTCCCGCGCCTGACCGGTGTGGCGAAGGAGAAGGCCCGCGCACGCGCACTGGAGTTGATGGATGTCGTCGGCCTCGACCGTTCGTTCGCTCTCCGGTTCCCCGGCGAACTCTCCGGCGGCCAGCAGCAGCGCGTCGGCGTGGCCCGAGCCCTCGCCGCGGGCCCCAACATCCTGCTGATGGATGAGCCCTTCGGCGCGGTCGACCCGATCGTGCGCGCCGACCTCCAGCAGGAGGTGCTGCGCATCCAGGCCGAGACCGAGACCACGATCGTCTTCGTCACCCACGACATCGACGAGGCGTTCCTGCTCGGCGACCAGGTGGTGATCCTCGCCGAACGCGGGCGTATCGTGCAGCAGGGCACCCCGGAGGAGATCCTCGCGAACCCTGCCGACGACTTCGTCGCGTCGTTCGTCGGCTCCGACCGCGGCAAGCGCCGGCTCACGGTGAGCGCCAGCGGCAGCGGCGACGACCAGGTGCTGGTGGATGCCGGCGGTTACCCCGTCGGCGTCATCGCGGCGCCCGGCGGCAAGCTCGCGATCGGCAACGCCAGTCCGAAGTCCCGCAGCGTCTCCAACAAGACGGACCAGGCCGGGGACGCCTGATGACCTGGCTGTGGAACAACCTGGATCTGGTGCTGGGGCTCACCGCGGAACACGCGAGGCTCTCGGCCCTCCCGATCCTCGTCGGTTTCGCAGCCTCCCTGCCCCTCGGCTGGGTCGCCGTGCGCGTGCCGTGGCTGCGCGGCATCCTGCTCACCGTCTTCAACTTGATCTATACCATCCCCGCGCTCGCCCTCTTCGTGGTGCTCCCCGGGATCCTCGGCACCAAGATCCTGGACGAGCTCAACGTGGTCGTGGCGCTCTCGCTCTACGCGACCGCGATGATGCTGCGCGGTACCGTCGACGGGTTCGCGAGCGTCTCCGGCGACGTGCTGCAGTCGGCGACGGCGCAGGGCTACTCGGGCACCTCGCGGTTCTGGAAGGTGCAGTTGCCCCTCGCCGGACCGGTGCTGCTCGCCAACCTCCGCGTGGTCTCGGTGAGCACGGTGTCGCTGCTGAGCGTCGCGGCACTGATCGGGTCCGGCGGTCTCGGGAGGCTGTTCACCGAGGGCTACAACCGGCCGTTCATCGACGAGATCGTCATCGGCATCGTGTTCACGGTGCTACTGGCCCTGCTGTTCGACGCGATCCTCGTGATCCTCGGCCGGCTGCTCATGCCCTGGTCGCGGCGGCGCCCGGCGTCCCCCCGCGCCTCCTTCCTGCGCTCGATCCTGCCGGGGAGGGTCGCGTGAACTTCATCCTCGACGCCGTCGCGTACATCCTCGACCCGGCCAACTGGCAGGGCGCGAACGGCATCGCCGCCCGACTCAACCAGCATCTGGCTATCACCTTCCTCAGCGTGATCCTCGCCGCCGCCATCGCCGTGCCGCTCGGCCTGCTCATCGGGCACACCGGGCGGGGCCGGGCCGCGGTCATCGGCATCACGGGGGCCGCCCGAGCGCTGCCCACGTTCGGCGTGATGACGCTCTTCGTGCTGATCGGCCTCCAGTTCGGCGCGGGCCTCAGCCTCACCCCGGTCATCGTCGTGCTCGTGGTGCTCGCCATCCCCCCGCTGCTCGCCGGGGCCTACTCCGGCGTCGAAGCCGTCGACCGCCAGACCGTCGACGCCGCGCGTGCACAGGGCATGACCGAGTGGCAGATCCTGTCCCGGGTCGAGGTGCCGCTCGCGCTTCCGCTGCTCGTCGGCGGTCTGCGCTCGGCGACGCTGCAGGTCGTGGCGACCGCGACGATCGCCGCCTACGTCGCCCAGGGCGGCCTCGGCCGTTACCTCATCGAGGGGCTCCGCTCGCAGGATTATCTGCGCGCGCTGATCGGGGCGCTGCTCATCGCCGCGCTCGCGCTCCTCCTCGACGGGCTGCTCGCGGCCCTGCAGAGACTCGTCGCGCCGCGTGGGGTGTCCCGCGGTGGGTCGCGCACCAAGAGCAGTACCGGCACTCCAGCGAAGCGTCCATCCCGGACTCTCGAAGCCACCCGGACACCCCTCACGGAAGGATGAATCGGATGTTCTCACCCACACTCACGCGCGTCGGGGTCGGTGTCGTCGCTCTCGGCCTCACGGTCGCGCTGGCGTCCTGCTCCACGGGCGACCCGCTCGCGGAGGAGACCGGCGGCTCGGTCGGCGACACGATCACGATCGGCAACCAGGCCTTCGGCGAGAGCGAGATCCTGGCCCAGATCTACGGCCAGGTGCTCGCCGCGAACGGCTACGAGGTGTCGTACGAGGAGGGGATCGGCTCGCGCGAGACCTTCGTTCTCGCCTTGCAGGACGGGTCGATCGACCTGATCCCGGACTACGCCGGTAACGCGTTGCTCTACGCCGACCCGCAGGCCACCGCCACCTCGGCCGACGACGTCGAGGCGGCCCTCCCGGCCGCGCTCGAACCGCTCGGCCTCGCGGTCGCCGCGGCCGCGCCCGGAGAGGACTCGGACGCGCTCGTCGTCACCCCGGAGTACGCCGAGGCGAACGGGCTCGCCTCGATCGGCGACCTCGCTCCGCTGGCCTCGACGATCACGCTCGGTGCCAACACCGAGTTCGAGCCGCGCTGGCGCGACGGCCTCGCGGCGACCTACGGCTTCGAGGGCTGGGCGTTCAAGGCGATCGACGACTACGGCGGACCGGGAACCCTCGCGGACCTGCTCGCCGGCAACATCCAGGTCGCCGACATCTACACGACGACCGCGTCGGTCTCGGCCAACGACCTCGTCGTGCTCGAGGACGACCTGGACCTGTTCGCGGCGCAGAACGTCGTGCCGCTGCTGAGGGCCGACGTGCTCACGCCGGAGATCGCCGCTCTGCTCGACGAGGTCTCGGCGCTCATCACCACGGACGTGCTGCTCGAGCTCAATGTGCAGTTCGCGGGTGACGACAAGCCGTCCGCGGCCGACGTCGCCACCGAATGGCTGACGGCGCAGGGCCTTCTCTAAGCGCCACCGCAGCACCCTTCGCTGGTCGAGTGCCGGGCCCAGCACCGGGCTGCGCCCGGCACTCGACCCGCCGTGCGGTCTGTGCGCTCGCCCGATGAGCGACGTCTGCGCGTACCTGGACCCGCTGCAGCGCGCGCACTCGCAGGCATCCGGTCGCCGTCGTGCGCGGCTGGATCGCCGCCGTCGGTCAGGCCGGAATCGCGAGCA
Source organism: uncultured Microbacteriaceae bacterium (assembly GCA_947085045.1). Lineage (GTDB taxonomy): Bacteria > Actinomycetota > Actinomycetes > Actinomycetales > Microbacteriaceae > Pseudolysinimonas_A. Next base: position 80,795 of record CAMTUU010000003.1, on the reverse strand, counting down.
CTGCGGCGGAGGCGAGCGCGAGCCCCAGCCCGGCCCACTGCACGGGCGCGATGCGCTCTCGCAGCACGAGCGCGGCGAGGGCGATCGTTCCACCCGGGTAGAGCGCGGCGAGCACGCTCATGACGGTGAGGTCGCCCATCCGCAGCCCGGTCAGGATGAGCACGTTGGCCGCGGCATCCGCGACGCCGCAGGCGAGGATGAGCCACACCGCACTCCGCAGACCCGGGAACGGGCGCATCCCGCGACGACGCGCGACCACCACGAGTACCAGCAGCACGACGAGGAGGATCGCGCTGCTCACCGAGCGGTTGGCGACGATCGGGAAGAGCCCGGAGTCACCGGGCGCCCGGTCGACGAAGATGAAGAAGCAGCCGATGAGCACGCCCGAGATCGTCGCGTAGACGAGCCCGCGCACCTTCGGTCGCAGGGCGCCCTTCTCGGGCACGAACCCGACCAGCACGATCGCCACGAGCACGCCGCCGAGCGCGAGGTAGCCCCACCACGGCAGCCGCTCACCGGAGAGGAGCCCCCAGGTCATCGGCACGAGCGCGGAGAGCACGGCGGTCAGCGGCGACAGGATGCTCATCGGCCCGATGGCGAGCGCCGCGTAGAGCAGGAAGATGGCCGCCGCGCCGGTGATGCCCGAGAGTCCGCCCCAGAGGAACGCCTCCCACGACGCCCGGGCTGGAACCAGGAACGCGAACGGCAGCATGACGGCGAGCCCGACGAGGGCGGCGAACGCGGTGACCACGACGGATGCCGTGCGCTTCGCGGCGAGGCCGCCGAAGAAGTCGGCGACGCCGTAGGTGAGGGCGCTCGCCAGTCCCACGACGATCGCCAGCATGTCCTTCACGGTAGCGCTGACCCGCGACCCCTCCGCACCCGCGCGCTCGCCGGGACCACGATCGGCGGTCCGTCGTAGGGTGGGGCGCGTGACGACCTCTCGCGGCGAAGCACCTGACGCGGCCGTCGACATCCTCCGCCGCGTCTTCGGGTACGCCGACTTCCGCGGCGAGCAGGCGGCGATCATCGACCGGGTCGTCTCCGGCGGCGACGCCCTCGTGCTGATGCCCACCGGCGGCGGCAAGTCGCTGTGCTACCAGATCCCGGCGCTCGTGCGACCCGGCACCGGCGTCGTGATCTCGCCGCTCATCGCCCTCATGCAGGATCAGGTGGATGCCCTCTCCGCCGTCGGCGTGCGGGCGGCGTTCCTCAACTCGACGCAGGACGCGGCGGAGCGGCACCGCGTCGAGAGCGAGCTGCTCGCCGGCGACATCGACCTGCTCTACCTCGCCCCGGAGCGGCTCAAGCTGCAGCAGACCCTCGCCCTCCTCGACCGCGTCAACATCGGCGTGTTCGCGATCGACGAGGCTCATTGCGTGTCGCAGTGGGGCCACGACTTCCGGCCCGACTACCTGCTGCTCTCGGTGCTGCACGAGCGCTGGCCGGGTGTGCCGCGGATCGCGCTCACCGCGACCGCGACCGAGGCCACCCGGCGGGAGATCGCCGAGCGGCTCGAGCTGCGCGACGCGCGGTGGTTCGTGTCGTCGTTCGACCGGCCCAACATCCAGTACCGCATCGATCCGAAGAATCAGTCGTTCGGGCAGCTGCTGTCGTTGCTCAAGACCGAGCACCCGGGCGACGCCGGCATCGTCTACTGCCTGTCGCGCGCCTCGGTCGAGAAGACGGCCGACGCGCTCGTGGCGGAAGGCATCCCGGCCCTGCCGTACCACGCGGGTCTCGACGCCGGCGTGCGGTCGCGCAACCAGTCGCGGTTCCTGCGCGAGGACGGCATCGTGATGGTCGCGACGATCGCGTTCGGCATGGGCATCGACAAGCCCGACGTGCGGTTCGTCGCCCACCTCGACCTGCCGAAGAGCGTCGAGGGCTACTACCAGGAGACCGGCCGCGCGGGCCGCGACGGGTTGCCCTCGACGGCCTGGCTGGCCTACGGTCTCCAGGACGTCGTGCAGCAGCGCCGCATGATCGACGAGGGCGACGGCGACCGTGCGCACAAGCAGCGCATGGGCCAGCACCTCGACGCGATGCTCGCGCTCTGCGAGACGGTCTCGTGCCGCCGGGTGCAGCTGCTCGGCTACTTCGGGCAGCCGAGCGACCCGTGCGGCAATTGCGACACCTGCCTCTCGCCGCCGGAAGCCTTCGACGGCACGATCCCGGCGCAGAAACTGCTCTCCACCGTGGTGCGGCTGCAGCGCGAGCGCAACCAGCGCTTCGGCGCCGGGCAGCTGATCGACATCCTGCTCGGCAAGGAGACCGAGCGCGTGCGATCGAACCGGCACGACGAGCTGAGGACCTTCGGCATCGGTACCGAGCTCGGCGAGCAGGAGTGGCGCGGTGTCGTGCGCCAGTTGCTCGCGCAGAGTCTGTTGTCGGTGAGCGCCGACGGCTACGGCACCCTCGTCATCGCGCCGGCCGCGGCCGAGGTGCTCGACGGGTCGCGCAAGGTGATGCTGCGCCGCGAGCCCGAGCGGAAGGCCCGCGCGGCGAAGCGCACCGCCGGAGCGGAACTGCCGGAAGCGGCCCGCGGCCTGTTCGAGAAGCTACGGGAGTGGCGGGCGGGCGTCGCACGCGAGCAGGGCGTTCCGGCGTACATCGTGTTCGGCGACGCGACCCTGCGCGGCATCGCGGTGACGAAGCCCGGCTCTCTCGAGGAGCTCGCCACGATCAGCGGCGTCGGCGAGAAGAAGCTCGAGTCCTACGGCGCGGGCGTGGTCGAGGTGGTCGCGGCGGCCGCCGCCGATGCGGCGTGACGCGCGGGCCGCGTTGCCAGGGGCGTCCTGGCCCGCGCGCGCCCCGGTAGCGTTCTCGCATGACCTTCAACGACAACGCGAACATCGGTGGCGGACGCGTCTCGAAGCGGGGCCGCAACGCCGCCCTCGGCGCTGGCGGCGGCGGTCTCGTCGTCATCGCACTGTTCGTCGTGTCTCAGCTCGTCGGGGTCGATCTCACCGGGCTGGCCCCGGTCATCCAAGGCGGCGGTGGCACGCCGACCGAGGAGAGCCTCGCGCAGTGTCAGACCGGCGAGGACGCCAATCAGGACATCGAGTGCCGCATGAAGGGCGCCGCGGCCGCGCTGGATACGTACTGGGAGACCCAGGTCGACGGCTACACCGGGCCCGCCAACCTCGTGATCTTCACCGATTCGGTCAGCACCGGATGCGGCAACGCCACGAGCGCGACGGGCCCGTTCTACTGCCCGCCCGACCAGATGGTCTACCTCGACACCGCGTTCTACGACGACCTACGCACCCAGTTCGGCGCCACGGGCGGCCCGCTCGCTCAGCTCTACGTCGTCGCGCACGAGTGGGGCCACCACGTCCAGAACATCACCGGCACGATGAACGGCCTCGACCTGCAGGATCAGGGCCCGACCTCCGACGGCGTCCGGCTCGAACTGCAGGCCGACTGCTACGCGGGATCGTGGGTGAAGGCGGCGAGCACGGTGCCCGACGAGAACGGGGTGCCGTTCCTGGTCGAGCCGACCGACGCCGAGATCGCCGACGCCCTCAACGCGGCAGCCGCCGTCGGCGACGACAACATCCAGGAGACGCTCGGCGGCGGTCAGGTGAACCCCGAAACCTGGACGCACGGCTCGAGCGAGTCGCGGCAGAAGTGGTTCACCGCCGGATACACACAAGGCGTCGGTGCCTGCGACACCTTCGCGGCGACGGGATCCGAGCTGTGAGCCCGAAGGTCACCGGCGAGGCCTGGCCGGTGCAGCCGCCGAGCGTGCGCCGCGGCGAGCTGTAGGACTGCTCCGTACTCCGGCACCCGCCGTTGTGGAGTATCCACAACCCGCCCCGACCCGGAGTGGGTCGGGTTCGTAGCCCTCGACGACGATTCCGGCGGCCCGCGCGGGCCAGACGTACCGTGTTGCCATGACGGATCTCGTGGACCGCGCCACCGAGTCGGCGCCCGCCGCCCTGCACATCGACGTCGCCGCGCTCGGCGAGACACTGCTCGGCCGCTGGAAGGACGTACGCCTGGCGTCGCGCGAGCTGATGAAGCGCGAGGAGTTCCACCGCATCCCGGGCCAGTCGATGGCCGAGCATCGCGAGCGCGCCCTCGGGCAGCTGCACCGCCTCGTCGAGGAGCGCGCCGTGCTGCGCGCCTTCCCGGCGAGCCTCGGCGGCTTCGACGACCACGGCGGCAACCTCGCGCAGTTCCAGGAGATCGTGCTCGCCGACCCGTCGCTGCAGATCAAGTCGGGCGTGCAGTGGGGCCTGTTCGCGGCCGCCATCCTGCACCTCGGGACGGAGCGCCACCACGAGCAGTTCCTGCCCGGCGCGATGAGCCTCGCCGTGCCCGGCGCGTTCGCGATGACCGAGACCGGACACGGGTCGGATGTCGCGAGCATCGGCACGACCGCCACCTTCGACCCCGCGCGGGACGAGTTCGTGATCGACACCCCGTTCCGCGCCGCCTGGAAGGACTACCTCGGCAACGCCGCGAAGGACGGCCAAGCCGCGGTCGTGTTCGCGCAGCTGATCGTCGGCGGGGTCAACCACGGCGTGCACGCCCTCTACGTGCCGATCCGCGACGGCAAGGACTTCCTGCCGGGCGTCGGCGGCGAGGACGACGGGCTCAAGGGCGGGCTCAACGGCATCGACAACGGCCGGCTGCACTTCTCCGGCGTGCGCGTGCCCCGCACCAACCTGCTCAACCGCTACGGCGACGTCGACGAGAACGGCGTCTACACGTCGAGCATCGCGAGCCCCGGCCGCCGCTTCTTCACGATGATCGGCACCCTCGTGCAGGGCCGTGTCTCGCTCGACGGTGCTGCGGTCGTCGCCTCGAAGCTCGCGCTCAAGATCGCGATCACCTACGGCTCCGAGCGCCGGCAGTTCGCCGACGGACCCGACGGATCGGAGGTCGTGCTGCTCGACTACCAGAAGCACCAGCGCCGGCTGCTGACCCGCCTCGCCACGACGTACGCGATGTCGTTCGCGCACGAGCGGCTGCTCGAGAAGTTCGACTCGGTGTTCAGTGGCGCCAGCGACACGGATGCCGACCGGCAGGAGCTGGAGACCCTCGCGGCCGCGCTCAAGCCGTTCTCGACCTGGTCGGCGCTCGACATCCTGCAGGAGTCGCGCGAGGCGTGCGGCGGCGCCGGCTTCCTCGCCGAGAACCGCTTCACCCAGCTGCGTCAGGACCTCGACATCTACGTGACCTTCGAGGGTGACAACAACGTGCTGCTCCAGCTGGTCGCGAAGCGCCTGCTCGCCGACTTCGCGAAGGGATTCAAGAACGCGGATGCCGCCGCCATCGCCGGGCTCGTCGCGGCGCAGGTCGGCGAGGTCGCGGTCAACCGCTCGGGTCTGCGGGCGCTCGGCCAGAGCATCCAGGACTTCGGCTCGCGCGCCCGATCGATCGGGTTCGTCCGCGGCGCCGACGCGCAGCGCCAGCTGCTCACCGACCGCGTGCACTCGATGGTCGCGGAGATCGCCGGGCGGCTGAAGGGCGTCGGGCAGCTCTCGCCGCTCGAGGCCGCCGCGCTGTTCAACGCCAACCAGAACGAGCTGATCGAGGCGGCGTACGCGCACTCCGAGCTGCTGGAATGGGAGGCGTTCAGCGACGCGCTCGACGGGATCCAGGATGCCGACACCAGGAAGGTGCTCACCTGGCTGCGCGACCTGTTCGGGTTCACGCTGATCGAGAAGCACGCCGCCTGGTACCTCATCAACGGGCGGCTCTCGACGACCCGCGCGACGGCGATCACCGACTACATCGACGACCGCCTGCTGCCGCGTCTGCGCACGCACGCACTCGACCTCGTGGATGCCTTCGGCTTCGCGCCCGAGCACCTGCGGGCGCCGATCGCGTCGGGCGCCGAGAAGGAGCGCCAGGACGAAGCCCGCGCATACTACGCCGACCTGAAGGCGTCGGGCAGGGCTCCCGTCGAGGAGAAGGCCCCCTCGAAGAAGTAGGCGCTCAGGGCAGGGCGGCGGCGATCTTCTCGGCGAGCTGCCCCGGCGTGGTGAACATCGGCCAGTGCCCCGTGGGCAGTTCGACGATCTCGTAGTCCTTCACGGCGGCGAGTTCGGCGACGTACGGGTGCTTGCCGGCGATGAGTTCGCGCAGCGTCGCCTCCGACATCTCCGACGTGATGACGGTGACGGGCACGTCGTACCGCCGCGGGTCGGAGAGCACCTGCTTCTCGGTCGCGACCTTCTCGGGGATCGGGATCGCCCGCTCCGCGAACGCGCCCCAGATCGCGTCGTCCATGCCGACGACCGACTCGTCGTCGAAGATCATCTTGTCGGGCAGTGGGACCATCCCGTCATCGTCGGCCTCGAAGCCGTCGTTGATGACGTTGCCGTCGCCGAGCGGGCCGGAGTCGACGTAGATCACCTTCGCGACGCGGGCGGGACGGGCATCCACGACGCCGTGCGCGACCGCACCCCCGCCCGAGTGACCGACCAGCACGACGGGGGCGGCGGCGGCATCCACCAGGTCGACGACGAAGTCGATCTGGTCGCGCAGACCCACCTCGGGGTCGGCGGGCACCAGGCCCGGGAGGGTGATCGGGCGCGGATCGTGTCCCGCGGTGCGGATGGCGGGAACGATGTCGTCCCACGCGGAGGAGTCGAGCCAGAAACCAGGGATGAGGATGACGTCCATCCCGTCACGCTAGGCGCCACCACCGTCCGAGGGAACACCAGCTCGGCCGGGAGTCGATCCCTGACGGCGGCGGACCTGTGCTGCCCACCGTCGAAGGAGGATGCGCGCGCGGGCGAACTTCACGGCGGCTCTGATCCACACGACGGGATCGGAGCGTGGGGTGCGCGAGGAGGTCGAAGTCGTCACCGGTGGCGCTCTACCGGTTCACCGGGCACTCCCATCCCGATCCCCGCACGCGGCCCGACCCGGCGTCGGGGCGCGTCCTGCCGTGGCGGACGTGAGCCGGACGGCATCGCGGGCCATACTCGCTCCATGACTGCCGCCGCCGGGCCGAAGCCGGAGCACCGCTGGCCCGCCGCCGTGGCGATCATCCTCGCCCTCGGCGTCTACGCGATCCTGCCGGCCCCGTTCGCCTGGCTGCCGTCGTGGGTGTTCCCGGTCGCGGCGCTCGTCGCCTACATCCCGCTCGTCGTGCTCAACCCCCGGCGGCTCGGCCGCGAGACGTCCTGGTCGCGCGGGCTCGGGGTCGGGATCGCCGTGGCGCTGGCGCTCGTCAACCAGGTCTACATCGTGCAGATCCTCGACCAGCTGCTCAACGGCCGCGGCGTCGGCGTGACGGTCGTGTACGTCGCCGCCGGCGTGTGGGTGACGAACGTGATCGCCTTCGCGGTCGTCTTCTGGGAGATCGACCGCGGCGGCCCGTTCGCCCGGCGGTTCGAGGGGGTGCGCGACGACGCCCCGATGGACTTTCGGTTCCCGCAGGAGGACGGCTCGCCCGGGCTCGACCCGCGGTGGCGCCCGGAGTTCTTCGACTATCTGTACTTCTCGCTGAGCTCGATGATGGCGTTCAGCCCGACCGACGTGATGCCGCTCACCCGCCGGGCGAAGGCGTTCATGGGCTACGAGTCGCTCACCGGTTTCGTGCTGCTCGCCCTCGTCATCGCCCGCGCGGTCAACATCATCAGCTGACGCGACAGACCGGATCCGTGACCCTCGACGACGACCTCGACCGCATCTCCGAGGCACGGAACCGGGACGACATGGCTCCGACGAGCGCGCGATCGCCGCCGGTCTCGACGGGGATCTCGCCCGCCGCGGCGCCGTGCAGTACGGCTCCACCCTGCGCAACCTCGGACGCTGTGCCGGCCTTCGCGGTCCTGCTCGACGTGATGGCCGATCATGTGCACTCGCCCGACATCGACCGGTACCAGGCGGCGTTGCGCGGCCACGCCGAGTATCTGCGGGACCGCGGCCTGCCGAACGGCTAAGCCGAGAGGATGCGCCGGTAGACGGCGACGTACTCCTCGACCATGCGGGCGACGCCGAACCGGCGTTCCGCGGTCGCCCGGACGACGCTTCGGTCGAGCGCCGCAGCGGCGGGGACGGCGGCGGTCGCTTCCTCGAGCCCGGCGACGGCGAAGCCGGTGACGCCCTCGTCGATCACCTCGGCCATCGACCCGCGGCGGTAGGCGATCACCGGGGTGCCGCAGGCCATCGCCTCGACGACCGACAGCCCGAACGGCTCGTCGAAGTGGATGGGATGCAGCAGGGCCGCGACCGAGCCGAGAGTGCGGTTCCGCTCGTCGGCGCCGATCGAGCCGAGGTACCGGACCCCGTCGCCGTCGAGGTGCGGCGCGACCTCCTCGTCGAAGTACCGCTGATCGTGGACGATCCCCGCGATCAGCAGGGGTCGGTCGGCGGCGCGGGCGATCGCGATGGCATCCGCCGTGCCCTTGTCGGGATGGATGCGTCCGAGGACCATCAGCGCCTCGCCCGACGCGGTCGTGGCGGTGAACTCGCCCAGGTCGATCCCGTGGTGCACGGTCGCGACGTAGTCGAGGTCCGAATGCCGGTCGGCCGCCGAGATCGCGACCAGGTGGGCCGCGCCGGGCACCGCGAGTCCGGCGCGGTACGCCGGCAGGATCTGAGATCCCGAGAAGCCGTGCACGGTCGTGACGAGCGGGGCGCGCCACGCGCCGGCGAGAGCGAGCGGCAGCCAGTCGAGGTGGCTGTGGATCAGGTCGAACTCGCCCGACCGGTCGAGCGCGTGCCCGATGTGCAGCGCCTCCTGCACGCGGCCGTCGAGAGCGTCGTCGCCCGCGTAGCCGTGCGGCACCACGGCATCCAGGGTCGCCGTCGTGATCGAGTCGGCGGTCGCGAACAGGGTGACGTCGTGGCCCGCGGCGACGAGCCCCTCGGTGAGCAGGCCGGCTACGCGTTCCCACGGGCCGTAGTGCTCGGGCGGGGTGCGCCAGGCGACCGGCGCGAGCATCCCGATCTTCATGCCCGCCTCCCGATGGTGCGGCCCCTCGAATGACGAAACCCCCGTCAGTTCGGACGAACTGCGGGGGATTCGCTGGTGGCTCCGACCGGCGTCGATCCGGTGACCTTCCGATTTTCAGTCGGACGCTCTACCAACTGAGCTACAGAGCCTCAGCCGACGTTCGTCGAACGACGTCTGATGTGGAAGAAGCCTTTCCTCGCGGAAAGGCTTCCACTCCGCGACCCTGACGGGACTTGAACCCGCGACCTCCGCCGTGACAGGGCGGCACGCTAACCAACTGCGCTACAGGGCCATGCGTATTGAGTTGTGGGCGGTGCTGTGTGAGTGACCCCAACGGGATTCGAACCCGTGCTGCCGCCGTGAAAGGGCGGTGTCCTAGGCCACTAAACGATGGGGCCGTGAAGTGCGAGACCGCACAGCAACCGAGGGTCAAGCATACGGTCGGCGCGTCGTTAACGCCAATCGCGATCGCCGGCGGGATGTCGGACACCCCGCAGATGAACCGGCTCGACCGCGCCACTGGGCTAGGTTCAAGTCGTCGTTGAGACTTTTCCTGCCGCGGCGGGTCGGTCCCGGGCGGCGAATCGATGACGACGAACGAGTTGGTGCGGGGAACGTGGAACGACTGTCCGGCCGGGGGGCCCACTCACTGCAGGCGCCGGCGAGGCTCACGCGGACTCTCCGCGTGCTCGCCGCCGCCGTCGCTCTGGCGCTCATCCCGACGCTGAGCGAGATCTCACCGGCGAGGTCGGCGGTCGTCGCCGACTATCCCAGCTGGAGCGACGTCGTCGCCGCGCGCAACAACGAGGCGAACGCGAAAGCGTTGAGCGCCAGCCTCCAGGCCCAGCTCCAGGGCCTGCAGGAGGAAGCGCAGCGCACGCAGCAGGAGGCGGACGCCAAGGGTGTCCTGTACGCGGAAGCGCAGGATGCCTACGACGCGCAGAAGCTGGAGACCGAGTCGCTGATCGCCCAGACCGCCGAGGCGGAGACGCAGGCCGCGGACGCCTACGCGGTCGCCGCGCGGATCATCGCGGAGATGAGCAAGTCGGGCAGCTTGACCGACCTGACGCCGCAGTTGTTCACGACCCCCGGGTCGCCCGACATGTTGCTCCAGCGCCTCGAGATGAACCGGGTGGTCGGCGACCGCTACGCCGGCCTCTACGCCGAAGCCGTCCAGCTGCGCAACCGCGCGAAGGCCCTGGCCAGCCAGGCGGAGATCGCCCAGGGCCTCCTCGACGAGCTGCGGATCAAGGCCGAGGCGGCGTTGCAGGCAGCCGTCGCCGCGGCCGAAGCGGCAGCCGCGCAGCTGGCGAAGACCGAGCGGGACATCGCGGAGCTGCGCGCCCGTGTCGAGTACTTGGCGGGCGTGCGGCAGCAGACCACCGCCGACTACAACGCCGGGATCCAGGCGCAGTGGGGCGGCGGAGCCGCGGGCGAGATCAGCCAGAGCGGGTGGACGCGACCGATCAGCGGGTACATCTCGAGCCCGTACGGCTGGCGCATCAACCCGGTCACTTTCAAGCGCCAGTTCCACACCGGCGTCGACCTCGCCGGCAACAGCTGCGGGACGACGATCCGGGCGGCGCGCGCCGGAGTCGTCACCTACGCGGGCTGGAGCGGGTCGTGGGGCTACTACGTCGCGATCAATCACGGCGACGGCACCGGTACCGGCTACGCCCACATCCAGGCCGGCGGCATCGGCGTGAGCGTCGGTCAGCAGGTCGCCCCCGGCCAGCCGATCGCCAAGGTCGGCTCGACGGGTCAGTCGACGGGCTGCCACTTGCAGTTCAACGTGCGGGTGAACGGCGATCGCGATATCACCGACCCCGTTCAGTTCATGCGGGAGCAGGGCATCGTGCTCGGCTGATCCCGACCGCTCGCGACCGCACGGCCCGGATGTCGGACACCCCGAGGATGAGCCCGACGCATCCGCACCCCTGAACTAGGTTCAAGTCGCCGTTGAGACTTGTTGTTAGTGTTGCCGAAGTTGTTCCTGGGACGGCGAGTGATTCGGCCGGCAGGAAGAAGCGGGGAAACATGGGGCGTCAGTCCAGCCGGGGGGCCAGCAGCGAACGATTCGCGCGGGGCCTCCGTGTGCTCGCCGCCGCCCTCGCCCTCGCCCTCGTTCCGCTCGGCGGCGGCCTCACCCCGACGCAGGCCGCGGTCGCCGCCGACTACCCCACCTGGGAGGAGGTCGTCGCCGCGAAGCGCAACGAAGCCCAGGCCACGGCGCTCAGTGCAGACCTGACCGGTCAGTTGCAGGGACTCCAGGACGAGGCGCAGCGCACGCAGGACGACGCCGACGCCAAGGGCGCACTGCTCGCCGAAGCGCAGGACGCCTACGACAAGCAGAACGTGGAGACGCAGTCGCTGCTCGACCAGACCGGCGCCGCCGAGGCCGAGGCGAAGGAGGCGTTCTCGGTCGCCGCCCAGATCATCGCCGAGATGAGCAAGTCGGGCCGCGGAGCCGATCTCACCCCGCAGCTATTCACCACGCCGGGGTCGCCCGACGTGCTGCTCGACCGCCTCGAGCTCAACCGGGTGATCGGTGACCGCTACGCCGACCTGTACGCCGAGGCGATCGAGTTGCGCAATCGCGCGAACGCGCTGGCCGCGCAGGCCGAGGTGGCGCAGGGCATCCTCGAAGAGTTGCGTCTCGCGTTCGAAGCGGCGTTCACGGTCGCCCAGGATGCCGCGATCGCCGCCGCGGAGAAGCTGGCGCAGACCGAGCGGGACATCGCCGAGCTACGTGCCCGAATCGAGTATCTCGCGGGGATCAGCGCCGAGACCAGCGCGCAGTACAGCGCGGGGATCCGGGCGCAGTGGGGCGACAACGCCGGCGGTCAGATCAGCTCGACCGGCTGGGCCCGCCCCCTGAGCGGCGGATTCATCAGCAGCAACTACGGCTGGCGTGCCGACCCGTTCAAGGGCACACGCGCCTGGCACACGGGCACCGACATGGCCGGAATCGGCTGCGCTGCGACGATCTACGCCGCGCATTCCGGAACGGTCACCTACGCCGGCTGGTACGGCTCGTGGGGCTATTACGTCGCGATCGACAACGGCGACGGCACCGGCACCGGCTACGCCCACATCATGCCGGGCGGAATCGGGGTCAGCGTCGGTCAGCAGGTCGACCCGGGTCAGCCGATCGCGCGGACGGGGACGACCGGATACTCGACCGGCTGCCACCTGCACTACATGGTGCGCGTCGGCGGCAACCTGAACACCACCGATCCCGTTCAGTTCATGCGCGACCAGGGCATCACGCTCTGACCCGGAGCGCCACCAGCAAGGGGAGACATCATGGGAGACAACAGGCGCGCGAAGCGCGCCGTCGCGGCGGGGGTGCCGGCGACTCTTCTGCTGGCGTTCGCCAACCCGATGCCCGCGATGGCCGTCCGTCAGCCCGACTACCCGACCTGGGACGAGGTCGAGCAGGCCCGGTCCGACGAGACCGCGGTCGCCGGGAAGATCGCGGAGATCGAGGGCATCCTGAGTGGCCTGGAAGCCGAGGTCGCGGACCTCACCCACGTCGCGCTGGTGCTGCGCGAAGATTACGCGATCGCCCAGAAGGAGCTCGACGACGCCACCGCCAAGCTCGACAAGCTCAAGGGGCAGTCGGCTGCCGCGCAGGATCGCGCCGACGAGTCCGAGCAGCGGGTCGCGGTGATCGTGGCCCAGCTCGCCCGCAACGGCGGCGGCGACGTCACTCTCGGGCTGCTGCTCGGCTCGGCGGATGACGCCGACTCTCTGCTCGCTCGACTCGGCACCGCCGACCGGCTCACGGCATCGTCGGCGGAGATGCTCGAACGCGCCATCTACGACAAGAAGACCGCGCAGGCGCTCTCGAAGGATGCCCGCGCCGCCGAGGCTCAGCGTCGGAAGCTGTCCGACGCCGCGCAGGAGAAGGCCACCGTCGCGCAGGAGGCGGCCGAAGCCGCGCAGGCGAGGGCCGACGATCAACGCGCCGACATGGATCGGATGTACGCGCAACTCGCCGCGCTGAAGGGCACCACCCTGGCCCTGGAGCGCGGCTACGAGCAGGGGCTCGCGGCGAACCCGCCCGGATCTCCGGCGCCCCCGGTCGTCACGGCACCGAGCACGCCCACCGCGCCGACAGCCCCGACGGCCCCGACGGCGCCCGCCCCGGTGTCGAGCGCGGTCGAGAACGCGATCGCCTACGCCGCCGCCCAACTCGGTGAGCCCTACGTCTTCGGCGGGATGGGCCCCAACTCCTGGGACTGCTCGGGGCTCACCAAGGCCTCGTACGCATCGGTGGGCGTCTACATCGGCACCCACTCCTCGACCGACCAGTACAACTACATGTCGGCGCAGGGCCGGCTGGTGCCGCTCGCGCAAGCCCAGCGCGGGGATCTGCTGTACTACTCCGACGGCGGTTCGGCCTCGGCGTCGCGCAAGTGGCATGTCGCGATCTATCTCGGCGGCGGCAAGATGATCGAGGCGGCGAACCCGTCGGTGCCCGTTCGGATCGTGAATGTTCGATACAGCAGCCTGGTTCCCTACGTGGGCAGGCCGACGGGCTGACACAATCGGGGGATGCGCCGCAGGATGCTCCCCCTCGCCCAGCTCGCTCTCGTCACCACCGTCGCCGTCGTCGCGCTGGCGGGGTGCGGGGTCGTCGCCGGCCCGACGCCGACGCCCACGGAGAGCGCGACCTCGACGCCCACGACGAGCGCGCCGGTCGTCGTCCCGACCACACCGCCGACGACGGTCGCCGCGCTGCCCGGCACCGCCTTCCTGCGCGTCTCGGCGACGGCCGAGGTGGGCGAGCAGGAGGTGCGTCTGGAGCTGACGTTCGCGCGGGCGCAGGGCGCCGCCTCCTCACCCGCGGACCTCCAGGCCGTGCAGGACGAGTGCCCGAACGCGATCACCTCGCAGCTCGAGATCTTTCCCGGACTGGAGCCCACCGGGGTCATCACCTCGCAGCTCGTGACGACGGGCGACTGGCCCGAGGGGATGGCGGTCGCCATCGCCGCCGGCGGCACGATCGCGTCGTTCGGCGAGGGCGCCGACGTGGCTGCGACGCAGGACGGAGTCGGGACCTTCGGCTGCACCGTGCCCGTCGTCACCGGATCGGGCGAGGCCGAGTTCGTCAGCCTGCTGCTCGGCGACCCGGTGATCCCCGACCGCACCGACCTCGAGCAGCAGGTCGCGCAGGGCTACTTCGGGCTCGAGACCGACGCCCGCTCGGCGGTCGACATCCGCTGGCGCGACTGCGTCATCCAGCTGTCGTCGGCCGCTCAGCGGGTCGCCACCGCGTCGGCGTGGGTGCAGCAGGCCCAGGGCGGCTTCGGCTGCCTGATCGGCGACCAGGGTTCGGTCTGACCCGCCCCCGGGATCCACCGGCCTCGTCGACGGTCGCGTTCCCCCTCGGCGGTCGAGTGGCGCGTGCCGAGACCTACTGGTTCGGCACGTACGCCGAGTACGACGCCTCGATGATCGACAGCGCCTCGGCCTTGTCGCCCCACCCGTCCGTCTTGACCCACTTGCCCGGCTCGAGGTCCTTGTAGTGCTCGAAGAAGTGCTCGATCTCCTTGACCTTGTACTCCGGGATGTCGGCGAGGTCCTGGATGTGGTCCCAGCGCGGGTCCTTCGCGGCGACGGCGATGACCTTGGCGTCGCCGCCGCCGTCATCCGTCATCTTGAAGACCCCGACGGGTCGCACGAGCATGCCGATGCCGGGGAACAGCGGGTACTCGCCGAGCACGAGCACGTCGAGCGGGTCGCCATCGTCGGCGAGGGTGTTCTCGAAGAAGCCGTAGTCGGTGGGGTAGGCCATCGGGGTGTACAGCACACGGTCGAGCATGACGCGACCAGTGACGTGGTCGATCTCGTACTTGTTGCGGCTGCCCTTCGGGCACTCGATGACGATGGCGTAGCTGTCGGACATGATGCTCCTGAGTTCGGGCCGAAAGGCGGGTCTAACGTTAGCCGATGGGTTCTTTCCGGCCGTCTCTCTCGCCTGCTGTCGCGGATGTGCGCCGGGCCGTGCGGTCGTCCCTCCCCGCCGAAGGGCTCGTCCTGGTCGCGCTGTCCGGAGGCCCCGATTCCCTGTCCCTCGCCGCCGCCCTCGCGTTCGAGGCTCCGGGTCGGTCGGGTGCGGTGATCGTCGACCACCAGCTGCAGAGCGGATCGGATGCCGTAGCCGAGCGGGCGAGGCAGCAGGCCGAGAGCCTGGGGTTGGGTCACGTGCGCGTCGTGCGGGTCACGGTCCCGTCGGACTCCGGCGCGGGACCGGAGGCGGCGGCGCGGGCCGCTCGGTACGACGCCCTGACGTCGGTCGCCGGCGAACTCGGGGCCGTCGCGGTGCTGCTCGGGCACACCCTCGACGACCAGGCCGAGACGGTGCTGCTCGGGTTGGCCCGTGGCTCCGGCGGCGGCAGCCTGCAGGGCATGGCGCCCGTGGCGGGGCTGTACCGCCGGCCGCTGCTCGGCATCCGCCGGTCGACGACCGTGCGGGCCTGCGTCGACGAGGGCCTCGAGCCCTGGGTGGACCCGCACAACGGCGATCCGTCGTTCACCCGCGTCAGGGTGCGCCAAGACGTGCTGCCCGTGCTCGAAGCCGAACTCGGGCCGGGAGTCGCGGAGGCGCTCGCCCGCACCGCCGAGGCCCTGCGCGAAGACGAGGACGCCTTCGCGACGATGATCGACGAGGTCGCCGGGGAGCTCGCGGAGTTCATCGACGGGGGCATCGCGGTCGCGGTGGGGGCGCTCGCCGCCAACCCGGCGGCGTTGCGGCAGCGCATCATCCGCTTCATCGTGCGGAGCGAGTTCGGGGTGTCGCTCAGCCGCGCCCACACCCTCCAGATCGCCCGGCTGGTGACCGACTGGCGGGGCCAGGGGCCGATCGACGTGCCCGGCGTCTCGGTCGTGAGAGCCGATGGCAGAATCGAGTTCCGGGCACGAGAGAAAGACGGCGATGGACACGGCTGACATCGAGGGCGACCTCACCGAGGTGCTCTACACCGAGCAGCAGATCCGCGAACGCATCGCCGAGATGTGCCGCGAGATCGAGGCCGACTACGCGGGCCGCGACCTGCTCATCGTCGGCGTGCTCAAGGGCGCCGTCATGGTGATGGCCGACCTCGCGCGCGAACTCAAGCGCGACGTCGAGATGGACTGGATGGCGACCTCGTCGTACGGCACCTCGACGGAGTCCAGTGGCGTCGTGCGCATCGTGAAGGATCTCGACACCGACATCGCCGGCCGGCACGTGCTCATCGTCGAGGACATCGTCGACTCGGGGCTCACCCTGTCGTGGCTGCGATCCAACCTCGAGAGCCGCAATCCGGCGTCGCTGGAGATCTGCGCGCTGCTGCGCAAACCCGAGGCCGCGAAGGTCGACATCGAGGCCCACTACGTCGGCTTCGAGATCCCGAACGCGTTCGTCGTCGGCTACGGCCTCGACTACGCCGAGCGCTACCGCAACCTTCGGTCGATCGGCATCCTCGCCCCGCACGTCTACAGCTGACTCTCGTTACTCCTCGGGCGAACACCGGGGCGGCGCCCAGTAATGGGGCGATACCCTGGCTGTCTCATGGACGTCGTCAAGCGCATCTTCCGCGGCCCGATCATCTGGTTCCTCGTCGGGATCGTCGTGCTGATCGTGGCATTCCAGTTCATCGGCAGCATCGGCGGCTTCAAGGAGGTCACGACGCAGCAGGGCCTCGAGCTCCTCGCCGGGAAGACGGTCGACGAGGTCAAGGTCGTCGACGGCGAGCAGCGCGTCGACCTGACCCTGAGCGACGGCTTCTCGGCCGACGACGTCGACTACGGCACGCAGGTGCAGTTCTATTACATCCAGCCGCGCGGCACCGAGGTCATCGATGCGATCACCGCGAGCAACGCGAAGTTCGACGACGAAGTGCCGCAGTCGCCGTGGTTCGTGAGCCTGCTCAGCATCCTCGTGCCGTTCCTGCTCATCGGCCTCATCATCTGGTTCCTCTTCTCGAGCATGCAGAACGGCGGAAGCCGGGTCATGCAGTTCGGCAAGTCGAAGGCGAAGCTGGTCAGCAAGGAGTCGCCGCAGGTGACCTTCGCCGATGTCGCCGGCTCGGCCGAGGCGGTCGAGGAGCTGCATGAGATCAAGGACTTCCTCAAGGATCCGTCGCGCTTCCAGGCGGTCGGCGCCCGCATCCCGAAGGGCGTGCTGCTGTACGGCCCTCCCGGAACCGGCAAGACCCTGCTCGCCCGGGCGGTCGCCGGGGAGGCGGGCGTGCCGTTCTACTCGATCTCGGGGTCTGACTTCGTCGAGATGTTCGTCGGCGTCGGCGCGAGCCGCGTGCGCGACCTCTTCGAGCAGGCCAAGCAGAACTCGCCGGCGATCATCTTCGTCGACGAGATCGACGCCGTGGGCCGCCACCGCGGCTCCGGCATGGGCGGCGGTCACGACGAGCGCGAGCAGACCCTCAACCAGCTGCTCGTCGAGATGGACGGCTTCGACGTCAAGACGAACGTCATCCTGATCGCGGCCACGAACCGCCCCGACATCCTCGACCCCGCCCTGCTGCGCCCGGGTCGCTTCGACCGCCAGATCGGCGTCGACGCCCCCGACCAGAAGGGCCGCGAGCAGATTCTGACCGTGCACGCCAAGGGCAAGCCGATGGCGAAGGGCGTCGACCTCGCGGTGCTTGCGCGCAAGACGCCGGGCTTCACCGGCGCCGATCTCGCGAACGTGCTCAACGAGGCGGCTCTGCTCACGGCGCGCAGCAACGCGCAGCTGATCGACAACCGCGCCCTCGATGAGGCCGTCGACCGGGTCATGGCCGGTCCGCAGCGCCGCTCGCGGCTGATGAACGACAAGGAGAAGCTCATCACGGCGTACCACGAGGGCGGCCACGCCCTCGCCGCCGCCGCGATGCGCAACACCGACCCGGTGACGAAGGTCACGATCCTCCCGCGCGGCCGCGCCCTCGGGTACACGATGGTGCTCCCGCTGGAAGACAAATACTCGGTCACCCGCAACGAGCTGCTCGACCAGCTCGCCTACGCGATGGGTGGCCGTGTCGCCGAGGAGATCGTCTTCCACGACCCGACCACGGGGGCCTCGAACGACATCGAGAAGGCCACCAGCATCGCGCGCAAGATGGTGACCGAGTACGGGATGAGCTCCGACCTGGGTGCGGTGAAGCTCGGCACCTCGCAGGGCGACATGTTCCTCGGTCGCGACATGGGCCACCAGCGCGACTACTCGGAGCAGGTCTCCGAGAAGGTCGACCTCGAGGTGCGCAAGATCATCGAGCAGGCGCACGACGAGGCGTGGAAGGTCATCAACGACAACCGCGACATCCTCGACAAGCTGGCCAGCGAGCTCCTTGAGAAGGAGACCCTCGACCACATCCAGCTCGCCGAGCTGTTCGCGAAGGTCAAGAAACTGCCCGAGCGCCCGCAGTGGCTCTCGAGCAAGACCCGCCCGCTGAGCACGAAGCCCCCGATCAAGGTGCCGTCGAAGGCGCCGATCGACCAGGGCGCCGTGGACGGCGGCGTCGAATCGGAGCCGCCGACGAAGCCGACGCGTCCGCGCGCGCCGCGCAAGTCGCCCGGCATCGCCACCGCCTGACGCGGCGATGACCGTCGACCAGGGCCGCATCGAGGTCGCCGTGGCCGAGCTGCTCGCAGCGATCGGCGAAGATGCGACGCGCCCCGGACTCCAGCGCACCCCGAAGCGGGTGGCGGAGGCGTACGCCGAGTACTTCGCCGGGATCGGCGTCGACCCGGTGGCGGTGCTCCACGCGGGCGTCGACGCGGCGGGTGACGGGGAGCGCGGCGACCTCGTGCTGTTGCGGGGGCTCGAGTTCCGCTCGATGTGCGAGCACCACCTGCTTCCCTTCCGCGGGGTGGCGCACGTCGGCTACCTGCCGGCCGGCAAGGTCGTCGGCCTCGGCCGCCTCGGCGCGGTCGTCGAGATCCTCGCGGCACGGCCGCAGTTGCAGGAGCGTCTCGGCGAGCAGATCGCCGAAGCCCTGGATGAGGGCCTCGGGCCGCGCGGCGTCATCGTCGTGCTCGAGGCGGAGCACGACTGCGTCGCCGCCCGGGATGCCCGTCAGATGAACTCCAGCACCGTCACGATCGCGAGCCGCGGCGAGCTGAGCGAAGCCGCTGGCCGGGCCGAGGCCATCACCCTGATCGGGGCCGGCGCGTGACCATCATCATGGGCATCCTCAATGTCACCCCCGACTCGTTCAGCGACGGGGGGCTCTACGCCGCGACCGACGCTGCGATCGCCCGCGGTCTGGAGCTGCGGGATGCCGGCGCCGCGATCGTCGACGTCGGCGGCGAGTCGACCCGCCCCGGAGCCGCGAAGGTCGATCCGGCCGAGGAGCGCGAGCGGGTCGTGCCAGTCGTCGAGGCCCTCGTGCAGGAGGGCGTCGCGGTAAGCATCGACACGACGAACGCCGCCACCGCCGCCGCCGCCGTCGAGGCGGGCGCCCGGCTGGTCAACGACGTCTCGGGCGGGCTCGCCGACGCGGGGATGGCGCGGATCGTCGCCGAGACCGGGGCGCACTACGCGGTCATGCACTGGCGCGGCGGCGCCGACATCGCGCCGGCCTTCACGGATGTGGTCGCCGAGGTGCGCGCGGAACTCAAGGCCCGCCTCGCCGAACTCATCGTCGCCGGCGTCGACCCGGCGAAGATCGTGCTCGACCCGGGCCTGGGGTTCGGCAAGAGCGCCGAGCACAACTGGGCCCTGCTCAACCACCTCGACGAGATCGCCTCGCTCGGCCATGCCATCCTCGTCGGCGCCTCGCGCAAGCGGTTCGTCGGGGCGCTGCTGCCCGACGGGGCTCCGATGGCGGACCGCGATCTGCCGACGGCCGTCATCTCGGCGCTCGTCGCCCGCCAGGGAGCCTGGGCGGTGCGGGTGCACGACGTGCCGTCGACCCGCATCGCGCTCGCGATCGCGGAGCAGACGTCGTGACGCCGCTCGACGAGATCCGGTTGACCGGGCTGAGGGCCACCGCGCACCACGGGGTGTTCGACTTCGAGCGCCGCGACGGACAGGAGTTCGTCGTCGACGTCATCGTGCGGCTGCCGCTGGGTCCCGCCGCCTCGGGTGATGATCTCGCCGCGACGGTGCACTACGGCGAGCTGGCCGAGCAGGTGGTCGCCGCCGTCGAGAGCGACCCCGTCGACCTCATCGAGACCGTCGCCGAGCGCATCGCCGCGGTCGCGCTGTCGTTCCCCGCCGCGCACGAGGTCGTGGTGACCGTGCACAAGCCGCGCGCGCCGATCACCGTGCCGTTCGACGATGTCAGCGTCACCATCACGCGTCGGCGCCCGTCGTGAACGTGATGCTGCGCCGCATCGAAGCGGATGCCGTGATCGCCGTCGGCAGCAACCTCGGCGATCGCGTCGCGACCTTCCAGGCGGCGGTGCGGGCGCTCGCGGAGGCGGACGGCGTCGAGGTGACCGCGATCTCCACCCCGATCGAGACCGTCGCCGTGCGACCCGACGGCGAGGATCCGGATGCCCCCGCCTACCTCAACGCGGTCGTGCTGGTGCGTACCACCCTCGCGCCGCGCAAGCTGCTCGAACTGCTCAACGACCTCGAACGCGCGCACGGGCGCGTGCGCGGCGAACGCTGGGGCGACCGCACCCTCGATCTCGACATCATCGACTACGCCGGGCAGACGTCGTCGAGCGCGGAGCTGACGCTGCCGCATCCCCGCGCGCACGAGCGCACCTTCGTGCTGCGCCCCTGGGTGGAGGTGGCTCCGGAGGCCGTGCTGCCCGGACACGGGAGGGTCGCCGACCTGCTCGCGGCGCTGGACGCCGGGCGATGACCAGGACCAAGGCCTCGACCCTCGTGATCCTGGCGGCCATCGCCGCGGGTGCGGGATTCCTCGTGCAGGTCGCGCTCGCATCCGGGGGTCTTCAGCGCTACCGGCCCGAGTACGCCCTCGCGCTCAGCCTGATCTTCCTCGCCGGCATCGTGATCGCGCTCGCCGTGCCGATCCGGCGCGCGACCCGTGCGACGGTGCGCACCCGTATCGACCCGTTCCACGCGACGCGGGTGGTGCTGTTCGCGAAGGCGTCGAGCATCGCGGGCGCCCTGCTCACCGGGGCCGCGGCGGGCCTGCTCGCCGAGGTGCTCGTGCGCAGCGGCGGCGTCAACACCGACAGCCTGCTGCGCACCCTCGCGGTGCTCGTCGGCGCCGTCGTGCTGCTGGTCGCGGGTCTCGTCGGCGAGTGGCTGTGCACGGTGCCGCCGAGCGACGACGACCGCGAGCCGGACCCGGCGGGTACCGTGGGGATGTGAGCGCCCTCGATCCCGATTCCCTGTCCGAGAACGGCGGGGGCGAGTGGCGGCGGGTGTCGCCGAAGTTCGTCGTCGTCGACCTGCTCAGCACCCTCGTCTCGGCGGTGCTGTTCATCGTCGGCGCCGGCGTGCCGTGGATCCTCTCCGGCGTGCCGTGGCTGGTCGTGCTGCCGATCGCGGCGTTCGTCGTCCACGCCCTCGTCGCGGCGTTCACCCCGCGCCGGGTGCGCGCCTACGGGTACCGGCTGCGCGCCGACGACCTCGTGTTCCGCAAGGGCATCATGTTCCTGCGGGTCGTCTCGGTGCCGTACGGGCGCATGCAGCTCGTCGACCTCACCCGTGGACCGCTCGCACGGGCGTTCGGGCTCTCGGAACTCAAGCTCGTCACCGCCGCCGCGGCGAGCCACATCACCATCCCCGGGCTGGCCGAAGCCGACGCCGAGGCGTTGCGCGACCGGCTCGTGGAACTCGCGGAGAGCCGCCGGGCGGGACTGTGACCACCGCGGACGAGTCGGGGCCCGCCGCCCGCACGGGGCTGGCCGACGGAGAGTGGCATCGCCTGCATCCGGCGACCCCGCTGCTACGCGGTGGTCTGGGCTTCGTCGCGATCGTCGGCATCATCATCGCGAACCTGCGCGAGCGGCTCGTCGAGTGGTTCCTCCCGGGGGTCTGCCCGCCGCAGGGGCGAGCCTGCAGCCAGGGCGATCCCTTCGCGTACATCGTCGAGAACGGCTACGCGCTGATCGCGGCGCTCGCGGTGCTCGGCATCCTGCTGCTGTGCATCGCCTTGTTCTACGTCTCCTGGCGGATGAACACCTTCCGCATCACCGACGAGGTCGTCGAAGTGAAGAGCGGCGTGCTCTTCCGCACCCACCGCAAGGCCCGGCTCGACCGCATCCAGGGGGTCGCGGTGGCCCGACCGCTGTTCGCGCGGCTCTTCGGCACGGCGAAGCTGGATGTCGAGGTCGCCGGGCAGGACGCCAACGTGCCGCTCGCGTACCTCGGCAACACGCTCGCCGACGCGCTGCGCGCCGACATCCTGCGCCTCGCGTCGGGATCGCGCGCGGCGTCCACCTCCGGATCCCCCGCTCCCGCCGCGGGATCGCTGCTCGGGCGCCGGGCGAGCGAGCTGCTCGCCCCCGAGCTCGACCCGAACCTGGCACCCCCGGAATCGGTGGTGCGGATGCATCCCGGCCGACTCGTCGGGTCGACGGTGCTGAGCGGCACGACGGTCGCGTTGCTCGTCGTCGTCGCGGCGGTCGTCGTCGGGCTGGTGATCACCGCGAGCGGGGGTCGCGAGCTGGTCTGGACGCTCTTCACCTTCGTGCCGATCGCCTTCGGTCTGCTCTCGTACCAGGTGAACCGGCTGCTCAAGTTCTTGCGCTACTCGATCGCGGCGACGCCCGACGGGGTGCGCATCGGCTACGGCCTGCTCTCGACGCGCAACGAGACGGTGCCGCCGGGTCGCATCCACTCGGTCGCCGTGAGCCAGAGCATCTTCTGGCGACCCGCCGACTGGTGGACCATCCGCATCAACCGCGCGACGCGTCAGACCTCCTCCGAGGGGCAGAACGCCCAGCAGAGCACTGTCGTGCTGCCGGTCGGGTCGCGCGACGATGTGTTCCGAGTGCTCGAGCTGCTGCTGCCGGGGCTCACCGAGGGCGGGGCCCGCGACCTCTTCGAACGCGGCCTCGCCGGGCGGGACGCCGACGCCGACTTCACCGTCTCGCCGCGCCGAGCGGCCGTGGTGCGCTGGTTCTCCTGGCGCCGCAACGGCTTCGCGCTGTTCCCGGGTGCCGTGCTGCTGCGCCGGGGAGCGATCTGGCGCGAGCTGGCGATCGTGCCGACGCCGCGCGTGCAGAGCGTCGCGGTCGAGCAGGGTCCGCTCGCCCGCTCGCTGCGGCTCGCGAACGTGCACGTCCACACGGTCGCCGGTCCGATCTCGCCGCGCATCGGGGCCCTGGATGTCGTCGACGCGCAGGCGCTGTTCCGGGATGTCGCCGAGGCCGCCGTCGCCGCGGCGGGAACCGACACCACGCACCGCTGGCGCGCGAGCGAGGCATGACGCCGCGGGAAGAACCGAGGGCCGAGACGGCCCTCGGCGCTGGCGTCGCGGCGACAGCCAGCAAGGGCCGTCGCTCCCATGCTCCAGCGCGAGGTCGGCTCGGGGTCGGGATCGTCGGCGCGGGCCGGGTCGGAGCCGTGCTCGGTGCGGCGCTCGGCGGCGCCGGTCACGCGATCGTCGGCATCAGCACGGTGTCGGCGGCGGGCCGCGAGCGCGCCGACGTGCTGTTGCCCGGGGTGCCGGTGCTCACCGTGCCCGAGGTCGTCGAACGGGCCGAGCTCGTGCTGCTCGCCGTCCCGCCCGGCGAACTCGAGGCCCTCGTGCGAGGACTCGCCGCGACGGGTGCCTGGCAGCCCGGACAGCTCGTGGTGCACACGGCGGCGGAATTCGGGGTCGGCGTGCTGGCCCCGGCGGCCGCGGCCGGCGGCATCCCGCTCGCCATCCATCCGGCGATGTCCTTCACGGGCACGAGCCTCGACCTCGTGAGGTTGCGCGAGTCGTGGTTCGCGGTCACCTCCGCGGCCCCCGTGCTGCCGATCGCCCAAGCGCTCGTCGTCGAGATGGGGGCCGAGCCGGTGGTCATCGCCGAGCGAGACCGGGCGGCCTACGCGGACGCGGTATCCGCGGTGCGCGGTCTCGCCTCGGGCGTCGTTGCCGACGCGATGAGCCGCCTCGCGGCGATCGGCGTCGAGCGTCCCGGGCTGGTGCTCGGGCAGGTGCTGCGGTCGGCAGCCGACGATGCCCTCGCGGCCGGGGCGCGACCGTTCGACTGACGCGTCAGGTCAGGGACGACCCGCTCGCGGGCCTGCTGCCTCGATGAGCCAGAGCACGTCAGCCCGGCGACGGCGGCGGTGCCGGATCCAGAACCTGATCGCGAGCGCGCCGAACAGGATGCCCGGCAGCGCGATCAGCACGACGAGCGGGTACTCGGTCGTGAGGGTGACCATGCCGGCGAGCACGAGCAGCATTCCGAGCACCCCGCCCGCGAAGGCGAGGATCGTCAGCATCCGATGGCCCGGGGCGAACTGCAGCCAGGCGGGGTGGAAGGCGACGGGGAGGCCGCGGGCGCGCATCGCGGGGGAAGCGGCGTCGAGCCAGGCGAGCGAGGCCCGCCGCACCGTGCGGGTGTCGAGATCGCCGAGCAGGCTCCAGCCGAGCCCGGCCACCGTCAGGAGCGCCGCCGCGAGGCCGAGCGCGGGCAGGAACAGCCCCTCGTCGAGGCGCCAGCCGACCGCGGGCGCGAGCACGGCAACGCCGACGAGCACCGGGAACAGCATCGTCGAGACCCCGAACGCGCGTGCCGCCCACAGCCGGGCCACCCGGATGCGGTGGCCGTCCGCGCGCACGGCGGTCACCACTGCGACGTCGTCGGCCAGCATCCCGGCGGTATCCACCTCGACCGCGGCCGCCTCGGGTTGCTCGGCCACGGCAGCACCCGCGGCGGAGTCCCCGGCGGCCCCGAGCTCACGCAGCAGCAGGGCCGCGCTCACCGGCACCTTCGTGCCGTCGGCGAGGATGTCGGAGGCCAGCGACCCGTGCAGCGCGTCGTCGGAATCGGCCGGACCCGGGATCGGTGCGAGCCGCAGGAACTCGGCGAGGGCCGCGCGTTCCGCCTCGTTCAACCCACGGAGCGGCCGGCCGGCCACCATCACCCGCACGGTCGGGCCGTCCGTCGAGCGGAACCCGTAGATCAGATACGCGGCCCCGTTGCGGCCCGACTGGAAACTGCGCCACGCCTCGCGCATCGTGTCGAGCGGCACCGTGCGGCGACCGATGCGCACGGTGCGCGACACCGCGTCGAACGCGAACGGCCGATAGGCGAGATGCAGGCCGAGCGTGAGCCCGGCACCCGCGACGAGCGTGCAGAGGAGCACCGCGAGAACCCGCTGCTCGCCGGTGCGGATCGCGAAGCCGAAGAACCCGTGGAGCAGCACCCCGATCGCGAGACTCGCGAAGAGCAGCAGGAACGGTGCTCGGCGCCACGGTGCGTTCTGAATCGTCGTCATCTTCGCGACCAGTCTATGAAGGAAGTGGCGGCTACGATCGACTCGGCGCCCTCGGCGAGGAATCCGCCGGAGAGGTCACCGTGTCTGCACCGCTCGTCGTCGAGACGATCGTCGGAATCCGCTCCGAGCTGGCGTCGCTGCGTGCGGCCGGCCGGAGCATCGCGCTCGTCCCCACCCTCGGCGCCCTCCACGAGGGTCACCTCGCACACGTGAAGCGGGCCCGCGAACTGGCGGATGTCGTCGTCGTCTCGATCTTCGTGAACCCGCTCCAATTCGGCGCCACCGATGATCTGGCGAAATACCCGCGCGACCTCGACGGCGACCTCGCGCAGCTCGAGGAGTACGGCGTCGAGTTCGTGTTCGCGCCAGCGGTGGAGCAGATGTACCCCGACGGCGGCACCCAGGTGAAGGTCACCGGCGGCCAGGTCGCGACGCTGTTCGAGGGTCGTTCGCGTCCCGGGCATTTCGATGGCGTGCTGACCGTCGTCGCGAAGCTCCTGCAGATCGTGCAGCCCGAGTTGGTGACCTTCGGCCAGAAGGACGCCCAGCAGCTCTTCCTCGTGAAGCGGATGGTCAGGGACCTCAACATCCCGGTCGCGGTCGAGGTCATCGAGACGGTGCGCGACGACGACGGCCTTGCGCTGTCGAGCCGCAACCGCTACCTCGGACCGCACGAGCGCCGCGCCGCGCGCACCCTCAGCCGGGCGCTCGAAGCCGCGCAATCGGCCGGCGACCGGGGAATCGACAGCGTGCTCGCCGCCGCGCAGTCGGTGCTGATGGATGAGAAACTGGTGACGCTCGACTACCTCAAGGTCGTCGATCCGAAGACCTTCCTCCCCGTCGACGACGGCTACAAGGGGCCGGCGCGCATGCTGATCGCCGCCCAGGTCGGACCGGCCCGGCTCATCGACAACGACGCCCTCTACCTGAATTGAGCTTTGCTGTGACTGACGAGACGCCTGAGATCGAGGACATCGCCGAGCAGAAGGCCGTGCGGCTCGAGAAGCGCGCCCGTTTGATTCAGGATGCCGACACGGCCGGCGAGGGACCGTATCCGGTTTCCGTGCCGATCACCGCCACGATCGCGGAGGTGCGGGCCAAGTTCCCGGACCTTTCGGCGGATGCGACCACGGGTGAGATCGTGGGCCTGGCCGGTCGCGTGGTGTTCTCGCGGAACACCGGGAAGCTCTGCTTCGCGTCGCTGCAGGCGGGCGACGGGTCGCGCATCCAGGCGATGCTCTCGCTCGACCAGGTGGGTGAGGAGTCGCTCGAGCGCTGGAAGGAGCTCGTCGACCTCGGCGACTTCGTGTTCGTCTCCGGCGAGGTCATCTCGTCGCGGCGGGGGGAGCTCAGCATCCTCGTCGCTGACTGGAAGATCGCCTCGAAGGCGTTGCTGCCGCTGCCCAACCTGCACTCGGAGCTCTCCGACGAGACCCGCGTGCGCCAGCGTTACCTCGACCTGATCACGCGCGAGCAGGCACGAGCGACGGTGATCGCGCGAGCGACGACCGTCAGCAGCCTGCGGTCGACCTTCGCGGCGCACGCGTTCCTCGAGGTCGAGACGCCGATGCTGCAGACGATCCACGGCGGTGCCTCGGCCCGCCCGTTCGCCACGCACAGCAACGCGTTCGACACCGAGCTGTTCCTGCGCATCGCGCCGGAGTTGTTCCTCAAGCGCGCCGTCGTCGGCGGTCTCGAGCGGGTGTTCGAGATCAACCGCAACTTCCGCAACGAGGGCGCCGACTCCACCCACAGCCCCGAGTTCGCGATGCTCGAGGCGTACCAGTCCTACGGCGACTACCACTCGATCGCGGACCTCACCCAGGAGCTCGTGCAGAACGCCGCGATGGCCGTGTCGGGCTCGCACGTCGTCACCTGGGCCGACGGCACCGAGTTCGATCTGGGCGGCGAGTGGGCGCGGCTGCCGATGTACGCGTCGCTCTCGGAGGCCGCGGGCGTCGAGGTGACGCCGCAGTCGACGGTGCCCGAACTCGAGAAGCTGGCGGCATCCGTCGGCGTCGAGGTGAAGCTCTCCACCCACGGCAAGCTCGTCGAAGAGCTGTGGGAGCACTTCGTGAAGCCCGGGCTGACCGCGCCGACGTTCGTCATGGACTTCCCCGTCGACACCTCGCCGCTCGTGCGCGACCACCGGTCGATCGCCGGCGTCGTCGAGAAGTGGGACCTCTACGTGCGCGGGTTCGAGCTCGCGACCGGCTACTCGGAACTCGTCGACCCGGTCATCCAGCGCGAGCGTTTCGTCGAGCAGGCGAAACAGGGAGCCCGCGGTGACGTCGAGGCGATGCGGCTCGACGAGGAGTTCCTGCGCGCGATGGAGCACGGGATGCCGCCCATGGGCGGCATGGGGATGGGCATCGACCGGCTGCTCATGGCGATCACCGGCCTCGGCATCCGCGAGACGATCCTGTTCCCGCTCGTCAAGTAGTTCCGGTCGCCCCCGAAGTGGGGGCAGCCGACTACACGGGTGCCACGAATCGGCCTTGTCCCCATCTTGGGGACCGCTAACCTGACGAACGCGACGAAGCCTCACTCGAACCCCCTTCGCGGCTCGTCGCTCCGCAGCACCCGCACCCCCGCAGGATCAGAACTCCCGTCGCTCCGCACCCCCGTGACCGAGCAGGGCCGTCCCACACCCGAGGAACCCCCATGCGCACCTTCCCCCGTGCACGTATCCTGACCGCAATCGCGATGGTCGTCGCCGTCGTCGGCACCTCCGTCGGGATCGGCCTCCCGGCCGTCGCCGACGAGCCCGACTCGCAGGAGACGATCGTCACCCCGGTCGAGCCGACGACCCCGGCCATCGAGGAGGAGAAGCCCGACGTCCCCGAGGAGGAGGACCTCGAGCAGATCCCCGAGGCCGTCACCGCGGAGATCGTCGAGGACGCCCCGTCGCTCCGCGTGACGTCCCTCGCTGCGGCGGCCGCCGCGGTGATCGACGAGGAGCAGGTCTACGACCCCCGGAACGGGCAGCTGCGTACCGCCGTCACGCTGACCTTCGACATCCCCGTGGTCTCGATCTCCCAGCAGGGCTGGGTGAACGACGGCACCGGCCTGAAGTGGCGGAAGGTGTTCTTTACCAGCGACCCCTTCACCGTGAACTACACGGATATCAACGGCGCGACGGGCGTGCACTCGTCGACGGTCGACGTCACCGCCCCGTACGTCGTCGGAACCCCGGTGCAGGAGTACGAGTCGAAGGAGGGCGGTCGCGTTCGCGTCACCGTCACCTTCAGCGAGGGCATCGACCCGACGTTGCTCGGACAGGGCTGGTACGGCTCCGGTTCCGTCTACAACAAGGTCTTCTACTCGACCAAGGACGTGCAGCTCAGCTTCACCGACCTCGTCGGCATCCCCGGCAGCTACCTGCTGCAGGTGATCTACAGCCCGCCGCTGCAGGCGTGCGTCGCGACCGAGACCATCGCGGTCGACGAGACGAACTACACGAGCATCTTCCCGCGTCGCGACCCCGACAACTTCGACAGCTACCCGACCAGCACTGGTAGCGGCACTGCGGCCTTCGCGGCAGGTGGGGTCGTCTTCACCAACCCCGGAGATAGGGACCGCGTGCGGTGGCTCCACCCGGTCAACGTCGGACTCGCGTACCTCAACGCGGGGGCATTGGCCTCGACTGGCGGTTCCTTGCAGGCCACCGTCGACTTCGACGGCAACGGCACGATCGACGGCGGGTTCTATAGCGACGGCGTCTACGAATGGACCGCTGACGGCGACGTCAACGGAGGCACCCAGGCCTGGCTCGACGCCCGACCTGCCGCCGCGGCGCTCAGGGGCGGCCTCAATAACAAGTACGCCGGCACCGCGCAGGAGTGGCTCACCGCCTTCCCGAAGGCGAAGATCCGCGAGATCGGCATCGGAGCGGGGCGTTTTGCGCCCCGCACCACGACGTTCAGCAGCGCGACCGTCGCGTGCACCACGTTCACGTTCGCGGCGACGCCGCCGGTCGTGCTCCCGGTGACCGCGGCTCCGACCGACCTCGCGCCGGTCGGCCTGATCGCCCACGACGGCGACCCGGCGACCTGGGAGCCGGCGCTCAACGCCGTGAAGTACCAGACCCGGATCGCGGCGACCGAGGCGGCGCTGGCCGGCTCGACGGTCTACGGCGACTTCGACTGCAACCCGCTGCCCGGCACGACCACCTGCGTTCTCGGCGGCAACCCGCTGCCGGACGGCTCGTGGTATTGGCAGGTGCGCGGTCTCGACTCGTCCGGCGCCCCCGGCCCGTGGTCGGAGGTCGCTTTCGTGACCGTCGACACCACGGCTCCGGCCGTGCCGAGCCCGACCTTCCCGGCGGGGTTCACGCTCACCGCCGACTACTTCGCGTGGTCCGCAGTGACGGATGACCACGGTCCCGTCACCTACGAGGTGCTGCTGGGCTCGCACCCGAACACGACCAACGGACGTCTCAACGACGGCGTCGTGGTCGCGCTCACCGACGCGAAGCTGACGTCGCAGGACTTCGACTTCCCGACCGGCCCGCTGCAGTGGCAGGTGCGCGCGATCGACTCCCTTGGCAACGCCTCGGCGTGGAGCACCCCGACCGGGGCCCAGGTCATCGGCGTTCCCGAGATCGTCTTCCCCACGCCCGCGCTGCAGTTCTCGAGCTCGACCCTGACCGCGCAATGGACCCCGTCCTTCGGCGTCGGCGGCGTGGCACGCTACGAGATCGAGTACGGCCTCGATCGCGACCACGACGGCACACTCGCCTACGAGTACCGTGAGGCTGCTGGTACGAACAACTGGACCGGTGACCTCGTGACCCGAACGCAGTCGTTCACGTCGGGCTACGAGGGTCCCGTGACGATCCGGGTCCGGGCGATCTACAACATCCCCATCGGCGGCTCGACCGTCGGGCCGTGGAGCAACACCGTCTCGTACCTGCGGGACACCGCGAAGCCGACGATCACGATCGACACCCCGGCTGACGGCGCCCGTCTGAAGGGCGACGCCGCGATCCCGGTGACCATCACGGGTGCGGATGCCTCGGGTGTCAGCCGGCTCGTCGCCAACCTCTACGAGGCAGACGGCTCGACGTTCATCCGCCCGATCGGCTCGACGGCTCCGAACGGCGCGATCGGCCAGTCGGCGACGCGCACCTGGAACATTCCGGCCGGTCTCGCCGAGGGCGCCTACGTCATCAGGGCGTCGGCGACCGACGCTGCCGGCAAGACGACGGCGACCTCGATCTCGATCGTGATCGACCGCACCCGCCCGACGGTGACGATCGACGTGCCGGCCCCCGGCACGGCCTTCAACACCGACGTGACGGTGACGGTGACGGGACTGGACCCGGACGGCATCGCGTCTCTCGGTGCCAACCTTTACAACGCCGCGAACGCGAGCCCGACGCTGCGCCCGATCGGCACCGCGACGGCGACGCCCGGCGCGACGACGATGAGCGCGACCTGGACGATCCCGATCTCGTGGTTCACGGCCGACGGCACGTACACGGTGCGCGCGGGCGGGTTCGACCTGGCGGGCAACAACCGCACGGTCACGGCGCAGTTCGTCGTCGATCGCACCGGTCCGGCCGCGCCGCAGCCCTTCCACCCGGAGAACGGGCGGATGCAGGCGAACGCGACGCCGCTGCTCGACTGGCAGCCGGTGACCGACGCCCTCACCAACCCCGTCAGCTACGAGGTGCGCACGAGCCGCGGGCCGAGCCGCACGCCGGTCGATCCGGCCGACGGCCTGACCGACAACCAGCTGAACGGAGTCGTCTCGACCTACACCGGCGTGACCGACACCGAGTACCAGCTCGGCACAGAGGCCGACGGCCGGCTCTGGTGGCAGGTGCGGGCCCTCGACGCGCTCGGCAACGTGGGTCCGTGGTCGAGCATCTGGGCCACCGGGATCGACACCTCGGCGCCGAACGTGACGCTGCTCAGCCCGGCCGACGGCGCGACGCTGCTCACGCGCGACTTCTCGCTCACCTGGTCGGCGTCGGAGTCCGGCACTGGAATGCGCTACGACATCCAGTCGAGCTCGTCGCCCGCCACCGACCCGTCGACGAACGAGCTGCTCGCGCTGATCGACACGGTCACCCAGACGGACAGCACCCTGGCGCTCGTCGGAGTGCCGGACGATGTCTACTACTGGCAGGTGCGGGCGACCGACGCCGCCGGCAACGTCGGCCCCTGGGCGGTCCCGTTCACCGTGACGGTGGCTGCCGACGCGGATCTGCCGACCGGATCCCCGGAGGAGGAGTCCCCGGAGGGCGAGGCCCCGGCGGGCTCGGCTCCGTCCGGCTCGGCTCCGGCGGGCCCGGCGGCACGCGGCGCGACGACGACGACCGGCGGCGCGCAGCTGACGACGTTCGCCCTCGACGACGAATCGCCGGCGAGCACCTCGGACGACACGCCGACCCCGTCGACTGACGACGCGAAGGCCGTCCCCGAGACGGTGGCCGCCACCCAGCCCACCGGATTCGATGCGGGACTGCTCTGGCTGCTCATCGCGATCTTCGTCGCGTTGCTGGTGCTGGTAGGCGTCTTCCTCGCCTGGCTGCGCCGCCGCAGCCAGGAGGCCTGACCGGCTCCCACCCCGAACGGATGCGACGGGCCCCCGAAGTGGGGGCCCGTCGCGCCGTCCCCGGGGGATGTGCGCCCGTCACCCGCTGGGTAGCTTGGAATCACGCCGTGCTCCCCCCCAGCGCGGACCCGCCCCCCCGAACCCCCGGACTTCCCCGTGCCCCGATCCGCCCGACGGCTCCTCCCCGTGATCGCGCTCGCGATCGCGCTCGGCGCGGCCGGGGGCATCGCGGTGCCGAACGCGGCGTCGGCATCCGGACCCTCGGACGTCCCCGTCGCCGTCGCGCCGGAGGAGGCGACTGTGCTCGGTCCCGGCCCGGTCGTTCTGGAGTGGACCGCGGTCGACGCCCCCCAGGGTTACGAGGTGAGCTGGGCGACCGACGCGGGCGACGACGCGGGCACGGCCACCGTCTCCGGCACGTCGGTGCCGATCGAGGTCGCGAGCGGTTCCTACGTCTGGCAGGTGCGCGTGCTGCCCGACGGCGCGTGGTCGCTGCCGGCGACCTTCTTCGCGGATCTCCAGCTTCAGACCCTCCCGCTCCCCGACGAGCCGGTCGTGGCTGCCG
Source organism: uncultured Microbacteriaceae bacterium (assembly GCA_947085045.1). Taxonomy (GTDB): domain Bacteria; phylum Actinomycetota; class Actinomycetes; order Actinomycetales; family Microbacteriaceae; genus Pseudolysinimonas_A. The sequence continues at coordinate 48,386 of CAMTUU010000003.1, read as the reverse complement.
CGTCCGCGCGATCCGGGTCGGAGGCGCTCCCGGGCGGCGTCTGGATCGGCGGGGCGCTGGGCTTCTCGATCGTGTTCCTGGCGGCCGTCGCCATCCAGTCGCGGCTCCGTCGCGAACAGGATGCCTGACGCCCGCGCTGCTACCGTGCTGAGGTGACGTCGACGCCCCCTCCGCGCGAGCCCGATCCGGGACGGCGGATCACACCGCCCCGCGTCACGACGTGGATCGTCGTCGGCGGCATCGGCATCTTCCTCCTCGTCAGCGGCATCGTCGGCATGATCGCGAAAGGCTGATGGACCGCCGCACCTCCCGGATCGTGGCGATCGCCGGGCTGGTCGTCATCCTCGGGGTGGTCGCCGCCGCGTTCTTCACGCGCTGACTCGCGGGTTACGCTGGGACCATGCCGCAAGACTTCTGGGGTAACGCGATCTTCTCGCTCGTGCCCACGGTGCTGTTCGGCGTGCTGTTCTGGTTCGTGTTCCGCTCGATCATCGGATCCGACAGTGCGGAGCGCAAGGTCGCGGCGCGAGTAGAGGCCGAAGAGCGCGCGAAGCGCGCCGCGCAGAAGGACGGCTCCGGCTCCTAGCCGTCCGGCTCGCCGGTCAGGCGCGCGGGTGCAGTCTCACGTTCGGCAGCGCGGGGGCCGGCAGCGCCCCGCCCGGGTAGCCGTCGACGTGCCCGAATCGGCCGTCAGCATCCGCACCGCCGATCACCTCGGCCTGCCACTGCGCGCGGAACGCGACGACCTCCTCGTGGCTGCGGCCGACGAAGTTCCACCACATGACGATCGGTTCGCCGAGCGGCTCGCCGCCGATCAGCAGGCCGCGCACGGGGGCGGCGCCCGCCTCGAGCCGCACGACGCCGGGCCCCGCGGGGACCACCCCGAGGCGGTCGGCGGGAACCGGCACCCCGTTCAGCCGGGGCTCGCCGGCATCCACCACGAAGCCGTGCTCGTGGGCGGGGTCGACCGCGAGTTCGACGACCCCGCCCGCCGGCAGGTCGACCTGCGCGCCGACGAGGCCGGTGAACGCGGAGACGGGGCTCGAAGCTACGGCGAGCGAGCCGACGAACACCCGAAGGACCGCGTCGCCGACCGTGATCGGCAGCGGCGCGAACGACTCGAAGAACGGGGCGACGTGCCGCGACCGTTCGGGCAGGGCGACCCACAGCTGAACGCCGTGCAACGACGACGCGGCGCCCGTCGAGACCTCCGAGTGCTGGATGCCCGCGCCGGCCGTCATCAGATTCACCTCACCGGGTTGGATGAGCGCATGGCTGCCGGCCGAGTCGCGGTGCTCGATCTCGCCGGCATAGAGCCAGCTCACGGTCTGCAGCCCCGTGTGCGGATGCGGCGGCACGTCCATCGTGCCCGCGCGATCGCCCGGCACCGGACCGTAGGAGTCGACGAAGCACCACGCGCCCACCAGGCTGCGCGCCCGCTGCGGGAGGGTCCGGCGCACGGGCAACGCGCGCGGCCCCCCGAGCGGCACCTCCCGGGGTTCGAGGATCTCGACGCCCTCCGCCGCCGGGTCGGTGACGCACACCGTCTCCGCCGGGTCGGCCTCCAGGTTGCTCACCTTCGGAATCGTAGGCGCGGACTACCCTCGGCGGCACGACGTTCCAGGAGTACCTCGACAACATCGAGGAGAAGACGGGGCTCACCCCGCGGCAGTTCCTCGCGTCCGCCGCCGACTACGGGCCCGGCCGCGGGCACGGCATGGCGCTCGTGCAGGTCATCACGAAGGGTGCCCAGATCTCCGACACGCACGTCGGCACCGGCACCGCCCACAGCGACCCGTCGAACATGCTCTGGCTCGACGGCCGCGCGACGAATCCGGGCACCGCCCCCGCGGGGTGAGTCCGGCCGAGCGTCGAGCAGCGCCGTGCCCGAATGCTACGGGCGCACCACCAGCAGCTCGCCCACCTCGCACTGGAGGGCGTCGCAGAGGGCGGTGAGAGTGGAGAAGCGGATGGCGCGGGCCCGGTCGTTCTTCAGCACCGACAGGTTCACCAGGCTCACCCCCACCAGCTCCGACAGCTTCGTCAGCGTCATCCCGCGCTCGGCGAGCAGCTCGTCGAGACGGCAGTGGATGCGTCCGGCGTCCTCGTCGGGGGGCATCAGACCAGTCCTTCGGAGTCGCGCTGCAGACGTTGGCCGATCCGGATGACGAAGGCGGCGACCAGCACGACGACGCCGAACGACCACTCTCCGGGGGCGATCGTGAACGCCGCCTCGAAGGGGCCGTCGGGCACGGCGCCGAGGTGATCGGCGGCCTGGACCCTGCCGACGCCGGAGACCGCCGACGCGGCGAGGCCGCCGAAGGTCATCACCGACCCGGCCGCGAAGGCGACCGGGTAGAGGAGCCGGTGGAAGGGGGTTCCGCGGGCGGCCAGCACCAGGAACACGATGATCGCGCCGTAGGTGGCCGCGGTGACGAGCAACCCCAGGGCCGAACCGCCGACGAGGAAGGCGCGGCTCGACTCGCCCACGTCCGACGAGAGGACCGTCGCCGTCGTGATGCGGGCGTCGGCACCCGGCAGGTCGCCGCGCGCGAGAAGTGCGACCGGTCCCGCCCCGACGGCGAGCGCGATCGTGCGCCAGATCCCGTCGATGACGAGCACCAGACCGAGTACCCCCGCCATCCCGGCGATGACGGCGAACGCGGTGCGCTGCGAGCTGTCGACAGCGACAGGCGTCGTCGTGGCCATCAGACGAGCGCCTCGGTGTCGCGCTGCAGGCGCTGACCGATCTCGAACGCGGCGGCGACGACCGCGAGGGCGAACGTCCAGCCGAGCGGCGCCAGGTCGATCGTGACCACGAACGGCTCGAGCTCGGGGAGGTCGAGCGCCGACGCGGTCTCGGCGTAGGCGATCCCGGTGAGCAGGGGGCCGCCGAGCCCGCCGAGCAGAACCAGGATGGCGGCTGCCCCGATGCCCCAGGTCGCCGAGCGCACGAACGGCTTGCCGAGGAACACGCGCAGGCACAGCCAGGCGACGACGAGGCAGATACCGATCGTGAGCAGCGACGTCACGATCGCGGCCGCGATGAGGGCGGCGACCGCGCCCCCGGGGAGCGTGCTCACCGTGACATCGGCGGTTCGTGCGACGGCGCCGGTGACGTCGGGGGAGGCGAACTCCGGCTCGAGCGGCCGAGTGAGGGTCGCCCCGATCAGGGTCGTCGGGCCCGAGGTCACCAGGTCGACGATCCGCGGCACGAGCAGCACCAGGTCGATGATCGCGATCGCCGCGGCAGCTCCGGCGATGAAGCCGAGGATGGTCTTCTCGGCGAGTCCGAGCGTCCGGTTCGCGCGGCTCTGGAGTACGCCGGGCATCAGACGAGCCCCTCGTTCTCGCGCTGCAGCTTGCCGCCGATCTGGAACGCCACGGCGAGCACCCCCATCGAGGCGATCGCGAAGATCACGACGGGCTGGATCTCGAAGGCGGTATTGACCGGCGACCCGCCCGCGAGCGTGGCCGCGCCGCCGTTGGCCCCCATCGTGCGGAACAGCCAGGTGAGGATCCAGCCGACCCCGACGACGATCGTCGCCGTGCCGATGTAGCCGACGGTCTGCGGCGCGAACGCCCGGCCGGTGGTCACGTTGCGGATGACGAGGCAGACCAACGCGATCACGGTGACGACCGCCAGCGCGTAGACGACCTCGGCGAGGATGAGCGACCAGAGGGTGATGCCAGGCATGTCGCTCACCGAGAGCACCACCTGGGTCGGGATGACCTCGACCTCGGCGCCGCCGGGTCCGATCGGCATCGAGGCGGTCGAGTCGGCGAACGCGGCCGTCACGGGGACGTCGCGGTTCGGGGCGATCCGGATGATGTTCTGCACCGCCCGGACGACCGTCCAGACGGCAGCGGCGGCGCCCATGACGATGCCGAACTTGAGCGCGCCGTCATCCCACTTGGACAGGGTGGATGCGGAGGCGGTGGAGGAAGACATCGGTATCTCCTTATCGATTGTCGTTGTTATCGATCTACGATAAACACAGTCGCACGCCTCCCGTCAAGCTCCCGCTGAGCCGTGAGCGAACACGGGAGTTTTCGCGAGGCCGCGTCGTTACCCTCGGATGTATCGACGCCTTCCGACCGGCGTCCACAGGAGTTCAGAATGTTCGAGCGCTTCACAGACCGAGCCCGCCGGGTGGTCGTCCTCGCCCAGGAAGAGGCGAAGATGCTCAACCACAACTACATCGGCACCGAGCACATCCTGCTCGGCCTCATCCACGAGGGTGAAGGCGTCGCCGCGAAGGCGCTCGAGTCCCTCGGCATCTCGCTCGACGCCGTACGCGAGCAGGTACAAGACATCATCGGCCAGGGTCAGCAGCAGCCGACCGGCCACATTCCCTTCACGCCGCGTGCCAAGAAGGTGCTCGAGTTGTCGCTGCGCGAAGCCCTGCAGCTGGGTCACTCGTACATCGGCACCGAGCACATCCTGCTCGGCCTGATCCGCGAGGGCGAGGGCGTCGCCGCTCAGGTGCTGGTGAAGCTCGGCGCCGACCTCAACCGCGTGCGCCAGCAGGTCATCCAGCTGCTCTCGGGCTACCAGGGCAAGGAGCAGGTCGCGGTCGGCGGCAACGATGCGACGCCTGACAAGGGCAGCCAGATCCTCGACCAGTTCGGCCGCAACCTCACCCAGGCGGCGCGCGACGGCAAGCTCGACCGGGTCATCGGCCGCGAGAAGGAGATGGAGCGGGTCATGCAGATCCTCTCCCGTCGCTCGAAGAACAATCCCGTGCTGATCGGCGAGCCCGGCGTCGGCAAGACCGCCGTCGTCGAGGGCCTCGCCCAGGCGATCGTGCGCGGCGACGTGCCGGAGACGCTGAAGGACAAGCAGCTCTACACGCTCGACCTCGGCTCGCTCATCGCCGGCTCCCGGTACCGCGGTGACTTCGAGGAGCGCCTCAAGAAGGTCACCAAGGAGATCCGCACCCGCGGCGACATCATCACCTTCATCGACGAGATCCACACCCTCGTCGGGGCCGGTGCCGCCGAGGGCGCCATCGACGCGGCCTCCATCCTCAAGCCGCTGCTCGCCCGTGGGGAGCTGCAGACGATCGGTGCGACCACGCTCGACGAGTACCGCAAGCACTTCGAGAAGGATGCCGCCCTCGAGCGGCGCTTCCAGCCGGTGCAGGTGCACGAGCCCACGATCCCGCACACGATCAACATCCTGAAGGGGCTCCGCGACAAGTACGAGGCGTTCCACAAGGTGTCGATCACCGACGGTGCGATCGTGTCGGCGGCGAACCTCGCCGACCGCTACGTGCAGGACCGCTTCCTGCCCGACAAGGCGATCGACCTGATCGACGAGGCGGGTGCGCGGCTGCGGCTCAGCATCCTCTCGGCCCCGCCGGAGCTGCGCGAGTTCGACGAGAAGATCGCCACCGTGCGCGCCTCGAAGGAAGCCGCGATCGAGGAGCAGGACTTCGAGAAGGCCGCCTCGCTGCGCGACGAGGAGAAGAAGCTGCTCGGTGAGCGCCTCCGGCTCGAGAAGCAGTGGCGCGCCGGCGACGTCGCGGCATCCGGAACCGTGGATGAAGGCGTCATCGCCGAGGTGCTCGCGAACGCGACCGGCATCCCCGTGTTCAAGCTCACCGAAGAGGAGAGCTCGCGCCTGATCTTCATGGAGAAGGCGCTGCACGAGCGGGTCATCGGTCAGGAGGAGGCCATCTCGGTCCTCGCCAAGACGATCCGCCGCACCCGCGCCGGGCTGAAGGACCCGAAGCGTCCGTCGGGCTCGTTCATCTTCGCCGGCCCCACGGGTGTCGGTAAGACCGAACTCGCCAAGGCGCTCGCCGAGTTCCTGTTCGACGACGAGAACGCGCTCATCTCCCTCGACATGTCGGAGTACGGCGAGAAGCACACCGTCTCGCGGCTGTTCGGTGCCCCTCCCGGGTTCGTCGGCTTCGAGGAGGGCGGCCAGCTCACCGAGAAGGTGCGCCGCAAGCCGTTCAGCGTCGTGCTCTTCGACGAGATCGAGAAGGCGCACCCCGACATCTTCAACTCGCTGCTGCAGATCCTGGAGGAGGGACGCCTGACCGACGGTCAGGGCCGCGTCGTCGACTTCAAGAACACGGTCATCATCATGACGACCAACCTCGGCACGAAGGACATCACGGGTGGTCCGGTCGGCTTCACGCTCGAGGGCAACGCCGCGGCCGACTACGCCGGCATGCGCGCGAAGGTCGTCGAAGAGCTGAAGAAGCACTTCAAGCCGGAGTTCCTCAACCGTGTCGACGAGACGATCGTCTTCCCGCAGCTCAACAAGGACGAGCTGCTGCAGATCGTCGGACTCTTCATCAAGCGGCTGCAGGACCGCCTGCTCGACCGCGACATGACGATCGAGGTGTCGGACGAGGCGAAGGCGAAGCTGATCGACCTCGGGTGGGACCCGTCGATGGGCGCCCGACCGCTGCGCCGCGCGGTGCAGCACGAGATCGAGGACCGTCTCTCGGAGAAGATCCTGCACAGCGAGCTGGAGGCGGGCGACCATGTGCGCGTCGAACTCGTCGACGGGGAGTTCACGTTCGAGACCGGTCGCCAGGCCGGCCGCGACCCGAAGCCGGAGAAGACCGCCGCGATCGGCGCGTAGTCACGGCGTCATAGAGGGTTCTATGACTCGAGGGATCCCCGCACGCGGGGGTCCCTCGAGTCGTTGGGGGGTCCGAACCGCGCGGGAAGGAGCGCTCAGCCCGCGGGGGAGGAGAGCTGGATGAGGGTGTGGCCGGCGATGGCGCGCATCCGCGGGGCGTCGTCGGAGTGCGCGGCGATCGCGAGCGTCGTGCCCGCAGCCCAGGCCTTCGCCCGGCGCCACACGTCGGGGTCGTAGTCGCCGTCGGCATCCAGTCGTTCGATCAGCCGGGCACGCCCGACGGGCCCGAAGCCGAACCACGCGGCGGCGAGGTCGGTCGCCGGATCCCCCGCGCTGAGATCCCCGAAGTCGAGCAGCGCCACCAGGGTGCCGGTGGCCGCCGCGACGACCGTGTTGGCGGGGTGCGGGTCGCCGTGCACCCAGACCGGCGGCCCCGGGTGCAGCTCGGCGTCGAGTCCGTCGGCGAGGGCCGCCTCGATGACGTCGAGCTCGGAGTCCGACAGTCCCGCCCGCGACCGGTACCCGGCCCAGGTCGCCGTGCGGGCGACGAGCGGCACGCCGCGCACCGGGTTGTGCGGAGCACTGTGCGGCGCGGGCCGGTGCAGGGCGAGCAGGGTGTCGGCGAACGAATCGGCGACGGCATCCCGGGTCTCGGCGTCGACCTCGTCCAGGCCCGCACCTTCGACCCAGCGGATGATCGACCACGGCCAGGGGAACGCGTCGGAGGGCACGCCGACGGCGACCGGCGCCGGGATCGTGACGGGCAGCACCTCGGCCAGCCCGGGCAGCCAACGCTGCTCGTTGAGCAGCAGCGGGATGGCCACCGCGCGGCGGGGGAGCCGCACGGAGAGGTCGTCGCCGAGGCGGTAGATCACGTTGTCCCAGCCTTCGGCGGTGAGCGTCACCGGGGCCGCGAGCGCCGGGTGCTGGTCGCTCACGAGAGCGGCCGCGATCTGGGGATCCGACGGGATGTCGGCGGGCGGCCGTTGCACCCCTCCAGCTGAGCACATCCCGCCGAGTGCGGCCGGACCTCGACACGCGGGCTGCGCCCGCTACTCGACCACCGAGGGGTCGACGAAAAGTAGAGTCGCGGGGTGAGTGAATTCGAGGTTCGACGGGCCCGCACCGGGGACATCCCGCAGATCGAGATGCTCATCGCGCCACTGGTGGAGAGCCGCGTGCTACTCGGCAAGGACCGCGTCGTGTTCTACGAGGCGGTGCAGGAGTTCCGGGTCGCCGAGGACGCCTCGGGCGCGCTGATCGGCTGCGGCGCCCTCCACGTGATGTGGGAGGACCTCGGCGAGGTGCGCACCCTCGCCGTGGCCGGCGACTGGCTGGGGCGCGGCGTCGGCCACGCGCTCCTCGAGAAGCTCGAGGATGCGGCCCGGGGCATCGGCCTGTCGCGCCTGTTCTGCCTCACCTTCGAGACCGGCTTCTTCGCCCGCCACGGCTACACCGAGATCGGCGAGAGCATCGTCTCACCCGACGTCTACGCCGAACTCGTGCGCTCGCCCGATGAGGGCGTCGCGGAGTTCCTCGACCTGTCCCGGGTCAAGCCGAACACCCTCGGCAACACCCGCATGCTCAAACACCTGTGAGGCGCTCGATCGGCATCCCCGGAGCCACGGATACCGTGATCGTTCGCCGCCTCGCCCCGCTCGTCGAGGCGGCTGGCTACGCGACCCTCTGGGTCAACGACACCCCGGGCGGCGATGCCCTCGCCACTCTCGGGATCGCGGCCGAGGTCACCTCGACGCTGCGGCTCGCGACCGGGGTGATCCGGCAGCGGGGGCGAGCGTCACGGCCTCGGGCTGATCGAGCGCTCCGTCGGACGACTCCGGGATGCCGGCATCCCCCTCGTCATCGGCGCCCTCGGCCCGCGCACCCGGGCGCTCGCCGCCCGCATCGCCGACGGCGTGCTGCTCAACTGGCTCGACGCCGGCTCCGCGGCGGCCGCGATGGCCGACCTGCGTCGGGATGCCGGCGGTCGCTCGGTGCGGGGTATCCTCTACGCGCGCACGATCGCCGACGCCGCGGCTCGGCCCGCCCTTGAGGCCGAGACGGCGCGGTACAGCGGCTAGCCGTCGTACGCCGCGAACTTCGCCCGGCTCGGGATCGACCCGATGGCGACGACGATCGACCTCGGGCAGCCCGCAGCCACCGACGCCTTCGCCGTGGTCGACGAGCTCGTGCTGCGGGCCGTCACGCCGACGGGAACCGCCGACGAACTGCTGAGGCTCCTCGACGCGGGCGCGCCGACCCGCCGCTGACCGCGCACGGGCTTACCCTGACGGCATGTCGAGCGTGCGCAACCCCGTCGGGCCGCAGCCCGCCGCGGTCTACTGGCGCCGTCGCCTGGTCGTGCTGCTCGGGCTCCTGGCCGTCGTCGTCATCATCGTGCTCATCGTCGTGCGTCCCGGCGCCGAGAACGCCGGGCAGGAGACGCCCTCACCGCAGCCGGCGACGTCGAACACCCCGGTCGCCGTCGACGAGGGCGGGGCGTGCAACCCCGCCGTCATCACGATCGATCCGGTCACCGACCAGAGCTCGTACGCCGCCGGCGTGCAGCCGCAGCTGTCGATGTCGATCACCAACACGGGCTCCGTCGCCTGCACGTTCGAGATCCCGGCCGACGGCCAGGTGTTCTCGATCGTCAGCGGAGCCGACCCGATCTGGACCTCGACCGACTGCCTCACCACGCAGGCCACCGAGGTGACGCTCGAGCCGAACACCCCGCTCGCCAGCGCCCCGTTCGCCTGGGATCGCACCCGGTCGAGCCCCGACACCTGCGACTCCTCGCTTCCCGAGGTCATCGCCGGCGGGGCGACCTACCGCCTGAGCGTCGCCGTCGGCGACATCGAGTCGGCGTCGGACACCCCCTTCATCCTGAACTGAGGTCTCGACACGCGCGCTTCGCGCGCTACTCGACCACCGATGGGCTCAGAAGGCGGGGACGGCGGCCTTCTCGGAGGGCGCCGCGGCGAACGCGATGCCGATCGCGGAGTGCACCGATGAGGCGTCGGCATCCACGATCTGCGCGTAGCCGAGGCGCGTCGCCTCGCTGATCCGCTGGCGGGCGGCGGCCACCGGGCGGATCTCGCCGGCGAGCGAGATCTCGCCGACCGCGGCGAGGGTCTGCGGCAGCGCGATGTCCTTCACCGCCGAGGCGATCGCGAGCGCGATGGCGAGGTCGGTGGCCGGCTCGGTGAGCCGCATGCCGCCGACGGTCGACACGTAGACATCGGATGTCGACATCCGCAGGCCGCACCGCCGCTCGAGCACCGCGAGGATCATCGCGACGCGCGCCGAGTCGACCCCGTTCACGACCCGACGCGGCTGCGGCGCGGTGGTGCCGACGATGAGCGCCTGCACCTCGACCGGGATCGCGCGCTTGCCCTCGAGCGCGATCGTGACGCAGGTTCCGCTCACCGGGGTGGTCGACCGGGAGAGGAACAGCGCCGACGGGTCGGGCACCTCGGCGATGCCGTCGCCGGTCATCTCGAAACAGCCCACCTCGTCGGTCGGGCCGAACCGGTTCTTCAGGGCGCGCACGAAGCGCAGTGCGGTCTGCCGGTCGCCCTCGAAGCTGCACACGACATCCACGAGGTGTTCGAGCATGCGCGGCCCGGCGATCGAGCCGTCTTTCGTGACGTGCCCCACGAGCAGCAGGGGCAGGTTGCGTTCCTTGGCGACGCGGATGAGGGTTCCTGCGACTTCGCGCACCTGGGCGGGCTGACCGGGCGCTCCGTCGGACATCGCCGACGACACCGTCTGCACCGAGTCGACGATGAGCAGCCGGGGCTTCACGGCATCCACCTGGCCGAGGATCGTCGCGAGGTCGGTCTCGGCCGCGAGGTAGAGCTCGTCGGAGAGGGCCCCCGTGCGTTCGGCCCGCAGCCGCACCTGCGACGCGGACTCCTCGGCGCTCACGTAGAGCACGCGGGCTCCGCGCTGGGCGATGCGCGCGGCGACCTCGAGCAGCAGCGTCGACTTGCCGACGCCCGGCTCGCCGGAGAGCAGGATGGCGGCGCCCGGGACGAGCCCGCCGCCGAGCACGCGGTCGAACTCGCCGATTCCGCTCGGGCGGTGCGTGCTCTCTTCGGTGGAGATCTCGGTGATCGGCCGCGCCGCGCGGGCCTCCGAGATGGCGACCGCGGTGACCTTGGCGGTGGGGGCGCCCTGCTCGACGAGGGAGTCCCAGACCTGGCACTCGCCGCAGCGGCCGACCCACTTGTTGGTGGTCCAGCCGCATTCCCGGCAGGCGAATCCGGGAGCGGTGGGGCGGGCCATGGGTCGAGAGTACGGCGAGCCGCCGACGTACGAGGGAGCCCACGGCATCCAGGGGGGAACGGATGACGTGGGCTCGGTGGGGTGTGGTCAGCCCTCGGACGAGTCGCCTTCGCTCTCGTCGGTGTTGCCGTCAGGTCCGCCATCGGGGCGCTCGCTCGGCGGTTCGGGGCGTTCGCCGTTCCGCGGGCCACCCTGACCCGGGCCCTGCTGCGGACCGCCCTGCTGGGGTCCGCCCTGCTGGCCCGGTCCGTCCGGGAACGCGCCCTGCTCCATCGCCGGCCGGCCACCGGCGTGGGTGGCGGTCGCGATCGCGAACCCGCCGATCCCGCCCACGACCAGCGCGGCGACCACGACGAGCGCGGAGATGAGCGGCATCGCCCACCGCCGCTTCTCGGTGACGACGACCGGAGCGGTCTGCTGCACGGGCGCGGCCGGCTCGGAAGCCGGGGGCACCTCGGTGTTCTTCGTATCTGCCATGTCCACGAGAGTCGTGCCGCCGCCTCGGGGGAGTGTTGGTCGCAGCTATGGAACCGCCGGGAAAGCGGTGGCCGAACTTGGTCTAAGCTCGTCGGCGGTACCGTGTCCGAGCGGCCGAAGGAGCATGTCTCGAAAACATGTGAGGTTCATAGCCTCCGTGGGTTCAAATCCCACCGGTACCGCCACGAGGGCCCCTGCGACGGCAGGGGCTTTCGCCTTTCCGGTCAGACCTCGCGCAGCAGCTCCGCGACGACAGGTGCGCCCCAGTCGTCGTATCTGATGAGCGCCTTCCACATGACCCAGGCGCGTCCGCGCGCCCACATCCCGTCGTCGGCGCCGAACGCCTCGCGGTAGCCGCGCCGCGCGGGGGCGTCAAGGAAGGTCCAGGCCAGGTAGAGGTCGCACGCCGGGTCGCCGACGCCGCTCGTGCCGAAGTCGATGACCGCCGCCAGGCGCCCGTCCTCGACGAGGAGGTTGCCGGGGGCGACGTCGCCGTGGAACCAGACCGGCGTGCCCGTGAAGGGTGCCGAGAGCCCGGCGTCCCAGACGGCGAGGACGGCGCCGGCGTCGACCCGGTCGCCGAGCTCGGCCACGGTGCGACGGGTCTCCTCGTCGTAGTGCCGCAGATCGGCGCCGCGCCAGAAGCTATGAGCTCCGGCGACGGGAGCCCCGTCGATCGGCGTCGTCTGGAGCGCGCGGAGGAACCGGGCGACGTCGAGACCGAACCGCGCGAGGTCGTCGACGGGGGCGGTCAGGGCGGACTCCCCGGGCATCCAGCGATTGATCGTCCACGGGAACGGGTACCCCGAACCCGGTGCTCCCGCCGCGACGGGCTCGGGAACCGGGAGCGGGACGTGTCGCGCGATCACCGGCAGCCAGCGCTGCTCCTTCTCGACCGCCGCGACGTAGCCTTCGGCACTCGGCAGCCGGACGGTGAGCTCGTCGCCGAGCCGGAACGTGCGGTTGTCGTTGCCCCCCGGCACGATCGCGCGCACCGGCAGGCCGCCCCAGTGCGGGAACTGCTCGGCGACGAGTCGACGCACGAGGTCCTCGTCGAGAGCCGGAGGTTCCATCCGGTCATTCTCGCCGCTCGTCAGTTCGCGATCTGTCCCAGCACCTCATCGGCGCCGCTGCCGGTGAACTCGACGACCCGCCCGCCGGCCAGACGATAGAACCCGAACTCGGCGACGTTGACGTGCCGGCGGGTCGGCGCGATGCCGCGGAACGCGCCGGTCTGCGTTCCGCCCGCTCGCAGGTGTGCGGCGATGCGGTCCCCCTCGACGACGAGCTGGATGCGCTTCCACCGCCAGTCGGGGAAGGCGGCGAAGAGATCGGCGAGGTCATGCAACCAGGCTTCGACCCCTCCGGGCAGGTGCGCCCGCCGCACGGCGGGGTCGATCAGAGCACGGAGCGCGTCGAGGTCGTGGCGGTTGAGCGCCTCGAGGAAGTCGGCGAACCACTCGCGCATCTCCCCGGACTCCACCACCTGATTATCGCGACCCGGGGTCGGTCCTCGCCGCCACCTTCGTGCCGCCCTCGCGCCACGTGCGCAGTCGCGTGGTGCTGTCGTGGAGTCCCGGCGCGTCGACGATCGCGATCGCGGCGAGGAAGACCGCGAACGTGATCTGCGTCACGTACTGGGGGAGCCCGAGCATCGTCGTGAGCTGCCCGACGAACGCGACGGCGATGACTCCCAGCAGGATCCCGATCGGATGCCCGCGTCCGCCCGAGAGCGACAGCCCGCCGAGCAGGGCGGCGACGATGCCGAGGATGAGCAGCTGCGGGCCAGGATCCGGATTGGCCGACGAGTAGCTGTAGGCGAGCAGAACGCCGCCGAGCGCGGCCAACGCTCCCGAGGCGCCGAAGACGCCGACGACCAGCCGTGCGACCGGCACCCCGGCCACTCGTGCCGCACGCCGGTCGCTGCCGATCGCCCGCAACTCGCGCCCGACCCGGGTCGCGATGAGGATGCCGGCCACGAGCAGGAACACGCCGAGAAGGATCATGCTCCGCGGTGAGAGGAATCCGAGCAGGGTCGCGTCGATCCCGAGGGTGACCGCCGTGTTCGGGTAGGTGAGGCTGAGGCCTCCGGTGAGGGTGCTGGCGAGACCGAGACGGCCTCCGCCAGCTGCGGCTCGACGGCCGGCGCCTCCCCGCCGCGCTGCAGCGACCGCAGCCGCATCCCGAGGGCGACCAGGTTGGACTGCGCGCCGTCGTGCAGATCCCGCTGGATGCGCCGCCGCTCGTCGTCGGCCGCGGCCACCAGGCGCGCCCGGCTCGCGTCGGTCTGCGCGAGCGCGTCCCGCAGGTCGAGCCGCGGGCGCGCGAGCTCCAGGGGCAGGCGGGCCTCGGCATCCACCGCCTGCAGATCGGATGCTGTCAGCTCGGCGGCGTCGTCGGCCTCGAGGCGCGCGCCGGCGGCGTCGACGACCACCCGGATGCCGGAGCCCGCCACCACCTCGGCGAGCTGCTCGGGCTCGGCCCGACCGTCGCGCACGTCGGTGACGAAGCGCCGCACGGCCGCGATCAGGGCGGTGCGACGCGGCTGGAAGCGGGCATCCACCCACGAGCGGATGCCGCGGTGCAGCGGGCGCGCGAGGAGCGTCGCGAGCAGGGTCGCCACGGCGGCCGCCACGGGCGAGGCCTGGCCGAAGATCAGGCCGAGCAGCACCACCGCGACGAGGAAGGCGGCGGCCACCCCCGCGACGATGAGGGTCCAGCGAATGGTGCCGGCGAGCACCCGGTCGACCCCCCACAACTCGTGGCGCAGCATCGCGACGGCGACGGAGACCGGGAGCGCGACGACCAGCAGCGCCAGAGCGATCCCCACCCCGTTCGTGGTGCCGAACAGCACCAGCTCGAACCAGCACACCACCAGGATCAGCGGGAGCGGCACGGCGCTCACCGTCAACCAGCGCAGTTGCCGGCGCTGCTGCTCGTCACCCCGGCGGTAGCGCTTCACGACCGCGACGACCGCGGCGACGAGGAGGGCGAGAAGGGCGAGCGGGAACGGGAGGAAGAGGAACCCGAGGTCGGGCGGGGCGAACATGACGAGCGCGAAACCGAGTGGCACGACGATCAGCGCGGCGACCGCCCACCGCCAGCGCGGCGACAGCAACCGGCCGGTGGGGAAGACCAGGGCGAGCAGGATGGGCCCGACGTAATGCAGCATCCAGGTCGCCTCGGCCGCGAGCGCGACGAGCTCCGCACCCGGGAGCGGAGTGCCGGTGGTCGCCGAGCGGCCCCACACCTCGAGGGTGAGGTCGACGAGCGGCAGCGTTCCGATCAGGGCGATCACGGCACCGACCGGGTTGGCCGGCAGGCGCCGCGCGACGATCACCCCGAGCACGACGGCCGGAGTGGTGACCGCGAGGGCGACGAGCTTCTCGGGGAGGGCGTCCGGGGCGACCCGGATCGCGATCGCGACCTGGGCGGTCGCGGCGAGGACGGCGACCACGGCGAGCGCCCCCGTCACCGCGTCCCAGCGCTTCATCCGCTCATCCTGGCAGTGCCGTCCGGCCGCGCCTACGGTGCTGGCACGGAGGCGGGGTTCGGTGGCTCCCCGACGCGGCCGGAGCACCCTCGACGCGAGTCTCGAAGCGTGCCGGAGACGCCGGCCGAGCCGAGAGGAATCCCCCATGACCCAGACCACCACGCCCGTGACCCCGACGCGGAAGGCCGGCGTGCTGATCCGCGTCGGTGCCGTCCTGGCCGCCCTGCTCGCCATCACCGACGTCGTCGGAGCCGTGCCGTTCATGGGCGGACCGATGCCCATCGAGATCGGCGTCGCCATCATCGTCATCGCCGTGCTCACGATCGTCGGCGCCGTCTTCGCCTTCCTCGGCCGCACCTGGGGTGTGTGGCTCGCCGTGGTCAGCCGCTTCCTGTCGATCGCGCCGATGATCCCCGTGTTCACCGAGCCGGGCGCGCCCGCGGACGCGGCCGTGCCCACCGCCATCCAGATCGTCGTGACGGTCGTCGTCATCGCCCTGCTGCTGGTCGGGCTGTTCCGCCGCCGCGCGGCCTGAGCCTCGGGAACTTTCCCAGCACTCCGTTGTTGCATCCCAGTGGAGCCGTAGCCAACGGCTCCACTGAGGAGCACGAGACCATGAGCACCACCACGTACACCAAGGACCCCGCGGCCGTCGCCGCACTCACCCCGAACCAGTTCGCCGTCACGCAGAAGGATGCGACCGAGCCGGCGTTCCGCAACGAGTTCTGGGACAACCACGACGACGGCATCTACGTCGACGTCGTGTCGGGCGAGCCGCTGTTCTCGTCGACCGACAAGTTCGACAGCGGATCCGGCTGGCCGAGCTTCACGCGTCCGCTCGAGAAGGCGTACGTCGTCGAGAAGTCGGACCGTTCGTTCTGGATGACGCGCACCGAGGTGCGGTCGGCCAACGGCGACAGCCACCTCGGCCACCTCTTCGACGACGGCCCCGTCGCCGACGGCGGCCTGCGCTACTGCATCAACTCCGCCGCGCTGCGCTTCGTCCCCGTGGGCGAGCTCGAGGCGCAGGGCTACGGTGACTACCTGAACCTGTTCACGAAGGAGAGCTGAGATGGCGACCGAGACCGCGATCCTCGCCGGAGGATGTTTCTGGGGAGCGCAGCAGCTGCTGCGTCGACGCGACGGAGTGATCTCCACCCGCGTCGGCTACTCGGGCGGTGACACGCCCAACGCCACCTACCGCAACCACGGCGACCACGCCGAGGCGGTCGAGATCGAGTTCGATCCCGACGTGATCTCGTACCGCGACATCCTGGAGTTCTTCTTCCAGATCCACGACCCTTCGACGCGCGACCGTCAGGGCAACGACATCGGGCGCAGCTACCGCTCGGCGATCTACTACGAGAGCGACGAGCAGAAGCGCGTCGCGCTCGACACCATCGCGGATGTCGACGCCTCCGGTCTCTGGCCGGGCAAGGTCGTCACCGAGGTGGAGCCGGCCGGCGACTTCTGGCAGGCCGAGGAGGAGCACCAGGACTACCTGGAGAAGTACCCCAACGGGTACACCTGCCACTTCGTGCGTCCGAACTGGCAGCTGCCGCACCGCGAGGAGTCGGTGGTCGGCTGATCGGCTCATCCTGCGGGCATCGTGCGGCTTGTTCGCATTCCGAAGGTGACGCGCTACCCGACCCTGCCCCGCTGACGTAGCGTTGACCCAACGGTCGAGCCGGATCGGATACCCGAAGGGCCCGCCGTGCATCCTCGTTTCCGTGCCGCCGAAGTGGCGCTCCGCTCGGCGTCCACGGACGCCGCCAGCATCTGCGGTCCCCTCCGCACGGCGTTCGAGGTCGACGGCGCAGCGATCGCGACGCTCGATCGGCCATTCGAGGTGCAGCTGGTGTGCTCGTCCGGCGTCTCGGCGACGGCGTTCGGCGAACTGCAGATCGACCTCGGGGAGGGCCCGTCGTGGGATGCCTTCCTCACCGGGAAGCCCGTCTTCGTTCGCCACGTCGCCGCCAGCGAGCGGTGGCCGATGCTCATCGAGCGGATGGAAGGGCTCTCGATCGAATCGGTCTTCGCTTTCCCGTTGCGCTCCGGTCCCGTCGACGTGGGGGCGCTCTGCCTGAGCACGGCGGTCGCCCGCGGACTCAGCGAGGAGCAGCTGACGGCGGCCGCCGCCCTCGTGCCGCTCGTCGGCGCGGCGGTGATGAGCCGCGCGCTACGGGCGTCCCGGTCAGCTGCCGAGGCCGACGAGGCCCGGCTGCGCGTCGTGCATCAGGCGACCGGGATGGTGGCCGCCCAGCTGCGCGTGAAACCCGACGCGGCGCTGCTCGCCATCCGGGCGCACGCGTTCGCGACCAGCCGGCCCGTGCGCGACGTGGCGCAGGATCTGGTCGAGCGCCGTCTCGACCTGTCGAGCGATGACCCCGCGACCTAGGCTGGGAGGATGACCGCGCCGACTCGCGAGGCGATCCTCGCGAGGACCTTCGTCACACTCGCCGACACCCTCGTCGCCGGTTACGACATGGTGGACCTGTTGCAGACCCTCGTCGATCGCACCATCGAGGTGGTCGACGCGGCGGCGGCCGGCATCCTGCTCGCCGAAGGCAGCGGGCGTCTCGAGGTCGTGGCGTCCACCGACGAGAGCAGCGACCTGGTGGAGATCCTCCAGCTCGGCGCGGGGGAGGGCCCGTGCGCCGAGCCCTACGTCACCGGGCGCGTCGTCGCGGTCGAGAGCGTGCGCGACGTCGACGCGAGATGGCCCGACTTCGCCGAGCGCGCGCAGGGGCTCGGCTTCGCGGCGGTGCACAGCGTGCCGATGCGGTTGCGGGCCGACACGATCGGCACGCTGAGCCTGTTCCGCGAGCGGGAGGGCCTGCTGAGCGACGACGACGCGGAGGCCGTGCGAGCGCTCGCCGACGTTGCGACGATCGGCATCATGCAGGAGCGCGCCTTTCGCGAGGCCGACCTCGCGCGCGGCCAGTTGCAGCGCGCGCTCGACAGCCGCATCGTGATCGAGCAGGCGAAGGGCTACGTCGCCCACACGCGCAACGTCGGAATGGAGGAGGCGTTCCAGGCGATCCGCGGCGCCGCCCGCTCGCGCCGCACGCCCCTCGACGAACTCGCCCGCGGCATCCTCGACGGAACCGTCGAACTCTGACCGGTCGCGCCCCGATAATGGGGCATGGCGCTCGTCGGGAACCCGCTGCTCGACCGCATCCGCGAGTCCGTGATCGGCGACGACCAGGTGATGCCCGGCCCCTTCGGCCCGCGCCGGGTGACCTACGCGGACTACACCGCCAGCGGCAGGTCGCTCACCTTCCTCGAGGACTTCATCCGCTCTCGGGTGCTGCCGCGGTACGCGAACACCCACACCGAGTCGTCGGGCACCGGCCTGCAGACCACACGGCTGCGTGAGGATGCCCGTGCCGCCATCCATCGCAGCGTGCACGGCACCGACGACACCGTCGTGATCTTCGCGGGGAGCGGGTCGACGGCCGCGATCGACAAGCTGGTCGGCATCTTGGGGCTGCGCATCCCGGCGGATCTCGACGCGAAGTACGGGCTGCGGGCGAGCATCCCCGCCGCCGAGCGCCCCGTCGTGTTCCTCGGGCCGTTCGAGCACCACAGCAACGAGCTGCCGTGGCGGGAGTCGATCGCCGACGTCGTGACGATCCCCGAGGATGCCGATGGTCACGTCGACCTGGAGGCGCTCGAGGTCGCCCTCGCGCAGTATGCCGAGAGGCCGCTCAAGATCGGCAGCTTCAGCGCCGCCAGCAACGTGACGGGCATCATCACCGACACCGCTCGCGTCACCGACGTGCTGCACGCCCACGGCGCGCTGGCCTGCTGGGACTTCGCGGCCGCCGCCCCCTACGTCGACATCGACATGGGGCACGGATTCGATGCGGTGTTCCTCTCGCCGCACAAGTTCATCGGCGGGCCGGGCACTCCCGGGGTGCTCATCGCGCACCGCCGCATCCTCACCAACTCGGTTCCGGATGTCGTCGGCGGTGGCACCGTCGCCTACGTCAACCCGCTCGAGCACCACTACCTCACCGATCCCGCGCTCCGCGAGGAGGCGGGCACCCCGGCGATCATCGAGTCGATTCGGGCGGGCCTCGTCTTCGGGCTCAAGGACGCCGTCGGCGTCGACACCATCCGGGCGGTCGAAGACGGGTTCCTGCAGCGGGCGATGTCGACGTGGCAGCAGCATCCCAACATCCAGATCCTCGGCAACCCCGACGCCGAGCGGCTGTCGATCATCTCGTTCACGATCAAGCAGCCCGGCGGCAAGTACCTGCACCACAACGCGGTCGTCGCCATCCTCAACGACCTGTTCGGCATCCAGTCCCGCGGCGGCTGCTCCTGCGCCGGACCATACGGGCACCGCCTGCTCGGCATCGACATCGAGCAGTCGCACGAGTACGAGCAGCAGATCGCCCGCGGCTGCGAGGGCATCAAGCCCGGCTGGGTGCGGGTGAACTTCAACTACTTCATCAGCGACACCGTCTTCCGCTACCTCGCGGATGCCGTTGCGCTCATCGCGTCCGAGGGGTGGAAGCTCATCCCGCAGTACCGGTTCGACCTGGCGACCGGGCTGTGGCGGCACGAGACCGGCGCGGTCGAACCGCCGCTGCGGCTGACCGACGTCACCTACGACCCCTCCGGGAATATGACGTATCCGCGGCACGACGACACCGCCCCGGAGTCGGTGCTCGCGGAGTACCTCGACGAGGCGCGGGCGCTGTTCGCGTCGCTGCCGGAGGCCGGCACTCTGCCGCAGGCGACCGACGTGCTGCTCGGAGAGGAGGTCGACCGGCTGCGCTGGTTCGACCTCCCCGCCGTCTCGCTGCGCTGAACCCTCTCGGTGGTTGAGTAGCGGCGCAGCCGCGTGTCGAAACCACACCTCCGGGAACTTTCGGTTGCTAGCGATCCTCTCGACTCGATACGTTGCGAGCGCGACAGTGCTCGTCGCAACCGACCGGATCAGGGAGTCGTCAATGGGTCGTCGTCGAGGTTTCTTCGCCGAGCTGCAGCATCAGTCGAGGCTTGCGGATCAGCGACAGGCTGCGGCTCAACGAGCCCACGCAGCCGCATTTCGCCGCGCAGAAGCCGCGTATCGTGCGGCTGAGCGAGCCGAGAACGCGGCCTCGAAGGCATCGGAGGCAGACCGGAAGCGTCTTGAGCGAGAGGCGGCACAGGCCCACACGGACGCCCTGCTGGCCGAAACCGAGCAGCTCAACGCCGAACTCCTGGATCGGTACCAGCAGCTCGACAGCATTCTCACGGCGACTCTCGAGGTCGACGACTACGTCGACCTTGAAGAACTGAGGGTGACGGCGGAGCACCCGCCGTTCGCGCACGACCTGCTGCGAGTCCCGATCCCTCCGCTGTCGGCGATCCCCGAACCAGCCCTGCCGGTGCAGCAAGCGCCAGCGCCCGTAAAGGGACTCTTCAACCGCAAGGAACAGCTGATCGCGAACGTCACTGCGGTCGAGCTTCAGTACGCCGCCGACTACAAGGTGTGGCAGGAGGCGACGGCGGCTCTGCCTGCGCGCCGGGAGGAGCAGGCCGCAACGTACGCCCAGCTCGAGAAGGAACGAGAGGCGAAGCTCGAGATCGCCCTGAAGCAGTACGAGGCCGAGTCTGCCGCGCGAGATGAGGAAGCGGCAGAACAGAACGCCGCTCTCGACGAGCTGATCGCCGGGCTGGCCTACGGCACGGTCGAAGCCGTTCAGGAGTACGTCGGGATCGTGCTCGCCAATTCGGTCTACCCGGAGTGGTTCGACATCTCGCCCGTTGCGGAGTTCGATGCGTCGGCGGGGGAACTCGCTATCAAGGTATCCGTTCCTGCTCCCGAGGTGATTCCGACGATCAAGGGGTTCCGCCATGTGAAGGCGAGCGACGAAATTGTCGAGCAGCCTGGGACCCAGAAGGATGCCAAGGAGAGGTACGCGGCGATCGTGAACAACGTCGCGCTCCGGACGGTCCACGAGGTGTTCGAGGCGGATCGGCGCGGGGTGATCAAGGTGGTCGCCCTGGAGCTCGAGACGAACGCGACCAACCCCGCAACCGGGCGAGAGATCTCAGTCCCGTTGGTGGCCGTCGTCGCGACCCGTGAGGTATTCGGCGAGATCGACCTCGCGAATGCAACACCGGCAGCGGCGCTTGCTCATCTCGGCGCCGTAGTTTCGAAGAATCCGTCCGGTCTGGTGCCGATCTCGTCTTCGGGAGTGCGGCGAGTCTGATGGCCTCGCTCGCTTTCAATCCGCCGCCCGGGTGGCCCAAGCCTCCGCGTGGGTGGGTCCCGCCCTCGGGCTGGGCCCCCGATCCCGCCTGGCCCCCCGCGCCCACCGGGTGGAACCTGTGGATCGGGGAAGGTGAAGACGCGGTCGACCAAGTCGATGTCGTGCGAGATCCTGAGCCGGGAGACGACTCGCCTCCTCAGTACGTGGACCATTCGCGCGTGACCTTTCTTGAGGCCGAGAACGCGTCCCTGCGCGCACGCCTTGAACTTGCCGAGACCGGTGAGACGGTCGAGCTGGATGATGCGCGCGTACTTCAGGACGTCGGGATCTACCGGTACCACCACCCGCTCGAGAACGCCGCGGCGTTTCGGGACAAGCTGGATGAACTCGAATCACTGACAGCGGAAGTCGTGAAGTCCGGTCGTGCGATCGTCAAGTCGGACCTTTTCACCTTCAACAATTCACTCGCGCAGGGCCGCAAGATGAGCAACGACTTGGCGAAGTTGATGTTGCGTGCCTACAACTCCGAGGCCGACAACTCCATCCGCAGCCTGCGGGTCGGGAACGTGATCACCGCCAAGAAGCGTCTTGAGTCCTCGAGAACGGCCATTGCGAAGCTCGGTGCCTTGATGGATATGCGCATCAGCGATGAGTTCCATCGACTGAGAGAGCAAGAGATCGAGCTCACGGCCGACTGGCTGATGATGAGGCAGGAAGAGCGAGAAGCCGCACGGGAAGAGCGAGCACGGCTTCGCGAGGAGCGCCGAGTACAACAGGAGCTGCTCGACCAGCGTGAAAGCCTCGACAAAGAGCGTGCGCATATCGCGAATGCGCTCGCTGTGCTACAGGAGCGCGGGGACTCCGATCCTCAACTTCTCCAGCGGTTGGCCGACGTCGACGCGGCGATTGTGGAGAACGACTACCGCGCAGCGAACATCCGCGCGGGCTATGTCTATGTGATCTCGAACGAAGGCGCATTCGGCGCCGACGTAGTCAAGATCGGATTGACGCGTCGTCTCGAACCCAAGGAGCGCATCTTCGAACTAGGGGGCGCTTCGGTGCCATTTCGTTTCGACACGCACACACTCTTCTTCTCAGAAGACGCCGTCACGCTGGAGGCCGAACTGCATCGGCACTTCGCTGACCGAGCGCTCAATCGCGCCAACCCTCGAAAGGAGTTCTTCTTCGCCTCTCCGTCCGAAGTGCGCGAAGTGCTCCTCGCGAAGGTCGGCAATCTCCTCGAGTTCGCAGAAACAGCAGACGCCACCGAGTACCGACAATCCGTCGGAGGGTGGCTGGCGCGATGAGGTGAGCCGACGGGAAGAGACCGCGGGTGCGGGACGTTGCAACTGAGCATGACTACCTCGAGCTCCACCCGCCCCACTCGCCCCGTCCGTCTGGGCGTGCAGATCGCCCCGCAGCACGCCCCGTACGAGAAGATCCGCGACACCGCCGCGCAGCTCGAGGATCTCGGTGTTGACATCCTCTTCAACTGGGACCACTTCTACCCGCTCAGCGGGCCGCGCGACGGGCTGCACTTCGAGTCGTGGACGATGCTGGCCGCGCTCGCCGAGCAGACCCGTCGCGTCGAGATCGGCGCGCTGGTGAACTGCAACAGCTACCGCAACGCGAACCTGCAGGCCGACATGGCTCGCACGATCGACCACATCAGCGCGCACGGCACCGGCACCGGACGCTTCATCTTCGGCACCGGCTCGGGCTGGTTCGAGCGCGACTACGACGAGTACGGCTACGACTTCGGCACCGTCGGGTCGCGTCTCGACGCGCTCGCCCGCGACCTGCCGATCATCGAGGACCGCTGGGGGAAGCTGAACCCCGCGCCGACCCGCAAGATCCCGGTGCTCATCGGGGGCGGCGGCGAGAAGAAGACCCTCCGGATCACCGCGCAGCACGCCGACATCTGGCACTCGTTCAGCGACGTCGCGACGCTCGAGCGGAAGCTCGGCATCCTCGCGGAGCACGGCACCGCCGTCGGGCGCGACACCTCCGAGATCGAGATCTCCGTCGAGGTCGGCCGGAAGAGCACCGAGGATGCCGACCAGCTCCACGCCGTCGGGGCGACGCTGTTCACGCTCGGCATCACCGGTCCCGACTACGACCTCTCGCGCATCCCCGAGTGGGTCGCCTGGCGCGACGCGCACAACGCCGGCTGAGCTGGGTCAGAGCTCCACGAACTCGAGGTTGCGCAGCGTCCCGTCGCCGACGGTCGCGGTGAGGAACGTGGCCCGCGGCATCCGCCGCCGGTCGGTCGGCGAGCCGGGGTTGAGCAGGCGCAGGCCGCGCGGGCTCACGGTGTCCCACGGGATGTGCGAGTGGCCGAACGCGAGCACGTCGGTGTCGGGGTAGGCGACGTCGGCGCGGCGCTCGCGGCCCTCCTTCGCCCCGGTCTCGTGCACGACCGCGAACCGCACGCCGCCGAGCTCGACCCGCACGACCTCGGGGAGCCGCTCGCGCAACGCGCCGTGGTCGTTGTTGCCGAAGACGCCGATCAGCCGGGCTGACCGCTCCAGCAGCCGATCGAGCAGCTCCTCGGAGGTCCAGTCGCCGGCGTGCACGACGACGTCGGCGCGGTCGACCGCGGCCCAGAGCGTCGCCGGGAGGTCGCGCGCTCGCGAAGGGAGGTGGGTATCGCTCGTGATCACCAGGCGCATCCCCTGACGGTAGCCTCCCAGTCTGCACCCGTCTGCGCGAATGACGACCCGTCGTGGCCTTCTCGGCGGTGGCGTCGACCTTCGACCCCGCCCTGCTGGGTACACCTCGACGAGCCCGCCACCGGCCGGCGGGCGGATGAGCGAAGCCCTCGGCGCGGACCCCACGCACCGGCATCCGCCATCTCACACGGACCCCGGATGTGGTGAGCTGGGGGCATGGCCGCGAAGCTCACCGTGAAGGACTCCGTCGGCACCTGGCTGAAGCATCCGGTCGGCGGGCCGCTCATCCGCGACGCCCTCGCCGAGGCAGGCGTCGACCCGAAGGCGCTCGCGCCGGTGTCGTTCTTCTCGCTCGAACGGGTCGCGGGCATGGCGGGCGACCGTATCCCGGCGGGCCTGATCGACGAACTCCTCGCCCGTACGAACGCGGGCTGACATGGCCGTCGTCATCGCGTTCCTGGCGAACGTCGCGGTGGCGAGCGCGAAGACGGCGGCGGCCGTGCTCACCGGGTCGGCGTCGCTGGTCGCCGAGGCGTTGCACAGCTGGGCGGATGCCGGCAACGAGGTGTTCCTGCTCATCGCCGAGCGTTCGGGGCGCCGCGTGCGCGACCGGACGCATCCGCTCGGCTACGGGCGCGACGTCTACTTCTGGTCGCTGTTCGCCGCCTTCGGGCTGTTCACGGTCGGCGCCGTGCTGTCGATCGCGACCGGCGTGCAGGAGCTGCTCGACCCGGAACCGGTCACCGACTACGCGATCGGCTACGTCGTGCTCGCCGTCGCGGCGGTGCTCGAGAGCGTCTCGCTCGCCCAGTCGCTGCGGCAGGTGCGTCGCGCCTCGGCGGCCGTCGAGCGCGAAGCCCTCGACTACGTGCTCAACGGATCGGATGCCACGCTGCGCGCGGTCGTCTTCGAAGACGTCGCCGCTCTCATCGGACTCGCGCTCGCCGCTGCGTCGCTCGGTCTGCACCAGGTCACGGGGGAGGCGTTCTTCGACGGGCTCGGGTCGATCCTCATCGGGGTGCTGCTCGCCGTCGTCGCCGTGCTGCTCATCCAGCGCAACCGGCGCTTCCTCGTCGGCGCGGCCCCGCCCGACGGGGTGCGCCGAGCCGCGCTGCAGCAACTGCTGCTGCATCCCGCGATCTCGCGGGTGACCTTCCTTCACCTGGAATTCGTCGGTCCCGGCCGGCTGCTGCTGATCGCGGCGGTCGATCTCGTCGACGACGACGCCGAGTCGGTGCTGGCGATCCGCCTGCGGCAGCTCGCCAACGACATCCAGCTCGAGGATCGGATCGAGGTCGCCGCGCTCACGCTCGCGCTGCCCGACGAGCCGTCGCTCGAACCCTGACCGGCGCGGCTACTTCTGCTTGCGCAGGATCTGCCGCACCTGGAACAGCACCTCGAGTGCCGTCGGACGCTGCGCCGGATACTCGCGGATCATCGCCGCGAGCAGCGCGCGCCACGCCTTCGGCACCACCTTGGGTAGCTCGGGTTCGGCGCCGACGCGCGACATCGCCGCGACCGCGTCGGAGCCCGGGAACACCGGCAGCCGCGAGAAGCATTCGATGAGCACGAGCCCCAGCGAGAAGATGTCGGACGCCGGGGTCAGCCGTTCGGCGAGCACCTGCTCGGGGCTGAGGTAGGGCACGGTGCCGTCGACGAACCCGTCCTCCGGAGGCTGGAACGTCGACCCGTCGACCGCGAGGCCGAAGTCGGTGAGTCGGGCGCGCGGGCGCGAGAACTCCGACCCGTAGTCGACGAGCAGGATGTTGGCCGGCGACACGTCGCGGTGCACGATGTTCTGCCGGTGCACGAACTCCAGCGCCTCGGCGATCTCGAAGGCGATGCCGCCGACGACCGTGACCGACACTTCACCCTCGTCGATCAGCTGGCGCACGCTGCGGCCGGTGATCAGCTCCATCACCAGGAATGGGCGCAGGTCGTCGGGCGACGACTGGTCGATGCCGGCGTCGAGCACCGACACGATGCCGTGGTGGCCGCCGAGGCCGGCGAGCACGCTGAGCTCTTCCCGAGCCCGGTCGAGCGACTCTTCCGACCCGGCGAGGAACACCTTCACGGCGACATCACGCCCGAGCAGCACGTCGCGCGCACGGTAGACGGATGCCGACCCGCCCCGCGCGATGAGCGTGTCGGGCCGGTACCGCTCCAGCAGGAGCGGGGCGTTCAGTTCAGTCGTCACGACGTATCCTCGGGGCTGCTGTGATCTCAGGATATTCGCGTCAACCCCCGTGCACGGATGGGTTGACAACGCCTAGCGTCGAGTCGTGCGCACACTCAGTTACAACCTCGAGAAGCACAAGGCCGCCGGCGAGCTCGTCGCCCTGACCGAGGCGTACGACCTCGACATCCTCTGTCTGCAGGAGGCGGTCACGACCGAGCTGCCGGCCGAACTCGGCCCGCTGCACCTCGCCGACGCGACGCGCCGCAACCGCCTGGGTCTCGCGATCTACCACCGCCGCGACCGGTTCGAGTCGCTCGAGACGAAGGCGTACGCGCTGAAGAAGGGGCTGCACGACCGCATCGCGGCTCCGGCGCACGAGCGTCTTCTCGCGGCTCGGCTCCGGGATGTCGTCGAAGACCGCGAGGTGCTCGTGGCCTCGTTCCACGCCTCCCCGCTGACGGCGCTCAACTCGTTGCGCCGCCACCAGATCTCCTCGGCGCACGCCCAGTTGCGCGAGCTCGGGCCGGGACTGCCGGCGCTCATGGTCGGCGATTACAACTATCCGCTCGGTAAGGCGGGTCTCGGCCGCCGGATGACCTCGAGCGGCTACGACCTCACCCTCAGCGACTCTCGCACCTACACGCGCTACAAGGTGCTGCGCGGGCACTTCGACTTCGCGACGAGCGCGGGGATGACGATCCACGACATCGAGACGCTGCCGCACGGCGCGTCGGATCACCTCCCGATCGTCGTGACGTCGAGCTACCGGGCCGCCGAAGAGGGCGCCTGAGTCAGCGCCGGGCCTCCGCGCACGACACGCACGTGGTGCGCGCGGGGCGCAATCGCAGCTGCTCGTGCGGGATCGGCAGACCGCACGAGCAGCACAAACCGTAGGAGCCGGCGTCGACCCGCGACATCGCGAGCTCGAGTTCGTCGAGCTCCGCCCGGTGCGCGGCACGGGCACCCTCCGCCTGCTGCCACTCGAAGGTGAGCGTGAAGCCCTCCGGGTCGTGCTCCTCGTCGGTCCAATCGGCGCGTGAGGCACGCACCTCGACCAAGCGATCCTCGACCCCCGCGAGCCGCTCGAGCACGGCCGTCCGCCGCGCGGCGATCCACTGCCGCGCGTCGGACGGGTCGGGGAGGCCGTGCACCCCGCTCAGGACGCGGCGGATGCCGACGACGTTCCGGGTGCGGACGACGATCCGCGAGTCGACGGGCCGACGTTCTCGCGCGCGGCCTTCGTCGCGGCGGTGCGAGCCTCGGTGACCTTCTCGCCCATCGGAACGTTCTTCTCGACGACGTCGGTCGCCTGCTTGGCGACCTTCTGCACCCGCGGGTCCAGCCACAGCTCGCTGACTCGGGTCGTGAGCATCTCGTAGTCCTTGCGCCCGCGGTTGGTGCCGACGAGGTAGCCGGCGCCGAGTCCGACGACGAAGAGCAGCTTTCCGTACATGTGATCCTCCTGAGGTAGATGCCCGACGCTACGCCGCACCGCCGTCGATACCGAGGGGTTGACGGCGGTGCGGGCGACGATAGGGGGGTGACCGAAGCCGGAGTGGGTGACCTCGAGTCGCCGTGCCGCGTCTGCCGGTCGCGCAGCGGTGTCCGCACGCCGACCGGCTGGGTCTGCGCCGTCTGCGGCTGGCGGGTGGGCGAGTACATCGACCCCGGGCTGCCGCTGCCGCGCGTCGACGTCGTCTACTACCTGCGACTCGACGACCGGGTGAAGATCGGCACCACCTCCAACCCGCGGCAGCGGTTCGGCGCGCTGAAGGCGGGGGTGGCCGGCCACGAGGATGTGCTCGCGTTCGAAGCCGGCGACCGGCACCTCGAACGCGCCCGGCACGCCGAGTTCGCCGACGACCGCCTCGGCACGTCGGAGTGGTTCGCCCTCACCCCGCGGCTGCGTGCCCACATCGACGCGCTCGCCGCCGGACGGGATCCGTGGCATGTCCACGCCCGCTGGCTCGCCGACGCGCTCGCGGCGCGGGGGTAGCGGAGGTCAGTTGAGCGGCGGGGTGTCTTCCGGGATGACGCCGTCGCGGTAGAGGTCGGTGCCGAGGTCGCGGAGGGCGCGCAGGGCGACCCGCTGGGTGAGCGGGCCATAGGAGATGCGCGCGACGCCGAGCGCCTCGTACTCGGCCGCCGGCAGCGCGCCGGGCAGCCCGATGATGGAGAGCTTGCCCGGGCCGAACGCCTCGACGAGCTGCTCGACGATGGCCCGGGGGTGCGCGCCGGGGACGAAGACCAGAGCCGCGCCGTTGTCGAGGAACGCCGTGCCGCGCTCGATGGCCGCCGCGAGCTTCTGGTCGGCCGACAGGTCGCCCGAGCGCGGGGTGAGCGCGTCGGTGCGGGCGTTGAGCTGGAAAGCGACGCCCTCCTTCTCGGCGGCGGCGGTGATCGCGGCGACGCGCGCGACCGACTCGTCGAACGGGCGGAAGCGGTCTTCGACGTTGGCGCCGACGATCCCGAAGCCGATCGCCCGGCGGATGGTCTCGGCCGGGTCCTCGTAGCCGTCGTCAAGGTCGGCCGACACGGGCAGGTCGACGGCCTCGGCGATGATCCGCGCGCCGTCGAGCGCGATGTCGAGCGGCATCCCGCCGTCGGCGTAGCCGCGACTCGCGGCGATCGAGTGGCCGGCGGTCGCCAGGGCGGTGGTGCCCGGGAGATCGGCGACGACCTTGGCGCTGATGGCATCCCAGACGTTGACGACGCGGAGGATCTCGGGGGCCTCGTGCAGCGCCTTCAGCGCCATGGCCTTGTCGTTCGTACTCATGATCCGAGGCTAACGAGCGCGGCCCCGGACTCGCTGGGAGTCCGGGGCCGCGCTGCAGGGGCGCGACAGGTCAGGTCCGTGCGCCGCCGCTGCGACGACGCGACAGCGCGTCGACGGTCGCGGCGAGGATCAGCACCCCGCCGGTCACGGCGTAGTTGATCCCGGACGGGAGCCCGAGCAGCCCGAGGCCGTTGGTGATGACCGCGATGACGAGCGCGCCGACCGCCGCGTGCATGAGCCGCCCGCGCCCGCCGAAGAGGCTGACACCGCCGACGACGGCGGCGGCGACGCCGGAGAGCACGAGGTCGCGGCCCATCGTCGCGTCGACGGTGCCGACGCGCGAGGCGAGGAACAGTCCGGCGAGCACCGCGAGTCCCGAGCAGATGATGAACGCCACCCACCGGATCAGCACGACGTTGACACCGGACCGGCGTGCGGCCTCGGCGTTTCCGCCGATCGCGTAGAGGTACCGGCCGTACTTGGTGCGATCGAGCAGGAAGGTTCCGAGCCACAGGATCGCGAGCACGAACGGCACCACCATCGGCACGCCTTCGACGGTCGTGCCGCCGATCTGCTGGTCGCCGAGCTGCGTCGCGGCGCGGCCGCGGTTCTGGTTGAGCAGGAAGACGGCCACCCCGCCGACGACGGCGATGATGATGAGCTTCGCCCAGACCAGCGAGATCGTGCGGTTCGGCACCCCCGCGCGCGTGCGGCGGTAGCGATCCCAGAACGACGTGGCCGCCGAGATCGCGAGGGCGACGACCAGCATCACCCAGCCGCCCCAGATCGGGAGGTTCGCGTTCTGGATCGCGAGCACCTCGGGCACCTGCAGCGGGATCGACGTGTTGCCGCTGCCGGTTCCGGTGAGCAGGATGAGCTGCACCCCCTGAAGGCCGAGGAACAGACCCAGCGTCACCACGAACGAGGGAATGCCCACCCGCGCCACGAAGAATCCGATCAGCGTGCCGATCACCAGGCCCGCGGCGAACGCGAAGACCAGGGCGAGGATCCAGTTGACGCCGAAGCGCGACACCAGCACCGCGAACAGACCCATCGACACGCCCGCCGTCACGCCGGCGGAGAGGTCGATCTCGCCGAGCAGGATGACGAAGACGAGCGCCATGCCGAGCATCACGAGCGGCGCGGCCTGCTGCGCCAGCACCGCGAAGTTGCCGACGTTGAAGAAGTACTGCGCGGGGCGGAAGATGCCCACGAGCACCGTGAACAGGATCGTCAGTACGACGAACCCGCCGATGGCCGGCAGAGCGCCCATCTCGCCACCGCGGACGCGCTGGGTCCAGGCGCGCACCTGATCGAACAGGGAACCCTCCTGGCCGCTGCCGATGACGTCGGTCGGCGCCATGACGTGCCCGGTCTCGGTGCCGTCGTGCTGCGTGCTGGTCATGCCTGGGCTCCTGCCGGGGTCTTGGTGCCGGTGATGTATCCGACGACTTCGTCGCGGGTGGTCTTCGCGGTCTCGAGTTCGGCCACCATCTGGCCGAGGTAGAGCACGCTGATGTAGTCGGCGACCTCGAAGATGTCGGCGAGGTTGTGACTGATCAGGATGACGGCGACTCCCTGCTCCGCGAGCCGCTTGACCAGGTTGAGCACCTGCTCGGTCTGGGCGACTCCGAGAGCGGCGGTGGGCTCGTCCAGGATGACCACGCGGGCGTTCTTGAGCACGGCACGGGCGATGGCGACCGTCTGGCGCTGTCCGCCCGAGAGCGACGACACCTTCTGGCGCACCGACTTGACCGTGCGCACCGAAAGGGAGCGGAGGGTGTCGGAGGCCTGCTTCTCCATGACGCCCTCGTCGAAGGTGCCCCACTCGGTCTCTTCGCGGCCGAGGAACATGTTCTGCACGATGTCGAGGTTGTCGGCGAGAGCGAGGTCCTGGTAGACCACCTCGATGCCGAGGGCCGACGCGTCGCGCGGGCTCGCGAGGTGCACCTCACGGCCGTCGAACGTCACGGTTCCGGAGTCGTAGGGCTGCACGCCGGCGAGACCCTTGATCAGGGTCGACTTGCCGGCGCCGTTGTCGCCGACGAGTGCGGTGACCTTGCCGGGGTACGCCCGGAGGTTCACCCCCTTGAGCACGCTCACCGGGCCGAAGCCCTTGACGATCTCCGTCAGTTCGATGATGGGTTGAACCATGGGGGTTCCTTTCCTGTGCCGCGGTCGCTGCGGCACCGTCGATACGTCATTGGATCGCCCCCAGTCTGTCGGGTCCGCCGGGCGAGCGATACGGCGGTGCGGGTGATGCCCGGGGGCGAAGGAGGCGGGGCCCCGTCCTGACCTTGTCGGTGCAGTCCGGGGCCCCGCCAGATGGTGCTGGTTAGTACTTGATGCCGTATTCGTCGCACTTGGCCGCGACGTCGCCCTGGCACAGCTCGGCGGCGTCGGCGTCGCCGGCGTCGATGACCTGCTGCACCTCTTCGGGGCCCACGACGACCGGCGTGACCTGGATGTACGGCGTGCCGTCATCGAGCTCCGCTTCGGCGGTCGGGGTCTCGCCGTTGAGCAGCGAGATCGCGAGCTTGACCGCGGCATCAGCCTCGAGCTTCACCGGCTTGTAGACGGTCGCGTACTGCTTGCCCAGCAGGACGTTCTGCAGACCCGCGGTGTTGGCATCCTGACCCGAGACCGGAACGACGAGGCCGTTCTTGTCGAGGATCGTGATCACGCCGGCAGCGTTGGTGTCGTTGGCAGCCCAGACCGCGTCAACCGAACCGCCGAGCGTGGCGAGAGCCTGCTCGAAGTTGGTCGCCGAGGTCGGGCCGTCCCAGATTCCCGGCGGCTCGGCGGCAGCGGTGATGCCGGCCGCTTCCATCACGGAGACAGCTCCGTCGCGGAAGAACTTCGCGTTGCCGTCGGCCGGGTCGCCGCCCATGTAGACGACGGTCGCGGTGGCCGGGTCCTTACCGGCGTCCTTGAGCCCGTCGACGACCATCTGACCCTCGAGCGCGCCGACCTGGAAGTTGTCGAACGACACGTAGTAGTCCGCACCCGCGATCGGACGGTCGTAGGCGATGACCGGGATGCCCTGGCCCTTGGCCTTCTCGGCGACGGCCACGCCGGCGCCGTTGTAGTCGACGAGCAGCATGACGCCGCAGCCCTGCTGGAGCTGCTGGTCGGCGATGGTGGCGTACTTCGCCGTGTCGCCCTGCGCGTTCTGGATGTCGACCTCGAAGCCGGCGGCGGTGAGGCCTTCGTCGAGGTACTTGCGGTCCAGGTTCTCCCAGCGGTCCGAGGACGCCGAGTCGGGCAGGATGACGCAGGCGCGAGTAGCCGCCGCATCTCCGCCGCCGTTGTCCGCGGTCGTACATCCGGCCAGTGCGATCGCCGAGACACCGGCGATCGCGAGAACGGAGATCAATGAAGCACGCTTCACGGTTTCTCCCCTTCTTCTTCGAAGTGAGGTTGACCCTCTTGGTACCCCGTCGTCTTCGGCGGGGCGTAGCCATGTTCGCCCGTATTGGCTTCAAGTTGTGAATCTAAACGGTAACGCTTCGATAACGTTCGAGTCCGAAAGTGCCGTTGAGTGACAACACCAGAGTGCGCCGCGTTCAGGAAGTGGAGGGAGAACCCGCCGTGAGGCGGTAGCGCCAGAACGGGATCGCCGACAACAGGCAGCTGACCGCGGGCACGAGGGTGATGCCGATGAACACGATGTTCTGCATCTCGGCGGTTACCTCGACCCCCTTCTGGTAGCCGGCAATCACGACCACGATGCCGAACGCCATCACCGAGAACGCGCTCATCACCTTCGTGACGAAGGTCAGCGTGGCGAACGAGATGCCGTCGTTGCGCAGGCCCGTGGCGCGCTCGGCGGCGTCGACGGCGTCCGCGATCATCGTCGTCTGCGCGACCAGGAACACCCCGAGCATGAGCCCGGTGACGAAGATCAGCAGGATCAGCACGATCAGGTTCTGGAACCCGGCGACGTACATGACGACGTAGGCGGCCGCGGCGACGAACGAGCTGAGCAGGATGAGGGTGCGCCCGCTGAACCGTCGCATCACGAGCGGCGTGACGATCGACCCGAGCACGATGCCGGCGATGATCGCCGCCCC
The DNA here is from genome assembly GCA_947085045.1 of uncultured Microbacteriaceae bacterium. Taxonomy (GTDB): domain Bacteria; phylum Actinomycetota; class Actinomycetes; order Actinomycetales; family Microbacteriaceae; genus Pseudolysinimonas_A. The sequence continues at coordinate 15,610 of CAMTUU010000003.1, read as the reverse complement.
GACGAGAGTGAAGTTGGCCGAGCTGCCGTAGGCCACGACGACGAACACCGCGCCGCCGGCCTGCACGATCGAGCGACCGAAGCCGAGCACCGAGCCGAGCAGCACGAGCAGCAGCGGCTTGTTACGGAACAGGGCCCCGAACAGCGCGCGGAAGCTGGTCGGCTCGGCCGTGCTCACCCGCTCGCGCGGCACGAAGAACGCCAGCAGGAAGATGCCCATCCCGACCACGGCGATGACGACGATCGTGCGGGCCCAGCCCTCCGGGGTGGTCTCCGGGCCGAAGCTCAGGGCGGCGGCGAGGGCGGGGGCGCCCAGGGTGGAGAGCCCGACCGCGACGGCGCCGACGGCCCGCACGTTGCCGATCACCCGGGCGCGCCGCTCCTGCTCGGGGAACGCGGAGCCGATGAGGCCCCAGAGCGGCACGTCGCACGCCGCGTAGACGAGGCCCCAGATGAGGTAGCAGATCGCGAAATAGATCAGTTGCCCCGACTCGTCGATGTCGGGCACCGCGAAGATCAGCACCGTGAGCACGGCGACGGGGAGGGCCGAGAACAGGATGAACGGGCGGAACTTGCCCCAGCGGGTGCGGGTGAGGTCCACGAGGCTGCCGACGAACGGGTCGGCGACGGCATCCACGATGCGGGCCGCCGTGAGCACGATCGTGACGACCGCGATCGCCCCGGTGCTCAGCCCGATCATCTCGACCAGGTAGAAGAGCAGGAAGGTGCTCACCGTGGCGTAGACCAGGTTCTGCCCGAAGGCGGCGGTCACGATCGCGGTGTTCTGCGCCCGCGGCGACGGGACGCGGGGGGTGCGGGGCGGCGCTGCCTCGGTGGTCATCGGGTCTCCAGGTGGATCGTGAGGATCTCGAAGGGTCCGAGCTCGAGGTGGTCGAGGTCGGCGGGGTGCAGGGGGCGCTCGAGCAGGTCGGTGACCGTCGCGCGGGTGTGGGCGGCGGTCGTGCGCAGCGCGGTGACCGTCGCGCGGCCGAGGCTCTCGTACATCCGCACCACCACCCCGTCGCCGGACTCGGCCGGCTTGATGGTCTCGATGATGACACCCGGGTCGGTCGTGGCCGCGAAGGAGGGTGCCGACACTCCCGGTTCGAGGCGGAGCGGGTTGTTCAGCCGGTAGCCGTCGCGGATGACCCCGCTCAGGTCGCCGGAGTCGAACGGACGGAAGGCGTAGGTGAAGGTGTGCACGCCGCGGTCGGCGGTCTTGTCGGGAAAGGTGGGCGCGCGCAAAAGGTTGAGCGAGATCAGGCCCGACTTCGCCCGATGCCCGTACTTCGAATCGTTCAAGACCGCGAAACCTCCGTCGGGAGTTTCGGTAGCGATCCATTTGTGGGCGCAGATCTCGAACTGCGCGTCCTCCACGGCGTCCGCTTCGGTCGTGGGCCGCGAGATGTGGCCGAACTGGATCTCGCTCCTACTCGTCGCGCCGTAGCGCCGCGGCCGGAAGTCCGCGCGGAGCATCTTGTGCCGTTCGCGCCAGTCGATCGTCGTCTCGACCCGCACGAGCACGGAGCCGGCCTCGACGATGATCCGCTGTTCCGCGCGCGAGCGACCGAACCGGAAGACATGCGTGCGCACCGCCGTCGGGCCGTCGAGCGCCGTGGTCACCTCGACGGGGCGCAGCACGCGGGGGGTGCGCTTCAGGTAGTCGGGCCCGATGTCCCAGGCGTCCCACGGCCAGGTGTAGGGGTCCTTGTGCAGCACGAGCCGGTTGAGCCCGTCGGCCGCGTGCTCGGTGCCCGCGGCGTCGGTCATCGACACGACCTCGCCGCTGGCTCCGAACCGCAGGGTGAGGGTGCCGTTGCCGAGTTCGTCGCCGCGCGCGCGCAGCTCGGGGGCCGGCGCGGCGGGCTTGAGGACGCTCGCCGCGTAAGGGTCGACCCGCGCGCGGAACCAGGTGCCGTCGATCCGCACGTGCTCGTCGCGGGCGACCCCGGTGAGGTTGAGGGCGCCCGGCGCGACGCCCGTGCGGGGCAGCCGCGCGATGAGCGGGGCGGCGTAGGCCTCCAGTTCGCCGCTCACCCGGGTCAGCTCGGCGACCGCCTCGGTGCTCACCCGCGCGATCGACGACCCCGGCAGGATGTCGTGGAAGTGGTGCAGCAGCACGTCGCGCCAGTGCTGCTCGAGGTCGTCGCGGGACGCGCGGCCGGTCATCGCGGCGAGCGCCTCGGCCTCGTGCAGCCGCCGTTCGGCGATGCGGTTGTGCTTCTTGATCAGGGCATTCGTCGTGTACGTGCCCTGGTGCGCCTCGAGGTACAGCTCGCCCGCGTAGCGGTGGGTCACGTCGAGGGTCTGGAGCTTGCGGAAGAAGTCACCCGCCCGCGAGTACCGCACCTTCGGCAGGCCCCGGAGGTCGTGCTCGCGCCCGACGACCTCATGGTGGATCTCACCCGGCCCGCCGCCGCCGTCGCCCGAGCCGTAGACCAGCAGGGCGGCGCCGAGGTCGCGCTCGGGGTACTTCTTCAGCCCGGTCAGCAGCCCGTCGGCGGCGCCGCGCGAGTTGTAGTCGCCCTCGGGCGGCATGTGCACGAGCACCTCGGAGCCGTCGATGCCCGCCCAGTGGAACGAGCGGTAGGGGTGGTCGTTGAACCGGTTCCACGCCAGCTTGATCGTCTGGAACCAGTCCATCCCCGCCTTCGTGAGGATCTGCGGCAGCGCCCCGGTGTAGCCGAAGGTGTCGGGCAGCCAGCACAGCCGGAGATCCTCGTCGGTCAGCCCGAATTCCTCCTGGAGGAACCGGCGGCCGATGAGCGCCTGGCGCACGAGCGACTCGCCGCCCGGCAGGTTGGTGTCGGTCTCCACCCAGAACGAGCCCTGCAGCTCGAGGCGGCCGGCGGCGACGGCCTGCTTCATGCGCGCAAACAGGTCGGGATGACGGTCCTTCATCCACTGCATCTGCTGCGGCTGGGAGGTGCCGTAGATGTAGCCCGGGCGGTCCTCGATCGAGGCGAGCGCCCGGGTGTAGGTGCGGGCGGCCTTGCGCCGGGTCTCGCGCAGCGGCCAGAGCCAGGCCATGTCGAGGTGCCCGTGGCCGACGGCGCTGTACACGAAGTCGTCGGTGGACGGGGCGGCGAGCGCTCCGGCGAGAGCGGCCCGGGCCGCGGCGAGGTCGCCGGCGCGCACCCGCGCCCAGGCGGCATCCAGGTCGCGCCGAAGGTCGGTGCGCAGGGCGGCGTCGTCGGTGGCGTGGGCGAGCACCGTGAGCGTCAGGTAGTCGTAGTAGAGGGCGAAGGCCTCGTCGTTCCGGGTCGCCAGGTGGGCGCCGTGGAAGCGGCCCCGGCCGACGTTGTAGATGATGAACCCGTTGTGGGCGACGTCGGCGTAGAGGTCGACGCGACCGGCTGAGAGGTCGACCCGGCGCACCGGGCGGAAGCGGCCCCCGCTGTGCGGCAGGTCGCCCTGCTGGAACACCGTGGTGACGGCATCCAGGATCACCCCGTCGGCGCCGTAGACGAGCCCCTCGCCGCGGAGGCCGAGCATCACGACGGCGTCGGTCACCCCGGCCGGGACGTCGCCGGTCAGGTGCAGCCACGCGCAGTCGAGTACGCCTCCCCAGCTCGCACCGTCCCGCAGCGGCCGGAAGGCGTTGCGCGGGATCTCGTCGAACGCGATCGGCTCGGCGCTGCGCACCACCTCGGCCCGCAGCTCGCCGACGCGGGTGTAGATCAGCGACCGGATGCGGCGCAGCCGTCGGTACTCACCGGGCTGCTGAGCCGCGATGCCGAGCAGCCACTCTGCGAATCCGCGCACCTGTCAAGGATGGCCTACGGGAGGCGCGGAGGTCGTAGCGTCAGAGGATGGCGCGCGACGAGCATCCGGACGAGCACCTCTACACCGGCCCGATCGACCTGTCGGAGCTGCGCGCCGACGGCGAGATCGAGGTCGAGGTCGAGACGCCCGAGATCAGCTACGACGAGCAGCGCTACCCCGCGCGGCCCGGTCGTCTGCGTCCGCGCGACCAGTTCCGCGGCGGCAGCCTGCGCCGGGTCACGACCGACCCGCGCACCGCCAACGGCACCAACCCGTCGTACGTCGAGTGGCTCGTGCGGCAGTCGATGCTCAAGGACGCCGACGTGCTCGCGCGTCAGCTGTCGGGGCAGCCGTCGATGTGGCGCAACCCCTACGCGCGGCCCGACGCCCGCCGCGCGATCGCGACGAGCGACGTCTGGTTCACCGCCTACCCGCTGTCGCTCATCACCCGGCCCGGGCAGTCGTTCCTCGCGGCGCTCGGCGACGAGGAGCTGTGGTCGGCCTTCGAGAAGATCGGCATCACCGCCATCCACACCGGTCCGGTGAAACGCGCGGGCGGCATCCGGGACTGGCAGGAGACCCCGAGCGTCGACGGCCACTTCGACCGGATCAGCACCCAGATCGACCCCGCCTTCGGCACCGAGGACGAGTTCCGCCGGCTGTGCGACGTCGCCGACGCCCACGGCGGCAGCGTCATCGACGACATCGTGCCGGGTCACACCGGCAAGGGCGCCGACTTCCGGCTCGCCGAGATGGGCCATAAGGACTACCCCGGGATCTACCACATGGTCGAGATCCCGCCGGAGGACTGGGGTCTGCTCCCCGAGGTGCCGGAGGGGGCGGATGCCGTCAACCTCGACGCCGCGACCGAGCAGGAGCTGGCCGAGCGCGGGTACATCATCGGTGCGTTGCAGCGCGTCATCTTCTACACGCCGGGCGTGAAGGAGACGAACTGGAGCGCGACCGCCCCCACGATCGGCACCGACGGCATCAGTCGGCGCTGGGTCTACCTGCACTACTTCAAGCAGGGTCAGCCGTCGATCAACTGGCTCGACCCGACGTTCGCCGGCATGCGCCTCGTCATCGGCGACGCCCTGCACTCCCTCGGCGAACTCGGCACGTCGGCGCTCCGGCTGGATGCCAACGGCTTCCTCGGCGTCGAGAAGAGCGCCGAGGGGCTCCCCGCCTGGTCGGAGGGGCATCCGCTCTCGCACGCGGCGAACCACATCATCGCCGGCATGGTGCGCAAGGTCGGCGGGTTCACCTTCCAGGAGCTCAACCTGACGATGGAGGACATCCGCGACACGGGTGCCGTCGGGGCCGACCTGTCCTACGACTTCGTGGGCCGCCCGGGCTACCAGCACGCCCTCGCCACCGGGCAGACCGAGTTCCTGCGCCTCGCGCTGACCCAGTCGCTCGAACTGGGCGTGCAGCCCGTGCAGCTGGTGCACGGCCTGCAGAACCACGACGAGCTCACCTACGAGCTGGTGCACTGGGCGACGCGGCACCGCGACGACACCTACCGGTTCCGGCTCCGGGAGGTGCCGGGAGCCCTGCTCGCGGAGGAGGTGCGGGCCGACCTCACGGCGGCTCTCACCGGGGGCGCCGACTACAACCAGGTCTTCACGCAGAACGGCATCGCTTGCACGGCGACGTCGCTCATCGCGGCGACCCAGGGCTTCGCCGCCCTCGACGACATCGCGGATGCCGACATCCCCGCGATCCGCGAGGCGCATCTGCTGCTCTGCGCCTACAACGCCTGGCAGCCCGGCGTCTTCGCTCTGTCGGGCTGGGACCTCACCGGGATGCTCACGGTGCCGGCCGCGGAGGTCACCGACCTCGTCTCCACCGGCGACACCCGGTGGATCGAACGCGGCGCGCACGACCTGCTCGACGTCGACCCCGGCGCGGTGCGCTCGGCCGCCGGGATGCCGCGGGGCCGCTCGCTGTACGGCTCGCTCCCGGCACAGCTCAAGGACCCGGCGTCGTTCGCCTCGCGACTGGCCGCCATCCTCGACGTACGGCGCTCGTCGGGGATCGCGACGGCGACGCAGGTCGACATCCCGGAGGTCGCCCACCCCGCGATGCTCGTCCTTGTGCATCGACTCGACGACGGCGACCCGACCCTCGACGCGGCGGTGCAGGTCACGGTGCTCAACTTCTCACCGGAGCCCGTCGAGGGCACGGTGCATTCGGCGCACCTCGTCCCGCAGGCCGATGTGGTGTCGGCGGCGACCGGCGAGACGATCGCCCGCGTCGACGATCTGCTGAGCTTCGTGGTCAGTGTCCCCGCCTACGGCGCCCTCTTCCTCACCCTGGAGCCCACCGCCGACTCGGTGGTCGAGTAGCCGCCGCAGGCCGCTGGGCCCACGCCGCCGTTCAGGCGGTGGGGAGCGAGACCCCCGGCTTACCCCAACGCCGCGTCGATCCCTGCCAACGGGATGGCGAGCCAATCCGGCCGGTTCCGCGCCTCGTACACCGATTCGTACACGGCCTTGTCGAGCACGAGGGCCCGCAGCAGGTCCTCGTCGAGGCCCGTTCCGGGGGCGTGGGCCGCATACGCCGCGAGGAACGCGGTCGCACAGTCCCGCGCCCACTCGTCCGGCGCGTCACCCACCGCGCTGGCATAGGCGAAGGAGCGCAGCATCCCGGCGACGTCGCGCAGCGGCAGGTCGGGCACGGCGCGTTCCGTCATCGGCCGGAGAGGTTCGCCCTCGAAGTCGACGAGTCGCCAGCCGCCGTGCGGCACTGCGAGCACCTGCCCGAGGTGCAGGTCGCCGTGGATGCGTTGCAGCTGCGGCCACGTCCGGCCCGCGACCGTGCGGTAGACCGCGTCGATCGGGTCGCGCCGCTCGGCGACGCCCGCCGCCTCCGCGGCCGCGATCGCGAGCCGTCGCCGCCAGGCCGCGACGGCCGCATCGGCGTCGGCCGCCTTCCCGGCCCGGCTGGGCAGCGTCGCGGCGAGGGCGCCGTGCACGCCGGCGACCGCGACGCCGAGGTCGTGCGCCGCTTCGGTGAAGTTCCGCCGGTCGCGGGCGGCCTCGACCGCGATCGACCACCCGTCACGCACTCCGGGCAGGAACTCCTGGGCGAACGCGACGGTGCCGCGGGCGCCCTTCGTGCGGCGGCCGACGTCGGGCCAGTCGGCCTCGAGGCTGCCGAGGAACTTCGGCACGAACGGCGACCCCGCCTCGCTCAGCGCGCGTTGCACGGTCACGTCGGGGTTCTCGCCGTGGTGGAGGGTGCGGAACAGTTTCAGGATGATGGTGGGCTCGCCGCCCTCGTCGAACACGATCGACGTGTTCGACTGCTCGCCGGTGAGCACCCGGCTGCCGGTGACCCGGCAGGTGTCGACGCCCATTCCGGCGAGCAGGCCGATGACGAAGTCATCCGAGCGGGCGGCGTCGATGAGGTGCCCGGTGGTCTCGGCGGCGATGATCGCGTCGGCGGGGACCTCGTCGTCGGTGACGGCGACCGGCACCTGGTAGAGCGTCGGCAGGTTGCCGGCGTCGTCCATCAGCAGGTAGCGCGTCGCTCCCGAGGCGGGCTGGGCGTCGAGCACGCGGAACCGGGGCTCGTGCCCCTTGCCGGCGTACCAGCGCTGCCGCGCCACCCAGGCGCTGAGGTCGTCGACGAAGGGCACTGTTCCACCCTGACCTCTTTCCGGGCGTCGCCGGTAGGCCTGGACAGCTGCCGCCGCGCGACGTAGGGCTCCGACGGAGCACCTTCATGAATTCTTGGTGCCAGGTGTAGCGGACAGGTCCGTCTACCCGCTAGCGTGGGCCAACTTCGTGGTTGCGGGGTGCTGGGATACGCGGGTCTTCGGCTCGTGTCGGGCGGGTCAGGGGACTTGCTATGCGTGCTGGATTCGCTGTGTCGCGCCTGGGGATCGCGATGGTCGCGAGTGCTGGTCTGGTGTTCGGGCTGGTGGTGCCTGCGGAGGCTGTTGCGGTCGAGGATCCGATGTTCGAGCCGTCGCTGGTCGCTCCGGTTGAGTCGCCGCCGGTGGCTGTGGTGCCGAGTGTGATTCCGGCGGGTGATTTCTCGTCGCTGAGCGGTGAGACGGATTCCTCGTCGGGCGGGGCCGGCTACTTCACCGAGGCCTCGATCGGTGTCACCCGGCAGTTCGGGAGTCTGGACAAGGCGGGCCCGGTCGAGGCGTTGGATCTGGATGACGCGGAGGTCGTCGAGCGTTCGGAGTTCGAGACGGTGTATGCGAATCCGGCGGGTGGCGGCACTCTGGTCTCGTCGTTGACTCCGGTGAATGCGGAGGATGCGTCGGGGGAGTGGGTTCCGATCGATACGCATCTGTCGCGGGAGACTGACGGGTCCTGGTCGACGGATGTGCATCCTCTGGATCCGTCGTTCGCGGCGGATGCTGCGGATGATGAGTTGTTCGCGGTGTCGCGGTACGGGTATGACGTGTCGTTCTCGCTGGTGGGTGCGGCGGATTCTCCGATCGAGCGGGGTTACGTGCCGCCGCGGACGGTGTCGGACGGGGATGACTTCTCCTATGAGGAGGTCTTCGACGGTGTCGATCTGGAGTTCGAGGTCGAGAGCGGGTGGGTGAAGGAAGCGCTGGTCCTGTCGGAGTTGCCGGCGCGTTCGGAGGCGTCGTGGACGTGGCGGATCGATTCCGACGGGTTGCGGGTGCGGTTCGATGAGCTCGGCAATGTGGAGTTCGTGAACGCCGGCGGGGTGTCGATCTTCTACATTCCGGCGCCGGTGATGTGGGATTCCTCGGGTGTCGCGGGGGTGTCGGAGGATGCGCTGGCGAACGTCGACACGGAATTGACGGAGACCTCGTCGGGGTGGGAGCTGACGCTGCGGCCGGATTACGGCTGGTTGTCGGATCCGGAGCGGGTGTTCCCGGTCTCGGTCGATCCGACGACGGTGTCGGGTGAGGCGAACCGGAAGGCCTTCAAGCAAGACGGTGCGTGGCGCACCGACGCGACGTTCGTCGGGAACGCGACGGCGGGGCAGTGGAAGAACTGGCGCACCGTGATCGTGTATCCCTACAGCGGGGTAAGCGGGTATCAGGTGACCAACGCGTATCTGCGGATCACGCACGGCAACCAGGGATACCTGGGTGCGGCGAGTGGTGGCATCTACACGGCCAGCGGCTACTGCTTCAACTGTGTCAGCGAGTATCTCGCCGGTACCTCGGTGGCGGTTGGCACGTATTACTACGGCGGCGGGCAGATGGCTGTGCGGTATGCGCAGATGGTGCGCGACGGCAACTTCGGCACCGGACTGATCCTGACCGGGCAGGAAGGCACTGCATACACGAATCAGCAGTGGACCACCGACCTGCGGATCGATTACAAGTCCTACCCGTCGGTGACGGGGTACGCGGCGCCATCGCCGGCCAATGGTGCCGTGCATGTTGCGACGATGCCGATTCTCGCCGCGTCCGGGTCGCAGCCAGATGGGTATCAGATGCAGTACGCCTATCGGATCGGGACGACCTCCAATGTCGAGGCGAGTCAGGTCTATTCCAGCGAGGCGTATTGGACCCCGTGGGGGCAGTCGTCGGCTTTCCAGGTTCCGCAGTCCGCGAATCTGCTGCCCGGGACGACCTATTACTGGCGGGGATGCGTGCGGGATGCCACCGAGGGCACCGCGGGCATTTCGACGGTTCGCTGTGGGGCGGTGCAGTCGTTCACGACAAACGCCCCCGCGCCGATCGCGACACAGACTTCGACGGCCCCCGCGAATGGGAGCGTCGTCACGACTCTCACGCCGACGCTGACGTCGAACACGGTCACGGATGCCGACGGGGATCCGGTGCAGTACGGCTTCCGCATCGCGACCGGCGCGGACGGTAAGACCGGCACGATCATCGACTCCGGCTGGCAGCCCACCCCTTCGTGGACGGTTCCTGCAGGGGTGCTGCAGGATGGCGGCTCGTACACCTGGGTGGCGTTGACCTCCGATGGGATCGACACGAAGATCAGCCCGTCCTGGACGAACAAGCTGCAGGTGAATCTGCGGTTGGGCACGTCCGGGCCGTCGCCGTACGACAGCGCCGGGCCGGTCACGGTGAACCTCGCGAACGGTAACGCATCACTCGGTTTCGCGTCCCCGACGGTGGGCACGCTCGGCGGGCCGATGGGGTTGTCGTTCAGTTACAACTCGCAAAGCATCGACGCCACTCGCGGTCTGACCGGCTCCTACTACGACGCCCTCAACGTCGGGCAGTCCTCGACTGCCACGTTCGATTTCACCGGCCGCATCCCCGTGCTGGTGCGCACCGATCCGCAGGTGTCGTTCCAATGGGCGACAGGGTCTCCCGGACCGGCGATCCCGTCGGATTACTTCCTTTCCCGGTGGACGGGGTTCGTCACCGTTCCGGCGGCGGGCAGCTACACCTTCGGGGTCGTCCGAGACGACGGTGCACGGGTCGTCCTCAACGACACGAACACGGTCATCGATCAGTGGACGACCGCGACGGTTCCGCTGACCTGGGGCACCCCCGTCACCATGATGACAACTCCGACCGCGATCCGCGTGGATGCTTACGATTCCACGGCGGGCGCTGGGGTCGAGCTCTGGGTGAAGGGTCCCGGTCTGCCTGCTGGCGGTCAGATCGTGCCGGCGAACTGGTTCTCCACGAAGGTGCAGCCCCTTCCCGCGGGCTGGACTTCCTCGACCCCGATCGCTGGGGCGGCGTCGGCATACGCGTCGGCGAAGGTGACCGAGAGTTCCGTCGTGCTGACCGATATGTCCGGCACCGCTCACACCTACGTGAAGACGTCCACGGGTGGCTACACCGCCCCGGTCGGCGAGTATGGGATCTTGTCGCTGGACACGACCGGGCAGATCATGCTGACCGAGGCCGACGGCACCGTCTACGCCTTCACCGGTCAAGGCGCGGTCGCGTCGGTGACGACCGCGTCGGATGCGTTGAAGCCCGCCACTCCGATCCTCACCTACCGCGCCAACGGCCTGGTGGACCGCGTGTCGGACCCGGTGTCGCTGAACGTCGGCTCCAACCCGGCGACGTATTCCCGGGAGGTGCGCTTCATCTATCAGGGCGATCCCGAGTGCGTCACCCCGTCCGGATACACCGCCCCGGCGGCACTGATGCTGTGCCGCATCATCTACCCCGGCACCGTCACGACCAGTCCCGACAACACCACGCGCCTCGGCTACAACCCGAACGGGCAGCTGACGGCGGTCATCGATCCCGGCGTTGAGCAGACCACCTTCGGCTACGACGGCAACGGCCGCCTGGCCTGGGTGCGCGATTCGCTTGCGAACGACTGGCTGGCCGCAACCTCGACCAGCCCGACGAATATGAACAGCACCACCGAGATTTCCTACACCGGTGGGAGGGTCGCGTCGGTGACGCTGCCCGCCCCCGACGGCCTCACCGCCGCTCAACGTCCGGCGAAGACGTTCACCTACCAGACGGCGACCCTGACCTATGTCGACGTGGCGGGGCTCAACACCTCCGGCGCGACCGCGACCGCCGGGCATGCGGCAGCGGTGACCTTCGATGCGGCGTGGCGGCAGCTGACGGCGACGTCGCCGATGGGGCTCACCTCGAGCCGCACCTGGAGCGTCAAAGACCAGGTCCTGTCCGCCACCGACGCTCAGGGTCTGACCTCGACGACGATCTACAACGCCCAAGATCGCCCCACCGACACTTACGGCCCCGCCCCGACCGCCTGCTACGGGACGGACCGGCGACCGCTGTCGTCGTGCCCGATCGTCCCTGCCCACACGGCGACCGCCTACGACGCCGGCCTCAACGGCCTGCACGTCGCCTGGTATGCCAACACCAACCTCTCCGGCAGGCCCACGACCTTCAGCCTTGGTCTGCCCGGGGTGACCGACGGGTCGGTGAACAAGGACTGGGGCACCGGTGCGCCCATCACCGGCATCACCGCCACCGATAACTGGTCGGCGCAGCTGACCGGACTCATCACCTTCCCCACCGCCGGCACCTGGAAGGTGGAAACCTACGCCGACGACGGCACCCGCCTCTACCTCGACGACCAGCTCAAAGTCGACGACCTCGTCGGCGGTGCCCCCCACTGGCCCACCACCGCCGGCACCATCACCACCACCACCCCGAACGAAGTACGCCGCATCCGCATCCAATACCGCGAGGCGAGTTCTGGCGCGTTGTTGCAACTGCACTGGAGTGTCGGCGGCGGCGCCCGCACCCTCGTCCCCGGTTCCGCGTTGAAACCCGACTACGGGCTGGCGAACGGGGTCACGGTCGACGATGCCGCCCCCGCCGGGTCCGGGCTCTCCGACACGCAGGTTCCCGACCTCGTCACCTCGCTCGGCTACACCCACCCTTGGCTCGGCGCCGTCACGTCTTCCACGATCGACCCGGGCGGACTCAACCTCACCACGACGACCGCCTACGAAGCTCCCTCGAGCGGGGCCAACAGCTGGCTGCGCCGCCTCACCCGCACCATGCCATCCGGGACGCCCGCGACCACCACCTCGACCTACTACACCGACACCGCAACGCTCGCCTCGGCCACCTGTGGCGTCCCGGCGGGCACGAAGCAGTACGGGTTCACCAAGACGACCACGACACCGACCCCGTCCTCAGGGTCGGGAATCGTCACCGAATACGTTTACGACCTGTTCGGCCGCACCGCGGGCACGAAACGCTCCGGTGACGCCACCTGGTCCTGCGTCACCTACGACGCCAGAGGTCGGGCGACCCAATCGGTGTTTTCCGCCTACGGCACGGTTGCGGCACGAACGGTCACGAACAATTTCGCGGTCGGCAGTAACCCGCTCGTGTCCTCGGTCACCGACCCGGTCGGCACGATCACCTCCACCATCGACCTGCTCGGCCGCGCCGTGACCTCGACCGATGTGTGGGGCACCGTCACCACCCCGAGCTTTGAGGCGCTGACGGGTCGGGTGCTGTCGGTGACGACCTCGCCGCCATTGAGTTCGGATGCCGACATCGTGCAGTCGTACACGTACGACCTCGACGGCAAGGTCGAGACCATCTCCGTCGACGGTGATGTAATCGCCGACCCGACGTACGCGTCGACCCAGCTGTTGCAGTCGATCGCTTACGTCAACGGCACCACCCTGTCCGGTCTGACCCGCAACCAGGCGGGCGCGGGGACGGGGATGACCTGGTCGTTCCCCGGATCGAGTGTGGAGCATCCGGCAGAGGTCGCACTGAACTCGACGTTCGAGGGCGATGATTCCGGGTGGGAGGCCGCGACCGGCTCGACGATCGAAGTCGGCACTACCGGCGCACACGGCGGCACCGGGACGTTGCTGTCAGCACGGGATTCAGCAACGGGTTACGCGATGGTTCAGCGGGTGGTCAACGGTTTGCAGGTCGGCGCGACGTACACGGTGTCGGGATGGGTGAACTCGTTCTCGGTCACCAGCGGCACCGATGTGCACCTCGGCGTGAACAACCTCGGCTACAGCACCGGGTTCACCCCGACCGGCGTGTGGCAGCAGGTGAGCTACCAGTTCACGGCCACATCGACCAGTCACCAGCTGAAGCTTCGATTCCACTCCAGCGCACCCGGCGAGCAGCTCGCCTGGGACGACGTTGCGCTCACCCGTGACGCCTGGGTCGAGACGATCACGCCGGCGTCGTCGGTGTCGGATGCGGTGGTGCGGTCGCAGTCGGGTCGGATCATTCAGAACACTCTCACCGACACCAACTCGCCGGTTGCGGAGGTTTCGACGTACTCGTTCGATGCTGCTGGCCGGTTGGCGACGGCGGTGATCCCGCGTCACACCCTCGCTTACGGGTATGGGGTGACGGGGTGTGGGAACCCGGCGGCGGGGAAGAACGGTAACCGCACCACGTTCTCTGACACGTTCGATGGTGGGACGCCGACGACGGTGGCGTATTGCTACGACAACGCCGACCGTCTCACGTCGACGGCGGTGACGAACGCGCCGGTGGGGGCGTCGCCGGTCGCGGGTGGGAATCTGACCACGACCGGTCCGGGGGCGTCGCTGGCGTACGACGCGCACGGCAACACCACCCGTCTTGCGGATCAGACGTTGTTCTACGATGTCGCCGACCGGCACTACAAGACGGTGTTGGATGACGGCACCACCATCACCTACACCCTGGATGCCGGCGGGCGGATGGTCGCCCGCACCGTCGCCGGTTCCCCGCCCATGAGCGAGAACGGCACGATCCGGTATCTCGCCGGCGGCGCCATCGCCGACGCCTCCAACGCGGTGCAGCAGTGGGTGGTGTCGCTTCCCGGTGGAGTGACCCTCACCCTCGACCTCGGTGCCACGTCGGGTGCGGGGGATGACTCCCAGCGGTGGGGGTACCCGAACATGCACGGCGACGTCATCGTCACCGCCGACGGCGCCGGGACCCGGGTGGGTGCGCGGGCGATCTACGACCCGTTTGGGCAGTCGATCGATCCGACCACCTGGAAGATTGGCACCACCACGGCGGACGACGCGGTCCCGGATCTGGTGGATGGGGATGCCGACTTCGGCTGGGTCGGGCAACACTCCAAGTACACCGAACACCCCGGTTCCATCGCGACGATTGAAATGGGCGCGCGACAGTACGTCCCAACACTAGGGCGATTCCTCGAAGGGGACTGCTGAAGGTTGAGGTGACTCCTGATCTGTGGTGGCTGCGGTTGCCGCTGGAAGGATGTTCATCGTGCCGAAGGCTTATCCGAGGGAGTTCCGAGACGATGTCGTCGCGATCGCGCGGCGCCGTGAGGTGTCGTTTGCGCAGATCGCGAAAGACTTCGGGATCTCGCAAACGTGTGTTCAGAAGTGGGTTCAGAAGGCCGAGATCGATGACGGTGTGAAGCCGGGGACGACCTCGGCTGAGCAGGCCGAGAATCGTGAGCTGAAGAAGCGGGTCCGGCTGCTCGAGCAGGAGAACGAGGTGCTGCGTCGAGCGGCCGCGTATCTGTCTCAGGGTGCTATCCCAAAATGATCTACCCGCTCGTCCGCGAGCTGGCCGCGGCCGGCGCCCCTCACCGGGTGCCGGTCGCGGTGACGTGTCGGGTGTTGAAGATCGCCAAGCAGCCCTACTACCGGTGGCTGAAGGACCCGGTCTCGGATCGGGACTGGGACGACGCGCATCTCATCGACGCCGCCCGCGATGCTCATGCCGAGGATCCTGCGTTCGGGTATCGGCTGATCGCTGACGAGCTCGCCGATCTCGGCTTCGACGCTTCCGAACGGCGGGTGTGGAGGCTGTGTTCTCAGAACGGGGTTGTCTCAACCATCGCTCGGAAGAAGAAGCGGGGCAAAGGCACCCGACCGGGTCCGCCGGTTCATGACGATCTCGTGAACCGGCGTTTCACCGCAGACGCCCCGAACCGGCTCTGGCTCACCGACATCACCGAGCACTGGACGGGCGAAGGTCGCCTCTACCTGTGTGCGATCAAGGACGTGTTCTCCAACCGGATCGTCGGCTACTCCATCGCTGACCGGATGACCGCTGATCTCGCCGTCGGCGCGCTTCGAATGGCGGTTCAACGACGCCGCCCGGTCGGGACGACGGTCCACTCCGATCGAGGCAGCCAATTCCGATCCCGACGCTTCGTGCTCGAGCTGCACCGCGCCGGTCTCACCGGATCGATGGGCCGCGTCGGAGCAGCCGGCGACAACGCCGCGATGGAATCCTTCTTCTCGCTCCTGCAAAAGAACGTCCTGAACGCCCGCCCCTGGCCGACCCGCCTCGACTTACGGCTCGCGATCGTGACCTGGATCGAGGCGACCTATCACCGCCGACGCCGCCAGCGCAGCCTCGGCAAGTTGACCCCGATCGAGTTCGAAGCCATCATGACCACACCGGCCGCATCCGCGGCCTAACCGAAAGAGTCACCAAAACCTTCAGCAGTCCC
>CAMTUU010000002.1:0-539572 GCA_947085045.1 uncultured Microbacteriaceae bacterium | reverse complement strand
TGCCTCATGAGTTCATTCTGGAGGTCGGCGAGCGGCTCACCGCTCTCATCCCGATCGTGGCGGGCCCACTCGCCGTAGGAGCCGAGCCACCACGACGAAGTGCTGTCGGCCATCGCCTGGTCGAACAGTTCCTCCAGCTCGACGAGGTGTTCGGTGCGCGCGAGGCGGATGAGGGCCTCGACGCGTCGATCGAGGTTGCGGTGCATCATGTCGGCGCTGCCGATGAAGACCTGCGGGTCGCCGTCGTTGTCGAAGGCGAAGATGCGCGAGTGCTCGAGATAGCGACCCAGGATGCTGCGCACGCGGATGTTCTCGCTGAGCCCGTCGACGCCGGGGCGCAGCGAGCAGATGCCGCGCACCCAGACGTCGACCGGCACCCCGGCCTGGCTCGCCCGGTAGAGCCCGTCGATGATCTGCTCGTCGACCATCGAGTTGACCTTGATCCGGATGCCCGCGGCTTTGCCGTCGCGGGCATTGTCGATCTCGCGCTGGATCTCTTTCAGGAGGCCCTTGCGGAGGTAGCGCGGCGCGACGAAGAGGCGCTTGAACTTCTTCTCGATCGCGTATCCCGACAGCTCGTTGAAGAGCCGGGTCAGGTCTTTGCCGACCTGGTCGTCGGAGGTGAGCAGCCCGAGGTCTTCGTAGATCCGGCTCGTCTTCGGGTTGTAGTTGCCGGTGCCGATGTGGCTGTAGTGCACGAGCTTCCCGCCCTCCTGGCGGATGACGAGCGCGAGCTTGCTGTGCGTCTTCAGCCCGACGAGGCCGTAGACGACGTGCACTCCGGCCTTCTCGAGCTTGCGCGCCCAGGCGATGTTCGCCTCCTCGTCGAAACGCGCCTTGATCTCGACGAGCGCGAGCACCGCCTTGCCCGACTCCGCCGCGGCGATCAGCGCCTCGACGATCGGACTGTCGCCCGACGTGCGGTAGAGGGTCTGCTTGATGGCGAGCACGTTCGGATCGGCGGCCGCCTGCTCGAGGAAGGCCTGGACGCTGGTCGAGAACGACTCGTACGGGTGGTGCAGCAGGATGTCTCCGCGCGCGATCGAGGCGAAGACGTCGGGCTTCTCCGTCGGCTCCGTCGGCAGCAGAGCGACCGAGGTCGTCGGCACGTGTCGCGGGTACTTCAGCGCGGGCCGGTCGATCCTGGTCACCTCGAACAGCCCCGCCAGGTCGAGCGGGGCCGGCAGACGGTAGACCTCCTGCTCGGTGATCTGCAGCTCCGACATGAGCAGCTCGAGGGTGAGGTCATCCATGTCGTCGGTGATCTCGAGTCGGATCGGCGGGCCGAACCGTCGCCGCTGGAGCTCCTTCTCGAGCGCCTGCAGCAGGTTCTCCGACTCGTCTTCGTCGACTTCGACGTCTTCGTTGCGGGTGACCCGGAACTCGTGGTGCTCGAGCACCTCCATGCCGGGGAACAGCTCCTCGAGGTGATTGGAGACGAGGTCCTCGAGCGGGATGTAGCGCAGGGTCCCGCCTCCGTCGTCGGGCAGCCGCACGAATCGCGGGAGGTTCGTGGGCATCTTGAGGCGGGCGAACTCCTCCTTCCCGTTCTTGGGGTTGCGCACTCGGATCGACAGGTTGAGCGAGAGGCCCGAGATGTAGGGGAACGGGTGCGCGGGATCGACCGCGAGCGGCATCAGCACGGGGAAGATCTGGCCCGAGAAGATCTCGTCGAGGGCGATCCGGTCGCGTTCGTCGAGGTCGCTCCAGTTCTCTACGCGGATGCCGGCGTCGTCGAGCGAGGGCTTGAGCTCGCGGAAGGCGCGGGCATGGCGTTCCTGGAGCACGTGCGCGCGCGTGCTGATGTCCGAGAGCACGTCGAGCGGGGCGCGGCCCACGTTCGTCGGCACGGCGATCCCGGTCGCGATCCGACGCTTGAGCCCGGCCACGCGCACCATGAAGAACTCGTCGAGGTTGCTGGCGAAGATCGCCAGGAAGTTGGCGCGCTCCAGCAGTGGGAGGGCCGGATCCTCGGCGAGTTCGAGCACGCGCTGGTTGAACGCCAGCCAGGACAGCTCGCGGTCGAGGAAGCGGTCCCGGCGCAGCTCGCTGTCGTCGACGAAGACCGGGTCGCCGTCGTAGTCGTCGAGGAGATCGGCGGCGATCGTCGCGTCGCCGAGCGGGCTGTCGTCCACCATGAACCGATCATGCCAGGGTCGTGGTGAACGACTCCTTAACGTGTCAGATCCCAGAGCGGACGCTGCGACCGAGCAGGATCTCGAGCGGAGCGAACCTTCCGGGTGACCCTTCGCCGCAGGCGTGATCGTTCTCGACCTCGGCGATCGATCGCGGAGGCGGGGAGGTGGCACGGAGTTGCTCGAACGCGTCGAGCTCGTCATCGAGGCATCCGGGAGGTCGATCGCATCGATCTCGGCCGGCCGTGCGCTGACGACCAGGTCTTCAGCGGCGCGGAGCGCGGTCCGTTCGCTGATGCCGAGGCGGTTGCGGAAGACCCAGATCTTCGGATCGATATCGGGATCCTCGGTCACGCACAGCGTCGAGCCGTACGCGTGGTGCGGGCCACGAGGTGCTTGCCGGTCACCTGTCGACGCGACCGCCCTCGAGGGCGGTGCTGACGACGGCGCGCTTCACGGCATCGGAGTGCGAATATCCCACGGTGCGCGGCTTCAGCTCGTCGGCCACTCTCCGACTCTTCCGCGTTCCCCCATCGCGGGCCAGGGCGGGGCCCCGATCTCAGGAGACCGGGGCCAGCCGGTCCTCGTCCTCGTAGACGTTGAAGCGGTAGCCGACGTTGCGCACGGTGCCGATGAGCGACTCGAGGTCGCCGAGCTTCGCGCGCAGGCGCCGCACGTGCACGTCGACCGTGCGGGTGCCGCCGAAGTAGTCGTAGCCCCACACCTCGCTGAGCAGCTGCTCGCGGGTGAAGACGCGCGACGGGTGGGTCGCGAAGAAGCGGAGCAGCTCGAACTCCTTGAAGGTGAGGTCGAGCGGGCGGCCGTGCACCTTCGCCGAATACGACGCCTCGTCGATGACGACGCCCGACGCCTGGATCTTCGAGCCCGTCTTCTCCTGGGCGAGGCGTCCGATCACCAGGCGGATGCGGGCATCCACCTCGGCCGGGCCCGCGGATTCCAGGATGACGTCGTCGACGCCCCAGTCGGCCGACACGGCGGTGAGCCCACCCTCGGTCAGCACGAGCACGAGAGGGACGGTGACGCCGGTCGTGTTGAGGATCTTGCACAGCGATTTGGCGCTCGCGAGGTCTTGGCGGGCGTCGACGAAGATGAGATCCGCGGTCGGCGCGTTGATGAGCGACGCGGGCGCCGCGGGGATCGACCGGGTGCGGTGGGAGAGCAGCCCGAGGGCAGGCAGGACGTCGCCATCGACCGCTGAGGTCAGGATGAGCAACTGGGCCACGCGGTTGTCCTCCAAAACGCCTACCCGACAGTGTACGGACACCTACGATTGATCCGTGTCCGGCCGATCGCGCAGCGTCCCCCCCGTCTGGCTGGCCGCGCTTGCGGGCGCGATCATCGTCGGGGTCTTCTCGGGCGAGCAGTTCCTGACCTGGATCCCCGTCGTCGCTGCGGGGGCGCTGCTGCTGACCTTCGTCATCCAGCTCTCCTTGCAGCGCAAGGAGGAGCTGGTCAACCGCATCATCGCGAGCGTCGGCGGGGTGCTCATCATTCTGGGCGTCGCGACGGTCGTGCTGATCCCGCTCCACCCCGGTTCGCTCGGTAGGCTGTTCTCATGATGCTCGCCCTGGAACTCTTCTTCATCGGGCTCCTCGGGCTCGCCGTGCTCGCCATCGGTTTCGTCTCGCTCGTGGTGCTCTACAACCTCTTCCGCGGCCAGCGCTAAGCGGCCATGGTCTTCGAACTCGACGCCGCCCTGCCGGCCGAGATCGTCCCGCTGTCCTGGTTGCTCGGGGTATGGGAGGGCACCGGCGTGATCGCCTACCAGGTGGATGAGGATGTGCGAGAGCACGAATTCGGCCAGCGCGTCGCGTTCACCCACGACGGCGGCCCGCACCTGCAGTACGCGAACTCGACCTGGCTGCTCGGCGGCGATGACGAGAACCACCGCATCCTGTTCTCCGAGATCGGCTACTGGCGCCTGTCGCGGCAGCTCGGCCCCGCCGACCCCGGTCCCGGCATGCTGCCCGGCGTCGGCGACGCGCTGTTCACGACGGCCGAATCGGTCGAGACCCTGCGCAATGCCCAGGGGTCGTTCGACATCGAGGTCAACATCCTGCAGCCGGGCGGGGTGAGCGAGCTGTACCTCGGCACCGTCGACGGCCCGCGGATCGACCTCGGCACCGACGCCGTCGTGCGTTCCGCGGGGGCGAAGGAGTACGCGGCCGCGACCCGGCTCTACGGTCTCGTCGACGACCACCTGCTCTGGGCGTGGGACATCGCCGCCCTCGGCCAGGATCTGCGCACCCACGCGTCGGGGCGGCTCGCGCGTGTCGACTGACCCGTTCACCTCGCGCCCCGGCGCCGTCGGCGACCCCCCGCAGCACTACGGCAGCCCGCTCGGCGAGCAGCGCGCCCTGCTCGCGGGCGCGGTCGTCGATCTGTCGGATCGGGATGTCGTCACCGTCACCGGCCCCGACCGGTTGACCTGGCTCGACTCGCTGCTCTCCCAGTCGCTCGCCCGTCTGGAGCCCGGCCAGTCGGCCGAGGCGCTGCTGCTCGATCCGAGTGGGCGCATCGAGTACGTCGCGCGGATCGTCGACGACGGCGAGACCGCCTGGCTGCTGATGGATGAAGGCACCGGGGCGGGCCTCGCCGCCTTCCTCGACCGGATGCGGTTCATGCTCCGCGTCGAGGTCGCCGACCGGACGCCGGAGTTCGCGACGATCGGCACCCTCGGAGACCCCGTGCCGGGCACCGTCACCTGGGTCGACCCGTGGGCGCAGGTCGTCGCCGGCGGCCACCAGTACGCGACCGCTGCCGAGCATCCCGGGGCCGAGTGGACGTACTCCGAGACCCTCGTGCCCCGTGACGAACTCGCCGCACTCGCCCCGCGGCCGGCGGCCGGCATCCTGGCCCTCGAGGCGCTGCGCATCGCGGCGTGGCGGCCGCGAGCAGCCACGGAGCTCGACGCCACGTCGATCCCGCACGAGTTCGACTGGATCCGCTCGGCGGTGCACCTCGCGAAGGGCTGCTACCGCGGGCAGGAGACGGTCGCGAAGGTGCACAACCTCGGGCATCCGCCGCGGCGCCTCGTGCTCTTGCACCTCGACGGGTCGGACAACGTGCTGATCGAAGCCGGTGACGAGGTGCTCGACGGCGAGAAGCCGGTCGGCCGCATCACCGCCGCCGCGACGCACCACGAACTCGGACCGATCGCGTTCGCGGTCGTGCGACGCTCCACCGACCCTTCCGCCACCTTGACGGTAACCTCCGCCGAAGGTGTCGTCAGTGCCGCGCAAGAGGTCATCGTGCCGACCGACGCCGGCGCCGAAGCCGACGTGCCGCGGCTGCCGCGGCTCGGAGCGGTGCGGCGGAACGGATGACCGCGGCCGACGAGAACGGGCTCCGCAGGCTCGAACGTCGGATCGCCCTTCGGGCCCGGGTGCGCGACGGGGGTCGCCGCGTCGTCGAGTCGCTGCCCGCCATCCTGCAGATCATCGTCGCGGTCGTCATCGCGTACTCGATCACCCACTACCTGCTGCTGCATCCGGTGCCCGTGCTCGCCATCACGGTGACGATCACCTCGTTGGGGCTCACCCGGGACGCCCGGCCCCGCCGCGTCGCCGAGAGCCTGCTGGGCATCGTCATCGGCGTCGCGGTGAGCGAAGCCATCGCGCTCCTGGTCGGCAGCGGCGTGTGGCAGCTCGCGATCGTGCTGCTCGTCGTGTTCGTCGTGGGCCGGTTCTTCTCGCCGAACCCGCAGTTCGCGGTTGCGGCCGCCGTGCCGTCCGCGCTCGTGCTGCTGATCCCCGCCCCCGACGGCGGATTCGCGCGCACGCTCGACGCGGTCATCGCGGGCGTCGTCGCCCTGCTCGTGACCGCCCTGCTCCCGCGCGATCCGGGACGAGCCGCGGCCCGCGACCGGCGCGTCGTGTTCGGCGTGCTCCTCGAGTCGACCGAGTCCATCGCCCGCTCGCTGCGCGACGGCGACGAGGGGGCGGGCGAGCTCGCGCTGTCCCGGCTCCGGCGCGCCACCCCGCTCTTCGACGCCTGGAAGCAGTCGCTCGACACCGCGACCGGGGTCTCCCGCATCTCGCCGTTCCTGCGCGGCCGACTACCGGAGCTGCGGCGCAGCTCGCGCGCGGTCGACTCGGTCGATCTCGCCCTCCGCCACCTGCGCACCATCGCCCGGCGCTGTCAGTACCTCGTGCGAGACGGAGTCGCGCGGCCCGGACTCGCCGACGCGCTGAGCGGCGTCGCCACCGGGGTGCGCATGCTCGGCGAGGAGCTGGAGGACCCGCAGGCGGCCGGACAGGCCCGTTCGGTGCTCGTCGACCTGGCGCGCCGACTCGACCCGGCGACACTCATGCCCGGGGCCGCGCTCGGCGACGCCGCCGCGCTGCTGCTGCTGCGGCCGCTCGTGGTCGACCTGCTGGTCGGCACCGGGATGCCGTACGACCGGGCGCGCGAGCTCCTGCCCGAGATCTAGGCCGGCGCGACCGACTGCCAGTCGAGCGTGAGTTCGCCGAGCCGCCATCGCGTGCGGGTGCCCCGCACCGGCCAGCCGGACTCGCGCAGCGACGCGACCGCTGCCATCCAGCGCTGCCGCGGTCCGTAGACGCCCAGCGGGGCGTGCGTCGCCCACAGCCGATCGAGCAGGTTCAGCAGCTCATGGATACGCTCACCCGGCACGTTGCGGTGGATGAGGGCCTTCGGCAGCCGCTCGGCCACGATCGACGGCGCGTCGAGGCCGGCCAGACGCAGCGAGATCGTGAACGTCTCGGGTCCGGCCGGGGACAGCCCGACCCACGACGCGACCCGGCCCACCTCGTCGCAGGTGCCCTCGACGAGCAGCCCGCGCGGCTGCAGGCGGCCGAGCATCGTCGCCCAGGCCGCGGAGACCTCCGACTCGTCGTACTGCCGCAGCACGTTGAGCGCCCGGATGACGGTCACCCGCCCCGGCACGGGCACCTCGAACCCGCCGAGCCGGAACTCGACGCCGTCGCGCGTCGCGGCCTCCGCCAGACGCACCCGCTCCGGATCGATCTCGATGCCGACGACGCGTACCTCGGGCCGCACGGCGACGAGCCGGTCGCGCAACTCGAGGGTCGTCGTGGCGCTCGCGCCGTAGCCGAGGTCGACGACGAGCGCGTCGTCGGCGGAGCGGAGCACGGGCTGCGCGGCGATCCACCGGTCGATGCGGCGCAGGCGGTTCACGTTCGTCGTGCCGCGCGTGATGCGGCCGACGGGACGATCCATGCCGCCATTCTCCTAGGCTGGAAGTCATGAGCACGCTGATCCTCCTGCGCCACGGCAACTCCGACTGGAACCAGAAGAACCTGTTCACCGGATGGGTCGACGTGCGGCTCTCCGCGCAGGGCGTCACCGAGGCGAAGCGCGCCGGTGAGCTGCTGGCCGAGTCGGGGCTCACCCCGCACATCCTCTACACGAGCCTGCTGACCCGCGCCATCCAGACCGCCGACCTCGCGCTCGAGGTCGCGGACCGCTCGTGGATCCCGGTGAAGCGCTCCTGGCGGCTCAACGAGCGGCACTACGGATCGCTCCAGGGCCTGGACAAGGCCGAGACCCTCGCCCAGTACGGCCCCGAGCAGTTCCAGATCTGGCGCCGTTCGTTCGACGTGCCGCCGCCGCCGCTCGCCGACGACGCCGAATGGTCGCAGGTCGGCGACGAGCGCTACGCCGACATCCCGGATGCCGACCTGCCACGCACCGAGAGCCTCAAACTGGTGATCGGCCGGATGCTGCCCTATTGGGAGTCCGACATCACGACAGACCTCGCGGCCGGCAAGACCGTGCTCGTCGCCGCGCACGGCAACTCACTGCGCGCGCTCGTCAAGCACCTCGACGACATCCCCGACGAGGAGATCGCGGAACTCAACATCCCGACCGGCATCCCGCTGGTCTACGAACTGGATGATGCCTTCCGCCCGACCGCGCCGTCACGCTACCTCGACCCCGAGGCCGCCGCCGCCGGTGCCGCCGCCGTCGCCGCGCAGGGGAAGAAGTAGCGGTCAGCCCGGGAGTCCGGTCGGGACCGACTCAGCTGTCGGCGGGGATCCAGTCGCCGGTCGCGAGGTAGAGCACCTTCTTCGCGATCGACACCGCGTGGTCGGCGAAGCGCTCGTGGTACCGCGAGGCGAGGGTGGCGTCGACGGTGTCGACCGCCTCGCCCTTCCAGCTCTCGCCGAGCACGGTGTCGAAGACCGACAGGTGCAGGGCGTCGATCTTGTCGTCCTCGTTGCGGATCTGCTCGGCGACCGCCGTATCCTCCGTGCGGAGCAGCTCGGTCAGCATCCGGGCGATCTCGACGTCGAGGCGGCCCATCTCGACGAACGTCGGACGCAGCTTCTTCGGCACGACCTTGTCGGGGAAGCGGTAGCGCGCGAGCTGCGCGATGTGGGTCGACATGTCGCCCATCCGCTCGAGCGACGCGCTGATGCGCAGGGCGCTCACGACGATGCGCAGATCGCGGGCGACCGGCTGCTGCCGGGCGAGGATCTGGATGGCGAGCTCGTCGAGCTCGATCGCGGCGGCGTCGATCTTGTCGTCGTCGGCGATGACCTGCTCGGCGAGCGACACGTTCGACTCGTTGAACGCCGTGGTGGCCTTCTCGATGGAGTCGGCGACGAGCGACGAGATCTCGACCAGGCGGTCCTGCACCTCTCGCAGTTCCTGCTGGAACACCTCGCGCATATCGACGTCCTCTCGTTTCACGGGCAGCGTCGAACGGCCCGATCGCAGGCCACGCTGCCCGCCGCAGGTTAACGCGCGGTGACGGACGCCTGAACACTCCACGGCCGAAGTCCGCAGTACCGGCAACCCGGCGGGTGCCGGGTTCTCGGTGCGCCCTAATCTAGTCGCATGGACCAGGCCTGGCTCGTGCCGGTCGCGATCGCGTTCGGATTCCTGCTCGGTGCCGGTTCCGCCGCCGCGATCGTGGCGGCGCATCGGCGCGGGCAGCGTGCGGTCGCCGTGGTCACCCCGACGGTGCCGGAGGGGGCCGACGAGGTCATCGACTCGCTGGAGTCCGCGGGCATCGTGCTCGACGCCTCGAACAACGTGCTCAAGGCGTCGACCGGTGCCCTCGCCTTCGGCCTCGTCTGGAACCAGGCTCTCGTGCACCCGGAGGTCGTCGCCCTCGTCGACCGGGTGCGCCGGGAGGGCGAGCCGCTCGCGCGGGAGCTGCACCTCTCGCGCGGCCCGTTCGGTGAGGCCTCCATCCACGTCTTCGTGCGCATCGCACCGCTCGGCACGCGCTTCGTGCTGGTGCTCGCCGAGGATCGCACCGAGTCGTACCGCCTCGAAGAGGTGCGC
The DNA here is from genome assembly GCA_947085045.1 of uncultured Microbacteriaceae bacterium. Taxonomy (GTDB): domain Bacteria; phylum Actinomycetota; class Actinomycetes; order Actinomycetales; family Microbacteriaceae; genus Pseudolysinimonas_A. The sequence continues at coordinate 530,138 of CAMTUU010000002.1, read as the reverse complement.
CGCGACTTCGTGGCCAATGTGAGCCACGAACTGAAGACGCCGATCGGCGCGGTGAGCCTGCTCGCGGAGGCGCTCGAGCAGGCGGCCGACGATCCCGACCAGGTCAAGCGGTTCGCGAAGCGCCTCTCGATCGAGGCCGAACGGCTCGCGCGCATCAGCCACGAGATCATCGAACTCAGCCGCTTGCAGGCGTCCGACGTGCTTCAGAAGGCGGAGGTCGTCGATGTCGACACCGTCATCGCCCAGGCGGTGGATCGCAACCGCGTCGCTGCCGAGAAGCACCGCATCGCCCTCGTCAGCGGCGGGGATGCCGGCGCCTCCGTCTACGGCGACAGCGACCTTCTCGTCACCGCCGTGCACAACCTGGTCGCCAACGCCATCCAGTACTCGCCCGACGGCTCGCGCATCGGCGTCGGCGTCAGCCACTCCGACGGCGTCGTGGAGATCGCCGTGACCGACCAGGGGGTCGGCATCCCCGAGTCGGAGCGTGATCGCGTCTTCGAACGCTTCTTCCGCGTCGACTCCGCGCGCAGTCGCAACACCGGGGGCACGGGCCTCGGCCTCGCCATCGTCAAGCACGTCGTGCAGAACCACGGCGGCGACGTACGGGTCTGGTCGCATCCCGGCAGCGGGTCCACTTTCACCATCCGCCTACCCGAGGCCGTCAGTACGCCGGCCGCCACCCTCACCCTGGGAGCCACCCCGTGACGCGCATCCTGATCGTCGAAGACGAGCCCTCCCTCTCGGAGCCGCTCTCGTTCCTGCTGCGACGGGAGGGGTATGAGACGGAGGTCGCCGACGATGGACGGGCGGCGCTCGCCGCCTTCGACCGGAGCGGTGCCGATCTCGTGCTGCTCGACCTCATGCTGCCGGGTCTCTCGGGCACCGAGGTCTGCCGCGAGATCCGAACCCGCTCGGCCGTGCCGATCATCATGCTGACCGCGAAGGACAGCGAGGTGGACATCGTCGTCGGGCTGGAACTGGGCGCCGACGACTACGTCACGAAGCCGTACTCGGCGCGGGAACTGCTGGCCCGCATCCGCGCGGTGCTGCGCCGTCACACCGATGTCGGCGACGAGGAGACGGGCATCGTCGAGGCCGGCACGGTGCGCATGGATGTCGAGCGCCACTCGGTCTCGGTGCACGGCGCCGAGGTCGCGATGCCGCTCAAGGAGTTCGAGCTGCTCGAACTGCTCATGCGTAACGCCGGCCGCGTACTCACCCGCGGGCAGCTGATCGACCGGGTGTGGGGTTCGGACTACTTCGGCGACACCAAGACCCTCGACGTGCACATCAAGCGCATCCGTTCGAAGATCGAAGACGAGCCGTCGGAACCGAAGCTCCTGCTGACGGTGCGCGGCCTGGGCTACCGCTTCGAGGGCTGAGCCCTACGGCGCGGGCGTCTCGCTCGTCGCGGGATCCGTCGGCGCGAGCGTCTCGCCCGGGATGAGGGTCTGCGTCGGGCGCGGAGTCGGGGTGGGCGTCGGGGTCGGCAGCAGGCCCTTGTACTCCTCGAGCTCGGCGTCGAGCACCGGGATCTCGGCCTGCGTGCCGGGCCTGTCGCCGTACTGGAAGTAGATCTTCAGGAGCGAGCCGGGGGCGCTGGCGATCTCGGGCAAGAAGAGCTGGCCGCTCTCGCCGCTGCCGACGCGCAGGATCTCTCCGGCGGGGATGGGGAGTTGCACCTCGATCTTGTCGCCGCCCGACACGTACTGCAGCACGAGGTCGACGTCGGCGGAGCCGCCGTTGACGGCGGAGGCCGTGAAGTTGCCGTCCTGGCCGTCGTCGGTGAAGACGAGCGCGTTGAGGAGGCGCACGTCGCCGACGGTGATGCTGATGCCGTCGCTCGGGTCGTACGGCTGTTGCGTCTGCTGCTCGGCGAACAGGCTGCAGCCGGTCAGGGCGGCGGCGAGGACGGAGGCGGCGAGGACGGCAGCACCGGGACGGAATCTCACGGGAGCAGCCTACCCGGAGGGCGCGCGTGGGCCGGACTTAGGCGACCCTCAGCCGTACCCCTCGCCGTGGTAGACTGGCAAGTCTGCGGAAGGAACAACTGCATGCTTTTCGAGGTCGGCGAAACCGTCGTTTACCCCCATCATGGCGCTGCCACGATCATCGAGGTCAAGAACCGCACGATCCGGGGTGAAGAGAAGCTGTACCTGAAGCTCAACGTGACGCAGGGCGATCTCACCATCGAAGTGCCGGCCGACAACGTCGATCTCGTCGGTGTCCGTGACGTCATCGGCAAGGAGGGCCTCGACCGCGTGTTCGAGGTGCTGCGCGCCCCGTTCACGGAAGAGCCCACCAACTGGAGCCGCCGCTACAAGGCGAACCTCGAGAAGCTCGCCTCCGGCGACGTCATCAAGGTCTCCGAGGTCGTGCGCGACCTCTGGCGTCGTGACCAGGACCGCGGCCTGTCCGCCGGTGAGAAGCGGATGCTCGCGAAGGCCCGTCAGATCCTGATCTCCGAGCTCGCGCTCGCCGAGAAGACCGACGAGGAGAAGGCATCCACCGTCCTCGACGAGGTCCTGGCCTCCTAGGCGCCGCATGACCCCGGTGCTCGGGATCGTCGTCGTCGCCGCGGGCAGCGGCACGCGGCTCGGCGCGGCCGAACCCAAGGCGTTCGCGACGTTGCGCGGTGTTCCGATCCTCGAGCGTGCGCTGCGCGGGGTGTTCGACTCCGTCGAACCCGCCCAGGTCGTCGTCGTCGCGCCCGCATCGCACCTCGCGGCCGCTCGTGCGATCACCGACCGGGCCGCGGGAGCGGCATCCGCCGTCGTCTCGGTGGTGATCGGCGGAGACGCGCGGCAGGCGTCGGTGGCGGCGGGTCTCGCGGCGCTCGGTCCCGACGTGACGACGGTGCTCGTACACGACGCCGCGCGTGCGCTCACGCCGCCCGCGCTGTTCGACCGCGTCGTGCGGGCGGTGCGCGAGACCGGCGGCGGGATCGTCCCCGCACTCCCGGTCACCGACACCGTCAAACGGGTCGGCGCCGACGCCGCCGTGCTCGGCACCGTCGACCGCCGCGACCTCGTGCACGTGCAGACGCCGCAGGGCTTCCCGCGCGCCGGGCTCGAAGCCGCCTACGCCGCTGCGACCGAAGAACATACCGACGACGCCGCGCTCTTCGCCGCCGCCGGGCATCCCGTCGCCACCGTCGAGGGCGAGGCCCGGGCGTTCAAGATCACCACCCCGTGGGACCTTCGCCGCGCCGAGAACGTGCTGGGGGCCCAGACGTCGGGGCTGCGGGTCGGTACCGGCCTCGACGTGCACGCGTACGACGAGTCCGCCCCGCTCTGGCTCGCCGGGCTCTACTGGGGCGGCGAACCCGGTCTCGCCGGGCACAGCGACGGGGATGCCGTGCTGCACGCGATCTGCGACGCGCTGCTCTCGGCCGCCGGGCTGGGCGATCTCGGCAGTCGTTTCGGCACCGCCGACCCGCGCTTCGCCGACGCGGCGAGCGAGGTGTTCGTCCGCGAGACGCTCGCGCTCGTGCGGGGCGCGGGATTCGACGTCGTCAACGTCGCCGTGCAGATCGTCGGCGTTCGGCCGAAGATCGCGCCGCGGCGCAGCGAGCTCGAGGCCCTGCTGTCGGGGATGCTCGGCGCGCCGGTCACGATCGGCGCGACGACGACCGACGGCCTGGGCTTCACCGGCCGCGCGGAGGGTGTCGCGGCGCTGGCGACCGCCCTGCTGACGGCATCCGCCTGATCCCGCGTCGTCTCGAACTCGTCGTCGATCTGCGCCACTTGGCACTGATGAACCCTTCGGGTGCGCCATCTGGCGCGGATGAGCGGGCGCTTAGAGCGAGGTCGTCATGAAGACGGAGAACGGGTTGGCGGGGTAGTCGCCGAACGGGCCGCATTCGACGAAGCCCTCGGATTCGTAGAGGCGGCGGGCCGGGATGAAGTCGGCGGGGCTCCCGGTCTCGAGCCAGAGCGTCGTCATCCCGCGCTGACGGGCCTCGGCGACGAGGTACCGCAGCATCGCTCGACCAGCTCCCGTGCCGAGCTGGGCGTCGGCGACCCGCATCGATTTCAGCTCGCCGTTCTCGGCGTCGAGGGTCTTGAGCGCACCGATCGCGACGACCTCGTCGCCGAGCCGCGCCGAGAAGAACGTGACGTCGGGATCCCTCAGCCCGTCGATGTCGAGCGCGAACACGCTCTCGGGCGGACTCGACGCGTGCATGCCCGCGAGGTGGTGCGCGATGAGGTCGCGGGTGGCGCCAGAGGAGAGGTCGTCGACGGCGAATGCGAGGGCGGGCACGTCGTCCACCGTATTCGCCCCGGTAAACTCACGCGGTGAGCATCCGACTGTACGACTCGAGGGCACACGCCCTCGTCGACTTCGCTCCCCGGCAGGAGGGCAAGGTCGGGATGTACGTCTGCGGTCCGACGGTGCAGTCGAGCCCGCACATCGGGCACCTGCGCAGCGCCCTCGCCTACGACCTCTGGCGGCGCTGGTTCACCTACCGCGGCCTCGACGTCACCTTCGTGCGCAACGTCACCGACATCGACGACAAGGTGCTCGCCAACGCGTCCGAGAAGGAGCCGTGGTGGGCCGTCGCCTACCGCGTCGAACTCGAGTTCACGCGCAGCTACGACGCCCTCGGCATCTTGCCCCCGACCTACGAGCCGCGCGCCACCGCGAGCATTCCCGGGATGCAGGAACTCATCGCCGAGCTGATCGCGAAGGGTCACGCCTACGTCGCCGACGACGGTACGGGCGACGTGTTCTTCGCCGTCGCGACCTGGCCGGCGTACGGAGCGCTGACCAACCAGAAGCCCGACGACCTGGAGGCTTCCGGCGACGCGGAGACGCGCGGCAAGCGTGACCCCCGCGACTTCGCCCTCTGGAAGGGGTGGAAGGCCGGCGAACCCGACTCGGCTGCCTGGGAGTCGCCGTGGGGGCGCGGCCGCCCGGGCTGGCACATCGAGTGCTCCGCGATGTCCCGCCGGTACCTCGGGCCTGAGTTCGACATCCACGGCGGCGGGCTCGACCTGCGCTTCCCGCACCACGAGAACGAACTCGCGCAGAGTGCGGCGGCGGGGGATGCCTTCGCCACGCACTGGGTGCACAACGGCCTGGTCGTGGTCGAAGGTCAGAAGATGTCGAAGTCGCTCGGCAACTCCATCTACGCCGCCGAGTTCCTTGCCGCGGCCCGGCCGGTCGTCGTGCGGTACTACCTCGGCTCCGCGCACTACCGCTCGTCGATCGACTACCACCCGGGATCGCTCGTCGAGGCCGACGCGGCGTACACCCGCATCGAGGGTTTCCTCGCGCGCGCCGCGGCCGTCGTCGAGGCCACCGAAGACGTCGAGCAGACCGGCGTGCTGCCGGTGCCCGACGCGTTCGCGACCGCGATGGACGACGATCTCGGGGTTCCGCAGGCGCTCGGCGTGCTGCACGAGACCGTGCGTCAGGGCAACGCCGCCCTCGACGCCGGCGACGTCGCGCTCGCCGCGAGGCTCCGGGCCGAGGCGATCGCGATGCTGGGCGTGCTCGGGCTCGACCCGGCCGAGTGGGCGTCGGCGGAGGGCGCGGCGTCGGATGCCGTGCTCGCCACCCTCGTGGAGCACCTGATCGCGCAGCGCGACGCCGCCCGGTCCACCAAGGATTTCGCCGCGGCCGATCGGGTTCGCGACACGTTGGCCGCGGCCGGGGTCGTCCTCGAGGACACCCCCAGCGGCCCGAAATGGAGTATCTGAAGTGAGACGAGCAGCGCATGGCTAAGCCTGGCAACCCCCGCGCCCGCGGCAACAAGAAGGGACCGACGGTCGGCACCGGCGGTCACGGCCGCAAGGCGCTGGAAGGCAAGGGTCCGACGCCGAAGGCGACCGACCGCTCCTGGCACGTCGCCGGCAAGCGGAAGGCCGCGCAGGACCGCCTCGACGCCGCGCGGGCGAAGTACAACAAAGGCGGCTCCGACGGCGGCGCGGGCAAGCCGGCGCAGCAGCGTCGCCCGCCGAAGAAGGAGGGCGACGCCGAGGTGGTCACCGGCCGCAACTCTGTCGTCGAGGCGCTCCGCGCGAAGATCCCCGCCACGACGCTGTACATCGCGACACGGCTCGAGATGGACGACCGCATCAAGGAGTCGCTCTCGCTCGCCGCGAAGCGCAACATCCCGGTGCTCGAGGTCATGCGCCAGGAGATCGATCGGATGTCGGGGCCCGACGCCGTGCACCAGGGCATCGCGCTCAAGGTGCCCGCGTACGAGTACGCGCATCCGCTCGAGCTGCTCGACAAGATCATCAGCCGAGGCCAGACCCCGCTGCTCGTCGCCCTCGATGGCATCACCGATCCACGCAACCTCGGCGCGATCGTTCGCTCGATCGCCGCGTTCGGCGGCCAGGGCGCGATCGTGCCGCAGCGCCGCAGCGTCGGGATGACGGCCTCCGCCTGGAAGACCTCCGCGGGCGCCGCCTCCCGCATCCCGGTCGCGATGGCGTCGAACCTGACACAGACCCTCAAGGAGCTCAAGGCGCGTGGGGTCTTCGTGCTCGGACTCGACGGCGGCGGCGACGTCGCGCTGCCGGGTCTGGAACTCGCGAAGCAGCCGATCGTGCTCGTCGTCGGCAGCGAGGGCAAGGGCCTGTCTCGGCTCGTCACCGAGACCTGCGACGCGGTCGTCAGCATCCCGATCACCTCGAGCACCGAGTCGCTCAACGCCGGTATCGCCGTGTCGGTGAGCCTCTACGAGATCTCGAAGCTGCGGGCCCAGAAGGGCGCGACCGGGGCTTAGACCTTGTCGCGCCAGTCCTCGACGACTTGGTTCGGCGAAGTGACCGCTCCGAACGACCCGGTCGGCGGGCCGTAGACCGTCATCTCGTCGCGCCGGTGGCGCAGCACGGTGTCGATGTAGGAGGTCAGCGCCTCGGCCAGCGGGACGTTGCGCTTCTCGTCCTGCGAGCGGTACCAGCGGTGCTCGAGCAACTGGTGGAACACCTCGGCGGGTTCGAGCTTGCCCCGCAGCTCCCGGGGGATCGCGCGCACGACCGGTTCGAACACGCGGGCGAGCCACTCGTGCGCGGTCTCCTCTTCATCGTGCAGGTCCCGCCCGCCGGAGGTGCGGTACGCGTCGAGGTCGTTGAGCAGGCGGCGGGCCTGATTCTCGCCGGCATCCAGCCCGGTCAGGCGCAGCAGGCGGCGGGAGTGGTGGCCGGCATCCACGACCTTGGGCTGGATTCGCACTTTGGCGCCGTCGTCGTCGCGGCTGATGCTGAGCTCCTCGATGTCGAAGCCGAGCTCGTTGAGCCGCTCGACGCGGCGGGCGATGCGCCAGCGCTCGCTCTCGGGAAACGATTCGGATGCCGTCAGCTCGGTCCACAACTCGCGGTACGAGGCGACGATGCGATCCGCGACGGTCACCGGGTCGACATCCTCATCGAGTTTCCCGCCCGCCTGCAGGTCGAGCAGCTCGCCGGCGATGTTGACGCGGCCGATCTCGAGATCCTGGTCGCGCTGACCGTCGCTCAGTCGGCCGTCGTGCAGCTTCCCGGTCTCGGCGTCGACGAGGTACGCGGCGAAGGCGCCGGCGTCGCGGCGGAACAGCGTGTTGGATAGCGAGACGTCGCCCCAGAAGAAGCCAGCGACGTGCAGGCGGGCGAGCAGCACCGCGAGGGCGTCGACCAGGCGTGTGGCGGTGTCGGGCCGCAGCGACTGCGAGTAGATCGCGCGGTATGGGAGCGAGAACCGGAGGTGCCGCGTGACGAGCACGGGGGCGAGGGGCTCGCCGTCGAGGGCGGCGCGGTTGGTGATGACCGCCACCGGTTCGACGCACGGCAGGTCGAGGCGGTTGAGGGTGCGCAGCAGGTCGTACTCGCGCTGCGCCATCTCCTCGGTCGTCTCCTTCACCGCGAGCACGTGCTCACCGAGGCGGACGAAGCGCACGAGGTGGCGCGAGATGCCCTTCGGCAGCGCGGCGATGTACTCGTCGGGCCACAGTTCGAGCGGAAGATTCCACGGCAGGTCGAGCAGGGCCGGGTCGGGGACGGCCGAGGTGATCGACAGGGCGGCGGAGCTCACCCGTCGAGCCTAAGACGGTGAGCGGCCCCGCGGACGCGAAACGGCCCCGCCCTCCCCGAGGAGTGCGAGGCCGTTCCCGAAACGGTCAGGCCGCGGAGGCTACGACCGGCTTCGACAGGCGCTCGCCCGACTCGACGTCGAACGCGTGGATGTGCGCCGGCGTCGGGGTGACGACGATCTTGTCGCCGGGGTTCGGGTGGTTGCGGCCGTCGACGCGCACGACGATCTCGGCACGCGAGCCGTCGACATCCGTGTGCCCGTAGAGGTAGCCGTCGGCGCCGAGCTCCTCGACGACGTCGACTTCGACCGGGAGGCCCTCGCCGCTGCTCTTGATCGTGAGATCTTCGGGACGCACCCCGATCGTGACCTTCTTGGCCTTGGTGCCGGAGGTGACGTCGCGCTCGACCTTCGCCGTGGCGGTGCCGAACTTCAGGCCGCCGTCGACGATGTCGGCGTCGAACAGGTTCATCGCGGGACTGCCGATGAAGCCGGCGACGAACACATTCTGCGGGTTCTCGTAGAGGTCGCGCGGGGTGCCGACCTGCTGCAGGACGCCGTCCTTGAGCACCGCGATGCGGTCGCCCATCGTGAGCGCCTCGGTCTGGTCGTGCGTGACGTAGACCGTCGTGACGCCGAGGCGACGCTGAAGGGATGCGATCTGCGTGCGGGTCTGCACGCGGAGCTTCGCGTCGAGGTTCGACAGCGGCTCGTCCATGAGGAACACCTGCGGCTGACGCACGATCGCGCGGCCCATCGCGACGCGCTGACGCTGGCCGCCGGAGAGCGCCTTCGGCTTGCGGCCGAGGTAGGGCTCCAGGTCGAGCAGCTTCGCGGCCTCGAGCACGCGCTCGGCACGTTCCTCTTTGTTGACGCCGGCGATCTTGAGCGCGAAGCCCATGTTCTCGGCGACCGTCATGTGCGGGTAGAGCGCGTAGTTCTGGAAGACCATCGCGATGTCGCGGTCCTTGGGCGGGACGTCGGTGATGTCGCGGTCGCCGATGAGGATGCGGCCCGAGTTGACCTCTTCGAGGCCGGCGAGCATGCGCAGGGTGGTGGACTTTCCGCAGCCCGAGGGTCCGACGAGGACGAGGAACTCGCCGTCGGCGACCTCCAGGTCGATCTGGTCGACCGCGGGTCGGGTGGAGCCGGGGTAGACCCGGCTGGCCTTGTCGAAAGTGACAGTTGCCATGGCGAACGTACTTCCCTTCACCGGCAGGTACGTGCCGGACGATCCGTTGTGAATGGGTGGAACGACCGCGGCGTCATCGGCGCGGCACCCCCCGATTATGGCACGTCGCGGACGGCGTCGATTCAGGAGGCATCCGGCGGGCTCCCAGCGACGATCCCTACGCTCGATCCGTTGCGCCCTGCGCCGCCGCGGTTGCCCGCGATCGCGGCACTGCAGTAATCGGGCGCCCGCCCCGTGTTCACTGAACAGAGCCCACTGATCGAGGATCCATGTCTGAATCGCGCGAGGCCGCGCGGGAGCGTGCGCGCGAACTCCGCGCCGAGCATGCCAAACGCGACCGACGACGTCGGATCGGCGTCTTCGCCGGCATCGCCGGTGGCGTCCTGGCCGCGGCGCTGATCATCGCGATCGTGCTGGTCACCTCGGTGCGGCCGCAGACCCGCGGTCCGCAGAACATGCTGAGCGACGGCGTGAAGATCGGCGTCGACTTCACCGCGACGCGCACCCCGGCGTTGCGCATCGGCCAGACGCCCGTCGCCTCCGACCCGAACCCGACGGATGTCGTCGACATCCAGATCTACTACGACTACCTCTGCCCCAACTGCGGAGGCTTCGAGCAGCGCAACGGCGCGCAGCTGCGGGACTGGATCGCGAGCAACGCGGCCACGGTGGAGTACCACCCGATCGCGATCTTCACGGCCAAGTCCGCCGGCTCGCAGTATTCGCTCCGTGCGGCCAACGCCGCAGCCTGTGTCGCCGAGTACTCGCCCGACGAATTCTTCGCCTTCCACGAGGCCCTCTTCGCCGACCAACCCGAGGAGAACACGGTCGGCTACAGCGATGACGAACTCGTCGCGATCGCCGAGGCGGCTGGCGTCACGAGCCTCGGCAAGGTGGAGAAGTGCGTCGACCAGCAGCGCTTCCGCACCTGGGTCAACGAGGCGACGCAGCGCGCGCTCGAGGGGCCCATCGCCGGAACGGACGTCCCGTCGATCGACTCGACGCCGACGATCATCGTCAACGGTCAGGTGTTCGCCTACACGACGAACTTCGACCCGAACGAGTTCGCGCAGTTCGTCGCCAAGGCGGCGGGGCAGTCGTTCAGCGAGAACCCGACGCCGACCCCCACTCCGACACCTACGCCGTAGACGAGTACGCTCGATCGGAATGCCCCCGTAGCTCAGTGGCTAGAGCGTCTTACTTGTAATAAGAGGGTCAAGGGTTCAATTCCCTTCGGGGGCTCTGTCGGTCGTCGTGCGCGCCGCGCGCGGCATGAGGGCAGGTGAGCATTGCGGCACTGAAACCCCTGACCTGCGCTTGTGCTCCAACATCTGCACGGCTTCCGTCATCAATGGTGCCACGCTGGTGTTCGTGCCCGACCACATCGACGGCGACGGAACGAATCACGTCCGGATGATCTGCCCCGACGACGACAGTCGATTGCCGACGTTCAAAGCGCGCGATCGAGGCACGGGTCGTGGTTTCCGTCGCGAGCGCTACCGCGCCGGTCGGTCGCGCTGATGTCGTCCGTCGTCCCACCCGCTGTGACGCCGGGCCGTCTCGCCGCAGCGCTCGTCGCGGCATTCGGCGCGGGCATCCTCGTCGCGCTGCAGACGCGCATCAACGGCGAGCTGGGCCAGCGGCTCGGCGACGGGTTCCTCGCGGCGTTCATCTCGTTCGGCTCGGGGTTCGTGATCCTCTTGCTGGCGAGTCTCGTCTGGCGACCGGGTCGCGTCGGCATCGGCCGGGTCGTGACGGCGCTGAGGGAGCGCAGCATCCCGTGGTGGCTCGTGCTCGGCGGGGTCGGCGGCGCGCTCTTCGTGCTCGGTCAGGGACTCACCGTGGGGCTGCTCGGGGTGGCGACATACACGATCGCGGTGGTCTGCGGGCAGACGGTCAGCTCGCTGCTGCTGGACCACCGGGGTCTGGCGCTCATGCCCGCGACGCCGGCGACGCCCCAGCGCATCGTCGGCACGGCACTCGCGGTCGTGGCGGTCGGGATCGCGTCGTCCGACCGGATCCGGCCCGATATCCCGGTCTGGGCGCTCATCATCCCGCTCGTCGCGGGGTTGCTCGTCGGCGGGCAGCAGGCGGTCAACGGCCAGGTGCGTCAGGTCGCCGGTTCTGCGTTCACGGCGACCTTCGGCAACTTCCTGGTCGGCGCCGTCGTGCTCGGGATCGCGCTGCTCGCGCACGTCGGGATCGCCGGGTGGAACCCGACGTTCCCGGGGGAGTGGTGGCTCTATCTGGGCGGCCTCACCGGCTGCGTGTTCATCGCGGCGCAGGCGGTCATCGTGCGCACGACCGGAGTGCTGCTGATGGGACTCGCGCTGCTCGCCGGGCAGCTCGTGGCCTCCGTCGGGTTCGACCTGGTCGTGCCGGTGTCGGGCACCGGGCTGCACGTGGTGACGCTGATCGGCACCGGACTCGTGCTGGTGGCGGTCGTCGTCGCGGCCGTGCCGGGACGTCAGCGCAGGGTCTCGAGGTAGTCCCGCGCCTTCACGGGCTTGCGGCGTCCGCTCTTGGTCTTTTGCTTGCCGCCGATGTAGAGCCAGCCGAGCAGCCGCTCGTCGGGCCCGAGGCCGTGCATGCGGTGCACGGCGCCGGACCGGGTGTACAGGCCGGTGCGCCACATGACTCCCCACCCCGCCTCGTCGAGCACGAGGCTCAGCGCGTGTGCGACGCCCGAGGCGACGGTCTCCTGTTCCCAGTCGGGCACCTTGTGGCTCTTCTTCGGCGAGACGACGACGGCGAGCAGCAGGGGGGCGCGCAGCGGCTTCTGCGACATCTTCTCGGCGGTCCCGCCCTCGAGGCCGGTCGCCTCCGCGATCGCCGCGCCGAGCCGCGTCCGGGCGTCGCCGCGCAGCGCGATGATCCGCCACGGGCGCAGCGAGGCGTGGTCGGCGACCGATGCCGCGGCCTCGATCAGGGGGAGCAGCTCGCGCGTGGTGGGCGCGTCGCCGTTCACCGAGGGCTGCGAGCGCCGGCGCCGCATCCCCTCGGCGATCGGACCCGTCGTCACGGCTCGGCGGTGAACCCGAGCGACAGCGAGTTCATGCAGTAGCGGAGGCCGGTCGGGGTGCCGAAGCCGTCGTCGAAAACGTGGCCGAGGTGGGAGCCGCAGTTGGCGCAGCGCACCTCGGTGCGGATCACACCGAGCGAGTCGTCCTCGAGGAGCTCCACGGCATCCGGGTTCACCGAGTCGTAGAACGACGGCCAGCCGCAGCCGGAGTCGAACTTGGTGCCGCTCTTGAACAGCTCGGCGTGGCAGGCGGCGCAGGTGTAGAGGCCGGCGCGGCTCTCGTCGAGGAGTTCGCCCGTCCAGGCGCGCTCGGTGCCCGCCTCGCGGAGCACTCGGTACTGCTCGGGCGTGAGCTCCTCGCGCCACTGCTCGTCGGTCTTGTCGACCGTGTAGTCCTTGCCGGTGGTGTCCACTCTCGTGCCCTCGCAGTCGTCGGCGGCGGTCCCGGGATCGGCCGCCTCTCTATTCAACCCGAGGCCGGCGGGTTTCGTTCGCAGCCGTAGACGGATCCGTTTAGGTAAGGCTCACCTTTGACAAATGGGACGGATGTTCTCTACGGTCAAGTTAGCCCAGCCTTAGCTAACTTGCACGGCCTCCCTGCCACGAAAAGAATCCGATGAGTCCCCACTCTTCGCGCCCTGTTGTCGCGCGCGCCCTCGCCGCCGTCCTGACGGCGCTCCTCGCTGTCACGGGAATCTCCCTCCCGTCCTTCGCCGACGATCTCCCCGAGACGCCCATCGCGATCGAGGCGACCGACGCGCCGACGGAGTCGGCCGCATCCGAGGTCGCGACCGTCGAGGAGCCTGTTGTCGATGAGGCCGCGCGCGCCGCCGCGGGAGCCGAGGAGTCCGCCCCGTCGATCCAGGCGCTGGCCGCGGTCGTCCCCACGATCGTCGTGTCGAAGACCACCGGCCTGGTGACCGGTGAGAAGATCACGGTCACCGGCAGCGGCTTCTCGGCCGACGCACCGGCGACGACCGCGATTCGTCCGCCGCTGGTCGGACGGTTCGGCGGCGTGTACGTGGCTTTCGGCAAATTCGCCCAGAACTGGCGTCCGAGCGCGGGCGTGCCAACGGCTCAGCGTCCGACCGCCGCGGGCCTCAAGTGGGTGATGGATGCCGCTGACGCCGCGACGTACGCGAGCATGGGCGGCGTCGCGATCAACCCGGACGGGTCGTTCGAGGTCGAGCTCACCGTCACCCCCGCCATCTCGGGGGCGATCGCCGACGGCAACTTCGGCGTCTACACCTACCCGGGCGGCGGGGCGACCTACCCGGCGTTCGAGACCTACACCCCGGTCAGTTTCGCGCCGACGGTCGTGGTGTCCAAGACCTCGGGTCTCACGACCGGGGAGACGGTCACCGTGACCGGAGCGGGCTTCGAGCCGAGCACCGACACCAACGGCACGCGTCCGCCGTTGGCGGGCCGATTCGGCGGAGTGTACGTCGCGTTCGGAAAGTTCGGGCAGAGCTGGAGGCCGAGCGCGGGTGTGCCGCTGGTGCAGCGCCCGACAGCGCCCGGCGTGAAGTGGGCGATGTCGCCCGCCGACGCGATCACCCTCGTCGGCGGTGGCGGCATCGCGATCAACGCCGACGGTTCGTTCACGACGACACTGACGGTCACGCCCGTGATCACGGGCGCGATCGCCGACGGCAACTTCGGCGTCTACACCTATCCCGGATCCGGGGCCGGGGTCCCGCGTTTCGAGACCTACACGCCGATGGAGTTCCAGGTCGCCACGCCGACTCCGACGCCCACGACAGCTCCCGCCCCGCAGACCGCGGGGTCGCTCGTCTGGGGAGTCAAGGCCAGCTGGCGCTCGTACATCACCGGCATCGCGGCAGGATCCATCACCGTCACGGGCGGTGCGAGCGGGGTCGGCGGTGGGTACTCCTTCCCGCAGTCCTCCGCGGCTCTCGACGCGTCGGGGCTCGGAACTGCCGCATACCGCGGCGGCGTCACGTTCCGCGGCCACGACGGAGCTCTCGACGTGCGCCTCGCCGACCCGATCGTGCGCGTCACGAGCGCGACGTCCGGAGTCCTGTCGGTCGTGACCTACGACGGGCGGGTCGATTTCGCGACGCTCGCCCTCGGATCCGGCTCGCGCCAGGTCGACGGCACGGGCGCGATCCTCTACAGCGGCGTCCCGGCGACCCTCACCGCCGCCGGAGCCGGGGCGTTCGACGGGCAGTACCCGGCCGGCACGGCTCTGGACTCGATCGCCTTCACGATCGGATCGACGAACGCGACGAACGGCTCGACGCGCGTCGTCGCGGCCGCCGCCGTCGTGGCGACGCGCACTACCCCCGATGCGACCGCGCCGGCCACGGACGGGGTCGAGTCGGAGGAGACCGAATTCACCGCGGGTGGCACCGTCACCTTCACCGCCGACGGCTTCCAGCCCGGCGAGACCGGCATCCTCGCCGTCATCTACTCCGAGCCGACTCTCCTCGCCGACGACCTGACGGCGGATGCTGCGGGCACCATCGCCTGGACCGGCAACCTCCCGGCCGGGCTGACGGGGGAGCACACCTTCACGTTCCAGGGATCGGTCGATCGCGGCATCGTGATCCAGATCGCGGAGGCCGAGGTCGTCGGCTGCACGGTCGAGGGTGCCGAACTGGACTGGGGCTTCAAGGAGTCGTTCCGCGCCTACATCGACGGCTCGATCGCCAACGGCGAGTGGACCACCGCCGATGGCGCGACCTACGAGACCCCGCTGTTCGGGTTCACCGGGACGGGTGGCTACGACGCCGAGACCGGGGATGCCGACGTCGCCTTCGCCGGCTCGGTGCGGTTCACCGGCCACGGCGGGGCGCTCGACACGACGATCGCGAATCCCCGGGTCGTGATCGACGGCGAGCGTGCCGTGCTGCTGCTCGACATCTCGGGCACGACCCAGTCGGGTGAGACGGCGGCGCAGACCGGCGTCGAGTTCGCAGAGCTCGACCTCGCGGCGGCGGAGCAGGGCGACGGTGGCGATCTCGTGGCCTTCACCGGCGTCCCCGCGGTGCTCACGGCCGCCGGGGCCGCGGCCTTCGGCACCTACCCCGCGGGTGAAGCGCTCGACCCGCTCGATCTGCGCATGACGGTCGACTCGGCCTGCGTCGAGCCGGTCGCCGTCGTCGAGGACGAGGCGGAGGTCCCGACCGAGAACGGCTCGGCCGCCTCGCCGCTGCCGTGGATCCTCGGCGGTCTCGTGCTGCTCGTGGCCGCGGTGGTCCTGTTCCTCGTCCGACGGAACCGCACCGCCTGATCGACCGGTGGGGCTGCGCGCCTGGCATGATGCCGAGGTGAGCAGCCCCGCCGCCGACTGGTACCAGCGCGCCGCCCGCGAACTCGGGGCGCACTCGCCGCTGCACGCCGCCTGGGCAGCCGGGGTGGCGCAGGATGCCGACATCCTGGCGTTGCTCGATCGCCTGCCGGACGAGCGACGTCAGCCGTCGCTGATCTTCTCGGTCGCGACTTGGCTCGGCGCGTCGGCCTCGAGCTACCCCGAGTTGCGCACCTGGCTCGCCGAGAACTGGCCGGCGGTCGAGGCTGCGGCGCGCGAGCGCCGCACGCAGACCAACGAGGTCGGCCGCTGTGCGCCCCTCGTCGCGGCGCTGGCACGCATCCCGGGCCCGTTGGCGCTGCTCGAGGTGGGGGCGTCGGCGGGCCTGTGCGCGATCCCCGAGCGCTACGCGTACCGGTTCGGCGACGCGCCCGTGCTGGGCGAGGGCAGCCCGGAGCTCGACTGCGCCGTCGACGACCCGGCGCTTGTGCCGACGACGCTGCCCGACATCCGCTGGCGGCTCGGACTCGATCTCCACCCGCTCTCGGCGGCCGACGACGAGGATGCCCGCTGGCTCGAGGCGCTCGTGCCGCTGGACCGTCCCGACCGCCGGGACCGGCTGCGCGCCGCCCTCGCGACCGCCCGGCTCGACCCGCCGCGCGTGCTCGCCGGCGACGCGCTCGAGGGGCTCGCGGCGGCGGCCGCCGAAGCACCGCGCGGCCTGGGCCTCGTCGTCGTCTCGCTCGGCACCCTCGTCTACCTCGCTCCCGAAGCCCGGAGCGCGTTCCCGGACGCCGTCCGTGAGCTCGGAGCGCGGCTGGTGACGCTCGAGCAGAGTGGCATCGCCGACCCGACGGCGCTTCCGGGACGGTTCGTGCTCGCCCTCGACGGGGAGCCGATCGCCGAGGCGAGTCCGCACGGGGACCGGCTGAGCGCTCTCTGACACGCGGCGAGGCATCCTCTCGGCCGTGTCGGGAGTCCTAGGATCGGCGCGTGACCGATCCCGGCCGCGCGGACCCGCCGCGCACCCAGCTCGACGAAGCGGAACTCCGTGTGCTCGCGTTCGAGCGCGCCTGGGCCGACCGGGTCGGGAATCGCGAGGCCGCCATCCGTTCGGAATTCGGCGTCTCCTCAGCTCGGTACTATCAGATGTTGTACGCGCTCATCGATTCACCGATCGCGGTGCGGCACGATCCGCTCCTCGTCCGCCGCCTCCAGCGGCTGCGTGAATCGCGGCGCCGGGCGAGAACCCGCCCCTTCAGCACCGACACCTAGAGCGCTCTGAACGCAGAGCCTGCTTCCGAGATCAGGACGAACGACCAGATGGCCAGCACTCCCCGGGACCGCTTCGACGACATCCCCGACGACCTCGTCCGAGTCGGCGCGCACCGCTCGCCCGCCAAACGCGGCCGGGGCTGGATCGCGTTCGCCTGGGCTGCTCTCGCGACCGGCGTGCTCATCGTCAGCGGCCTCTACGCTCTCTCGTTGGTCAACCCGGCGATCTCGTTCGAACTGCCCGAACTGGGGGGCGAGGCGGGCGGCCTGCCCGCGGCCACGCCCACTCCCGAGCCCGAGGTGGCGGCGGTCACCGACCCCGCGTCCGTCGACCCGGCCCTCGAACTGTCGATCTCGGTGCTCAACGCGTCGCCGACCGACAAGCAGCAGGATGTCGCGGTCGCGCAGATCACGCAGGCCGGCTGGCCGCAGCCGGTCGGCGCCCTGGCCGGTGCGCGCGACCAGGAGGCGACGCGCATCTACTACAACGGGGCGAAGTACGAGGGGGTCGCGAAGGGTCTGGCCGAGTTGCTCGGCACCGATCCCGCCAACATCCGCAACTCCGACTTCTACCTTGGCGCGCCCGTGACGATCGTCCTCGGCGCCGACTACACGCCGCCGGCCGGCTAATCCGGCTCGCAGAACACGGGCGTGTTTCGACCGTGTTCACGACGGGAAAATTCGCCCGGATTCACTCGCTCGAGCGGGGCTACGCACATTGTCGACGACCGCCGCGCGGCTAGCATCTCCCCAGGGCCGCAGGGATTCGGCCCCCGAGATGCACGCAGGGAGTTCTCCGATGGCTCAGGGCACCGTCAAGTGGTTCAACGCCGAGAAGGGTTTCGGCTTCATCACCGTCGACGACGGGGGGCAGACGTCTTCGTCCACTACTCCGCGATCGACATGACCGGATACAAGGTGCTCGAGGAGGGCCAGGCGGTCGTCTTCGAGATCGGCACCGGCCCGAAGGGTCCTCCGGCCGAGTCGGTCCGCCCCGCCTGACCGGTCCCGCCCTAGCATGGCGGCATGCGTCAGGGGCGGGGTGTCGGCCGTCGCCTCGTCGCGGCCGGAGCACTGGGTGCCGTCGCCCTCCTGACCGCGTGCGGCCCGGCGGCCCCGACGCCGACTCCGACCCCGACCTACTCCTCCACGTACCTCACGCCGGAGCCGATGGCACTCGCGCCGCTCACCGGCGAGCTGGTGGCCGTCGGCGCGCTCACCGCACCGTCGCTGGCGGCCAAGATCGACAACCACGAGAACGCCCGGCCGCAGTTCGGCCTCGAGCGGGCCGACCTCGTGTTCGAGGAGCTGGTCGAGGGCGGCCTCACCCGGTACGTCGCCGTCTGGCAGTCCGACGTGCCCGCGGAGATCGGCCCGATCCGCAGCATCCGCCCGATGGATCCCGACATCATCTCGCCGCTCGGCGGCATCGTCGCGTACTCGGGCGGCCAGCAGCGATTCGTCGCGATGATGCAGCAGACCAACGTCTACAACGCGATCCACGGCCGGGCCGACACCGCCGACCTGATGTACCGCGTCGACGGACGCCCGGGACCGCACGATGTGCTCGTGCGGGCGCCCGAGCTGATCGCCCGGCACCTTGATCTCGCCGCCCCGCCCCAGCAGTTCTCGTTCGCACCCGACCTCGCCTCGTCGACGGCGGTGCGCGAGGGCGTCCCGACGTCGTCGATCGCGCTCGTCTTCGGGGTACCGTCGAAACCCGGCTGGGCCTGGGATTCTGCGGCCGGTGCCTGGCTCCGGTCCCAGAACGGCGTCGCCGACCTCGACCTCGCAGGAGCGCCCTACTCAGCGGTCAACGTCGTCGTGGTCCGCGTCGAAGTCACCGTCAGCCAGAGCATCCCGAAGACCGAATTGATCGGCAGCGGCGAGGCGTGGGTGAGCAGCGGAGGCATGACGGTGCGCGCCACCTGGTCGAAGTCGTCGCGCGAGTCGCCGATCCGGCTCACCGACGACACCGGTACCGTGCTGCGGCTCGCGCCGGGCAACAGCTGGATCGAACTGGTGCCGGTCGCCGGCAGCGTGGAGTTCACCGCGCCGCCGCCGCCTCCGTCGCCCGAGCCCAGCGCGTCTCCCACCCCGTAGCCGACACCGCGCGGCTTGCACTCCCCGTAGGCGAGTGCCAAACTAGCCCCTGGCACTCACGCGTCGTGAGTGCCAGCTCTACGTCCGGGAGGGACGACACACACTCATGGCAAAGATCATCGCTTTCGACGAAGAGGCCCGCCGCGGCCTCGAGCGCGGCCTCAACATCCTGGCCGACGCCGTCAAGGTCACCTTGGGCCCCCGTGGCCGCAACGTCGTTCTGGAGAAGAAGTGGGGAGCCCCCACTATCACCAACGACGGCGTCTCGATCGCCAAGGAGATCGAACTCGACGACCCCTACGAGAAGATCGGCGCCGAGCTGGTCAAGGAGGTCGCGAAGAAGACGGATGACGTCGCCGGCGACGGCACGACCACTTCGGTCGTGCTCGCCCAGGCGCTCGTCCGCGAAGGCCTGCGCAACGTCGCGGCCGGCGCCGACCCGATCTCGCTCAAGCGCGGCATCGAGAAGGCCGTCGAGGCCGTCATCGCCGAGCTCGTGAAGAGCGCCAAGGAGATCGAGACGAAGGAGGAGATCTCCGCCACCGCATCGATCTCCGCCGGCGACCCCGAGATCGGCAAGCTCATCGCCGAGGCGATCGACAAGGTCGGCAAGGAGGGCGTCGTCACCGTCGAGGAGTCGAACACCTTCGGCACGACGCTCGAGCTCACCGAGGGCATGCGCTTCGACAAGGGCTACCTGTCGCAGTACTTCGTCACCGACCCGGAGCGTCAGGAGGCGGTCTTCGAAGACCCCTACATCCTGATCGTCAACTCCAAGGTCTCCAACATCAAGGACCTGCTGCCGATCGTCGACAAGGTGATCCAGAGCGGCAAGCAGCTGCTCATCATCGCCGAGGATGTCGACGGCGAGGCGCTCGCGACCCTGATCGTCAACAAGATCCGCGGCATCTTCAAGTCGGTCGCCGTCAAGGCGCCCGGCTTCGGTGACCGTCGCAAGGCACAGCTCGCCGACATCGCCATCCTCACCGGTGGCGAGGTCATCAGCGAAGAGCTCGGGCTCAAGCTCGAGAACACCTCGCTCGAGCAGCTCGGCCAGGCGCGCAAGGTCATCGTCACCAAGGACGAGACCACGATCATCGAGGGCGCCGGCAGCGCCGACCAGATCGCCGGACGGGTCAAGCAGATCCGCCAGGAGATCGAGAACACCGACAGCGACTACGACCGCGAGAAGCTTCAGGAGCGCCTCGCGAAGCTCGCCGGCGGTGTCGCGGTCATCAAGGCCGGGGCCGCGACCGAGGTCGAGCTCAAGGAGCGCAAGCACCGCATCGAGGACGCCGTGCGCAACGCGAAGGCCGCCGTCGAGGAGGGCATCGTCGCCGGTGGTGGCGTCGCGCTCATCCAAGCCGGAAAGGCCGCGTTCGACAGCAAGGCCGTCACCGGCCTGACGGGCGACGAGGCGACGGGCGCGAACATCGTGCGCGTGGCGATCGACGCCCCGCTCAAGCAGATCGCGTTGAACTCGGGCCTCGAGCCCGGCGTGGTCGTCGACAAGGTGCGCAACCTCCCGGTCGGTCAGGGCCTCAACGCCGCGACCGGCGAGTATGTCGACATGCTCGCCGCGGGCATCAACGACCCGGTGAAGGTGACGCGTTCCGCGCTGCTCAACGCCGCGTCGATCGCTGCTCTGTTCCTCACGACCGAGGCGGTCGTGGCGGACAAGCCGGAGCGCAACGCCGCCCCGGCCGGCGGCGGCGACATGGGTGGGATGGGCGACTTCTAAGTCCTCACGCTCCGCGACAGAGATCAGCGGGCGGCTTCCACAAGGAGCCGCCCGCTTTCTCGTGCCCGCGCTATCGCGTGAAGAGCCGGGCGTTCTGCTGCTCGATCTCGGCGTATTGCTGCCCGGCCTGCACGAGCCCGGCGTTGAGCAGCTGGAGGCTCTCCTCCACCCGGCGCTGCGTGGCGGTCCAGTCGGCGACGACGGTCTGGAACGCCGCTGACGCCTGACCGGTCCACGAGCCCTGTAACTGCACGAGCTGGGAGTGGAGGCCGCTCACGTCGGCCTGGATGCGGCTCGCGGCCGCCTGGACGGAGGAGGTCGCCGCGACGACGGCCTCGCTGTCGATCTGGTATCTGGTCATGGTGCTGACGCTATGGACGCCGCACCCGACCTCTCGCGGCCGCCTGGGGGGCAGGGGAGGGCGTCGCGGACTCTGGGCTGGGGAGGAGCGGCAGACTCACCCGGAACGTCGCTCCGCCCCCGGGCGTCTCGACGACCTCGACGTGTCCCTCGTGGTTGGCCACGATCCCGGCGACGATCGCCAGGCCCAGGCCCGAGCCGCCGGTGTCGCGGGTGCGCGAGGTGTCGGCCCGCCAGAACCGCTGGAAGATCTTCTCCCGGATCTGCGGGGGGATGCCCTCGCCGTGGTCGACGATCGCGATGACCCCGTAGCCGGCGACCCGGTCGACGTCGACGAGGATCTCGATCGCACTGTCGTCCTTGGTGAACCGCATGGCGTTGCCCATCAGGTTCGTGACGACCTGACGGATCTTGTTCTCCTCGGCGAACACGATCGGCCCGATCGGCGGCAGCGGGGCGGGTGCCGGGGTCGGGTCGGCGGCTCCCCGAGCCGGGCGTCGGCGGCGCAGGCGGGCGAGGGTCGCTCCCGCGAACGCGAAGGCCCCCGCGGTGGCCCCGGCGCGGCGGGCGGCGGGCGCGACACCGGCGACGGCCGCGTCGGCATCCGTCGTGTCCACGTCGGCGGATCGGGCGTCAACGGTGACGGCGGGGGTGCCGCCCGCCGAGCTGAGCACCTCCGACGGCTCGGCTTCGGGTTCCTCGGGCACGACGACGGTGATGCGGCGCTCGGGGCCGGAGGCGGCGGCGTCCAGAGCGGCGTCCTGGGCGATCGACAGCAGGTCGACGGCGACCCGCTCGAGCGGCCGGGCCTCGTCGAGGCGGGCGAGTTCGAGGAGGTCTTCGACCAGGGCACCCATCCGGATCGCCTCGCGCTCGATGCGGTCCATCGCCTGGGCGACGTCGTCGGGATTCTGCAGAGCGCCCATCCGGTACAGCTCGGCGTACCCGCGCAGCGAGACGAGCGGGGTGCGGAGCTCGTGCGACGCGTCACCGACGAAGCGACGCATCTGGTCGACGGTGCGGGCTCGGTCGGCGAACGCCCGGTCGATGCGGGCGAGCATCGTGTTGAGCGAACGCGAGAGCCTGCCGACCTCGGTGTTGGGGGTCGCGCCGCCGAGGCGCTGGCTGTAATCGCCGGCGGCGAACCGCGCCGCCGTGCGTTCGACGTCGCGGAGGGGCATGAACGCGCCGGTGACGAGAAGTTGGGTCGCCATGGCGCCGAGTACGACCACGGCGATCGCGAACAGCAGGAAGATCGCGGCGTAGCGCCCGAGCAGGGCGTTGGTGTCGCTGAGGTTGCGGCCGATCACGAGAGTCGCCTGATCCGACCCGGTGCCGACGGCGGCCGGGTAGGCGATGACGCGCCACTCGACGGTTTTGCTCGCGTCGAGCAAGGTCACCGGCTGTCCCTCGAGCGCGACGACGTGCAGGAGTCCCATCTCGCCGAGCACGGGGCCGATCGCATCCTCGTCGCCGTCGAGGTTGTCGGCGAGCACCTCGCCATTCGCCGAGAGGGCCCAGGCGTAGCCGCCGGTGACGTTGCGGACGTCGACCAGGTCGACCCCGGTTCCCACGGTGGCGGCTTGAGTCTTGATCGCTTCGTCGACGCGCTCGACAAGGTAGCTGCGCAACACCGTCATGGTGCCTGCTCCCGCCACGGTGAGACCGAGGGTCAGCAGGAAGACGGTGACGCCGGTCACCTTCGCGCGCAGCGAGATGCCGTTCCACCAGTGGTCGAACGACGCGGAGACGGGATTCGCCACGCGGCTCCTCCCGGGCGGTGCGGACAGGCCTAGGCCTTGGCGGTCTTGAGCATGTACCCGAAGCCGCGTTTGGTCTGGATCATCGGCTCGCTCGAGTGCTGGTCGAGCTTACGTCGCAGGTACGAGATGTAGCTCTCGACGATCCCGGCGTCGCCGTTGAAGTCGTACTCCCAGACGTGGTCCAGGATCTGCGCCTTCGACAGCACCCGATTGGGATTGAGCATCAGGTAGCGCAACAGTTTGAACTCGGTGGGCGAGAGTTCGACCTGTTCGGCGCCGACGGAGACCTCGTGGGTGTCCTGGTCCATCGTGAGTTCACCAGCGCGGATCACGGCATCCTCTTCGTCGTGCATCGTGCGGCGCAGGATCGCCTTGAGCCGCGCGACGATCTCATCGAGCGAGAACGGCTTGGTGACGTAGTCGTCGCCGCCGACCGTCAAGCCGGTGATCTTGTCTTCGGTGTCGTCCTTGGCGGTGAGGAACAGAATGGGCGCGGTGTAGCCCGACGCGCGCAGCCGCTTGGTGACGCCGAACCCGTTCATGTCGGGCAGCATGACGTCGAGGATGATGAGGTCGGGTTCCTCCTCGAGCACCGCCGAGATCGCCTGAGCGCCGTTGCCGACGGCGCGCACCGCGAAGCCGGCGAAGCGCAGGCTGGTGGTGAGCAGATCGCGGATGTTGGGCTCGTCGTCGACGATCAGGATGCGGGGGCCGTCACTCATGCCCCCAGTTTCTGCGCGTTCGCTGTGTGATTCCTGGGAGGCCCGTCTCTGCGCTGATTCTCGCCGCGCAGCCGTCGCCAGTTCGACCACGCGCGGCGAAGGGGCGCCCGCGCGGATCTGCTCAGGTTTCCCGGCCGGACGCGACCAACGGCGCGCGCCTAGGAGTCGCGCCGCTTGAGCAGCACCGCTCCGAGGACCAGCGGCACGGCGACCCAGACGAGCAGGGCGAGCAGACCTTCGAGCGGCGTGAGCGTGAGCGGCACGACGACCCCCGGCGGGTACTCGATCGGTCCGGCCGGGTAGCTGGTGAGCGCAGAACCCGCGCTGCTGGGCAGGAACGCGGTCGCATCCGAAACCCACTGGAGGCGGGTGACCGCGCCGAAGATCTGCAGGATCGTCGGCAGCACGAGCAGGATGCCGAGGGTCGCGGCGATCGCCCCCGCCGTGTTGCGGATGATCGTGCCGATGCCGAGCGACATCACGCCGATGAGCGTCACGAAGCCGGCGGCGCCGACGAGTCCGAGCCAGACTCCGGGGTCGGCCACATCGAGCACGAAGGCGTTCGCCTGCAGCAGCGGCACGGCCAGCAGCGCGCTGATGACGAGGGCGAGGAGAGAGACGACGAACGTGACGACGCCGAAGACGACGATCTTGCCGGCCAGCGCCGGGATGCGGCTCGGCACGGCCGCGAACGTCGAGCGGATCATCCCGGTGCCGTATTCCCCGGTGATCACCAGCGCGCCGAGGACGGCGATGACCAGCTGCCCGAAGTTGGTGCCGATGGCCGACACCTGCAGCCAGGCGATCTGCGCCGCCTCGCCGGAGATCTCGCCGACGGCGCCCTCCTCGAGTCCGACGCCGGAGAGTCCGGCGAGTAGCAGGGTGAGGCCGACCGTGAGGGCGACGAGGATGACGTAGCACCACACGGTCGAGCGCAGGCTGATCAGCTTGATCCATTCGGAGCGCAGGATTCCGCCGAACGTCAGGCGGGAATCGGTCGGGATCGACGTGGTCACGCCGCACCTCCGGTCATCAGCGCCTCTCCGGCGTGGACGTTGCTGCTCGAGTACTCCACCTCGTCGCGGGTGAGCGAGAGGTAGGCGTCTTCGAGCGACCCGGCGAGCGGGCTGAGTTCGTGGAGCACGACGCGCTCCTGGGCGGCGAGTTCGCCGATGCGGCTCGCGGCGAGGCCGTTCACCTGCAACAGGCCGGGCTCGATCGCCGACACCGACACGGCGGCGGAGGCGGCGGTCAGCACCGGCTCGAAGCGCGAGGCGTCGGGCGTTCGCACCCGGACGGCGCTGCCCTGGGCGAGCGCGACGATGTCGGCGACCGGGGCGTCGGCGATCACCCGCCCGCGCCCGAGCACGATGAGGTGGTCGGCGGTCTGCGCCATCTCGCTCATCAGGTGCGATGAGAGGAAGATCGTGCGGCCCTCCCCGGCGAGGTGCCGCGCGAGGGTGCGCACCCAGATGACGCCCTCGGGGTCGAGGCCGTTGACCGGCTCGTCGAGGATGAGGGTCTTGGGGTCGCCGAGCAGCGCTGCGGCGATGCCGAGTCGCTGTCCCATGCCGAGCGAGAAGCCCTTGACGCGCTTGCCGGCCACGGCATCCAGCCCGGTGAGACCGATGACCTCGTCGACGCGGGCGCGGCCGATGCCGTGCGTCGCGCCGATCGCGAGCAGATGGGCGTGGGCGCTGCGCCCGGGATGCACGGCTTTCGCGTCGAGCAGGATGCCGACCTCCCGCAGCGGCGACCTCAGGTCGGCGTAGCGCGACCCGTTGATCGTCACTGTGCCGCGGGTCGGGCGATCGAGACCGACGATCATGCGCATCGTCGTCGTCTTGCCAGCGCCGTTGGGGCCGAGGAATCCGGTCACCATCCCCGGACGCACCGTGAACGACGCCTCGTCGACGGCGGTCTTCGGTCCGAACTGCTTGGTGAGGGCGCGTGCTTCGATCATCGGGAGGACCTCATGAGTCCACCCTACAAAGCGATCTGGGAAACCCCCCGGGGGCCAGCCCCCGATCACGTGTCGACACCTCGCACCGTGCCGGACGCCACGTCGGCGGCTAGGCCGCGGCGAGCGAGTCGGCGTCGAGGATCATGTAGCTGTAGCCCTGCTCGGCGAGGAACCGCTGCCGGTTCTGCGCGAAGTCCTGGTCGACGGTATCCCGAGCGACGAGCGTGTAGAACGACGCCGGGATGCCCGACTCCTTCGGCCGCAGCAGGCGCCCGAGGCGCTGCGCCTCCTCCTGGCGCGACCCGAACGACCCGGAGACCTGGATGGCGACGGTCGCCTCGGGGAGGTCGATCGAGAAGTTCGCGACCTTCGACACGACGAGCACCTTGAGGCGCCCCTCACGGAACTCCTCGTAGAGCCGCTCGCGTTCGGCCGTCGGCGTCGCACCGGTGATCGACGGGGCGCTCAGCGTTTCGGCGAGCACCTCGATCTGGTCGAGGTACTGCCCGATGACGAGGATGCGCTCGCCGTCGTGCTTCGCGACGAGATCCTTCACGACCTGCAGCTTCGCCGGGGCCGTCGCGGCGAGCCGGTAGCGCTCGTCGTCGGCCGACGCCGCGTACTCGAGGCGGTCGTGCGCCGGGAGGTCGATGCGCACCTCGTAGCAGGAGGCGGGGGAGATGTAGCCCTGGGCCTCGATCTCCTTCCAGGGGGCGTCGAAGCGCTTCGGGCCGATCAGACTGAAGACATCCGATTCCCGGCCGTCTTCGCGCACGAGCGTCGCGGTCAGGCCGAGGCGGCGGCGGGCCTGCAGTTCGGCGGTGAGCTTGAACACCGGCGCCGGCAGCAGGTGCACCTCGTCGTAGACGATGAGGCCCCAGTCGAGTGCGTCGAGCAGCGCGAGGTGCGCGAACTCGCCTTTCCGCTTCGCGATGAGGATCTGGTACGTCGCGATGGTGACCGGCTTGATCTCCTTGCGCTCGCCGGAGTACTCGCCGATCTCCTCCTCGGTGAGCGTCGTGCGCTTGAGCAGCTCGGTGCGCCACTGCCGCGCGCTCACCGTGTTGGTGACCAGGATGAGGGTCGTCGAGTCGGCCTGGGCCATGGCGCCCGCACCGACGATCGTCTTGCCCGCGCCGCAGGGCAGCACGACGACGCCGGACCCGCCCTCGAAGAAGTTGTCGATCGCCTTCTGCTGGTAGCCGCGCATCGCCCAGCCGGTCTCGACGAGGTCGATGACGTGCGGGGTGCCGGGCGTGTAGCCGGCGTGGTCCTCGGCGGGCCAGCCGAGCTTCAGCAGCTCCTGCTTGACCTGACCGCGGGCCCAGGGCTGCAGGGTCCACTCGGTGCTCGTGCGGCGCACGCCGAGCAGCGGGCCGACCTTGCCCGAACGGGTGATCTCGGCGAGCACCGCCGGATCGGTCGTCGTGATGATCAGGTCGCCCTCGGCATCCCGGTCGATCACGAGCCGCCCGTAACGCGACACCGTCTCCTGGATGTCGACCGACACCGTCTGCGGCACGGGGAACTTCGCGTACTTCTCGAGGGTCTCGAGCATCGCCTCGGCGGTGTGCCCGGCGGCCCGCGCGTTCCACAGTCCGAGGCGGGTGATGCGGTAGGTGTGCACGTGCTCGGGAGCGCGCTCGAGCTCGGCGAAGACGGCGAGTTCGTGGCGTGCATCCTCCGCGTCGGGATGCGCGACTTCGAGCAGAACGGTGCGATCGCTCTGCACGATCAGGGGGCCCGACATAACTTGCGAGTTTAGGCGCGTGAGCGGTCGCTCGCTTGCGCGCCCGTTTGTTGCACGCGCGCCGGGGAGTCCGGCCTTGCGCTCCCGTTTGTTGCACGCGCGCCGGGGAGTCCGGCCGCGCGTGCAACAAACGGGAGCGGAAGGGGCGAGGGGGTCTACGCGTCGGAGACGGCGACGATCGACGACAGGGGGAGGGTGCGCTCGATGTCGGAGCGCCGGTCGCGCGCCCGCAGGCGGCCTCCGGCGAGCGCGGCGGGTTCGAGCGAGTACTCGGCGAGCGAGTCGTCGGGCAGGCGCACGGTGACCGACACGGTGACCTTGCCCTTGATCGCGAGTTCGAGCTGCCGGGCGAGCCAGGCGCGGTCGGCCTCCTCGGGCGCGGCCGCGGCGCTCTCTCGCACGCGCGAAATCAGCAGCACCGCGGTGTCGTCGCTCACCACCCCGTCGCCCGACGACGCACGGCGTTCGGCCCGCATGGCGACGATCTCGCCCGCGGCGTCCTCGGCGACGACGGGATACCGCGCGTCGAGCAGCGACGTGTAGAGCAGCCCGACGTCGAAGCGCGTGGTGAGGCGGTGGATGCCCTCAGCCTCGAGTGCGAGCGGGTTGAGGGCCTGATCGACGGCGAGCTGCCGCAGGAGATCGGTGTCGTCGGATCTGACGTAGGCACCGTTCTCGAGCCGCCCCACCCGCAGCGTGCCGAAGCGAGCCGCCGTGTCGGCGAGCAGGTACTCGAGCGGCTGCGGGATGCCGGTGAGCGACAGCGACGTCAGGAACGCGCGCACCCCGTCGGCGGTATCGCCCGCCACGAACGCCCGGGTGAGCGACACCGCCGTGATGCGGAACGACGAGGCGACCCCGCGCGCCTCCACCTCGGCCATGCCGCGCAGGCGGGTCTCGAGGTCGACGCGCAGGGGTCCGGGAGCGATCACGGTGAGGTCGTGCTGGAGGTAGACCTGGTCGACCTCGGGCGGGAAGGCATCCGCCATCGCCTCGGCCGCGGCGGCCGTACCGTCGAGCAGCAGGCGGGAGCCGGCGGTGCTCGGGGCGCCCGCGCCGGTGATGCCGAGCAGCTCGGCCTCGCGGGCGGCGGCGGCGGCGCGCTCGCGGATCCACGCGCCGCCCGCCGGGTAGAGCCAGCCGAGGTAGTCGAGCAGGCCGTCGCCCCACACCGCGTGGGCGCGGTGCCGCAGCAGATCCCGCAGGTCGTCGGGCAGCCGGCTCAGCCAGCCGTCGGCGAGGGCGGCCCAGCGGTCCACCCGGGATCCGGCGATCCACGGGGTCAGCGCGGCGGTCGGCACCCACTCGGTGCCGGAGAGCACGGCGAGCCCGGCCCGTTGGGAGATGTCGAGGAGCAGCTCCACCTCCTCGGTGGCGACACCGGCGATCCCGGCCAGGCGCCGGGCATCGGGCAGGGCCAGTCCGCCCCGCGTGAGCCGACGGGCCGGGGCGTCGCGCAGGGCGAGCAGCGTCTCGGTGACGGCGCCGAGGGTGCCGAAGGCGCGGTCGCCGGCGCCGCGGTCGATGAAGCGCACGTCGGCGTCGCTGACCGGTTCCAGCACGGTCGGCGGTGACGACGACTCCAGGTCGCGACCGGCCGGGAGGCCGAACGCCGGCCAGGCGCGCAGCTGCTCGACGACGGCATCCCAGGGGGCGTAACGCCCCGACTCCGCTCCCAGCAGCCCGGCGTCGAGGGCGATCGCGAGCCGTTCCCGTACCTCGACGATGGGCACGTCGAGCCGCGCAGACAGCTGTTCGGCGGTCGGCGCCCCCGACGTGTCCGCCAGCTCGCCCGCCACCGCGAGCAGGGCGAGGATGCCGCGGTCGAGCCGTTCGAGAGCACCCTGCACCGAGGTGCGGTCGAGCAACGCCTCGGCGAGGTCGAAGAAGTCACGGATGCCGGAATCCCGCACCTGACGCTCGGTCACCAGCCGCGCGAGCGCGCCGTCGTCGAGGGCGCGCAGCCGGGCCGCGAGCGCCAGAGCCGATCCGCTGGCGACCATCCGGACGCGCTAGCCGCGGTCGCGCGCGAGCCGACGGCGGCGGACGACGCTCACGATCAGGAAGGCGATGACGAAAACCATCGCGAGCGTCAGGCCGACGAACGGCAGCACCACGATCGTCGGCCAGATGCCCTGGTTGACGTTGATTCGGGCGAACCCGGCGATGATCGTCGCGATGATCGCGACGAACGAGAGGCCCGCGGCGGAGGCGATCATGTTCCGCAGGATGCGTTCGATACGATTGAGGGGTACCGCGGTGTCGTTCGCCACGGCTCAAGGATAGAGGTCAGTCGCCATGCCCACCGGTCGGGTCAAGTTCTACGACGAAGACAAGGGCTTCGGGTTCATCGCCGCAGACGATGGCACCGAAGTCTTCCTGCACGCCTCCGCGCTGCCCACCGGGGCCGTCGTGAAGGCCGGCTCCCGGCTCGAGTTCGGCATCGCCGACGGCAAGAAGGGTGCGCAGGCGCTCTCGGTGCGCGTGCTCGAGACCCCGGTCACCCTCGGCCAGCGCAACCGTCGCAGTGCCGACGACATGGCGATCGTGGTCGAAGACCTGGTGAAGCTCCTCGACTCCATCGGCACCGGTCTGCGCCACGGGCGCTACCCCGACCGCAGCCACGGTACGAAGATCGCCGCCGTGCTGCGCAAGGTCGCCGACGACTTGGATGCCTGAGTTGGCCGACGCATCGGTCGACGCCCAGGAGGCGGCCGCGCGTGCCGCGCTCGCCGAGATCAGCCCCATCGGCACCGTCGGCGCGCTGCTGGAGCGCACCTCTCCGGAGGACGGCGTCGCCCAGTTGAGTTTCGCGTCGACCCTGTCGGGTTACCCGGGCTGGCACTGGTCGGTGAGCGTGGCCGAGGTGCCGGGCGAGGACCCGACCGTCATGGAGGCCGAACTCATGCCCGGCGACGGCGCGCTGGTCGCGCCCGACTGGGTGCCGTGGGCGGAGCGCCTGGAGGACTACCGTGCGGCGCAGACGGCGCTCGCCGCCGAGGCGGCCGAGCGCGGCGAGTCCGAGGGCGACGAAACCGACGAGGACGACGACTTCGAGGACATCGACGACGACGAGCTACTAGGAGTGGCGTCGAGCGGTGTAGACGAGCAGCCCGAGCCCGAGGACGAGACCGCCGACGACGGTCCAGAGCAGCCAGACGAGGCCTGACTCCTGCAGTTGCGGCAGCAGCGCGAGCATGACGCCGAGGGCGACGATCCAGAGCACCAGCCCCACCAGAACGACCTTGCGGTCATCGGTCGTCATCGGCGCCGGGTCGGGTCGGCGCTCGGAGTCCTTGAGGAAGAGGCGCACGCTCAGACCGTAGCCGCGCTGTGCTCGAGAACCCAGTCGATCGAGGCGATCAGTGCGCGCACGTCATCCGGGTCGATCGCCGCGAAGGTCGCGATGCGCAACTGGTTGCGGCCGAGCTTGCGGTACGGCTCGGTGTCGACGACGCCGTTCTCGCGCAGGGTCTTCGCGACGGCCGCCGCGTCGACCGAGTCGTCGAAGTCGATCGTGACGACCACCTGCGAGCGGGCGGCCGGGTCGGTCACGAACGGCGACGCGAAGGAGGCCGCATCCGCCCAGTCGTAGAGCAGGCCCGAGGACTCCTTCGTGCGCGCGTCGGCCCAGGCGAGGCCGCCGTGGGCGTGCATCCACTCGAGCTGGCTCTCCAACAGCAGCAGGGTCGCGAGCGCGGGGGTGTTGAGCGTCTGGTCGAGTCGGCTGTTGTCGAGCGCGTTCTTCAGGCTCAGGATCTCGGGGATCCAGCGGTCGCCGGCCGCGATGCGCTCGATGCGCTCCACAGCCGCCGGCGAGACGAGCGCGAACCACAGGCCGCCGTCGCTCGCGAAGTTCTTCTGCGGCGCGAAGTAGTAGACATCCGCTTCAGCCGCATCGAAGAGCACACCCCCCGCCGCACTGGTGGCGTCGATGACGGTGAGGGCCCCCGGGTCGCCGTGCACGCGCCTCACCGGCGCCATGACCCCGGTCGAGGTCTCGTTGTGGGTCCAGGCATAGAGGTCGATGCCCGGGAGCACCTCCACCTCCGCGCGCTGACCGCCAGGCGCCTGGATGACGTGAGGCGCCTCGAGGAAGGGCGCGGCCGCGGCGGCGGCGAACTTCGCGCCGAACTCGCCGAACGCGAGGTTCTCGCTGCGCGTCTCGATGAGCGAGAACGCCGCCATGTCCCAGAACGCCGTCGAGCCGCCGTTGCCGAGGAGCACCTCGTAGCCGTCCGGGATCGCGAAGAGCTCGGCCAGGCTAGACCGCACACGGCCGACGAGATCCTTCACCGGCGCCTGGCGATGCGAGGTGCCGAGCAGCCCGGCGTGCGCCCGGAGGTGAGCGAGCTGTTCGGGGCGTACCTTCGACGGTCCGCAGCCGAACCGTCCGTCCAGGGGCAGCAGCTCACGCGGAATCTCAAGGGTCGGCACCCTGCGATGCTAGCGGGCCGCCGGTTTTCTGCGGGTCGCCGAAAGGTAGGCTGGCGACACAGGGAGGCCACCGCCATGACCGATCTCGTCGACACGACCGAGATGTATCTCCGCACGATCTACGACCTCGAAGAAGAGGGGATCATCCCGCTGCGCGCGCGCATCTCCGAGCGCCTCGGGCACTCGGGGCCGACGGTCTCGCAGACGATCGGGCGCATGGAGCGCGACGGCCTCGTGCGGGTCGAGGGCGACCGCCACCTCGAATTCACCGCCGAGGGTCGCAGCCGTGCGTTGCACGTGATGCGCAAGCACCGTCTCGCGGAGCGCCTGCTGCACGACGTCATCGGACTGGACTGGAGCCTTGTGCACGACGAGGCCTGCCGGTGGGAGCACGTGATGAGCGAGCAGGTCGAGCGTCGCCTGCTCGAGGTGCTCGGCAACCCGACGGAATCGCCTTACGGCAACCCCATCCCCGCGCTCGAGGAGATCGGCGGCCAGGCGTCGCGCCCGTTCCTCGAGGGCGTCGTGAACATCGTCGAGCGGGTCCGCGGCCTCGACGGCTCGGCGGCGGTGCAGATCAAGCGCCTCGGCGAGCCGGTGCAGTTCGAGCCTGAGCTACTCGAGCAGCTGCGCGCCGCGGGCGTCGTGCCGGGTGCGCAGGCGACGATCGCGGCCGCCGGAGGCTACGTGCTCGTGCAGGTCGAGGGCTTCGGCGACGGACTCGAGCTGCCGGCCGAGGTCGCGACGCACGTCTACGTCGCGAGCTGACTCCTCTCCTCTGCCGAGGCGTGGAGTCGGCGGGCGCCTTCGACCTCGTAGCCGGTCGGGGGCCGCGCTGCAGGGTGCGGGAAGCTTTACCGCGCCGTAACCACGGGGTCGCGGTTGCGGGGTTAGCCTGGAGCCCTCGTCACTCGAGGATCCAGGAGAGTCGTATGCGGTACGCGAGCAGCATGCCCACCAAGGATGCGCGCGCGCTGTTCCCCATACGGCGCAGCATCAGGCCGGTCGTGCACTGTCACGTGCCGGTTCAGTAAGGCGCTGTCGTTCGCGACGGCGCCTTTCGTTTGCTCCTCCCGATCCGCGACTGAGCGGGGATGTCGAATGCCTGCAAGCCGTGCAGGCGCCTTCGAGAGGAGAACCCGTCTTGCGCACTCTGGTACTCAATGCCGGCTACGAGCCGCTTGCCGTCGTGTCCTTCAAGCGAGCACTCGTGCTCGTGCTCTGCGGCAAGGCGGCGGTCATCGCGAGCGATTCCGAGCATCCGGTCATCGGCACCTCGGGGGAGTGGGACCGGCCGTCCGTCATCATCCTGCGTCGCTACGTGAAGGTGCCGTCGGGTCGCAACGTGCCCGTCTCGCGCCGCGGTGTGTTGCGCCGCGACGGGCAACGCTGCGCGTACTGCGCCTCGGGCGCGACGACGATCGACCACGTGATGCCTCGCTCGCGCGGCGGCGCCGACTCGTGGGAGAACCTCGTCGCGTGCTGTCTGCGGTGCAACAACGTCAAGGGCGACCGCACGCCGCAGGAGATGGGCTGGTCGCTGCGCACCGTGCCCCGCGCTCCGCACGGCACCGCGTGGCTCGTGCGCGGCGTCGAGCGCACCGAGCCGCAGTGGGACGAATTCCTGGCCCCCGCCGCCTGAATCGGCCGTTACCACGGGTCTGCCGTTATCTCTCTGTGACTTCCCAGCCGGTCTCGCGTAAGGTCATAAGGTCGCTGACCCGGAGGCTGTTGCAACGTGACGGATAGCGAGACCCCCGATTCATTCAGGGGACTCTTCGGTGAACTGGATGCGGATTCTCGCTCCACCTTCACTCAGCCGTCGCCCGTACCCGGAAACGGCCTCGTCGCCGCGCCGTCCGACGCTGCGACCGAGGCCGCCGCTCCCTCGTCGCGCCGCGCGATGCGCCAGGCCGGTGGCTACCGCGCCGATGCCGCCGCGCTCCGTGCTGCCGCGTCGCGGCCCAAGGCGAGGCGCACCCGCATCCGGGACGCCGTCCGCTCTGACCTCGCACGCCCCGCGAAGACGAGCCTGCGCCACAAACTGAGCAGCGCCGGCGTCATGGCGGTCGTCGTCGGACTCTTCGCCTCGCTCACCCTCCCCGCCTTCGCGGACCAGAACGGCCTCGCCGAGAACGCCGAGCCGCTCGACGGCCAGGCGTTGCAGATCGCCGCGGCGAGCACCGACGACTCGGCGTTCATCCGCGACTCGTACTCGACCACGAACGCGGCCGACCTGCGCCGGATGTACGCCGAAGCCATCCGGCAGCAGAACCTGGCTGCCTATCTCGCGTCCGGCGCGCGGGAGATGGGCGACGACTACCCGTTCCCCGACCAGGTGATCGAAGACCAGGGCGGCGGACTCTCGTCGTTCAACTACTACTACCGGGAGTGCGTCGACTTCGTCGCCTGGCGGCTCAATCGCGACGCCGGCGTGACGAGCGCTCCGTGGAAGTGGGTGTGGTCGAACCTCGCACAGGGCAGCGGTCGCGCCTGGAAGAGCGAGTGGGAGCGCCGCGGCTGGCCGACCGGCACCACCCCCGAGGTCGGCTCGGTCGCGTGGTTCCCCG
Organism: uncultured Microbacteriaceae bacterium; assembly: GCA_947085045.1. Classification (GTDB taxonomy): domain Bacteria; phylum Actinomycetota; class Actinomycetes; order Actinomycetales; family Microbacteriaceae; genus Pseudolysinimonas_A. The sequence continues at coordinate 495,944 of CAMTUU010000002.1, read as the reverse complement.
GCGCGAACCACGTCGCCTACGTGTCCGGCGTCATGGCTGATGGCAGCGTCGCGCTCGAGGAGTACAACTACGGGGTCGACCACGGCTACGGCCAGCGGATCATCCCCGCGAGTGGCGCGTACTACCTTTACGCCCCGCCTGGATGATCCGGCCCGGCGTGAGTCGGCGATAGCCTGGGGCCCTGTGAGACGAGAATTCCGACCCGACATCCAGGGTCTTCGCGCGATCGCGGTGGCGTTGGTTGTCGTCAATCACGCAGGGTTGACGTTCTTCGGTGGGGGCTTCGTCGGCGTCGACGTGTTCTTCGTGATCTCCGGGTTCCTCATCACGACCCACCTCGCCGAGTCGATCGAGTCCGGTCGGATGAGGTTGCGCGACTTCTACAGCCGGCGCATCCGGCGGCTGCTGCCCGCGGCACTGATCGTGCTCGCGGTGACGGCCGTGCTCGTCGCCCTGCTGTTCCCTCCGCTCATGAAGCCGAAGGCGTTCGTCGAGATCGCGTCGGCGGCGCTCTACGGGCCGAACATCCTCTTCGCCGTCTCCGGCACCGACTACTTTGCGGGCACGGATCCATCTGTCGTGCAGCACTACTGGTCGCTCGGCGTCGAGGAGCAGTTCTACCTCGTCTGGCCGCTCCTGCTGCTGCTCGCCTGGAGGTTCTTCGGACGTTCCCGACGAGGACTGCTCGTGGCGGTCGCGATCGTCACCGTCGTGTCCTTCGCCCTCGGCGTCGCCGTGTCCGACTGGCGGCAGCCGCTGGCGTTCTTCCTCCTTCCGACGCGGGCCTGGGAGCTCGGCGTCGGTGCGCTGGTCGCTCTCGCTGTCGTCGCGGTGCCCGGGATCGCCGCGCGGCGATGGTGGAAGGCTCCGCTCGCCTGGGCAGGGCTGGCCGGAATCGTCGCCGCCGCGCTGCTCTACGGTCCCGGAACGCAATACCCGTCGTGGTACGCCGCCCTGCCGGTCGTCGCCACCGCCGCCGCGATCCTCGGCGGCACCGGGGCGACCCGCTTCGGTCCGGCGGGCCTGCTCGCCCTGCCGCCGATGCAGTTCATCGGCAAGATCTCGTACTCGCTCTACCTCGTGCACTGGCCGTTGATCGTCGTGCCCCAGGTGCTGGTCGGCTGGCGTGAACCGCTGCCGCTGTGGGCGACGCTCCTGCTGGGGGCGGTGGCCGTGCCACTCGCCTGGCTGCTGTGGCGCTTCGTCGAGGAGCCCGGACGACGGGGGACCTGGAGATGGACCGCGACTCCGCGACGCACCGTGCTCGTCGGTGTCGCCGCCAGTCTCGCCGTCGCGGTCGTGCTCGTGCCGAGCGCAATCGTGGTGCAGCGTCTCCCCGTCGACGCGGGACGCCCAGCGCCCGCGTTCGTGCTCAGCACGAACCCGGAGGGCACGGCGTTCGTTCCCGACAACCTCAGGCCCGACCTGTGGGCCGGCTCGAGCGACATCCCCGGAACCGACCGGCCCGAGTGCGTGCGCGATTACGCCGACGTCGACCCGTCGGGCTGCCTGTACAGTGTCGCGCCCGACGCCCCGACCGTGGCGCTGTTCGGCGACTCCCACGCCGCATCCTGGCTCCCCGCTCTCGAGGTGCTCGCGGAAGACGGCACGATCCAGATGAGCAGGTACACCAAGCGGGGCTGCCCGTCGGCCTACGTCGAGAACGTGCTCGTCGACACCAGCCCCTACCCCGCCTGCAACCAGTGGCGCCAGGGGGTCATCGATCTGCTGCGCGCCGACCCGCCGGACGTCGCGGTGATCGCGAACCACGCGGAGCTGTACCTGGAACTCGGCGACTATCAGGCGGCACTGAGCCGCACGATCGACGCGCTCGATCCGTCGACGCGGGTGATCCTCGTCGGCGACGTGCCGAATCGTGACTTCGATCCGCAGGACTGCCTCTCCGCCCATGTGCAGGATGCCCTCACCTGCGCGAGCACGGTGGCCGACGCGGTCAACCCGGAGGTGGTCGAGACCGAGCGCGGCGCGGCGGAGGGCACCGACTCCACCTACCTGGATCTGCAGGCCTACTTCTGCAGCGACGTGTGTCCCCTGATCATCGGTGACGTCCAGACCTATCTCGACGGCAACCACCTGACAAAGACCTTCAGCCGCTACTTCGCCCCCGTGTTCGAGGAGGCGATCCTGGCCGAGCTGAGCCGCGGATCCGGCTGAGCGGGATGCTCTCCACGCGTATCCCGCGCATCATCGCGGTGAGTCGGGGGAGCCGACGGATGACCTGGTACGGCTCGTCTGCCGTTCGGCCGGTGCGCTCGACGTTCGCGACGGAGCAAGTGCCCCTTCGCAACGGCCAGCCCGAAGATCCTGTTCGCGGATGCCCGCCTAGAATCGAGCGGTCAGCCTCTGTAGCTCAATGGAAGAGCAGTTCCGTCCTAAGGAAAGGGTTGGGGGTTCGAGTCCCTCCAGGGGCACCAGATGAGGCGTACTGCAATCGCCAACCCCTTCCACGGGGGAGCCCCCTAGCGCCCGAACGAGGTCAGCAAGCAGGCCATCGGATCCGATGGCCTGCTTTTCCGTTAGAGAACTCATCGACACTTCGGGTGCCGAGTGCGGCTCCCCGTCCTTTGCCCACTCTCGCCGACAACCTCATCATTCCCGCCATAGATGCGCTTGAAGATGCGCCTGGTTGAGCCGCCGCCGGGTGTGGTCGCTCGCGTATCGGTAGAGTTCGTGGGGCCGCGCCAGCAGATCGAGATGGGCCGGGTACACCTCAAGGACGCGGGACATCTGCGTTCCTGCCACGACGTATGACAGCAGGTCACGCTCTGGATCGGGACGATCTCGGGCACGTGGCAGTCCACCGGGACCAACTCCGGGGGGTCGATGTCAGGGTCCGGATCACGCCTCTCGAGCCACAGCTACAACGCGTCGTACCGGCAGATCTCCGGCTGAACAGAGAGATAAGTCGCGACGAGTGCGGCCGGCCTCCGCAGGCTCTACGCCGCCGCCATCCGAGAGCAGTCGCCGCCTCGCTGGCCTCCGCTCCGTGGACTCGGCGACGACGCCCCACGGCCGGCCGAGCTCCCGGCGAGCGGCGCGTACTACGTCGACGGCTCCTCGCGAGCGACGACGCCCGAGCGACGTTCGCGAACCGCGCGAGCGACGAGCAGCAGAACGAACAGGCCGGCGCCGACGCCGATGAAAACATCGGCGAGATTTCCGATGAACAGGTTGCCGTAGGCGAGCATGTCGGTGACCCAACCGACGCCGAACCCGGGTTCGGCGAACAGCCGGTCGGCGAGGTTGCCGACCGCGCCGCCGCCGACCAGTCCGGCGGCCACGGCGAATCCGAGCGAACGCACCTTCCGCCAGGCGTAGATCGGGATGCCGATGCTCGCCAGCGTCGAGATGATCGTGAACACCCAGGTGGATCCGGAGCCGAACGACATCACGGTGCCGGGGTTGAAGGCCAGCTGCAGACCGAGGAAGTCGCCCAGCAGTGGAATGCGCTCCGTCCGGCTCAGGTGCGCGAGCGAGAGCGCCTTCGTGACTTGGTCGACGGTGGCGGTGAGAGCCATCGTCGCGACGACCACGGCGAGCACGATCCAGCCCCGCCGGGCATCGCGCGGCTCAGCGGGCGAGAGCGTCATCGACGGCCTGCACCAGATCGGAGAACGAGACGAGCTCGAGTTGCTGGCCATCGAGGAAGAAGGTCGGGGTTCCCTGCACGCCCATCGCGCGACCGCCATCCTGATCGGCCTGTACACGGGCCTGCGTCGCCGGGTCGGCTACGGCGGCGTCGTAGGCGGCCAGGTCGAGACCGAGCTGCTCGGCATAGCTGCGGAACAGGTCGGCCTTCGAGCTCGTCTGCTCGGCCCAGTCGGCCTGTCTGTCGTACATGAGCTTGTACATGTCCTCGATGCGCCCCTGCTGGGCGGCCGCCTCGACGGCGACCGCCGCGGTCATCGAGTTGCGGTGGCTCGGAATCGGGAAGTAGCGCACCGCGAAGTTGATGCGCCCCGCGTAGTCGGCCCGCAGCTGCTCGATGAACGGGTAGGCGGCCCCGCAGTACTCGCATTCGAAGTCGAGGAATTCCACGAGGGTGGGAGCTTCGGGCCCGGCCTGGTCGAGCACCCAGGTGTCGGACGCCGTTCCGGGGAGCGCGCCGGCGATCGACGGAGCGGAGGTACCCGCCGGGCTCGGCGCGGCCGTCGGCCGGTTCATCATCGAGGCGACGACCGCGATGATGATCGTCGCCACCACGGCGATGCCGACCGTGGTGAACGCGACGAGAGGGAGCTTGCGGGTGGCGTTCACGGGTTCCTCTTCCGGGTCGGCTCTCGGGTGGATTCACTCTTAGCCTCTCTGCTCTTGGCTGGCAGAACGGCGTGAGCCACGTCGGTCAGACGCGGGCGGGCTGCCGGTCGGGCGCCGCCTCGACGGGGGCACTGAGCGTGCGCAGGGCCCGGGGGCGCCGCGCGGCACGCACGCCGTTGAGGATGATGATCACCTCGGCGATCTCGTGCGTCAAGACGACCGCCGCCAGCCCGAGCACGCCGAACAGCGCCAACGGCAGCAGCACAACCAAGAGCGAGAGCGCCAAGACGATGTTGGTCGTCATGATCACCCGAGCGCGGCGCGCATGCTCGAGCGCCAGCGGGATCAGCCGCAGGTCGTTGCCGGTGAAGGCGATGTCAGCCGATTCGACCGCCGCCGCCGACCCCCGAAGACCCATCGCGATACCGACCGTCGCTGAGGCGAGGGCGGGGGCGTCGTTGATGCCGTCGCCGACCATCGCCGTGGGCGAGGTGCGTGCGAGCGTCTCGACCGCATCCGCCTTCTGCTTCGGCGACTGTTCTGCGCGCACGTCGGTGATGCCCGCCTGCGCGGCGAGAGCCTGCGCCGTGCGCGCGTCGTCTCCGGTGAGCATGAGGGTCCTCAGCCCGGCGTCGCGCAGCATCTGCAACGTCTCGGCGGCTTCGGGCCGCAACTCGTCGCGGATGCCGAGCAGACCGGCGAGACGACCGTCGGATTCCACGACGACGACCGTCATGCCGGCGGCAGAGAGTTCGGCGGCGTCGTCCGCGAGCTCCGCGGGGTGGAGCCAGCGGATGCTGCCCACGCGCACCTCGACCTCGCCCACCTGGCCGACGATGCCGCGGCCGGCTTCCTCGACGATCGAGGCGGCCGGTGCCGTGCCGGGCGAGGCGGTCGCGATGGCGGAGGCGAGCGGATGCGAGCTCGAGTTCTCGACGGCCGCCGCGAGGGCGAGCAGCTCGTCGCGACCCACGCCGGGGGCCGGACGCACCTCGACGACTCGCGGCTCGTTGCGAGTGAGCGTTCCCGTCTTGTCGAAGGCGACGGTGCGGATGGCGCCGAAACCCTCGAACGCCACTCCAGATTTCACGACGACGCCGAATCGCGACGCCGAACCGATCGCACTGATCACGGTGACCGGAACCGCGATCGCTAGAGCGCAGGGGGATGCCGCGACGAGCACGACAAGCGCGCGTTCCAGCCAGGTCAAGGGGTCGCCCACGATGACGCCGAACAGGGCCACTAGCGCCGACAGGATGAGCACACCGGGCACGAGCGGCCGGGCGATGCGGTCGGCCAACCGGGCGCGCTCGCCCTTACGCGCATGCGCCTGCTCGACGAGGGCGACGATCTGAGTCAGCGAGTTGTCGCGACCGTCGGCGGTCGCCTCCAGGCGCAGCGTCGCCGAGCCGTTCACCGAGCCGGCGGGGACGGCATCCCCCGGGCCGACTTCGACGGGGATTGACTCGCCGGTGACGGCGGAGCTGTCGAGGCTCGACCGTCCCTCGACGACGATCCCGTCGGTGGCGACCCGCTCCCCGGCGGCGACCACGAGGATGTCGAGTTCGCGCACCTCCGATGCGGGCACGACCACGTCGCCGGAGAGGCGCGAGATGCGCACCGTCTCGGGGATGAGCGACAGCAGGGCGCGCAGACCCTCCTTCGCCCGATCGATCGCCCGGTCCTCGAGCGCCTCGGCGAGCGAGAACAGGAACGCGAGAGCCGCAGCCTCGGTGACCTGGCCGAGCGCCACGGCACCGATCGCGGCGATAGTCATGAGCAATCCGACGCCGAGGCGACGACGCAGGAGCCGACGGAGGGCGCCGGGGACGAAGGTCGAGGCCCCCGCCACGAGCCCGATCCAGCTCGCGATCAGGCCCGGGATCTCGAGGCCGCCCCATTCGAGGGCGTACGCGGCGACGAGGAAAACGCCGGAGATGGCCGACGGCAGCAGGGCGGTGTCACGCCAGATCGGCGGGCGGACCTCATCCTCATCATCGCCGTGCTCGGCGTGTGTGCGCTGCCGGGCGGGATCGGGCCCGCCGCAGCAGGCGTCGCCCTCGTCGAGCGGGGTCGTGACGGCGGTGGGACTCAGGCCGAGCAGCGGCCGCGTCCCGGAATCCGTGGCGGTGGGGGTGTGCGTCTCGCCCGGCGCACAGCACGCGTCACCTGCGGGCGCGGTGCGGGAGAGTTCGAGTCGCCGGGGGGCGGCCTTGATCGGCACCTCGTCGGGGCCGCAGCATTCCTCGCTCATCGCACGACCTCCCCGGCGTTGGCGTCGACGGACGGTGCGCAGCACAGCGGCACGTCGCATTCCGCGTCGGCGCATGGAACACCGTCGTCGACGGCGACGACCGCCTCGAGCAGCAGGGCCACCGCTCGCGTCACGTGCGGGTCGGCGATCTCGTAGCGCGTCTGGCGGCCCTCCGGGGTGGCGACGACGACGCCGCATCCGCGCAGACAGGCGAGGTGGTTCGAGACGTTGGTGCGGGTCAGCTCGAGCTCTTCGGCGAGCCGAGCCGGGTAGGAGGGCCCCTCGAGGAGGCGGAGCAGGATGCGCGAGCGGCTCGGATCAGCCATCGCCCGGCCGAGCCGGTTCATGACGTCGAGACGGGAAGCGAGAGTCAGCATACGGTGACTATACATCGCATGCTGAACAGTTGCCGCGACGCCATCCTCAGGGAAGGCGGGCGGGTTCGTGTGCCTCCCGGGGCACCGGTATGTCGCGCGCGCGACCCCGCACGGAGACGAGGCCGCGCGACCTTCTGAGAGGATGGACGTGTGACCTCCCGCCCGATGCGCGTGCTCCGCGGCGCGATCGCGGCCGGAGTCTCCGTCTTCACGGCGCTCTTCACCCACGTCGTGCTGGGGGGCGGGGCGATGCCCGGTTGGCTCGGGGTCGTGCTCCCTCTCGCCTTCGCCCTCCCGATCTGCGTGGCGCTCGCAGGCCGACGCGTATCGGCGGTGCGCGTCGCGCTCTCGGTCGCCGCGAGCCAGGTGTTGTACAACGCGCTCTTCGTGCTGGGATCGCCGACCGCGACGGTGGTGCCGGGCTCCGGCCACCACGGTGGCGCGAGCATCGCGGGCGCGTCCGTCGAGGCGATCGCGCCGGGGGCCACGATGTGGGGCGCGCACGTCGTCGCGGGCGCCGCGACCGTCGTGCTCCTGTTCGTCGCCGAGCGTTGCGTCGGCCTCACCGTGCACGCTTTCGCCGCCGTGCGCGCGTGGCTCGATCGGCTGATCTCCTCCGGAGGTACCGGCACGTCGCCGATCCGATCCGCCCCCCTTCGAACCGCCTCCGAACGGATGTCGGCCGTCTCCGCGGTCGCGATGTCGTCGGTTCGACGACGCGGACCTCCGCTGCTCGCCACGTTCTGACCTTTTCCGAGTATCCGCCCCGGGCGGACTCGGCTGTCGTGGTAGGAGTCGCTCGCGCGCGCGAGCGGCAAGTAGAGGAGTCGTTTCATGTCGATGTCACGTCGCGCCGCCGCCGCCGTCCTCGGAGCCGGTGCGCTCATCGGTCTGATCGTGGTGCCCGCCTCGCCGGCGATCGCTCACGACCAGCTGCTGTCGAGCACGCCGGCGGTCGCGGAGCGGTTGGCCGTGGCGCCCACCGAAGTGGTGCTCCAGTTCAGCGACGACGTGCTGACGGTGGGGGCCCTGCTCCTCGTCGTCGACGCGCAGGGCAAGGACTGGGCCGCAGCCGACGCCGTCTACGACGGACCGGCGGTTCGCGCCTCCATCGACGGCGACCTGCCCGAGGCCGGGTACGAGATCCGCTGGCGGGCGGTGTCGTCCGACGGGCATCCGGTCAGCGGACTCATCCCCTTCACGGTGGGAGACGGCGAGCCCTACAGCTCGATCGCTCCAGACGGCTCGACCGCGACAGACGAAGGGTCGCAGACGCCGCAGAGCGCCGACGCCGGCACCGGTGACGGACTCCTGCGCATCGGTCTGATCGGCCTGGGAGGCGCCGTGCTCGCGCTCGGCCTCTTCGCCACCTTCGAAATCATCATGCGTCGCCGCGCGCGCGCGACGCCCGGCCGCTCCGATGCGAGTGGGCCGCAAGCAACCTGAAAGGCATCACCGAATGAACATCACCAGAACCCCGAAGATCCTCCTCGTCGCCGCCGCGATGGCCCTCGCCCTTACGGGCTGTGCCGCGTCGACGCCGACCGCCGAGGCTCCGCCCACACCGGCGCCCGCCGCGGACTCTCTCGCCATCGCCGATGCGTGGGTGAAGTCCGCCGAGGAGGGGATGTCGGCCGCCTTCGGCGTGCTCGAGAACATCGGCGACGAAGACATCACGATCGTCTCCGGAACCTCCACGGCCTCCTCGACGGTCGAGTTGCACGAGACGGTCGAGAGCGGAACCGGCGAGATGGTCATGCGGCCCAAGGAAGGCGGGTTCGTCATTCCGGCGGGCGGCTCCTTCGAGATTGCCCCCGGCGGCAACCACATCATGCTGATGGGTCTCGTCGCCCCGATCGTCGCGGGCGAGGAGGCGTCGGTCGTTCTGACCCTCTCCGACGGCTCGACCTTCTCCTTCACCGCGCCGGTGAAGGACTACGAGGGCGCCAACGAGACCTACGTCGGCGACGGCATGAACATGGACATGGGCGGCGAGTGATGGCCCGCGACCGGTCCGACCGGCCCGGTCGCTTCGCGCCGAACCGGCGGCAGTTCCTCCTCGGAGGGGCTGTCGCCGGCCTCGGCGCCGCGGCCGCCGTCGGCGCAGATCTCGTGCTCAACCCGGGCGGTCGCCCGGCCGACACCGCATCGACCGCCCTCAACGGGGATGCCGTCGTGCCCTACTTCGGCCGGAATCAGGCGGGTGTCGCCACCCCCGCGCAGGCCCACGCCGTGTTCGTCGCGCTCGACCTCCTCCCGACGACCGACCGCGACGCGCTGCGGCGCATGATGGGCATCGTCACCGACGACGCCGCACGACTCACCCAGGGTGGCCCCGCGCTCGCCGACTCCGAGCCGGAGCTCGCCCTGGTGCCGGCCCGACTGACTGTGACGTTCGGGTTCGGTCCGGAACTCGTGGCCCGCGCCGGCGCGTCCGATCCCGCGTGGCTGCGACCCCTCGAACCCTTCGGCATCGACCGGCTCGAGGAGCGGTGGAGCGGCGGAGACCTGCTTCTGCAGATCGCTGCCGACGACGCGTTCACCGTCGCCCACGCCCATCGCATGCTCCTCAAAGATCTGCGATCGTTCGCGACGGTGCGCTGGACGCAGACCGGATTCCGACGCGCGTACGGCTCCGAGGCCACCGGGACGACGATGCGCAACCTGTTCGGTCAGGTCGACGGATCCACCAACGCCGAACCCGGCACCGACGCATTCGACGCGCAGGTCTGGGCGCAGGACGGCTGGCTCGCCGGGGGCACCGGAATGGTCATCCGCCGCACCGCGATGAACCTCGACAAATGGGACCGCCTCGACCGCGGCGGGCGGGAGCAGTCGGTGGGGCGCACGCTCGCGAACGGCGCCCCGCTCACCGGCGTGAACGAGAACGACGAGCCCGATTTCGCCGCCGTCACGAAGATCGGCTTCCCGGTCATCCCCGAGTTCTCGCACGTGCGACGCGCGCGCTCCGACAATCCGAGGGAGCGCATCTTCCGCCGTGGCTACAACTACGACGAGTCGCCGTCGGCCGGGCAGATCTCCGACAGCGGGTTGATCTTCGTCTCGTTCCAAGCAGACATCGACGCGCAGTTCGTCCCCATCCAGCGGCGATTGGATGAGCTCGACCTGCTCAACGAGTGGACCACGCCGGTCGGCTCCGCAGTGTTCGCCATCCCGCCGGGATGCGACCCCGACGGCTACATCGGCGACTCGCTGCTGGAACGGTAGCGCTGCCGGCGACCGCGACCGCGACCGCGACCGCATCGCGAGTGGATGTTCACGGAGGCGAGCCTCCCGGCAGTGAGTCGCTACCGGGTTCGCGCCAGTGCGCTGATCGAGGCGACCATCGCGTCCACGAAACGCTGACGTTGTTCGTCGGAGACGAGGTGCAACGAGAGGTAGGGGTTGAGGTCCTCCAGCTCGACCAGCAGCAGCTCGTCGGACGGGGTGCGGCAGGCATCCACTCTCTGGATGCCGTGCTCGATCGAGTTCCACGCGATGAACCGCTGGGCGAACTCGAGGTCGCCGGGCCTCGCGTCGTAGGGCTCGAGTTCCCAGCGGGCGGCCGGGTCGGGCGCGCAGAGCGCGTACTGGAAGGCGTCGTCGACGAAGTAGAACGACACCTCGTAGACGAATGGGATGCGCGGCTGGATGAGCACGTCGTCGTCGGTGAGCGCCCGCACCGCCTCGGCCGAGAGGAACCGCAGACCGTGCGAGTCGGCGCCGAGCTTCGGCTTCACGACGTACTCGTCGACGGCCGGCAGCCGGGGCAGGTCGGACGGCGAGGAGACCGTCGGGATCACCGGGTACCCGGCCTCCCACAGGTCGAGCAGATACTGCTTGCCGGCCTGGTCGGCACGGCCGGTCAGTTCGGCGAATACCGGCTTCCCGGTCGCGAGGGCCCGCGCACGGAAGGCCTCGTACTCGGCGAGATACCCGAGCACCGGCCCGCTGTTGCGCACGACGACGACGTCGAAGGCATCCATCAGCGCCGCGGCGTCGCGGGGGTGGCAGGTGGCGAGATCGAACGACTCGCGCAGGCGGCGGGTGAGGTCGACATCCTCATCGCCGTAGCGGCGGCCGCGCGCCTCGTAGGCCAGATCCGTGACGAAGAGGATGCGCAGCCGCGTCATGCGGGCACCAGCGTCTCGGCGGACGCCGCGCCGAATTGGTCGGCGATCACGGTGACACCGGAGGTGCTGACCTCGCCGATGCGCACCGGGCGGCCCTCATGCAGGTGGCGGTCGGCGAGGTAGCCGAGGCCGAGCACTTCACGGTCGCCGCGGCGGTGCTCGATCCAGTGGTCCGCGGTCACGCGCTCCAGCGTATGAGGGTGAGTCACGTGTTTGGTCCGCGGAATGCGCACTGGTCCGCAGCGAACGCCGCGGACGAACTCGCAACGTGCGGACCGACGCGTCCTGAGCCCGCCGACACCCACTGCTCCCGTCCCCGCGCGCTCGGGTAGCTTCGGGGGATGCGCGTCACCGTCCCGACCGAGGAGCTGCTCGAGCGGCTCACGGATGCCGGCGAGGTCGCCGTCTGGGATCTCACCGGCCCCGCCCCCTGGCCGGAGATCGACCTGGTCGTGCCGCCGTACATGGGGTCCCTCGACCTGCTCGGCGCGCTGCGCGGCCTCGCGGTGCGGCTCGTGCAGAGCCAGAGCATCGGCTACGACGGGGTGATCGACGCGTTGCCCGCCGGGGTCGCCTTCGCGAACGCCACCGGGGTGCACGAGGGTCCAGCGGCGGAGATCGGGATGGCGCTGCTGCTCGCCGCGCAGCGCGATCTGCCCCGCTTCGTGCGCCAGCAGGATGCCGGTGAGTGGCGCGGCGGTTTCACCCGCGGACTCGCCGGGCTGCGCGTCGTCGTCCTGGGCGCCGGGGGCCTCGGCAACGCGCTCGTCGACCGGCTGCTGCCCTTCGGCGCACGTCCGGTGCGGGTCGGCCGGTCGCGCCGAATCGACGCGCGGGGCGAGGTTGCGGCGACCTCGGAGCTCCCCAGGCTGCTGCCCACCGCGGACGCGGTCGTGATCTGCCTACCGCTCGACGACGGCACGCGCGGCCTGGTCGACGCCGGGTTCCTCGCGCGGATGCCCGACCACGCCCTCCTGGTGAACATCGGACGCGGCGCGATCGTCGACACCGACGCCCTGCTCGCCGAGCTCACGGCCGGGCGATTGCGCGCCGCCCTCGACGTGACGGAGCCCGAGCCGCTGCCCGTCGGGCATCCGCTCTGGAACCTCGCCCTGATCTCCCCGCACGTGGGCGGCCAGGTGCGCACGATGCCGGATGCCGTGGAAGCGCTCGTGCGCCGTCAGATCGCCGCGCTCGAGGGCTCCGGCGAGATCGTCAACCGGATCCGCTGAGCGCGTCCCGCAGCCCGCCCCAGGCCGGGGAGGCGAGGGTGGCGGCGTCGAACCCGGCGACGTCCTCGCGGGCGCGGGTCAGCAGTTCGGAGCCGGCCGCCGTCACGGTCGGACCTCCGCCGCGCCCGGCAGCGGTGCGCACGAGACCCTGCTCGGCGAGCCCGCGGACCGCGGCCGAGACGCTGTCGGAGCCGAGCCGCGACCGCCGGGCGAGGTCGTCGAGCGAGATGCCCGGGGTCGCGGAGACGAACCCCAGGATGCCGTAGCTGCGCAGCGAGAGCCCGAGCGGTTCGAGCACCGCGGCGAGTTCGATCTCGACCGTGCGGGCGAGGGTCACCAGGGCGATCGTCGGGCTGAACGGCGCACGCGCGACGTCGGCCGCATCCCCCTGGAACTCGTCGGGCATGCGTCAGCCGCCCGCGTAACGCGCGAGGTCGTCCGCGTCGCGCGCCCGGTTCTGCGCGCGGCGGGCGGCGTCGAGTGCCGCGACCGGGTCGGCCTCGTTCTCGGCGACGACGAGTTCGCGTTTAGCCTCGGCGAGCCTCGCCCGCGCTCCGGCTCCGCCGCCGTGCGAGCCGATGTAGTCCTCGACCGACGAGATCTGGGTGCGGGCCGAGACGAGGGCCCCGGTGAGGGCGCCGCGGGCGCCGTCGAGGCGGCGCTGCTGGTTGCGGGCGGCCGACACGGCGACGTCGAGGGCGTCGCCGGCATCCACGAGGCTGTCCAGTTCGGCGACCGGGTCGCGGGGGCCCGAGCCGCCGACGGTCGCCAGTCGACTCTCGAGCGCCCCGATCGCGTCGTTGACCGCGGCGGAGGAGTCGGGGTCCGGCGGGGCGTCCCGCAGCGAGCGGGCCTCCTCGAGCGCGGCCTTCTGCTGGCCGGCGAGTTCCGTCACTCCGGCGACGGCGGCCGCGAGCTCGTCGCGCCGGTGATCGATCGCATCGAGGAGGGCGGCGGCATCCCGGGCTCGCTGCTGCGCGACGGCCAGCGCGTCGGTCACGGCGGTCACCCGGCTGGTGGCGATCGCGGCGTCGGCCTGGTCGGCGGCGGCCCGGGCCTCCGCGATGGCGGTCGCGGCGGCGTCGAGGTTGCCCGCGACGGGCGCCACCGCGGTCTCGACGTAGTCCTTCGCCAGGGCGGCGAGCACCGCCACGCCGTCGACGCGTCGCCCCTCGACGGCGGTGAGCTGCTCGCGGATCAGCCGGAGCGTCTCGGGCGCGCTCTCCTCGCTGCGCCGCAACTCGGCGAACCGCGCGGCCTCGGCCTGCACGGTCGCGCGCGCCCGATCCGCCAGGGCCTGGATGCTCTTGGCCCAGCCCCGGCGGCGGTTCTCGCCCTCCCACTCGGCGTCGTCGATGCGGTTCTGCAGCACGAACGCCCGGTCGAGGTCGGCCCGCGCCGCCTCGAGGGCCCGGGCGAAATCGCGGGTGCGCTCCTCGCCGAACTGGGCGAGAGCGAACTGGAAGTCGTCGTTCGCGGCCCGCAACGCGTCGTCGGCGCGGACGATGGCGACTCCGGCATCCGTCCGTCCCGGGAGGGGCCTGTTCGCCGTGCGGCGCGCCTGACGGGAGAGGAGGACGATGCTCACGACCGTCGCGACGGCGAGGATCACCCCGATGGTGCCGCCGGCGGTGCCGATGATGGTCGCGAGTGCGGGCGTCACGCGCCGATTGTAGTTGGGGGAAGCCGTGTCAGCGGGGTGAGTGCCGCCGGAGGCGGTGTATCGAAACCCCGCAGAACCTCCCGGGTTTCCGACGGATGCCGTCCTATCTTTGCGGCATGCGGTATGCCGAACGGCGGGAGGACGACCTCGGAATGGACGAGGACGAGTTCGACCCTGCCGCCGTGCGCCCGGAGCTGGCTCCGGTCGACGGCGCGGACCGGCGGCGCGGCGATCCGGCCGCCCCGGTGCGCGAGCACTGGCGCGCGGAACTCGCCGGTGTCGGCGGGCCGTCGCCGCTGCTGCATTTCGTCGATGACGCCGCGACCCGCATCGAGCTCTCGACGACGCACCCCGGTGGCCTCGCCCGGTTCATCACCGGCGCGAGCACCCTGCTCTCCCAGCTCATCCGCGACGACATGGCGCTACGGGCCGCGCGTCTGGCCGCCGACCGCATCGCGGCGAAGGGTCTGGAACTCTCCAGCACCCGGGGGATCGACGCCATCCGCCTCGGCATCGGCGTCGCCACCTGGTCGGGACCCGACGGCGACTACTGCGCGCCGATCCTGCTGCGTCCGCTGGCGATCCGCCGGTACGGGCGCGACGTCGAGCTGAAGCTCCGCGGAGAACCGGTGCTCAACCCCGCGCTCGCGCGCGCCCTCGAGGCGCAGTTCAACATCGCGCTCGACGCCCGCGCCTTCGTCGCCCTCAGCGACGCTGACGGCACCTTCAAGCCGAACGCGGTCATCGACCAGCTGCGCGCGCTCACCGGTCACCTGCCGGGCTTCGGCGTGCAGCCGCGGCTGCTGGTGTCGGCGTTCGCCGAGATCGCCGAGGACCTCGTCGCCGACGCCTTCGACCTCGAGCACCCGGTGCTGGATGCTCTCGCCGGCAACTCGACCGCGAAGTGGGCCCTCGACGAGGGCCAGAGCCCGGTCGAGGTCATCGACGCCGACCTGCGCGATCCGTCGACCGACTCGCTGCTGCTGGATGCCGACGCGGAGCAGGAGCACGTCATCGCGCAGATCGCGGCGGGCAACTCGGTCGTGGTCGAGACGATGCCCGGCACCGGCGGCACCCAGACCGTGGTCAACACTCTCGGCGCGCTCATCGGACAGGGCAAGCGCGTGCTCGTGGTGAGCCCGCGCCGGGATTCCCTCGCCGGCGTCGCCCGGCGGCTCACCGACATCGGCCTGCCGGGGGTCGCGGTGTCGCCGCGCACCCTGCGCCGCGACCTGCTGCGAGCCATCTCGCGCAACGAACGGGCCGCCGCTCCCGACGTGCGCGAGGTCGACGAGGCCCTCGTGCGTCTGCGCGCCGTGCTGCGGGACTACCGGGAGGCGCTCACCCGTCCGGACGAGGTGCTGGGCGTCTCGGTGCTGGACTGCGTGACCGAACTGTCGCGTCTGGCGCTGCTGCCGCATCCTCCGGCCACCACCGCGCGTCTGGACCGCGCGACGGTCGAACGTCTCGCCGCGACCCGTGCCCCCGTCGCCTCGACGATGGTGGCGGCCGCGAAGCTCGGGGAGTTCCGTTACGGGCCGGCGGATTCGCCCTGGTACGGCGCGGTGTTCCCCAACGGCGACCAGGCGGCCGCCGCCCACCGCCTCGCGAAGCGGCTGCACGCCGAATCGGTGCCGTGGTTGCTGGTGCGCGCGCAGGAGCTCATCGGTGCGACCCGGATGCGGCCGTTCGAGTCGATCGCGGAGCTCGGTGTCTACCTGCGGCTCCTCGCCGACATCCGCGACACCCTCGACCGGTTCGTGCCCGCCGTCTTCGACCGCTCGCTCGCGGAGCTGGTGGCCGCGACCGCGCCGCGCCGTGAGACGCCGGAGATGAGCTCCGGCGACCGCCGCCGGCTCACCCACCTCGCGAAGGAGTACGTGCGTCCCGGGATGCACGTGCGCGACCTGCACGCGTCGCTCGACGCCATCCAGCGCCAGCGCATCCTCTGGCAGCGCTTCGTCGCCGCCGGGGTGACGCCCGAGGTGCCGACCGGGATCGCCGAGGTGCAGGCCGCCTGGACCCGGGTCGCCGGAGACCTCGAATCCCTCGACGGCCCGCTCGGCCGCACCACGCGCGAGACCTCGCTGCTCGGCCTGCCGCTGCACGCGCTCGGCGAGGCCCTCGGCGGGCTGGCCGCGGACTCGGACGCCCTCGCCAACCTCCAGGAGCGCTCGGAGCTCGTCGGTGTGCTGCGCGCGCTCGACCTCGACGCCCTGATCACCGATCTCGCGAACCGCCATGTGCCGGAGGAGGGCGTCGCGGCCGAACTGGAGCTTTCGTGGTGGCGCAGCGCCCTCGACTCGCTGCTGCAGAACGACCGTGCGCTGCTCGGCGCGAAGACCGACGTGCTCGAGCGGCTCGAGGCCGACTTCCGGCTCGTCGACGAGGCCCATGTCGCGGGCAGCGCCCAGGGTCTCGCGCACCGCTTGGCGGAGGGCTGGAAGATCGGGCTGCTCGACTGGCCCGAGGAGGCCGAGGGGCTCAAGGGAGTGCTCCGCGCCGACGACGTCGACGCCGCCACCCTGCAGCGCTTCGCCCCGCACCTCTCCCGCGCGCTCGCCCCGGTGTGGCTCGCCTCCCCATACGAGATCGCCAGCGTCGCTCCCGACATGAGCTTCGACACCGTGGTGATCCTGGATGCCGGCGCCCTCACCGTCGCCGAGAGTGTCGGGGCGATCCGCCGCGCGAAGCAGGTCGTCGCGATCGGCGACGCGGTCACGCAGACGCCCTCGTCGTTCACGGTCGGCCTGCGTGATCCGGACGCCGACGCCGCGCCGACCGATGCCCGCACCCTGGAGGCCGTGCACGAGCGCTCCGTGCTCTCCCGCCTCGGTGCCGTACTGCCCAGGCTCGCGCTCACCCGTTCGTACCGCGCCGGCGGCGAGGACCTCGCGCAGCTCGTCAACCGCCGCTTCTACGGCGGTGCGATCGACGCCCTCCCGTGGGCGGGCTCGTTCCTCGGCCACGGCAGTCTCGTGCTGGAGTACGTCGAGGACGGCACCGGCCTCCCCGACGAGGTCACCGGTGCGGTGGAGAGCGTGGATGCCGAGGTGCGTCGCGCCGCCGAGCTGGTGTTCCAGCACGTCGAGCAGCGGCCGCAGGAATCCCTCATGGTGGTGACGGCGAGCGAGAAGCACGCGGCGCGGGTGTGGAAGGCCGTCGCCGAGGCGATGCCGGGCAACCCCGCGCTGACCGACTTCGTGCTCGGCGACCGCGCCGAACCGTTCGACGTGCTGCCGATCGGCCGCGCTGTGGCGCAGAGCCGCGACCGGGTCGTGTTCTCGGTCGGCTACGGACGCACCCCGCACGGCCGCGTGTTGTCCGATTTCGGTCCGCTCGGCAAGCCCGGGGGTGAGCGTCTGCTCGCCGTCGCGATGACCCGCGCCCGCCGCTCGCTCGTCATCGTCACCTGCTTCCGCTCGGTCGACATCGAGGACGGCCGGCTCGGGCACGGTGCCGTGGCCCTCGCCGAGATCCTCGACGAGATCGCCGCCCGTCGCGCCGAGGCGCCGCTGCCCGACGACTCCGACCCGATGCTCGTCGACCTCGCCCGCCGGCTCGAGTCGCGCGGCCTGCGCGTCGCGCTCGGTCACCGCGGGAAGCTCGGGCTGGTCGCCGCGAACGGCGGCACCTGCGTCGTCGTCGAGACCGACACCGTGCTGCTCGGGCGCTCGCTGCGGGAGTCGCTGCGTCTGCGTCCGGAGGTGCTGCGCCGCCTCGGCTGGCACTACGCGCGGGTGCACGCTTTCGAGCTGTTCAGCGACCCGGATGCCGTCGCCGACCGCATCGCGCGCGTCGCCGGTCTGCAGGTGGCGTCGATGACGCAGGAGATCCCGGTCATCGCGGGTCAGGGCGTTGCGGGCCACTGAGCCGGAGCGACCGCGGCGGAAGCGCCGCCGGGTCACGACGGAGCCGCCCCCCGGCAGTGATCCTCAGCCCGTCGAGGAGCCCGACCGGCATCCCGAGGGTGAGAACGACTCACGCCTGCGCGACGACGTGCCACCCCACTACTGACTAGAGCGTGAGGACCGAGGTCAGTCGGACTTCTGCTGAGCCTTCAACAGGTCGCGGATCTCGGTGAGGAGCTCGGCCTCGGTCGGCCCGGCCGGAGCCTCCGCCTCGTCGGCGGGCTTCGCTCGACGCTTCTTGAGGTAGTTCATCGGCGCGATGAGCGCGAAGTAGACGACGGTCGCGACGAGCAGGAACTGGATGAGCGCCGAGATGACGCGTCCCCAGGCGAGCACGATGCCGTCCCCAGCGCCCGGAGCCGACTCGGGGCGCAAGGTGATGCCGGCGCCGGAGAGGTCGTCGGCGTTGAAGATCAGCGCGATCACCGGGTTGAAGATGCCCTCGACGAGTCCGGTGACGATCCCGGTGAAGGCGGCACCGATGACGACGGCGACGGCGAGGTCGATGACGTTCCCGCGGAGGATGAACTCTTTGAAACCCGTGAACACGCTCACTCCTTAGTAGTGGATGCCGCTCCCGATCCGGTCGCGGCCGGCGTCGCCGCCGGGGCCGGGCTCGACGACGAGTCGGACGACGACGACGACGAAGACGACGACGAGTCGGACGGGCTCGGCGTCGACCGGCTGTCGTTGCGGTAGAAGCCGGAGCCGGTGAAGCTCACGCCGACCGCCGAGAACAGCTTCCGCAGGTTGCCCCCGCACTTCGGGCACTCGGTCAGCGAGTCGTCGGTGAAGGCCTGCTGGATGTCGAACGCGGTTCCGCACTCGGTGCAGCGGTAGGAATAGGTGGGCATGGCTCTCAGACGTTGAACGTGACGATGCCGCTCGGAGTCACGACTCCGTCGACCGGCATGTCGTGCCGCTCCCGCGGCACCGCGTCGACGAGTTCGTCGTCGAAGATCACAGCATAGACGGGCGGGCAGTTCTCCATCGAGCCGAGCGTCTTGTCGAAGTAGCCGCGGCCCCAGCCCATCCGCATCCCGGTGCGATCGACGGCGGCGGCGGGCACGAGGATGAGGTCGACGTCGTTGATCGCGATCGGCCCGAGAAGTTCGGAGGTGGGCGTCGGCATGCCGAGGATGTCGGCATCCTCTTCCGCGCCGTCGTAAGGGGCCCAGTCGAGCAGTCCGTCGTCGCGCGAGATGGGCAGCAGCACCCGCACACCCTGCTCGGCGGTCCAGGTGAGGAACGGGCGGGTGTCGGGCTCGTCGGGCAGCGACAGGTAGGCCGCGAGCGAGCGCGCGCCGAGATCGGTCGTCAGGGCGGCGAGCCGGTCGGTCAGCCGGGCGGAATCCGTCGCGGTCTGCGTGGCGGTGCGGATGCGGCGGCGCTCGCGCAGTTCGGCACGCAGCGCGCGCTTCTCGCTCTCGACATCCGGCACGCCTGCGAGCTTACGGGGACGGATACGCTGGTGCGCATGCCCGCACCGATCACCAAGGCCGTCATCCCCGCCGCAGGACTGGGCACGCGATTCCTGCCCGCGACGAAGGCGATGCCGAAGGAGATGCTGCCGGTCGTCGACATGCCGGCCATCCAGTACGTCGTCGAGGAAGCCGTCGCCGCCGGACTGCACGACGTGCTGATGATCACCGGCCGCAACAAGCAGGCCCTCGAGAACCACTTCGACAAGGTCGGCGAGCTCGAGCAGATCCTGCGGGCCAAGGGCGACGAGGAGAAGCTCGAGAAGGTGCGGCACTCGACCGACCTCGCCGACGTGCACTACGTGCGCCAGGGCGACCCGAAGGGTCTCGGCCACGCGGTGCTGCGCGCCCGCATGCACGTCGGCAACGAGCCGTTCGCGGTGCTGCTCGGCGACGACATCATCGACGCGCGCGACGTGCTGCTCGGCCGGATGCTCGAGGTGCAGGCGGCTCTCAACACGACGGTCGTGGCGCTGCTGGAGGTCGACCCGTCGCAGACCCACCTCTACGGCATCGCGACGGTCGAGCCGACCGACGACGCCGACGTGGTGCGCATCACCGGTCTGGTCGAGAAGCCCGAGCAGGGCGGGGCGCCGTCGAACCTGGCGATCATCGGCCGCTACGTGCTGCGCCCGGAGATCTTCGAGATCCTCGAGAAGACGCCGCCGGGTAAGGGCGGCGAGATCCAGCTGACGGATGCGCTGCAAGCGCTCGCCACCGGCCCCGACTGGGCGGGCGGCGTCTACGGGGTCGTCTTCCGCGGGAGGCGGTACGACACCGGCGACCGCCTCGACTACCTGAAGGCGATCGTGCAGCTGGCGGCCGACCGCGACGATCTCGGCCCCGACTTCCGGGCGTGGCTCAAGCCGTTCGCGGCCACCCTGCCCGACGATCCCGCCGACGGCGAGCAGTGACCGCGCCGACGCTGCGCGATGGACTGATCGCGATCCGCCCGATTCGCATCCGCGACGCGAGGCCGCTCGAGCGCGAGTTGCTCGGCAACCGCGGCTGGCTGCGTAGCTGGGAGGCCACCAATCCCGGCGGCCCGGTCGGCTTCGACGCGCGCGCCAGCATCCGCTCGCTTCTGGCCCACGCCCGCACCGGCAACGGCGTGCCGTTCGTCATCGAGTACGACGGTGAGTTCGCCGGGCAGCTGAACGTCTCCGGCATGTCGTACGGCTCGCTGTCGTCGGCGTCGATCGGCTACTGGGTGGCTGAGCGGTTCGCCGGCAAGAACCTGACGCCCACCGCCGTCGCGCTCGCCACCGACCACGTCTTCTTCGGACTGGGCCTGCACCGCATGGAGATCTGCATCCGCCCCGAGAACGCCCCGTCGCTGCGGGTCGTCGAGAAGCTCGGCTTCCGCTACGAGGGGCTGCGGCGCCGCTTCATCCACATCGACGGTGACTGGCGCGACCATTTCTGCTTCGCGCTCACCGTCGAGGAGATCCCGGAAGGCGTCCTGCGCCGCTGGAAGGACGGCCGCGTGCCCGCCGGCGCCGGGTCCGTCCCGGCGAAAGACAAGGCCGAGGCCGAGCGTCTGCTCCGTCTCGGCTGAGGCGCGTCCGCTCCGTCTCGCCGATATCGCGCCGACGGTGCGGCGCGGCACCCCCGCGCCAGCACGGGCGACTCGTACTCTCTGGTCATGGATGGGACAGGCGCCGGCACGGCCATCATGCTCGCCATCGCGGCGCTGCTCTGGTTCCTCTACCTCGTTCCCACCTGGCTCCGCCGCCGCGAGTTCATCGCGTCCGAGAACGGTGCCGGCCGCCCCGAGCGGCTGATCCGCGCCGAGCAGCGCCGGGCGGATGCCGCTGCCGCGCGCCGGGCCCGGGCGGCACGTCGCGCTGCGACGGCATCCAGCCCGCGTCCCGCGCTCGACGCTCCGGTGCTGCGCCGTCGCCGCATGCGCCGCACCCGCTTCGCCGCCTCGGTGCTGATGGTCGCGGCGACGATCGTGCTCGGGGTGCAGGTCTGGCTGATCGTCACGACCGGGATGACGCTGGGCGCCTTCTTCGTGCTCGTCGCGGCGATCAGCGGGGGTGGCGCCGCGATCGCGGCGCAGCGGCGGCTCGACGCCCTCGCCATGCCGCGGGCCGCCGCCGCCGTGCGGCCGCGCACCGCCGTGCAGCTTCCTGCCCCGATGGTCGCCGTGCGGCCCCGCGCCGCGTCGTGGACGCCGGTCGAGACGCCGCGCCCGATGTACCTGTCGCGGCCGGCGCCGGAGTCGTGGGCGGTGCGGCACGATCTGCAGGAGGCACTGCGTGCCGCGGCGGCCGAAGCGGAGGCCAACCTGCGAGCGGCGCAGGCCGCGCCCGAGGTGAGCCGGCTGCGGTCCCCGAAGGCTGCGCCCTCGAAATACTCCGGGATGGGTGTGCTGGGTGCGGATGCCGTCGAGGAGCGCGACCTCGACGAGGTGCTGCGGCGGCGCCGCAGTGCCGGCTGAGGTGCGCAGAGCGGGCTGAGCGGGTTCGTACCATCGCGGCGCGACTGGTAGAGTCGTTGCTTGTCTACGGGCCCTTGGCGCAGTTGGTAGCGCGCCTCGTTCGCATCGAGGAGGTCAGGGGTTCAAATCCCCTAGGGTCCACCGCAGACTGCAGAGCCCGCCTCGCGAGGCGGGCTTTCGCGTTCGAGGGAGCCGTCGTGACCGACCCCGCCGAGAGCCACACGGCAACCCTCGTGCTGCACCGTGCCGTGTCGAAGCTCGACGCCCTCGCGATGGTCGCGCTCGTGCTCGACCGGCCGGTCGAGCATCCGGGCACCTCGTCGGCGAACGTCCCGCTGGGCGGCCAGGTGCGTGCGCGGGTCGAGATCCCGAAGTTCGGCGATCCGCCCCCGCTCGCGATCGATGTCGTCTCGACGCTGAGCCGCGACCACGCGCGCCTCGAAGCGCTCCGTCTCGCGGCGGAGCTCCAACGCCGGGCCGGCTGGATCGCCGTGCCCGACTTTCCGCGCTGACCCGGGGGTCAGTCGGCGTCGACCCAGTCGAAGGTGCGGGTGACAGCCTTCTTCCACTGGGCGAGCCGCCGCTCGCGGGCCGTCTCGTCGATCCTGGGCTCCCAGCGCTTGTCCTCGACCCAGTTCGCGCGCAGGTCGTCGGGCCCCGACCAGACGCCGGTCGCGAGTCCGGCCGCGTACGCCGCGCCGAGCGCCGTGGTCTCGGCCACCTTCGGCCGCACGATGGGGATACCGAGGATGTCGGCCTGGAACTGCATGAGGGTGTCGTTGGCGACCATCCCGCCGTCGACCCGCAGCTCTTGGATCGGAACGTCGGCATCGGCGTTGGCGGCGTCGAGCACCTCGCGGGTCTGGAACGCCGCGGCCTCCAGCGCCGCCCGCGCGAAGTGGCCCTTGTTCGCGAACCGGGTGAGCCCGGTGATCACCCCGCGCGCGTCGGGGCGCCAGTAGGGCGCGAACAGGCCAGAGAACGCGGGCACGATGTAGACCCCGCCGTTGTCGGGTACCGAGGCCGCGAGCGCCTCGACCTCGGAGGCGTCGGAGAAGAACCCGAGGTTGTCGCGCAACCACTGCACGAGCGATCCGGTGACCGCGATCGACCCCTCGAGCGCGTACCGCGGCGCCTCGCCGTCGATCTGGTACGCCACCGTCGTCAGCAGCCCGTTGGTCGAGCGGACGATCTCCTCGCCCGTGTTCACGATCAGGAAGTTGCCGGTCCCGTAGGTGTTCTTGCTCTCGCCCGCATCGAACGCCACCTGCCCGAAGGTCGCGGCCTGTTGATCGCCGAGGATGCCGGTGATCGGCACCTCCCGCAGCAGACTCGACGCCTCGGCGTGGCCGAACAGTCCCGACGAGGGGCGGATCTCGGGCATCAGCGAGCGCGGGATGCCGAACGCCTCGAGCAGGTCGTCCCGCCACTCCAGGGTGCGAAGGTCCATGAGCAGGGTGCGGCTGGCGTTGGTGACGTCGGTGGCGTGGACGCCGCCGTCGGGCCCGCCGGTGAGGTTCCACAGCACCCAGCTGTCGGTCGTGCCGAACATCAGATCGCCGGCCTCGGCCCGTTGCCGCGCGCCGTCGACGTTGTCGAGGATCCAGGCGATCTTGGTCGCCGAGAAGTAGGTGGCGAGCGGCAGGCCGGTGATCTCCTTGAAGCGATCGATGCCGCCGTCGGCGGCGAGCGCGTCGACGAGACCCTGCGTGCGGGTGTCCTGCCAGACGATCGCGTTGTGGATCGGCTCGCCCGTCGCACGGTCCCAGACGACGGCGGTCTCGCGCTGGTTCGTGATGCCGATGCCCGCGATGTCGTGCCGGGTGACATCGGCCTTCGACAGCGCCGCCCCGATCACCTCCCGGGTGTTGCGCCAGATCTCGGCGGCGTCGTGCTCGACCCAGCCGGGCTGCGGGAAGATCTGCCGGTGCTCGAGCTGGCCGCTGCTGACCGGCGAGCCCTGCTGATCGAAGAGGATCGCGCGGGTGCTCGTCGTGCCCTGGTCGATCGCGACGATGTACGGCATCGGCGAGTACTCCTTCGTCTCGGGGGTCGCTGCTCCTTCCGAGGCTAGGCCCCGACGGTGGAGGCGACCCCCTCCTGCCACGGGAATTGGTTGAGGTTCACTCCGGCAGACCGACCGGTCTCATATTGCCGTTCCTCCCGGAACCGATTGCCGTCGCCGTCGTCCTGCTGATTCTCTTCATCGTCGACGTTGGCGGGATCAAGATCGCCAAGCCCGACGAGGCGATCATCGTGACCTCGCGCCGCGCCCGCGCCCGCGCAGGATCACCGTCGGCAAGCGGGTCGGTCTGCGCAAGCAGGTGCTGGATGCCGAGACCCGCGCGAGGGCGGATGCCGACGACTACGCGCTCGGAAAAGGGAGCCCAGGCCGCCGCGGCTGCCGTCGCGACCGTCAACTCCGACCGCCGCGCGCCACTCGGTCGCAGAGGCGATCGAGGCCGAAGTCGTCGCGGAGCGCAACCGCCGCATCGCGGCGCTCAACTCCCGCCGGGCCACAGCCAGGCCGCCGAACCCGCGGAGGGCTAACCCGACCGAGAACTAGCGTTCCGTCCGCTCGGTCACCGGCTCCGGGATGTGCAGCCGCGCGAGGAATCGGTCCGCTCCGCGCGGCACCCGCGACCGGTCGGCGCGTGACACCAGCACCACCACGGCGGTCGCGAGCGGCACCGTCCATGCGGCCGGCTGGGCGAGCAGGGGTGCGAGCATCCCGCTGCTGACCCACGGCGCGGTGAGGATCGCGCCGCCGCAGGTGAGAGCTCCGACCGCCATCCCGGCGATCGCCCCGCGGGCGGTCAAGCCCCGCCACCAGATGCCGAGCAGCAGAACGGGGCACAGCGTCGACGCGGTGAAGGCGAAGACGAGCCCGACGCTGCCGGCGAGGCCCGACGGTTCGGTGAGCAGGGCGACGCAGAGCGGCACGAGGGCGGAGCCGATCGCGGCGAGCCGGAAGCCGCGCACGCTGCCGCCGAGCAGCTCCTGGGAGACGACCCCGGCGAGCGACACGACCAGCCCCGACGAGGTGGAGAGGAACGCGCCGAACGCCCCGGCGATGACGAGAGCGGTGAGCAGGTCGCCGACCGGACCGGGGATGAGCCGTCCGGGCAGCAGCAGCACGAGGGCATCCGCGTCGCCGGAAGCCGCGAGGTCGGGCGCGAAGAACCGGCCGAGCACGCCGAACGCCGTCGGGAACAGGTAGAACACCGACAGCAGGCCGAGCACGATCAAAGTCGTGCGGCGGGCGGCCCGGCCGTCGGGGTTCGTGTAGAAGCGCACCAGCACGTGCGGCAGGCCCATGGTGCCCAGCAGCAGAGCGAGCAGCAGAGACCCGGTCTGGTAGGCCTCGGCCGCTCCGGTGGGGGCGGGCATCGGCAGGGCGACCTCGACCGGCAGTCCGCCGCCGCGCACGACCACCAGCAGCGCGACGACCGGCACGGCGAGGGCGGTGAGCTTCAACCAGAACTGGAACGCCTGCACGAAGGTGATGGAGCGCATCCCGCCGGCCGCGACGACGACGCCCACGATGAGCGCGACGGCGACGGCGCCGATCCAGCGGGGGAGGCCCGTCGTGATGCCGACGGTGAGGGCCGCGCCCTGCAACTGAGGCACGATGTAGAACCAGCCGATGACGATCACCAGCACGCTCGTCACCCGTCGCACCGGCAGCGACTCGAGCCGCGCCTGGGTGAAGTCGGGGATCGTGTACGCGCCCGAACGGCGCAGCGGAGCGGCGACGAAGAGCAGCAGCATGAGGTATCCCGCGGTGTAGCCGATCGGAAACCAGAGTGCGGCCTCGCCCCGCAGCAGGATGAGTCCCGCAATGCCCAGCACGCTCGCCGCCGACAGGTACTCGCCGCCGATCGCCGAGGCGTTCCACCAGGGGCGCACCGTGCGGGAAGCCACGTAGAAGTCGCCCGTCGTGCGCGAGATGCGCAGGCCGAAGAATCCGATCAGCACCGTCGAGAGCACGACGACGGCGATCGACAGGTAGCCGACGAGCGGGTTCACGCATCCTCCTCGGCCGCGAGCGACCGGTAGTGCTCCTCGTTGCGGTCGACGGACCGCACGAACAGGATCGCGACCAGCAGCACGACCGGGTAGACGGCGCCGCCGAGCACGATCCAGACGATCGGGATGCCGACCACCGTCGCGGCGCGCACCTCCGGCACGAAGGCGAGGGTCGCCGCGGTCGCGGCCAGCAGAAGGCCGAACGCCCCGGCGGCGACCAGGGCGACCCGGAGCTGCGACCGGATCAGGGAGCGCAGGTACACCGCGGAGGGGTCGCCCGCGCTCGCGTTCGACGGCAGGGGCCGGCGGCCGGCGGTGCGCGGCGCGGTCACCCGGACGCGCGGCGGAGGGGCGGTCAGCGCGGACTCCGCCCGGCGAGGTGCTCGCGCAGCGCGGGCAGGGCGCGGCGGCTCACCGGCAGCTCGGCGCCGCCCGAGGTGACGCTGGGCCGGTCGGTGGCGAGCCGGGCGCGACTGACCGAGGCCAGCGCCACGAGGTAGGAGCGGTGGATGCGCACGAAGCCGGCATCCTGCCATCGCCGTTCGAGGTCGTTGAGCGGGATGCGCACGAGGTAGCTGCCGTCGTCGGTGTGCAGGCGGGCGTAGTCGCCGTGCGCCTGCACATAGCGGATGTCGTCGCGACGGATCATCCGGGTCGTCGTGCCGAGCGTCACCGGCACCATCTCGGGCCGCGTGATCGGGCCGGTCTGCGGAACCTGGGCGTGCAGCGCGTCGAGCACCCGCGACACCGAGCGCTCGAGCCGCTCGGCCCGCACCGGCTTCAGCAGGTAGTCGACGGCCGCGAGTTCGAACGCCTCGAGTGCGCCATCCTCGTCGGCGGTGACGAACACCAGCGCGGGCTTGCGCTCGAACCGGCCGAGCGCTCGGGCGAGGTCGAACCCCGAGAGGCTCGGCATGTGGATGTCGAGGAACACGACGTCGACCGGATGCTGCGAGATGATCCGCACCGCCTCGGCGCCCGACGGCGCGCGGTGCACCGTGCCGATGCGCGGGTCGGCGCCGAGCAGGAACCCCAGTTCGTCGAGCGCGGGCGGCTCGTCGTCGGCGATGAGCACCGAGATCGTCATGTGCCCACCTTCTCCGCGGCTCGGCCCGGCTGCGACTTCGGCACCCGCATCGTGATCAGGGTGCCTGAGCCGACGTTGGTCTCGACGACGAGCCCGAAGTCGTCGCCGTACACCTGGCGCAGCCGCGCGTCGACGTTGCGCAGACCGATGTGCTCGCCCGCGCCCTCGCCGGCGAGCACCGCCCGCGCGAGCTCGGGCTCGATGCCGACGCCGTCATCCTCGACCGTGATGACGGCGTAGGCGCCCGAGTCGGTCGCGGTGATCGCGAGCGCGCCGCGCCCCTCCTTCGCTTCGAGCCCGTGGCGCACCGCGTTCTCGACGAGCGGCTGCACACTGAGGAACGGGATGATCGTGCTCAGCACCTCGGGCGCGATCTGCAGCGTGACGCCGAGGCGCTCGCCGAATCGCGCGCGTTCGAGCCGCAGGTAGCCGTCGACGCTCCGCAGCTCTTCGGCGACGGTCGTGAAGTCGCCGTGCCGGCGGAACGAGTACCGCGTGAAATCGGCGAAGTCCAGCACGAGTTCGCGCGCCTGCGCGGGGTCGGTGGTGATGAACGAGGCGATCGCATTCAACGCGTTGTAGATGAAGTGCGGACTGATCTGCGCCCGAAGAGCGCGCACCTCGGCCTCCGCGAGCGCGGCCCGCGAGGTGTCCAGATCGGCCAGCTCGAGCTGCGTCGCCACCCACCGGGCGACCTCGCCGGTCGCCCGCACGAGCCCCGGCCGGGCGCTGCGCGAGAAAGCGACGACCGCTCCGGCCGCTTCGCCGCCGACCAGGATGGGGGCCGCGACCGCGTCGAGGGTGTCGCGCCCGGAGCGCACCGCGTGCCGTTCGACGTGCGCGCGCGATCCGAGGCGGGCGTGCTCCGCCATCCGCTCGGCCGCCGCGCGCAACTCGTCGCCTGTGCCGTCGAGGGCCAGCACGCCCGGGGCGCCGGCGAGGGCGAGCGCATCGCAGTCCAGGAGATCGCGCAGGTCGCGCACGGC
Source organism: uncultured Microbacteriaceae bacterium (assembly GCA_947085045.1). GTDB lineage: Bacteria > Actinomycetota > Actinomycetes > Actinomycetales > Microbacteriaceae > Pseudolysinimonas_A. Next base: position 468,067 of record CAMTUU010000002.1, on the reverse strand, counting down.
CCGGGCCGATCCGGCGGCGCCGATGCCGCCACGCAGGTGCTCAGCAGCCCGGGTCGCAAGGTGCAGTGTCGTGTAGCGCACCTGCTCGGCCTCGGTGCCGAGTTCCCGTCCGCCGCGCGCGAAACGACGCGCCAGGGCGTACCCGGCGAACCCGGCGGCCCCCGCGGCGGCGGCGACGACCAGGACGAGCAGCACCGACTCGGCCATCCCCCCACGGTAGGGGTTCGCTCGCCGTCGGCACAGAGCCGTTCGGCGCACGATCACCACCGCTCACCGACGACGAACGGCACCGCCCGCCGTGAGCGCGGCACCCGGACGAGAGTGGCAGGCAATACCCCCGAGACGGCCGGACACGGTCCGGTCAGGATGGAGTGCACATGGGCAACGACGCCCAGGATCCGGGAGCGCCGGATTCGACGAACACTGTCGCCGACTTCCCGGCCATTCAGAGTTCCGAGAAGTTCAAGACCCTCCGCAAGCGGCACCGCAGCTTCGTGTTCCCGGTGCTGGCGCTCGCCCTGCTGTGGTACCTCGCTTACGTGCTGCTCGCCGGCTACGCGCCGGCATTCATGGCGACCCCGGTGTTCGGCCGCGTCAACATCGGCCTGCTCATCGGCCTCGGCCAGGTACTGACGACCTTCGTCATCACGATGGTCTACGTCAGCTACGCCAACCGCCGGCTCGACCCGCTCGCGTCGGAGCTGCGCACCGAGAACGGGGGGGACCGCTGATGGGCGACACCACCGTGGGCAACCCGCTGCTCAACATCGCCATCTTCGGCGCCTTCGTGCTCGTCACGATGGTCATCGTCTTCCGCGCGAGCCGCAACAACAAGACCGCCGCGGACTACTACGCGGCCGGTCGCTCGTTCACCGGTCCGCAGAACGGCACCGCGATCGCCGGCGACTACCTGTCGGCCGCGTCGTTCCTCGGCATCTGCGGGGCGATCGCGATCAACGGCTACGACGGGTTCCTCTACTCGATCGGATTCCTGGTCGCCTGGCTCGTCGCGCTGCTGCTCGTCGCCGAACTGTTGCGCAACACCGGCCGGTTCACGATGGCCGACGTGCTGTCGTTCCGGCTCAAGCAGCGCCCCGTGCGGATCGCCGCCGCGATCACGACGCTCGTCGTCTGCTTCTTCTACCTGCTGGCGCAGATGGCGGGAGCGGGCGGCCTCGTGTCGCTGCTGCTCGGCATCCCGGACCGGGTCGGGCAGTCGGTCGTCATCGCCGTCGTCGGCGCGCTGATGATCGTCTACGTGCTCGTCGGCGGCATGAAGGGCACCACCTGGGTGCAGATCATCAAGGCCTTCCTGCTCATCGTCGGCGCCGCCGTGATGAGCGTGTGGGTGCTCGCGATCAACGGGTTCAACCTCTCGACGTTGCTCGACAAGGCGGTTGAGACGGCCGGCACCGAGGCGATCCTCGCGCCCGGGCTGCAATACGGGGTGTCGGATGCCAGCCGGCTCGACTTCTTGTCGCTCGGCCTCGCGCTCGTGCTCGGCACCGCGGCGCTGCCGCACGTGCTCATGCGCTTCTACACGGTGCCGACGGCGAAGGAGGCCCGGCGCAGCGTCGTCTGGGCGATCTGGCTCATCGGCATCTTCTACCTGTTCACGCTCGTGCTCGGCTACGGGGCGGCGGCGCTCATCGGCGCGGACGCCATCAAGGCGGCGCCGGGCGGGGCGAACTCGGCGGCCCCGCTGCTCGCGTTCGAACTCGGCGGGCCCGTGCTGCTCGGCATCATCTCGGCGATCGCCTTCGCGACGATCCTCGCGGTCGTCGCCGGGCTCACCATCACGGCGGCGGCGTCGTTCTCGCACGACATCTACGCCAACGTGATCAAGAAGGGCAAGGCCGAGCCGGGCTCCGAGGTGAAGGTCGCGCGGCGCACCGTCGTCGTGATCGGCATCGTGGCGATCATCGGCGGCATCGCGGCGAACGGGCAGAACGTCGCGTTCCTCGTGGCGCTCGCCTTCGCGGTCGCGGCGTCGGCGAACCTGCCGACGATCGTCTACTCGCTGTTCTGGAAGCGGTTCTCGACGCGCGGCGCGCTGTGGAGCATGTACGGGGGGCTCGCCGCGGCGATCATCCTGATCGTGTTCTCGCCCGTCGTGTCGGGCGCGCCGATCAACGAGGCGACGGGCTTGAGCACCTCGATGATCCAGGGCGTCGACTTCCACTGGTGGCCGCTGAACAACCCGGGCATCGTGAGCATCCCGCTCGCGTTCCTGCTCGGCTTCCTCGGCACGATCACCGACCGGAAGAAGGAGGACCCCGCGAAGCAGTCCGAGATGGAGGTGCGTTCGCTCACCGGCCTCGGAGCCGAGGGGGCGACGAACCACTAGGAGACCCCGTGGCCGGGGTGTGGGCGGCCCGCCCCGGCCACCGGAACGACGAAGCCCCCGCGGTGATCCCGCGGGGGCTTCGTGCGTCGGTGACGGAGAGGGTCAGCGGCCGCGGCCGCCGCCGCCGCCAGCGGCAGCCGGACGACCGCCGGCGGGACGACGACGACGGTTGCCGCCGGTGCCGTTCCCCGCGGGCTGCCCGCCGGAACGCGGCGCGCCGCCGTTCTGCAGCGAGCCGCCGCCCTCGGACGACCATGCGACGCCACCGCGCTGCGGGCGCGCGGTCGACGGGGCGCCCGAGCGCTGGCCGTGGGGCTGACCGTCGCGCGGCGCGCGGGCCTGACCCTGCTGGCCGGTACGCCCACCCGAGGACTGACGCTGCTTCGGCGCACCCTGGCGCTGCGGCTGCGTCGGCTGCTTCGGCGCGGGCTTCACGTACGCGGCGGTCTCGCCGATGAGTTCGACGACGGCGGACGAGGTCGCGGTGACCGGCTGCACGGCGGCCTGGATGCCGGCCTTGCGCATCATCACGTCGAGGTCCTTGCGCTGCTCGGGCAGGACGAGCGTCACGACGACGCCCTCCTTGCCCGCGCGGGCGGTACGACCGGAGCGGTGCAGGTACGCCTTGTGCTCGGCCGGCGGGTCGATGTGCACGACCAGCTCGATGTCGTCGACGTGCACACCGCGGGCGGCGATGTCGGTCGCGACGAGCACGCGGGTCTCGCCGGTCGCGAACTCGGCGAGGTTGCGGTCGCGCTGGCCCTGCGACAGGTTGCCGTGCAGGTCGGCGGCGGGGATGCCGGCGGCCGTCAGGTCACGGGCCCAGCGCTTGGCGACGTGCTTGGTGCGGGTGAACATGATGCGCCGGCCGGTGCCGGATGCCAGCGCGACGACGAGGTCCTTCTTCGACGCGGCGTCCGAGGCGGCGAACACGACGTGCTCCATGACCCCCTGCGGAACACCCGGGTCCTCGACGCCGTGGCTGACCGGCTTCGAGAGGAAGCGGTTGGCGATCTTGTCGACGCCGTTGTCGAGCGTCGCGCTGAACAGCATCCGCTGTCCGTCGCCCGGGGTGGCCGACATGATGCGGGTGACGCCCGGCAGGAAGCCGAGGTCGGCCATGTGGTCGGCCTCGTCGAGCACGGTGATCTCGATCGCGTCGAGGAAGACGTGCTTCTGCTTCATCAGGTCCTCGAGGCGACCGGGGCAGGCCACGACGATGTCGACGCCCGCCTTGAGCGCGGCGACCTGCTTCTGCTGCGAGACGCCGCCGAAGATGGTCGTGGTGGTGAGGCCGTAGGCGGCCGCGAGGGGCTCGATCGTCGCCGCGATCTGGGTCGCCAGTTCGCGGGTCGGGGCGAGCACGAGCCCGAGCGGCCGGTTCGGGCGCCGGGATCCGCCGGCGAGTCGGGTGCCGAGACGGGCGACCATCGGGATGCCGAAGGCCAGCGTCTTGCCGGAGCCGGTGCGGCCGCGGCCGAGCACGTCGCGGCCGGCGAGGGTGTCGGGAAGGGTCGCGACCTGGATCGGGAAGGCGGAGGTCTTGCCCTGAGCGGTCAGGACCTCGACGAGCGGGAAGGGCACGCCGAGCGTGCTGAATGCGGTAGTCATGGTGGTGGGTACTTTCTGCGACCGCGCCGAAATCAGGGCGCGATCGATGGGGAGTGGCGAAGGTGGGAATGCCCACATCCGTTCGCCGTAAGAGAGTCATCGACCGGAGCTGGAAGCCCCGGGAGAGGAAGCGTTCTACGACGCAGAGAGCACAGAACCGTGTCTCAGTACCCCCAGGCTATCAGACGGCGGCTTTCGCGGCCTTCCGGCGGCGGTTCGCCCGCACGATGAGCACGGTGGCGGCCGCGATCAGCGCGGCCGCGATCAGCCAGGGAAGCAGAACCCCTAGGGCGACGAGCAGTCCCGAGAAGAAGCCGACGAACGCGCCCCAACCGGCCTGGAGTCCGCCGAGGAAGTCCATCGGCGGTGTGACCGGGGCCTCCGCCTCGGAGCGGAGATAGAGGGACAGCGTCGAGAGCGCGACCTGGTCGACGACGGACCGCTGTTGCGCCTCGAGGTCTTCCAGAAGAGCCTGGCGCTCGGCGATCGAGGTCTCGAGAGTGATGAGGTCGTCGATCGTGGCCGCCTGGCCGAACATCGAGTTGAGGCGTTCGATGATGCCGCGCTGGGTGGCGATGCGCGAGTCGAGGTCGGCGACGAGCACCGTGACGTCGCTCGAGCTCGTCGAGATCTCGTCGGCCCGACCGAGCCCGGCGAGGTCGTCGAGCATCTGCTGGAGTCTGTCGGCGGGAATGCGCAGGGTGAGCGACGCGCTGCCGGCGTCGCCGTTCGACGGCGCGTACTCGGTGCGGCCGTCGACGCGGCCCCCGGCGGCCTCGACCAGGCGCGCGGCCTCGCCCGAGGCTTCGATCGGGTCGTCGGCGGTGACCGTCATCGTGCCGGTGACGATGAGCGAGCGGGCATCCTCGTCGGCGGCGGAGGACGCCTCGGAGCCGTCGAGGGCGACACCGCCGGCGGTGCCCTCGTCGGTGAACTCCGGGATGATCGGGACGCTGGCATCCTGACCGCTGGCGGCACCGCCGGAGCTGCACCCGGCGAGCAGGAGCGCCGACGCCAGCAGGGCGGCGCCGATGACAGTCGTGCGAGTGATCCGCCTCATGACCCAAACGGTAGGCATCGGCGGCGGGGACCACCACACAACGTTCATCACGATTCGGTCGTCAGGCGGTCTCGATCCGGTTACGGGATGGGCACGTCGGCATCCGCTGTCAAGCCTTTTCGATTCCCAGGTCGGCTGCCTAGCGTCGGAGCTGCCCGCACCGGGCATCTCTCACGAGGAGGAACAGATCATGGGAATCATGGACAGTGCGAAGGACGCCGTCGACGCGACCGGTAAGAAGGTGGGCGAGGCCGTCGACGACGCCAAGGAGCGCGTCTCCGACAAGGTCGACGAGATGCGGGCCGATGCCGAGGTGAAGAAGGCTGAAGCCGAGCGCGACGCCGTGCACGCCAAGAACGAGCACAAGGAGAACCTCCGCCAGGAGTGATCCGCGCCGTCGCTAACATGACGGGATGGGGTGGCTGCGCAGACTGCTGCGAAGGCCGCCCCTTCTGCATGTCGCGGGGGATGTCGGCGACGGCCCGGCGGTTGTGCTGCTGCACGGCATCGCTTCCTCCTCGGTGACCTTCGAAAACGTCGTGCCGCTGCTCGTCGAACGACACCGGGCGTTCTCGATCGACCTCCTCGGGTTCGGCGCCTCCCCGGCCCCCGAGGACGCCGGCTACACGATCGAGGAGCATGTCGCCGCTCTGCACCGCACCCTCCGGGCGCTAGGCCTCCATCGGTTCGTGCTCGTCGGCCACTCGATGGGCGCCCTCATCGCGACGCGGTACGCCGCGACCTACCGCCGACGGGTCACCCGCTTGGTGATCATCAGCCCGCCCGTCTACCTAACGCCCGCCGAGATCGGACCCGCCTTCGACCGCGCCGCCATGGGCGGGTACTTCCGGCTCTACGAGTTCCTGCGGGCCAACAAGCAGTTCACGATCCGCGCCGCCGCCGGGATCGCGCGGCTCTCGCCGATCAAGAATCTGCTGGACATCTCCGAGACGAACTGGCGGGCGTTCGTGCTCTCGCTGGAGAAGTCGATCGAGTCGCAGACGACGGTGAGCGACCTGGTCTCGGTGCAGGCCCCCATCCATCTCGTCTACGGCACGCTCGACCCGCTGCTGCATCCGGCGGGGCTGCGCATCGTCGAGAACCTCCGCAACGTGACGACGCACCGGGTGCAGGGCGTCGACCACGTGATCCGGCCGCGGATGGCCCGGGTGGTCGCGACTTCCGTCGGGTAGCTCGGCTAGCTCGGCTGGATCGGCACCGGTTCGGTGTCGGGGATGGGACTCGCGTCGCGCCCCCGCAGGTCGGGGAGCGCGCGGCGGAAGATCACCGCGAGCAGCACGGCCACCGCGATCAGGATGCCGGCCGTGACGAACCCGCCTCGGGAGCCCTGCGCGTCGATGAGGAATCCGGCGACCGCGGAGCCGAGCGCCGCCCCGAGCAGCTGCCCGGTGCCGACCCAGCCGTAGGCCTCGGCGGTGTCGCTGAACCGCACGCTCGCCGAGACCGCCGCGAACATCACGGCGAGGGCCGGCGCGACCATGAGCCCGGCGATCGCCAGGGCGCCGGAGAGGGTCCAGAACTCGAAGGCGAAGATCGCCAGCACCGAGCCGAGCAGGATGACCGACATCCGCCGGGCCAGCGCCCATCGGCTGATCGGGCGGTGGCCGAAGGCGAGCCCGCCGACGAGCGAGGTGAGGGCGAAGATCGCCAGCACGAAGCCGGCGTCGGGGCTGCCCTCGCCGAACATCGACACGACGCCCGCCTCGATGGCGGCGAAACAGCCGACGACGAGGATGCCGACGAGGGTGACGAGCAGCACGGTCGGTCGGGCGAGCACGACGCCGAACCGACGTTTCGACTGCGGGATGCGCACGCGCCCGAGCTCGGGGCTCGAGATGAACCAGATGCCGCCGCCGACGAGGAAGACGAGGGACATCAGAATGCCCGCGGTCGACGAGATCTGCGTCGCGACGAAGGTGACGAGCACCGGGCCGGCGACCCAGATGATCTCCTGCGCGCTCGCGTCGAGCGAGAACAGCGGGGTCAGTTGCCGGCTGTTGACGACCTTCGGGTAGATGGTGCGCACGACGGGCTGGATCGGCGGATAGCTCAGTCCGCAGACGAGCGCGACGATCATGAAGCCGACGATCGGCAGCGGTGCGAGGGCGAGCACGGCGAGCGCGACGGCGCACACCGAACTGGTGAGGATGAGCACCGGTCGCATCGCCCAGGCCCCCATCCAGCGGCTGGTGAGCGGGCCGGAGATCGCCTGGCCGATGCTCAGGCTCGCGAGCACGAGGCCGGCGACGCCGTAGGAGTCGAAGATGCCCTCGATGTGGATGAGCAGGCCGAGCGAGAGCATCCCGCCGGGGAACCGGGCCACGAGTTGCGCGCAGAGGAGCCGGGCGACCCCCGGCATGCGCATCAACTCCGCGTAACTCTTCACAACCGACCCACACTATCTCCCGGCGGACGGTCGCCGGGGTGTCGGTGGGGGCTGACAAGCTGTGAAAACTGTGCAGAACTCCGCGGACTTATCCACATTCTGTGGACGACACGCCCACTAGATGTAGTGGTGGGGTCGGTGTCGCTGGCCCGATATATAGTGGTCACACCTCCCGGCCAGGGGGAGGCTGCACCGGCCGGGATTCGTTCTGGATTCAGGATTTTTCGCGACCCATGAGGTCGTTTCGAATAGGGGATGTGCCCGCGGGCACAGGAGGAGACACGTACGTGAGCATCACTGTCGTCAAGCGGGATGGAACCCGGGAGCCGTACGACGCCAACAAGATCAACCTCGCGATCGAGCACGCCAGCCAGGGTCTCGACGAGGACATCACCTGGGTCACCCAGATCGCCTCCGAGCTCGAGCTCACCCTCTTCGACGGCATCACGACGCAGCAGCTCGACGAGGCCGTCATCCAGGTCGCCCTGCAGAACGTCAAGGACGACCCGCAGTTCGACACCGTCGCCGCGCGCCTCCTGCTGAAGACGATCTACAAGAGCGTCCTCGGCGACTACGAGACCGCCGCCGAGCTCAAGGCGCTGCACGCCGAGCACTTCAAGGCCTCCGTCCTCCGCGGCGTCGAAGAGAAGCTGCTCGACCCGCGCTTCCCGGCGCTCTACGACTTCGACAAGCTGGCCGCCGCGCTCGAGCCGAGCCGCGACGAGCTGCTCAAGTACATCGGCGTCGTCACGCTCAACAACCGCTACGGCATCAAGGCCCGCAACAACGAGCCGCTCGAGGTGCCGCAGTTCTTCTGGATGCGCATCGCGATGGGCCTCTCGCTCAACGAGGCCGACCCCACCTCGGTCGCCATCGGCTTCTACGACAAGATGTCGAAGCTGGAGTACGTCGCCGCCGGCTCGACCCTGGTCAACGCCGGCACCGCGTTCCCGCAGCTCTCCAACTGCTTCGTCATGGAGATGCAGGACGACATCGAGAACATCGCCAAGTCGGTGCGCGACGTCATGTGGCTCACCAAGGGCACCGGCGGCATCGGGCTCAGTGTGACCAAACTGCGGGCGCAAGGTTCCCCAATCCGGAGTAACAACACGACGAGCACCGGCCCGATCCCGTTCATGCACACGATCGACTCGGTGCTGCGCGCGGTCAGCCGCGGCGGCAAGAAGTTCGGCGCCCTGTGCTTCTACATGGAGAACTGGCACATGGACTTCCCGGAGTTCCTCGAACTCCGCAACAACTCCGGTGACCCGTACCGTCGCACCCGCACCGCCAACACCGCGGTGTGGATCAGCGACGAGTTCATGAAGCGCGTCCAGAACGACCAGGACTGGTACCTCTTCGACCCGCTCGAGGTGAGCGACCTCAACGAGCTCTACGGCAAGGCGTTCAGCGAGCGCTACGCGTTCTACGTCGCCGAGGCCGAGGCCGGGCGCATCCACATGTTCAAGAAGATCGGCGCGCGCGAGCAGTTCAAGTCGATCCTGATCTCCCTCCAGACCACGAGCCACCCGTGGCTCACCTGGAAGGACACGATCAACAACCGCGCCCTCAACAACAACACGGGCACGATCCACCTCAGCAACCTGTGCACCGAGATCTGCCTCCCGCAGGACGAGGAGAACATCTCCGTCTGCAACCTGGCCTCGATCAACCTGTCGACGCACCTGAAGGTCGACACCAACGGGGGCCTCGGCTTCGACTGGGATCTGATCGACGCGAGCGCCCGCAGTGCGGTGCGCCAGCTCGACAACCTCATCGACATCACCGAGTCGTCGGTGGCGGAGGCCGACCACGCCAACCAGCAGAACCGTGCGATCGGCCTGGGAGTCATGGGCTTCACGGATGTCGTCGAGAAGCTCGGCATCTCGTACGAGTCCGAAGAGGCCTACGCCCTCATGGACGAGATCATGGAGCACGTCTCCTATGCGGCGATCGACGAGTCGGCCGACCTCGCCCAGGAGCGCGGGTCGTACAACAACTACGCGGGCAGCCGCTGGTCGCAGGGCCTCGTGCCGTTCGACTCGATCGCGCTGACCGAAGCAGACCGCGGCGTCGAGATCAAGGTCAACCGCACGACCCGTCTCGACTGGGATGCTCTCCGGGTGAAGGTCAAGAAGGGGATGCGCAACGCGACCCTCATGGCGATCGCGCCCACGGCATCCATCGGTCTCGTCGCCGGCACCACGCCGGGCCTCGACCCGCAGTTCTCGCAGATCTTCAGCCGCTCCACGAGCAACGGCAAGTTCCTCGAGGTGAACCGCAACCTGGTCGAGACCCTGCAGGCCCGCGGCCTGTGGACGCAGGTGCGCGAGCAGATCCTGCGGAGCCAGGGCGACATCCAGAACATCGACGCGATCCCGGATGACGTGAAGGCGGTCTTCAAGACGTCGTTCCAGCTCTCCCCGTACTCGTTCCTCGAGGTCGCGGCGCGTGCGCAGAAGTGGATCGACCAGTCGATCAGCCGCAACATGTACCTCGAGACGCGCGACCTCGGCGACATGATGGACATCTACTACGCGGCCTGGGAGCGGGGCGTGAAGACGACCTACTACCTGCACATGAAGCCGCGCCACACCGCCGAGCAGTCCACGGTCAAGGTCAACAAGACCGAAGAGCTCGAGCAGAAGGCGGAGGCGCCCGCCGCGGGTGCCGCCGCGACGACGACGGCGCCCGCGCGTCGTGGCTTTGGAGGCCTCAAGTGACCGGACCGTTCGACTCCTACCCGTCCGTCGCCATCGACCGAGTGGATGCCTACGAGGTGCCCGTCGACCCGATGGACGACCTCCAGTGCGAGAGCTGCCAGTAATGGGGATCCTGGGCACGGGCATTACTGAAGGCCTGCTCCTGAAGCCGGTTCGCTACCAGTGGGCGATGGACCTGTACGACCAGGCCGTCGCGAACACCTGGTTCCCGAACGAGATCCAGCTCGGTGAGGACATCGCCGACTTCAAGAAGATGACCGACGAAGAGCGTCACGCCATCACCTTCCTGATGTCGTACTTCAACCCGAACGAGCTGCTCGTCAACAAGGCGCTCGCCTTCGGGGTCTACCCCTACATCAACGCTCCCGAGGCGCACCTCTACCTCGCGAAGCAGATGTGGGAGGAGGCGAACCACTGCATGTCGTTCGAGTACGTCCTCGAGACGTTCCCGATCGACCGCAACGAGGCCTACAACGCGCACGCCGACATTCCGTCGATGGCGCGCAAGGAGGAGTTCGAGGTCAACTTCATCCGTCGCATGACGGAGCAGACCCTCGACATCTCGACGACCGCGGGCAAGCAGGACTTCATCCGCAACCTCGTCGCGTACAACATCATCCTCGAAGGCATCTGGTTCTACTCGGGCTTCATGGTCGCGCTGTCGTTCCGTCAGCGGAACCTGCTGCGCAACTTCGGCTCGCTCATGGACTGGGTGGTGCGCGACGAGTCGCTGCACCTGAAATTCGGGATCAACCTCATCCTCACGGTGCTCGAAGAGAACCCCGAGCTGCAGACGCCGGAGTTCGCGAACGAGATCAAGCAGATGATCCTCGACGCCGTCGAGATGGAGGAGGAGTACAACCGTGACCTCCTGCCGAACGGCATCCTGGGCCTGAACGCCAACTACATCAACCAGTACGTGAAGTACCTCGCCGACCGCCGGCTCGAAGAGCTCGGATTCGACACGGAGTACAACGTCACGAACCCGGCGAAGTGGATGGCGACCGCCAACGACACCCTGCAGCTGGTGAACTTCTTCGAGTCGACGAACACGTCGTACGAGTCGAACGCCTCGGCTGCTTCGGGAGCGAAGAAGGGCTGACGCTCAGCACGTGAGGGCCGCATGCACGGCGGCCTCCGCGGCGTGCCCGTGGCCGGTGGTCCGCATCCGCCCGATGTCGTCGGAGTCGACGCTCGCCAGCAGCAGGTCGGCGGAGCGGAAGCCGCCGAGGAGTCCGAGGCGCTTCACGCGGCTCAGGCTACCGAGGCGCGAGCCGCACGACGGGGATGCGCCGGTCGCCCGAGCGCTCGTCGTACTGGGCGAAGGCGGGGGAGCGGCCGAGGAACTGTGCCCAGCCGGCGTCGTGCGCGGCGCCCTCGAGCACCGTCGCGGTCACCGGCACGGTGGCGATGCCGCCGCGCAGGTCGGGCGCCTCGATCGTGATCTCGGGGTGCGCGAGCAGGTTGTGATACCAGGCGGGGTGCTCCGGGGCGCCGGCCTTCGACGCGGCGATCAGCCAGCCGTCGCCGTCGCGGATGCCGAGGACCGGGTGGATGCGCTCCGCCCCGCTCTCCGCGCCGACCGAGTGCACGAGCACGAGGTCGGTGCCGAACTGGGTCACCGCGCCGCCGTTGGCGCGGAACTCCTCGATGATCTTCGTGTTGAAGTCGCTCACCCTCCCATGATGGCGAAGGGTGCGGCGTCGCGCCGGGTGCTACCCCAGCGCCTTGCGGATCCGCTGCACGCTGACCGGCCCGGCCGCCCCGAGGTGCTGCGCGAACAGCGACAGCCGCAGCTCCTCGAGCATCCAGCGCACGTCGGCGAGCCGAGCCGGGGTGTCGGCGACGAGGGGCAGCTTGCCCTGATGGTCGAGGTAGAGCGTCGTGGCCTGTTCGACCTCGGTCTGCCAGGCGCGGTCGCGTCCGGGGTTCTCGGTCAGTCGGGTGACGCGGTGCAGCAGCCCGGCGAGGTAGAGCGGCACGCGGCGCAGCCGCGCGACGCCCGCGATCCCCGCGAACCCGGGATGCACGAGCCCGGCGAGCTGGCCGCGCGCGTCGGTCAGCGGCCCCATGAACGCCAGTGAGGATGCCGACGAGATCGCCTTGTCGACCTCGCGCGCCGCGGTGAGCACCTTCGCCATCAGCGCGACCGTGTCGAAGAGGGCATCCACCAGATTGGCCGACACCTCGGTGCGCAACGCCTCGAACGCCGCGCGGTCGCGGGGGGCCGCGCCGTGGGCCGCTTCGGAGAGGGTCGCGAGCAGGGCGTCGTCCCAGAGGGCCGCGGTCGATGGATAGGGGCTCGCCGCGAGCGCGAGCTTCTCGGCCGCCGTCAGGTGCTCCCGCACGTACGACACCGGGGTCGGCACGGTGAGGGCGAGCAGCCGCAGCACCCCGCGGGCGTGAGCGGTGGATGCCTCCTCCTCGGTCGCGAACACCTTCACGCTCACCGAGGTGCCGGCGTCGACGAGCGCCGGATACCCCCGCACCCCGCCGGCTTCGACGACGGACGGCAGCTCGTCGAGCGACCAGGTCGTCAGGCCGGTTCGCTCGAGCTCGCGCCCCGGGGTCGCCTGCGCCGTGACGCGGGCCACCGTCGCGCGGGTCTTCTCGGCGAACCGCTCCCGCAGCTCGGACAGCGACTTCGAGGTGCCGAGTCGCTTCCCGCTCCGATCGACGGCGGCGTAGGTCATCCGCAGGTTGGTCGGCATCCGCTCGAGTTCGAAGGCGGCGGGATCGACGACCGTGTGCGTCGCGGCGCGGATCGCGGCGGCGAGTTCGGGCAGCAGCGCGCCCTCGGGGTTCAGGGCGGGGAGCAGGCGCCGCGCCCAGTCGGCGGCCGGCACCACGTTCTTGCGGATCGCCTTCGGCAGCGCCTTGAGCAGCGCCGTGACCAGCTCCTCGCGCAGCCCGGGCACGAGCCACTCGAACGGCGTGCCGTCGAGGGAGGCGAGTCGCTCGACGGGGATCTCGACCGTCACGCCGTCGTCGGCGGCGCCGGGCTCGAAGCGGTAGCGCAGGGCGAGGTCGTGGAGACGGTCGGGGAACGCGTCGGGGTCGAGTGCGTCATCCTCCTCGTCGAGCAGGTCGGCCCGCGTCAGGGTGAGCAGATCGGGGGTCTCCCGGCGCGCGTCCTTCCACCAGCGCTCGAAGCCGCGCACGTCGGTGATCGCGCGCGGGATGCGGGCGTCGTAGAACTCGATCACCGCTTCGTCGTCGACGAGGATGTCGCGGCGCCGGGTGCGCTCTTCGACCTCGCCCAACTCCTCACGCAGCCGGCGGTTCGCCCGGTCGAAGTCGTACAGCCCGTTCTTCGCGATCGCGAACGGCCAGTCGCCGTCGATGAGCGCGTGGCGCAGGAACAGCTCGCGCGCCTCGACGGCGTCGATGCGGCCGAGCTGCACCTTGCGCCGCGCGACGATCGGCAGCCCGAACAGCGTCACCCGCTCCCAGGCGACGGCGGAGCCCTGCTTCTTCTCCCAGTGCGGCTCGGAGTACGACCGCTTCGCCAGGTCACCCGCGAGTTTCTCGGCCCAGGCCGGGTCGACGGCGGCGACGGTGCGCGCGAACAGCCGGGAGGTCTCGACGAGTTCGGATGCCATCACGAACTCCGGCGTCTTCTTCGCGAGTGCCGAGCCGGGGAACACCTGGAACCGCTGCCCGCGGGCGCCAAGGTAGTCGCGCCCCGTGCTGCCCTTCGAATCCGAGCGGTCGCGCATCCCGAGACGGGAGAGCAGCCCGGCGAGCAGCGAGCGGTGGATGCCGTCGGCATCCGTACTGGGCGACCCCGGAACCAGCCCGAGCGGTTTCGCGGCCCTGGTCAGTTGCCGATACAGGTCCTGCCACTCCCGCACCCGCAGGTAGTTGAGATACTCGGCCTTGCACATCCGGCGGAACGCGCTGCTCGACCGCTCCTTCTGCTCCTTCTCCAGGTGGTTCCAGAGGTTGAGCAGCGAGATGAAGTCGCTCGTCGGATCGACGAAACGCGCGTGCTGCTGGTCCGCCTGCGGGCGCTTCTCGACGGGCCGCTCGCGCGGATCCTGGATGCTCAGCCCCGCCACGATCGCGGCCACCTCGCGCACCACCCCGTGCTGCTTCGCCTCGACCAGCATGCGGCCGAAGCGCACGTCGACCGGCAGCTGCGTCAGCATCCGTCCGGTGTTCGTCAGCCGCGCGCCCTCCACCGCTCCGAGCTCGGAGAGCAGATCGAGGCCGTCGCGCACGCCGCGCTTGTCGGGCGGCTGCAGGAACGGGAACGCCATGATGTCGCCGAGCCCGAGCGCCATCATCTGCAGGATGACGGCGGCCAGGTCGGTGCGGAGGATCTCGGGGTCGGTGAACTCCGGGCGCCGGGCGAAGTCGTCCTCGGCGTAGAGCCGGATCGCGATGCCGTCGCTCGTGCGCCCCGCGCGGCCCGCGCGCTGATTGGCCGAGGCCTGCGAGATCGCCTCGATCGGCAGCCGCTGCACCTTGGCGCGCGGGCTGTACCGCGAGATGCGGGCCTGGCCGGCATCCACCACGTACTTGATCCCGGGGACGGTCAGGGAGGTCTCGGCGACGTTGGTCGCGAGCACGACCCGACGGCGGATGCCGGGCTGCCGCTTCGTGTCGAAGACGCGATGCTGCTCGGCGGCGCTGAGTCGACCGTAGAGCGGCACGATCTCGGTGTTCGGGCGGGAGGAGAGCGCGTCCTGGGCGTCGCGGATCTCGGCTTCGCCGGAGAGGAACACGAGCACGTCGCCCTCGGGCTCCCGGGCGAGTTCATCGAGCGCGGCGGCGATGCCCTGGAGGTAGTCGAGGTCCTCCATCGGCTCGCCCTCGGCGTCGTCGTCGAGCTTCTCCGAGACGAGCGGGCGGTAGCGGATCTCGACCGGGTAGGTGCGGCCGCTGACCTCGATGATCGGCGCCGGCGTGCCGTCGGGGCCGGCGAAGTGCTTCGCGAACGACTCGGGGTCGATCGTCGCCGACGTGACGATCACCTTGAGGTCGGGGCGGCGGGGGAGCAGCTGGGCGAGGTAGCCGAGCAGGAAGTCGATCGTCAGCGACCGTTCGTGCGCCTCGTCGATGATGATCGTGTCGTAGCGCTTGAGGTCGCGGTCGCGCTGCAGCTCGGCGAGCAGCACGCCGTCGGTCATCAGCTTCACGCGGGTGTCGCGCCCGGCCCGGTCGTCGAACCGCACCTGATAGCCGACGATCCCGCCGAGCTCGACCTTCAGTTCCGAGGCGATGCGCTCCGCGACGCTGCGGGCGGCGATGCGGCGGGGCTGGGTGTGCCCGATCTTCTCGCGGCCGAGTTCGAGCAGGATCTTCGGCAGCTGAGTGGTCTTGCCCGAGCCGGTGGCGCCGGCGACGATCACGACCTGGTTCTCGGAGATCACGCGCGCGATCTCGTCCCGCACGGCGCTGACGGGCAGCTCCGGCGGGTAGGTGATGACGAGAGGGGCGTCGGACATGAGCCTTTCAGCTTAGGTCCGACGCCCCCTCCGGGTTTCGATACACCGCCTGCGGCGGCACTCAACCCGCGGTGCTGATCAGCTCCCGCTCGAGGCGCTGGTACGAGGCCTCCATGCCGTCGGTCATCCCGGTGGCGAGGATCATGTCGCGCTGCGCCGCATCCGTGTAGGTGATGAGCAGCGTCATGAGGGTGACCCCGTCGGCCTCGTCGAAGGTCAGGTCGTTGACCGTTCCCGGGGCGTCGAGTCCCGTCATCCGCTCGGTGCTGACCATGCGCCGCTCGGGGTCGATCACCAGGTTCTCGCCCTCGAAGCCGAACGCCTCGCCGGGCGTGCCCTCCTCGGGCGCCCAGGCGTTGCGATACGAGCCGCCGACGACCAGGTCGTTCTCGCAGATCGTCATGACCCAGCCGTCGGGTCCGAGCAGCCAGCGCTTCATGAGTTCCGGCTCGGTGTGCGCCCGCCAGAGCAGGTGGCGCGGAGCCTCGAACGCCCGGGTGATCTTCACGTGGGTGTCGTCGAGGATCGTCGTCTCGGTGCCCTTGCCGAGCGCGTACTCGCGCAGGTCGGCGAGAACGGTGTCGAGCTGCCCGAACGCCATCGTCATCCCCTCGACCTGGCCCATCGCGATGACCTGCTCGAGCGCTTCGGCCGTCGGGGAGGCCGACACCGTCGTGAGACGGGATCCGCCGGGAGTGCTCTCGAAGGTGAGCGTCATGCGTCCGGTCGGCACCGAGGTGTCGATCTCGCCCTCGGCGTCGGCGAACGCGTCGCGGGCGACGATGCGCAGCGGCTGCTCGATCTGCTCGAAGTCCCAGCGGCCGTAGAACTTCTCGCCCTCCGGGCTCGTCATCCAGTAGTGGGCGATGCCGCCCGGGCGGAAGTCGTAGGTGCCGAAGGTCGCGGGGTAGCCGGGGGGACCCCAGAACCGCTCGAGCTTGCGCGGGTCGGCGAAGGCGGCCCAGAGCCGTTCGACGTCGACGGGGAAGTCGGCGACGAGCGTCATGGTGAGCGCCTCGGGTTCGGTGGTGACGGAGGTCACGGGCATGGTGTTTCCCTTCTTCGGTGTGTTCAGTCGTCTTCGGTCAGCACGGCATCGAGGCGTTCGATGCGGCTGCGCCACAGGTCGGCGTAAGCGTCGAGCAGTGCTTGCGCCCGCGCGATGGTGTCCGGGTCGGCGCGCACGAGGCGCTCCCGGCCGCGGCTCTCTTTGGTCACGAGTCCGGCTCCTTCCAGCACCGCGACGTGCTTCTGCACGGCGGCGAACGACATCGCGTAGGCGCCCGCCAGTTCGCTCACCGACGACGCACCGGTCAGGGTGCGGCGCACGATGTCCCGCCGGGTCGCGTCGGCGAGGGCGTGGAAGATCTTGTCGACCTCCGCGTCGCTGAGTTCCGTGGATCCATTTTGTACAACCATTTGGTTGTACGTTAGACCTTGCCTCGCCACTCGTCAACCCCCGTAGCCTGAACAGCCCCGTAGCCTGATCAGCATGACGACCCCGCTCCTGATCACCCCGGAGGAGCTGAAGGACGCGCTCGGCTCCGTGCACCTGCTCGACGTGCGCTGGCGCCTCGACCGGCCCGACGGCCGCGACGACTACCGCGCCGGCCACATCCCGGGCGCGGTCTACGTCGACCTCGACACCGAGCTCGCCGACCACGGACGGCCGGCGACGGCGGGCCGGCATCCGCTGCCGTCGCAGAGCGCGGTGCAGACCGCGGCCCGGCGCTGGGGCATCCGCAAGAACCGCACCGTCGTGGTCTACGACGACCTGAACAACCTGTCGGCGGCGCGGGCCTGGTGGATGCTGCGCGACGGTGGTGTCGACGACGTGCGCGTGCTCGACGGCGCCCTCGGGGCGTGGCGGGCCGCGGGCTACGAGCTGGAGACCGGTGACGCGACCCCGACCCCGGGCGACGTCATCCTGCGCCGTGGCGTCATGCCGATGCTCGACATCGACGACGCCGCCGCGTTCCCTGAGTTCGGCATGCTCTTCGACGCGCGCGCCGGGGAGCGGTACCGGGGCGAGGTCGAGCCGATCGACCCTCGGGCCGGACACATCCCGGGCGCGGTCAGCGCGCCCACGACGGACAACCTGGATGCCGACGGCCGGTTCCTTCCCCCGGACGTGCTGCGTCAGCGGTTCCTCGACCTCGGCGCGAACCCGGGCGCCCCCGTCGCCGCCTACTGCGGATCCGGGGTGACCGCGGCGCACGAGGCGCTGGCGCTCACCCTCGCCGGGTTCTCGCCGGCGATCTTCCCCGGGTCGTGGAGCGCGTGGTCGAACGACCCCGACCGACCCGTCACGGTCGGGCCCGAGCCAGGATGACCGGGGTCCGACCGGCGACCGACGCCGATGTCGATGCGGTCTGGGAGCTCGTGCGCGACTTCGCGACCTCGTTCACCCCCGACCGTGCGGTGTTCGACGTGCTCTTCCCCGCGCTGCTCGCCCGGGACGACGTGCTCGTGCTCGTCGCCGAGACCGACCGGGTGATCGGGTACCTCCTCGCGAGCCTGCATCCGACGTTCTTCGCCAACGGGCCGGTCGCTGGTGTCGAGGAGGTGATGGTGGCGCTCGACCACCGCCGCACCGGGGCCGGGGCCGCGCTGATGGCTGCCGCCGAGCGGTGGGCGGAGTCGCGGGATGCCGGCTACGTCTCGCTCGCCAGCCGCCGCGCCGGCGACTTCTACCGCGCCCTCGGCTACACGGACTCCGCCGTCTTCTACAAGAAGTCCCCCGCGTCGTCCTCCTAGGCTGGAGCCATGGAAATCCCCCCGGTGGAAATGCTCAACGACGGCCAGACCATCCCGCAGCTCGGCTTCGGCGTGTTCAAGGTCGACCCCGACGAGACCGAGCGGATCGTCAGCGACGCCCTCGAAGCCGGCTACCGGCACATCGACACCGCGGCGATCTACGGCAACGAGGAGGGCGTCGGCCGCGCGATCGCGGCGTCCGGCATCCCGCGCGACGAGCTGTTCATCACGACCAAGCTGTGGAACTCCGACCAGGGCACGCAGTCGGCGTTCGACGCGATCGACCTCTCGCTCGAGAAGCTCGGGCTCGAGAGCGTGAACCTCTACCTCATCCACTGGCCGCGCCCCGACCTCGATCGCTACCTCGAGACGTGGCTGGCGATGGAGCAAATCCGCGATGCCGGCAAGGCCACGTCGATCGGCGTCTCCAACTTCCACGTGCCCCACCTCGAGAAGCTCGCGGCCGGCTCGTCGACGGTGCCCGCGGTCAACCAGATCGAGCTGCACCCGACGTTCCAGCAGCGCGAGTTGCGCGCCTACGGGGCGGAGCACGGCATCGCGATCGAGGCGTGGGGTCCGCTCGGGCAGGGCAAGTACGACCTGTTCGGGATGCCGGCGATCGCCGACACCGCCGCGGCTCACGGGGTCACGCCGGCCCAGGTGGTCATCCGCTGGCACCTGCAGAGCGGCATCATCGTCTTCCCGAAGTCGAACTCGGCCGCGCGGATGGCCGAGAACTTCGACGTGTTCGGGTTCGAGCTCTCCGCCGAGCAGATGGCGGCGATCGACGCCCTCGACGCGGGCAACCGCGTCGGGTCGAACCCCGAGACCGCGACCTTCTAGTCTCGGCACGCCCGCTTCGCGGGCTACTCGACCAACGAGATGCGGGCGCCGCGCGGGGTGGCCATCAGTAGGTCGGCCATCCCCGCGGCGGCGAACGCGGCTTCGAGGTCGGCGCGGCTCTCGCTGAAGTGCTCCCAGTCCTCGGTGTGCACGCCGACGACGGCGCGGGTGCCGAGCATCCGGGCGGCTGCCGCGGCGTCCGTCGAGGTGAGGGTGAGCGCCGCGTCGATCTCGGGCACGCGGGCCGCGCCGGCGAAGAGGATCGCGACGTCGATCGGGGCGAACCGCGCCGCGATCTCGTCCACGACATCCAGCTCGGAGTTGTCGCCGCTCACGTAGACCGTCGGCAGCCCGGGCGCCTGCAGCACGAAGCCGGTGACGGGGCCGACGATGTCGCCCGGACCGTGCGACGCCGGGACCGCCGTGACCGTGAAGCCGCGACGCGCGGTCTGCTCCCACGGGGCGAGGCCCCGCACCGACGGGAGACCGAGAGCCTCGGCAGCGTACGGGGTGGTGAGAGTCGGGATGCCGGATCGCACGAGGCCGAGACCGGCGGTGTCGAGATTGTCCTCGTGCTCGTGGTGGCTGAGCAGGATGAGATGGATCGGCGGGAGCGCGGCGGCGGCGGCGATGCCGGGGCCGCGAGTCTTCACCAGGGCCGTGCCCTCGGGGTCGGGGTAGGTGCCCGGGTCGTCGAACGTGGGGTCGGTGAGGATCGTCAATCCGCCGTACTCGAGCAGGACGGTGGGGCCGCCGAGGTAGGTCACGGTGAGGTCCGGCATAGGGTGAGCCTATGACCGGCAGCCGGCTCGCCGACTCGACCAGCCCGTATCTGCGCTCGCACGCGGCGAACCCCGTCGACTGGTGGCCGTGGAGCGAGGAGGCCTTCGCCGAGGCCGCCCGCCGCGACGTGCCGGTGCTCATCTCGATCGGCTACGCCACCTGCCACTGGTGCCACGTGATGGCGCGCGAGAGCTTCTCCGACCCGCAGGTCGCCGCCCAGCTCCGCGAGGGATTCGTCGCGATCAAGGTCGACCGCGAGGAGCACCCCGACGTGGATGCGGCCTACCTCGCCGCCGCGAGCGCGTTCACGTCGTCGCTCGGCTGGCCGCTCACCGTCTTCACCACCCCCGCCGGTGCGGCGTTCTACGCGGGCACCTACTTCCCGCCGCGGCCGGTGCAGGGAGCTCCCGCGTTCCGTGAGGTGCTCGACGCGATCACGGATGCCTGGACGCAGCGCCGCGACGGCGTCGAGGAGACCGCGGCCTCGCTCGTCGCCGCGCTGACCGCCGACCGACCCGTCGCCCAGCTCCCGGGGTTGGCGCCCGCGGCGCTCGACGAGGCGGTCGCGACGATGCTCGGCCACGAGGATCGTGAGTTCGGCGGATTCGGCACCGCGCCCAAGTTCCCGACGACGCCCGCTCTCGCCTTCCTGCTCGAGCAGGGCGGGGCGCCCGCCCGTGAGCTCGCTGAGCGCACCCTCGCGGCGATGGCATCCTCTCCGTTGCGCGATCCGGTCGAGGGCGGCTTCTTCCGCTACGCCGTGCACCGCGACTGGTCGGAACCCCACTACGAGCGGATGCTGACCGACAACGCCCAGTTGCTCGCCGCCTACGCGGCCGTCGGCGACGAGGCCACGGCATCCGGCATCGCGGCGTTCCTCATCGACGTGCTGGGGCTGCCCGGCGGCTTCGCGTCGGGCCAGGACAGCGAGAGCCTCATCGACGGCGTGCGGAACGAGGGCGGCTACTACGCGCTCGCCGATCGGTCGGCGCAGCCCGCGCCCCCGCTCGACGGCAAGGTGCTCACCGGACTGAACGGGCTCGCGATCGGCGCCCTCGCCGATGCCGGGGTGCGCTTCGCACGCGCCGACTGGATCGCGGCGGCACGCGTCGCGGCGGATGCCGTGCTCGCCCGGGCCGGCGAGGTGGCGCCGCTGCGGCGGGCGTCGCTCGACGACCGGGTCTCGGATGCCGTGGCAACCCTCGAGGACTACGGCGGACTCGCCGGCGGGCTGCTGCGTCTCGCGCTCGCGACCGGGCAGGCGCGCTACGCGACGGTCGCCCGCGGACTCGTTGAGGCGTGCGCGGCCGGGGACGACGTCGCGGCGCCGTCGGGCGCCGACCCGGTGCTCGCGGCGCGCGGGCTCGCGCTGCCGCCGGAGGTGTCGGACGGGGCGACCCCGTCGGGACGCGCACTGCTCGCCGACGCCGCGTTGCTGCTGGCCGCGCTCACCGGCGACGACGCGCACCACCGCCTCGCCGAGCGGGCGATCGCCCCGGCGCTGCCGCTCGCCGCCGGGCAGCCGCTGTCGTTCGGCGCGGCGCTGGCGGTCGCCGCGCGCCTCTCCCGGCCCGTGGCGCAACTCGTGGTCGTCGGCCCGGGCGACTCCCCGGTGGCCGACGTCGCGCGGCGCTGGGGCGGGCCGTCGCGCGTGCTGGCTCTCGTGACGGAGGAGGCCGCCGCCGCCCTCGCCGCGGCCGGTTTCGAGCTTTTCGAGGGCCGCGTGCCGCGCGGGGGCACCGACACCGCATACCTCTGCGAGCACTTCGTCTGCGACCTGCCGCTCACCGACGCCGAGGCCCTCGCCGCTAGGCTCGCGGTATGAACCCTCAGGCTTCCGGTCGTATCCGAGCCGCCGGTCTGCTCGGCATCGGCCTCGTCGCCGTGTTGCTCGCCGGGTGCACGAGCGACTTCCTCGCAGAGGGCGGCACGGCCGGGCCGGCCCCGACCGAGACGTCGGCGACGCCCGAGCCGACGCCGACCGAGGTCGCCCCGACCGAGGACCCGTCCGACGAATACGACTGCGTCAACCTGCTCATCAACCGTCCGGGCAACTACGTCGTCGGCGACTGCGCAACCGTGACGCTCGAGGGCACCGGCATCCGTCTCACCTTCACCTCCATCGCGCACCTCGTGCTGCGCGGCGACGGCGCCGACGTGCTCGGCGAGACCCTCGGCTCGGTCGAGATCTCGGGTCAGGGCGTCGACATCGCCGCCGACGAACTCGGCGACCTGGTCATCCGCGGCGACGACAACGTCGTGACCGTCGCGACGACGATCGACACCGTCGAGGTGCAGGGCAACACCAACGTCGTGACCGCGGGCGACGGCATCCGGAGTCCTGCCGTCGACAACGGCATGACCAACGAGATCGGTTAGACGAGAGACCCGCTCACGACGAGCGGCGCGTCGGGATCGGCCGCCCACTCGTTGAGCGACCCGTCGTAGATCGCGACGTCGGTCTCGCCCAGGCGCACCAGCTGCAGGGCGGCCGCCGCGGCGGCGATCCCGCCGTTGCAGTAGGTGACGATTCGGGGGGCGCGGTGTTCGCCGGCACCGAGGATCGACCCGAACAGCTTCTGCAGCTCGGCATCCGGCAGTGCGGTGCGTGCGTCACGGTCGACAAGACGTCCGGCGGGGAGCGAAGTCGACCCGGGGATCACGCCGGCGCGGTCGCGCGAGGGGATCTCGCCGGTGTACTCCTTCGGCGGTACGGCGCACACCAGCGCGGCGTGCTCGTCACCGGCGACGACCCGCTCGACGTAGGCCTTGTCGACCCAGACGTCCGGCCGCTCGAGGGCGTCGAAGACCGCCGGCACCGGCTCGACGTGACCGCGCTCGATCGGGCGGCTGTCGGCGGCCCAGGCGGTGAGCCCGCCGTCGAGCACCGCGGCGTCGTCGTGCCCGAACGCCCGCAGCAGCCACCAGAACCGCGCCGCCCACTGGCCGACCGCGGTGTCGTAGACGACGACGGTGGTGCCGGAGCCGATGCCGAGCGCCCCCGCGGCCGCGGCGAACCGGGCGGCGTCGGGACGCGTGAACGGGTAGGCGCCCTCCGGGTCGGAGAAGTCCTCGATCAGGTCGGCGAACAACGCTCCGGGCACGTGGCCCTCGGCGATGTACTGCTCGTGCCCGCTCAGCGACCCCGGCTTGCCGTGGGGCTGAGTGAAGGACACGACCGACGCGTCGACGACGAGGAGGTCGTCGGCGCCGAGGTGGTCGGCGAGCCACTGCGCGGAGACGAGCGGCGAAGTCAGGGTGGTGCTCATGCGGTCACGCTAACCCGGGCGACCGAGATGGCCCGGGTCGGCCGTCACACTCCGTCATCCGCGTCATCTGCCGCGCAAGAGACCCTCATCCGTGCCATCTGACGCGGATGACCGGGACGGAGATCAGCGCAGGGTCTTGCGCGCGGTGATCTGGCCGGTGTCGAAGCCGAGCAGGTGGAGGCCGCCGTGGAAGCGGGCGTGCTCGATCTTGATGCAGCGGTCCATGACGACGGTGAGACCCTGCTCCTCGCCGTAGTACGCGGCCTCCTCGTTCCAGATGCCGAGCTGCACCCAGATCGTTGTCGCGCCGATGGCGACGACCTCGTCGATGACCGAGGGGATGTCGCTGCCCCTGCGGAACACGTCGACGATGTCGGGCACGACGGGCAGGTCGGCGAGCGACTTGTAGACCTTCTGGCCGAGGATCTCGTCGGCGTTCGGGTTGATGAAGAAGAGCTCGTAGTCGCTCGACTGCTGCAGGTAGGTGGCCACGAAGTAGGAGGAGCGGGCGGCGTTCGGCGAGGCGCCGACGATCGCGACGGTCTTCGCCTTCTGCAGGATCTCGAGACGGTCCTTCGCGGACGGCCCGACCCAGGTGCGCTTCGACTTGAGCAGCTTGGCGAGCGGGGAGGATGCCGGGATGTCGCAGGTGAGCCCGTTGCTCAGATGGACGGTCTCGAGGTCTGCGGTCGCGGTACTCATCCTGTGATTATCTTCCTTTCGGGGCCCGACCGCCGGGACGGCGGTCGGCGCTGGCGTCGCAGCGATGGCCAGAAATGGCCTTCGCTCTATGCTCCAGCGCGCCCATTCACCGCAGCGGCGAGCGCTTGGTCGAGGTCGGAGATGATGTCCTCGACATCCTCGATGCCGACGCTGATGCGCACCAACCCGGGGAGCACGCCGGCATCCAGCAGCTGCTGCTCGCTGAGCTGGGCGTGCGTCGTCGAGGCGGGGTGGATGACGAGGGTCTTCGCGTCGCCGATGTTCGCGAGGTGCGAGGCGAGGTCGACGCTCTCGATGAACGTCTGGCCGGCCGGCCGTCCGCCCTTGATGCCGAACGAGAAGACCGAGCCCGGACCCTTCGGGAAGTACTTCAACGCGCGCTCGTGGTGCGGATGGGACGGCAGCCCGGCCCAGTTGACGAACTCGATGCGGTCATCCGTCTCCAGCCACTCGGCGACGGCCCGGGCGTTCTCGACGTGCGCCTGCATCCGGTACGGCAGGGTTTCGACGCCCTGCGCGAGCAGCCAGGCGGAATGCGGGGAGAGCACCGGCCCGATGTCGCGCAGCTGCTCGGCCCGTAGGCGGGTGAGGAACGCGTACTCGCCGAAGTTGCCGTGCCAGTTCAGTCCGCCGTAGTGGGCGACCTCGGTGTCGAACAGCGGGAAACGCTCGTTCGCCCAGTGGAAGCGGCCCGACTCGACGACGACGCCGCCGAGGGTGGTGCCGTGGCCACCCAGGAACTTCGTGGCCGAATGGACGACGACATCCGCTCCCCACTCGATCGGGCGGTTCAGGTAGGGAGTCGCGACGGTCGAATCGACGATGAGCGGCAGGTGATGCGCGTGCGCGACCTCGGCGAGCCCTTCGAGGTCGGCGATGTCGCCCGAGGGGTTGGTGATCGACTCGGTGAAGATGAGTTTCGTCTTGTCGGTGATCGCCGCGGCGTAGTCGGCCGGGTCGGTGCCCGTGACGAACTTCGTGTCGACCCCGAACCGACGCAGCGTGATGTCGAGCTGGGTGACCGATCCGCCGTAGAGCGAGGCGGCCGAGACGATCTCGTCGCCGGCTCCCGCGAGTGAGGCGAAGGTGATGAACTCCGCACCGAGCCCCGACGACGTGGCGACGGCGCCGAGCCCGCCCTCGAGTGAGGCGATGCGTTCCTCGAACGACGCGACCGTCGGGTTGGCGAGCCGGCTGTAGATGTTGCCGTACTTCTGCAACGCGAAACGGGCGGCCGCATCCGCGGTGTCGTCGAAGACGAACGCGCTGGTCTGGTAGATCGGTAGGGCCCGGGCGCCGCTCACCGCATCCGGGATGTTGCCCGCATGGATGGCGCGCGTCTTGAATCCGTACTCTTTGTCAGCCACCTCTGAAGGCTACCGAGGTGTGACGCCGTGTTTCCCGCCGTTACGCGTCGCCCCTCTCGGCGACGCTACGCGTCGATGGACTCCTGCTCCGCGTCGGCCGCCCTCCGATCGGCACGCACGAAGATCAGCCAGACCGCGAGCGACCCGAGACCGAAAACGGCGAACACCAGGAGCCAGGTGCCGTAGTCGGCGATGTCGGTGCCTTGGATCGCGGTGGGCAGGACGAGCAGCGCGAACGCCGTCGCGACCACCAGGAAGGCGAGCACCCACAGCCGCTTCGAGACCGCCCACAGGTCGTGTCCGTCGAGGAACCTCAGCGGGAAGAGCGCGATAAGCGCACCCGTCAGGCCCTCGGCGGTGACCGCCACCATGGTGTCTTCGACGAGCATCCCGGCGAAATCGTCGCCCGGCGTGAACACCGAGTAGACGCCCCAGGCGGCGAGCGCGAGCCCGGTGACGACGGCGATCTGTACGAACACCGCGCGCGCCGACACCGTGCGCGAGGCCTGCAGCAGTTCCAGACCGATCGCGATGCCGACGAGGAAGCCGGGAGAGAAGTCGAGCACGCGCGCGACGAACACGCCGACGATCGCGAACAGCAGGATGGAGGGCTGCATCGCGATGACGCCCATCGCACCCCAGGCCCGGCGAATGATCATGCCCGAGATCCACGAGGCGACGAAGCTCAGCAGGAAGAACGCGATCGCGAGCGACAGCACGAGGCGCACCGACACGATGTCGAACCCGAAGCCCGGATCGACGAAGCCGTAGATGATCGCGACGATCGTGGTCAGGATGGCGGCCGCGATCGCCCGCGACCGCGTCACCTTGATGAACCAATCCTGCGCCTTGGTCAGCGCACCGTCGACCGCGCCGTAGGCGCGCCCGAGCCGGGACGTGTTCGACGACAGCGACGAGTTGAGCAACTCGGTCGGCAGGGCGACGAGGAACAGCAGGGCCAGGGCGAGGCCGCCGGCGATCGCGATCGTCGCCGGGTTGGCCGCGATCGCCGACGCCGGGGCGAGGCCCTCGCTCAGCGCACTCGGCGCCGCCGGGTCGGTGCGGTCGACGGCACCCGCCGTCCCCGGCTTGTCGCTGAGAGCGGGTCCGTCCTTGACCGGCTCGGCAGGGGCGACGCCGCCGATCACCGTCGCCTCGGACGTGAAGAAGTACTTCGTGCCGAGCGGGGTCACGCCGATCATCCGGATCTCGTGCGGTCCCGACTCGATGTCCTGCGGCACGGTGAGATCGAGCGTCATCGGCAGGCCGGTTCCGGTCGCCGTGCCGATCAGCACGGGGGTCGAGTACATCCAGACCTCGATCGCGGTGCCCTCCGGCATACCCGAGACGTTCAGCTTGAAGGTGTCACCGGGCTTCAGGTTCGACAGGTTCCCGCCGAACTCCAGGAACCAGTTGACGAGGGCGACCGTCGGAGCCGGTTCCGCGACCGGCGTCGGCGCGACCGGCGTCGGCGCGACCGGCGTCACGGGCGCGACGAAGACCGGGATCGTGCGTGCGGCCGAGTAGGCCGACATCCCGCCCGACTGCCCGTCGGTCACGAACACGCGAGCCGAGGACGTGGAGGACTTCGGGAACTGGCAGGCCCAGACGCCGCTGCTGTCCACCGTCGTCGTGCACAGCGAGGTGCCCGCGGGCCGCACGACCTGGACGGTGTCGCCTGGGGCGCCGCCTCCGCTGAGCACCACCGAGTTCGTCGTCGCAGCGACAGT
Source organism: uncultured Microbacteriaceae bacterium (assembly GCA_947085045.1). GTDB lineage: Bacteria > Actinomycetota > Actinomycetes > Actinomycetales > Microbacteriaceae > Pseudolysinimonas_A. The sequence goes on along the minus strand of CAMTUU010000002.1, from coordinate 440,994 downwards.
CGAGATCACCGGCGTCGGGGGGATGCGGAAGAGGTAGCTGTGCGCGGAGTAGTCGTACCCGGCGAGACTGTCGTCGACGGCGTATCTGACCTCGTAGTCACCGGGCGCGAGACCGCTCGCCGAGCAACTGTCGTCGCTGCAGACGTCGACGTCCTGGTAGGTGAAACCGGTCCACGGTTCGAACGGCAGCCCGCTGTCGCCGTCGCAGGAGCCGCGATCGCCGAAGAACTCCCCGTCGGGACCGGAACCGTTCGCGCCGTAGTCGGTGATCAGGCCGAGATAGATGTAGCCGAGAGCCTGAGCGCCCTCCCCGGTGAATCCGCCGTCGGGGCTGAATCCGCAGGTGAGCGTGGGCGTCGTCGGGGGCGGGGGCGCGGTGATCTCGAGCGAGTACGTCGTCTGGTAGCTGGTGGCGAGCTCGGTGCTCTGGGCGACGTAGACGGTGTAGGGGCCGACCGCGAGGGTGTCGATCGGAACCTGACACGACCAGCCGTCGGTCTCCGAGAAGTCGTCGCACTCGAGGGTGACGCTGTCGCCGATCTCGACCACGACCGAGACTTGGGCGCCCGGGTAGGTGCTGGCGCCCTGGAAGGTCGCGGACTCCGAGCCCTCGACGTAGCTGAGGGTGGACTCGTCGACGTCGGGAGTCGGCAGGAGCACCGTGAAGTCGACGGTGTTGCTGAGCACAGAGTTCTGTTCGGCGATGAGCGAATACGTTCCGGGTTCGATCGCGCCGACATCGCACGACCACGTCGTCGTCGGGGCGGGGTCGGAGCAGGCGATCTCCTCGTCGTCGAAGTACACCGTGATCTCGACGCCGGGGGTCGGGGTGGTGCCGGTCACCGTGACCCCGTCGGGCGTCCAGTCGAACTCGTCGCCGCCTGCGGGAGAGGTGATGAAGAGCGAGTCGGCCGGGTCCGTCACCTCGAACGGGTAGGCGCTCGTCTGGGATCGGATGGCGGGATTCTCGGGGTTGGGCCGCTGCAGCACCTCGAGGGAGTAGAACGGGCCGATGGCCAGCCCGGTGAGGTCGAGGGTGCACCACCAGGTGCCCAGCACCGGGCCGTCGTCCTCGCACGAGGCGACCTCCACCTCGCCGTCGTAGAGGGTCGCGAATACGGCGTAGCCGTCGAGCGCGTAGGTGCCGCCGACGTACTGGCCGGGCTCGGACCGACCGGAGAGGGGCTGACCGCCGACCTCGGGTGCGGGAGCCCGCACGTCGATCGAGGACGTGTCGGAGTCGGCATCTTGGATGGCGGTCACGACGTGCTGGCCGATCGGGATGTTGCGCGATCCGCAGTCCCAGTTGCCACCGGGGTCGACCGTGAGCCCGGTGCAGGCGGCGATCGGAGTGCCGTCGATCTCGACCGTCACCGGGGAACCGACGGGGGCGCGACCGTCGATCGCGGCGAAGGTGCCGGCGTCCCAGGTGTACACCTGGGTGTCCGCGGGGTTCGTGATCGTGACGACCGCGGGCGGGGGGTCGCCGACGATGAAGGGCTGCTCGGTGTTCGCGCTCGTGGTGCCCTGTGCCTGCTGGAAGACCCGGAGCGTGAAGGTGCCCGAGACCGCGTCGTCATCCAGACGCAGCTCGCACGACCACGTGCCGTCGGTGACGTCGGAGTCGGCGCAGGTCGGTGCGTTGCTGCCCTCGACGGACGCCTGCACCGAGCCGCCCGTCCAGGAGACGGTGCCGGTGACGGTGACCCGTTCGTTGAACGGCGCGACGAGGGTCGGGTCGCGCTCGATGGTGGGCGCCGGCGGGTCGAGGCTGAAGGTGCGCACATCCGAGTTCGCCGCCTGGAAGACGCGGATGTCGGCGAACCCGGCGTCGAGCACCGTGGGGCAGCTCCAGCTACCCGCGGAGGGATCGAGTGCAGTGCACCCCGGGATCGGATCGCCGAGCGTGTTGGTCGAGTAGTCGACCACGCTGATCACGTCGGTGGCGAGGGTGTTGGAGGTGATCCCCTCGAGCAGGTAGGCGGTCGGCGACCAGACGCTGGTCGTCCCTTGGCCAGGAGTCGCCCCACCGAAGGCGATCACGCCGTCGGCGTTCGCGACGGTGACCCCGCCGAACACCAGGGCGCCGGTGAACCCGACGAGGGCTGCCAAACCGGCAGCGAAACGGCGGCGACGCTTCATCGGGCTGTCCTTCTGATCTGCGGAGCCCCCGCGCAGGAGTCTAGGGCGTGTCACGTTTCGGGGGTGTGACGATTCCGAACGCGATCGAACGGCGGCGAGCCCGGTGGAATGCACTCATGCTACTGGCGGCACGCGGCGCTGCGGTAACGAATCCTCACAACCAGGACGGCAGCCACAGATGGAGGCGGAAGAACCAGTCCGGTACCGACATCGCCGTCCAGAGCGGGAAGAAGAACACACTGAGCGCGAGGCAGAGGGCGAGGAAGATCCCCACGGTGCGGATGCCGGCCACCCGCCGCCGTTGCGGGTCGGCGGCGGTGCCCAGCAGCATCCCGAGGGCGGCCGTCAGCGCGAGGATCAGGTAGGGCTCGAAGGCGATCGTGTAGAAGGTGAACACCGTGCGGTTCAGGTACAGCAGCCACGGCAGGTAGCCGGCGGCGAGGCCGGTGAGGATGAGGGCCTCCGTGCCCACAGGGAGCCGCCCCCGCAGCCGCAGCACGACCCGCACGAGGAGGTAGCCGACCGCCGCCGTCGACGCCCACCAGATGAGCGGGTTCGCGATGTCGAGGATGGTCTGGATGGTGCCGTCCGAGAAGCCCTGGTAGTACATGCTCGTCGGCCGCACCAGGAAGAGCCAGGTCAGCGGATTCGACTGGTACCCGTGCGGGGTGCTCTCGCCGACGTGGTAGGCGTAGACGGCGGCCTCGTAATGCCACCAGTTCTGGAACGCGTCGGGAACCCAGGCGAGCATTCCGGTCCACCGCTCGCCCCCGCTCTCGATCCAGGTGCGGTGGTAGCCGCCGTCGGTGACGAACCAGCCGGTCCACGATGCGAGGTAGACCGCGGCGGCGAGCGGCACGAGCAACAGGAACGTGACGGGTGCCTGCTTGAGCAGCCCTCCGGTCGCCCAGAACTCGATGCCCGCCCGGCGGCGCAGCAGCAGCTCGCCGACGACGACGTAGACGCCGAAGATCGCCAGGAAGTAGGCGCCGCTCCACTTCACTCCGGTCGCGAGGCCGAAGGCGACGGCGGCGGCGAGCAGCCACGGTCGCCAGAACAGCGTCGGTCCCCAGCCGGAGGTGCCGCAGGCATCCACCCATCGCTCCAGCCGCCGCCGCGCGAACCCGCGATCGAGGAAGACGAAGACCACCCCGAGCAGCGCGAAGAAGGCGAGCATCGTGTCGAGCAGGGCGACGCGGCTCATCACGATCGCGTTGCCGTCGATCGCGATCAGCCCGCCCGCGATCACGGTGAGCAGCGGCCGCCGGAACAACAGCTGCGCGAGGAACATCGTGAGCACGACCAGCAGGATGCCGATGACCGCGACCGAGATCCGCCAGCCGAAGGTGTCGTCGGCGCCGAACAGGGCGAGCCCCGCGGCGATGATCCACTTGCCGACCGGGGGGTGCGCGACGAAGGAGGCGTCGGGCAGGTAGCCGCTCGGGTCGCCCGCGTTGAACGCGGCGTTCGCGTCCTTCGGCCAGCTGCCCTCGTAGCCGAGCTGCGAGAGCGTGTAGGCGTCCTTCACGTAGTAGGTCTCGTCGAAGACCAGCTCGTCGGGATGCCCGAGCCCGATGAGCCGCGTCGCGGCGGCAACTGCGGTGACGACGGCCGGACCGCCCCAGCGCCACACGCGGCGTTTCGCCTCGGTGTCCTGCATCCGCGACCACCAGTCGTCGAGCCGCGACCCGGGCAGCTCGACCACCGTCATCCCGACATCGTAAGTGCCGCAGAATGGCGAGGTGATCATCCTGGGCGCGACGCCGATCGGCAACCTCGGCGACGCGTCCCGCCGGCTCGTCGAGACGCTCGAACGCGTAGGCACCGTCGCCGCTGAGGACACCCGCGTCACCGTCCAGTTGCTGCGCGGCCTCGGCATCGAGAACCGGCCGAAGCTCGTCGCGTTGCACGAGCACAACGAGCGGGAGCTGGCCGCCGAGCTGGTCGAGCTGGGGCGCACCGAGGACGTGCTGGTGCTGTCGGATGCCGGCATGCCCACGGTGAGCGATCCGGGGTACGCCCTCGTGCTCGCAGCGATCGCGGCGGATGTCGTCGTCACCGCTCTTCCCGGCCCGAGCGCGGTGCTCACCGCCCTCGCCCTCTCCGGCCTGCCGACCGACCGCTTCGCGTTCGAGGGATTCCTCCCGCGCAAGGGCCGGGTCGCGGCGATGCGTCCGCTCGCGACCGAGGCCCGCACGCTCGTCTTCTTCGAGTCCCCGCACCGCATCGGCGACGCCCTGAAGGATCTCGCCGAGGCGTTCGGCCCGACGCGACGGGCCGCGGTGTGCCGGGAGCTGACGAAGATGTACGAAGAGGTCGCCCGCGGCACGCTCGCGGAGCTGGCGCAGAAGTTCGCCGACGGCACCCGCGGCGAGATCGTGCTGGTCGTCGAGGGCGCGACCGCCGCCGCCGCGACCGTGGACCTCCCCGCGGCCGTCGCGACGGTGCTCGAGCTGGCGGCTGGCGGCATCCGGATGAAGGAGGCGGCGGCGGACGTCGCCGGCGCGACCGGGCTGAACGCCCGCGACCTGTACGAGGCGGCGATCCGGGCGAAGTGACGATCGGGTCACGATCCGTTCCGGCGTGGGTCGGGTCGAGCAGGATGAGGGTGTGCGCCGACTCGCCCCGCTCGCCCTCGCCGCGGTCATCCTGCTGAGCGGCTGCACCCCGTTCGCCTGCACGACGATCGGATACTCCTCGCTCCTTCAGGTGCGCACCTCGATGGATGTCGCGGCGGTGTCCTGCCCCGAAGGGTGCGATCGCTACAACACCGAGCTCGAGCAGACCGAGTCCGGCGTGTGGCAGCTCGCGCTCGGCAGCTCGTCGGCATCCGTCACCCTTGTCGCGACCGACGCCACGGGAACCGAGCTCGCGCGTGAGGTCGTCGAGCCGGTCTGGGTCGCCGACGATCCCGGCGCCCGGTGCGGCAGCCCGCTGACATCGGAGCCCATCGAACTGGGCGCCAGGTAACAGAGCACGCCGGAAAGTAGGCTGGCACGCGTGTCACAGCCCGGCTCCTTCTACATCACCACCCCGATCTTCTATGTCAACGATGTCCCGCACATCGGGCACGCGTACACGGAGGTCGCGGCGGACGTGCTCGCGCGCTGGCACCGCCAGTCGGGCGACGACACCTGGCTGCTGACCGGTACCGACGAGCACGGTCAGAAGATCGAGCGCACCGCCGCCGCGAACGGGGTCACCCCGAAGGCGTGGGCCGACAAGCTCGTCGCCGACGCCTGGCTGCCGGTGCTCGACACGCTCGACATCGCGAACGACGACTTCATCCGCACGACCGACGAGCGCCACGAGACAGCGGTCGCGAAGTTCCTTCAGCTGCTTTACGACGAGGGCCACATCTACGAGGGCGAGTACGAGGGGTACTACTGCGTCGGCTGCGAGGAGTACAAGCAGCTCGACGACCTCGACCTGCCGACCGAGGGCGAGTTCGCCGGCGTCTACGTCTGCAAGATCCACTCGCGCCCGGTCGAGATCCTCAAGGAGAAGAACTACTTCTTCCGGATGAGCGAGTTCGGCGACGCGCTGCTGAAGCTGTACGACGAGCAGCCCGACTTCGTGCAGCCCGAGAGCGTGCGCAACGAGATCATCCAGTTCGTGAAGCAGGGCCTGGAAGACCTGTCGATCTCGCGGTCGAGTTTCGACTGGGGCATCAAGGTGCCGTGGGATCCGACGCACGTCGTGTACGTCTGGTTCGACGCGCTGCTCAACTACGCGACCGCCGTCGGCTGGGGCGCCGACCCCGAGAACTTCCGCCGCCGCTGGCCCGCGCAGCACATCGTCGGCAAGGACATCGCCCGCTTCCACGCCGTCATCTGGCCGGCGATGCTGATGGCCGCCGGGCTCCCGGTGCCGCGCGGCGTCTTCGGCCACGGCTGGCTGCTGGTCGGCGGCGAGAAGATGTCGAAGTCGAAGCTCACCGGCATCGCCCCAGCGCAGATCACGGATGTCTTCGGGTCGGATGCGTTCCGGTTCTATTTCCTGTCGGCCATCACCTTCGGGCAGGACGGCTCGTTCTCCTGGGAGGACCTGTCGGCGCGCTACGAGTCGCAGCTCGCCAACGGCTTCGGCAACCTCGGCTCGCGCGTCATCGCGATGGTGACGAAGTACCGGGAGGGTGTGGTGCCGACGGCGGTGCGCGATGCGGCGATCACCGACCTCGAGCAGGGCGCGACGGATGCTGCCCACGCCGCAATCGGCAGGCTCGCCATCCACGAGGCGATCGCCGCGATCGGCACCCTCGTCGACGCACTCAACGGGTACGTGACCGAGCAGGCGCCGTGGGTGCTGGCAAAGGATCCGGCGCAGGCGACGCGGCTGGACGAGGTGCTGGCCACCCTGGCGCACGGCGTCGGCACGCTCGCGGTGCTGTACTCGCCGGTCATGCCGAACGCGACGGCGAAGCTGTGGGCGGCGCTCGGCGAATCCGGAGCGCTCACCGAGCAGCGTGTCGACCTCGCCTGGGACCGCCCGGGTGGCGGAACGGTGTCGCCGCTCGAGCCGTTGTTCCCGCGCATCGAGGCCGCTCCCGAGTGACCGAGCCGTTCCTCCGGGCGCGGCACCGCGACGCCGACGACACGGCCGCGGCCTACCCGCCGCTGCCGGATCCGCTCGTCGTGCCGGTCTACGACAACCACACCCACCTCGAGATCGAGGACGGTGTCTCGTCGCTCGACTACCGGGAGCAGCTCGACCGCGCGGCGAGCGTCGGGGTGCGCGGCGTCGTGCAGGTCGGCACCGACCTCGAGACCTCGCGCTGGAGCGCCGAGCTCGCGGCCCGGGAACCCCGCGTGCTCGCGGCCGTCGCGCTGCACCCGAACGAGGCGCCCGACCTGGAGGCCGCCGGGCTGCTCGATGAGCACCTCGCCGGCATCGCCGACCTCGCCGCGCAGCCGCGGGTGCGCGCGATCGGCGAGACCGGGCTCGACTTCTTCCGCACCGGCGAGGACGGCCGCGAGGCCCAGATCCGCTCCTTCGAGGCGCACATCGCGATCGCCAAGGAACACGACCTCGCGCTGCAGATCCACGATCGCGACGCGCACGATGACGTGCTCGCGGTGCTGCGCCGGGTCGGGGCTCCCGAGCGCACGGTGTTCCACTGCTTCTCGGGCGACGCCGACTTCGCCCGCGTGGTCGCCGACGCCGGCTGGTACCTCTCGTTCGCCGGCACCGTCACGTTCAAGAACGCACACCCTCTGCGCGGCGCCCTCGGGATCGTCCCGCGCGCGAACATCCTGATCGAGACGGATGCGCCCTACCTCACCCCGACGCCGTGGCGCGGGCGGCCCAACTCGTCGTACCTGATCCCGCACACGCTGCGCTTCATGGCGGAGCACCTGGGCACCGACCCCTCCGTACTCGGGGCACAGATCGCCGCCAACACCGTAGATGTGTACGGGGCGTGGGACTGATGGCGCTCCTGGGCCCCGCGGAGATCCGCGACCTCGCCGCGCAGCTCGACCTGCAGCCGACGAAGAAGCTCGGGCAGAACTTCGTCGTCGATGGCAACACGGTGCGCAAGATCGTGAAGACGGCGCGTGTCGAATCCGGCGACGAGGTGCTCGAGGTCGGCCCGGGGCTCGGGTCGCTGACGCTCGGGCTGCTCGAGGCCGGCGCGCGGGTCACCGCGGTCGAGATCGACGACCGGCTCGCCGACCTGCTGCCGCACACGGTGGCGGTGATGATGCCCGAGGCGTCGCTCGACGTGGTGGCGGGCGACGCGCTGCGCGTCGGCATCCCCGGGTCGCCCCGCCGGCTCGTCGCCAACCTGCCCTACAACGTCTCGGTGCCCGTGCTGCTGCACCTGCTCGAAACGGTGCCGTCGCTCGAGACCGCGCTCGTCATGGTGCAATCCGAGGTGGGGCAGCGGATCGCCGCAGCCCCGGGCTCGAAGATCTACGGGTCGCCGAGCGTCAAGGCCGCCTGGTGGGGGCGCTGGTCGACCGCCGGCACCGTCAGCCGGCAGGTGTTCTGGCCGGTGCCGAACGTCGACTCGATCCTGGTGGCGTTCGAGCGCGCCGACCCGCCCGGCACCGAGGAGGAGCGCCTGCGAACCTTCGCGCTCGTCGACGCGGCGTTCGGGCAGCGCCGCAAGATGCTGCGGCAGGCGCTCGCCGAGCTGTTCGCCGGATCGGCCGCAGCATCCACCCGGCTCGAGGCCGCCGGCATCGACCCGACGCTGCGGGGGGAGCAGCTCACGGTCGCGGACTTCCTCTCCATCGCCCGTCGTTAGGGTGGTGGGATGACCTCGGGGGGGCGACCGCGCACCGTGCACGTGCGTGCACCGGGCAAGATCAACGTCTACCTCGAGGTCGGGGCGCTGCAGGACGACGGATACCACGACGTCGCCATCGCCTACCAAGCGGTCTCGCTCTACGAGGACGTGCGGGTCACCGAGGCGGAGTTCTTCACACTCGGGCTGAGCGGGAGCGTCGAGCTCGGTCGCGTGCCGGTCGACGACTCCAACATCGCGATCAACGCCGCGAAGCTGCTCGCCGAGCGCACCGGGTACACCGGGGGCGCGCACATCGAGATCGAGAAGCACGTGCCGGTCACCGGCGGCATGGGCGGGGGATCGGCGGATGCCGCCGCGACCCTCCTCGCCTGCGACGCGCTGTGGGGCACCGACCTCCCGCGCGACGAACTGCTCGGTCTCGCCCGGCGGCTCGGCGCCGACGTGCCCTTCGCATTCACCGGCGGCACCGCGATCGGCACCGGCCGCGGCGACGAACTCTCTCCGGCGCTGGCCCAGGGCACGTTCCAGTGGGTGCTCGCGATCGCCGACTTCGGCCTCTCAACCCCCGCGGTCTACCGCGAACTCGACGAGCACCGGCAGCGTCACGCGGGCGAGGTCACGCCGCCGAACCCGGCCCCGACGGTCGGCACCGACGTGCTCCAGGCGCTGCGCGCCGGCGACCCGCGGATGCTGGCGAACGCCATGCACAACGACCTGCAGGCCCCGGCGCTGCACCTCCAGCCGTCGCTCGCGAAGGTGATCGAGACGGGGGAGCGCAACGGCGCCCTCGCGGGGATCGTCTCCGGCTCCGGCCCGACGGTCGCGTTCCTCACCTCCGACATCGACACCGCGCTCGAGTTGCAGATCGCCCTGTCGGCGGCGCAGCTCACCGTCGTGCGGGCCACCGGCCCCGTGCACGGCGCCCGCGTCATCCCGGACTAGGCAGAACCGCTCTTCCTCAACCACCGAGGATCGTCAGCAGCGCCGGGCCGAGCCGGAGGATGCCGTCATCCAGCGGCCCCGTCCGCAGACCTCCGCGCTTGCGCAAGGCGCGGTGGGCGCCCGCGCCGACGGCAGCATCCATCCACCCGCACGGGTTGCACGGGCGGGCGTCGCCGAACCTCACCGGCCCCGACCCGGAGTCGAGCGCGAACTCGGTGCGCGCGAGTGCGTCGACATCCACCCCCCGCAGCAGGATGTTGCGCCGCGTCTGCCGCAGACCGGGGACGAGCACCCCGAGCTCCGTCGCGACGTACTCGAGGGATTCGACGGCCTGGAGCGACACCGACGAGGCGCGGTGGGCGCGCTGGTTGAAGTACCGGTCGCCGATGATGCCGAGTCCGGCGCGGAACTCGAGCTCCGGCCGGAGTTCGTCGACGCCGCCGGCGCGGGGGCCGTCGGAGGGTCGGCCCTCGTAGCGGTGCACCGGCGAGGCGAGCAGTTCGATGATCTCGACCTCGAGGTCGTCGAACAGCGTGCTCATCCCGCAACGGTACGCTTGCTGGAATGGTCCACTTGCTCGGCGCAGAGGGCGTCGGGCACGAGTTCCCCACGCGTGTCGTCTTCGACTCGGTCACCGTCGGCATCGACGAGGGCGCTCGCATCGGCATCGTGGGCCGCAACGGCGACGGCAAGTCGACCCTCATGAAGATCCTCACGGGGCGTCTCGAACCCGACCGCGGCAAGGTCACCCGCCGCGGCGGCGTGACGCTCGGGATGCTCGAGCAGGGCGACTCGTTGCCGCCCACGCAGCTCGTGCGGGAGGCCGTCGTCGGCGATCGCGAAGAGCACGAGTGGGCGGGCGACGCGCAGGCCCGCGACGTCATCCGTGGCCTCCTCTCCGACGTGCCGTGGGAGTCGGCGATCGGCGACCTCTCCGGCGGCCAGCAGCGCCGGGTCGCGCTCGCCGCCCTGCTGACGCGGGATTGGGACATCGTCTTCCTCGACGAGCCCACCAACCACCTGGATGTCGAGGGCGTCGCCTGGCTCGCCCAGCACCTGACGTCGCGGTGGCCGGCGAACAAGGGTGGTCTCGTGGTCGTCACCCACGACCGGTGGTTCCTCGACGAGGTCTGCACCGACACGTGGGAGGTGCACGACCGCATCCTGGAGCCGTTCGAGGGCGGCTACGCGGCGTACGTGCTGCAGCGTGTCGAGCGCGACCGGATGGCGTCGGCGAGCGAGTCGAAGCGGCAGAACCTGATGCGTAAAGAGCTCGCCTGGCTGCGCCGCGGTGCCCCCGCGCGGTCGACGAAGCCGAAGTTCCGCATCGAGGCCGCCAACCAGCTCATCGAGAACGAACCGCCGGTGCGGGATGCCGTCTCGCTCAAGCAGCTCGCGACGACGCGGCTCGGCAAGGACGTCGTCGACCTCGTCGACGTCGGCGTCACCTACGGCGACAAGGTGATCTTCTCGGACGTGACCTGGCTCATCGCGCCGGGGGAGCGCACCGGCGTCATCGGCGTCAACGGGGCCGGCAAGTCGACGTTGCTCGGCCTCGTCGCCGGCACCGTGCAGCCGACGACCGGTCGGGTGAAGCGCGGCAAGACCGTGAAGATCGCGGTGCTCGACCAGCGGCTCGTCGGGCTCGACGACAAGATGGACATCCGCGTCAGCGATGTCATCGCGCGGCAGAAGACGTCGTACGTCTCCGGCGGTGTCGAGATGACGCCGGGGCAGCTGCTCGAGCGGCTCGGCTTCACGAACGCGCAGCTCTCGACCCCGGTGAAGGACCTGTCGGGCGGGCAGAAGCGCCGGCTGCAGCTGCTGCTCATCCTGCTCGACGAGCCGAACGTGCTGATCCTCGACGAGCCGACCAACGACCTCGACACCGACATGCTCGCCGCGATGGAGGACCTGCTCGACACCTGGCCGGGCACCCTGCTGGTCGTGAGCCACGACCGGTACCTGCTCGAGCGCGTCACCGACCAGCAGTACGCGGTGATCGACGGGGGCTTCCTCAACCTCCCGCGCGGAGTCGACCAATACCTGGAGCTGCGCAAAGCGCAGAGCGCCACCGGCGGCCCCGCGCGGCCGACTCCGACCGCGAAGGCGTCGGGCCTCTCCGGCGGGGAGCGCCGCACCCTCGAGAAGGAACTGGGGTCGCTCGACCGCCGGATGCAGAAGGCGCACGAGTCGATCGCGGTGCTGCGCGGCGAGCTCGGAACCCTCGATCCGAGCGACTTTGCGGCGATGGGCGAGCGCCAGGCGGCGATCACGAAGCTCGAAGCGGATGCCCGCACGCTCGAAGAGCGCTGGCTCGAAGTCAGCGCACTGCTCGAAGGCTGACCCTCAGAACTCGAACAGCGGGCCGAGTCTTGCCTGGATCGACTCGGCCACCGCGTCGCGGCGCAGCTTGCCGGTCTCGGTGCGTGGCAGACCGTCGACCCGTAGCACGATCCTCGGCGTCGCATCGCCGAGGTCGGGCTGCAAGGCGGCGACGACGACGTCCGGGTCGACGCCCTCCGGGGCGACGATCGCGAGGGCGATCCGGGCGACGCCGTGCCGGTCGGTGACCCTCGCCGTCGCGGCGTCCGCGATCCCGTCGATCGCGAGCGCCAACCGCTCGACCCGTTCGGGCATCACCTTCACGCCCGACGCGTTGATCAGATCGTCGGCGCGGCCGAACAGCCGCAGCCCGTCGGCGGTGAGCGACCCGAGATCCCCGGGCGTGAACCAGCCGTCGCGGAACCGGTCGGGATCGTCGAGGTAGCCGAGCGCCGTGCCCGCGGTGCGCATCCGGATTCGGCCCGGGAACCCGTCGCCCACGGGTGCGCCGTCGTCATCCACGATCTCGACCTCTGCCCCCGGGTAGAGACGCGCGGGCGCGTCAGCCCGGGTCGCATCGTCGACGACCGCGACGCCGCCGGTCTCGGTCGAGCCGTACATGCTCGACACCGGTACTCCGAACCAGTCGGTGAGCTCGTAGGCGAGGCCGGAGGTGAGCGGCGACCCGACCGACTGCAGAGCCGAGAGATCCGGAAGCCTCTCATCGGCCCGGCGTGCGACGCGCAGCAGGTCGGCGAGCTGCGGCGGCGATCCGGTGACGAAGCCGATGCGGTGCGCCCGCAGCTGCGCGAGGTTCGTCGCCGCATCGTGCGGCACGAGGTGCGGCATCCGGCGGGCGAGGGCGGTGAGGAAGCCGATCTGACCGCTGATCGAGCCGACGCCGAGCAGGATGCCGACGGAGACCGCCGGCATCCACGTGCGCTGCGCGTCGGCGACCCGGCGGCGCACCTGCGCGCCCGTGAAGAGAGCGACCTTCGGGGTGCCGGTGGTGCCGCTCGATGCGACGGCGAGGGCGGTTGCCTCGAGCGCCGTCCCGAACGCGGGGGTTCCCTCGTCGTCGAGCGGCGCGGCCAGTGTGCCGAGGTCGAGCATGAGCAGCCTCTCGGCTGCGACGCCCGGCACGGGCTCGGGCGCGACGACGCGGACGGCAGGGAGACTCGGGCCGTGGTTGAGCGGGACGCCGCCGGCCCCCAGCACCCCCAGCGTGAGCGCAGGACGCAGAACCGCGGGCCCGGCGACCGCGAGCAGCTCGCCGACGCCGGTCCCGGCGGCGCCGAGCGCGCGTGCGACGCGGAGGCCGAGGTCCCAGAGTTCGGCCGATGTCAGGGCCAGGTTCGGGCCGACGAGCGCGAGGTCGTCGGGGAAGAGCTCAGCCCAGTCCCGCGCCCACTCGAGGGGCCCCGGTTCGGCGGACGCGGGCATCCCGGAACGGATCAGTGTGCGGGGCGCCGACGTCGCCGCAGGGCGAGAAGCGTTCCGCCGGCGACGAGCAGGCTGCCAGCCGCGACGAGCCCGGGCGCCGCGTCGAAGCCGGTGTCGGGCAGGGTCGGCGCGGCGGGTGCCGGAGGGAGGACCGGCGGCGCGTCGTCGACCGCGGCGAAGCGCAGGATCAGGATGCCGTCCACCCCGGCGGTGGAGGTGCCGCCATCGAGCAGACCCATGCCGCCGTAGCCGTAGTCGCTGGCCGCCGGGCCGGCGGTCAGCGGAACCCCATCGGCGGTGTTGTCGCCGGTGCCGCCGCGGGCGTACTCGAACGTGTCGAGACCGGTCGGGAAGAGGGTGGGGTCCACGCCCGGAAGCGCGGAGAGCACGTAGCCGTCGCGGACATCCGCGCCGGCTGGGTCGGCTCCCTCGCCCAACGTCGCCTGAGTCATCTCGCCGGACCACCCGCCGTCCGCCTGCGCGCCGCTGAACGTCGTGGCCCCCCCTTCGCCGGAGGTCGGCCCGTTCTCCGCCCCCGCGACGCCCGCCGAGCCGATGACCGCGAATCGCGCCGCGCCGTCGCCCGCGTACTCGATGTACTCCATCTGGCCGCTGTCGCCCGCGTAGCCGAAGTCGCCAGGGCCGACGTCGAGCCCGCCGCCGCCCGCACCGACGAGGACGGCGCCGACCTTCGCGACCGAGGACGGGATCGTCACATCGGCGTCGACGGTCACGCGGATCTCGCAGATGGTCGAGGAGATCAGCGTGGCTGCCGGGATCGTCGCGGCACAGGACGGGGCGGCGGAAGCTGGAACGGCGGCCGCGAGCGCGCCCGCGCCGCCGAGGGTCAGGATGCTGACCGCGGCGGCATTGAACCGCATCGCACTTCGACGTGTCATTTCAGCTCCCCAACGTCCGGGATCGGGGAGGACCCGGACCTGCGTCAGGCTATCAGTAGCACGCATGCATCGGGGGGGCGACCAGCGGTCGTCACACCCCGCCGCCGCCCCCTCCTCCGCCGCCGCCACCCGACGAGCCGCCCCCGCCGCCGCCCCCGCTCGACGACGACCCCGACGAGCCGGAGTACGACGTCGAGACACTCGACGACAGGGACCCGATGCCGGCGGCGAAGGCGCCGATCGTGAAGCCGTTCGTGCCCGAGTACCAGTCGGGTGGCTCGGTGGTGTCGTAGTACTTCGAGATCTCGGTCGCCCACTCCTTCTCGAGCCCGAAGATCACGGCGTAAGGGAGAAGCTTCTCGTAGATCTCGACGATGGCCGCGCCGTCGGACGTCGTGACCCGCTCCGCGCCCGAGACGCTCTGCAGCATCTGCAGGCGGTCCGCTTCGGCGACCCGGATGAACTCGCGCAGGCCCTCGAGGTGCTCGCGCAGCTCCGCACCCTTCCGGGTGAGCGGCCGACGCCGGGTGAGCACGCCGAGCGCGAATATCGCGACCCAGGGCAGAATGTTGAGCCCCACGACGGAGATGACGATCGACGTCTCACCGGCGCCGCCGAACACCGTCTGCCCGATCAGCAGGATGCCGGCGAGGATGAACGCCCCGAGAGTGATGAGCATCGGCTTCCACGACGGCTTGCGCCGCAGCCCGCCCGCTTCGACCTCCTTGTCGACCGCCTTGGTGAGCGCGACGACCTGCTGGCCGAGCACGGTGTCGCCCTTCGTGAGCCAGCGCACCTCGCCCTCGGGTTCGGGCAGCGGCGTCGGCGTCGACCCGCCGACCGAGAAGACGTTGCGCAGCCCGGGCAGCACCCCGCCCATCGAGAACGGGTTGATCGAGAACAGGGCGCCCATGACGCGCTGCTCGTCGGGGGCGAGTCCGGCGCTCGAGATCTTCTGCACCCCGAAGACCTTGCTCCAGCCCTGGTCGTACTCGAGGATGCGCAGGTTCTTCTGCACGGCGAGGTCGACGATCGCCGCAGCCATGCTCTTGCGCGGCTTGCCGACGATGTTGGCGGCGACGAACATCCCGAGACCTTCGGGCGCCTCGTACTGGGCGATGATCGTGCCGCGGCCGGGGGTGTCGCGCCAGAACACGAAGCGGGTGATGAGCGCGAATATCAGTCCGAACAGGGTGAGCGCGATCGCCAGCAGCGCCGGGATCGGCACGAAGCTCCAGAACGGGGCACCGGCGAAGGTGCCGGGTTCGAAGGCGACCACCACGGTCATGTTCTGGTTCGGGAAGAGGCCGGTGACACCGGCCGAGAACCCGCCGTCGCCGTCGCTCGCGATCCGGCACGGGTCAGTCGAACCCTCGTAGCCGTAGTAGCAGAAGGCCTCGCCCGTGAGCGCCGAGCGGATCCCGGCGTCGACCCGCAGCGTCGCGGTCACCTCGCCGAACGGCTGCCGCCAGCCGGTGCCGTTGGTGTCCCAGTAGAACTCGTCACGGGCGACCCCGTCGACCAGGTCGGTCGACGTCGCCGTGACGTCGGTCTGCGTGTACTCGATGACGTAGGTCTGCTCGCCGTAGACGAACTGCCCCGCGGGCACCGCGATCGTCACCGCCGTGAAGCCCTCGTCGTCGGTCGCCAGCTCGTAGTCGCGGGGCACACCGTTCTCGTCGGTGACGCTCACCATCTCGAGACCGGTGCTGTGCGACTTGTAGTCGGTGACGAGGGCGCGACGGATGCCGCGGTTCTGGTCGAAGTCGGGGAACACCGCGACGAACGTCTCGACCGTGCGCAATCGGGAGCGGCCGTCGTCGCCGCGGGACAGGTCGTAGAGGGCGTCGAACGAGGCGAACTCGAAGTCGTCGACCCCGCTGCCCCGGGCGTCGAGTGCGGCGACGGCGGGCGCATCCGGTTCGGGCTCGTCGGCGACGGCGCCGCCGCCGACACCGACGAGCAAGCTACTGATCACGAGGGTCAGCAGGACCGGGAGCCATCGAGGTGCGCGCACGCGGTCAACCTATCGGCCCGCTAGGCTCGCGTCGATGTCCGCGTCGACCCGCATCGCCGGACTCGGGGTGCACCTTCCTCACGCGGTGAGGTCGACTGCCGAGACCGAGCGACGCCTGAAAGCCGAGAACCCCGGCATGCGTCTGGCGACCGGTCTGATCTCGCGGATGACCGGAGTCGAGCAGGTGCACGTCGCGCCGGACGACTGGCAGGCCTCCGATCTCGCGGTGGCGGCCTCCCGCCAGGCGCTCGAGGAGAGCCCCGGCGAGATCGATCTGGTGCTGTTCACCGCCGCCGCGCAAGACCTGGTCGAACCGGCGACGAGTCACATCGTGGCCGCCAAGCTCGGGCTGACCGCGCCGGTGATGGATGTCAAGAACGCCTGCAACTCGGTGCTCAACGGCATCCAGGTGGCCGACGCCCTCATCCGCACCGGGCAGTACCGGCGGGTGCTGGTCGCGAGCGGCGAGAAGACGTCGGTGTCGGTGCGGTGGAAGTTGGGTGACTCCGCGCAGTTCATTCCGTCGTTCCCCGGGTACGTGATGGGGGATGCCGGCGCCGCGGTGATCCTCGAAGCGTCCGACGACCCCGACGGGGGCATCCGGGCGTCGCGGTTCTTCGCCGAGTCGCGGCACTGGAACGTCGGCACGCTGCCCGGCGGCGGCACGATGCGCACCCACGACCCCGACGCGAACTACTTCCACATGGACGGCGCCGGGCTGCAGAAGGCGTTCCTCGAGATCGGTCCGGAGCCGGTCGAGCGGATGCTGCGCGACTCGGGGTACACGATGGACGACTTCGACCTGGTCGCCATCCATCAGGTCGCCTTGCCCTACCTCGCGCCCGTGTTCGAGCGTCTCGGGGTGCGGTCGGATCGCACGATCATCACCGTCGCCGAGCACGGCAACATCGCGTCGGCGACCCTGCCCCTGCAACTGCGTCTCGCCCGCGAGCGCGGCCTGGTCGGCCCGGGTTCCCTCGTGCTCATGATCGGCCTCGCCGGCGGCATCTCCCTCGGTCTCATGGTCGTGAAGCTGTGAAGAAGGACCGCGGGTTGAGTGCCGCCCGCGGCACTCAACCCGCGGGGGGTTCGGGGCGCTTGGCTGTCGTGGTGCCGGTGTTCAACGAAGCCGCCGGCGTCGGCCCGACGCTCGAGGCGCTTGCCGCGCAGACGGATGCCGACTTCGACGCGGTGTTCGTCGACAACGCCTCGAGCGACGGGTCGGCCGAGGTCATCCATCGCTTCATCGCCGAGCACGGGCTGACCCGCTGGCGCGTCATCGATGAGCCGCAGAAGGGCACGGGCGCTGCCGCCGACACCGGGATGCGCGCGGCGATCGCCCTGGGGGCGACGCTGCTCGCACGCACCGACGCCGACTGCCTGCCCCGCGCCGACTGGACGGCGTCGATCCGCCGGGCGCTCACCGTGCGCGGGCTGAAGTTGGTCGGCGGCGAGCTGGTCCCCCGCCGTGACGAAGGCACGTCGCTCGTGACCCGGGTCGTGTTGCGCGGAGCGGTGCACCTCGCCGAGGCGTTCGGTCGCGTGCGCTCCGGCAATCGCGACCCGGAGTACCTCGGGCCGTACCTGATGGCCGCCGGCTGCAACGTGGCGATCACGTCGGAGCTGTACATCGCGGCGGGCGGTTTCCCGCGCACGAAGATCGAGGACCTCCACGAGGATCGCGCCCTGGTCAACGCCGTGCGCAGGCTCACCCGCGACTACGCCCGCCGATCGGATGTCGTCGTCTTCGGGTCGTCGCGCCGGGTGCAGGCCTGGGGGCTGAAGAACACGCTGCTCTGGTACAAGGACCACGCCTACCGGCCGGAGCACGTGGACATCCGATGACCGTCGCCATCGCCCGGAGGTGGGAGGAGCGGGTGCTGCGGGCAGCTCACCCCGTCGCGTTCCCGCTGCTCTCGGCGGTGCGCGGGCCGGTGCGTCGTGTGCCCGGTCTCGGCGTGCTGGTGAAGGACGCCGCGCTGCTGCGGGCGACCCTGATGGACACCGACGGGTTCACCAAGAACGGTCCCGGGGCGCCTAGCGACCTCTGGACGCCGGTGCTCGGACCGTCGGTGCTGCTCAACATGGAGGGCGTCGAGCACGGTCTGCTGCGGCGCAAACTCGGTCCGCTGTTCGCCCCGGCGTTCGTGGATGCCCTCGTGAGCGACTCGCTCGGGGCGTCGACGCGCGAGCTGGCGGCCGCGCTGGCTCGCGGCGACCGGGTCGACCTCGTGGCGCACTCGCGCCGGTCGGCATCCGCCGTCATCGCGCGCCTCGTCGGCCTCGACGCCTCGGTCGTCGACGACGAACTGTTCGCCCGGGTCTCCCGGGTGACCGGATTCGTCACGCTCGCCCGCCCGCGGCTCACGGCATCCCAACTCGCGGTCGCCCGCGGCATCCTCGCGGAGCTGGGCGAGCACGCGCGGCGGGCGTACGCCGGGGATGAGTCGACGGTGCCCGGCCGGATGCGCGCCCTCGGCCTCGACGAACGGGAGACCCTCGGCGCCGTCGCCGCCTTCGTGCTCACCGGCACCGAGACGATCGTGTCGTACGTGCCGCGGCTCGCCGCCATCCTCATCGACTCGGGCTGGCTCCCGCGCCTCGCCGCGTCGCCCGAGCTCGTCGACGCTGCCGTCGCCGAGGGACTGCGGGTTACGACCCCGTCGCCGATGATGCTCCGCTCGGTGGTCGAGCCCCGCACCCTCGGCACCGTGAAGGTGAAGCCGGGGGAGCGCATCCTGCTCGGCACCTACTGGGCCAACCGCGCGCTCGGCGACTTCGACCCCGACACCAACCCCGCCGCGCAGCTCAAGCAGCTGTGGTTCGGTGCCGGTGCCCACTACTGCCTCGGCGCCCCGCTCGCGATGGCGCAGATCCGCCTCACCCTCGGCGCCCTGCTCGAGAATCCCACCCTGCGCGTCATCTCCCGCCGCCCGTCGCGCGGCGTGCTCATCCCCTCCTACGCGCGCCTCGAATTGCAGCGCGCATGACCGACCTCGTGGATGCCGTCCTCGCCGTCTGCGACGCAGGTGGAGATCGGCTGGCACTGACTCGCGGGTCGAGTGGCGGCCGCAGGTCGCGTGTCGAGACCACCACCTACGCCGAACTCGGGTCGCGCATCCGCGCAACGGCTGACGGTCTGCACGACCTCGGGATGCGCCGAGGCGACCGCGTCCTCTTCTCCGTCCGCCCGGGAGTGGATGCCGTCATCCTCGCGCTCGGCATCGTGCACGCCGGCGGCACCGTCGTGTTCGCGGACCCGGGTGCGGGGGAGACCCTGTTCCGCGCCCGGGCCGCGCTCGCCGCCCCCACCTGGGTCGCCGCGGAGTCGCTCCTCTACCTCGCGTCCACCCCGATCCTGCGTCCGCTGGCGCGCCGCCGCGGTCTCGACCTCCCCGCCTACTCCCGCATCGTGCCCGACGCCAGCCACCTCTACGCCGGCCGGTGGTTGCCGGGCGTCCCTCGCGGAGCCGTCTCCGTCACTCGCGGGTTGAGTGCCGCGCGCCAGCGCGGTGTATCGAAACCGGCCCCGAGTAACCCGGGGGTGGGTTTCGATACACCCCGCTCCGCGGGGCACTCAACCCGCGGTGGGGCGGAGGGGGACGAAGCGTTGATCGTGTTCACGTCGGGCACGACGGCGGCACCTCGCGCGGTGGTGCACACGCGCGGGTCGCTCGGCGCCGGACTCGCGGATGTCGCCGCCGCGAGCATTCGGCAGGGCCAACGCGTCGTCACCGACCAGCTGATGGTCGGCATCCCGGCGCTCATCGCGGGCGCGCACTGGATCCTGCCCGCGCCCGGTCTCGACCCCGGCGCCACCCCCGAGAAGTACCTCGGTCTGCTGCCCGAGGCTGAGGTGCTGTTCACCGCGCCCGCGGCGCTTCACGCGATCCTGGGCCTGCTCGACGAGAACCCGCACCTCGCGCCCCGCGGTCTCGAGACCCTCATCCTCGGCGGGGCTCCTGTGCTGCGCCCGCTACTCGAGCGCGCGTTCGCCCGCTTCCCCGGGGTGACGATCCGCGCGGTGTACGGGATGACCGAGATCGTGCCGGTGGCGATCGCCGATGGCGCGGAGAAGCTGGCGCGCTCGGAGTCCGACGGCGATTACGCCGGACGCCTCGTGCCGAGCGTGCGCGCCCGCCTCGACGCCGGCGAACTCGTTCTCGGCGGGCCGGGGCTGGCATCCGGTTATCTCGGCGAACCCCCGCTGACCGAGGTGCGCACGGGCGACCTCGCACGCCTCGACGGCGAGGAGCTGACGCTGCTCGGCCGCACGAAGGAGATGTTCATCCGCGGCACCCAGAACGTCTACCCCGGGCTCTACGAACCGGTGATCGCGAACCTGCCCGGCGTGCGCGAGGCGGTGATGACCGGGGTGCCGGATGCGATCGGCGACGACCGCATCGTCGTGCTTGTCGTTCCCGAGAACCCGCCCGCGCAGCCCGACCCCGCGCATCCGGTCGCTCGTGCGGTGGCCCGGGCACTGCCGGGACTGGTGGATGCCGGCGTCCTCCCCGACCTGGTCGTGGCCGTTCCGAAGCTGCCCACGACGGGCCGCTCCCGCAAACTCGATCGCGCCGCCGTCGCCGTCCTCGCCCGGAGCCTCTCGTGAGGATCGCGGTCACCGGGGCATCCGGATTCATCGGGGGAGCGGTCGCGACGGCGCTCGCCGACTCCCACCACGAGGTCGTCGGCTTCGGCCGCACGCCGGGCGGGTGGTCCCATCCGGGGGCGCGCTACCGGCAGTGGGATCTCGACGCGGGTCCGCTGCGCGCCGATCGCGACTTCGAGGCGGTCGTGCACTGCGCCGCGCTCGCCGACGACTGGGCGCCGCTGTCGGCGGCCCTGCGGGTGAACCGCGACGGCACCCGCACGGTCGTGCGCTCCTTCCCCGGCGCGCGCCTCGTGCACCTCTCCACCTCGAGCGTCTACGACGCATTCGTTCCGAACGTCGACGTGCCGGAGTCGGCCGCGCCGGTGCGGCGGTTCCTCTCGACCTACTCGGAGTCCAAGACGCTCGCCGAGTTCGAGCTGGCGGGAACGGATGCCGTCATCCTCCGGCCGCACGCCGTCTACGGTCCGGGCGACACGACGCTGCTGCCCCGGCTGTTCGCCGCCGTGCGCCGCGGTCGGCTCACCCTGCCGGAGGGCGCCGAGGTGCGGCACTCGCTCACCCACATCGACAACCTCGTGCTCGCGGTGCGGCGGGCGCTGGATCCCGCCACGCCGCGCGGCACCTTCAACGTCGCCGACGACGCCCCGGTGCTGCTCGCCGCCGTGCTGCGGGAGGTCTTCGAGCGGCGGGGGATGCGGGTGCGCCTCGCGTCGATCCCGTACCGCTCGGCGTTCACCCTCGCCGGGTCGCTCGAAGCCGTCGCCCGTGCCCGGCGGAAGCGGCCATCGCTCACCCGCTACGCGGTGAGCCAGCTCGGACTGGAGCGCACCCTCGACCTCACCGCCGCCCGCACGAAGCTCGGGTACCACCCCGCCCCGACCATCCTCGAGGGCGCCGAAACCTGGTGACGGCCTACTCAACCAGCGAGTTTCTGAACCACCAGGGAGGCGTAGGCCGGGATCAGCACCTTGCGGCCGTAGCGGCGCGAGACGATGCGGAAGGGCCGGCCGTCGCCGAGCAGCAGATCGACGATCGCGCCCAGCTCGGCCCGCGCCAGGGGCCCGCCGAGGCACAGATGCCGTCCGGCGCCGAACCAAAGCTGGCGATTCTGCGGCAGGTAGGGCCGGTCGATCCGGTACGGACCGGCGAGGTTGTTCGCGGTCCAGGTGAGCACCATCACGCGCTCCCCGGCTCTCAGCGTGCGACCCGACACCGTGATGTCGGCGAGCACCGAGCGGCCGATGAGCGGTGCGGGGGAGGTGACGCGCAACGCCTCGCGGATCGCATCCTCTCGGTGCTTCGGCATCGCCAGCAGACGGTGCTGCTCCCCGGTGTCGAAGAGGAGTGCAGCGGTGCGGGCCATCGCGGAGGCCGCGGTCTCGGTGCCGGCGACCATGAGCAGCGTCGACAGCCCCTGCGTCTCCTGCGCACTCAGCCCGATCGCGCGGCAGCGGCCGATGATCGTGTCGGGATGCGCGGTGGCGAAGACCTCCCCGATGTGCCCGGTCAGCCGCTCCACGATCGAGCGGGCGACGGCGATCTTCTGCGGCGGCAGCGTCGTGTCGGAGGTGGTGCCGAGGGCGATCGAGGCGAGTTCCTCGCCGGTCGCGAAGATCTCGCGGTAGGCGTCATCCCCCCGGGAGTCCTCGACCGGCAGCCCGAGCAACTGCGCGACCATGTGGCCGACGAGCACGCGCGACAGGTCGGCGAGATCGAGCTCCTCGCCCGCCTCGAAAGACGCCCGCGCCGCGGCGAGACGCGGACCCCAGGCGCGCGCGACGAACGCCGCCGACGTCTTCTCGGTGAACAGCTCGCGGCTGCGGGTGCGCAGGTCGTGGTGCCCGGGTCCGTCGAAGAGGTCGTAGACCCAGTCGCCGAGGATCTGCGCCCAGAGGTGCCCGACGCCGCCCTCGCTCAGCAGGGTCAGGTGCTCGGGGTCGTTCAGCAGGGCGCGGGCGGTGTGCGGATCGGAGGTGATCCAGCCGAGGCCCGGCACCTTCATCAGCGGTCGGGCGAACTGGCCGAGCCAGTTGAGCACCGGCAGCGCGGGGCGCGCAGCGCAGAGCAGACGGTGCTCGTGGGCGGCGGCACCGTTCCCGATGCCGTCTCGCCAGAGGGAGAGGCGGCGCTCCCGCGGGGGCGCTGACAGATCCTCGGCGACGGGCATAGCTAGAGTCTCCCGCATGAGCGACATCCGGGACCGCTACGCGAGGATGTTCGGCCGCGGCGAGGGCACCGACCGGATGCAGTTCTTCAGCGACGCTGTCTTCGCGATCGCGCTCACCCTGCTCGTACTCGACATCCGGCTGCCCGAGACCGAGGCCGCCGACCTGCTCCCGGCGCTGTTCGCCCTCGGGCCGCAGTACTTCGCGTTCGCGCTGTCGTTCGTCATCATCGCGCTCAACTGGATCAGCCACCACGCCAAGTACCGGGTCATCGTGCGGTACGACGGCACCCTCCTGCGGCTCAACTTTGTGCTGCTGTTCCTCATCGCCGTCGTGCCGTTCCCGACGAGCGTGCTGAGCGAGTTCGGCGCCGAGACCCCGGCGGTCGTGCTCTACGCCGCGACGGTGGCCTCGCTCAGCGTCACGCAGCTCGTGATCTGGGCGTACGCGGTGCGCGCGGGGCTGACGAAGGATGTCGACGCCTCACTCTTCCGCTACATCGTGTTCGCGATCCTGCCGGCGCCGGTCGTGTTCCTGCTGTCGATCCCGATCGCGTTCGTCGCCCCCGACGTCGCGCTGTGGAGCTGGTTCGCGATCATCCCGATGACCTGGCTGTTCGGGTGGCTCAGTCGTCGAAGTCCAGCGACAGCTTCCGCAGCAGAGCACTGAGCCGCTCCTGGTCGGCGCGTGACAGGCCGGCGAGCATCTCGGCCTCGTCGGCGACGAGCACCGTCATCGCGGCATCGACCTGCTGGCGCCCCGTCTCGGTCATCACGACGAGCACGCCGCGGCCGTCGTGCGGGTCGGTGCGCCGATCGACCAGCCGCCGCTC
This sequence comes from uncultured Microbacteriaceae bacterium, assembly GCA_947085045.1. GTDB lineage: Bacteria > Actinomycetota > Actinomycetes > Actinomycetales > Microbacteriaceae > Pseudolysinimonas_A. The sequence goes on along the minus strand of CAMTUU010000002.1, from coordinate 417,361 downwards.
GACCAGCCGGTCGATGCGGTTCGTCATCGTGCCGCTCGAGACGAGGGTCTGCTGCAGCAGCGCCTTCGGGCTCAACTGGTAAGGGGCCCCCGCGCGGCGGAGAGCGGCGAGCACATCGAACTCCCACGGCTCGAGATCGGATGCCGTGAACGCCGTGCGCCGCGCCCGGTCGAGATGCCGGGCGAGCCGGTCGACGCGTGACAGCACCTGCAGCGGGGCGACGTCGAGGTCGGGCCGTTCGCGCGCCCACGCGTCGACGATGCGGTCGACTTCGTCGGAGGCGGGCATCCGTTCATCATCCCAGGTGGCAAGCTGGATCGGGCTCCGCGCGACGGCGGGGAGTGATCCGCCTTGGTGTAACGGCAGCACGACGGCCTTTGGTGCCGTTAGGTCCAGGTTCGAATCCTGGGGGCGGAGCGAGGAAGAGGCGCCACCTCCGGGTCGAAGCCGCGGCCGCAGTTGATCAGTCGGTCAGCACGTTGAACATTCCGACCGACCACCAGTGATCGGAGTCCGTTCCCGTGTTGTGGATGTTGATGTACCTCGCCGTCCTCGACGCGTACCCGTATCCGGTGCCGGCGGCCACTTTGGTCCAGGTCGTTCCGTTCGTCGACGTGTACACCTCGTAGCCTCGGGGGAAGTCGCCGCCCGCCAGGTCAGGACCACCCGTCTGGAGGAACTGCACTCCCTTGATAGTGCGGTTCTGGCCCAGATCGACCTCGAACCACTCGTTGTTGTTCTGCGACTGACCGGACTGCCACCGCGAGTCCAGCCACTGATCGATCGCCAGACCGGCGGTCGCGGAGTTTGCGAAGGCGGAGGCGGCCCAGCCGGTGCGGCTCAGCGTCGACCACGTCACTCCGGTCGTCGTCGACTGCGTACCGTTGTAGACGCGCACCTCACCGACACTCCACCAGTTGCTCGCCCACGCCGCGGTGAGCTGCACGCGGATGTAGCGGGCCGTGCGCGTCCCGGTCTCGATCTCAAGGCACGGACGACGTGGGCCCCGATGTACCCGGCCCCGCCGGTCACGAGCCAGGTCACGAATCGCGCCGAGCGCCGTCGGAGGCGAGGACCGGGAACACCACGGGTTCCCGGTAGCCGCTGCGGTCGAACGCCTCCTGGATCGCGGGGGTGATGCGGGCGACCTCGGCGAGTTCGACGAGGGCGATCGCGGCACCGCCGAATCCGCCGCCCGTCATCCGGGCGCCGATCGCGCCGCTCGCGCGGGCGGTCTCGATGGCGAGGTCGAGTTCGGGCACCGAGATCTCGAAGTCGTCGCGCATCGACGCGTGGGAGGCATCCAGCAGGTCGCCGATCGTGCGGGGACCGCCGGCCGCCAGCGCGTCGACCGTGTCGAGCACCCGCTGGTTCTCGGTGACGACGTGCCGCACCCGGCGGAACGTCACGTCGTCGAGCAGTCGTTCGGCACGCGGGAGATCGTCGACACCGAGGTCGCGCAACGACGCCACTCCCAGCGCGGCGGCCCCAGCCTCGCAGGAGGCCCGGCGCTCGCGGTATCCCCCGGTGGCGTGGGAGTGGTGCACGCGGGTGTCGATGACGAGGACCGCGAGTCCGTCGACGGTGAGGTCGAACGGGATCGACCGCGTCTCGAGGCTGCGGCAGTCGAGGAACACGGCGGTGTCCCGGCGGCCGAGAAGGGAGGCCGACTGGTCCATGATCCCGGTCGGGGCGCCGACGACGGCGTTCTCGGCGTGCTGCCCGACGCGCGCCAGGGTGCGCCGGTCGAGGCCGAGCCCCCACACCTCGTCGAGCGCCACCGCGACGGCGCTCTCGATCGCGGCCGACGACGACAGCCCGGTGCCGACCGGCACGTCGGAATCGATGAGGATGTCGGCCCCCCGCAGTTCGGCGAGTGCGGCCCCCTGCTGCCCGAGGGCCCAGGCGACGCCGAGCGGGTAGGCCGACCAGCCGGTCACCCGGCCCGCGGCGACCGCGGCGTCGAGGTCGCCGAGCGCGATCTCGACCGGGGCGTCGTCGAAGGTGCTGCGGATCCGCAGCATCCCGTCGTCGCGGGGTGTCAGCGTCACCGTGGTGCGCCGGTCGATCGCGAACGGCAGCACGAAGCCGTCGTTGTAGTCGGTGTGCTCGCCGATCAGGTTGACCCGGCCCGGAGCCGACCAGACTCCGGTGCTCACGCGATCCCCTCCAGAACCTCACGCAGCCGGGCGGCGACGGCCTCCGGCACGACGTCGCCGATCCAGGCGCCCATCGCCGCCTCGGACCCGGCGAGGTACTTCAGCTTGTCGGCTGCGCGGCGCGGCGAGGTCAGTTGCAGGTGGAGGCGCACGGTGTCGCGCCCGACGTGCACGGGCGCCTGGTGCCAGGCCGCGATGTACGGGGTCGGGGTGTCGTAGAGGGCATCCACTCCCTGCAGCAGCCGCCGGTAGAGCGGGGCGAGCTCGTCGCGCTCGGCTTCGGTCGTCGCCGCCAGGTCGGGGATCTGCCGGTGCGGCAGCAGGTGCACCTCGAGCGGCCAGCGGGCGGCGAACGGCACGAACGCGGTCCAGTGCTCGCCGCTCAGCACGACACGCTCGCCCGCCCGCTCGAAGTCGAGGATGCGCGCGAACAGGTCGGGCGCCGTGCGGTCGAGGGCGTCGAGCGTGCGCTGCGTGCGCGGTGTCACGTAGGGGTAGGCGTAGATCTGCCCGTGCGGGTGGTGGAGGGTGACGCCGATCTCCTGGCCGCGGTTCTCGAACGGGAACACCTGCTGGATGCCGGGCAGCGCCGAGAGGGCGGCGGTGCGGTCGGCCCACGCCTCGACGACCGTGCGCACGCGGCTGACGGTCTGCGTGCCGAGCGACCCCTCTGTCTCGGGGCTGAAGCAGACCACCTCGCACCGGCCGATCGACGTGCGCGTACGGCCGAGGCCGAGCTCGGCGAGGTCGTCGAGTCCGCGCGGGGCGTTCGGCACGCCGGCGAGGTCGGGGCCGAAGGAGGGGGAGCGGTTCTCGAAGACGGCGACGTCGTAGCGCGCCGGGATCTCCGACGGGTTCGTGCTCGACTGCGGGGCGAGCGGGTCCTGGTCGGCCGGCGGCAGGAACACCCGGTTCTGCCGGGTCGCGGCGATCGAGACCCAGTCGCCGGTGAGCACGTCCTGCCGCATCGTCGCGGTGGCGGACCGGGGGTCGAGCACCCGGGCGTCGACGGAATGCTCCGCGCCGAGGGTGGTGTCGGCGTCGTCGAAGTAGAAGAGGTCGCGGCCGTCGGCGAGGACGGCGGCGCGGGTGGCGATGGGCGGCACTCGCTTAGGATAAGCAAATCTCCATTTCGTTTTACGAAAGGTTCCGGAAGCATGGCGGTACCCGCGCTTCCGCCCGCGGCCCGGCGGCAGGTCGTGGTCGAACGAGTGGCTCTCGACGGCTTCGTCTCGGTCGCCGGACTGAGCGCCGAACTCGGCGTCACCGATGTGACCCTCCGCGCCGACCTCGACGCACTCGCCCGCGCCGGAGTGCTGCGCCGGGTGCACGGGGGTGCGCTGCCCGCGCTCGGCTCGGTGCGTGAGGCGTCGGTCGAGACGACAGCCGAACTGGATGCCGAACGCAAGAAGCGCATCGGGCGGCAGGCGGCCGCGCTCGTGACGGACGGCGACAGCATCCTGCTCGACGTCGGGTCGACCACCCTCGCCGTCGCCCATGCCCTCGTCGCACGCGGCGACCTCACCGACGTCGTCGTCATCACCAACGGGCTGTCGATCGCGCTCGCGCTCGAGCCGGCGATCCCGCGGCTCACCGTCGTGCTCACCGGCGGCACGCTCCGCCCGCTCCAGCACTCGCTGGTGAACCCGCTCGTGTCCGACGCGCTCGCCGGCGTGCACGTCGACCTCGCGATCATCGGCTGCACCGGGATCGACGACGACGGCCGCGTCACCAACGTGAACCTTCCGGAGGCGGAGGTCAAGCGGCAGATGATCGCGGCGTCGTCGCGGCGGATCCTCGTCGCGGATTCGTCGAAGGTCGGCCGCCGGCACCTGGGCCTGGTCGGCGAGCTGAGCGAATTCGAGACCTGGGTGCTCGCAGGGGAGCCCGACACCCGCGCGGCCGAACTGGCCGCGGCCACCGGGACGCGGCTCGTCGACGCCTCGGGCGTCTGAGTCCCCATCCGCCGCGGAACCCGCGAGAATGGACGGATGACCGATTCCCGGCTCGCCATCGTCGTCCTCGCCGCTGGGCAGGGCACCCGCATGAAGTCGTCGCGCCCGAAGGTGCTGCACGAGCTGGCCGGCGTCCCGCTGCTCGGGCACGTGCTCGCCACCGCGCGGGAACTGTCCGCCGCCCACGTCGTCACGGTCGTTCGACATGAGCGCGAGCTCGTCGCCGCCGCGGTCACCGAGTTCCTCCCGGGCGCCTTGATCGTCGACCAGGACGACATCCCCGGCACCGGCCGTGCGGTCGAGGTCGCGGTCTCGGCACTCCCCGCGGACTTCGAGGGCGACGTCGTCGTCGTGTCGGGCGACGTGCCGCTGCTCGACGCCGCCACGATCTCGGGATTGCTCGAGGCGCACCGCCGGGCGACGGCGGCCGCGACGCTGCTCTCGGCGATCGTCGACGACGCGACGGGTTACGGCCGCGTCGTGCGCGATGCCGACGGCGCCCTCTCCCGAATCGTCGAGCACGGCGACGCCACCGACGACGAGCGCGCCATCCGCGAGGTCAACTCGGGCACCTACGTCTTCACGGTCGCGTCGCTCCGCACCAACCTCCCGGCTCTCGCCGCGCAGAACGCGCAGGGCGAGCGCTACCTCACCGACGTCATCGGGATGCTGCGCACCGCCGGGCGCCCCGTGGAGGCGGTGCCGGCCCCCGACGCCTGGGTCGTCGAGGGCATCAACGATCGGGTGCAGCTCGCCCGCGCGGCCGGGCGGCTGAACGCGATGATCGTGCGCGGCTGGCAGCTGGCCGGCGTCACCGTGCACGACCCGGCCACCACCTGGATCGACATGCGCGCGACCCTCGCCGAGGATGTCGAACTGCTGCCGAACATCCACCTCGCGGGCGCGACGATCGTCGCCCGAGGTGCCCGCATCGGACCCGACACCACCCTGCTCGATTGCGAGGTCGGCGAGGACGCCGTCGTGAAGCGCGCCGACGCGACCCTCGCGGTCATCGGGGCCGGTGCGACCGTCGGGCCCTTCGCCTACCTGCGCCCCGGCACCGAACTCGGCGCGGGCGGCAAGATCGGCACCTACGTCGAGACCAAGAATGCGAAGATCGGCGCCGGGTCGAAGGTGCCGCACCTCTCCTACATCGGCGACACGACGATCGGCGAAGGCACCAACATCGGCGCCGGCGCGATCACCGCGAACTACGACGGCGTGAACAAGCACTCGACGACGATCGGCTCGCACGTGCACACCGGCACCCACAACTCGTTCGTCGCTCCGGTGACGATCGGCGACGATGCGACGGTGGGCGCGGGCACCGTGGTGCGGCGGGACGTACCGGCGGGGGCGCTGGCGGTGAGCGTCGCGCAGCTGAAGTTCGTCGAGGGCTGGACCGCGCGTCACCACGAAGCCGCGGTCGCTGCCAAGGACGCCGCGGCGAAGGAGGCCGCCGCGACGAGCGGCGCCGACGCTCAGGGGTGACGATTACCGCGCCTCGCCGCGCAGAACCCGGGGCTCGCGGTCCGCGACTTCCGGGGCGATGATCACCGTCGCGCCGTGGAGCGCCTCGAGGATCGCCCGCGGTGCTTCCGCCTCGCTGATGAGACCCGTGAACTCGTCGAGGGCGGCGACGCGGTGGCGGGCGACGCGGCCGAACTTCGCCGAGTCGGCGAGGATGTAGGCGGCCCGCGCATTCCGCAGGACCGTGCGCCGAGCGCTGGCCTCGTCGAGGTAGAAGTCGGTGAGGCCGGCCTGGGCATCGACCCCGCCGGAGCCGAGGAACGCGAGGTCGGCATGGATGCCGCCGAAGAATTCGACGGTCTGCGCATTCGACAGCGCGAGGTCGCCCGAGCGCAGACGGCCCCCGCTGACCAGGACGTCGAGGCGCGGGCGGTCGGCGAGTTCGGCCGCGACGAGCAGCGAGCACGTGGCGACGACGCCCTCGTGGTCGGGCGGGAGGGCACGCGCGACTTCGAGAGCAGTCGTGCCCACGTCGATCACGAGAGTCTGCCCGGGACGCACCAGCCGCGCCGCCGCGCGGCCGATGCGCTCCTTCGCCACGCTCGCGGTGGAGCGCTCCGCGAACGGCGCCTCGTCGCCGACGAACGGCGTCGAAGCCAACTGTGCTCCGCCACGCACTCGCCGGAGCACGCTGCGTCGTTCGAGCACCAGCAGGTCACGCCGCACGGTCTCCCGGGAAACCCCGAGCGCCCGGGCGATCGAGTCGGCGGACACGGCGCGGGCGTCGCGCAGCATCTCGGCGACCCGTTCGTATCTCTCCGACGCCAGCATTCTTCGAGACTAAGCGAGCGCGTGTGCAGTTTCGTGCGGATGTTTCCGGGATGTTCCCGAGCCGTTACGGTCGTGAACACAGCTTGACTCAGAACACCACATATCGCCACACTCGGGACAATCACCGAGCGCCGTCCCGACCCCCGGGCGCCACGGCGCTCTCATCGAGAGAGGACTGGCATGGCACACGACACGACCCCCGCCGCCGACTCGGCCGAAGGGACCGACGTCCGGGCCTTCGGCTACGAGCAACAGTTCGAGCGTGCGACGGGACGATTCGCGTCCTTCGCCGTGGCGTTCGCGTTCGTCTCCATCGCGACCGGCATCTTCACCACCTACGGGTCCGTGCTCAACAGCTCGGGTCCGGCGGGCATCTGGACCTGGCCCATCGTCATTCTCGGGCAGCTGATGGTCGCCTTCGTCGTCGGGTCGCTCGCGGCGCGGATCCCCGTCACCGGCTACTCGTACCAGTGGGTCTCGCGCCTCGCGAACCCGGTGCTGGGCTGGGTGATGGGCTGGGTCTCCTTCACCTTCCTCGCGATCGTCGTCGTCGCCGTCGACTACACGATCGCCTCGACGGTGCTGCCCGTCCTGCTCGGCTACGAAGGCAACCCCGGTAACGCCTGGCTGATCACGGCGATCGTGCTGGTGATGCAGGGACTGCTCGTCACCTTCTCGACACGCTGGACGCAGCGCGTCAACAACGTCGCGGTGACCCTCGAACTCATCGGCATCGTCCTGCTGATCGTGCTCCTGCTGATCGTCGGCGGCCTCGCCAGTCAGCTCAACTTCGGCAACCTGTTCAGCACCGGCGCGATCCCCGCCGAGGGCTACTTCGACTTCGGAACCCTGACCGAGGTCGGCCCGTGGATGCTCGGAACCCTCCTCGGCGCGTTCACCATCGTCGGCTTCGAGTCTGCCGCGAACCTGGCGGAGGAGACCAAGCAGCCCGCCAAGGTCGTGCCCCGCGCCATGTGGCAGGCCGTGCTGGCCTCGGGCATCCTGGGGTTCCTGTTCCTGCTCGTCGTCACGCTGCTCGCCGGCGACCCCGTCGAACTCGCCACGTCGGCGACCCCGATCGCCGACGTGATCACCCGCGTCCTGGGACCCGTCGTCGGCACCGCTCTGCTCATCCTCGTGCTGATCGCGATCTTCGCCTGTGGAATGGTGATCCTCATGACGGGAGTGCGGCTGGTCTGGGCGATGTCCCGTGACGCGCGGTTCCCCGGCCACCAGCTCTGGAGCCGGGTGTCGACGCGGTTCGGCACTCCGGCACTCGCGGCGGTCTTCTTCGTCGTGATCGCCCAGCTGGTGCTCGCGGTGTTCGCGTTCCAGACCGACACGTTGTTCAGCCTCTTCGGCGCGGCGACACTGCTGCCCGCGGTGATCTACGCCGCCACCGTGCTGCTCTACATCGTGAAGCGCGGCAGCCTCCCGCCGAGCCAGGGGTTCACTCTGGGCAAGTTCGAGATCCCCGTGCTGGTGCTCGCCTCGGCCTGGCTGATCTTCGAACTGCTGCTGTTCCGCGACTCGTCGTTCGCCGCGGCCTGGGTCTACGTCGCCGTCATGGTCGCGATCGGCGTGCTCTACCTCGTCTACCTGCTGATCCGGCGAGGCGGGCCGAAGGGCATCCCGATGCCGGAGTTCTCGTCGATCGACTCGGAGCTCGACAAGGGCATCTCGAAATGAGTACGCCCGGGGGCGCGGTCGTCGTGGTCGGTGGCGGCGTCGTCGGCGCCGCCACCGCCTTCACCCTCGCCCACCGCGGAATCGAGACCGTGCTCGTCGAAGCCGAGCCGGAACTCGGGCTCGCCGCGAGCGGCACGAACTCCGGCATCCTGCACACCGGCTTCGACTCGACGCCCGGTGAGCTCGAGACGGAACTCATCGTGCGCGCCGCCGCGCTCCGGCCGCCCGTGCTCGAGGCGCTCGGCGTGCCGGTCGCCCGCCTTGGCGCGGAACTCGTGCCGCGCTCGGCGGACGACGCCGCGACGGTCGCCGCCCTCGCGCGGAACGCGGCGACGAACGGCGTCGACGTCGAGGTGCGCCGATCCGACGGCGCGCTCGTCGTGCCGGGGGAGTGGGTGACGGACCCCGTCGCCTTCACGCTCGCCCTCGCGCGGTCGGCCGAGGCCGCGGGAGCGCGCACCCTCGTCGCCGATCCCGTCGTGACGCTGACCGACGAGGGGGATGGCATCCTCGTCGGTCTCGCCGGCGGCGACACCCTGCGTGCCGCCGCCGTCATCAACTGCGCGGGACTCCACGCCGACGACGTCGCCCGGATGCTGGGCGACGACAGCTTCGAGATCTATCCACGCAAGGGCGAATTCTTCGTCTTCCGGCTTCCCGGCGGGCGGACGCTCGACCGCATCATCCTGCCGGTGCCGACGAAGCGCACGAAGGGGGTGCTGGTCTTCCCGACGATCGACGGGCACGTCGTGGCAGGCCCGACGGCGGTGGATCTGGCCGACAAGAGCGACTTCTCGGTGCGCCCGGAGGCGCGCGCCGAAGTACTCGCCAAGGCTGTCGAGCAGTTCCCCGGACTGGACGGCCTCGAGCCGGTCGGGAGCTACGCGGGGCTGCGGCCGGCCGGACGGGACGCGAACTACGTGATCGGCCCGTCGTCGGTCGCCGCGCGGTTGATCAACGTCGCGGCCATCCGATCGACGGGTCTGTCCGCGTCCCTCGGGATTGCCGACCACGTGCTCGGGTTGCTGCCGCCGCTCGGCATCGCGGTGGGGGAGCGGCGCCCGGTCATGGCCGGAGCGCCCGTACGGCTCGACGGTCTCTGGTGGCAGCGCACGGCACGCCGGGTCACCGCCGCCCGGGCCGGGAGTCCGTCGTGACGACGGTGCTCGCCATCGACCAGGGCACGTCGGGCACGAAGGCCGTCGTGGTGGACCAGGCCGGCGCCGTTATCGGCCTCAGCGAGATCGCGGTCCGGCCGGACTACCTCGCCGACGGCGGCGTCGAACAGGACCCGACCGCGTTGCTTAACTCGGTGATCGAGTCGGGTCGGCAGGCGGTGGCCGCCGCGGGCGTACCGATCGACGTCGTCACGCTCGCCAACCAGGGGGAGACCGTGCTCGCCTGGGATCCCGACAGCGGGGAGCCGCTGTCGAACCTGATCGTCTGGCAGGACCGCCGCGCCGAGAGCATCTGCGCGGAGCTGGGCGACCATCGCGACGAGTTCGCGCGACGCACCGGGCTCGTCCTCGACCCGTACTTCTCGGCCCCCAAGCAGGCCTGGATTCGCCGCAACGTCACCCGCGAGGGCGTAGTCACGACATCCGACGCCTGGCTCGTGAACCGTCTGACGGGCGAGTTCGTCACCGACGTGACGACGGCGAGCCGTTCGCTCGTGCTCGACCTCGACAGCGGGGACTGGGATCGCGAGCTGCTCGACCTGTTCGGGCTCGGCGATGAGCGGCTGCCCCGGCTGCTCGCCAACGACGCCGTCGCGGGTTCGACGACGGTGTTCGGCGGAGACATCCCGGTCGGTGGGCTCGTCGTCGACCAGCAGGCGGCCCTCGTCGCCGAACGCTGCCTGCTTCCGGGGGAGGGGAAGTGCACGTTCGGCACCGGCGCCTTCCTGCTCGCGAACACCGGCGGCGACGCGGTCCGCTCATCGGCGGGGCTCTCGACCTCGGTCGCCTGGAGCCTCGCCGGAGAACTCACCTACTGCGTCGACGGCCAGGTGTACACCGCGGCCTCGGCCGTGCGGTGGCTGGAGAAACTGGGCCTCATCGGATCGGCGGGCGACCTCGACCAGGTCGCCGCGGTGGATGCCGAGGGCGTGCTCTGCGTCCCGGCGCTCGCCGGACTCGCCGCCCCGTGGTGGCAGCCCGAGGCGACCGCGACCATCACCGGGATGACGCTCTCGACCGAGGGTGGGCACCTCGTGCGTGCTGTGCTCGAAGGGATCGCGGCCCAAGTGGCCGAGCTCGTCTCCAGCGTCGCCCTCGATCTCGCCGCCCCGCTCACGCGCCTCCGCGTCGACGGCGGGCTGACCCGGAGCCGCGTTCTCATGCAGGCCGTCGCCGACCTGACGCAGCTGCCCGTCGACGTCTACCCCTCGCAGCACGCCACTCCGCTCGGTGCCGCCGCGCTCGCCCGAGTCGCCGTCACCGGGGGACTCGCGCTCGAGGCCGCCGTCGTCGGTTGGGAACCGAGCACGACGCTCGAGCCGGAATGGGAGGCCGCGCGGGCGGCGGAGTTCCTCGGCCGGTGGGAGACGGTCGCCGGGGCACCCCGGTAAGCTGGAGTCCCAAGGGCGAGGAGCTAGGCGTGTCGGCCATCAAGATCACCGGTGAGAAACGACTCGTGATCGTGAGCGGCCGGGCCCACCCCCAGCTCGCTCTCGACATCGCCGAGGAGCTCGACTCCGAGCTGGTGCCCACCGAGGCCCGCACCTTCGCGAACGGCGAGATCTACGCCCGTTACGGCGACAGCATCCGCGGCGCCGACGTCTTCGTCATCCAGTCGCACACTGCTCCGATCAACGAGTGGATCATGGAGCAGCTGATCATGATCGACGCCGCGAAGCGGGCGAGCGCGAAGCGCATCACCGTCGTCGCGCCGTTCTACCCCTACGGCCGGCAAGACAAGAAGGGCCGCGGTCGCGAACCGATCTCCGCGCGCCTCGTCGCCGACCTCTTCCACGCCGCTGGCGCCCACCGCATCATGAGCGTCGACCTGCACGCCGCGCAGATCCAGGGCTTCTTCGACGGGCCGGTCGACCACCTGTTCGCGATGCCCGTCCTGCTCGAGCACTTCCGCGCGAAGCTGGATGCCGGCACCCTCACTGTCGTCTCGCCCGACATGGGCCGGGTGCGCGTCGCCGACATCTGGAGCGACAAGCTCGGGGCGCCGCTGGCCATCATCCACAAGCGCCGCGATCCGCTGGTGCCCAACCAGGTCAGCGTGCACGAGATCATCGGACCGGTCGAGGGCCGCGTCTGCCTGATCGTCGACGACATGATCGACACCGGCCGCACCATCGTGAAGGCCGCGGAGGCGCTCAAGAAGAACGGTGCGACCGCCGTCGTCGTCGCGGCGACCCACGCGGTGTTCTCCGACCCGGCGACCGAGATCCTGCAGAGCGAGTCGATCGACTCGGTCGTCGTCACCGACACCCTGCCGATCGCGGAGGGGAAGCGGTGGGACCGGCTCACGGTGCTGCCGATCGCCCCGCTGATCGCGCGCGCGATCCACGAGGTGTTCGACGACGGATCCGTCACGTCGATGTTCGACGGCGCCGCCTGAGAGCTCCCCCGGGAATCCCGCCCGGGCAGCTTCTCCGAGGAAGTCTCAGCGACCCCAGGCGGAGGCCGGGGCCTGCACGACCGGCACCGGTGAGGTGGCCCAGCGGGTGCCGTTGCCGTATTTGCTCGTCGACCACGGCGAGAACCAGATCGCGTACTCGATCTCGCCCGACGGTGCGCCGTTCGCGAACCCCGCGACGATGTTCGCGTAGCCGCCGTTCTTCTTCAGCGCCTTGCCGACCGCCTGGGCGGCCGAGACGAGGTCGCCGTTGGTGGCGTAGCCGCCGGCGCCCAGGTTGAGCGGGTTGTTGCGCGTGAACCAACTGTCGACGTAGTTCTCCTGGCGCATCCAGCGGGTGATCACGGTGACGCTCTCGTCGGTGACCGGCCACTCGGCGTACAGCAGCACGAGCTTCGCCCAGTCGTAGTTGGTGCCGCCCTGGATGTAGGTCTCGGGTCCGGGAGTCGCGGCGTAGGGGTCGCGTGCGGTGACCCCGAGGGTCGCGGCGGCGGCGTCGCTGCGCGCGGAGACGAGCTCGAAGCTCTGCGCATACGTGGCGGCGTAGTCAGCCTGCTGTTCGGCGATCGACGGCGGGGCCGCGAGAGGGGCCATCGCGAGGCAGCCGATGAGGATGATCGAGCCACCCGTCACACCGAGGGCGCGACGGTTGAGGTGAGCGGAAGGCGGTTTCGTAGCGAATGACATGCGCCGGTGAGGCTAACACGCGGCCTTCCGGCGAACCTGGGCATGCTCGGGGCTTCCCGGGGGATTCTCAGCCCGGGATGAGGCCCATCGATCCGAGCAGCACCTCGTCGCCGCCGAACTCCCGGGCGTAGCAGTACCACGACGGGCCGGCCGGCCCGGTGAGCTCGAACCGCACGATCGGCTCGGCGTCGGTCGTCGCGGTGGCGCCGGCGCAGATGCGGCCGGCCGTGCGGGCCTGCAGCGCGATCGTCGCGTAGACGGACGGCACGATGAGCCCGAGAATGCCGAGCACGATCGTCACCCTCATCACGCGCAGCGTCATCGGATGCCGCAGCGGCCGGCCCTCGCTGGGCACGTAGCCGCGCAGCTCCGGGGGATCGTCGTCGTGCGCCACCGCTCTACTCAATCATCCGTTCGCCCGGCCTCGGTACGATGCGCGCGTGACCGCCGACGCCCCCGACCGCAGGCGCGGCGGCGTGGGAGAGGTGTTCCTGGCCTTCCTCCGGCTCGGAGCCACCTCGTTCGGCGGCCCGATCGCGCACCTCGGCTACTTCCGCACCGAGTTCGTGGAACGTCGGCGCTGGATCGACGAGCGCGGGTACGGCGAGCTGGTGGCGCTCAGCCAGTTCCTCCCCGGCCCGTCGTCGAGCCAGGTGGGGTTCGCGCTCGGCCTGCTGCGCGCCGGCCCGCTCGGGGCGCTCGCGGCGTTCGTCGGCTTCACCCTCCCGTCGGCGGTGCTGCTCGTGCTGTTCGCGTTCGGGGTCTCCTGGCTCGACTCACCGGTCGCCCGGGGCGCCCTCGCGGGTCTCCTGGTCGTCGCGGTCGCGATCGTCGCGCAGGCGGTGCTCGGGATGGCGCGCTCTCTCGCGCCCGACGTCCGCCGCGCCCTGATCGCGGTCGGTGCTCTCGTGCTCGTGCTCGTCGTGCCCGGCCCTCTCGGACAGGTCGCCGCGATCCTCGTCGGCGCCGCGGCGGGGATGCTGCTGTGCCGCACCGGCGTCGAATCGGACAGTGAGCCCATACGGTTCCCGGTGCCGCGGTGGGTGGGCGTCGTCGCGCTGAGCCTGTTCGCCCTCCTCCTCGCCGGGCTGCCCGTTCTCGCCGCTCTCGTCCGGTCGCCCGCCGTCGCCCTGTTCGACGCGTTCACCCGCGCCGGTGCCCTCGTCTTCGGCGGCGGCCATGTCGTGCTGCCGCTGCTCGATGCCGAAGTCGTCGCGCCCGGCTGGGTGACGCCGGATGCCTTCCTCGCCGGCTACTCGGCGGCGCAGGCCGTGCCGGGGCCGCTGTTCACCTTCGCCGGTTACCTCGGGGCGCTCGCCGAGCCGGGTCCGGGCGGGGTGGCGGGTGGCGCGCTCGCCCTCGCCGGGATCTTCCTGCCCGGGTTCCTGATCCTCGTCGGCGTGCTGCCGTTCTGGGACGCCCTCCGGCGCCGCGCGGGCGCGCAGGGGTTCATCCGCGGGGGGAGCGCCGCGGTGGTCGGCATCCTCGCGGCGGCGCTCTACGACCCCGTGTTCACGACCGCGATCGTCGACGGAGCGACGTTCGCCCTCGCCGTGGCCTGCTTCGTGCTGCTCGTCGTCGCGAATGCGCCGCCCTGGGCGGTGGTGCTCCTCGGCGCCGGCTCCGGGATCGTCGCGGTCCTGCTCGGCGGCTGACGGTCCCGGCGATCAGCTCCCGCTGCCGTCGAGTTCGGCCGCCGCGGCTTCGAGGGCGTCGCGGAACGCGACGACCGACGGCCGCTCGGCGATCGTGGTGCGGGTGGAGGTGAAGATGGTGCGGCGCGGATCGCCGTCGAGCGCGAGCAGGTCGACCGTCGGGGCGGCGCCCTGCCAGATGAGATCGGGCAGCAGGGCCACGGCGTGCCCGGTGCGGATCAGCTGCACGTGCGCCTGGAGGTCGGCGGTCTCGAAGCGCACCTTCGGCTCGAACCCCGCGCGCCGGCAGGCCTGCTCGGCCCAGTGCCGGCTCGCGGCGCCGTGCGGCTCCATCACCCAGGGCGCGTCGGCGACGTCGGCGATCTCGCGGGCGGGGAACCGGCCGCCGGGCGGGATCGCGAGGCGGAGGGCATCCGTCGTCAGCGGCCGCCGGTCGAGTCCGGCGAGCCGGGGGGCCGCGTGCCCGGGGTACTCCTCGGCGATGACCAGGTCGAAGTCGCGGGCGTAGGTCTCGTGCAGTGCCGTCTCGGGTTCGCGCTGGGTGACGATCGCGGTGAGTCCGGGATGGTCGCGCTCGAGCACGTCGAGGGCGCGCGGCAGCAGCGCGAGCGCGACGGACTGGAAGATCGCGACGCGCAGGATGCCGGACGCGCTGCTGAGCGACGCGGCGAGGTCGGCATCCGCACGCTCCAGCTGCTCGAGGATGCCGGTGGTGTAATCGACGAGGAGTTCCGCCTGGGGCGTCAGTTGCAATCGTCGTCCCGACTTGAGCAGCAGCGGGACGCCGGCCTCCTTCTCCAACTGCGCGAGCTGCTGCGAGACCGAGGACGGGGTCTGATGGAGCGCGGCGGCGACGGCGGTGATCGTGCCGCGGAGGCTGAGCTCGCGTAGCAGGGCGAGTCGGCGCACGTCGAGCATCCCGAACCATCCTTAAGCAGAAGCGACGGATATCGCGTAGAAAACGTTGATTTACCTTACGCGACCCTCCGGCGGATACTGGCGCCGTGAGCCCTCGCCCGACCGCCGCCACCACGTCCGTTCCCGCGTCTTCGGAGGTCGCCGACGCCGTCGTCGCCCAGGTGCGCACCTGGCTCGCCGATGCGGCCGCCATCCCGGTGGATGTCTCGGCGAAGCGCCTCGCCGGACTGCTGCAGGATCCCGTCGGGCTCGACTTCGCCGTCGGGTTCGTCGACGGCGTCGTGCGCCCCGAGGACCGCCATGTCGCGGCCCGCACCCTCGCGCGCCTCGCGAAGCGGCCGCCGAAGTTCCTCGCCCTCCCGCTCCGTGCCGTCATCCGGCTCGGCGGCCTCGCGGCCCCGATCCTGCCCGGCGTCGTCGTGCCGATCGCCCGCGCCGTGCTGCGCCGGATGGTCGCGCACCTCGTGATCGACGCGAAGGATCCGGGTCTCGGTCGCGCGCTGAGCGGAATCCGCGCCCGCGGCATGCGGCCCAACGTCAACCTCCTCGGCGAGGCCGTGCTCGGCGCCCGCGAGGCGGCGAAGCGGCTCGACGGCACCCGGGCGCTGCTCGCCCGCGACGATGTCGACTACGTGTCGATCAAGGTCTCGGCGACCGTCGCCCCGCACTCGCTGTGGGCGTTCGAGGAGGCCGTCGACGACATCGTCGTCGCGCTCCAGCCGCTGTTCGAGCAGGCCGCGGCCGCGAGTACGCCGAAGTTCATCAACCTCGACATGGAGGAGTACAAGGACCTCGACCTGACGATCGCGGTCTTCTGTTCGCTCCTGGACGCTCCTGGTCTCGCCGGCCTCGAAGCCGGCATCGTGCTGCAGGCCTATCTGCCCGACGCCGTCGCCGCGTACCTGAGGCTGCAGGAGTGGGCGGCGCGTCGGCGGGCCGCCGGGGGCGCGGGCATCAAGGTGCGCGTCGTGAAAGGGGCGAACCTGCCGATGGAACGCGTCGACGCGGACCTGCACGACTGGCCGCTCGCGACCTGGCCTTCCAAGCAGGACAGCGACACGAACTACAAGCGCGTGCTCGACGCCGCGCTGCGCCCCGACCGCATCGACGACGTGCGCATCGGCGTCGCCGGCCACAACCTGTTCGACCTCGCGTTCGCGAAGCACCTCGCTTCCTCGCGCGGAGTCTCTGCGGGCGTCGAGTTCGAGATGCTGCTCGGCATGGCGCCGGCCCAGGCCGAAGTGGTGCGCCGGGATGTCGGCGGACTCCTGCTCTACACACCGGTCGTCGCCGCGGCCGACTTCGACTCCGCGATCGCCTATCTCGTGCGCCGCCTCGAGGAGGGCGCGAGCCAGGAGAACTTCATGTCGGCGGTCTTCGAACTCTCGAGCAGCGACGTGCTGTTCGAGCGCGAGCGCACCCGATTCCTCGCCTCCCTCGAAGCTCTGGATGACGACGTACCGGCGCCGCACCGCGTGCAGGACCGCACCGCCCCGTTCGACGAGGTCGTGCGCGAGTTCCGCAACTCGCCCGACAGCGACTCGTCGATCGCGGTGAACCGGGGCTGGGCCCGCGAGATCCTCGGCCGGGTGCCGACGAGCGAGCTCGGCGTTGCCACCGTCGCCGCCTCGGGCATCGCCGACGCGGCGGCGCTCTCGGAACTCGTGGCGGCCTCGGTCGCTGCCGCCGGGCCGTGGGCCGACCTCGGCGCGAACGGTCGTGCGGCGATCCTGCGCCGGGCCGGGATGCTGCTCGAGCGCCGTCGCGGCGACCTCATCGAGGTGATGGCGGCCGAGGCCGGCAAGACCTTCGACCAGGCCGATCCCGAGGTCTCCGAGGCGATCGACTTCGCCAACTACTACGCGGAACGCGCGCTCGACCTCGACCGGATCGACGGCGCCTCCTTCGTGCCGGCCCGCCTCACGGTCGTCATCCCGCCGTGGAACTTCCCGGTCGCGATCCCGGCCGGCTCGACCCTCGCGTCGCTCGCCTCGGGTTCGGCGACGATCCTCAAGCCGTCGCGCCGTTCGGCCCGCAGCGCGGCCGTGCTCGCCGAGACGCTCTGGGAGGCGGGGGTGCCGCGCGAGGTGCTGCGGTTCATCCAGTTCTCCGACTCGTCGCTCGGCGAGCGGCTGATCGCCGATCCCTACGTCGACCAGGTCATCCTCACCGGCGGTTTCGAGACGGCGGAGCAGTTCCGCGGCTTCCGGCCCGGACTCAAGCTGCTCGCCGAGACGAGCGGCAAGAACGCACTCGTCGTCCCTCCGAGCGCCGACCTCGACCTCGCCGCCCGGGATGTCGCCGCCTCCGCGTTCGGCCACGCGGGCCAGAAGTGCTCGGCGGTGTCGCTCGCGATCCTCGTCGGGTCGGTCGCCGACTCGGAGCGCTTCCGCGCCCAGCTGCTGGATGCCGTCGGCTCGCTGCACGTCGGCGACCCCGCCGACCCGGCGTCGCGGATGGGACCGCTCATCGAGCCGGCCGAGGGCAAGCTGCTCAAGGCGCTCACGACGCTCGAGCCGGGGGAGAGCTGGCTGCTCGAGCCGCGCAAACTCGACGCCGACGGGAAGACCTGGACGCCGGGGATCAAGACAGGCGTGAAGCCCGGCTCCGAGTTCCACCGCGTCGAGTACTTCGGCCCGGTGCTCGGCATCCTCCGCGCTCGCGACCTGGACGAAGCGCTCGAACTGCAGAACGCCGTCGACTACGGGCTGACCGCCGGCATCCACTCGCTGGACGCCCGGGAGGTCGCGACCTGGGTCGACCGGGTCGAGGCGGGCAACCTCTACGTCAACCGCGGCACCACCGGCGCCATCGTGCAGCGGCAGCCGTTCGGCGGCTGGAAGAAGTCGGTCGTCGGCCCGGGCACCAAGGCGGGCGGGCCCAACTACCTGCTCGGCCTCGGCTCGTTCCGGTCGGCGGAGGCCGCGCCGTTCTCCGGGACCCTCCCGGCCGCGTTCGACGCGATCGTCGCGACGTTCACCGCCGGCGAGCAGGCGTTCCTGCGCCGCGCGGCCGGCAGCGACGCCCGCGCCCTCGCCGCCGAGTTCGGCGTCTCGCGCGACGTCAGCGACCTCGAGGCGGAGCGCAATGCCTTCCGCTACCGCCCGGTGCCGGTCACCGTACGCGCCGACCACCTCGCTTCCCCGGTCGAGGTCGCCCGAGTCGTGCTCGCCGGCCTGGCCGCCGGCGCCCCCGTCACCGTCTCGGTGCCGAGCGATGAGACCCTGCAGGTCGCCGCGTTCCGCGCCGCCGGCGCGACGGTGCGCATCGAGGACCAGGACGCCTGGCTCGCCTCCGCCCGCACTCTGCGCGATGCCCGGGTGCGTCTCGTCGGCGGCCCCGCGGCAACTTTCCTCGAAGCGATCGGCGGTCGCCCCGACGTCGCCGTGCACGACGGCCCCGTCACCGAGGCGGGCCGCGTCGAGATGCTCCCGTTCCTGCGTGAGCAGGCCATCTCGATCACCGGCCACCGCTTCGGCACCCCGACCACCCTGGTGGAAGCCGTCCCCCTCACCGCCTGATTGCCGACCAACGACCGCCCCCGTAACCATTGGAAATGTGATCAAAAGTCTGGCTAGTTTGTGAGACGTGATTCCACGTAGTTGGACGGGACGACGATGAGCGAGCTTGTTGATCGTTTCGAAGTTGGTCATCTTCTGGATCGGCAGTCATCGGAAGTGCGCGCGCGAATCGTCGCCGACCGGTCGTTGGGCCTCGAGCCGCACGAAGAAACACTCACTCAGAACTTTGTGAGCGCCTACGCGCGAGCGGCTCGACATGCCGGGCTGAGGACGCGGGTGAAGGAGTTCACGAAGTATCAGGAAAGCCACCTGTACGGGGCGGATCTCGCTATTTGGTTTCAGGCCCTCGACGGGAAGCTGAGCGGAATACATCTCCAGGCGAAGCGACTCTTCCGCGACGACACTTACCGAGGGCTCGATCACTCGAGCAAGCAGGGTCGCCAGTTCGATTTGCTTGTTGATGGCGCACGGGCTTCACGCGCCAGCCCCGCGTACGCCTTCTACAACGGCTTGTCAGCAGGACTACCTCTCAGAGGCTGCCCGAGGGGGGTGATGGACGCAGATCGAAATGGCATCAGTTTCGCCCCAGCCGAATCCATCCGCCCATACTTGGCGTGGCGGGTGCCTCGGGTCGAGATCGAAGAGCACTGTTCTCCGCTCAGTTGCCTCACGTTGTGCCCGCGAGTCCCCGTGACGAGTTCGCTCGCGACCGCCATGTCTTTCGCAACACCGTTCTTCGATCGCGCGATAGTGATCGCTGCGGACGAAGCACCTGAATATCTTCGAGACCTCCTTGAATACGCGGATCGTCAACCGGACGAAGACCGCGAGTTCACGGATCAAGCGGGCGGGCCGTTCACTTCCTTGAGGGATCGCACCTCGTCACCTGATCCTTTCGACGAAGAAGAAAGTACGGCTTCGGTAGTTCTCGTCACAGCGACCGACTAAGGAAAACTCTCAGTGCGAGTCGGCCGCCTCGATCTCGCTCCGGTCGCCCGACCACAGCGTGTGGAACGTCCCGTCGCGGTCGACGCGCTGGTAGGTGTGCGCCCCGAAGAAGTCGCGCTGCCCCTGCACGAGCGCGGCGGGCAGCCGGTCGGCGCGGAGGCCGTCGTAGTACGACAGCGACGACGAGAACGCGGGGGCGGGGATGCCGGCGTGCGCCGCATCCGCGACGACGTTGCGCCACGCGGTCTGCGCCGTCGCCATCACGTCGGCGAAGAACGGGGCGGTGACGAGGGCGACGAGTCCCGGGTCGGCCGCGTAGGCCTCGGTGATGCGGTTGAGGAAGCGGGCGCGGATGATGCAGCCGCCGCGCCAGATCTTCGCGATCTCTCCCTTCTGGATGTCCCAGCCGTACTGCTTCGCCCCGGCGACGATGGCGTCGAAGCCCTGCGAGTAGGCGATGACCTTCGAGGCGTACAGCGCAAGCCGCACGCCCTCGATGAAGGCGTCGGGGTCGGCCGGCTTCCAGCCTTCGGAGTCGGGGCCCGGCAGCGCGGACGCGGCCGCACGCTGGGCCGGCTTCGACGACAGCGATCGAGCGAAGACGGCTTCGGCGATGCCCGAGACGGGGATGCCGAGGTCGAGCGCCGTCTGCACGGTCCAGACGCCGGTGCCCTTCGATCCGGCGTGGTCGAGGATGACGTCGACCAGGGGCCGTCCGGTCGAGGCGTCGACCTGACGCAGCACCTCGGCGGTGATCTCGATCAGGTACGACTCGAGCTCACCGCGGTTCCAGTCGGCGAAGATCTCGGCGATCTCGGCGGGCGTCTTGCCGGTGCCGCGGCGGATCAGGTCGTAGGCCTCGGCGATCAACTGCATGTCGGCGTACTCGATGCCGTTGTGGATCATCTTCACGAAGTGACCGGCGCCGTCGTGGCCGACGTGGGTGACGCACGGCTCACCCTCGGCGATCGCCGCGATCGACGTGAGGATGGGGCCGAGCGTGACCCACGACTCGTCGGAGCCGCCGGGCATGATCGACGGGCCGTTCAGCGCGCCCTCCTCGCCGCCGGAGATGCCCGCGCCGACGAAGTTGATGCCGGTTTCGCGCACCGCCTTCTCGCGGCGGATGGTGTCGGTGAACAGCGCGTTCCCGCCGTCGACGATGATGTCGCCCGGCTCGAACACCTTCACCAGCTCGTCGATGACGGCATCCGTGCCCGTGCCGGCCTGCACCATGATGAGCGCCGTGCGGGGCTTCTGCAGCGATGCCGCGAACTCGGCGTACGACTTCGTCGGGACGAAACCGGCCTCGGGATGCTCGGCGACGAGGGTGTCGGTCTTCTCGGGCGAGCGGTTGAAGATGGCGACCGTGTTGCCCTCGCGGGAGGCCAGGTTGCGGGCGAGGTTGGAGCCCATGACGGCGAGGCCGACGACTCCGATGTTGGCGGTGGCGGAAGCGGTGGTGGTCACGGTTCTCCAGGCTACTAGCGTGGATGCGATGTCTTTCTCTCGTTCCGTCATCGTCATGGGCGTCTCCGGCACCGGCAAGTCCACGGTCGGGGTCGCCCTCGCCGACACGCTCGGCATCCCGTTCGTCGAAGGCGACGACCTGCATCCCGCCGTCAACGTCGCGAAGATGGCGGCGGGCATCCCGCTGACCGACGCCGACCGCGCCCCGTGGCTCGACCGGATCGCGGCCGAACTCGATAGCCCCGTCGTGGTCGCGTGCTCGGCGCTCAAGCGCGCCTACCGGGACCGTCTGCGCGCGGCCGCACCCGACCTCGCGCTCGTCTACCTGCACGGCACCCCCCAGCTGCTCGCCGCGCGCATGCAGGGCCGCACGGGGCACTTCATGCCGACCGCTCTGCTCGACTCCCAGTTGGCGACGCTCGAGGAGCCCGCCCCAGACGAGAACGCGATCCCCGTGGATGTCGCCCTGCGACCCGACGAGATCGTCGAGCTGGTGGTTGGACGGCTCAGGAAGGAGGAGGGTCGTGGCTGACCTGCGGATCGTCATCACCAATCCGCTGCCCGCCGTAGAGGTGGAGCTGCTCGCCCGGCTCGAGCCGCGGCTGGAGGTCGTCCATCCGGCCGACCTGCTCGGGCCCGTCGACATCCTGGTCGGGCACAACGATCCGGGGTTCCGGCGCACGCCGCAACAGCAGACCGAGTACGAGCGGCTCGTCGATTCGGCCGACGCGCTGTTCGGAGTGCCCGAGCAGTCGGGGCGGGCGCTGGCCCGCACGGTCGCCGCGAATCCGGGGCTGCGCTGGGTGCACACGATCCCGGCCGGCGGCGGGCAGCAGGTGCAGGCGGCGAGGCTGGCCCCCGCCGACCTCGAGCGGATCGTCTTCACGACCTCGGCCGGGGTGCACGCGGAGGCCCTCGCCGAGTTCGCCGTGTTCGGCGTGCTCGCCGGTGCGCAGCACCTCGGCCGCCTCCGGGACGAGCAGTCCCGTCACGTCTGGGGCGACTACCGCGTCGTCGGCTCGGTGCGCTCCTCGACGGTGCTGGTCGTGGGACTCGGCTCGATCGGCCGGGCGGTCGCCGTGAAACTCACCGCTCTCGGAGCGCGGGTGGTCGGCATCCACCGACGGGATGTGAAGGTGCCCGGCGTCGCCGACGTGCGTCCGGTCGAGCAGCTCGCCGCCGCAGCCGCCGGGGCCGACGCGATCGTCATGGCGTTACCCGGCACCGCGCAGACCGAGCGGATGCTGGGCGCCGAGGTGTTCGCGGCGGTGCGGCCCGGCATCACCGTGGTCAACGTCGGGCGCGGGACGACGATCGACGAGCCGGCGCTGATCGAGGCGCTCCGCGCGGGTCAGGTCGGCACGGCGGTGCTCGACGTCGCCGCGGTCGAGCCGCTGCCCGCCGACAGCCCGCTCTGGGATCTGCCCGGGGTGCTGATCAGCCCGCACACCGCGGCGGTCGCCGGCAACGAGGCGCGGGGCGTGACGGAGCTCGTGGCCGAGAACGCCCGGCGGCTGCTCGACGGGGAGCCCCTGCGGAACGTCGTCGATACCGTCGAGTTCTACTGACTCCTCCCGGCCGGTTCCCCGGGACGCGCGGGTAGGCTGACGCCGTGCTCCGACCCTTCCTCAGCCTGCTGGTCGCGGGTGCTGGAACCGTCGCCGGATTGTCGATGACCTGGTTCGGGGCATCCGCTCAGGCGCGATCGGCCGCCACCCTGACGTCCGACCCGGGAGCGATCGTGCTCACGATCCTCGGGGTGCTCTTCCTCGCCGCGGGCGCGCTCTCGCTCGCCGTGCACTGGGTCGGCATCCTCGTCGTCGGGGCCATCCACGCACTGCTCGGCCTGCTCGCCCTCGTCGTGCCGTTCGGCAACCCGTTCGGCGGCGGGATCTTCAGCCCGGTCTTCCAGATCACCCGCATGCTGGGCGTCTTCGACCCGGCGATGGCCGACGGGGCGACCGTCTTCTACTTCTCCGGCACGGCGCTCGTCGTCGGCGCGTTCCTCGTCGGCGCCGCTCTCGGGGTGAGGTCGCGCCGGCTCGACGGCCCGTCGAGCCCGACTGCCGTCGCGGTGTCCTCCGCCCTCGGCGCGGTCGCGCTGCTCGGCGCGACGACGCTGTTGATCGTCGCGGGTGGATCGTTCGTGCGATCGATCCTGATGCTCTTCAAGTACGACGCGCTCACCGCCGGGGTGACCGTGGCCGCCGGTGTGCTGGCCGGGCTCGCCGGCATCCTGTTGCGGTGGTCGTCGGTCGGAGCAGTGCTCGCCGGGGCCCTCGCGCTGGTCGTGGGCGTCTTCCTCTTCGTCACGCCGACGTTCGCCGCCACTCTCTCGGGCAACCTGCTCGGCGCCTACGGGCTCGTCATGGTGGCGGGCGCGTCGTTCCTCGCGGCGGCGGTCGGCGGCTCCGTGCGCGGAACCGACGAGGTACCGGAGTCCGGCGACGCCCTGTAGCATGGGGCACTGAACTTCGGCGAGGGCCCTGACCAACGGGGCCGTGATCGACGCGGTGGGGTGGCCCCAGGTCTTCCTCGCGCTTTCGTGCGTTCGAGTTGAACAGACAATCCACTGGGCCTGACCGCCCGACATCTCTAGGAGTACGACCATGGTCACCGCCAAGCAGAACAAGGCCGCCAACGCCAAGGATCACGCGGACGACAACAAGCTCACCGTCGAGGTGCGCACCGAATTCGGCAAGGGCTTCGCCCGCCGCCTCCGCGCCGCCGGCAAGATCCCCGCCGTGATCTACGGCCACGGCACCGAGCCGCAGCACGTCGCCCTGCCGGGCCACGAGACGGGCCTGATCATCCGCAAGGCCAACCAGGTGCTCGACCTGCAGATCAACGGCAAGAGCCAGCTCGCCCTCGTGAAGGATGTGCAGAAGGACCCGGTGCACCAGATCATCGAGCACCTCGACCTCATCGTCGTGCGCGTCGGCGAGAAGGTCACCGTGGACGTGCCGGTGCACCTCGAGGGCGAGTCCGCTCCCGAGACGAGCGTCAACCAGGACTCGAACACGATCTCGCTCGAGGTCGAGGCGACCCACATCCCGGAGAGCGTCACGGTCAGCATCGAAGGCCTGCGCGAAGGCGCCCAGATCCTCGCGAAGGACGTCAAGCTGCCCACCGGCGCGACCCTCATCACCGACCCCGAGGTGCTCATCGTCGGCATCACCGGCGAGACCCAGGTCGACCTCGGTGAGGACGACGCCGAGGGCGCCGAGGGCGAAGGCGCCGAGGGCGACGAGGCCGCTGCCGACGCCGAGGGCGACGCCCCGGCTGCCGACGCCGCGGAGTAACTCCCGCTCGTGGCCGACGATCGCTGGCTCGTGGTCGGGCTCGGGAATCCCGGGCCCGGCTACGCCGGCCACCGTCACAACGTCGGCCAGATGGTCGTCGCGGAGCTGGCATCCCGGCTCAGCGCGACCTTCAAGGTGCACAAGGTGGGCGCGACCGTTGCCGAAGCCCGGGTCCGTCCGGGTGGCGAACGGATCGCGCTCGCCGTGCCCTCGACGTTCATGAACGTCTCCGGTCGCCCCGTCGCGGGGCTGCTGAAGTTCTACTCGCTCGACGCCTCGCGCCTGATCGTCATCCACGACGAACTCGATCTGCCCTATGACACTGTCCGGCTGAAGACCGGCGGCGGACCGGGCGGTCACAACGGCGTGCGGGACATCATCGCCGTCGCCGGCCCTGACTTCGTGCGGGTGCGGGTCGGCGTCGGGCGTCCCCCCGGCCGGCAGGATCCCGCCGACTTCGTGCTCTCGCCATTCTCCAAGGCGGAGCGCGAGACGCTGCCGAACCTGATCTCCGATGCGGCGGATGCCGTCGAGCTGGTGCTCACCGACGGCCTCCTCACCGCGCAGCAGCGCGTGCACGCGCCGAAGGACTGAGCCGCGGAAGCGCGAGTCCGAGACACGCCCTAAGCTCGAACAAGTGGGTCTGCACGCGTTGATTCCGGGGTTGATGCATGCCCGCGCGCTCGAAACCGCTCTGACGTCCGCCGAGAAGGATGCCGACTTCTCGATGGTCGAGGGGTTGCGGGTGCCCGTGCTCGCCGCCCTGCTCGCCGCGCGCGGTGACGCCCAGGCGGTGCTCGCGATCACCGCGACCGGACGCGAGGTGGATGCCGTCATCGGGTCGCTGCGCGCCTACCTGCCCACGGCGACCGTGCTCGACTTCCCCGCGTGGGAGACGCTGCCGCACGAACGGCTCAGCCCGAGCGCCGAGACCGTCGGCCGTCGCCTGAGCGCGCTGCGCGAGGTCGGCCGCTGGGTGGCGAAGCCCGAGGGCCACCTCGTCGTCGTGACGACGGTGCGCGCCGCACTCCAGCCGGTCGTGGCCGGGCTCGCCGACGTCGAGACGGTGAAGCTCACGGCCGGCGGCCGCGGGTACGACCTCGCCGCGCTGTCGCTTCAGCTCGCCGAACTCGCCTACGCCCGGGTCGACCTGGTCACCCGCCGCGGCGAGTTCGCGGTGCGCGGCGGCATCCTCGACGTCTTCCCGCCGGATGCCGAACATCCCGTGCGCGCCGACTTCTTCGGCGACGAGATCGAGACGCTGCGGGCGTTCTCGGTCGCCGACCAGCGATCGATCGACGGCGACCTCGGCGCGGTCGACCTGCTCCCGAGCCGCGAGATGCTGCTGACGCCCGACGTGCGGCAGCGCGCGAAGGAGATGGAGCGCGAGTTCCCGAGTCTCGAGGGGATGCTCGCCAAGATCGGCGAGGGCATCCCGGTCGAGGGGATGGAGTCGCTCGCCCCCGCGCTCGTCGGCGAACTGGTGCCGATCACCGACCTGCTGCCCGAGGATGCCGCGGTCGCGATCCTCAGCCCGGAACGCGTCGCGACGCGGGCGATGAGCCTGGCCGAGACGAACCGCGAGTTCCTCGACGCGGCGTGGAGCGCGGCGACGGCCGGAGCGAAGGCACCGATCAGCCTCGACCGCGGCGACTTCCTCACCGTCTCCCAGCTGCGGGCCGCGGCCGCCCCGCGCACCTGGTGGACGTTCAGCCCGTTCGACTCCGACGCCGACGAGGTCGTGCGAGTTCCCGGCATCCCGATCCCGAGCTTCGCCGGGCAGGTCGAGGGTGCCGTCGATCACGTCGCCGCGCTCGTGCGCGACGGCTGGCAGGTCACCGTGACGGCGGCCGGCACCGGCATGGTCGAGCGCGCGCGCGACGTGCTCGCGCAGGCGGGCGTCGAGCCCGAGGTCGAGCAGGCGACGATCGAGGCCGGCTTCGCGTTGCCCGACGAGAAGATCGCGGTGCTCTCCGAGGCGGAGTTCTACGGCCGGGCCCAGGCGATCGACACTCGCAGCCGCGGCAAGCTGGCGAGTCGCCGCAAGAACGTGGTCGACCCGCTGCAGCTGAAGTCCGGCGATTACGTCGTGCACGAGACCCACGGCATCGGCCGATTCGTCGAGCTGATCTCGCGGGAGGTGGCGTCCGGGGAGCGCACGGCCCGCGGTCCGCTCGGCACGACCCACGCGAAGGTGACCCGCGAGTACCTCGTGATCGAGTACGCGCCGAGCAAGCGCGGCGGGGCCCCCGATCGGCTGAGCGTGCCGACCGATCAGCTCGACCTGCTGAGCCGGTACGTCGGCGGCGAGGCCCCGGCGCTGTCGAAGATGGGCGGCTCCGACTGGGCGGCGGCGAAGGGCAAGGCCCGCAAGGCCGTGCGCGACATCGCCGTCGAACTGGTGAAGCTCTACTCCGCGCGGATGGCGAGCCAGGGACACGCGTTCCCGCCCGACACCCCGTGGCAGCGGGAGCTCGAAGAGGCGTTCCCGTTCGCGGAGACGCCCGACCAGCTCGTGACCATCGACGACGTCAAAGCCGACATGGAGCGGCCGATCCCGATGGACCGCCTCATCTCGGGCGACGTCGGCTACGGCAAGACCGAGATCGCGATCCGGGCGGCGTTCAAGGCGGTGCAGGACGGCAAGCAGGTCGTCATGCTCGTGCCGACGACGCTGCTCGTGCGGCAGCACATGGAGACCTTCGCCGAGCGGTTCGCCGGCTTCCCCGTGCACCTCCGCGCGCTCAGCCGGTTCCAGACGGCGAAGGAGTCGAAGGAGACGATCGAGGGTCTCGCCACCGGTGAGGTGGATGTCGTCATCGGCACGCATCGACTCCTGTCGGAGGGCATCCGCTTCAAGGACCTCGGGCTCGTGATCATCGACGAGGAGCAGCGCTTCGGCGTCGAGCACAAGGATGCGCTGAAGAAGCTCAAGACGAACGTCGACATCCTGGCGATGTCGGCGACGCCGATCCCGCGCACGCTCGAGATGGCGGTCACCGGCATCCGCGAGATGTCGACCCTCGCGACGCCGCCGGAAGACCGGCATCCGATCCTCACCTTCGTCGGACCGTGGAACGAGAAGCAGGTGAGCGCCGCCATCCGGCGCGAGCTGCTGCGCGAGGGCCAGGTGTTCTTCGTGCACAACCGGGTGTCGTCGATCAACCGGATCGCGGCGCAACTCGCCGACCTCGTGCCCGAGGCGCGGATCGCGGTGGCGCACGGACAGCTCTCCGAGAGCGTGCTCGAGCAGGTCATCGTCGACTTCTGGGAGCGCAAGTTCGACGTGCTCGTCAGCACGACCATCATCGAGACCGGCATCGACATCGCCAACGCGAACACCCTGATCATCGACGCCGCCGACAAGTACGGCCTGTCGCAGCTGCATCAGATCCGCGGACGCGTGGGACGCGGCCGGGAGCGCGCCTACGCCTACTTCCTCTACGACGACGACAAGCCGCTGGGCGAGGTCGCCCAGGACCGCCTCGAGACGATCGCCGCGAACACCGAACTCGGGTCGGGGATGCAGGTGGCGCTCAAGGACCTCGAGATCCGCGGCGCCGGCAACCTGCTCGGCGGCGAGCAGTCGGGCCACATCGCCGGGGTCGGCTTCGACCTCTACCTGCGCATGATCGGCGAGGCGGTCGCGACCTTCCGCGGCGACGTCGCCGAGGGGCAGACCGAACTGCGCCTCGAACTGCCGGTGGATGCCCGCATCCCCGAGGAGTACCTCGAGAGCGAGCGGCTCCGGCTCGAGGCGTACCAGAAGCTCTCGACGGCGGCGGCTCCGGCGTCGCCCGACGAGGCGATCGACTCGGTCGCCGAGGAGCTCACCGACCGCTACGGCGACCTCCCCGAATCGGTGCAGAACCTCATCGCGATCTCACGGCTGCGACGCGTGGCGATCAAGGCGGGGCTCTCGGACGTCGTCGCCGTCGGCGGCAACCTGCGCATCGCGCCCGCCGAGCTGCCCGACTCCAAGCAGCTGCGGCTCAAGCGGATGTACCCGGGTGCCCGCGAGTTCGCGGCGGCGAAGGCGCTCAGCATCCCGCTGCCGCAGGGCACCGACGCCGAGCTGATCGCGTGGGTCGGCGGCGTGCTGACCGCCCTGTTCGTCCCGCCGGACCCGGCGGCCCCCGCCTCCTAGCCGTTCAGCACGGAGAGGATGTTGCCCGCCGGGTCGGTGAACCACGCGATGTCGGGCCCCTGGCCGGCGGCCGTGCCGCGCAGCACGCCCTTCTCGTCCTGCGGCATCCCCTC
Source organism: uncultured Microbacteriaceae bacterium (assembly GCA_947085045.1). Taxonomy (GTDB): domain Bacteria; phylum Actinomycetota; class Actinomycetes; order Actinomycetales; family Microbacteriaceae; genus Pseudolysinimonas_A. Next base: position 388,902 of record CAMTUU010000002.1, on the reverse strand, counting down.
GTAGCGCTCCAGGCTCACGCCCGCGGCGTCGAGTTCGGTGACGGCGGTGTCGATGTCGTCGACCTCGAAGTTGAGCACCGTGAAGGTCGCCGGGCGGTGGTCGGCCTTCTCGTAGATGAACACGTGCCCGCCGCCGGGCAGCCGGAGGGCGAGCCCCATCCCGGTGTCGTCGACGTCGAGGCCGAGGGTGTCGCGGTAGAACGCGAGCGCCGCCGCCTGGTCGTTCACGGAGAAGCCGCTGAAGGATCCTGTCGTCGTCATCATGGGCTCATGGTTCCACCGACGACCGAGCGTCAGGGCTTCTCCCAGGCCTTGCCCAGCACGACCGGGATGAGCACCATCGAACGCAGGTCGATGAGCGCGTGCAGCACGATCGGCACCAGGATCGAGCCGGTGACGAGGTAGAGTAGCACGAAGACGACGCCGAGGATGCCGGAGAACAGGATGCCGACGGCGCCCTGGTACACGTGCAGCAGGCCGAACAGCACCGTCGCGCCGACGAACGCGGCCAGGGCGTTCCCGGTCACCGCATAGACGAGCGCCGGCAGCCCGAGGCGGAACAGCAGCTCCTCGAACACCCCGGCGTTCACCGAGAGCGCGGCGCCGAAGCGGAGTTCGCCGCGGGTGCGGGGGAGGAGCGCCCGGATGTCGCCGACCGCGGGCGCCTCGTCGATCGAGTCGCGGATCAGCACGACCGGCAGCACCATCAGCGCGAGCAGCGCCAGGGCGACGACGATCGCAACCGGCAGCCCGAACGGCTCGCCGAGGAACGACCGCACCGCGGCGACCGCCGGCCACGCCTGGGCCTCGGTCAGGACGGCGGAAACGGATGTCCACGCCCCGACGATCGTCGCGACCGAGAGCCCGCCGAGCGAGAGGAGTCCCTCGATCACCCAGCGGCGGTAGACCTTCTGCCGGGCGACGGTGGACCGCATCCGCTTGAAGCGCGCGTAGTCGCGGCGCTCGCGGGTGGTGGCCCGCCACAGGAGCACGGCGACGACGACGCCGAGAAGCGCGAGAGCGGCAGCATCCACCCGCTCATCATCCCGTGTCGCCAGCGGCGGTGCTCGCGGGATGGTTGGCTATCCCGGGTGACGACTGCCGTGGGTTTCCGGTCCGAGCGCGGGCCCCTGCTCATCGCGATGATGCTCGCGACCGGCCTCGTCGCGATCGACTCGACGGTGATCGCGACGGCGGTGTCGTCGATCGTCGCCGACCTGGGCGGCTTCAGCTCGTTCCCCTGGCTGTTCTCGGTCTACCTCCTCGCGTCGGCGGTCACGGTGCCGGTCTACGCGAAGCTGGCCGACACGATCGGCCGCAAGCCGATCATGCTCTGGGGCATCGGCCTCTTCCTCCTGGGCTCGATCCTCGCGGGGTTCGCCTGGGACATGCCGAGCCTCATCCTCTTCCGCGCGGTGCAGGGGATCGGCGCCGGTGCGGTGCTGCCGATGGCGATCACGATGGTCGGCGACATCTACACGCTCGAGGAACGCGCCCGGGTGCAGGGCTACATGGCGAGCGTCTGGGCGATCGCCGCCGTCGTCGGCCCGACCCTCGGCGGGATCTTCGCGCAGTTCGACCTGTGGCGCGGCATCTTCTTCATCAACATCCCGCTGTGCCTTCTGGCCGGCTGGATGATCTGGGCGCGCTTCCGCGAGAAGGTGGAACGGCAGCGGCATCGCATCGACTACGCCGGCGCCGTGCTCCTCACGGTGTCGATGACCCTGCTCATCCTCGGCGTGCTGCAGGGTGGGGCCGGCTGGGCATGGGATTCGGTGCCCAGCATCTCGGTGTTCTCGGCGGGCGCGGTGCTGCTGGTCGCCTTCATCCTGGTGGAACGGCGTGCCGCGGAGCCGATCCTGCCGTTCTGGGTGCTCTCGCGCCGGCTGCTCTCGACGACGAACGTGCTGGGCTTCGCGCTCGGGGCGGCGCTGATCGGGCTGACCGAGTTCGTGCCGACGTTCCTCACGGTGACGACGGGCACTCCGCCGCTGATCGCCGGGCTCGCCCTCGGCGCGCTGACGATCGGCTGGCCGGTGGCCGCCACCTTCGCCGGTCGGCTGTACCTGCGGGTCGGCTTCCGCCCGACGACGATCCTGGGCGGCGTCATCCTGGTCGTCAGTATCTCGGCCCTCGCCGTGTCGACCCTGGCGCCTTCGGTCTGGCTCGTCGCCATCATCTGCTTCGTCATCGGCGCCGGCTTCGGCTTCGCGGCGATCTCGAGCCTCGTCGCGGCGCAGTCGAGCGTCGACTGGAACGAGCGGGGCGTCGTCACGGGCACCCAGATGTTCTTCCGCTCGATCGGGCAGTCGCTCGGCGCCGCCGTTCTCGGGGCGATCGCGAACAGCGTCATCCTGCGTCTCGGCGGCAACGAGAGCGACGCCGGCACGATGTCGGCCGCGACAGGTGCGGTCTTCCTGGCGACCGCCGTCGTCGCGGTCGTGCTGCTGCTCTCGGCGATCGCGATGCCGCGCGCGCCGCTGCCGGACTCCGGCCCCGCCACGGACGCCCCGCCGGCGTAGCGGGCAGGATGAGGGCATGACGGATGCGCCCCATCCCCGCCTCGACGAGCTGATCGCGACGATGGAGCGGCTGCGCGCCCCCGGCGGCTGCGCCTGGGACCGGGACCAGACCCACGCGAGCCTCGTGCAGTACCTCGTCGAGGAGAGCGCCGAATTGGTCGAGGCGATCGAGGCGGGCGACGACGACGAGATGGTCGAGGAACTCGGCGACGTGCTCTACCAGGTGCTCTTCCACGCCGACATCGCAACCGAGGAGGGTCGGTTCACCCTCGAGGACGTCGCCGCGCACATGACCCAGAAGATGGTCGGCCGGCATCCGCACGTCTTCGGGGATGTCGTCGCCGACACGCCCGACGCCGTGGTCGCCAACTGGGAGGCGATCAAGGCGGTCGAGAAGGCGCATCGCACGAGCGTGCTCGACGGGATCCCGGCCGGAATGCCCGGGCTCGCGCTCGCCGACAAGGTGCTCGGCCGCGCCGCCAAGGTCGGCGTCACGGTGGATCCCACGCCGGTGCCGGCCACCGAGGCGGAGCTCGGGGCGCAGCTGCTCGCGCTCGTCGCCGGATCGCGAGAGGCGGGACTGGATGCCGAACGCGCGTTGCGCGGCGCACTCCGCCAGGTGAGAGGGCAGGTCACGGCTGCGGAGGCCTGACGCCATACTGAATCCGATGTCCGAGATCCCCGCACCCCTCTTCAGCCGGCAGCTCGCCGTCGCCGTCGTGGTCGCCGCGCTGCTCGGCGTCGCCGCCGCGGTCGCGACGGTACTCGTGCCGATCGACCGCTCGGTGCTCGGTCTCGTCGTCGCCCGGCAGATCGTGCTCGCCCTCCAACTGGCGATCGTGGCGCTCGCCGTGTTCGTCGTCTGGCGCACCCTCGCCCGACGCACGCGCGGATCGGCCGTCGCCGGACTCGCCGCCACCGCCGGGCTGCTGCTGTTCGGCGTCGTGCAGCTGGCGACGATCCTCGTCGACACCGACTGGGGCATCCGGCCCGTCGTCATCGCGCTCGAGCTCGCCGCTCTGCTGGCAGCTCTGCTCTTCGTGCCTGCCCTGCTGGCCCTCAACGTCTCGGTGATCCGCCAGGGCGCGTGGCGGGGAGTGACCCGGGCGACCCTGGTCGTCATCGCGCTGCTGGTGGTTCCGCTCGGCGCCGCGCAGGTGCTGCACGCTCCGCTGGCGATTCCCTACGGCGTCTGGTCGCTCACCTTCCTCGGGCTCGCGGTCGGGCTGGGCGCTCGGCGGGACGTGCCCGAGTACAGCCATCCCGTGGTCCAACAGGGCGCCGCCCGGATCTGACCCCTGGTCACCCCGCGCGCCCTCCAGTAGCGTCCGAGCATGTTGGTCGAACATCTCGGTGTCTCCCCGAAGGTCCACCCCGACGCCGTCATCGCCCCGGGGGCGGTGGTGAGCGGCGACGTCACCATCGGTGCCGACTGCCAGGTGCTGCACGGGGCTGTGATCAGCGCCGAGGGCGGCCCGATCGTGCTCGGCGAGCACGTGATCGTGATGGAGAACGCGGTGCTGCGGGCATCCTCGTCCGATCCTCTGCGCATCGGCGACCACTGCCTCGTCGGGCCGGTCGCGTCGATCTCCGGCGCCCGGGTGGGCGACGAGGTGTTCATCGCGACCGGGGCGCGGGTCTTCAACGGCGCCGTCATCGGCGACCGCAGCGAGGTGCGGATCAACGCCGTCGTGCACCTGCGGACCGTGCTGCCGCCCGAGTCGACGGTGCCGATCGCCTGGGTCGCGGTCGGGGATCCGGCGGAGCTGTTCCCGCCCGATCAGCACGACGCGATCTGGGCGCGGCAGTCCCAGCTCGACTTCCCGGGCTACGTGTTCGGTCTCGACCGCTCCACTCCCGACCTCATGGTGCAGCTCACCGAGCGATACTCGCGGCACCTGTCGCGGCACGCGGACGACGAGGTCGTCGACCCCGGCTGAAAGCGATCGCCGCGCGGTAGTGCCATCGTTATACTTGGCCGGTGACGAACCCCCCGCGACGCCCGCTGTCCCGCCTGCTCGCGGCAGCAGTCGCCGCACTCGCGCTGAGCCTCGTTCCGGTCCTTCCGGCGTCGGCCGCGCCCGTCGTCTCCGAGGTTCCGGACGGGATCTTCATCGGCGCGATCATCGAGTACGACGGCTTGCTCTACACCGGCGACGGCGTCAACCTCCGCACGTTCGACGGCAGCACGTTCACGACGGTCCCCGGCGCCCCGTCGGCTCCGGAGGCCTTCGTCGAGTACCTCGGCGACCTCTGGATGCTCGCCGGGTCCACGGGCGACCTGTCGCTCTGGCGCTTCGACGGCACGACGTTCACCGACTTCGGATCGGCCGCCGGCCAGCCGGTCGTCCTCGGCGGTCGGCTCTACTTCATCGCGATCGACCCCCTCACGTTCGAGCGCGTGGTCGCCTGGACCGATGGATCGACGACGACGATCGTTCCCGCTTCGCCGACCAATGTCGGCGAGATCGCCCTGGGCCCGACCGGCGAGCTCGTCTTCACGGCAACGACGGCCCGCACCCTCTGGACCTTCGACGGCACCGCCACGTTCACCGAGCGGGCCGCGCCGGCGGCTCCGGTCGACATCAGCGAGCTGACGCTGCTCGGGAGCAGGATCCTCTTCGACGGCGAGCAGACCGCGGGCGACGACAGCACGGCCTTCGCCTGGGACGGCACGGCATTCACGAAGCTCGGCGCCTCGGGCGGCGGAGCCAAGGACTCGGGGTGTTTCCGCGAATACGCGGGCACGCTGTACTACGGCGCTGACGACGGAACGCGCCGGATGTTCACGGCCGACCCCGCGGTGGCGGGCAGCGAGACTGCGGTCGTGCCGGCGATCCCGGGCGGATGCCCGCGCTACGTCGCGACCGACGGCACCTTCTACCTCCAGGCGCAGGGAACCGGGGGCAACCCGACGCTGCACACCTGGGACGGCACCACGCTCACCGAGCTCGACTCGGTCGGCGATTTCCCGAGCGACTTCGTCGAGTACGGCGGCAAGATCTACTTCGTCGCCCAGCCCGTCTCGGAGACGCCGGCCCTCTTCGTTCTCGAGGACGTCACCCCCCCGGTCGTGCCCGCCGCGCCGACCCTCCCGAACACGGGTGCCACGGTCTCATGGTGGTTGATCGGCGTCGCGGCGCTGCTCGTGGGAGGCGGAGTCGGCATCCTCGCGTTCCGCGGACGTCGCCGTCGCGCCTGACCCGGGCGGCGGTGCGCCACACTAGGAAGGTGGCACAGCAGGTCAATCCGCCGCGCGGGATGCGCGACTTCCTCCCCGCCGAGAAGGCGCGCCGCGAGGCGATCCTCGCGGTGATCCGCGGCGTCTACCGCAGCCACGGGTTCGACGAGATCGAGACCCCGGTCGCGGAGGACTCCGAGCGTCTGCACGCGGGACTCGGGGGCGACAACGAGAAGCTGGCGTTCGGCATCCTCAAGCGCGGCCTCACCCACGATGACCTGCAGGCCGCCCAGGAGCCGCTCGATCTCGCCGACCTCGGGCTGCGCTTCGACCTGACCGTGCCGCTGGCCCGGTTCTACGCGACCCACCGCGCCGAGCTGCCGAGTGTCTTCCGCAGCATCCAGATCGCCCCGGTGTGGCGGGCGGAGCGTCCGCAGAAGGGCCGCTACCGGCAGTTCGTGCAGTGCGACATCGACGTGCTCGGCGAGCCGGGTCCGCGCGCCGAGGCCGAGCTGCTCGTCGCGACGCTGGCGACGGTGGATGCCCTCGGTCTCGAGGGTGCGTTCGTGCGCCTCAACGACCGTCGGCTCCTCACCGGAATGCTCGCCACCCTCGGCTTCGCGGAGAGCGAGTACGACGGCGCGCTCATCACGATCGACAAGCTCGACAAGATCGCCCAGGACGGGGTGCTCGCCGAGCTGCGCGAGCGCGGCTTCACCCCGACCGCCGTGGACGCGCTCGAGGCGTTCTTCCGCCGCCCGCAGACGAGGGAGTTCCTGCCGTTCGGGGAGGCCGCCATCCGCAAGGCGCTCCCGGAGAACCCCGACCGGGAGGCGCTCGCCGGACTCGTCGCGATCGGGGAGGCCGTCTCGGCCGCACGCGGGTCGTCGGGGGAGATGCTCCTCCAGTTCGACCCGTTCCTCGTGCGCGGCATGGGGTACTACACCGGCCCGATCTTCGAACTCGCCCACCCGTCGGTCGGCTACTCGCTCGGCGGCGGCGGTCGCTACGACGGGATGATCGGACGCTTCCTCGGCACCGACGTGCCGGCGAGCGGGTTCTCGCTCGGCTTCGAGCGCCTCGTCGACCTGGTCGAGCTCTCCGACACGCAGGGAGCGGATGCCGTCGCCCTCCTGCACGACGCCGACATCCCGCTCGCGGAGCTGCTGAAGCTGAAGGCCGAACTCGTGGGCACCGGATCCCGCGTGCGCCTGGTCAGCAGAGCGAAGAACGTGAAGCCCACCCTCGACGCCCTCGCGCTCGAAGGGTTCACCCGGTTCGCGTTCGTCAGCGCTCACGAAGGCGGCCCGGGAGCCACGGCGGCATCCCTCGAACTCCGTCCGTTGTCGACGGAGTCCTAGGATCGTCCCGGGCACCGCCACCAGCCCACACCCCCACACGTAAGGAAACAGATGTCTGCCATCGAAGCCGTCGGAGCCCGCGAGATCCTCGACTCCCGAGGGAACCCCACCGTCGAGGTGGAGGTGCTCCTCGAAGACGGCACCGTCGCCCGCGCGGCCGTCCCGTCCGGTGCGTCGACCGGTGCCTTCGAGGCGTACGAACTGCGCGACGGCGACGAGAACCGCTACGGCGGTAAGGGTGTGCTCAAGGCCGTCGAGGGCGTGCTCGACGTGCTCGGCCCGGCCATCGAAGGCTTCGACGCTCCCGACCAGCGCCTCATCGACGCCGAGCTGATCGCCGCCGACGGCACCGACAACAAGTCGAAGGTCGGCGCCAACGCCATCCTCGGCGTCTCGCTCGCCGTCGCCAAGGCCGCCGCCGACTCGGCCGACCTGCCGCTCTTCCGCTACCTCGGCGGACCCAACGCGCACACCCTGCCGGTGCCGCTGATGAACATCATCAACGGCGGTGCGCACGCCGACACCGCGCTCGACATCCAGGAGTTCATGGTGCTGCCGGTCGGTGCCGACTCGTTCGCCGAGGCGCTGCGCTGGGGCTCCGAGGTCTACCACGCGCTCAAGTCGGGCCTGAAGAAGAAGGGTCAGTCGACCGGACTCGGCGACGAGGGCGGCTTCGCCCCCGACCTGCCGGGTGCCCGTGCGGCGCTCGACTTCATCCTCGAAGCCATCGGCACCGCCGGCTTCTCGGCGGGCACGGACTTCCTGCTCGGCCTCGACGTCGCCGCGACCGAGTTCTTCGCCGACGGGGTCTACTCGTTCGAGAAGCAGCAGCTCACCGGCGAGCAGCTCACCGAGTTCTGGGCGGGTCTGGTCAAGGACTACCCGCTCGCCTCCATCGAGGACCCGCTGGCCGAAGACGACTGGGAGGGCTACGTGCACCTCACGAGCGAGCTCGGCGACCAGGTGCAGATCGTCGGCGATGACCTGTTCGTCACCAACCCGGTGCGTCTGCAGAAGGGGCTCGACCTCAAGGTCGCCAACTCGATCCTGGTGAAGGTCAACCAGATCGGCACCCTCACCGAGACCCTGGATGCCGTCGCCCTCGCGCAGCGCGCCGGATACACCGCCATCCTGTCCCACCGTTCGGGCGAGACCGAGGACACCACCATCGCCGACCTCGCGGTCGCCGTCGACGGCGGTCAGATCAAAACCGGCGCGCCGGCCCGGTCGGACCGTGTCGCGAAGTACAACCAGCTGCTGCGCATCGAGGAGGAGCTGGGCGACGCCGCCGTCTACGCCGGCCGGTCGGCCTTCCCCCGCGCCAAGTAGTTCCCTCTTCGGTGGTCGAGTAGCCACCGCAGGTCGCGTGTCGAGACCTTTCACCAGGTGCCGACACGCCGCTGCGCGGCTCCTCGACCACCGCGGCGCTTAACCTGGTCTCATGGCCCGGGCTTCTCGACCGTTGCGCGAACGCGCCCGCGAGGCCGACGCGCCTGAGGAGCCACGGGCGGCGGCCTGGCTGCGCAACTTCCGGCTCTCCGGTTTCGCCCTCTCGATGCTGCTGCTCGTCGTGGCGGCGCTCGTCGTGCTCGCCCCGAGCCTGAAGACCTTCGTCGAGCAGCAGCAGCAGATCGCCCTGCTGCGCGAGGAGGTCGAGAACGCGCAGACCGACGTCGACGACCTCAACGCCGAGATCGACCGCTGGAGCGACCCGGCCTACATCGAGGCCCAGGCCCGCGACCGGCTCTACTACGTCTATCCGGGCGACATCACCTTCCTGGTGATCGGCGACGACACGGTGCCCGACGAGGGCGGGCTGCCGATCAGCGACGAGATCCAGACCACGCAGGTCGACTGGGTGCGCGCGCTGCTCTCCACCGTCTACCAGGCGGGGCTGACGGATGCCACCCCCGCGCAGCTCGAGAGCCCGCAGCAGGCGGGCTGATGCGTCCGCCGTTCGCCGCTCCGACGGCATCCGAGATCGCCCTCGTCTCCGCCCAGCTGGGGCGCCCGGCCCGCGGGGTGATCGGCATCGCCGCGCGCTGCGTGTGCGGCAATCCCACGGTGGTCGCGACGTCGCCGAGGCTGCCCGACGGCACGCCGTTCCCGACGCTCTACTACCTGTCGCACCCGGCGGCGACGGCCGCCATCTCGACGCTCGAGGCGACCGGCGTGATGGCCCAGTTGCAGACCACCCTCGCCGACCCCGACGTCTCCGCCGCCTACCACGCGGCCCACGACGGCTACCTCGCCGACCGGGAGGCGCTGGAACCGGTCGAGCAGATCGCGGGCTTCTCAGCCGGGGGGATGCCCGACCGGGTGAAGTGTCTGCACGCGCTGGCGGGTCACGCGCTCGCCGCCGGCCCCGGGCTCAACCCGATCGGCGATCGCGCGCTCGAACTCTGCAGCTGGTCGGCGTCGAGATGCGAATGCGCGGAACCGGGCGCGGCGCTCGGCTGATCGGCGGCCTCGCCCTCGCAGGTGTCGTCGTCTTCGCCGTGACCCCGGCCGCGGCGTCGCCGCGGGATGCCGTCCGCGACCGGGAGTACTGGCTCGCCGACTACGGCATCCGCGACGCGTGGGCGGTGACCCGGGGCGCGGGCGTCACGATCGCGATCATCGACACCGGAGTCGCGGGCGGCATCCGGGAGTTGAGCGGCGCCGTGATCGGCGGGGCCGACTTCTCGGGACTCGGCGGCCCGGACGGGCAGACGCCGGTCGGCGAGGAGGGGCAGCACGGCACCCTGGTCGCGTCGCTCGCCGTGGGCCGGGGGACGGGCACGAACTTGGGGGTCATCGGGGCGGCGCCCGAGGCGTCGATCCTCGCCGTGTCGGTCGGCTTCGGGCAGGGCGCCGTCGACTCCGACGAGCAGATCGCGGAGGCCGTCGTCTGGGCCGTCGATCAGGGCGCCGACGTGATCAACATGTCGCTCACCCGCAACACCCTCGACTGGCCGGAGAGCTGGGACGAGGCGTTCCGGTATGCCGCCGAGAACGACGTCGTCGTGGTCGCGGCCGCCGGCAACCGGGGGAGCGGAACCGTGGAGGTCGGTGCTCCGGCGACGATGCCTGGCGTGCTCACCGTGGGCGGTGTTGACCGCAGCGGGGCGGCATCCTGGAACGCCTCCGCGCAGGGAATCACGATCGGGGTCGCCGCGCCGAGCGAGCGGCTGGTCGGCGTCACCCCCGACGGCCGGGTCGTGAGCTGGGCGGGCACGAGCGGGGCGACGCCGATCGTCGCGGGGATCGTCGCCCTGGTGCGGGCCGCGTACCCCGAGCTCGACGCCGCGAACGTGATCAACCGGGTCGTCGCGACCGCTCGGGATGCGGGTCCGCCGGGCCCCGACTTCAGCTACGGATACGGGTACGTCGACGCCTCGGCCGCGGTGTCGGCCGAGGTCGCCGCCGTCGACGCGAACCCGATGGGCGACCTCGCCGAATGGGTGCGCATCAACCGGCGGGCCGAGGCGACTCCGGCCCCCGCCGAGACCGTCGTGTCGTCGCCGGAACCGTCCTCGGAGTCGTGGGCCACCGACCCGACGGGCACGCTCCTGCCGAGCGTCGTCACCCTCGAGCTCATCGGCCTCCCGGTGCTCGTCGTGCTCCTGTTCGCGCTCGCCGCGGGCGCTCTCGCCACGGGGGCGGTGCGGCGATTCCGACCCCCGCGTTCGCGGTAGATTGGGATCAATCCAGCGAGGAGTTCTACCGGTGCGCAAGATCCTGATCGTCGGCGGCGGCTATGCCGGCTTCTACACGGCCAAGAAGCTGCAGAAGCACCTGGCCCGTAACGAGGCCCAGGTCACTCTCGTCGACCCGCTGCCGTACATGACGTACCAGCCGTTCCTGCCCGAGATCGCGGCCGGCAACATCGACCCGCGGCACGCCCTGGTGTCGCACCGCCGTCACCTCAAGAAGACGACGGTCATCACCGCGAAGGTCAGCAACGTCGACCACGCGAACAAGAAGGTGACGATCACCCCCCAGGTGGGCGAGCCGTGGGATGTCGAGTACGACACCCTGGTGGTGACCGCGGGTGCGGTCACCCGCACGTTCCCGATCCCGGGCGTCGCCGACCAGGCCATCGGGCTGAAGAACATCGAAGAGGCGATGGCGATCCGCGACCGGGTCACCGATGCGTTCGCCAAGGCCTCGAACCTCCCGCCCGGACCGCAGCGCGATCGGCTCCTCACCTTCGTCGTCGTCGGCGGCGGGTTCGCCGGCATCGAGCTGTTCGCCGAGGTGCGGTCGTTCGCGAGCGCCCTACTGCGCCTCTACCCGAGCCTGACGATCGACGACACCCACTTCCACCTCATCGAGGCGATGGGCCGCATCATGCCCGAGGTGTCGCACGCGACGAGCCTCTGGGTGATCAAGAACCTCGAGCAGCGCGCGGCGAAGGTACACCTCGACACCCAGCTCGTGAGCGCCGTCGACGGCGTCATCGAGCTGTCGACGGGCGAGAAGTTCGAGTCGGACACGATCATGTGGACCGCCGGAGTCATGGCGAACCCGGTCGTGCGCAACACCGATCTGCCGATCGAGGAGCGCGGTCGCATCCGCGTGCAGGCCGACCTTCGGGTCATCGACGACACCGGCATCGTGCCCGACGCCTGGGCCTGCGGCGACGTCGCGGCCGTGCCCGACCTGGTTCCGAACCAGGGCGTCGGCGGATTCACGGTGCCCAACGCCCAGCACGCGGTGCGCCAGGGCAAGCTGCTCGCGAAGAACCTCGTCGCCGACATCCGCGGTGAGAAGCCGATGGACTACCGGCACAAGAACCAGGGCGCGGTCGCCGGCCTCGGGCTGTACTACGGCGTCTTCCAGAGCGGCTCGCTGGCGATCAAGGGCCTGCCCGCCTGGATCATGCACCGCGGCTACCATGGGCTCGCGATGCCGATGTGGGAGCGCAAGCTGCGCATCTTCGGCAACTACGTCATCAACTTCCTGACGCGTCGCGACACCATCGGCATTCCCGCCCGCGACACCCCGCGGGCCGGTTTCGCCGAGTTCGCCGCCCGCCCGAAGGCCTGATCGACCCCACCGCGGGTGGAGTACCGCGTCGCGGTGTATCCAAACCCACCACGATCGACGTCGTACTCTGACGGCACGCCCTCGTAGCCCAATTGGCAGAGGCAGGCGACTTAAAATCGCTGCAGTCTGGGTTCGAGTCCCAGCGAGGGCACGGGACGACCCCAGAAGCGGGCCAATGCCGCCGGCCGCGCGTGCCGCCACCGAGAGCCGACCGCGGAGACCATGTCTCGCGCGCCCTGCGGAACGCCATCCGTCTGCGACTCAGCAGGATGGCGTTCCGCCCCGGGTGAGTCGGCGAGTCAGCTGTCGCGGGTGCGCTCTTCCTGCTTCAGGGCGAGGCCGAGCGCGAAGAAGGTGGGCGCCCAGTGGCCGACGAAGATGCCCCACCGGTCGGACTGGGCCTTGTCGTCGGTCGGGTTCACGCGGGAGGCGATCCAGGTGCCGAGGCTCAGGGCGATGGAGCCGAAGCCGGCGAGGTAGGCCCAGTCCGACTTCACGCCGGCCTTGCTGAGGGCACGGATCGGATGCAGCGGACCCTCGTCGGCGGCGGCCTTGACGCGGCGCTCGAGGTCCTGGGGGAGGTCGGACATGGTATTCCTTTCGATCGGACGGTGAGCACAGCTTGAGTGGGTGTGCTGCGGATCGCGGGGGTCTATACGGAACGTGATCGCCGGTCTATCGTGCGGCCCGGCTTGACCCCGGGGCACCGTTCTGGGACGCTTGACCCACTTGCGACGAAGGGTGGGACAGTGCCGCGTATCGCCGCGACCGACCGCCGCGCCGCGCTCGCCCGGGCCGCGCTCGCCGTCATCGCCCGTGAAGGCGTGCACGCCGCCACCACCCGCGCAATCGTCGCCGAGGCGGGAATGTCGCTCGCGAGTTTCCACTACGCCGTCGCCACCCGCGACGACCTGTTGCGCGACGTCGTCGAGCTGGTGGTCGGCAGTCAGGATGCCGCCGCCTTCGGCACCCTCGCCCTCCAGGGCGACGACCTCCGCGCGGCCGTGCGCGGAGTGCTCGGGTCGTACTTCGACATCGTGCGCGCCGACCCGGCCCGCGAGCAGGCGATGTTCGAGCTCACCCAGTACGCGCTGCGCACCCCGGCCCTCGCCGAGTTCCCGGCGGCGCAGTACGACGTCTACCGCGGCCTCGCCGCGCGCCTGCTGCACACGGCGGCGGTGCGCTTCCGGGTGGGCTGGGACATCCCGGTGCCCGACCTCGCCGCTCTGGGCGTCGCACTCACCGACGGCGCCACCCTCGCCTGGCTCGCCACCCGCGACGACGCCGCCGCCGAACGGCTGCTCGACCTCGCCGCCGACAGCCTCACCGCCCACGCGATCCCTCTCTCCAAGGAGCCGAAGTGACCGACCCGACCCCGCCCGCCCTGCGCGTGTTCGACGAACCGACGCGCCGCGTGCCGGGTCGCTGGATCGCCGGCTTCGCGATCGCCTGGCTCGGCATCTGGATGGCGCAGCTGACCCCCGTGCAGCTGTTGCTGCCCCAGCAGATCGACGAGATCGCCCCGCAGGGCGACGGTGTGCAGAGCGTCGTCGCGTTCGGCATCATCTCGGGGATCGCCGGCGCGTTCGCGCTGCTCGTCTACCCGCTCGCCGGCGCGCTCTCCGACCGCACGACCTCGCGGTTCGGGCGTCGTCGGCCGTGGATCCTCGGCGGGACGATCGCGTTCGCCGTCGCGCTGGTGCTGCTCGGCCTGCAGACCACGATGGTCGGCATCGGCATCTTCTGGGTGCTCGCGATCTCGGCCTTCTGCGTGGTGACGGCGGCGCTCACCGCGATGATCTCCGACCAGATCCCCGTCGGCCAGCGCGGGGTCGCGTCGGCGTGGATCTCGGCGCCGCAGGCGATCGGCCTCATCCTCGGCGTGCTCCTCGTGGTCGCCCTGGCCCTGACCGTGCTGTTGGGCTACCTCGTCGTCGCCGTGCTGCTCGTCGGACTGGTCATCCCGTTCCTGGTGATCGCGCCGGATGCGCGCCTCGCCCGCGACGACCGGCCCCCGTTCGGCGCCCGCACGATCGTCGCCGGTTTCTGGATCAGCCCGCGGCAGTACCCCGACTTCGCTTGGACGCTGCTCGGCCGCATGCTCGTCAACATCGGCAACGCGCTCGGCACGACGCTGCTGCTGTTCTTCCTGATCTACGCGCTCGGCAGCACGGATGCCGACACCGACCTGCTCATCCTGATCGTCGTCTACACGGTGTTCATCGTCGCGTCGTCGCTCGTCGTCGGCCGCTGGTCCGACAAGATCGCGCGCCGCAAGCCGTTCGTCGTGTTCTCCGCGGGGATGCAGGCGATCGCCGCACTGCTGCTCGCGTTCGTGCCCGAATATTCGGTAGCGCTGGTGGCCGGCGCGTTCCTCGGCGTCGGCTACGGCGCCTTCCTCTCGGTCGACCAAGCGCTGGCGACGCAGGTGCTGCCCGACGCGACCGCGCGCGGCAAGGACCTCGGGGTGATGAACATCGCGACGACCGTGCCGCAGGCGGTCGCACCGCTCCTGGGCGCGGGGATCGTCGCGCTGATCGCGGCGATGACCGGCGCCGTGGCGACCGGGTTCGTCGGGCTCTTCCTCATCTCCGGGATCGTGACGATCCTCGGTGCCCTGGCGGTGCTGCCGGTGAAGGGCGTGCGATGAGACTGGAACGGCAGCGCTACGCGCCCTGGGACGACGCCGACGACTGGTGGCCCGCCCTCACCGCGGCGACCCATGACCTCGATGCCCCGGTCGGCGTCATCGCCGTCGAGGCGCTCGCGTCGAACGCCTACGACCTGCTCGACCGCGCCGCGGGCCTGCCGATCCGCGTCGCGAGCAAGTCGGTGCGGGTGCGCGGCGTGCTGGATGCCGTGCTCGCGCTGCCCGGCTACCGCGGGATCCTCGCCTACACCCTCGCCGAGGCGCTGTGGCTGGCCGAGAGCCACGACGACATCGTGATCGGCTACCCGACCGCCGATCGCGGCGCCCTGGCGCGTCTCGCCGCCGACGAGGGGCTCGCCGCGCGCGTGACCCTGATGATCGACGACATCGCCCAGCTCGACCTCGTGGATGCCGTGGTCGCCCCCGGCAGGCGCGCCGTCATCCGCGTCGCCCTCGAGCTCGACGCGTCCTACCGGTCGCGCGCCCTCGGCCATGTCGGGGTGCGCCGCTCACCCGTGCATTCCCCCTCGGCGGCGGAAGCGCTCGCCGAAGCCGTCATCGCGCGCCGCGGATTCCGCCTGGTCGGGATGATGGCCTACGAGGCGCAGATCGCCGGGGTGACCAACGCCGGCCCGCGCAAGGCCGCGATCCGGGCGATGCAGCGTGCCTCCGGGCGCGAACTCGCCGAGCGCCGCGCGCAGGCGGTGAGCAGCGTCCGGCGGGTCGCCGACCTCGAGTTCGTCAACGGCGGGGGCACCGGCTCGATCGAGTCGACGCACGCCGATTCCTCGGTGACCGAGGTCGCCGCAGGATCCGGGCTGTTCGGCCCGCACCTCTTCGACGGCTACACGCACTTCCATCCGGCGCCGGCGGCTTCCTTCGCCCTCGACGTGGTGCGGCGTCCCACCGCCGACATCGCGACGCTGCTCGGCGGGGGCTGGGTCGCCTCCGGGCCGCCCGGGCCCGACCGGGTGCCGAAGGTCGTCTGGCCGGAAGGGCTGCGGATGCTCGGCCGCGAGTCGGCGGGCGAGGTGCAGACTCCGTTGCGCGGCCCGGCGGCCCGCGAACTCCGGGTCGGCGACCGCGTCTGGCTGCGGCACACCAAGGCCGGCGAGCTGAGCGAGCACCTCGGCGCCTTCGCGCTCGTCGAGAACGGGGAGGTCGTCGGCGAGTTGCCGACCTACCGCGGTGAGGGAACGGCATTCCTGTGAGAGCGTGGCAGCTGTGACCGCTCTGCTGGAACCGGGGTCGCACTGGCGCAACTGGGGGCGCTCGGCGAGCGCGAAGGTCGCCTGGATCGCACGCCCGACCACGCCCGACGAGGTCGCCAGTGTGGTGCGCAACGCGGCCCAGCGCGGGCTCGTCGTCAAGGCCGTCGGCGCGGGCCACAGCTTCACCGACATCGCCGCGACCCCCGGGGTGCTGATCCGACTGGACGGCCTTCAGGGCATCGTCGCGGTCGACGCCGCGACCAAGCGGGTGCGGGTCGCCGCGGGCACGCGTCTCTGGCGGCTCGGGCCGCTGCTGCGCGAGCACGGCCTCGCCCTGCAGAACATGGGTGACATCGACCGGCAGTCGCTCGCCGGTGCCACTTCGACCGGCACCCACGGCACCGGCCTGCGCTTCGGCGGTCTCGCGACGCAGATCGTCGGTGCGACACTCGTCACCGGATCGGGCGAGATCCTCCGCGTCGACGAGAAGAACCGCCCCGACCTGCTGCCCGCCGTGCGTCTGGGCTTGGGCGCGCTCGGCGTCCTCGTCGAGATCGAGGTGCAGTGCGTCGACTCGTTCGTGCTGCGGTCGTCGAACAGCCCCCGGCCGTTCGACGAGGTGCTCGACGGCTGGGCCGATCTCGTCGAGGCGGCCGACCATTTCGAGTTCTACTGGTGGCCGCACACCGACCTCGCGATGACGCAGTGGAAAAGCCGGCTGCCCGCCGACACCCCGTTTGAGAAGCCGAACCGGCTGGCCCTCTGGGCCGAGCGGAGGCTGCTCGAGAACGAGGCCCTGCGTGTCCAACAAGCCGTCGGTCACCTGATCAAGCCCGCCGTGCCGTCGCTGAGCCGCTTCGCGACCAGCGTCTACGGTGATGGGGAGCGCACCGGGGTCTCCTACGAGATCTTCGCGAGCCCGCGCCTCGTGCGCTTCCGCGAGAGCGAGTACGCGATCCCGCTCGACGTCCTCCCCGAGGCGCTGCGCGAGGTGCGCGGACTCGTCGAACGCAACGGCTGGCGCATCTCGTTCCCGGTCGAGATCCGCGCGGCCGCCGCCGACGACAACTGGATGTCGACCGCCTACGGCCGCCCGAGCGCCTACCTCGCCGTGCACCGCTACTTCCGCGACGACCCCACCGAGTACTTCCGCGCGTTCGACGCGATCATGCGCACGTACGACGGCCGGCCGCACTGGGGCAAGATGCACTTCCGCACCGCCGACGACCTGCGGCCCGCGTACCCGCGCTTCGACGACTTCCTCGTGGCGCGCGACGAGCTCGACCCCGAGCGCCGGTTCGGCAACCGCTACCTCGACCGGGTGCTCGGCCCGTGACCTCCCTCACCCCTGAGGAGCTCGCGGCCCGGATGAGACCGGACTTCGTCTTCGGTGTCGCCAGCGCCGCGCCGCAGATCGAGGGCGCGTGGGATGTCGACGGCCGCACTCCGTCGACCTGGGACGTGTTCGCCGCGGAACCCGGCCGCATCCGCGACGGTTCCACCCCCGCGGTGACGACGGATGCCTACCACCGGTTCGACCACGATCTCGCCCTCATGCGCGACGCACGGATCGACGCCTCCCGGTTCTCGCTGTCCTGGAGCCGGCTGCTGCCCGACGGCCGCGGCCCGGTCAACCCGAAGGCCGTCGCCTACTACGACCGGGTTCTCGACGGACTGCTCGAGGCCGGCATCCGTCCGGTCGCGACGCTCTTCCACTGGGACACGCCGGCGCCGCTCGAGGAGCGGGGCGGCTGGCTGCGCCGCGACACCGCCGACCGGTTCGGCGAGTACGCCGCCGCCGCGGGCCAGGCGTTCGGCGATCGTGTCGCCGACTGGATCACCCTCAACGAGCCGGCGACCGTCATCATCGACGGCTACGCGCTCGGCGTGCACGCCCCCGGCCGCACGAAGCTGTTCGGCGCGATCCGGGCCGTGCGCACCCTTTTGCGGGCCCACGGCCTCGCAGTCGACGCACTTCGCGCCGTGCCGGTGGCCGGCCGCATCGGCATCACCAACGTGCACACGCCCGTCGAGCCCGCAACGTCGTCGAGGGAGGACGGGGATGCCGCCGACCTCTTCGACTTCGTCCACAACCGGCTGTTCGCCGATCCCGTGCTGCTGGGGAGAGCCGCGGAACTGCCGCGGGGCGCGCGCGGGATCGAACGGCTCGGGCTGAAGGTGCTCTCGCGCCTCGGCCGCGACGCCGCGGTCATCTCGCGGCCGCTCGACTTCTACGGGCTCAACTACTACTTCCCGTCGCGGATCGCGGCCGGCGCCGATCCGGCGGGGCACACGCCCGACGGCGAGACCGAGGCGATGAAGGACGTGCCGTTCCGGCTGGAGCCGTTCCCCGAGCATCCGGTCACCGGATTCGGCTGGCCGATCGCGCCCGACTCGCTCGGCGACGTGCTGGACTACATGGCGAACCGCTACGGCGACCGGATGCCGCGCGTCCAGATCACCGAGGGCGGGGCGTCGTTCCCCGACACGATCGGGGCCGACGGGAGCGTCGACGACACCGACCGGGTCGACTACCTGAGCCGTCATGTCGCGGTCGCCGCCGCTCGGCCGGAGGTCGACGCGTACTTCGTCTGGACCTTCGTCGACAACTGGGAGTGGGCGGCAGGGTTCTCGCAACGCTTCGGGATGGTGCACCTCGACACCGAGACGCTCGCCCGCACCCCGAAATCGTCCTACCACTGGTTCCGCGCCGTGCAAATGGCCAGGTCCGACCGCGCGCCGCTGACAGAATGAGGACGTGACACCCGAGGAGCTGGCGGCGAAGCTGCCGCCGGGCTTCCTTCTCGGGGTGAGCACCTCCGCGTACCAGATCGAGGGCGGGGCCGACGAGCGCGGCCCGGCCGGCTGGGACCTGTTCGCCGCCGAGCCGGACCGCATCCTCGACGGCTCCGACGCGCTGACCGCCGCCGACCACTACCACCGGATGCCGGAGGACGTCGCGCTCCTGAAGACCCTCGGAGTCGACGCCTACCGGTTCTCGATCTCCTGGCCGCGCGTGCAGCCGACCGGCCGTGGCCCGGCGAACGCGAAAGGCCTCGCGTTCTACGACCGGCTGCTCGACGAGCTGCTCGCCGCCGGCATCCGTCCGATGGCGACCCTGTTCCACTGGGACACCCCGCTCGAGATCGACGAGGCGGGTGGCTGGACCAAGCGCGACACCGCCTACCGGTTCGCCGACTACGTGCGCCTGGCGGGGGAGGCCTTCGGCGATCGCGTCGCCGACTGGGTGACCGTCAACGAGCCGGCGACGCTGGCCCTGGAGGGTTACACGCTCGACGTGCACTCGCCGGGGAAGGCGCTGTGGGTCGCGGGAGCCCGGGCCGCGCACCACCTGTTGCTCGGGCACGGGCTGGCCGTGCGGGCGCTGCGCGAGGTGCCCGTCGCCGGGCGGATCGGCATCTCCAATGCCCACACCCCGGTGTTCGCCGCCAGCTCCCGATGGCGCGACCGGTTCGCGGCGCGCAACTTCGACATCCTCAGCAACCATGTCTTCGCCGAGCCGGTGCTGCGCGGCAAGCGGCCGCCGGGGCTGATCGGGCTCGCCGTGCGGCTCGCGGCCCTGCCGCGCTGGGGCGACACGAAGATCATGGGCGAACCGCTGGACTTCTACGGCGTGCAGTACTACTTCCCGAGCAGGGTCGCCGCCGGGCCGCCCCGCGTGAAGGTCGGCACGCACGACGGCCAGTCGAAGGCGATGCTCGATCTGCCGCTGCGGCTCGAGCCGTGGCCGGAGTACGGGGTCACCGGGTTCGGCTGGCCCGATTCGCCCGACCAGGTGCCCGCGCTGCTGCGCCATCTCGCCGAGAGTTACGGGGCGCGCCTGCCACCGATCATCTTCACCGAGGGCGGCGCCAGCTACCCCGACATGCCCGGTCGCAGCGGCTTCGTCGACGATGTGGAGCGCATCGACTATCTGTCCACCCATCTCGCGGCTGCAACGACGGCGGTGCCCGGCGTGAAGGTCGAGGGGTACTTCATCTGGTCCCTGCTCGACAACTTCGAGTGGGCCGCCGGGTACACCCAGAAGTTCGGGTTGGTCTCGGTCGATCCGGGCACGCAGGAGCGTCGGCCGAAGGCCTCGTTCGACTGGTATCGCGAGGTACTCTCAGCTCGCGGACGGTGATCCGCCCCTATGATGACGGGCATGGAGATCCTCATCGTCGTCGGCATCATCGTGCTGCTCGTCATCATCGTCGGCGTGTACCTTCTGTCGACCTACAACGGCCTCGTCCGCCTCAACGTCCGCGTCGACGAGGCGTGGAGCGATATCACGGTGCAGCTCAAGCGGCGCGCCGACCTCATCCCGAGCCTCATCGAGGCGGTCAAGGGCTACGCGGCCCACGAGAAGCAGGTCTTCGAGAACGTCACCAAGGCCCGCTCCGAAACCGTGAACGCGTCGACGCCGGCTCAGGCCAGTGCGGCGGAGAACGACCTGCAGGGCGCCCTGAAGAGCCTGTTCGCGGTAGCTGAGGCGTACCCGCAGCTGCAGGCGAATCAGAACTTCCTCCAGCTGCAGGGCGAGCTCGTCGACACCGAGGACAAGATCCAGGCGTCGCGTCGCTTCTACAACGGCGGCGTGCGCGAGCTGAACACCAAGATCAAGGTCTTCCCGAACACTCTCTTCGTGCGCGGTCTCGGCTTCACCGAGCGCGAGTTCTTCGAGGTCGACGAGCCGTCGGCCATCGCGGAGCCGCCGAAGGTGCAGTTCTGAGCATCGGCTCAGGCTCCGCCGGTTGACTGATCGGCGGAGCCGCTTGATATCCCGGCGTCCTTGAGGAACTGAAGATGTACTCCGCGATCGCGAAGAACAAGCGCAACACCGTGCTGATCATCATCCTGTTCATGGTGATCATCGCCGGGCTGAGCCTGATCCCGACCTTCCTCTACGGCGAGTGGCTCATCTCGATCATCACGGTCGTCATCGCCGGTGCCTACGCGCTCTTCCAGTACTTCATGGCGACCCGGGAGACGCTCGCGCTGTCGGGCGCCCGCGAGATCCAGAAGGCCGACGAGCCGCGGCTGTACCGCATCGTCGAGAACCTCTCCATCACCGAAGGCCTGCCGATGCCGAAGGTGTACGTCATCAACGATCCGGCCCCGAACGCCTTCGCGACCGGCCGCGACCCCCAGAACGCCGTCGTCGCGGCGACCACCGGCCTGCTCGAGCTGATGTCCGACTCGGAACTCGAGGGCGTCATGGCCCACGAGATGGGGCACGTGAAGAACTACGACATCCGGGTCTCGCTCGTCGTCTTCGGACTCGTGATCGCCGTCGGCCTGATCGCCGACATCATCTTCCGCATGATCTTCTGGGGCGGCCGCGGTCGCAGCAGCAACGCCGGTCCCGCTGCGCTCGTCTTCCTCGCGATCGGCATCGTCGCCGCGATCCTCGCGCCGATCGTCGCCGCCGTCGTGCAGGCCGCGGTGTCGCGTCAGCGCGAGTACCTGGCGGATGCCACCGCCTCGCTGACGACCAGGCAGCCGGAGGCGCTCGCCTCGGCGCTGCAGAAGCTCGCCGACTCCGGTCGCCCGGTCGCGCGCACCAACACGTCGATGTCGCACCTGTGGATCTCCGACCCGAACCGTCCGGGATTCCTGTCGAAGCTGTTCTCGACACACCCGCCGATTCCCGACCGCGTCGCGCGCCTGCTGGGCAACGCCACGAAGTTCTGACCAGCCCCAGCCCTTCGCCGCTACTCGACCACCGAGACGCCGAGCGCCGCCGCGAGATCGCGGGCGAGGTCTCCGCGATCGGCGACCACGACATCCCCGAGTCCCTGCCAGGCGGCGAGGTCGCGCAGCACCGGCACGAGACGTTCCTCGGAGCCAGCAGGGGCGCCCGCTTCGCGCCACGCCGACTGCACCCGCAGCACGCCGGCCTGCCGGTGGCTCTTGACGTCGATGCGGCCGACCAGCGCCTCGTCGACGAGGGCGGGCAGCGTGTAGTAGCCGTAGACGCGCTGCGGAGCGGGCGTGTAGATCTCGATGCGGTAGCGGAAGCCGAACATCCGCTCGGTACGGTCGCGTTCCCAGACGACGGGGTCGAACGGCGAGAGAAGTGCTGCGGTCTCGATGCGGCGAGGGATGCGGGCATCCGCCGCGAGATAGCCCGGGGCCTTCCAGCCCTCGACGGCGACCCGGTGCGCGTGCCCGGCTTCGACGAGTTCGTCGAGCAGCCGGGCCGCGGCGGCGACAGAGAGCCGGTAGTAGTCGGCGATGTCCTTCGCGGTGCCGATGCCGTGCGCCCGGAGCGCGCGACGCACGAGTTCGCGCTGCGCGTCCGCCGCCGCGACGACGGCGTTCCGCAGGTGCGGCGGCAGGATCTGCTCGGGCAGCGCGTACACCCGCTCGAACCCGCGGCGGCCGGCCGTGACCACCTCGCCGAACAGGAAGAGGTACTCCAGCGCCTCCTTGATGTCGGAAAGGCCCCACCAGGGACCTCGGCGCACGTTCTCCTCGTGCTCGATCTGACTCGCCGCCCGCGGTCCGTTCGCCGCGAGCTCGGCCAGCACGAACGCGACCATCTCGGGATGCGTGGCGAACCACGTGCCGGGCTTGCCGTACTTCTGGCGCAGCTCGGCCCGCCGGAACGCCCAGAGCGGCCAGTCGTCGCGCGGCACGAAGGCCGCGACATGGGCCCAGTACTCGAGGTAGGGCGCCTTCGGGGCGAGGGTGAGCCGGTCGAGCAGGTTCTTGTCGTAGGGCCCCAGGCGCGCCACGACGGGGAGATAGTGGCTGCGTTCGAATACGTTGACCGAGTCGATCTGCAGGATGCCGAGCCGCTCGATCAGCAGATTGAGCTGCCGGGTGCCGACCGCCGCGGGTCGCGGAGCTCCGAATCCCTGCGCGGCCAGAGCGATGCGGCGGGCGCTCGCCGCCGAGATCTTCTCCGGCATCCCTCGAATCTAGCCAGTGCCGCAGACGGCGCGGGGTAGACAGCTCGTGCGGCTACCGCCGGGAAACCTTCCGTTAACCTCCGGGCTCCCCTAGGGTCGTTTGCCCGACCTACTTTCTGGTCGACGCGGTCATCCCTGGGCCGCGCGCGCTCTATCCACCTGGAGGAAATTGTGATCACCAAGCGTGCCCTCGTCGGCGTCGCGGCTGCTGCCGCCCTCGCCGTCGGGCTCAGCGCCTGCGCCGCTCCGGACGCGCCCGCGTCCGATGTCGACGCGGCCACCGCGACGAGCGCCGAAGACTTCGGCGGCCTCGACGCCCTGATCGCCGCGGCCGAGGCCGAGGGCGAGCTCAACGTCATCGCGCTCCCCGACAACTGGGCGAACTACGGCGAGATCAAGGCCCTCTTCGAGGAGACCTACGACATCGTCATCAACGACGCCGACCCCGACATCTCGTCCGCTGAGGAGATCGCCGCGGCCGACAACCTCCGCGGCCAGGACACGGCTCCGGATGTCTTCGATCTCGGTACCGCGGTCACCCTCGACTCCCTCGACTACTTCGCGCCGTACCAGGTCGCGAACTGGGACGAGATCCCGGAGGCGAACAAGGAGGCCACCGGCCTCTGGGTGAACGACTACACCGGCTCGATGTCGATCGGCTACAACTCGAACGAGGTCCCGAAGCCGACGTCGCTCGACGACCTGCTCGGCGACGACTACCGCGGCGCGGTCGCCCTGAATGGCGACCCGACCCAGGCGGGCGCGGCGTTCGCCGCCGTCGGCCTCGCCACGGTGCAGAACGGCGGCACGCTGGACGACTTCCAGCCGGGCGTCGACTACTTCCAGAAGCTCAACGACGCGGGCAACTTCATCCCGGTGAACGCCACCCCGGCGACGATCGCCTCGGGCGAAACCAAGGTCGTCTTCGACTGGAGCTACAACAACCTCGCCGCCGCCGCCACGGTCGACGGCTGGGAGGTGACCACGCTCCCGGGCGCGGTCTACACCTCGTTCTACAACCAGGCGATCAACAAGGACGCGCCGAACCCGGCTGCCGCTCGCCTGTGGATGGAATTCCTGTACAGCCCCGCCGCGCAGAACCTGTTCATCGTCGGGGGTGCCTACCCGGTGACCATCCAGGCGCTGCAGGATGCCGGCACCGTCGACCAGGACGCGCTCGACACGCTGGGTGCGCTCGAGGGCGACCTCGTCACGCCGACCTCGGACCAGGCCGAGGCCGCCGCCGCGCTGCTCGCCGCGAAGTGGGCCGCCGCGATCTCCTGATCGCGACACACCGCAACATGACCGTCGCCGACACCGCGGCGCTGGTCGCGGATGCCGCCGGGGACACCCCCCGGCGGCATCCCGTGGCCGAGCCCTCCCCACGCCGCCGTCGCGGCGGTCTCGCCAAGTATTTCGGGCTGACTCCGTTCGCCCTCTACGTACTGCTGTTCCTCGCCATCCCGACCGTGCTCGCGGTGAGCACCGGCTTCTTCACCGAGGACGGCGCCTTCACCTTCGACAACATCCTCGGGATCTTCGAGCCCACGGTTCTGGCGACCTTCGGCAGCTCATTCTGGGTCTCCGCCGTCACCGCCGTCATCGGCGCCGTGGTCGGTGCGCTCGTCTGCTACGCGATGCTCGGCACGAAGTCGTCGGGCGCCCTGCGGACGATCGTCGACTCCGCCACGAGCGTGCTCGCCCAGTTCGGCGGCATCATGCTCGCCTTCGCCTTCATCGCCGCGATCGGCAGCCAGGGGCTCATCACGACCTGGCTGGCCGACAATGCGGGCGTCGACATCTATGAGAACGGCGTCTGGCTGTACCAGGTGCCCGGGCTGCTGCCGGTCTACGTCTACTTCCAGGTGCCGCTCATGATCATCACCTTCCTGCCCGCGCTCGAGGGGCTCAAGTCGCAGTGGGCGGAGGCGAACGCAACGCTCGGCGGCACGCGCTGGACCTACTGGACCCGGATCGCCGGGCCCGTGCTGGCACCGTCGTTCATCGGCAGCCTGCTGCTGCTCTTCGCGAACGCGTTCTCGTCGTACGCGACGGCGGCGGCGCTCATCAGCCAGGGTTCGCAGATCGTGCCGCTGCAGATCCGCTCGGCGCTGATCAGCGAGACCGTCCTCGGCCGCGAGAACATGGCCGGTGCGCTCGCCCTCGGGATGATCGTCGTGATGGTCGTCGTGATGTGGGGCTACTCGGTGCTCGCCGCCCGCACCTCCCGGTGGCAGCGATGAGCCGGGCGTCGAAGCTGGCCGGTCCCGTGCGCCTCGGCCTCGCCCCTTCCCGCGTCACGCGCTGGATCATCCTGGGCGTCGTCGCCGTCGTGTTCGCCGTGCCGCTGCTGTCGCTGCTCGAGTTCTCGCTGCGGGACGGCTTCACCGGCAGCTACACGCTGAGCCACTGGACGGGTCTCTTCGACCCCGAGAACGCGCGCCCGTACCGTCAGCTCTTCCAGGCGATCGGCAACTCCTTCGTCCTCGCCGCCGTGACGGTCGGCATCGTGCTCGTACTCCTGCTGCCGACCATGCTGCTCGTGCACATGAGCTTCCCGAAGCTGCGCCGCGTGCTCGAGTTCATCTGCATCATCCCGATCACCGTTCCGGCGATCGTCCTCGTCGTCGGTCTCGCTCCGGTCTACTCGGTCGTCGTGAAGATCTTCGGCAGCGGTACCTGGACCCTCGCGCTCGCCTACGGCATCCTCGTGCTTCCCTACGCGTATCGGGCCATCCAGTCCAACCTCGACGGGGTGCCGGTGGTCACGCTCAGCGAGGCCGCTCGGTCGCTCGGTGCCGGCTGGCCGACCGTCGTCTGGAGAGTCCTGCTGCCGAACCTGCGCCGCGGGGTGCTGGCCGCCGCGTTCATCACCGTCGCGGTCGTGCTCGGCGAGTTCACCCTCGCCAGCCTGCTCAACCGCCGCAACCTGCAGACCGCGATCCTGCAGATCTCGTCGTCCGACCCGTGGATCTCCGCGATCCTCGCGCTCATCGCGCTCGCCTTCGCCTTCGTCCTCCTGCTCATCATCGGCCGTCTCGGAGCGGTCGGGAATCGGAATCAGTCATGACCGACACACAGGCCCTGCGCACCGCCGAATGGCCGACCGAGCCCGCGGCATCCCTCGCCATTACGCCGGCGACCGTCGAACTCGACGGAGTCGAGAAGATCTACGGCGCCCACCGCGCGCTCGACGGCATCTCGCTCAAACTCGAACCCGGCGAGTTCGTCGCCCTGCTCGGCCCGTCGGGCTGCGGCAAGACGACGGCGCTGCGCGCGCTGGCCGGGCTCGAAGCGGTCGACGGCGGGGCGATCCGCATCGACGGCGACGACGTCTCAGGCCTGCCGACGAACAAGCGCGACATCGGCATGGTGTTCCAGGCGTACTCGCTCTTCCCGCACATGACGGTGCTCGAGAACGTCGAGTTCGGTCTCCGGATGCGCAAGGTCGAGAAGACGGAACGTCGGGCGCGCGCTCAGGAGGCTCTCGATCTCGTCGGCCTCGGCGAGCGAGGCGAGCGATACGCCCACCAGCTCTCCGGAGGTCAGCAGCAGCGCGTCGCCCTGGCCCGTGCGCTCGTCACCCGGCCCCGCGTGCTGCTGCTGGACGAGCCGCTCTCGGCGCTCGACGCGAAGGTGCGCGTGCAGTTGCGCGAGCAGATCCGCCGCATCCAGACCGAACTCGGCATCACGACCCTGTTCGTGACGCACGACCAGGAGGAGGCGCTCGCCGTCGCCGACCGGGTCGCCGTCATGCGGGACGGGCGCATCGAGCAGATCGGCACGCCCGAGGAGCTGTACGTCACTCCGGCGACCCCGTTCGTCGCCGACTTCGTCGGGCTGTCCAACCGGGTCCCCGGAACGCTGACGTCCGGCACGATCACCGCAGCGGGGGCGACCTTCGCCCTGCTCGGCGCCGCGCAGCCCGACGGGCCGGTGCTCGCCTACGTGCGACCCGAGGATGTCGTGCTCGCCACGTCGAAGACCGCCGAGGGTCGTGCGGCGACGGTCGTCGCGTCGAGCTTCCTCGGTTCGCTGCGACGCACCACCGTGCGGCTCGAGGACGGCACGCTGCTCAGCGTGCAACACGAGGTGTCGGTGCAGCCGGCGACCGGCGACACGGTGAAGGTGGGCTTCCGCGGCAACCCGGTCAGCGCGACGCCCGCGGAGTGAGGATCGTGCGCGCCTAGACTGATTCCGTGGCCCGAGCCGAGGAACCCGCCGAGCGTCCTGCGCGGCGCACGCGCGCCCGCACCGGCCGCGCCGCGGCTCACACGGTCGCTCCGACAGCCCCGACGGTGAGTCCCGACGAGAAGGTCGCGTACGGCATGCGGGTCGCCGCGGCCTGGTCGTGGCGTTTGCTGCTCGTGGCCGCCGCGGTCGCCCTCGTCGGCTTCCTGATCGTACAGCTGCGGTACGTCGCCATCCCGTTCTTCATCGGCGTGCTGCTCGCCCCCCTGCTCGTGCCCTTCAGCACCTGGCTCCAGCGCAAGGGCTGGCCGAAGTGGCTCGCCGTGGCGGTCAACGAGATCGCGGTGATCGCGGTCGTCGGTGGCCTCATCACGCTGATCGTATTCCAGGTGCGGGCGGGCTTCCCCGCGCTGCAGCAGCGGACGCTGGAACGCTACGAGGATCTCAAGGACTTCCTCGCCCAGCCCCCCTTCGTGCTGACCGACAAAGACATCACGGCCTACGTCGACAGTCTGTTCCAGGGGGTCGGCGACAACCTGTCCAGCTTCATCGACCCCGCGCTGGAGGTCGGATCGCTCGGCGGTCACGTTCTGGCCGGGCTCGTGCTCGCGCTGTTCACGACGCTGTTCATCCTCATCGACGGCCGTCGCATCTGGCAGTGGATCGTGAAGCTGTTCCCGAACAACGCGCGCGCCGCGGTGGTCGGCGGGGGCGAGGCGGCCTGGATCACGCTCACGACGTTCGTCAAGGTGCAGATCATGGTCGCCGCGATCGACGCCGTGGGTATCGGTCTGGGCGCCTTCCTGTTAGGGGTCTTCACGGGGCGCGAGTTCCCGCTCGTCATCCCGATCGCGATCGCGGTGTTCCTCGCATCGTTCGTGCCGGTCGTCGGCGCCGTCGTCTCGGGCGCGATGGCCGTGTTCGTCGCCTTGGTCTTCCTCGGGCCGGTCGAGTCGCTGGTCATGCTCGGGATCGTGATCCTCGTGCAGCAGGTCGAGGGGCACGTGCTCCAGCCGCTCCTGGTCGGCTCGGTGGTCAAGGTGCACCCGCTGGCGATCGTGCTCGCCGTCGCTGCCGGCGGATTCACCGCCGGCATCCCGGGCGCTCTCTTCGCGGTTCCACTCGTCGCCGTGCTGAACAACACGATCTCCTACATCGCCCGGGGCGAGTGGCGCACCAACCCGCACCCGAGCGTCTCCGACGTGACGACGACGATCGAGATCCCGAAGGTGCGTCGTGCGCGCTGAACTGGACCGGGCGACTCTGCCGGGCCCGACGCTCGATGAATTCCACGCCGCGCGGGACCGGGTCTCGGCCGTCGTGCAGCTGACGCCGATGGAGGAGTCGCGCTTCCTCTCCGAGATCGCCGGTGCGCCCGTCTTCCTCAAAGCCGAGAACCTGCAGCGCACCGGGTCGTACAAGATCCGCGGCGCCTACAACCGGCTGTCCCAGCTCTCGGCCGAGGAGCGTTCGCGCGGCGTCGTCGCAGCCTCCGCCGGCAATCACGCGCAGGGCGTCGCCCTCGCCGCCCGTGAGCTCGGCATCGCCGCCACGATCTACATGCCGAGTGGCGTCGCGCTGCCGAAGCTGCAGGCGACCCGCGGCTACGGGGCCGACGTCGTGCTCGAGGGCGACATCTTCGATGACACCAACGCCGCCGCGAAAGCGTTCGCAGAGCGCACCGGTGCGGTCTTCATCCCGCCGTTCGACCACCACGACGTCGTCGCCGGCCAGGGCACCCTCGGGCTCGAGATCCTCGACCAGGTGCCCGACGTCGCGACGATCGTCATCCCGATCGGCGGGGGCGGCCTGATCTCCGGCGTCGCGTCGGCGATCGCCCACGCGGCGCCCGAGCGGAACATCCGCATCATCGGGGTGCAGGCGCACCACGCCGCCCCCTACCCGCCGTCGCTCGCCGCGGGCGAGATCATCCCGGTGCAGGTCGGCCCGACGATCGCCGACGGGATCGCGGTCGCCCGCCCCGGCACCCTCAACTTCGAGATCATCAGCCGCACGGTCGACGACGTGGTGACGGTGAGCGATGACGACATCGCCCGCGCGCTCGTCGTGCTGCTCGAGCGCGCGAAGATGGTCGTCGAACCGGCCGGAGCGGCCGGGGTCGCCGCGCTGCTCGCCGGGCTCGTCGAGACCGACGGTCCGACCGTCGTCGTGCTCTCCGGCGGCAACATCGACCCGATGGTGATGGAACGCGTCATCAGCCGAGGCCTCGCCGCCGCGCAGCGCTACCTCAAGGTCGACATCCCCCTGCCCGACCGTCCGGGTCAGCTCTCTCGCATCGCCGAGCTCATCTCCGACGCGAACGCCAACGTCGTCGAGGTCATCCACACCCGGCACGGCACGGGCCTGCTGATCAATGAGGTCGGCATCGAGATCCACATGGAGACCCGGGGTCCCACCCACGCGGAACTCGTGCTCACGCGCCTGCGCGACGCCGGCTACCGGCCGCGCGTCACGTCCTGAGACCCGCTGGCTGCCCCTGAGGCGCTAGCCTCGGTAGGTCTCCACGGCGACGACCTCGACCGAGATCTCCTTGCCGTTCGGCGCCGTGTAGGTCGCGTTCTGGCCGACCTTCAGCCCGAGGATCGCTTCGCCGAGGGCGCTCGTCGCCGGGTAGACGTCGAGGTCGCTCGAGTCGTCGGCGATCTCGCGGCTGCCGAGCAGGAACGTCGTCTCGTCACCGGCGATCTTCGCGGTCACGACGGTGCCGATCTCGACGACACCCGACGCGGCCGGCGGCTCGCCGACGGTCGCGTGCCGCAGCAGGTAGGTGAGCTGGCGGATGCGCGCCTCGATGTTGCCCTGCTGGTCCTTGGCGGCGTGGTAGCCGCCGTTCTCCTTGAGGTCCCCCTCGTCGCGGGCCGCCTCGATCTTCTTGGCGATGTCGAGGCGCGCGGGACCCTCGAGCTCGGCGAGCTCGGCGCTCAGCCGGTCGTAGGACTCCTGCGTGAGCCAGGTCGTGGCGGCGGCGTCGGCCATGCGGGTGCTCCTCGAGAGGGGATGTCAGCTAATGAGTGTGCCCGGCCGGGGCCGGGCAATCGCCCCATGCTAGGTCAGCCAGCAACGGTAGATCAACCCGGTGACGGCCGGTTCCGTGACCCGCACCGTGTCGACGTACGACCGCGTGCGCTCGGCAACTCCCGGCAGCTCGACGATCTTCCAGCCCACGATCGCGAACGACCCGTTGAGCGCCTGGAGCGCGCAGGAGACGGGGGTGCCGGGTTCGACGGTGACCTCGAAGCGGATGTCGACGTTGTCGTCCCGCGTCACATACCCGGTGTCGCGGGCGTCGAGGCTCGCCTTCGGGCTGAAGAGTCCCACCCAGACCACCCAGGCGACGACGACGACCAGAACGCCCGCCGCGGCGATGACCGCGATCACCCGGCGCCGACGCCGTTCCGCGGGGGTGCGCCCGTAGCGTTCCGCGACCGCCGTGACTGTCATCCGACCTCCGTTATCCTGTAGCAAGGTTATTCGGACCGGGAGGCCCACGTGTTCCACTTCCTCGCCTCGGCGGTTCCCACCCCGATCCCGACTCCCGGCACGCCCGAGGGTTTCGACCCGAACACGGTCACCCCGGGGGTTGTGGGGTTCGTCGCCACGTTCGCCCTCGTCGTGGCCGTGGTGCTGCTGGTCGTCGACATGGTGCGCCGCACGCGCCGGGTGAACTACCGCGCCGCGATCAACGAGCAGCTGGATGCCGAAGAGGCAGCTGCTCCGAAGGAGTGACTACCAGCCGAGGGGGTTCGTGACGATCATCAGGATCGCCACCCAGTGGCACAGGAACGCCACGACCGTCGCCGTGTGGAAGATCTCGTGGAACCCGAACACTCCGGGAACCGGGTTCGGGCGCTTGAAGCCGTAGACGAGTGCGCCGCCGGTGTACGCCAGGCCGCCGGTGAGCACGAGCAGCATCGCAACCGGGTTGAACGACACGAGGTCGACCGCGTAGAACACCGCCGCCCAGCCCATGCCGATGTACAGCGGCACGTACGACCAGCGCGGCGCCCGCACCCAGATCACCCGGAACAGGATGCCGAGCGCCGCGACCGCCCACACCGCTGCGAGCAGCACGATGCCCTTGTCGAACGGCAGCGCGCTCACCGCGAGCGGCGTGTACGTGCCGGCGATGAGCACGAAGATGTTGGAGTGGTCGATCCGGCGGAAGATCGCCTTCACCCTCGGGCTCCAGTTGAAGCGGTGGTAGACCGCCGAGACGCCGAACAGCAGGATCGACGACGCCATGAAGATCGCCGACGCGGCCTTCGCGCCGGGGCCGTCGGCCAGGACGATGAGCACGATCCCGGCGGCTACGGCGAGCGGCGCCGTGCCCGCGTGGATCCAGCCGCGCCAGGTCGGCTTGGTCTCCACCTCGGGGTGCGCGAGAGCGTCGTCGACGAGAGGGATGTTGGGGATGTCGGCGCCGGGATCGGTGTCGTCCGCAGTGCGCGCAGAAGTCATGCCGGGAGTGTACGGCGACCGGTGAAGAACACCCTGGGAGGGTCGACTACCTTGGTCAGGTGCCACAACAGAAGGGCTCGCCCGGCCGGGGCCTCTTGTATGGGCTCTACTCGGCCCGGCTGCGCAAAGAACTGAGCGACCTCCCCCGACCCCATCATGTCGGCATGATCATCGACGGCAACCGGCGCTGGGCGCGCGAACGCGCGCTGGAGACCGCGGCTCACGGCTATCGCGCCGGCGCCGCGAAGATGCGCGAGTTCCTCGGGTGGTGCGACGACCTGGGCGTGCGCCACGTGACCATCTACCTGTTGTCGACCGACAACCTCCGCGGTCGCGACCCCGCGGAGCTCGGTCCGCTCTTCGGGATCATCGCCGATCTCGCCGACGACCTCTCGCGTGCGGCGGACTGGCGCATCCAGCACGTCGGCAGCTCGGAAGGACTCCCGCAGGATCTCATCGACGTGCTGCGAGCCGCGGAGCACCGCACGGCCGCCAACGCCGGACTCCACGTCAACCTCGCGATCGGCTACGGGGGGCGGCGCGAGATCGCGGATGCGATGCGCAGCATCGTGCGCGCCCACGGCAAGGGCGGCGGGTCGATCGACGATCTCGCCGAGATCCTCACGCCTGAACTCATCGGCGACCACCTGTACACGCAGGGGCAACCCGATCCCGACCTGATCATCCGCACCTCGGGCGAGCAGCGCCTGTCCGACTTCATGCTCTGGCAGAGCGCTCACAGCGAGTTCTACTTCCTCGAGTCGCTCGGCCCCGACCTCCGCGAGGTCGACTTCCTGCGCGCGCTGCGCGCCTACGCCACCCGCGACCGCAGGTTTGGCGCATGAGGCTCGAGGACTACCAGGCGCGCTTCGACGAGGAGCCGGGCTACCTCGACTTCGCGCGCATCGCGCCCGTCGGCCGCACGGTGATCGAGGAGCATACGGCGTTGAGCGGCGTGCTCGCGCACGCCCGGTTCGGCTCGATCGGCGCACTCGCGGTGCAACACGACCGTCTGCGGGCCGCGGTCGCCGCGCTGTGCGGGTTCCGGCCCGACCAGGTGGTGTTCCAGCCGAACACGACGAGCGGGCTGATGCACACGATGTTCGGCATCACCGGCGCGGTCGCGGTGTCGCCCGACGAGTTCCCGTCGATGACCTACGCCGTGCAGCGCGCCGCCGACACCCTCGGGGTGCTCACCCCGGTCTGGCTGCAGACCGACGGGGGCCGGGTCACGCCCGGCAACCTGCGGGATCAACTCACGGCATCCGTCGTCGCCGTCGCGGTGAGTCTCGTCGACTACCGCACCGGGTACCTCGTCGACCTCGAAGGCATCCGGGAGGTGATCGGCGACGACCGGCTGCTGATCGTCGACGCGGTCCAGGGCTTCGGCGTCGTCGACGCCCCCTACGAGGTGACGGATGTCGTCGCCTCCGGCGGGCAGAAGTGGGCGCGGGCGGGCGTCGGCTCCGGGTTCCTCGCGGTCAGCGACCGCGCGCGCGACCATCTCACCCCGGTCTGGTCCAACTACACCGGGGCGCGGGATCCCTCCGCGACGACGATCGAGCCCCCGGCCGACGGTGCCTCCGCGTACCAGATCAGCCACGCCGACCCCGTGGCCGCAGGCCGCCTCGCCGCCGCCCTCGAGGAGGTCGCGGCGGTCGGCATCCCGGCGCTCAACGCGCAGATCGCCCGCAACGTGTCGCGGCTGATCGACCTCGCCGACGAATACGCGCTGCCCGTCATCTCGCCCCGCGCCGAGGCCGAGCGTGCGGGCATCGTCGTCGTCGCGCCGCTGCCCGAACACCTGACGGTGCTGGTCGCCTCGCTGCACAACCACGGGATCACCGCGAACATCCGCGCCACCAACGTGCGGTTCTCGGCGCATGCGACCACCGATGAGGAGACCTTCTCGATGTTGCGCGCCGCGCTGGTCTCGTTCGGCACCTCGATCTGACCCAGTGCTGAACCGAAGCTGAGGATTCACACGTCCGTAACGCGACAGGTGCGTGTCGAAACGCGCCCGTCACACGCACGGGGTTAGCGTCGGAGACATCAGGCACGGCGCCTGGTCGGAGCGGCCACGTAAGTTCGTTCCGAGTCGAAATGGCCGCCACGAAACAGAGCCGGGGGAACGCTCCCCGGGGATGGAGTGGGAGTGCCCGCACTCGACAAGCCCCAGCAGACGACCACCGACGCACCGAGCGGAGGTGGGAAACCGAAGCAAGGGGAGCGGACATTCGTCCTCGACACGTCGGTGCTGCTGAGCGATCCCAAGGCGATTTTCCGGTTCGCGGAACACGCCGTCGTCCTGCCCGTCATCGTCGTCACCGAGCTCGAGGCCAAGCGCAACGACCCGGAGATCGGGTACTTCGCCCGCCAGGCGCTGCGGAATCTCGACGAGCTGCGACGTCAGCATGAACGGCTCGACTTCCCGATGTCGTCGGGGGAGGCGGGCGGGTCGATCCGCGTGGAGCTGAACCACTCCAACCAGTCGGTGCTCCCGTCGGGCCTGCAGCTCGGCGACAACGACTCGCGCATCCTCGCCGTCGCGCTCAACCTGAAGGGCGACGGACTCGACGTCACGGTGGTCTCGAAAGACCTCCCGATGCGCGTCAAGGCCGCCTCGATCGGCCTGACCGCCGAGGAGTACAAGGCCGAGCTGGCCGTCGACTCCGGGTACACCGGCATGGCCGACATCGACCTCTCGGCGGAGCAGATGGCCGACCTCTACGAGACCGAGACCATGTCGACGCGGGCGGTCGCCGACATCCCGATCAACACCTCGCTGGTGGTGCACTCCGACCGCGGGTCGGCCCTCGGCCGGGTGAGCGCGCGCGGCGAGTTCAAGCTGGTGCGCGGCGACCGGGATGTCTTCGGACTCCACGGCCGCAGCGCCGAGCAGCGGCTCGCGATCGACCTGCTGCTCGACCCCGACATCGGAATCGTGTCGCTCGGCGGACGCGCGGGCACCGGCAAGTCGGCGCTCGCGCTCTGCGCGGGCCTGGAAGCCGTGCTCGAGAAGCAGCAGCACCGCAAGATCATGGTGTTCCGCCCGCTGTACGCGGTCGGCGGCCAGGAGCTCGGTTACCTGCCCGGCGACAAGGACGAGAAGATGAACCCCTGGGGTCAGGCGGTGTTCGACACCCTCGGCGCCCTGGTCTCGGACAACGTGCTGGAAGAGGTCGTCGAGCGCGGCATCCTCGAGGTGCTGCCGCTCACCCACATCCGCGGGCGCTCCCTGCACGACGCCTTCGTGATCGTCGACGAGGCGCAGTCGCTGGAGCGGAACGTGCTGCTCACGGTGCTCAGCCGCATCGGCCAGAACTCCCGGGTCGTGCTCACCCACGACGTCGCCCAGCGCGACAACCTCCGGGTCGGACGCCACGACGGGGTGGCCAGCGTGATCGAGACCCTGAAGGGGCATCCTCTGTTCGCGCACATCACCCTCACCCGCTCCGAGCGGTCGGCCATCGCGGCCCTCGTCACGGAGATGCTCGAGGGCAACGAGCTGGCGTAACCACCTCGGTGCGTCTGAGGGTCGGGCACCACGTCGCCGGGGAAGCGCGGCGTGGGCCCGGCCCGTCCAACCCGCCATCTCGACCTCCGCTCCTCCGTCGACGTGCGCGGTTCAGGGATGATCGCCTCCTCTTCGCCGCGGGGTGCCTGATCCCCGTACCTTTTCCTGAACGCCGCACGTTGTGAGCGGCACAGGACGCCCGGGGATGCCGCTCGCTAGCATCGGCGCATGCGACGGATCGGGTGGCAGCTGCCGCTGACCCTCGGACTCGGCGTGCTCACCTGGGGCGCACTCGGACCAGTCGTTGAGACGATCCCCGCGCTCTACGTGGCGGCGGTGGCGCCCGAGCTGTCGCGGATCGATCTCGCCGAACACCGGCTCCCGAATCGCCTCGTCGTCCCGGGCCTGGTCGTCGGGGTGCTCGCCGCGGCGGGGTCGTGGGCGACGAACGGCACCCCGCCCCTCGTCCCGCTCGTCGCCGGGGTCGCCTACGGCGGGCTGCTCTTCGTCTTCGCCCTGTTCGGCGGAATGGGCATGGGGGATGTGAAGCTCGCCGCCGTCCTCGGGCTCGCGTCACCGACGGTCGCCATCGCGATCGCGTCACCCCTGATCGCGTTCCTGATCGGCGGCGTCGTCGCGGTCGTCGTGCTCATCGTGCGCGGCCGCGGCGGCCGCATCCCGTTCGGCCCGTTCCTCCTCGCGGGATTCACCGGCGCCCTCGTCGTCGCCGCGATGCTCTAACTCTCGGCCGGCGCAGTGCTTGTGGACGTCTCGTCGCTGAGCCCCTCGGGTTCCGGGAGTTGAGAACGCAGCGAGATGAGGATCTGCGCCCACCGCAGCAGGAACGCCGGCTCGTCGAGCCGTTTGCGCCGCAGCCAGCCGGTGACCTCGTCGTTGCTCTTGCTCGCGTTGCACGACCGGCACGCGGGCACGACGTTCTCGAGCGTGTAACGACCGCCGCGGGAGAGCGGCAGTACGCAGTCCTTCTGCAGCGACTCGTCGGGGCCGCCGCAGTAGGCGCAGCAACCCCAGGCCGCGCGGATCGCCGTCCACTGCGTCGGTGCCAGATCGTTGTCGGCGGCGAGGAATCGCTGACGCCGCTTCCGCGCCGCGCGGGCACGGCGGGAGCGGTCGAGCGTCATGGCGCGAGGTTAGCCTGCGGAGGGTTTCGGGACGCGACGCCCTGCGGGCGTCGCTCCTCAACCCGCGGAAATCATCCCGGGTGCGTCATCGACAGGACATCCAGTGCCGTGTCGAGCTGCTCGAGCGTGAGTTCGCCGCGCTCGACGAAACCGAGATCGATGACCGCCTCGCGCACGGTCAGACCCTTCGCGACCGAATGCTTGGCGATCTTCGCGGCGTTCTCATAGCCGATGAACTTGTTGAGGGGTGTGACGATCGACGGAGACGACTCGGCCAACGCTCGCGCCCGCTCGACGTTGGCCTCGAGTCCATCGACGGTCTTGTCGGCCAGCAGCACCGACGAGTTCGCCAGCAGCCGAATCGACTCCAGCAGCGCCGTGCCCATCACCGGGATCGCGACGTTCAGCTCGAAGTTGCCGGTCGCCCCGGCCCAGGCGATCGTCGCGTCGTTGCCGATCACGCGGGCGCCGACCATGATGACCGCCTCCGGGATGACCGGGTTCACCTTGCCGGGCATGATCGACGATCCGGGCTGCAGGTCGGGGATCGACAGTTCGGCGAGACCGGTGTTCGGGCCCGAGCCCATCCAACGCAGGTCGTTGCAGATCTTGGTGAGCGACACCGCGATGACGCGCAGCGCGCCCGAGGCCTCGACGAGCCCGTCGCGCGCGCCCTGCGCCTCGAAGTGGTCGAGCGCCTCGGTGATCGGCAGGCCGGAGGTCTCGGCGACGATCGCGATGACCTTCGGCGAGAAGCCCTTCGGGGTGTTGATGCCGGTGCCGGTCGCGGTGCCGCCGAGCGGCACCTCGGCGACGCGGGGGAGGGCGGCCCGGATGCGCTCGATGCCGAGCCGCACCTGGCGCGCGTAGCCCCCGAACTCCTGACCGAGGGTGACGGGGGTGGCATCCATGAGGTGAGTGCGTCCCGACTTGACGACGCCCTTCCACAGCTCGGCCTTCGTCTCGAGCGCGGTCGCGAGGTGGTCGAGCGCCGGCACGAGGTCGTTGACCAGGGCGCCGGTCACGGCGACGTGCACCGACGTCGGGAAGACATCGTTCGAGGACTGCGACATGTTCACGTGGTCGTTCGGGTGCACGGGCGCGCCGAGCTTCTGCGTCGCGAGGGTGGCGAGCACCTCGTTGATGTTCATGTTCGACGAGGTGCCGGAGCCGGTCTGGTAGGTGTCGACCGGGAACTGGTCGTGATGCGCCCCGCCGATGATGTCGTCTGCGGCGGAGACGATCGAGTCGGCGATGGCGGCATCCAGGATGCCCAGCTCTTTGTTGACCAGGGCGGCGGCGCGCTTGATGCGGGCGAGGGCCACGATCTGGCCGGGCTCGAGGCCGGAGCCGGAGATGGGGAAGTTCTCGACGGCGCGTTGCGTCTGCGCGGAGTAGAGAGCGGATGCGGGCACCCGCACCTCGCCCATCGTGTCGTGCTCGATGCGGAAAGCGGGCTCGGTGCTCACGGCGACGTGGCCTTTCGGTTCAGGCGGGAGGGAGACGGTGGCGTGGGATGGTGCGGGCCGAGTCAGGGCTCGATCGCACCGAGGACGACATCCGGAACCACACGGCCTTCGAGCAGCCGGTAGTTCGCGCCGACGACTCCCAGCGTACCGGCGGCGATCGCGTCGGAGATGAGTTCGCTGCGCTCCACCAGCGCCCTCACGGTCTGCTCGAGGTGTACCTTGCCGACGGCTTCCGGATCGCGCGAGGCGGCGATCCGCACGGCGGGACGGATGCCGGCGATGTGCCCGGCGATGTGCGGCGGGAGGGGCGGATGCTCGGGGGTGTCGAGGTCGATCGCCGCCTGGACGGCGCCGCACGCGTCGTGGGCGAGCACGATGATCAACGGCACGTCGAGCACCGCGACCGCGTACTCGAGGGAGGCGATGGCCGAGTCGGAGATGACCTGCCCGGCGTTGCGCACGACGAAGAGATCGCCGAGGCCCTTGTCGAAGATGATCTCCGCGGCGAGGCGGGAGTCGCTGCAGCCGAACAGGGCGGCGTGCGGGGCCTGCGACGCCGCAAGCTCGGTGCGGCGCTCGACGTCCTGCCGCGGGTGCTCGGGGTCACCGGCGATGAACCGCTCGTTACCGCGGGCGAACTCGCGCCAGACCTGAGCCGGGGTGCGGCGCTGGTCGAACGAGGTGTCGGTCACGGCAGGCTCTCGGCGACGGCCGTGGCGAGCACCGCGAATTCGGCGTCGTCTGCGGTGCCCGAGAGCACGAACGTCGACGCGGTCACCTCGGCGACGAGTGCGAACTCGACGTTGCCGGGGTCGTCGATGTCGCGGCGGTCGTAGACGTCCCAGGTCAGTCCGCCGTAGCTCTGCGTGCCCGACGATCGTGCGGAGCGCACCTGGTCGGACAGCCAGGATGGGTTGGCGTCCACGCCCTGCACGAAGCCGATGTAATCTCCCGCCGGGGTGAGGAACCCCACCTCCCAGCGGGCGACTCCGTCGGCGGGAGCGGCGACGAGCTCAGCGCGGTTGGCGCTCCAGCCCTCGGGCAGCTCGGGCACCGCGAGCACCTCGTCGAGACTGCCCTGCGCGGAATCTCCGATCTCGACGTAGTCCACGAGCGGGCGGGTCACCTCGGGGCGCACGACGACGGTGACGAGCAACGCCACGATGCCGAGCGACGCGATGAGGGCGATCACGAGATTGAACGTCGTCTGGTTCGCTCGGCGGGCGGCACGGCGCTCCTGGATGGTGGGCGCCGCCTCCTGCGCCGGCATCGTCATGAGGAGTCGCCGTCGGTCGCGGCCGAGCGGGCGGCGTCGAGCCGCGCCTTCGCGCCGATGAGCCACTCTTCGCAGCGCTTCGCGAGGGCTTCGCCACGCTCCCAGAGGGCCAGCGACTCCTCGAGCGAGACCCCGCCCTGCTCGAGTGAGCCGACGACCTTCACCAGCTCGTCGCGCGCCTGCTCGTAGGAGAGTTCGGCGATGTCGGACACGGCCTCCACCTTATCCGGCGCCTTCGACGGTCGCCGCGATCTCCCCGTCGACGAGGGTGAGGCGCAGGGAATCCCCGGGGGTGGACTCCGCGACGTGACGCAGCACCGCGCCCGAATCGAGCCGGGCGATCGCGTAGCCGCGCTCGAGGGTGGCCTGCGGCGAGAGCGCCCGCAGCTGCGCGCGGAGCTCGACGACCCGCTGGCCGGCCCGCTCGAAGGCGTAGTCGAGCAGCTCCGACCCGCGGGCGACCCAGCGGGTCAGCTCCTCCGCCCGATCCGACACCACGCGCGAGGGCTCGGCGAGCACCGGACGCGAGCGGATGCTGCCGATCCTCTCGATCTCGGAGGTGACCTGACCGGTGACCCGCGCGAGCAACCGGCTGCGGGCCTGACGCACCCGGGCGAGCTCGTCGGCGATGTCGGGCACGACGCGCTTCGCGGCGTCGGTCGGGGTCGAGGCGCGCAGGTCGGCGACGTCGTCGAGGAGCGGCCGGTCGGCCTCGTGCCCGATCGCGCTGACCACCGGTGTGCGGCACTCGGCCACCGCGCGG
Source organism: uncultured Microbacteriaceae bacterium (assembly GCA_947085045.1). Taxonomy (GTDB): domain Bacteria; phylum Actinomycetota; class Actinomycetes; order Actinomycetales; family Microbacteriaceae; genus Pseudolysinimonas_A. Next base: position 349,192 of record CAMTUU010000002.1, on the reverse strand, counting down.
ACCACCCGCTCGTCGCTGAACGGCAGCAGGTTCTGGAAGTCGCCGCCGCCGCGCGCGACGATGATCACGTCGACCTCCGGGTCTTGGTCGAGCGACCGGATCGCGCCGATCACCTGCGAGACGGCCTGGTTGCCCTGCACCGCGGCATGCCGGATGCGGAACTCCACGGCGGGCCATCGCAGTCGGGCATTGCGCACGACGTCCTTCTCGGCATCCGAATCCTGACCGGTGACGAGGCCGATGCACTGCGGCAGGAACGGCAGCCGCTGCTTGCGCTCCGCGTCGAACAGTCCCTCGTCGGCGAGCTTGCGGCGCAGCGCCTCGAGCTTGGCGAGCAGGTCGCCGATGCCGACATGACGGATGTCGTACACCTGCATCGTGAGGGTGCCGCCCTTGGGCCACCACTCCGACTTCACGAGCGCGACGACGCGGTCGCCCTGATGAAACTCCTCCTGGAGCTTCATCAGCGTCGTCGACCAGACGCGGAACGAGAGGGTGACGTCCTGCGTGAGGTCCTTGACCTTGCCATAGGCGTTTCCGCCCGACAGCCCCCACTGGGTGATCTCACCCTCGACCCACACGGTGCCGAGGCGGTCGATGTAGTCCTTGAGCTTCCCCGACATCACCGCGACCGGCCAGGGCGTCTCCGGTGAGGAGCGCTCGGGGGCGGCGGATGCATCGGACACGGGACGAGGCTAACCGAGCTGGCCGACCTCCCAGCCGCTGCCAGGAGTCCTCCGTAGAATCGGGGCATGGCCGGCATCACGAACGGCGCGGTCGTCCTCAGTTCGCCCCGCGTCCCCGCGGTCCGCGGGCGTCTCGTCGACCGACCCGTCGACGGCGGCAAGCGCGTGCTCCTCGCAGCTCCCCGCGGCTACTGCGCCGGCGTCGACCGTGCCGTGATCGCCGTCGAGAAGGCGCTCGAGAACTTCGGCGCCCCGGTCTACGTGCGCAAGCAGATCGTGCACAACGTCCACGTCGTCAGCACCCTCGAGCAGCGCGGCGCGATCTTCGTGGATGACGTCGCCGAGGTGCCGCACGGATCGCACGTCGTGTTCTCGGCCCACGGCGTCTCGCCCGCCGTCGTGCGGGGCGCCGCCGATCGCGGACTCCAGGCCATCGACGCCACCTGCCCGCTCGTGACCAAGGTGCATCGCGAGGCGACCCGGTTCGCGAAGCAGGACCTCGACATCCTCTTGATCGGGCACACCGGGCACGAGGAGGTCGAGGGCACGATGGGGCACGCCCCGGAGCGCACCACCCTCGTCACCTCTCCCGAGGATGTGGACGCCCTCGTCGTGCGCGACCCCGACAACCTGGTCTGGATCTCGCAGACCACGCTCAGCGTCGACGAAACGATGGAGACGGTGCGGCGGCTGCGCGAGCGGTTCCCGAACCTGCAGGATCCGCCGAGCGACGACATCTGCTACGCGACGCAGAACCGCCAGGTCGCGATCAAGAAGGTCGCCCCGGCTGCGGACCTGGTGATCGTCGTCGGCTCGGCGAACAGCTCCAACACGGTGCGGCTCGTCGACGTCGCCCTCGAACACGGCGCCAGGGCCGCCCACCGCGTCGACTATGCGACCGAGATCCGCCAGGAGTGGCTCGACGGCGTCGCGACCGTCGGCGTGACGAGCGGCGCTTCGGTGCCCGAGGTGCTCGTGCAGGAGGTGCTGGCCGAACTGGCGGATGCCGGCTACCTCGACGTCGAGACGGTGGTGACGGCAGAAGAGGACCTCATGTTCTCGCTCCCGAAGGAGCTGCGCACGAACGCCCACGGCGAACCCGACGAGCGCGGTCTCGGCGGACGCACCCGTCGGCTCGACTGGCAGGGCTGATCGGATGCCGGACTCTCGCCCGCTCCCGCAGTACGGGGAGTATGCGACGCCCGAGGAGGTCGCCGCGCTGCGCGGAGTGCCGCTCGAACCGGTCGCGGCTCCGCCGGCGGTCGCGCCGCTCCGCGTCGCCCCGCGTCGCCCCGCGGTCGCCGGCGCCCGCCGCTACGACCGCCCGGTGACGATCTCGCTGCTGATCTTCGGCCTGATCAACCTCGTACAGTACGCGCCGATCCTCCTCGATTTCGAGACCTTTCTCGAGCGGGCGACTGTCGGCACGCCGACCGAATCGATCGACTTCGGCGAGGCCGCCCGCGTCGGCGGCCTCGTGCTGTTCGGCGTCACGCTCGTGCTGTTCCTGGTCGCGCTGCTGGGCTCGCTGCTGCTTCTGCGCCGGCGACGGATCGCGTTCTGGGTGCCGCTCACAGCCGGCGCACTCGCCGTGCTCACCTGGGTGCTCGTGCTGATCGCGATCGTGCTCCAGACGCCCGACGCGCTGACCCCGCCGGGCGTCTGACCGGTGCGCGTCCGCGTCCTGCCCCGGGAGACGGCCGCCGCCGTCATCACCGGCGCCGTCTCGGCCGCCGGCTGGGCCGTCGCCGCCGCGACGATCGTGCTCACCGTGCCGGTGCTCGTCGAGACTCTCGTGGAACGGGGGCGGATCGCCGACCTGCCGCTCGCCCTCATCCTGCTCGGTGTCGTGCTCGGCGGGGTGGTCGCCGTCATCCTGCGCCCTCGTCGCTGGGTGGTGCTCGTCTATCTCGCGGTCGCCGGTCTCGCGACCATCGGCTACGAGGTGCTGCTGCTCACCGGCGACCCCGGCATCGTGGCGAGCACCCCGTACCTGGTGAACCGGCCCACGCTCGCTCTCGTGCTGGTCGGCATCCCGGCGACCCGCGCGCTCGTCGGCATCGCCTGGTCGGCGCTGGGGTTCGGGGTCGCGATGGTCGCCGGCGTCGTCGCCTTCGCCGTGTCCGGGATGACCTTCACCCCCGGCTTCGGACCGCTCATGGTGCTCGCGCTCACCGCGGTCGCCTACCTGACGCTCGCCGCCATCCAGGTGCGCATCCGCCGCCGGGTGCCCAACTTCGACGAGCTCGAAGCCGAGACGCGCGCGCTCGCGCACGGCGAGGATCTCGCGCGGCGCACCACCGCCGTCGTGCACGACACGCTGCTCAACGACCTCGCCGTCGTCATGAACGCGCCGGATCGGCTCGACGCCCGCGCCAGGGAGCGACTGCTCGCCGACCTCGAGACGCTGCGCGGCGCGGACTGGATCTCGGCCGCCGCCGCCGGCCGCGACCTCGACGCCTCGGATGCGGGTCTGCGCAACGACCTCGCCCGGCTCGCCAGCGAGTTCCAGTGGCGGGGACTCAGCCTGCACATGACCGGGTCGCCGCTGGCCAGCCACGTGCTCGAGCCGCACGTCGCCGACGCGCTGCTCGGGTCGCTGCGCGCGACGCTCGAGAACGTCGTGCGGCACTCGGGGGCGACCACCGCCGAGGTCGAGGTGATCGTCGATCCGGGGCACGTGACGATCATGATCACCGACAGGGGCACCGGGTTCGACCCCGCCTCGGTCGCTGCCGACCGGCTCGGCCTGCGCGCCTCGGTGGTCGAGCGGATGACCGCGGTCGGCGGACGGGCCCGGGTCTGGTCGGCGCCGGGTGAGGGGACGTCGGTCATCATCTCCGCTCCCGCATCCGAGGCGGCGACCCCGTGAGGCGCGTGCTGGACCAGCGCTTCCTGCGGCTGTCGGCGCAGGAAGCCGACCCGCTCAGCTGGTTCACCGGCTCGCTCGTGCCGCTCGTCTTCGCGGCGCTCAGCCTCGTCTACGGCGGCACCTTCGCGCTGCTCACCTGGGGGTCGAGCCGCGACCCGGTCGTGCAGCTGGTCGGGGTCGCCCTCTGCACGGCCGCCTGCGTGCTCGTGCACGTGCTGACCCGCCCGATGCGCCGCCGTCTCGGCTGGGGCGGTGCCTCGGTCGCCCTGATCATCGGCATCGCGGGCTTCGCGCTCTCGGCGATCGGCTACGCCCAGACGGTGCTGTCGATCGAGCTGTGGTGGGCGCCGTTCGGTCTCGCCCTCGTGATCGCCTCGCTCGGGCCGTACCTGCCGCCGCGCGCGATCATCCTGCTCGGCGCGGCGGTGACGATCGTCGCGGTGCCGATCGCCTACCTGCTCGTGCGCGACGAGGTGTTCGCCTGGGGCCCGGTCTCGACGGCGCTCATCATCGCGGCGCCGCTGGTCAGCGGCATCGCGGCGACCGCGGGGTTCTCGATCGCCGTCGTCGCCCGCACCCTGCCGCTCATCGACCGCCGCAGCCAGGCGATGCTCTCGCTGGACGTCCCGCAGGGCGTGCGCAACGAGCAGCTCGAACGCGAGCGACTCGCCCGGCTGATCGCCCGCGCCGCGCCGTTCATCGAGGGCGTCGCGCGGTCGGGCGAGGTGTCGACCGCCGACCGCACGCTCGCCGGGCAGTTGGCCCGTCGGCTGCGCGACGACCTCGTCACGCAGTCCAACCTGAGCTGGCTCGACTCGGTCGCGCAGGACCGGCTCGTCGTCGTCGACCCCGACCATCAGGCCGGGCGGATGCGCGCCCCGCAGCGGACGGCGCTACGAGCTCTCATCCGCGCGATCCTCGCGACGCCCGGCACCGACGCCGGGTCGCTGCTCGTGGAGCTGCGGTCGCATCCCGACGGCTCCACCGTCGTCGGCGTGAGCCTCGACTTCGAACTGCCGGAGGGGCGGCGCATCATGCACCTCGCGCCGTACTACCTCGCGCTGCGCGGCAGCGTCGACGACCTCCAGTGGCGCGACGACAAGTTCCTGCGGGTGACGTTCAACCTGCCCGCGGGAGACGAAGACGTCACTTCGAGGTGATCGATCGCCCGGCGCTGCCCAGCTGACGCGTCGCCTCGGCCACGCGGGCCGCCATCGCCGACTCGGCGATCTTGCCCCAGGCCCGCGGGTCGTAGACCTTCTTGTTGCCCACGCCGCCGTCGACCTTGAGCACGCCGTCGTAGTTGGCGAGCATCGTGCCGGCGATCGAGCGGGTGAAGGCGTACTGGGTGTCGGTGTCGATGTTCATCTTCACGACGCCGTACGAGACGGCATCCGCGATCTCCTGGTCGGTCGAGCCGGAGCCGCCGTGGAAGACGAGGTCGAGCGGCTTCGCGGCCGTTCCGTACTTGGCAGCCAGGCCGTCCTGGATCTCCTTGAGCAGCTCCGGGCGCAGCTTCACGTTGCCGGGCGCGTACACGCCGTGCACGTTGCCGAAGGTGAGCGCGGCCATGTAGCGGCCCTGGTCGCCGAGGCCGAGGGCTTCGACGGTCGCGATCGCGTCGTCGAGGGTCGTATACAGGTGCTCGTTGATCTCGTGGGCGACGCCGTCCTCCTCGCCGCCGACGACGCCGATCTCGACCTCGAGGATCGCGTTGATCGCCTTCATGCGCGGCAGGAGGTCCTTGGCGATCTCGAGGTTCTCCTCGAGCGGCACGGCCGAGCCGTCCCACATGTGCGACTGGAAGATCGGGTTGCCGCCGGCCCTGACCTGCGCCTCCGACGCCGCGATCAGCGGCTCGACGAAGCCGCCGAGGGCATCCTTCGGGCAGTGGTCGGTGTGCAGCGCCACGGTGACGGGATAGTTCTTGGCGACCTCGGTCGCGAAGGCGGCGAACGCCAGAGCCCCGCCCGCGCGGTTCTTCACCGACTGGCCGGCGAAGTAGTCGGCGCCGCCGGTGGTGACCTGGATGATTCCATCCGAGCCGGCCTCGGTGAGGCCCTGCAGCACCGAGTTGATCGTCTGCGACGACGAGACGTTGATCGCCGGGAAGGCGAACCCGCCCTTCTTGGCGGTGTCGAGCATTTCGGCGTACTGATCGGGCGTGGCGACAGGCATAGAGGGGAGCCTACCGGGGGTCGGTAGGCTGCTCGTAGCCCTTCCGCCACGGGGCGCACCGTTCGACTCTCGTAAGGAAACTCCCATGGCGGACGCCGAAACCGGCACCCTGTATCTGCACCCCGACCGCAACCTCGCGATGGAGCTGGTGCGCGCGACCGAGGCCGCGGCGATCCGCGCGTTCCCCTATGTCGGGCACGGCGACAAGAACGGCGCCGACGGCGCGGCGGTGGATGCGATGCGCAAGTTCCTCGGAACCGTCAACTTCGCGGGCACCGTCGTCATCGGCGAGGGCGAGAAGGACCAGGCGCCGATGCTGTTCAACGGCGAGGTCGTCGGCAACGGCCGTGGACCGGCCTGCGACATCGCGGTCGACCCGATCGACGGCACCTCGCTGACGGCCGCCGGGCGCAGCAACGCGATCTCGATGATCGCCGCCGCCGACCGCGGGGCGATGCTCGACGCTTCGAGCGTCTTCTACATGGAGAAGCTGGTCACGGATGCCGCGGGCATCGGCGTCGTCGACATCCGCAACCCGATCGGCGAGAACATCCGCCTGCTCGCGAAGGCGAAGGGCAAGGGCGTCGACGAGATGCTCATCGGTGTGCTCGACCGCCCGCGGCACCAGCAGCTGATCGACGACATCCGCGCCGCCGGGGCGGGCACCCGCCTGCTGCTCGACGGTGACGTCGCGGGCGGCATCAACGCGGCCCGCTACGACAGCCGCCTCGACATGTGCGTGGGCATCGGCGGCAGTCCCGAGGGCGTCGCGACGGCGTGCGCGATCAAGGCGCTCGGCGGCTTCATCCAGACGGTGCTGTACCCGCAAACGGATGCCGAGCGCGAGAAGGGCGCGCAGGCCGGACTGCGTTTCGGGGAGGTCTACGAGGCCGACGATCTGGTGAAGGGGGACAACACCTTCTTCGTCGCCACCGGCGTCACCGACGGGGGCCTCGTGCGCGGCGTCGAGCGCAAGGGTCCGATCCTGCGCACCGAGAGCATCGTGCTGCGGGCGCGCTCGGGCACGATCCGCCGGGTGATCGCCGACCATCTCGTGGAGAAGTGGCTCGGCGAGGACTCCTGAGCCGGAGCATGCAGGAGCTTCCCGCGAGCGCAAGGCCCCACCTGTCGGGCGGGTGACTGCCACGCTGACGGGATGAACGGAACCGCACGATCCACGGCTGCGCGGGCGCAGCGTTCCCCGGCGATGCGCACGGCCGCGCGACTGGGGTTCGCGGTGAACGGTCTGCTGAACGTGATGATCGGCGTGCTCGCGCTGGGTGTGGTCGGTTCCGCAGCGGGCGGGAGTGCTGACCCGAACGGCGCACTGACGGGACTCGCGCAGGCGCCGGGGGGTCAGCTGCTGATCTGGGTGATCGTCGTCGGGATGCTCGCCCTGGCGATCTGGCAGCTGGCGACAGCGGTGCAGGAGCGCGACGTCGACCGGAAGCGCCGATGGGCCGCGCGGGCGAAGTCGGTCGGAAAGGGCGTCGCCTACCTCGCGCTCGCCGTCATCGGCATCCGCGTCACGCTGAACGCCTCCGGCGGGGGAGCCGAGGAGGATCTCACTGCCGCAGCACTCTCGACGCCGGGCGGCGTCGTGCTCGTGGTGCTCGCCGGCCTCGTCGCGCTCGGTGTCGGCGGATACATGATCGTGAAGGGCGTCCGGCAGAAGTTCCTCGACGACGTGACGCTCCCCGCCGGGGCGGTGAAGAAAGTGACCACCGTGCTCGGCATCGTCGGCTACGTGGCCCGCGGCGTCGCGATCGCGGCGATCGGGTTCCTGTTTCTCGCGGCCGCCGTCACGTCCGACGCGTCACAGGCGGGCGGGCTGGATGACGCGCTCGCGGCGCTCGCCGCGTTGCCACTCGGCAAGGTCCTCCTGGTGGCGATCGCCCTCGGGTTCATCGCCTACGGCGTCTACGGTTCCGCTCGCGCGAGATTCGCGAAGCTGTAGCAGCCGTTTGCGGAGTGAGTGCTCACTCATTTAGTATCACCGGGTGATCAAAGCCGGCGACGCGTTCAGCGACCCGCAGGAGTTCTCCCGCGAACGGGCCAAGCCGCTCGCTCCCGACGACCGGCGAGACGCGATCCTGGATGCCGTGGTGCCCCTCCTCCGCGAGAAGGGCCGTGAGGTCTCGACCCGCGAGCTCGCCGAAGCGGCGGGGGTCGCCGAGGGGACGCTCTTCCGCGCGTTCGGCGACAAGGAGAAGCTGATCTCGGCCGCCGTCGAGCGCATCTTCGACCCGACGCCACTGTGGGCGTCGCTGCGCGGGATCGACCTCACCCTCCCGCTCGAGGAGAAGCTCCGCGAGGTCCTCACCCGGATGCACGAACATTTCCGCCGTGTCGTGTCAGCGGTGATCGCCCTCGGATTGCGCGAGCGGCCCCATCACGGTCCCGAGCACCGGGAACGGCACATCGCCGACGAGGCGCACCTCGTCGGCATCCTCGAAGAGCTGTTCGCCCTCGATGAGCACCGGCTCACCGTTCCGGTGGCGACGGTCGCCGAATACGTACGCCTCGTCTCGTTCGCCTCGTCGATGCCCATGCGCCAGAGTGCGCTCGGCGACGACGTGCTGTCCCGTCTCATCGCCCGCGGCGTCGTGAAGGAGGAGCTCTGATGCTCGGAAAGCTGCTCGTGCGGTTCGTCAAGCCGTACTGGCCGCTGCTGGTCGCGGTCATCGTGTTCCAGGCGGCCCAGTCGATCGCGAACCTCTGGCTGCCCAGCCTGAATGCCGACATCATCGACCACGGCGTCGCGACCGGCGACATCGGGTACATCGTGATGATCGGCGGCGTCATGCTCGGCGTCACGCTGGCCCAGATCGTCTGCGCGATCGTCGCCGTCTACTTCGGGGCCCGCCTCGCGATGGCGTTCGGCCGTGACCTGCGCGGCGCGATCTTCCAGCAGGTCGGGCGATTCTCCGAGCAGGAGGTCTCCCGCTTCGGCGCCGCCTCGCTCATCACCCGCACGACCAACGACGTGCAGCAGGTGCAGATGCTCGTGCTCATCGGCTGCACCATGCTCGTCTCGACGCCGATCCTCGCGGTCGGCGGCGTGATCTTCGCGATCTCGGAGGACTCCGGGCTCTCCTGGATCATGGTGGTCGCCGTCCCGGTGCTGCTCGTCGCCGTCGGGCTGATCATCGCGCGGATGACGCCGCAATTCCGCAAGATGCAGGAGCGCATCGACGCCGTCAACCGGGTGCTGCGCGAGCAGCTCGCCGGCATCCGCGTCGTCCGTGCTTTCGTGCGCGAGCCCGCCGAGACCGCGCGCTTCGGCCGCGCGAACGACGAGCTGACCGACACCGCCCTGCGCGCCGGACGGCTGTTCGCCCTCATGTTCCCGGTCGTGACGCTCGTGCTCAACGTGTCGAGCGTCGCGGTGCTGTGGTTCGGCGCGTACCGGATCGAGGATGGCAGCCTGCAGGTCGGGTCGCTCATCGCGTTCCTCAGCTACCTCGTGCAGATCCTCATGGCCGTGCTGATGGCGTCGATGCTCGCCTTCTTCCTGCCGCGGGCGGCGGTGTCATCGGATCGCATCGGTGAGGTGCTCGAGACGCCGTCGAGCGTGGTGCTGCCGGCATCCCCGATCACCACCCTCGCGACGAGCGGGGAGATCGGCCTGCGTGACGTGACGTTCTCGTACCCCGGAGCCGAGGCTCCCGTCTTGCGCGACCTGACCTTCGACGTGGTGCCCGGGTCGACGACGGCGGTCGTCGGCAGCACCGGGTCGGGCAAGACGACGCTGGTCAACCTGCTGCCGCGGCTCTTCGACGCCTCATCCGGCTCGATCGAGGTCGACGGGGTGGATGTGCGGCAGCTCGATCCCGACCTGCTCTGGGGACGCATCGGTCTCGTGCCGCAGCGCGCCTACCTGTTCTCGGGAACCGTCGCGTCGAACCTCCGCTACGGCAAGCCCGACGCCACCGACGCGGAACTGTGGGCGGCGCTCGAGGTCGCGCAGGGCCGGGACTTCGTCGAGGAGATGCCCGGCGGACTGGACGCGCCGATCACGCAGGGCGGCACGAACGTGTCGGGTGGTCAGCGGCAGCGGCTCGCGATCGCGCGGGCCCTGGTGAAGAGACCGGCGATCTACGTGTTCGACGACTCGTTCTCGGCGCTCGACACCGCGACGGATGCGCGCCTGAGAGCCGCGCTGAAGAAGGCGGTGCCCGACGCGACGAAGATCATCGTCGCGCAGCGGGTGGCGACGATCACCGACGCCGACCAGATCCTCGTGCTCGACCACGGCAAGATCGTCGCCCGGGGAACCCATTCCGAGCTGCTCGAGACCTCGGCGGAATACGCCGAGATCGTCGCGAGTCAGCTCTCGGCGGAGGAGGCGGCCTGATGTCCGACGAGACGACGACCGCCGAGGCACCGGCCCGCCCGGCCCCTCGGCGAGGCCCCGGCGGCGGGGGACCCTTCGGCGGCATGGGCATGCCGACCGAGAAGAGCATGAACTTCCTCCCGTCGGCGAAGCGGCTGCTCGGGCGACTGAAGCCCGAGCGCATCCCGGTCTTCTTCGTGTTCCTGCTCGGCATCGTGAGCGTCGCGCTCGCGGTCATCGGGCCGAAGATCCTCGGCATGGCGACCGACCTCATCTTCGAGGGCGCGATCTCGTCGATGTTCCCGGCGGGGATGACGAAGGACGAAGCGATCGCGATCGCCGAGGCGAACGGCCAGTCCGCCGATCTCCTGCGCAGTCTCGACATCGTGCCCGGGCGGGGCATCGACTTCCCGGCCCTGCAGGTGGTGCTCGGCGGCGTGCTGCTGCTCTACGTGTTCTCGTCCGTGTTCCAGTACGTGCAGGGCTACGTGTTGAACGGCGTGACGCAGCGCACCGTCTACCGGCTGCGCTCGGATGTCGAGGCGAAGATCCACCGGTTGCCGCTGTCGTACTTCGACAAGATGCCGCGCGGCGAACTGCTCTCGCGGGTGACGAACGACATCGACAACGTGTCGCAGAGCCTGCAGCAGACTCTGAGCCAGATGGTCACCTCGATCCTCACCGTCGTCGGCGTGGTCGTGATGATGTTCATCATCTCGCCGGTGCTCGCGCTCATCGCGCTGGTCGCCATCCCGCTCACCCTGGGGATCACGGTGCTGATCGCGAAGCAGTCACAGAAGCTGTTCGTCGCCCAGTGGAAGAACACGGGCGAACTCAATGCGCAGATCGAGGAGGGCTACTCGGGTCACGCGCTGGTGAAAGTCTTCGGCCGGCACCGCGAGGTCGAGGCGCGCTTCGCCGAGAAGAACGACGAACTGTTCACGGCGTCGTTCGGCGCCCAGTTCATCAGCGGCATCATCCTGCCGGCGACGATGTTCGTCGGCAACCTGGTCTACGTCGCGATCGCCGTGGTCGGCGGGGTGCTCGTCGCAGGCGGCACGATGCGCATCGGCGACGTGCAGGCCTTCATCCAGTACGCGCGGCAGTTCACCCAGCCGCTCTCGCAGCTGGGCTCGCTCGCCAACCTGCTGCAGTCGGGCGTCGCGAGCGCCGAGCGCGTCTTCGAATTGCTGGATGCCGACGAGCAGTCGCCGGATCCCGCCGCCCCGGTCTCGCCCCCGTCGACCGCGGGCCGTCTGGCGTTCGAGAACGCGTCGTTCAGCTACGACCCGGCGAAGCCGCTCATCCAGGACCTGTCGCTCGTCGCCGAACCCGGCAGCACGGTCGCGATCGTCGGTCCGACCGGCGCGGGCAAGACCACCCTCGTCAACCTCATCATGCGGTTCTACGACCTCGACGGCGGCCGCATCACCCTCGACGGCGTCGACATCGCCACGATGACGCGCGACGACCTGCGTGAGCGCACCGGCATGGTGCTGCAGGACACCTGGCTGTTCAAGGGCACCATCCGCGACAACATCGCCTACGGCAACCCCTCCGCGTCGGAAGAGCAGATCTTCGAAGCGGCCCGGGATGCCTACGTCGACCGGTTCGTGCACGCGCTGCCCGAGGGCTACGACACCGTGCTCGACGACGAGGGCGGCAACGTGTCGGCGGGCGAGAAGCAGCTCATCACGATCGCGCGAGCGTTCCTCGCCGACCCGGCGCTGCTCATCCTCGACGAGGCGACCTCCTCGGTCGACACCCGCACCGAGCTGCTCGTGCAGCGCGCGATGAGCGACCTCCGCCAGGAGCGCACCTCGTTCGTGATCGCGCACCGCCTTTCGACGATCCGGGATGCCGACCTGATCCTGGTGATGGAGTCCGGCTCGATCGTCGAGCAGGGCACCCACGAGCAGCTCATCGCCGCAGGCGGGGCCTACTCGCGGCTCTACGAGGCGCAGTTCTCGGCCCCCGTCGAGACCAAGGAGACGGCGGGCGCTTAGGCGCTCTTGTGCTTCGTCATCGGGGTCGGCTGCTCGACCAGTTCGAAGTCGAGCTGCTCGCGGCCTGCGCCGATCTCGTCGAGCGATGCGAGTTCTTCGACGACCGAGGTGAGATCGGAGGAGGTCAGCTCGCGCGGCAGCTCGTCGATTTCGTTGAGGTTGGGCATGAGCTTCGACGAGTCGAGCTGGCTGATGCGCCGGGCCGAGGGGAGCACCTGGCGCTCGAAGGAGCCGACGAACGTGTTGTAGTCCTTCACGCTGCGCTCGATCGTGCGGCCGAGCTTGTCGACGTGACCGGCGAGCGTGGTGAGCCGGCCGTACAGCTCGCGGCTGACGTCGAACAGGTTCTTCGCCTCCTGCGTGACGACCTCGTGGGTCCAGCTCACGGCGACGGCCTTGAGCACCGAGAACAGCGTGACGGGGGAGGCGAGGGCGACGTGCTTGCTGAACGCGAACTCCATCACCGACGGGTCGGCTTCGAGAGCGGCGGAGAGCAGCGACTCACTCGGGATGAAGGCGATGACCATCTCGGGGCTCGAGTCGAGGCCGTCCCAGTACGAGCGCGAGCCGAGCGCGACGATGTGGTCGCGGACGGCCTTCACGTGCGCCTTCATGAGCAGCTCGCGGCGGGCGAGTTCGGCGTCGTTCGCGGTCGGCAGGATCGCCGCCGCGTCGAGGTAGGAGTTGAACGGCACCTTCGCGTCGACGGCGATGCTCTTGCCGCCGGGAAGCGTGACGACCATGTCGGGACGCGAGGACCGGCTGTCGATCTTGATGTGCGACTGCACGTCGAAGTTGACGTGCTCCATCATGCCGGCGGACTCGACGACCGCACGCAGCTGGGTCTCGCCCCAGACGCCGCGGGTGGCGTTGTTCTTGAGTGCGGAGGCGAGCGACTCGGCGGTCGTGCGCAGGCGCTCCTCGGACTCGACGGCGCTCTTGAGCTGCTGGGCCAGTTCGCCGTGCTGCACGCTGCGCTGCTGCTCGAGGTCGGTGACCTTCTGCTGCATCGACGAGAGCGACTCCTTGACGGGCGCGAGCGCCTGCAGCACCTTGCTCTCGGCCGCCTCGGCCTGCGTGCGGGCGGCGGCTTCGAGACGCTGACGCTCCATGAGGTCGCGGTACTGGTCCTGCGCGGAGCCGAGCTGCTCGCGCAGCCCCGCGAGGGTCGCCTGCGCGGCTGCGAGCTCGGAGCCGAGTTCGGCCCGCACCGCCGCCAGGTTCGCCGAGTGCTGCGCGGCGAGGAGGGCCGGATCGGCCCCCGCGACGACGGCCGTGCGGCGGGCGCGACCGAGGAGCACGCCGACGACACCACCGAGCGCGAGGCCGGCGGCGAGTCCGATGATCAGGGTGAGCGTCGCATCCATGCCTGAAGTGTGACAAGGGGGGCCGACATCCCGCTGTTGCACCCACCGAAAACGGAAAATGTTCGGGAAATGTCAAGCGGTTAGCTTGGGGTCATGGCTACGACCGTCCTCGACCACTGGGTCTCCGGCACCGCGTTCAGCGGTGACAGCACCCGCACCGCCCCCGTCTACGACCCCGCGCGCGGCGTCGTGCAGCGGGAGGTCCGCCTCGCGAGCACGGCGGACGTCGACGCCGCGGTGCAGGTGGCGGCCGCGGCGTTCCCCGCGTGGAGCGAGGCGTCGTGGAACAAGCGGCAGGGCGTGCTCTTCTCATTCCGCGAGATCCTCAACGCGCGCAAGCAGGAGCTCGCCGCCATCCTGACCAGCGAGCACGGGAAGGTCACCGCGGATGCCCTCGGCGAGATCGCCCGCGGCCTCGAGGTCGTCGAGTTCGCCTGCGGCATCCCGCACCTGGCGAAGGGCGAGTACTCCGAGAACGTGTCGACCGGTGTCGACGTCTACTCGGTGCAGCAGCCCCTCGGCGTCGTCGGCATCATCTCGCCGTTCAACTTCCCGGCGATGGTGCCGATGTGGTTCTTCCCGATCGCGATCGCGCTCGGCAACACCGTCATCCTGAAGCCGTCCGAGAAGGACCCGTCGGCCGCGATCTGGATGGCCGAGGCGATGAAGGAGGCCGGGCTGCCCGACGGCGTGCTCAACGTCGTGCACGGCGACAAGGAGGCGGTCGACGCCATCCTCACCCACCCCTCGATCGCGTCGGTGAGCTTCGTTGGCAGCACACCGATCGCGAAGTACGTGTACGAGACCGGCACCGCCGCCGGCAAGCGCGTGCAGGCCCTCGGCGGCGCGAAGAACCACATGCTCGTGCTGCCCGACGCCGACCTCGACCTCGTCGCCGACTCCGCGGTCAACGCCGGCTTCGGCTCGGCGGGGGAGCGCTGCATGGCGATCTCGGTCGTCGTGGCCGTCGGCGACATCGCGGATGACCTCATCCCGAAGATCGTGTCGCGCATGAGCGGTCTGAAGGTCGGCGACGGCACCCGTGGCTGCGACATGGGTCCGCTGATCACGAAGGAGCACCGTGACAAGGTGGCGGGCTACCTCGACATCGCGACGACCGACGGCGCGACGCTCGTGGTCGATGGCCGCGGCATCGAGGTGGATGGCGACGCCGACGGCTTCTGGCTCGGCCCGACGCTGATCGACAAGGTGCCGACATCCTCGGATGTCTACCGCCACGAGATCTTCGGACCGGTGTTGTCGGTCGTGCGCGTCGACACCTACGAGGACGGCCTCGCCCTCATCAACGGCAGCCCGTACGGCAATGGCACGGCGATCTTCACCAACGACGGCGGCGCCGCTCGTCGCTTCCAGCGCGAGGCGACCGTCGGCATGATCGGCATCAACGTGCCCATCCCGGTGCCGGTCGGCTACTACTCGTTCGGCGGCTGGAAGGATTCGCTCTTCGGCGACACGAAGGCCTACGGCCCCGACGCCATCCACTTCTTCACCCGCCAGAAGGCGATCACCTCGCGGTGGCTCGACCCCTCGCACGGCGGCATCAACCTGGGCTTCCCGACCAACTGATCCCCCTCGCTGCGTCATAGAACCCTCTATGGCACGCTGGAACCCCGCACGCCGCCCTCCACCGCGTCGGGATGGGTTCCGGGAGCAGGATGGGGCCGTGAACGCGTACGAGTTGGTCGCAGCCGCCGTCGAGAGGCTTCGAGATGCCGACGCGCCCACCGAGGTGCGGATCGCGGTGCTGCGCGGTGCCCTCGGCCGCAGGAAACTGCGTCCGGCGGGCGAGGTCTGGCGGCTGGGGGCGCTGTGCCTCGCGCCCGACGGCGCGCTCTTCGCGACAGGTGACGTGCTCGTCGTGACCGAGCCCACGCATCCGAACTATCGCAACGAACTGGCCGTGGAGCGTAACGAACTGCGGGCGCTGTTGCGGCGTGGTGGCGTACCCGTCGGGGCGATCGCAGTGATGGATGCCCGTCCCCTCGACCTCGACGCCCCTGAGCCCCCGCTCGTCGCGACGGAGGAGGGCCTGGGCGTGCTGTGGACGACGGGCGGCGCGAGCATCCCGTTCGACCGCTACATCGCCGAGCGCGTCGACCTGCTGGTCGGCTAGGCGATCGCGGCGGCGGCGGGCTGCACGATCGTCGAGATGCGCACGCCCGCGCGCTCCGTGAGCTCGGGCACGTCGATCGCGCCGTAGTGCTCGGCCGCGTGGATGATGATCGCCGCGCACGCCTCGGCGTCGGCGACGGCATCGTGGTGCGGGAAGTCGGCGAACCCGGCTGCGGTGGCGACCGACGGCAGCTTGTAGGAGTCGAGCGTGTAGGTGTTGCGCGCGATCTGCAGGCTGCAGAAGTAGGAGTAGAGCGGGATCGTGAACCCCGTCGCCGCGCAGGCGGTTTTGATGACCTGCATGTCGAATCCGGCGTTGTGGGCGACGAGGTGGTCGTCGCCGGTGAAGGCGAGCAGGTCGGTCATCTGGTCGACCCAGGACGGGGCATCCACCACCATCTCGGCGGTGATGCCGTGGATGCGGGTGTTCCAGTCGACGAAGTGGTCGTGGCCCGACGGCGGCCGGATGAACCAGCCGATGCGGTCGACGACCTGGCCGTCGCGCACCTTCACGAGACCCACCGAGCACGCGCTCGCCATCGACGAGTTCGCCGTCTCGAAGTCGATGGCGGTGAAGTCGAGCGGCACATCCCGACTCTGACATGGGCTCCCGACGCCGCCCTCGTGCCGCGCCGGATCGGGCCGATACCGTGGAGTATGCTCACCGTTCGGGTCGACCGCGACAGCGTCACGATGGGTGATGCCGCGGTATCGCATCTCATCACCTGGCACCTCGAGGATGACGCGACGCTCGCCGCGGTGGTGCGGCGAACCGTCGACGGCCGCTACCTCGCATCGGTCGGCAGCGTCGGCTGGGTGCTGCGCACCGACGAGGGGCGCCCCCTGGTGCTTCTGCGCATGGAGTGGGAGAAACCCGTCTCGGTGACCTCGTTCGCGCACTTCCCGCTCGACCAGCCACTCGAGACGATCGTCGCGGTGCGGCAGAGCCACGTGCATCTGCACTGGTCCTACGTGCTCGGAGCCCCGACGCTGTCGTGGGACGAGTTCGTCGCCCAGCTAGGCTGAACCCCCGTGGCATTGACTATCGGCATCGTCGGACTCCCCAACGTCGGCAAGAGCACCCTCTTCAACGCGCTCACCAAGAACGACGTGCTCGCGGCGAACTACCCGTTCGCGACGATCGAGCCGAATGTGGGCGTGGTGAACCTGCCCGATCCGCGCCTCGCCGTCCTGGCGGGCATCTTCGGCAGCGAGCGGATCCTGCCCGCCACGGTGTCGTTCGTCGACATCGCCGGCATCGTGAAGGGCGCCTCGGAGGGGCAGGGGCTGGGCAACCAGTTCCTCGCCAACATCCGCGAAGCCGACGCGATCGCGCAGGTCGTGCGCGGCTTCGTCGATTCGGATGTCATCCACGTCGCCGGTGTCGTCGACGCAAAGGACGACCTCGAGGTCATCACCGCCGAGCTCGCGCTCGCCGACCTGCAGACTCTCGAGAAGGCGATCCCGCGCTTCGAGAAGGAGGTCAAGACCAAGAAGGTCGAGCCCGCCGTTCTGGATGCCGCCATCGCCGCACAGAAAGCCCTCGAGGCCGGTATCCCGTTGTCACGCGCGAAGGATGTCGACCTCGGCCTCATCAGGGAGCTCGGACTGCTCACCGCGAAGCCGATCATCTACGTCTTCAACGTCGACGAGTCGATCCTCACCTCGTCCGAGAAGAAGGCGGCGCTGTCCGCTCTCGTCGCTCCCGCGAACGCGGTGTTCCTCGACGCCAAGGTCGAGTCGGAGCTCATCGACCTCGACCCGGAGGACGCCGCCGAACTGCTCGCGTCGACGGGCCAGGACGAGTCGGGCCTCGATCAGCTCGCCCGCATCGGCTTCGACACCCTCGGCCTGCAGACGTACCTCACCGCCGGCCCCAAGGAGTCGCGCGCCTGGACGATCCACCAGGGCGACAAGGCCCCGCAGGCGGCGGGCGTCATCCACACCGACTTCGAGAAGGGTTTCATCAAGGCCGAGATCATCGGCTTCGACGACCTCGTCGCGACCGGCTCGATCGCCGAAGCCCGCGCGAAGGGCAAGGCGCGCATCGAGGGTAAGGACTACGTCATGCAGGATGGCGACGTGGTCGAGTTCCGCTTCAACGTCTGATCTCGGGCACGGATGGATGCCGACAGCCGGCTGCCGCCGGGAAGCCCGAGCGTCGCGACGCTCTTGGGTGCCGTCGGCGCGCTGGGCGGCGTGGTGGCGTTCTTCGTGCTCATCGCCCTAGTCGGCGGTCTCGGGTATTGGAACGGCGACTGGAACGGACCGCTCGAGGTCATCCGCGGCCGCCGCGGCTGGCTCGTGCTGGAGTACGAGCACGCCTGGCAGTACTTCGTCCCGCTGGTGATCGCCGAGGTCGTCGGCATCCTCATCGCCGTGTTCGCGGCGCGATGCGCGATCCGCGTGCGCCGAGGGCGTTCACCAACCCAGTGATCCGGGCGACCCCTTGAAGGGCCCGACGACGGCATTCGTGATCCAGCCACCGTAGAAGCCCCCGGGCTGCGGCGTCACGACCTCACCGCCGACCGTGCACTCGTCCATCGACTCCGCGTAGATGGCGACGCGATCGCGAAGCGACTCGAACCCGGGCGACGGATGCGGGTAGTTCCACGCGCATGCGGACCGCACCTCTGCTCCGCCGCGCACATCGAGATAGCGTGCGGTGCCTTTGAACTCGCAGAACGACGAACCGTCGGCGTCGACCAGCGCGCCGGGTGCGAAGTCCGCGATCGGGAGGTAGTAGACCGGCGGGTGGCTGGTCTCGAGTACCCGGACCACGTCCCGGGTCTCGACGAGGAGCTGCTTGCCGAGACGGATCGCGACCGGTGCAGTGACGCGTTCGATCCGCGGTGGCCGGGGGTAGTCCCACACCGACTCCTGTCCCGGTCCGGGGATCTCGGGAATCGGCCTCGGCACCTGTTCACTCTATGACCGCGATGCTTGACTGGAGCATGGCAGCGACACCGATGTTCCCGCTCGGATCGGTGCTGTTCCCGAACGCACCGATCCCCTTGCGGGTGTTCGAGCCGCGGTATCTCACGCTGGTCGGGCGACTGCTCGACGATGAGGATGCCGGGCCCGAGTTCGGCGTCGTCCTCATCGAGCGCGGGCACGAGGCCGGGGGTGGTGATCAACGCGCCTCGGTCGGCACGATGGCGCGGCTGGTGAGCGTCGCCGCGGGTGCCGACGATCTGCTCATCGTCGGCCTCGGAACCTGGCGCTTCTCGGTCGATCGCTGGCTCGACGATGACCCGTATCCGCGAGCCGAGATCTCGATGCTGCCGGAGCTGGAGTGGTCCGAGGCGCTCTCTCCTCTCCGAGCCGACGCCGAAGCGGTGGTCCGCCGCGCCATCGCCCGCGTCGCGGAACCTGACGCGGTTGCCGGCATCGAGCTGTCCGACGATCCCGTCGCCTCCGTGTGGCAGCTGGCGGCGATGGCGCCGTTGGGGGACTACGACCGGTACACCTTGTTGACGTCGACGTCGATGGAAGGTCTCCTTCGGCACCTGATCGATCTGACCCTCGAGGCGGAGGAGCTCTGGTCTGCCGAGTGAAGTAGACCGCACCGCCGGACCCGAGTGCGATGCCGCCGGCATGATGTCGGTGGTCTCTCTCATCCTGCGGGCATGGATCACGTCACCCCCCGCCTCGCCGACATCCTCGACCCCTGGCTGAACGACTACGCCGCGGTGCGCACCGGTCGCCGCCGCGACCGTCTGCTGGCGGTGGGCGCGCGGGCGCGGCGGTGTCTCGAGGCCGAGGTCGATCGCATCGCGACCGATCCCGAGCTGCGGTTGATCGAGCTGGAACACGATGCCGGCCTGGACGACGCGGTCGCGCGGACTGTCGGTGCCGACGCGTTGCCGACGCTCCTGATTCTGCTCACGACCGACAGGTGGCTCCCGGCAGATCGGGCTGATCGGCTCGCGCAACTGCAGGTGCTCGGCGCGCTCGGGACATGGATGTCGTCGCCCCGTGGCCCGTGGTGGGCGTCGTACTGCGACGTGCTCACGCTGCTCGTCGAGGTCGACGCCGTGCGCGCGAAACAGCATCAGAAGGTGCATCATTGATGTACTTTGAGATGAAGGGCCCGACGATGCGAACGACCGTGACGATCGACGACGAGCTTCTCGAGCACGCATCCGCGCTCACGGGTACACGTGAGACGTCGGCGCTCCTGAAACAGGGCCTCCATGCCCTGATCCAGCAGGAGAGTGCGCGGCGCCTGGCGCGGCTGGGCGGGAGCGACGCGTCTGCCAGCGCCGGGTCGCGTCGTCGAGCACCGTCGACAGCGTGATCCTCGTCGACTCCTCCGTGTGGATCGATCACCTCCACCGTGCGGAGGCAGGACTGGTCGCGCTTCTCGACCGCAATGAGGTCGCGGTGCATCCGATGGTGATCGGCGAGCTCGCGTTGGGCAGGATCGTCGAAGGGGATGCGTTCCTGGAGCTGCTGGCGGCGCTCCCGCCTGTCGTCGAGGCGTCTCACACCGAAGTCCTGCGGTTCGTGTCGGATCGCCGCCTGCAGGGCCGGGGCCTCAGCTTGGTCGACGTCCATCTGCTCGCCGCCGTCGTGCTCAGCGGCGACGCGCGGCTCTGGACGCGTGATCGGCGCCTGCGGGAAGCCGCAGTCGAACTCGCCCTCGAATGGAGTCCGTGAACCGGGCTCGGGAAAAGCGTCAGGTCTCGTCGGGGTCCCGATGGGTGGCCGCCCAGGTGTAGTCCGCGATCGCGGCGCCGACGGCATCCCGAAGCTCGCGTTCGGCGGCGCTGCGGTAGAGGTCCCGCGTGAAGTACGCCGACTCCATGCGGCACGGCGCGCTGTGGTGGATGCCGCGGGCGAGCTCCGAGAGGTAGTCGTGTCCGCCGTCGCGGTAGCCGCGCAACTCGGTGTCGTCGAGGCGGATCAGCGCGGAGTCGTCGATGAGGGCGCTGTAGCTGTAGCGCGCGTCGAGGTAGAGGATGCCGTCATCCTCGACGAGGAACCAGGCCCCGGGTTCGTGGTCGACGTATCGCATCACATCGCGCAGCCTACGGCCCGGCGCGCTGGGCGGTGTCGTGGCGTTCTTCGTGCTCATCGCGCTGGTGCAGTACTTCGTCCCCCTGCTGCTGGTCGAGGCGGTCGGCATCCTCATCGCGGTATTCGCGACACGGCGCTCCCTCCGCCTCGCGAGGCGCTAGACCGGATCGGAGGCGTCGCCGGTCACCTGGTCGCGGAACTCGACGAACCGCTGGAACCCGCCGCCGAGCGCCTCCGCGAGCTCGTCGGCGCTGTCGACCCAGGCGATGTCACTCGCGGCGATGCTTTCCGGGAGATCAGCGGCCTCGTGGGTTCGCCCCGGGACGAGAAGCAGCGGTCCGCCCTGCGGGTTCATGATCAGCATCCGTCCGGCGACGCAGAGGTCGTAGACGAACGCGCACTCCTCGGCGCTGAGGGTCGCACTCCAGATGCCGCCGGTCACCGGCTCCTCCCGATCGAGCGGGTCGAGGTGGAGGTCGGTCCAGTGACCGTCGAACCTGAGTTGACCGTCGGCGCCTCGGAGGTGGTGTGTCTCGTCGGTGCTCGGCGCGACTTCGAGCTCGCGACCGGCGAGCCACGCGGCGAGACCGTCGCGGTCGGCATCCAGAATCGCGTCGGGACCGATGCGCATGAAGTTCAGCGAGAAGCCCATGGGTCGAGGTTAGGGCCGGCTCCCCCAACGCGGACGAGACCGGGTGATCGGGCCGCCGTCAGCTGGGACTCATGACTGGGACGCCCGCGCTCCTCTCGATCGTGTACACGAGCCGCGCGACGGAGCCGTTCGACGACGACGCCCTGGGCGGGCTGCTGACGGCGAGCCGCACGTCGAATGCGGAGGTGGACGTGACCGGCTTCCTGCTCCACCGGGAAGGGCGCCTCATCCAGTTCCTCGAGGACTTCGTCGAGACCCGCATCTACGGCGAGTGGACGATGGGCTACGAACCCGCGTCCGACGATCGCGACGAGGCGCCCGACGGCTTCCGGAGTTCGTTCGACGATCTCGAGACCGGCGCCGACGTCACTCTGATGCAGCAGGCCGCGGGCGACCTGACGCGGTGGTTCCGCGCTCGGGCCGACCGGCAGAGCGCCCGGTAACGCGAACGGCGCCCGCCTCCCGGGGGAGACGAGCGCCGATCGGCGGGAAGCGGGGATCAGCCCGCGTTCTCCAGTTCGTACGCGTCGCGCAGCGAGGTGATCTCGGCCTCGATGTCGTCGAGGTTGGCGGGATCGGTCAGCCCGCACTGCTCCATCTCCTGATCGACCTGGAGGGTCAGCCCCTCTTTGCCGTCGGCGTGCGCCTCAGCCACCGTTCCGACGCGGATCTCGTTCGCGGCCGACTGCTGGTTGACGGCGGAGACGTCGCTGCACAGGTGGTAGACCTTGCCGGCCGGCGTCCAGGCCACCTCGTCGGAGCCGGTGAGCTCTTCGACGATCGCGGTGTACTCGTCGACCTGGCCCTCGTTGGCGATCTCGCCTTCGATGACCTGCTCGGTGTTCTCCTCCTGCGACGCCGGGTTGAAGTCGATGCCGAGCAGCACGGCGCCCACGAGCACCACGGCTCCGACGATCCCCGCGACGGTCTTCGTGCGGGAGTCCATGTTCTTGTTGAGCAGGATCAGGATGATGATCGGCACGAACACGATGATCGGGATGATCGCCCCGAGCTGGTTCTGCACGAAGAACTTGGCCGGTTCCTGTCGGGAGGCCGGGTCGGCCTGGTTGGCGGCCTGCCAGAGCCGCGAGCCGATGACGGTGAGCACGCCCATCACGACGAGCAGCCCGATGAGCGCCCACATCAGGTATTCGCTCGGGATGAACCCGGTGTTCGGCTCGCCGTCGATGTTGGTGCCGCGCAGCTGGGTGAGGAGGTACCAGATGCCGAGACCCTCGAGCACCAGGGCGATGGCCCAGAGGATGATCGCGATGACGCGCTTGCTGCCGGCGCCGGCCTTGGCGTCGTCGGACGGCTTCCAGCCGGTGCCCTCGGTGACGCGCTTGTCGGCTTCGGCCTTGATCGCGGCGCGCTCCTTCGCGGTGGTCTTCGGCGCGGGCGCCTCGTCGGCCTGAACGACCTTCTTACCGCTCTTGCTGGTGCCTTCTGCCATGGTTCCGTCCTCCTGAGAATCAGCTGGGACCACAGCATAGCGGCGGGGCGAGAACGACTCAGCCCGGCGTCTGCCCCGGCTCGTCCGCCAGGAACCAGCCGAGCCAGCCGTCATCCATCGGCATCACCTCGTAGTCGCCGCAGCGTTGCACCTCGTCGGGCCAGACATCGGTCGACCAGTCCGCCGTGAGCTGCGGGATGCCTTCGCGCGGCGCCGTCTCGCAGGTGCCGGCCAGGTCGGTCTCGGTGACGACGCGGATCACCGAGACGGTCTCGTCGACCGTGGCGATGTTGCGCAGGTCGGTCGCGTCGTCGGGGATCCAGCCCGGGATCCCGACCCCCACCCAGCCGTCGTCGGCGGCCGCGTAGGTGGGGAAGACCTCACGGTGCTGCTTGCTGAAGACGTCGGAGATCTGCGCGCATCCGGTGACGGCGATGAGCACGACGCCGGCGGCGAAGGCGGTCGTGGCGACGTTGGCGGAATCGAAACGTGACATGCTCCGATGCTCGCCCGTGGCATCCCGCCGTCGCGTCGGGCGGGAGCGTGACCGGGGTCGCCCGAGCAGACGACCCCGGCATCCGTCTCAGGACTGAGCGGCGGCGATGCGGGTGCGGGCCTCGGCGACGATCTCGTCATTCGTGTGCGCGTGGCCCCAGAGCCCCCAGCCGCCCGGGACGGCCTCGGTCAGCAGCACCCAGGTGCGCTCGGCGAGCGTCGGGTCGCCGGCGGCCTCGGCGACGAGGGCGGTGAGCCGCGACACGACGGCGAGCTGCGTGTCGCGGTCGAGCGCCCCGGCGTTGGTGAGCACCTGCACGCGCACGTGGTCGCTCGAGCCGTTCACGTCGGAGATGGATGCCGCGGGCAGCTCGTGCACGAACGCGGCGGTGTTCTCGCGGAACATCCCGATCGGCGGCACTTCCTCGATCTCCATCACGGCGGTCGCGAGTGCGGCGGCGAGGGCGTGCGGGTCGGCGATGAGACCCGCGGGGGCGTAGGCGTCGATCATGGGCATGGGAGATCTCCTGAACTATGATGAGCGTCATAATGACGCCATCCGATGATGCGTTATGACGAGCGTCATAGTCAAGGGGAGAACATGGGAACACGCGACCTGATGATCGACGGCGCGCGCCTGCTGCTCGCCGAGAAGGGCCTGCAGG
Organism: uncultured Microbacteriaceae bacterium; assembly: GCA_947085045.1. Lineage (GTDB taxonomy): Bacteria > Actinomycetota > Actinomycetes > Actinomycetales > Microbacteriaceae > Pseudolysinimonas_A. The sequence continues at coordinate 325,327 of CAMTUU010000002.1, read as the reverse complement.
AGACCTCGTTCAGCGAGGTGCTCGCCCGCACCGGCGCCCCGCGCGGCTCGATCTACCACCACTTCCCCGAGGGCAAGGATCAGCTCGTCGGGCTCGCGGTCGACCGCGCGGGCGAGTCGGCGCTCGCCGTGATGGAGGGCACCGCAGGACGCTCCGCCGTCGAGGTCGTCGACACCTTCCTCGGGCTCTGGCGCACGCTGCTCGACCGTGCCGGATTCCGGCTCGGCTGCGCCGTGCTCGCCGTCACCGTCGCGACCGACGACCCCGCGCTGCTCGACCGCACCGCCGCCGTGTTCCACGCCTGGCGCGCGCAGCTTGCCCGGCTTCTCGAGCAGGGCGGAATGGATGCCGGCCGCGCCGCCGCCTTCGCCGCGACGCTGATCGCCGCGACCGAGGGGGCCGTCGCGATGGCGCGGGCCGAGCGGTCGATGGACCCGTTCGACCTCGTCGCCGGCGACCTGCGTCAGGCGGCGGCCGACGCCTCGTCGTGAGCTACCGCCCCTTCGACACGACCTTCGCGATCTTGGTGGCGTCGATCCCGAGCTGGCGGAGGTTGCCGGTCAGCGGATTCGAGTAGCCCAGGAAGAAGAGTCCCGGATGCGCGGCGAGCTGCGCATCCCCGTTGACCAGCGGGCGGCCCTTCGGGGCGAGCACGCCGAGGTCGCCGACGAGCGGCTCGAGACCCCGCGAGAACCCGGTCGCGAGCACCACCGCATCGGGGTGCAGCGACGTGCCGTCGGCGAGCACCACGGCATCCGTCGTGAACCGCTCGACCGCGGCGACCACCGTCACCTTTCCGGCCTTGAGCGCGCGCAGCAGCCCGACGTCCAGCGTCGGCGTGACGTCGTCGCGCGCCTGCTGGGTGGCGATGCCGCGCGGCGCCTTCGGGATGCCGTACTTGGTCAGGTTGCCGACGGCGACGCGCTGCATGCCGCCGGCGAGGGCATCCTGCACCTTCAGCGGGAACGGCGACATCGACAGGATGAGCGCCTGACCCGGGATGCCGGCGACCGCCCGCAGCACGATGTTCGGGGGTGTGCGCATCGCGAGTGACACGGTGACGCCCGCGTCGGCGAGGTCGGCCGCGATCTCGGCGCCGCTGTTGCCGGGCCCGACGACGAGCACGTTCTCGGCGCCGAGCGCCTGCGGGTTCTTGTAGGCGCTCGAATGCACGGCCGTGCCGGTGTAGTCGTCGAGTCCCGGCCAGTCCGACATCTTGGGGCTGTGGTTGTAGCCGGTGGCGACGACGACGGTGTCGGTCTCGATCGTGCCGGCGTCGGTGACGATCCGCCAGCCGTCCTCGGCGCGCTCGACCGACGTCGCGGTGACGCCGAGTCGCACGTCGAGGGCGTGCAGGTCGGCGTACTCGGCGAGGTAGCGCAGCACGTCGTCGCGGGCGACCCAGCGGCCGTAGCGGCGCGGGATGCGGTAGCCCGGCAGTCCGGAGAGTCCGCGCGAGGTGTGCAGGTGCAAGCGGTCGTAATGCCCGGCCCAACTCGACCCAACCCGGTCGGCTTTGTCGAGCACGATCGTCTCGACACCGACGCGTTCGAGTTCGGCGGCTGCGGCAAGCCCGCCGGGCCCCGCGCCGATCACGACCGCGGGCGTACGCGCGGGGAGGGCTTCAACGCTCACGGCATCACCCTATGGCTAGCGTGGAGACCATGGACCTGCAGTTGACCGGCACGCGCGCGATCATCCTCGGCGGCACGAAGGGCATCGGTCGTGCGGCCGCCGGCGCCCTCCTGCGTGAGGGCGCCGTCGTCACGGTCGCGGCCCGCCACGACGTCGCGGCGATCGCCGCCGAACTCGCGGCCGAGACCGGCGGCACCGTGCACGGCGTCGTCATCGACTCCCGCGACGACGCCTCGGTGCAGGCCGGTGTCGCGGCGGCGGTCGACACGATGGGCGGCGTCGACATCCTGGTGAACACCGCGGCAGCGCCGTGGAGCGCGGCGAAGAACACCGTCGCCTCGCAGACGAGCGACGACGCGATGCGCGAGGAGTTCGAGGAGAAGGTGCTCGGCTACCTGCGCTCGGCGCGCGCGGTCGCCCCGCACCTGGTCGCGAACGGCTGGGGCCGCATCATCAACATCAGCGGCCTCGGCGCACGACGGTCGGGGTCGGTCGGTCAGACGGTGCGCAACATCAGCGTCGCCGCGATCACCAAGAACCTCGCCGACGAACTCGGTCCGCTCGGTGTGGACGTCTCGGTCGTGCACCCCGGTGCCACCCTGACCGACGCCGTGCAGGAGCGCGTCGACGCCCGGGTCGCGGGCGGCGAGAGCCGGGCCGACGTCGAGCGGGCGATGGCGAGAAACATCATCGGCCGCATCGTCACGGCCGACGAGCTCGCCGACGTGATCGCGTTCCTCGCCTCGCCGCGAAGTGTCGCGATCACCGGCGGCGCCGTGGATGCCGGCGGCGGCACCCCGGGCATCGTCACCTACTGACGCAGCGGGGTGAGCATCGGTCGCATCTTGCGCGCCTGAGACGAGTGGCGCGGGTGCGGGGATGAGCCGGGCGTCGATGATCAGCTCGGCGGCGGCGATTGACTCGAGGGCGGTGCATCCCGCTCGGTCGACGCATGCCCGAGTCGGCGATCTAGGCTTCCGCCATGAAGCTCTACCCCATCCCGGTGCCCGAGGGCACTCCCGCGTGGGTCAGCATCCTGTTCATCGCCGCCGGGGCCGCGGTGTTCGTCGTGCTGCTCTGGCAGGCCGTGCGCTACTTCCGCAACACGCGCGACGAGGATTGAGCCCGCAGCCGTCGTCGAACAACCGGGCCTCCCGGCACGTCGCCTCCCGCGATCGCGCGCGCCCCGTAGCCCGACGGGAGGTGCGGGACTAGGCTGTCCCCACAATCGAAGATCGGGCCGCACGGGATGCGGGAGAGCCCAGCGATAGCTGCCGGGCACCGAAGGAGCAAGCCTCCCCGCCAATCTCTCAGGTACACGTACCGCATCTCGCAGGTCACTCTGGAAAGAGCTCCCGAAACCGGGGAGCCGCCGTCGGTGAAAGCACCCCCCGCCGTCTGTTCGACAGGCCAGGTCGCGAAACTCTCAGGCACCATGACAGAGGGGGAGTTCTCACCACTCGTATCGATGGAGAACTCCGTGTCCTCAGACGATCTATCCCGACTCTCACCGCTCGACGCCGTGCACGTCGCCGCGGGTGCGTCGTTCACCGACTTCGCCGGCTGGAAGATGCCGGTGCGCTACGGCTCCGACCTCGCCGAGCACGAGACCGTGCGCGCCGCCGCGGGACTCTTCGACCTGAGCCACATGGCCGAGTTCCTCGTCGGCGGCACGCATGCCTCGGCGTTCCTCGACGCGGCGCTCGCCGGGCAGGCGTCGGCGATCGCGGTCGGCCGGGCCAAGTACTCGCTGCTGCTGGCGGAGGACGGCGGCATCCTCGACGATCTCGTCGTCTACCGGCTCGGCGACCAGCGATTCTGGGTCGTCGCCAACGCTGCCAACCACGGCGTCGTCGACGCGGCTCTCGCCCACCGCCGGGCCGATTTCGACGTGACGATCGACGACGAGACGCAGACCTGCGCTCTGATCGCGATCCAGGGTCCGGCCGCGGCCGGGATCGTCGAGGCGCTCGGGCTGCCCACCGACCTGAGGTACTACGCCATCGCCGAGGCGACCCACGGCGAGACGCCGGTGCTCGTCGCCCGCACCGGGTACACCGGCGAGGACGGGTTCGAGCTGTACCTCGACGCATCCGCCGCCCCCGCTCTGTGGAACGACCTCGTGGCGGCGGGGGCCGTGCCGTGCGGCCTCGCGGCCCGCGACACCCTGCGCCTCGAGGCCGGGATGCCGCTGTACGGTCACGAACTCACCCGCACCACCCGGCCGGTCGAGGCCGGCCTGGGTCGCATCTCGTCGGAAGCCACCCCCGGGGCGCGCGTGCTGGTCGGGCTCGCGGCCGAGGGCAAGCGCGCGGGCCGGGCCGGGTACCCGGTGCTGCGCGACGGCGAGGTGATCGGCGAGGTGACGAGCGGGGCGCTGTCGCCGACCCTCGGCATCCCGATCGCGATGGCGTACGTCGATGCCGACGCGTCGGCGATCGGCACCGTACTGGCTCTGGATGTCCGCGGCACGGCGATCCCCGCCCGTGTCGTGCCCCTTCCCTTCTATTCGCGAAAGGCGCTCTCATGACCGACAGGCACTACACCAAGGACCACGAATGGATCACTGTCGACGGTGACGTCGCGACGGTCGGCATCACCTCCTACGCGGCCGACAAGCTCGGCGACGTGGTCTACGTCGACCTGCCGGCCGTCGGCGCCTCGGTCGCCGCGGGCCGTGTGGTCGGCGAGATCGAGTCGACGAAGTCGGTGGGGGAGCTGTTCGCTCCCGTCGACGGCGAGGTCGTCGAGCGCAATGAGGCGGTGGTCGCCGATCCCGCGATGGTGAACGGCGACCCGATGGGAGCCGCGTGGCTCATCAAGGTGCGCTTCACCGAGCTGCCCGAGCTGCTGACCGCCGCCGAGTACGAGGAGCTGACGCAGGGATGACCACGTTCGCGGACCGTCACATCGGCACCGATGCCGCCACCCAGGCGATCATGCTGCAGGCCGTGGGGTACTCGTCGGTCGACGACCTCATGGATGCCGCGGTGCCGTCGGGGATCCGCGCCGCCGCGCTGTCCCTCCCGCCGGCCCGGTCGGAGCGCGAGGCCCTCGCCGAGCTGCGCGTGCTCGCCGGTCGCAACCGCGTGCGGCACAGCATGATCGGCCTCGGCTACTCCGGCACCATCACGCCCGCGGTCATCCAGCGGAACGTGCTCGAGAACCCGTCCTGGTACACCGCGTACACGCCCTACCAGCCGGAGATCTCGCAGGGCCGGCTCGAGGCGCTGATCAACTTCCAGACGATGGTCGCCGACCTCACCGGGCTCGACACCGCCAACTCCTCGATGCTGGATGAAGGCACCGCGGTCGTCGAGGGCATGCTGCTCGCGCGCCGTGCCTCGGGGTCGGCGTCGAACACCTTCCTCGTCGACGCCGATGCGCTGCCGCAGACCCTGCGTCTCCTCGCCCACCGCGCCGAGCCGCTCGGCATCGCGATCGAGGTCACCGACTTCACGGGCGACCTGCCCGACGCGTTCGGCGCCTTCATCCAGTACCCCGGCGCTTCGGGTCGGGTCTGGGATCCGCGGGCCGTCATCGCCGCCGTGCACGAGAAGGGCGGGCTGGCCGTGGTCGCCGCCGACCTCCTCGCGCTCACCCTGATCGCCTCCCCGGGAGAGCTCGGCGCCGACGTCGCCGTGGGCACCAGCCAGCGTTTCGGCGTGCCGATGGGCTTCGGCGGACCGCACGCCGGCTACCTCGCCGTGCGTGCGGGACTCGAGCGCCAATTGCCCGGCCGCCTCGTCGGCGTCTCGGTCGACGCCGCCGGCCACCCGGCCTACCGCCTGTCGCTGCAGACGCGCGAGCAGCACATCCGCCGCGAGAAGGCGACGAGCAACATCTGCACCGCGCAGGTGTTGCTCGCCGTGATGGCCTCGATGTACGCCGTCTACCACGGCGCCTCCGGGCTCAGGCAGATCGGCCATCAGGTCGCGACGGCGGCCGGGGTGCTGGCGACCTTCCTCGGCGAGCTCGGGGTCGAGATCCAGCACGCGCAGTACTTCGACACCATCACCGCGATCGTGCCCGGACGTGCCGACGAAATCGTCGCCTTCGCAGCCGACCTCGGAATCCTGCTGCGCCGGGTCGATGCCGACACCGTCGGGATCTCCGTCGGTGAGACCACGACGATGACCGAGATCCACCAGGTCGCGATGGCGTTCGGCGGTCCGACGGAGCGTTCGTTCGGGTGGACCGACCACGGCGGGATCTCGCACCTGCCGCCGGACCTGGTGCGCACGAGCCGGTACCTCGAGCACCCGGTCTTCTCGGCGCACCGTTCCGAGACGACGATGATGCGCTACCTCAAGCACCTCGCCGACAAGGACTACGCGCTCGACCGCGGCATGATCCCGCTCGGCTCGTGCACGATGAAGCTCAACGCCGCGACCGAGATGGCGGCCGTCACCTGGCCGGAGTTCGCCGACGTGCACCCGTTCGCGCCGGAGAGCGACACCGTCGGCTACGTCGACCTGATCGGGCAGCTCGAGGGCTGGCTCGCCGAGTTGACCGGGTACGACGCCGTCTCGCTGCAGCCGAACGCCGGCTCGCAGGGTGAACTCGCCGGGCTGCTCGCCATCCGCGGCTACCACCTCGCGAACGGCGACACCAGCCGCACCGTGTGCCTCATCCCGTCGTCGGCGCACGGCACCAACGCGGCGTCGGCCGTGCTCGCCGGGATGAAGGTCGTCGTCGTCGCCTGCGACGAGGAGGGCAACGTCGACCTCGGCGACCTGCGCGCGAAGATCGCCGCGCATGCCGAGGAGCTCGCCGCGCTGATGGTCACCTACCCGTCGACCCACGGCGTGTACGAGCACGAGATCCGCGCGATCACGCAGGCCGTGCACGACGCGGGCGGTCAGGTCTACATCGACGGCGCCAACCTCAACGCGCTGCTCGGCTACGCCCGCTTCGGCGACATCGGGGGAGACGTCTCGCACCTCAACCTGCACAAGACGTTCTGCATCCCGCACGGCGGCGGCGGCCCCGGCGTCGGACCGGTCGCGGCGAAGGCGCACCTCGCGCCGTACCTGCCGCGCGGGGACGCGAACCCGATCAGCGCTGCGCCGTACGGCAGCCCGAGCATCCTGCCCATCTCGTGGGCGTACGTGCGGATGATGGGACCCGACGGGCTCACCGCCGCCACCGGTGCCGCCGTGCTGTCGGCGAACTACATCGCCGCCCGGCTGCGGCCGCACTTCCCGGTGCTCTACGCGGGCGACAACGGCCTCGTCGCGCACGAATGCATCCTCGACCTGCGCCCGCTCCGCGAGGCCACCGGGGTCACCGTGGACGATGTCGCCAAGCGGCTGATCGACTACGGCTTCCACGCACCGACGATGTCGTTCCCGGTGGCCGGCACCCTCATGGTGGAGCCGACCGAGAGCGAAGACCTCGCCGAGATCGACCGCTTCATCGACGCGATGATCGCGATCAAGGCCGAAGCGGATGCCGTCGCCGCGGGGGAGTGGCCCGGCGGCGACAACCCGCTCGTGAACGCCCCGCACACCGCGGAGTCGGTCATCACGGGTTCGTGGGACCACCCGTACGACCGCGAACTGGCGGTGTACCCGGCGCCCGGGCAGATCCGCGCGAAGTACTGGCCGCCGGTGCGGCGCATCGACCAGGCGTACGGTGACCGCAACCTCGTCTGCGCGTGCCCGCCGATCGAGGCGTTCGCCTGAGAACGCCGACTCGGACCCGCTTCCAGGGAACGCCCGTAACGTGAGGGGATGTCGGAGAAGCCAGCAGCCCCTCTCCTGAGCGCGAACCTCTACCTCGCCGCGGGCATCCCGTTCCTGGTCGCGGGGATCGTCATCCTGCTCACCGACGCCCAGGGCCTCTGGGTCGTGTTCCTCGCGCTCGGCCTGGTCTTCATCGTGCTCAGCACGACCGAGCGGAACAAGGCGGCGGCACCGCCCCGGCAGGCTCCGCCCCAACAGGCTCCGCCCCAACAGGCTCCGCCCCCGCCGGGCGATGCCCCGGGGGACTGAGCCCCGAGGCCCCGGCAGCCCCGCGGGCTAGCGTGGAGGCATGAAGCTGCTCGCGGCCTTCCGGGCCTCCCGCCGGCAGCCGATCCTGCAGGTGCTGAAGTCGGCCATCGCGACGATCGCCGCGTGGCTCGTCGCCGGCGCCCTGTTCCCCGAGCAGCTGCCGGTATTCGCCGCGATCGCCGCACTGCTCGTCGTGCAGCCCAGTCTCGACCAGTCGGTGTCGAAGGCGATCGAGCGCACCGTCGGCGTCGTGGCCGGGGTGCTCGTCGCCTCGCTCCTCGCCCTCGCGTTCGGGAAGGACACCTGGGTCATCCTGGCAGCGATCGCCGCCGCCCTGGTCATCGCCTGGCTGCTCAAGATGACGACCGGCACGTCGAACCAGGTCGCGATCAGCGCCCTCCTCGTGCTCGGACTCGGTGCTGCGACGCCGAACTACGCCGTCGACCGGATCATCGAGACGATCATCGGCGCCGCGATCGGCTTCGTCGTGAACCTCGCACTCGTGCCCCCGGTCGCGCTCCAGCCCGTCCACGTCGCCGTCGAGAGGCTCGGCGATGAGTTGGGCGCTTCGCTCGATCGTCTCGCCGCGGCGCTCGAGGCTCCGCAGACCCGGCCGCAGCTCGAGTCGCTGATGATCGAGGCGCGGCTGCTGCGTCCCATGATGGCGACGGCGGATGCGGCGCTCACCACCGGTGCGGAGTCGCTCACGCTGAACCCGCGCGGGCGCCGCCGGCGCGACGAGCTCGAACGGCTCGAGACGACGCTGCGCCGGTTCGGACCGATCGTCACCCAGGTGATCGGGATGACCCGCGCCGTCTACGACCGCTACGACGACGGACTCGCCGCCGAAGCCACGGTGCGGGCGATCGCGGAGCAACTGCGTCGTGCCGCCCACGACGTGCGCCGGGTGGAGCGGCGCACGCACCTCGAACCCTCCGAGCCCGCGACCGCGAGCCTGCCCGCGCTCACCGCGCCGCTCGTGATCGCCGCGCCGTCGTCCGCGCACTGGATCCTCGTCGGGTCTCTGCTGGAAGACCTGCGCCGCATCCACGACACCCTCGCCGAGGCGCCACCGCCCGCGAGTTAGCCGGCGGGCGTCGGGGCGAACAGCTCCGGCCAGACGTTCGCCGCGGCGGGAGCTCCGACGAAGACGACCGCGTCGATCGTGAAGTGCGTCACGATGAGCGGGAGCAGGCGCCGCTCGGTCCCACGGGTGTAGATCCAGCCGAACACCACGGCCATCCCGAAGTTCGCGAAGAACGCGCCGTAGCCCTGATAGAGGTGGTAGCTGCCGCGGATCGTCGCCGAGATGAGGATCATCGCCCAGCGCCCCACGCCGAGGTCGCCGAGTCGGGCGTAGAGGTAGCCGATCATGATGAACTGCTCCTGGATGGCGGCGCGGGCCGCCGTCAGCAGCAGCACCGGGATCGTCCACCACTGCTCGGTGAGACTGGAGGCGGTGATGCCGACGCCGAGGTCGAGGGCGCGGCCGGCGAGGAAGATCCCGATCCCCGCGATGCCAATCGGCAGGGCGAGGCCGAGCCCGAACAGCGCGTCCCGCACCGGATGCCGGGCGTCGACGCCGAGCCGGCCGAGATGCGGCTTCGCGGTGCTCCAGAGCAGGAAGCAGACGAGGGCGACCGGGACCAGGTCGGAGAGGATGCCGAGCAGCTGGTAGAGCAGATCGAAGGTCGGCCGGGAGTCCCGGCTCGGCACGATCGTGGCCGTCTGCTGCCCGATCGGGGTCTCGAGGGTCGCCCGATTGATGAGCGTGACGATCGAGTAGAGCGCCGACATCCCGAGCGACAGCCCGAGCACGATCACGATCTCGGTGACGATCCGGGCCCTCGCCGGGGGAGCCGTTTCGGCGGAGAGGCTCACGTCGTCGGCTTCGGGAGCGCGCAGGCGGGGGTTCCGCCCGGGAGACGATGGCGGAAGCGGGCGATGAACGCGTAGGCGAGCCGCGCGCCCCAGGAGAACGGTGGCGTGACCGCCAGGTGACCGAGGAAGCGCCAGCCGAAACCGGGCTGCAGCCGCAGCACCGCGGCGACGGCGGCGTGCCCGCGCAGGCGCGTCCCGTCGGCGAGGTACCAGGCGAAGTGGGTGACGTCGTCGCGGCTCAGCCCGAGGTCGTCGAGATCGAGCCACTGCCAGGGCTGCGTCTCGGGGAAGCGCGGAAGGTGACGTTCGGCGCGGCGTACCCAGGTGGTGCAGAAGGCGCAGTCGCCGTCGAAGACGAAGAGCGGGGGACGAGCGGCCACGCTCCGATGCTACGCCGCCGCGGCGAGCACGATCAGGTCGATGACGACGAGCACCGCCAGTCCGGCCCCGATGAGCAGCGGGACGCGATCCCAACGCGAGACCACGGGGGCGTCGGTCGTCGCGGCGGCGGCTTGGAGGGGACGCAACGCATCGGCGTTGCGGTGGAAGTCCTCGCTGCCGACCCCCATCCTGCCGCGGGTCATGCCGCTGAGCATGAGGCCGCGGCCGCGCGGGGCGGTCACCCCGGTGGCGGCGATCCGGCGCCCGTCCTCCAGCTCGAAGCCGAGGCTGAGGGTCTGCCGCACCGCGACCACCCGGCTCCACGGCAGCACGTGCACGCGTCCGATGTTGGTCACGACGACCTTCTGCTCGTCGTAGCGGATGTGCGGGTGGAAGAGCACCATCCAGAGCACCCACAGCGCGAGAGCCACGATCGGTGCCGTGACGGCCACGAGCACGAGGTCGCCCCGGAGCACCGGGTCGCCGACGAGGACGACACCCAGCGCCGCGGCGAGCCAGAACACGATCGCCATGACGGTGTCGCGCAGCACGTAGCTGTGCGAGGAGGCCGCCATCCTCAGGCCGAGGGGGAGGCCGCCGCCGCGTTGGTCGCGGCGGTGGACGCCGCCGACGCCTCCACGTCGTGGGTGTAGCGGATGCGCTCGCGGCGTCCGCCGACCACGGCTTGCCGCATGTCGGGAACGGCCGAGAGCAGAGACCGCGTGTACGCGTGCTGCGGATTCGTGTAGAGCTGCTCGCGCGGGGCGTTCTCGACGATCTTGCCCAGGTACATCACCGCGACCTGCGGGCAGAAGTGCCGCACGATCGCGAGGTCGTGGGCGATGAACAGGAACGCGATGTTCATCTCCTTCTGCAGGTCCTTGAGGAGGTTGATGATCTGCGCCTGGATGGAGACGTCGAGGGCCGAGACCGGCTCGTCGGCGACCAGCAGCTTCGGGCTCATCGTGAGGGCGCGCGCGATGCCGATGCGCTGGCGCTGACCGCCCGAGAACTCGTGCGGGTAGCGGTTGTAGTGCTCGGGGTTCAGCCCGACGATCTCGAGCAGCTCCTGCACCCGGCGCAGGCGGCTGCCCTTCGGCACGAGGTTGTGGATCTCGAGCGGAGCCCTGATGATCTCGCCGACCGTGTGCCGCGGGTTCAGCGACGTGTACGGATCCTGGAAGATCATCTGGATGTCGCGGCGGATCGGCTTGAGCTCGCGCGCCGACGACCTCGAGATGTCCTTGCCTTCGAACAGGATCTGGCCCGACGTCGGCTGGTAGAGCCGCGTGATGAGGCGGCCGGTGGTCGACTTGCCCGACCCGGACTCGCCCACGAGCCCGAGGGCCCCGCCGGCGCCGATCGAGAACGAGACGCCGTCGACGGCCTTCACGTGCCCGACCGTGCGCGTGATGATGCCGCGCTGCTTGATCGGGAAGTGCATCGTGAGGTCCTTGACCTCCAGCAGCGGGGCGCTCATACGGGCTCCTCGACCTTCTCGGCCGCCAATGGGATGAGCTTGCTCAGGTCGTGCTCCCTCAGGTGACACCGGCGCAGATGCCCGGGCGCGATCTCCTCGAGTTCCGGCATGACCTCGTCGGGAAGACTCGGGGGGTCCACGAGATGCTTGAACGTGCACCGCGGGGCGAAGGCGCAGCCGCTCGGCGGGTCAAGCAGGCTGGGCGGGTTGCCGGGGATCGGGCGCAGCGGCTCGTCGACGTCGCTCGTCAGATCGGGCACCGACTGGATGAGGCCGAGCGTGTACGGCATCGCGGGCGCGGTCAGCAGCTGCTTCGTCGAGCCGTATTCGACCGCGCGGCCCGCGTACATCACGAGCACGTCGTCGGCGACCTCCGCGATGACGCCGAGGTCGTGCGTGATCATGATGAGCGCGGTGTTGAACTCGCGCTGCAGGTCCTGCAGCAGGTCGAGGATCTGCGCCTGCACCGTGACGTCGAGAGCGGTGGTGGGCTCGTCGGCGATCAGCAGCTCGGGGTCGTTGATGAGCGCCATCGCGATCATCGCGCGCTGCCGCATGCCGCCCGAGAACTGGTGCGGGTAGTCGTCGACGCGCTGCCCCGGATTCGGGATGCCGACGCGGTCCAGCATCTCGATCGCCCGCACGCGCGCCTGCTTCTTGCTCACCTCGTTGTGGACGCGGTAGGCCTCGGCGACCTGGTTGCCGATCGTGTAGTACGGGTGCAGGGCCGACAGCGGATCCTGGAAGATCATCGCGACGTCCTTGCCCCGGCGCTGCTGCATCTCCTTGTCGCTGAGGCTCAGCAGGTCGACGCCGTCGAGCCAGATCCGGCCGCTCACCTGGGCGCTGGTATTGCGGTGCAGGCCGAGGATCGCCGACGACGAGACCGACTTGCCGGAGCCGGACTCGCCGACGATGCCGAGCGTCTTGCCCGGCTCGAGCGTGTAGCTCAGGCCGTCGGTGGCGCGCACGATGCCGTCGGGGGTGGGGAAGTGCACGACGAGGTCCTCGACGGACAGAAAGGGGCGGGTCATGGCGGGGCTCACTTCGAGACCCGCACGCGCGGGTCGATGTAGGCGTACAGGATGTCGACGATGATGTTCATCACGATGACGGCGGTCGCGCCGACGATCACGAGACCGATCAGCACGGGGAGGTCCTGATTATTGTTCGCCTTGACCGCCAGAGCGCCCATGCCCTGGTAGTTGAAGACGCTCTCGGTGATGATCGCCCCGGCCAGCAGGCCCGCGAAGTCGAGGCCGGCCAGGGTGACGAGCGGGGTGAGCGCCGACCGCAGCCCGTGCTTGAAGAGCACCGTCCGTTCGGGCAGGCCCTTCGCGCGGGCCGTGCGGATGTAGTCCTCCGACAGCGACTCGAGCACGAAGGCGCGGGTGTAGCGCACGTAGGCCGCCATGAAGAACAGGGCCAGGGTCACGGCGGGCAGCATGATGCTGGTGAGCCAGGGCAGGATGTCCGCGGGTTCTCGCAGGGGCTCGAACCGCGGATACGGATAGAGCTGCCACTTGATCGCGACGTACTGCAGGAAGAAGGTGCCGATCACGAAGACCGGGAGGGCGTAGACGACGAGGGTCGAGCCGACGACGATGCGATCGAGGAGGCGGCCCTTGAAGACGGCGGCGAGCACGCCGATCAGCACGCCGAAGAAGATCCAGATCGTGAAGCTGACGACGGCGAGCGACAACGTCGGACCGGCGGCCTTCACCAGGAGCTGGTTGACGGTCTTCTGATCGCTCTGCGAGTAGCCCAGGCACGGGGCGTCGCAGCGGATGATGCGGTTCTCGTACCCGTTCGCGATGAGGGCCTCGCGGTACTCGTCGTTGACGGGGAAGTCGCGGCCGACGATGAGGCCGGCGGTGAAGGCGCCGAACTGCTCGGGGATCGACTTGTCGTAGCCGAGGAGTCCGGTGATCTCGGCGAGCTTTTCGGGTGTGCAGTACCTGCCGCACTGGTTGATGGCGGGATTGCCGTTGGCGAAGAACAGCGAGAAGACCACGAAGATCATCACGACGACCATGACGACGCCGACGAGGATGCGGCGGACGATGAACGCGAACATGTGCGGGACTTCTCTCCGGTCTTGCCCGTGGATCGGGTGGGCGCCCGGAGGCGCCCACCCGATCGGTGGTGGAACTTAGCTCGTTACTCGGCGGCTTCGGGCTTCACGTAGATCGATCCGAAGTCCGGGTAGAAGCTGGAGGCGACGTCCGGCAGGAAGCCGCCGATCCGCGATCCGTACAGGAAGTAGTTCTTCTGCTGCACGACCGGGATGTAGGCGCCGTCCTCACCGGCGATGGCGTCCGCCTGCGAGAACAGGCTGGCCTGCTCCGCCGGGTCGGTCGCCGCGAGCGCCTGCTCGATGAGGTCGTCGACCTCGGCGTTGCTGTAGAACCCGTAGTTGAAGCCGACGCCGGACTCGGCGCCCTCAGGGTTCGACTGCAGGATCGGCACGATCACCGTGGACATCGACGGCCAGTCAGCGGCCCAGCCGCCGAGGAAGACGTCGACCTTCTGGCCGTTCTTGTCCTTGCGGGCCATCTGGCCGTAGTAGCCGGGGACCGCGTCGCTTGCGACCGGGTAGGTGCTGACGATGAAGCCGGCCGCCTCGAAGGACTGCTGGATGACCGGGATCAGCTTCTCGTTGGTCGGGCTCACCGCGTATCCGATGGTGATCTCGGGGGTCGCGCCGGCGAGCAGCGTCTTGGCCGCCGCCGGGTCACCCGCCGGGTTGTCGTCGGCGAACGCCGGGTTGGGCTCGAAGCCCGACACCGCGTTGGAGACGATCGACGTCGACGGCTCACCGTAGTTGTCGCCACCGTAGGCCTGGATCATGCCTTCCTTGTTCAGCGAGACCGCGAGAGCGCGCCGCACGTCGGGGTCGGTGACCGTCAGCGAGTTGATGAAGAGGAACCGCGTGTACGGCGAGGTGCTCTTCAGCGTGCGGTCGGCGATGGCGCCGCTCTCGACCTGCGAGTAGAACGTGGCCGGGATGTTGGCGTCCGTGAACGCGGCCTTGTCATCGCCCGCGTCCGCGACGAGGCGCTGGAACAGCACGTCGGTGTCCGAGACGAGCTCGAAGGTGAACTGGTCCGGCAGCGCCTGACGCAGGTCGGTCGAGTCGGTGGCCGGGTCGTACTCCGGGTTGCGGACGAACGTGGCGCCGAGGGCACTGTCGAACTCGTCCTCCTCCATCATGTATGGACCGTTGGAGTTGATCTCCCAGAGGGTCGAGCCGTCGTCGACCGACGCCTGGTACGGGTCGGTCGTGAAGAGACCCGCGGCCGCGGCGGGGAAGTCGCCCCACGGCCTGTCGAAGGTGTAGGTCACCTTCTGGCCGTCGGCGTAGAAGCGCTCGGCGAATGCGGCCTTCGCCTCCTCGCTCGAGGTGAACGGGCCGGTGTAGCCGGCCTCGACGACCGACGCCGCATAGGTGCCGAAGTAGGCCAGGCCGACGCCGGTGCCGTTGACGAGGGTCTCGTCGAACGAGCGGGAGAGGCCGTAGATGAAGTCCTCACCCGTGATCGGGGTGCCGTCTTCCCAGGTGACGCCGTCCTTGATGGTGAACGTCCAGGTGATGCCGCCGTCATCCGACGTTCCGGTGTCGGTCGCAAGGTCGGCGACGGGCGCGACATTCGGGTCGTCGCTGATCGGGAGCGCGGTCAGGCCGCGGTAGACGAGGCGTCGGAGCGACGCGATCTCGTTGCCGTAGTAGACGGTGGCGGGGTCGGTGCCTTCCCACTGCCCGGTGACCCCGAGGTAGGTGACGGTGCCGCCGGTGTTCCCGGTGTCGCCGCCGGTGGCTGCGCCGCAGGCCGTGAGCGCGGTGATGGCCGCGCCCGCGACCGCGATGGCGCCCCAGCGGGCGATCGATCGCTTCTTCATGTGTTGGATCTCCTTGGTGAGATGGTCGACGTCCGTTGCCGGGCGTCGTTCTTTCGGAGCTGTCTCCGGAAGTCTGGGGTGGGGGATCAGCGGTTCCCCTTGGGGTCGAGCGCGTCGCGCAGTCCGTCGCCGAGCAGGTTGAACGCGACGACGAGCACGACGAGCACGAGCACCGGGATGATGAAGTAGGTGAAGTCGGCGACCGGATAGCGCACGGCATCCTGAAGCACGTTGCCGATCGTCGGGGTCGGCTGCCGGATCGACACGTTGAGGTAGGCGAGCGCCGCCTCGGTCGAGATGTAGGCGGGCAGCAGGAGGGTCGACTGCACGAGGATGGGCGCCCACAGGTTGGGGAGGACCTCGCGGAACCAGCGGCGGAACGGGCTCGCGCCGATCAGCTTGGCCGCTTCGATGTATTCGCGCTCCCGGATGCTGAGCACTTGGCCGCGGATGACGCGGGCGACCCCGACCCAGCCGAACACGGCGAGCACGAGGATGACGTAGGTCGCGCGGGCGATGTCGCCCTCGGGCACGAAGAAGACGCTGGTGAGGATGCCGATCACGGTGCTGGAGAGCGCGAGCAGCATGAGTGTCTGCGGAAAGGCGAGCGTCAGGTCGATGAGGCGGCCGATGAGGTAGTCGAGCCATCCGCCGGTGAGACCGGCGATGATCCCGAGCACGACACCGATGACCATCGCGAGCACCGAGCCGATGAGCGCGATCGCGAGCGAGAAGGTGAGTCCGTACCAGAGCCGGCTCAGCGTGTCGCGGCCGAGGCCGGGCTCGACGCCGAAGGGGTGCTCCCAGCTGATGCCGCCGAACGGACCGAGCGGCAGGCTGTCGGGCGCGATGAGATCCTGGTTGTTCGTATAGGGGTCCAGCACGCCCAGGGCGACCAGGATGGGCGCGGCGATCGCGAGCAGCACGTAGATGACGACGATCACGGCGGCGATGACGGTCTTGGTGTCGCGACGGAAGCGGTCCCAGGCGAGCCGTCCGGGGGACCGGCTCGTGATGCCTCGCGTCGTCGCGACGGGATCCGCGACGACGTCAGGACTGATGCTGCTCATTACCCGTGCTTTCGATGTCGCTGGTCGGGGCCGGTGCGTCTTCGCGGTGTCCCCCCACTGAGGCACGTGAAACGGCGCGCGTTCACGGTAAACCCTCATCGCCCTTCTCGCCCAATGCGCAGCTCAACTTGTTACATGGCGGAAACGAGATGCTCGCGCGCAATCGGACCCTGCGGCGCACTATTCTTGCGTGGGGCGATGGTTTTTTGCAGGAATGCTGCTCTGGCGCAACAATCCTCAGAACTCGGGCGCGGCGCCGACGATTGTTCGATCGGAGTTCCCCGGGCGTCGGCACCGTGTACCCCGAACGGTTGCTGACAGGGAGCAGCGCCCCGGCCGAATCCCCCTCCCGGATAGAGTGTGCTGGATGTTCAGACCGCGCCCGGCATCCCGCATCGCTGCGGGGATCGCGGCCGTCGCCGCCGTCGCGGTCGTGCTCGCCGGCTGCACGACCTCGAACGTCGTCGCCGGCAGCGAGGTCGGCGTCGCCGTCGCGGAGCCCTTCACCTCGCTCAACCCGGCCACCTCGTTCGGTCGGTCCAGCGCCACGAACGCCGACGTCGCCTGGCTCACCGGGGCCGCGTTCGCCGCCTACGACGACGCGTACCGGCTCATCGACGACACGTCCTTCGGGTCGGCCGAGATCGTCGCCGAGGATCCGCTGACCGTGCGCTACCAGGTGTCGGCCGACGCCCGCTGGTCGGACGGCACCGCGGTCGACGCCGCCGACCTGCTGCTCGCCTGGGCGGCGGACTCCGGCGCGCTGAACACGCCCGACTTCGACGACGCCCCGTACGTCGACCCCGGCACCGGTCGCTACGTCGATGACTTCCCCGACGACGTCGTCTTCTTCGACGGCCGGGTCGGCGCGGGACTCGAGAAGGCGACGCAGACCCCGCAACTGGGCGACGACGGCCGCACGCTGTTCGTGCGCTTCGACGACTACGTCCCCACCTGGAAGACGGTGCTCGCGCCCGGCATCCCGGCCCATGTGTTGCAGGGGCTCGCCTCCGGACGCGACTACGAGGATGCCCGCGCCGCGAAGGACGACCTGATCGCCGCGATCACCGGGGGCGACACCGCCGCACTCGGCGCGCTCGCCCGCACCTGGAACGACGCGTACAACATCGACGAGACCGACGGCGACCGCACCCCCGCCGACGCCGCGATCCTGCTCTCCGCCGGCCCGTACGCGATCACCGCGATCGACGCCGAGAGCGTGACACTCGACGCGAACCCCCAGTATCGCGGCGACCGCCGACCGTCGATCGAGACGATCGTGCTGCGGTACACCCCCGATCCGCTCGAGGCCGCCCGGCTGCTCGCCGCGGGTGAGATCGACGTCGCGACGCCCGAACCCACCGAGGAGATCGCCGCAGCGCTGCTCGACATCCCCGGGGTGAGTGTCGTCGCCGGCACCGAGAACCGGTTCGAGCACCTCGACCTGCAGTTCGCCGAAGGGCGCAGTGGAGTCTTCGCGAACCCGCTCGTGCGCCAGGCCTTCCTGCGCGTCGTGCCGCGGCAGCAGATCCTCGACGCATTCGTCGCGCCGGTGCAGCCGGATGCCGTCTTACTCGACTCCTTCCTGCTGCGGCCGGGAGCCGAGGGCTACGCCGACGCGATCGCCGACTCCGGTGCCGCCGACTACGCCTCAACGGACGTCGACGCCGCCGTGAAGCTGCTCGCCGAGGCGGGCGTCACCGCGCCCGGCGTGTGCCTTCTCTACGACCCGTCGAGCGCGCAGCGCACACAGGAGTTCGCCCTCATCCGCGACAGCGCGGCCCGTGCCGGCTTCGTCGTCGCCGACTGCTCCAGCCCCGACTGGCAGGGGCTGCTCGGAGTCGCCGGCGCCTACGACGCGGCGCTGTTCGCCTGGGACACCACGCGCCTCGGCCCTGGCGCGGCCGGCGCGATCTACCGCAGCGACTCCGCGCTGGCCAACTTCACCCGCTACGCCAATCCCGAGGTCGACGCCCTGATCGACGAGTTGGTCCGGGAGCAGGACCCCGCCGCCTTCGGCCGGATCGCGGCCGAGATCGACACCCTGCTCTACGCGGACGCCTACGGCGTCCCGCTCTTCGCTTACCCCACCCTCACCGCCGTCAGCGCCGACGTAGCCGGAGTGACCCGCAGCCCCCTGGCGCGCGGGGTCTTCTGGAACGCCTGGAACTGGAAGCCCGTCTCGCCGCAACCCCGGTAGACTCGGTCAGTTCCCCCCTGAAGATTCCGAGGTACAGGTATGTCCGAAGCACGTCGCAACGACCTGAGGAACGTCGCCATCGTGGCGCACGTCGACCACGGCAAGACGACGCTCGTCGACGCCATGCTCCGCCAGACCGGTTCCTTCGGCTCGCACGAGCACATGGAGGAGCGCGCCATGGACTCCAACGACCTCGAGCGCGAGAAGGGGATCACGATCCTCGCGAAGAACACGGCGGTGACCTACAAGGGCATCCACGCCACCGAGGGTCCGGTCACGATCAACGTCATCGACACCCCGGGCCACGCCGACTTCGGCGGCGAGGTGGAGCGCGGCCTGTCGATGGTCGACGGCGTCGTGCTGCTCGTCGACGCCTCGGAGGGTCCGCTGCCGCAGACCCGCTTCGTGCTGCGCAAGGCCCTTGAGGCGAAGCTCCCGGTGGTGCTGCTGGTCAACAAGACCGACCGCCCGGATGCCCGCATCGACGAGGTCGTCGAGGAGAGCCACGACCTGCTGCTGAACCTGGCGAGCGACCTGCACGACGACATGCCCGACCTCGACGTCGACGCACTGCTCGACCTTCCGGTGGTCTACGCCTCGGGTCGTAACGGCGCGGCGTCCTGGAACAAGCCCGAGAACGGCACGCTCCCCGACAACGACGACCTCGAGCCGCTGTTCGAGGCGATCCTCAAGCACGTGCCGGCCCCCGCCTACGACGACGAGGCTCCGCTGCAGGCGTGGGTGACGAACCTCGACTCGAGCCCGTTCCTCGGCCGCATCGCGCTGCTGCGCATCTTCTCGGGAACGATGAAGAAGGGCCAGACGGTCGCCTGGGTGCGTCACGACGGCACGCACACGTCGGCGCGCATCACCGAGCTGCTGCTGACCCGCGCGTTGGAGCGGTACCCGGCGGAGAGCGCCACCGCGGGCGACATCGTCGCGATCGCGGGCTTCCCCGACATCACGATCGGCGAGACGATCGCCGACCCCGACGACATCCGTCCGCTTCCTGCGATCACGGTCGACGACCCGGCGATCTCGATGACGATCGGCACCAACACCTCCCCGCTGGTCGGCAAGGTGAAGGGTCACAAGCTCACGAGCCGCATGGTGAAGGACCGCCTCGACCGGGAGCTCGTCGGCAACGTCTCGCTGAAGGTCGTCGACGTCGGCCAGCCGGATGCCTGGGAGGTGCAGGGCCGCGGTGAGCTGGCGTTGGCGATCCTCGTCGAGAACATGCGCCGCGAGGGCTTCGAGCTGACCGTCGGCAAGCCGCAGGTGGTCACGCGCACGGTCGACGGCAAGGTGCACGAGCCGTTCGAACACCTGACGATCGACGCGCCCGAGGAGCACCTCGGCGCGATCACGCAGCTGCTCGCCGCCCGCAAGGGCCGCATGGACACGATGACGAACCACGGCACCGGCTGGGTGCGCATGGAGTTCATCGTCCCGTCCCGCGGGCTCATCGGCTTCCGCACGGAGTTCCTCACGATCACCCGTGGCACCGGCATCGCGAACGCGATCTCGCACGGCTACGAGCCGTGGGCGGGCACGATCACGACCCGCATCAACGGCTCGATCGTCGCCGACCGAGCCGGCGTGGTCACCCCGAACGCGATCGTGCAGCTGCAGGAGCGCATGTCGTTCTTCGTGAAGCCGACGCAAGAGGTCTACGAGGGCATGGTCATCGGCGAGAACTCGCGCGCCGACGACATGGACGTGAACATCACGAAGGAGAAGCAGCTGACCAACATCCGCTCCTCCACCTCGGACAACTTCGAGAAGATGACGCCCTCGCGGGAGCTGACGCTCGAGGAGTGCCTGGAATTCGCCCGGGAAGACGAGTGCGTCGAGGTCACCCCCGAGGTCGTGCGCATCCGCAAAGTCGAGCTGGATGCCACCCAGCGGGCCCGCAATCTGTCGCGTTCGAAGAAGCAGGGCTGACCCGCGCTCCCCGGCCCGGTCGAAGTGACAACTCGACCGGGTATCCTCCGGGTGACGAGAGCGCCGCCTCTCGGGAGAACGAGGACGACATCGTGAGCAGCACCGGGATCGCGCAGAGCGACAACGGCCGTCAGGCCGTCAGCCAGCGGGCGCAGGCCCAGCAGTGAGCGCCGCCATCTGTCGGCCGGCGCGCCGGCGACTCATCACCGTCGCGCTCGCTGCGAGCCTCCTCGCCGTCGGCCCGCTCGCGCTGACCGGCTGCTCGGTGGTCGAAGGGGTCATCGAGACCCAGACCGGCGGCGAGATCGACCTCGGCGGCACCACCGTGCCCGCCGACTTCCCGTCCGACGTCCCGCTCGCCGAGGGCGAGGTGGTCAGCGGAACGGCCCTCGGCACCGGCAACGGCGAGAAGGTCTGGAACGTGCTGATCAACGTCACCGATCCGGCCGCGCCCGAGGCGATCGCGACACAGCTCGAGGACGCCGGCTTCATCTCGCCCGGAACCGGCGGCGTCACCGCGGACGGCGGCACCCTGCAGTACACGAAGGGCGTGCTCGTCGTGAACGTGGTGCTGGCGAAGTCCGGCGAAGGCTGGAGCGCCAACTACACCGTCGCGCAGGCCGCCTCGTGAGCTGCGCGCCGATCGCCCGATGACCGCACTGGCACGCGGCTTCACCGTCGTCCTCGCTCTCGGGACCGGGGCGGCGATGGGCTTCGTACTCACCTTCACGCATCGCCAGTACGTCGTCGAGATCGGGCCGCTGATCCTGCCGCTCGGTCTCGCCGGCGGCTTGGCGATCGTGGCGGCGCTGCTGGCCGGGATGCGCCTCGCCTTCGGGGAGCGGATCACCCCGATGGCCGCCGCCGCCGGAGTGATCGTCGGCGCGGGCATCCTCGTGCTGCCGGGCACCAACGGCTCGCTCTATCGGGAGGACGACCCGCTCGGCTACATCTGGGTGCTCGGGCCGACGCTGCTGGCGATCGTCATCATCGGCTGGCCCGCGCGACGGGTCCGGTCGACGAGCCCCGCGCCGACGTACGAACCCTGAGCCGCGCCCGGCGGCCCCGCCGACGAGATCGACCGCGGGGCCGCCTGGAGGCGCTCGCGGGGCCCGCTGCGACCGTGGCCGACGCGACCGATAAGGGCACCCTAACCAGCCGGGCCCGGAAACACTTCGTAGACTGACCGGGTGACGTACGTGATCGCTCTTCCGTGCGTGGATGTCAAAGACCGCGCCTGCATCGACGAGTGCCCCGTCGACTGCATCTACGAGGGCGACCGGATGCTCTACATCCAGCCCGACGAATGCGTCGACTGCGGCGCCTGCGAGCCGGTGTGCCCGGTCGAGGCGATCTACTACGAAGACGATCTGCCCGACAAGTGGTCGGACTACTACACCGCGAACGTCGAGTTCTTCGCCGAGATCGGCTCCCCGGGCGGGGCAGCCAAAGTGGGGGTCTTGGCGGGCGACCACCCGATCGTCGCCGCGCTCCCGCCGCAGGCTCACTGAGCCCGTGGCGCTCGCGCTCCCCGACTTCCCCTGGAACGCGCTCCTGCCGTTCCGCGAGACGGCGGCCGCGCATCCCGGCGGCATCGTCGACCTCGCCATCGGATCCCCGGTCGACCCCGTCCCCGAACTGATCCGGGATGCCCTCGCCGCCGCCGTCGACACGCCCGGCTACCCGGCGACCCAGGGCAGCCCCGAGGTGCGCGCGGCGATCGTCGGCTGGTACGCGCGGCGCGGCGTCGAGATCGGCATCGACAACACGATCCCGACGATCGGCTCGAAGGAGTTCATCGCCACCCTGCCGACGCTGCTCGGCCTCGGCACCGGCGACGTCGTCGTGTACCCGACCGTGGCCTACCCGACCTACGAGGTCGGCGCCCGCATCGCCGGTGCCGAACCGGTGGCGACCGACGACCCCGACGACTGGCCCGAAGGCACGAAGCTGGTCTGGCTGAACAGCCCCGGCAACCCGGACGGGACGGTGCACGGCCTCGAGTTCCTCCGCCGCGCCGTGGTGAAGGCGCGCGACATCGGCGCGGTCATCGCGAACGACGAGTGCTACACCGAGCTCAACTGGGAGGGTGACGAGGCGACGCCGTCGATCCTGCATCCCGAGGTCACGCAGGGGTCGCGACGGCTGACCCTCGCCGTGCACTCGCTGTCGAAACGCTCGAATCTGGCCGGCTACCGCGCCGGGTTCATCGCCGGATGCAGCGACCTCGTGGCCGAGATCCTGGAGGCCCGGAAGCACGCGGGTCTCATCCCGCCCGCACCGGTGCAGCATGCGATGGCGGTGGCGCTCGGCGACGACGACCACGTCGCGGTGCAGAAGAAGCTGTACGGCTCGCGCCGCGAGGTGCTGCGCGCGGCACTCGAGGGCGCCGGCCTGCGCATCGACGAGTCGCGGGCCGGGCTCTACCTCTGGGCGACCCGTGGTGAGGACTGCTGGACTACGGTGGGCGCCCTCGCCGACGTCGGCATCCTGGCCACCCCCGGCTCGTTCTACGGGCCGCAGAGTCGCGAGCACGTGCGGTTCTCGTTGACCGCGACGGACGAGCGGATCGCCGCGGCCGCCGGCCGATTGGCGCCTTCCTCCAACTGAGCACCCGCTTTGTTGGGCCTCGTCACGGTGTCCCAGGCGGGCATCTAGGCTGTAGACGTGAGCGAATCCGAAGGGCCGGACACGGCCACGTTCTCCCACGGCGACACGACCGCCGAGTTCCCGATCGTCCGAGGCGTCGACGGCCGCGACAGCGTCGACGTCTCGACCTTCATGAAGTCGACGGGCCTCTCGGCCCTCGATCAGGGCTTCGTCAACACCGCCTCGACGAAGAGCGCGATCACCTACATCGACGGCGATGCGGGCATCCTGCGCTACCGCGGGTACGCGATCGAAGACCTCGCGCGCAACTCGACCTACCTCGAGACGGCGTGGCTGCTGATCTACGGCGAACTGCCGACGCAGGCCGAGCTCGCCGACTTCGAAGACCGCATCCGCCACCACACGCTGCTGCACGAAGACCTCAAGACGTTCTTCTCGGCGCTGCCGCACACCGCGCACCCGATGTCGGTGCTGTCGTCGGCCGTCTCGGCGCTGTCGACCTACTACGAAGACGAACTCGACCCGCACAACCCCGAGATGGTCGAGATCAACACGGTCCGTCTGCTCGCGAAGCTGCCGGTGATCGCCGCGTACGCGCACAAGAAGTCGCTCGGGCAGGCGTTCCTGTATCCCGACAACTCGCTGTCGTTCGTCGAGAACTTCCTGAAGCTCAACTTCGGCAACATGGCCGAGCCGTACCAGATCAATCCGGTGCTGGTGAACGCCCTCGAGCGGCTGCTCATCCTGCACGAAGACCATGAGCAGAACGCGTCGACCTCGACCGTGCGGCTCGTCGGCTCGACCGAGGCCAACATCTTCGCCTCGATCTCGGCCGGCATCAACGCCCTCTACGGTCCGCTGCACGGCGGCGCGAACGAGGCGGTGCTCTCGATGCTCACCCGCATCCACGAGTCCGGCGAGAGCGTGCAGAAGTTCGTCGAGCGCGTGAAGAACAAGGAGGACGGGGTGAAGCTGATGGGTTTCGGTCACCGCGTCTACAAGAACTTCGACCCGCGCGCGACGCTCGTCAAGGAGAGCGCCGACGAGGTGCTCGCCGACCTCGGCGTGGAGGATCCGCTGCTCGACATCGCGAAGGAGCTCGAGCAGGCGGCCCTCGCAGACGACTACTTCATCGAGCGGAAGCTGTACCCGAACGTCGACTTCTACACCGGCGTGATCTACAAGGCGATGGGCTTCCCCGCGCGCACCTTCACGGTGCTGTTCGCGATCGGCCGGCTGCCCGGCTGGATCGCGCACTGGCGGGAGCAGGTCACCGACCCGAGCACCAAGATCGGCCGCCCGCAGCAGCTGTACATCGGTCCGCCGTCGCGCCCGTGGCCGGCTGGTCGGTGATGGGTTCCTCGGGTCTGCGCTGACGTTAGTTGCACGCGCGGCCGGATTCCCGGGCGCGTCAGCAACTCCTCGCAGCGCGAACGTCCTCCACAACCCCTTCGGCCACGTCGAACGGGCCCGGCATCCCGATTCGACGGTCACCCGTTCCGCATGACGCCGACCCTTGAGGGATGGATGATTCGACGGAGTGGATCGACGACTACATCGTCTCCCCGGCCCTGCGCAATCCGGGGGAGCGGGCGGCCCTGTACCGGGCGGCGGCCCGCGGGCGGTTCGTCCGTGTCGTGCGCGGGGTCTACCTCCCGACCGACCGGTGGGACGAGCTGAGCTTCGAGCAGCGGCATCTCTCCCGGATGCGGGCGACCCACCTGATATATCCGGGGACCGTCTTCTCGCACCTCTCGGCCGCGATCGCGTGGGGGATCCCGGTCGTCGGTGGGGATCTGACGCTCCCGCACTCGGTGGTCGGGGTCGCGTCCGGGGGCCGATCGATCACCGGCCTGCGACGACACGCTGTCGGCGTTCCGCGGGACGTGCGCCGACTCGGGGGCCTGTCGCTCACGTCGCCGGAATCGACGGCGGTCCAGGTCGCCTCCGGCTTTCCCCCCGAGGTTTCGGTGCCGGTGCTCGACGCGGTCCTGCGGCAGCCGCGATTCGGGGTCGACCGCGACCGGCTCAACTTGGCCGCGGAGACGATCCCGTCGAGTTCGGGAGCGAGCCGCTGCCGCTGGGCGATCGAGTTCGCCGACCCCTCGGCGGGCTCGCCCGGGGAATCCCTGAGCCGAGTCGGCATCCATCGCCTCGGTTTCCCGCGCCCGGTCCTGCAACAGCGATTCGTGGATGCCTCCGGTCTCATCGGGGTCGTCGACTTCTGGTGGCCCGACCACGACGTGATCGGCGAGTTCGACGGCGTCGGCAAGTATCTCCGCGAGGAGTTCGCTGCCGGCCGGACGCCGGCCGAGGTGGTCCTGGACGAGAAGCGTCGGGAGAACCGGCTCCGGGCGATCGGTCCCCGGGTCGCCCGGTGGGGGTGGGAGGTGGCGCGCGAGCGCGCAGCCCTTCGTCGAACCCTCGTCGCTGCCGGGCTCCGCGCGCGCTGATTGCTTCCGCGCCCCCGACGACGGCCGCGCGTGCAACTAACGGCGGCAGAAGGCGGCCTGCCTCCGCCGTTAGGCTGGCGGAGGCAGGTAATCCCCGACCTGCGCACTGGGACGTTCGTTGGGCGGTGTCGTCGTGTTCGTGCAACTCCTGACACCCGAGGGCACGCGCGTGCCGTCGGCGGAGTTCGACCCGTACGTCGCCCACCTCGGGCTCGCCGAACTGGTCGCCCTGTACCGCGACATGGTCGTCGTGCGCCGACTCGATGCGGAGGCCACGGCGCTGCAGCGGCAGGGTGAACTCGCCCTCTGGCCGCCGCTGCTCGGTCAGGAGGCCGCGCAGATCGGGTCGGCCCGGATGCTGCGGCCCGACGACTTCGTCTTCTCCAGTTACCGCGAGCACGGCGTCGCGTACGTGCGCGGGGTGGATCTCACCGACCTCGTGCGGGTCTGGCGCGGCACCACGGCATCCGGTTGGGATCCGTTCGCGGTCAACATGGCCACACCGCAGGTGATCATCGGCGCGCAGACGCTGCACGCCACCGGGTACGCGATGGGCATCCGCTACGACGGCGCCGACGCGGTCGCGGTGACCTACTTCGGTGACGGCGCGATGAGCGAAGGGGATGTCTCCGAGGCGATGGTCTTCGCGGCGTCGTACGCGGTGCCGGTGGTGTTCTTCTGCCAGAACAACCACTGGGCGATCTCGGAGCCGGTGCGGGTGCAGTCCCGCGTCGAGCTCGCCGACCGCGCGACCGGGTTCGGCATCCCGTCGCTGCGGGTCGACGGCAACGACGTGCTCGCCGTCGCCGCGGCGACCGGGGCGGCCCTCGAGCGGGCGCGCGCCGGGGGTGGCCCGACGTTCGTCGAGGCGGTCACCTACCGGATGGGGCCGCACACGACCGCCGACGATCCCACCCGCTACCGCGACCCCGCGGAACTCGAGAAGTGGCGGGGCCGCGATCCGATCTCGCGTCTCGCCGAGCACCTGCGCGTCGCGGGGGTTCTCGACGCCGCGACGGCCGAGCGCATCGCGGGGGAGTCGGACGCCGCCGCCGCCGAACTGCGCGCGGGGTGCCTGGCGATCCCCGACCCGCCGCCGCTCACCGTGTTCGACCACGTCTACGCCGAGCCGCACCCCGTTCTCGAACGTCAGCGCGCCGAGTACGCGCGTTACCTCGAGGGGTTCGCGTCGTGACCGCCCTCACCCTCGGGAAGGCCCTCAACCGCGGCCTGCACCGTGCGCTCGCGGACGATCCCAAGGTCGTCGTGATGGGTGAGGATGTCGGCGTGCTCGGTGGCGTCTACCGCATCACCGACGGGTTGCAGGCGGAGTTCGGGGCGCACCGGGTCGTCGACACCCCGCTCGCCGAGTCCGCCATCCTCGGCACCGCGATCGGGCTCGCCTTCCGCGGCTACCGTCCCGTCTGCGAGATCCAGTTCGACGGCTTCGTGTACCCGGCGTTCGACCAGATCGTCTCCCAGCTCGCCCGGATGCGCTCCCGCACGCGGGGCGCCGTCGCCCTGCCGCTCACCGTCCGCATCCCGGTCGGCGGGGGCATCGGCTCGGCCGAGCACCACTCCGACAGCCCCGAGGCGCTCTTCGTGCACACCGCGGGCCTCCGCGTCGTCACCGCGTCGACGCCGCAGGACGCGCACACGCTGCTGCGCCAGGCGATCGCCTGCGACGACCCGGTCATCTTCTTCGAACCCAAGCGCCGCTACCACGTGAAGGGCGAGGTCGACGAGGAGGCGGTCGAGCTGCCGTTGGGCACCGCGCGGGTGGCACGGGCCGGCGATCAGGTGACGCTGGTCACGTTCGGCGCGCTCGTGCCGACGGCCCTGGATGCCGCCACGGCAGCCGCCGACGAGGGCGTCTCGATCGAGGTCGTCGACCTGCGCTCGCTCTCGCCGATCGACTACGACACCGTCGCCGCATCGGTGCGCCGCACCGGACGCCTGGTGATCGCGCACGAAGCGCCGCTCACCGCCGGCCTCGGCGCTGAGATCGCCGCGACGATCACCGAGCGCTGCTTCAACTACCTGGAGGCCGCGCCCGTGAGGGTCACTGGTCACGACATCGTCTACCCGCCGGCCCGGCTCGAGAAGCACCACGTGCCCGACCTCGACCGCATCCTCGACGGGGTCGACCGGGTGCTGGGGCGGGTTCCTCGTGAGCAGAGTCCGGCGGTGAACCCGTGACCTTGCGCGAGTTTCGTCTCCCCGACCTCGGCGAGGGGCTCACCGAGTCCGACATCGTCGCCTGGCGCATCGCCGAAGGGGATGCCGTCGAGCTCAATCAGATCATCGCCGACGTGGAGACCGCCAAGGCCCTCGTCGAGCTGCCCTCCCCGTATGCCGGCGTCGTCGCGGAGCTGCACGCCCGGGAGGGCGAGACGGTCAACGTCGGCGATCCGCTGGTGACCTTCGCCGTGACGTCGGCTCCGGCCGTCGTCGAGGAGGATGCGCCCGAGCCGAATCTCGTCGGCTACGGCGCGCGGCCCGAGCACCCCGGGCGACCCGTGCGGCGCGCCCGGGTGGTGCCGGCTGTATTCTCCGCCGCTCCCGTGGTGCGGCGCGACCGGATGGAGCGCCGCCGGTCGACGCCGCCCGTGCGCCATCTCGCCCGTCAGCTCGGCATCGACCTCGAGCGCGTGACCGGCACCGGCCCGGGGGGCCTCATCACCCGCGACGACGTGGCCGGGGTCGCGAACCGGGTGGACGACGCCGGGCCGGTCACCCGCATCCCGATCCGCGGCGTGCGCAAGCACACGGCGGCGGCGATGGTGGCGAGCGCGTTCACCGCTCCGCACGTCACGGTGTTCCACACGATCGACGTCACGCGCGCCCGCGACCTCAGCGCGCGGCTCACCGCCGAAGGCACCAAGGTCGGCCTGCTCGCGATCGTCGCGCGCGCCGTCTGCCTCGCCGTCGCCGCTCGCCCGGAGCTCAATTCCCGGTGGGAGCAGGCGACGCAGGAGATCGTGCGGTACGGCTACGTCAACCTGGGCATCGCCGCCGCGACCGACCGCGGTCTCGTGGTTCCCAACATCAAGGACGCCGGCATCCTCGGTCTCGCCGGGATGGCGGCGGCGCTCGCCGAGCTGACGGCCGAGGCGCGCGCCGGCCGGGCGACCCCCGAGCGGCTGACCGGTGGCACGTTCACGATCACCAACATCGGCGTCTTTGGCGTCGAAGCCGGCACCCCGATCCTCAACCCGGGCGAGTCCGGCATCCTCGCACTCGGCGCCGCGCAACGCCGCCCGTGGGAGTTCGAGGGCGGGATCGCCCTGCGCGAGGTGATGACGCTCAGCCTCTCGTTCGACCACCGCGTCGTCGACGGGGCCCAGGGATCGCGGTTCCTCGCCAGTCTCGGGGCGACTCTGGAACGCGCCGACGAGACGGAACTGGCATGAGACTCATGCGCCTCGGGGAGCCGGGTGCCGAGCGTCCGGTCGTGCGGATCGACGAGACGACCTACGTCGACGTCGGCGACCTCACCCCCGACTTCGGGGAGGGGTTCTTCGGCGGGATCGGGATCGCCGGCATCCGGCCCGAGGTCGACAGCCGGGTCGCCGCCGGCCGGGTCGAGAGGTTCGCCGGGGAGCGCATCGGCGCGGCCATCGCCCGCCCCCACCAGATCGTCGGCATCGGGATGAACTTCGCCGACCACGCCGCCGAGATCGGGCACCCCGTGCCGCCCGAGCCGCTCATCTTCAGCAAGTCGCCCAACTCGATCAGCGGACCCGACGACGACCTCGTCATCCCACGTGATTCGCGCAAGACCGACTACGAAGTGGAGCTCGGTATCGTCATCGGCCGGCGCACGTCCTCCCTCGAGACCGAGGAGGAGGCCGCTGCCGCGATCGCCGGTTACGTGCTCGTCAACGACGTGAGCGAGCGGGAGTTCCAGCAGGAGCGCTCGGGTCAGTTCATGAAGGGCAAGTCGGCGCCCACGTTCTGCCCGACCGGGCCGTGGCTCGCGACGCCCGACGAGTTCGCCGACATCCGCCATCTGCGCATGACCAGCACGGTGAACGGCGAGACCCGGCAGGACGGGTCGACGGCGATGATGATCTTCGGCCCGCTCTTCATCGTGCGGTACCTGAGCCGGTTCCTCACGCTCGAGCCCGGGGATCTGATCGCGACCGGGACGCCCCCCGGCGTCGGCGCGGGGTTCAGGCCGCCGCGCTTCCTCGCGCCGGGCGACGTGCTCGAGCTGAGCATCGACGGGCTCGGCTCCCAGCGGCAGACGCTCGTCGCCGCCGGGAGCCGGCCGCGGCGTGCTACTGGTTGATGCCCTTCAGCGAACCGGTGGTCTGACCGGCCGGGTCGCCGACGGTGCAGAGCACCTCGCGGTCGCCCTGGTCCCAGCTCGACTGCGTCGGGGTCAGGCCGCTCGTGGCGTACATCGAGTCGGCGTACGCCACTCCGATGAAGGCCGTGAAGGCGTCGCCCTCGCAGTACGCGACGCGCTCGTCCTCGATGGCGGAGTCGCCCGGGAAGGTGTCGCCCTCGACCTGGAAGCGGTCGAACACCTCCTGGTCATGGGGCTCCTCGCACGAGACGACCGGGATCGAGCTGATCTCATCTCCGGTGCTGGCGGTGTTGATGCAGTCGCCGACCTCGACCGAGAAGACGTCGGTCTCTCCGTCGGGCGTTCAGGTGAGGACGCTGCATCCCGCGAGAGCGACGGCGGAGAGGGTGAGGATGATGGCGCCCAGGGCGCGCTTGACAGGTGCGTTCACGGGCCGATCCTAGCGAGATCCGTCACCCGGTCAGGGGACATTCTCGCCGAACCCGACGATTACTCCCCGACGCCGCCCAGCGGACCGGTGAGCTGCGCGCCGCTCTCGTCGACGACGGTGCACAGCAGTTCGCGGTCGCCGTCGGCCCAGCTCGGTGCGGTCGGAAAGTAGCCGCGCGTGCCGTAACGGGATTCCGCGAACGGGATGCCGGGCACCTCGCTGCGCTCGAAGACGTCGTCGCTGTCGGGCATGGCGGCACAGCCGGCGAGCAGCAGGATGATCGCGGCGAGGCCGACCAGTTTCCTCACCGCGTGGTCAGCCGCGCCAGGACGGCGTCGTGCAGCAGCCCGTTGGTGGCGATGACCGAGAGGGTGTCGAGGGCACTGGTGCCGTCGGCATCCGTCACCGTCCCGCCCGCTTCGCGCACGATCGGTACGAGCGCCGCGATGTCCCACGGCTTCACGTCGAACTCGCCGGCGATGTCGATCGCACCCTCGGCGAGCAGCATGTACGACCACAGGTCGCCGAACGCGCGGGTGCGCTCGACCTCGCGGCTCAGGGCGATCAGCTGGTCGAGGCGGCCGTACTGATCCCAGTGCTTGAGCGAGTTGTACGAGAGCGATGCCTCCGCCAGATCGTCGATGCCGCTGACGTGCAGCTGGCGCGGCTCGCGGCCCTCCTCCTGCAGCCACGCGCCGTGGCCGGTCGCCGCCCACCAGCGCTTGCCCAGGGCGGGGGCGCTGACCACGCCGACCTCGGGCACGCCGTCGATGACGAGCGAGATGAGGGCGCCCCAGATCGGCACCCCGCGCACGAAGTTGCTGGTGCCGTCGATCGGGTCGATGATCCACTGCCGGTTCGAGGAGCCGTCGGTGCCGAACTCCTCGCCGAGGATCGCGTCGTCGGGTCGCGCCTGCGCCAGGTGCTCGCGGATGACCTTCTCGACGCGGGTGTCGGCATCCGTCACCTGGGAGCGGTCGGGTTTTAGTTGCACGTCGAGATCCCGCGAACGGTAGCGGTCGATCGCGATGAGGTCGGCTTCAGCGGCCAGGACGAGGGCGACCGCGAGGTCGTCGGAGAGCGTGGAGGTCACGCGTCCAAAGTACCGGCAGCGCCCCCGGGGCGGATCGTCAAGGTCGTCAGAAGTCGCTGCAGCGAGTCGACCCGCGCGGCGGGCAGTCGGCCGTCGCCGACCGCCTCGTTGAGCTCGCAGTCGGGGGCGTCGGGCAGGTGGGTGCAGCCGCGCGGGCAGTCCGCGGCGACGGCGGCGAGGTCGGTGAACGACTTCAGGATGTTGTCGGTGTCCACGTGGCCCAGGCCGAAGGAGCGCACGCCCGGGGTGTCGATGATCCAGCCCCCGGTCGGCACCCGCAGCGACACCGTCGACGACGAGGTGTGCCGCCCGCGCCCCGTCACGGCGTTGACGACGCCGACGGCGCGGTCGGTGCCGGGCACGAGCGCGTTCACCAGCGTCGACTTGCCGACCCCCGAGTGGCCGACGGCGACGGTGGTGTGCCCGGCGAGCAGCGGGCGCAGTTCATCGAGAGGGAACTGCTGCTGCGACGACAGCACCACGGGGATGTCGAGCGCCTCGAAGTTGGCGAGGAACGGCCCGGGGTCGGCGAGGTCGGTCTTCGTGATCACCAGGATCGGCGCGACGCCGGCGTCGTAGGCGGCGACCAGGTAGCGGTCGACCAGGCGCGGGCGCGGTTCGGGGTTCGCTGCCGCGACGACGACGAGCAACTGGTCGGCGTTGGCGACGATGATCCGCTCGACCTCGTCGGAGTCGTCGGCGCTGCGCCGCAGCAAAGTCGTGCGTGGCTGGATGCGCACGATACGGCCGAGCGACCCCTCGTCGCCGCTCGTGTCGCCGACGACATCCACGCGGTCGCCCGTGACGATCGCCTGCTTGCGCAGCTCCTTCGCGCGGGTCGCGGTGACGACGCGCTCGTTCTCGCCGTTCTCGTCGACGAGCACCGTGTAGCGGCCGCGGTCGACCGACAGCACCCGGGCGTCGGTCGCATCGGCGTGCTCGGGTCGGATCTTCGTGCGTGGCTTGTTGCCCTTCGGGTTGGGTCGAACGTGCACGTCCGACTCGTCCCAGGCCTCGAAGCCCTCGTCCTCCTCGTCCTGCGGGAGCCAGCTCACGGCGCCGCGATCGCCGTCGTGGTCGCGGCCCAGAGCCCGGCGAACTGGGGGAGGGTCTTCGCCGTGGTGCCGATGTCGTCGATCTGCACCCCCGGGACCGCGAGTCCGAGGATCGCCCCGGCGGTCGCCATCCGGTGGTCCTCGTAGGAGCGCCAGGTGCCTCCGCGCAGAGGTCGCGGCTCGATCAGGAGCCCGTCGTCGAGCTCGGTCACCGCTCCGCCGAGTGCGGTGATCTCGGCGGCGAGGGCGGCCAGGCGATCGGTCTCGTGCCCGCGTAGGTGCCCGATGCCGGTGATGCGGCTCGGCGAGTTGGCGAGAGCCGCGAGTGCCACGATGGCCGGCGCCAGCTCGCCTCCCGCCGACAGGTCGAGGTCGTGACCGGGGATCTCGGCGCCGCTGCGGATGCCGATGCCGCCGTCGACGACGAGCGCGTCCCCCCGCCAGGAGACGGATGCTCCGTACAGCGGGAGCAGTTCCCGCAGGAGGTCGCCGACCTGCGTGGTCGTGCGCGGCCATCCCTCGATGGCGACGGTGCCGCCCGACACGACGGCCGCGATGAGGAAGGGTGCTGCGTTCGACAGGTCGGGCTCGATCGTGACGTCGAGGGCGCGGATCGGCTGCGGTGCGATCGCCCAAGTGCCCGGGATGGACGCGTCGACCTCGACCCCGCGAGCTGCGAGGCATCCGATCGTCATCTCGATGTGGGGGAGGCTCGGCAGCCGTTCACCGGTGTGGTGCAGCACGAGTCCTCGCTCGAACCGCGGCGCAGCGAGCAGGAGTCCGGACACGAACTGGCTCGACGCGGACGCATCGATCGACAACTCGCCCCCCTGCACAGAGCCCGTGCCGTGCACGGTGAGGGGCATGCGGCCGCGCCCGCCGTCGTCGGTCTCGATACCCAGGCCGCGCAGGGCGTCGATCGTCGCCGCCATCGGGCGCCGGCGCGCCGACTCGTCGCCGTCGAACTCGACGGGACCGGTGGCGAGGGCGGCGACCGGCGGAAGGAAGCGCATCACGGTGCCGGCGAGACCGCAGTCGATCGAGCGCCCGCCGGTGAGGGGCGCCGGGGTCACGCGCAGGTCGGGTCCGTACTCGTCGTCGCCGGGGATCTCCTCGATCGTGACGCCGAGACGGCGCAGCCCGGCGATCATCAGCGCACTGTCTCGGGAGTGCAGGGGGGCGCGGAGGATGCCCGGCCCGTCGGCGAGCGACGCGAGCACGAGCTCCCGATTGGTGAGGCTCTTCGATCCCGGCAGACGCAGGGTCGCGTCGAGCGGAGCACCCGCGACGGGAGCAGTCCAGGGGGTCACCGTCTCGACTTCTCCCGCCGGGCCGGAATAGCGCTGCACATCCATCGGTTGTCCAGAGTATGCCCTCCGCCCTTCTCGAACGCCCGACCGCCTCGGCGGTCGACGCACGGCGGGCAGAACTAGACTCTTCGGCGATGAGCGACAAGCCGCAGCCCACCGCAGAACTGCGGGAGCTGTTCGAAGACCAGGCGCTGACCTTCATGGATCAGCTGTACGCGGCGGCCCTGCGCATGACGCGTAACCCCGCGGATGCCGGCGACCTCGTGCAGGAGACCTACGTCAAGGCGTACGCGGCCTTCGCGTCGTTCGAGCAGGGCACGAACCTCAAGGCCTGGCTCTACCGCATCCTCACCAACACGTTCATCAACACGTATCGCAAGAACCAGCGCGGCCCCTACCAGGGCACGATCGATGAGCTTGAGGACTGGCAGCTCGGGGGAGCGGAATCGCTCACCCAGGGTCGCTCGACGCGATCGGCCGAAGCCGAGGCGATCGACCACCTGCCCGACAGCGACGTCAAGGCGGCACTCCAGTCGATCCCGGAAGACTTCCGGCTCGCCGTGTACCTCGCCGACGTCGAAGGCTTCTCCTACCAGGAGATCGCCGACATCATGAAGACCCCCGTCGGAACCGTGATGAGTCGGCTGCACCGTGGCCGCCGACTCCTGCGCGATCTGCTCGCCGACTACGCGCGCGACCGCGGCATCATCGTTCCCGCCACCAGGAGCGCGAAATGACCGATTGCGGCTGCGACAAGGCCAAGTCCGAACTCGAGGAGTACCTGCACCGCGAGTTGTCGGCGGAGGACTTCCAGGACATCTCCGACCACCTTGAGGGGTGCCGGGACTGCAGCGACGAGCACCTCGTCGGCATCACCCTCACCCTGAAGATGCAGAAGGCGTGCCAGGAGAAGGCCCCCGAGGAACTGCGCGCCGCGATCCTCGCGAAGCTCGGCTGACTCTTCTCATGCCACAGAGCCCTCTGTAACGCCAGGGAACCCCGCGTGCGGGGCTCTGTGACGTTACAGAGGGTTCTGTGGCACGAGGGTCAGAGCGTGAGCGCCTGCGCCAGCAGCTCGGTCTGCTCCGCCGCAGAGCGCTTCGACGAACCCGTGGCAGTGGCAGCGGATGCCGCGCGCGACACCACCGAGATCGTGCGGCCGCGCAGACGGCGGGCGAGCTCGAAGTTGATGAACGGCCAGGCGCCCTGGTTCTCCGGCTCCTCCTGCACCCAGACGACGTCGGCGTTCGGGTAGCGGTCGAGCGTCGCGTTGATCGCGTCGTCGGCGAGCGGGTAGTACTGCTCGAGGCGCACGAGCGCGAAGGCGCCGGCATCCTCACGCTTCTCGAGTTCGGCCAGCAGGTCGTAGTGGATCTTGCCCGCGTGGAGCAGCACCCGCTTCACGGCGCCGGCATCCGCTGTGCCGTTCAGACCCGTGCGCGCGTCGTCGAGCACCGGCTCGAACTTGCCCTGTGTGAAGTCGGCGACCTCGCTCGTCGCGCCGCGGAGCCGCAGCATCGACTTCGGTGTGAAGACGATCAGCGGACGACGCGGGCGGGCGTAGGCCTGGCGGCGCAACAGGTGGAAGTACGACGCCGGGGTCGACGGGCGCGCGACCGTCATGTTGTCCTGCGAGGCGAGCTGCAGGAAACGCTCGATCCGGGCCGACGAGTGGTCGGGCCCCTGGCCCTCGTAGCCGTGCGGCAGCAGCAGCACGACGGAGGAGCGCTGGCCCCACTTCTGCTCGGCGCTCGAGATGAAAGTGTCGATCACGGTCTGGGCGCCGTCGACGAAGTCGCCGAACTGGGCCTCCCAGAGCACGAGGGCGTCGGGGCGCTCGACCGAGTAGCCGTACTCGAAGCCGAGGGCCGCGTACTCGGAGAGCAGCGAGTCGTAGATCCAGAACTTGGCCTGGTTCTCCGACAGGTTCGCGAGCGGCAGCCACTCCTGGCCGTTCTCGCGGTCGTGGAAGACCGCGTGGCGTGAAACGAAGGTGCCGCGGCGGGCGTCCTGGCCGACGAAGCGCACCGGGGTGCCTTCGACGAGCACCGAGCCCAGCGCGAGCAGCTCGCCGAAGCCCCAGTCGATCTGGCCGTTGCGGCTCATCTCGGTGCGCTTGTTCAGCAGCTGCTTGAGCTTCGGGTGCACCGTGAAGCCCTCGGGCAGGTTCGCGTGGGCGTCGCCGATCTGCTCGACGAGCGCCTGCGAGACGCCGGTGGATGCCGGCTCGCCCGCGGCGTCGTCCTGCTGGGCGTCGGGGCGCTCGAGGTCGGCGACGGCGTTTTCGTCGCTGGTCACGATGGGGATCGTGCCGGTCTGCGCGGCGTGGGTCTCGGCGAAGGCACGTTCCAGGCGGTCCTGGAAGTCCTTGTGCGCCGCCTCGAACTCTTCCTGGCTGATGTCGCCACGGCCGACCAGCGCCTCGGTGTAGAGCGTGCGCACGCTGCGCTTCGCCTCGATGAGGGTCGTCATGAGCGGCTGCGTCATCGACGGGTCGTCGCCCTCGTTGTGCCCGCGGCGGCGGTAGCAGATGAGGTCGACGACGACATCCTTCTTGAACTTCTGGCGGTAGGCGAACGCGTGCTCTGCCACCCGCACGACGGCTTCGGGATCGTCGCCGTTCACGTGGAAGACCGGCGCCTGGATCGTGAGCGAGACGTCGGACGAGTACACCGACGAACGGGCCTCGGTCGGCGGGGTGGTGAAGCCGACCTGGTTGTTGATGACGACGTGCACCGTGCCGCCGGTCTTGTAGGCGCGCAGCTGCGACATCTGCAGCTGCTCCATGACGATGCCCTGGCCGGCCATCGACGCGTCGCCGTGCACGAGCAGGGGGAGCACGCCGTAACTGCCGTCGGCCGTGCGGTCCTGCTTGGCGCGCACGATGCCCTCGAGCACGCCGTCGACCGCTTCGAGGTGCGAGGGGTTCGCCGCGATATAGACCGCGACCTCCTTGCCGGTCATGCCGGTGAAGGTGCCCTCGGTGCCGAGGTGGTACTTGACGTCGCCGGAGCCCTGCACCGTCTTCGGATCCTGCGTGCCCTCGAACTCGCGGAAGATCTGGCCGTAGGTCTTGCCGGCGATGTTGGTGAGCACGTTCAGGCGGCCGCGGTGGGCCATGCCGATCGCGACCTCTTCGAGGCCCGCCTCGGCGGCGCCCTGCAACATCTCGTCGAGCAGCGCGATCGTCGATTCGCCGCCCTCCAGGCTGAAGCGCTTCTGGCCGACGTACTTGGTCTGCAGGAACGTCTCGAACGCCTCGGCCTCGTTGAGCTTGCCGAGGATGCGGAGCTGCTCCTCTTTGGTCGGCTTCTCGTACGGGCGCTCGAGGCGCTCCTGGAACCAGGCGCGCTCTTCCGGGTCCTGGATGTGCATGTACTGGATGCCGACGGTGCGGCAGTACGAGTCGCGCAGTACGCCGAGCACGTCCCGCAGTTTGGCACTGCGCTTGCCGGCGAAGCCGCCGAGGACGAACTCGCGGTCGAGGTCCCAGAAGGTCAGACCGTGGCTGGCGATGTCGAGATCGGGGTGGCTGCGCTGCACGTACTCGAGCGGGTCGATGTCGGCCATCAGGTGACCGCGCACGCGGAAGGCGTTGATGAGCTCCTGCACCCGAGAGGTCTTCGAGACGCGCTCGGAGAGGTCGACGTTGATGTCCTCGGCCCAGTGGATCGGGTCGTAGGGGATGCGCAGCGACGCGAAGATGTTCACGTAGAAGTCGCGCTCGCCGA
Source organism: uncultured Microbacteriaceae bacterium (assembly GCA_947085045.1). GTDB lineage: Bacteria > Actinomycetota > Actinomycetes > Actinomycetales > Microbacteriaceae > Pseudolysinimonas_A. Next base: position 287,843 of record CAMTUU010000002.1, on the reverse strand, counting down.
TCAGCAGCTCGTGCACCTTCTTGAGGAACTCGCCCGATCCGGCACCCTGGATGACGCGGTGGTCGTAGGTGCTCGTCAGGGTGATCGTCTTGCCGATGCCGAGCTCGGCGAGGGTCTTCTGGCTCGCGCCCTGGAAGGCGGCGGGGTACTCGAGGGCGCCGGCGCCGATGATCGAGCCGGCGCCCTTCATCAGACGCGGAACCGAGTGCTCGGTGCCGATGCCGCCCGGGTTGGTCAGCGAGATCGTGGTGCCCTTGAAGTCGTCGGCCGTCAGCTTGTTGCCGCGGGCGCGGGCGACGACGTCTTCGTAGGCGGCGAGGAAGTCGGCGAACGACATCGTGTCGGCGCGCTTGATCGCGGGCACGAGCAGCGAGCGTGTTCCGTCGGGCTTCGGCAGGTCGATGGCGATGCCGAGGTTGACGTGCGCCGGCACGACGACGCTGGGCTTACCGTCGATCTCGTCGTAATAGACATTCTGGCTGGGGAACTCTTTGAGCGTCTGCACCATCGCCCAGGCGATGAGATGCGTGAACGAGACCTTGCCGCCGCGGGCGCGCTTGAGGTGGTTGTTGATGACGATGCGGTTGTCGATCATCAGCTTCGCGGGCACGGTGCGCACGCTCGTCGCGGTCGGCACCGAGAGGCTCGCGTCCATGTTGGTCGCGAGGGTCTTCTGCATGCCCTTGAGCACCGTGACGACATCCTGCTCGGCGGACTCGGCGGCAGGGGCGGCCTGCGGGGCCTCGGCCGGGATGGGCTGCGGCTTCGCGGGGGAGTTGGTGGTGCGGGCGACCGGAGTGCTGCCGGTCGGCGGAGCCTGAACCACCGGGATCGCGGCGGTCGGCGTCGGGTCGGTCGCCGCGGCGGGGATCTGGGCTTCGCCGCCATCCGCCTGGTTCTGCGGCGAGGGTTCGGTCTCGGCCGAGGGGGCGGGATCAGCCGCGGAGGCCGCGGTTTCGGCCGGGGCCGAGGGCTCGGTCGGGGTGGCGGTGCGGCGCTGCTCGAGCACCGGCCACCAGCTCTGGTCGACCGAGTTCTTGTCGACCAGGTATCGCTCGTACATCTCGTCGACGAGCCACTCGTTGGCGCCGAATTCGTCTTCTGAGGTGATCCCGGTCACGGGGCTCGACACGGTTGAACCGCCCACTCTCGTGCGTTGAAGTTGGGTAAGTGTGGTGGCGTTTTGCAGCCGCTCTAGCTTAGGCGCACGAGGGGGGCGATGAGGCCCCTACGGAGGGTCTCGTCAGGAACGCACAGCCTTCGCGCGACGCATCCGCAGAATGACGGCGCCGAGCGCGAGGATGCCGAACCCGAGGAGCAGCGCCGGGCCGGTGTCGAGGCCGGTCGCGGGGAGGGTCGCCGCCCCGCCGCCCGCCGCCGCGCCGATCGCGATCGACTGCGAGCCGGAGGCGATCGCGAAGTTTCCGTCGGCGGCGCGCGCGGCGGTCACCGTGCAGGTGCCGTCGCCGAGGGAAGTCACCGTTGCGCCAGCGATGGAGCAGACCCCTGCAGGTCCGGCTGCGAGCGCCGGCGTCGTGCCGACCGACGTGGCGAGCGTGACGGTGTACGCGCTGCCCACCGGGGGGCCGGTCGGCGCCGTCGACGTGAACACCACGGTCTGCGCATAGCGCGGCGTGGTCGTGCCGGTTCCGGTGAAGGTGCCGGTGCTCGGATGGGTCACGCCGCCGGTGATCGTGCCGTCGTTGACGAGCGACCCGGATCCGGTGTTCGTGACGGCGGCGGTCGTGCCGCCCCTGCTGTTCGTGAAGGTGCCGGCGTTCGATACCGTGGCGAGGCTCCCCGGCCCGTTGGTGGCCGTGGCGCCGGCCGCGATCGTGAGGACGCCCGTGACCTGGGCGAAGTTGGCGTTGTTGGTGAAGGACCCGCCGTTCACCGTCACCGGGGCGAGGATGTTCGCGTTGTTGACGAACGAGCCGCCGTTGACCGTCAGGGAGGCGTTGAGGGTGCCGAGCACATTGCTGAAGGTGCCGCCGTTGCTGACGACCGCCCCGCCGACCGAGCCGTTGTTGATGACGGTGTCGGCGTTCGTGATGGAGCTCGACACGGTGCCGCCGTTGGTGAACGTGCCGTCGGTGACCACGACGGGTCCACCGGCTCCCGCGAATCCGAGTGTGAACTGCGCGGTGGGGCCGTTCACCTCCACATTCCCGCTGTAGTTGGTGCCGCTCTGCACATCGAGGATGCCGCTGCCGACGACCGTGGTGTTCCCGCCGAGGCTGCCGGCCGCGACGGTCAGGGTGCCGGCGATGGTGATGGTGCCGGAGACGCTGTCGCCGGTGTTGCCGGTCTTGGTGAGCGATCCGCCGGCGGCGATCACCAGGTTGCCGTTCAGGTCGCTGCCCGCGACGCTCTGTGCCGTCGAGATGGTGCAGGTCGTCGTGGGCCCATCCCAGACGCCGCCGAGGGCCGTGCACTCCACGACGTCGGCGGAGGCCGGCAGCGCCGGGATGACGGCCAGCCCGACGGCGACTGCGAGAGCGGCGAGTGCGGCGGCGACGGAACGGGGGCGAGCAGACATGCGGGATCCTCACGACATAGTGCACTCATGCTACATGTGCATCCAGGGCGCCCGAGGCGGCGCGCGACGACCCGTACCCTCGGATCATGCGCTTCCTCGGCGAACTCCCCCCGCACGACCTCACCTACTCCGACGTCTTCCTCGTTCCCAGCCGCTCCGGCGTGACGAGTCGACTCGACGTCGATCTGGCCCCTGACGATGCGACCGGCACGAGCATCCCGATCGTCTCGGCGAACATGAACTCGGTCACCGGCCCTCGTCTCGCCGCCACCCTCGCCCGGCGCGGCGGCCTCGGCGTTCTGCCGCAGGACCCGCCCCTCGACGAGACGATGGCGGCGATCGCCGCCGTCAAGGCGCAGTCCCCGATCTGGCAGGACGCCGACGAGGCACTCCCGGTCGTCGACGCCGACGGTCCGCGCACCGCCTTCGACGAGCTGGTGCGCGGCGGACACGATCGCGCCAATGTGCGCGTCGGCGGAGTGGTCGTCGGCTCGACGACCCGCACGCAGGCCCTCCGCGGCACGATCTACCGCCCCGCCGTCGACGCGGAGGGGCGGCTCCGCGTCGCCGCCGCGCTCGGCATCAACCGAGGCATCGCCGACAAGGCCCGCGCGCTCGCCGACGCCGGCGTCGACGTGCTGGTCGTCGACACCGCGCACGGCCACCAGGAGGGGATGCTGACCGCCCTCGAATCCGTCCGCGCCCTTGACCTCGGCCTGCCGATCATCGCCGGCAACATCGTGACCCCCGAGGGGGCGCGCGATCTCGTCGCGGCGGGAGCGACCATTCTCAAGGTCGGCGTCGGGCCCGGCGCGATGTGCACGACCCGCATGATGACCGCCGTCGGCCGCCCGCAGTTCTCCGCCGTGCTCGAGACGACCGAGGCCGCCCGTGAACTCGGCGCCCACGTCTGGGCCGACGGCGGGGTGCGCTACCCGCGTGACGTCGCCCTCGCTCTCGCCGCCGGCGCGTCGAACGTCATGATCGGCTCCTGGTTCGCCGGCACGCTCGAATCGCCCGGCGAGATCGAGACCGATGCCGATGGCCGCCCGTTCAAGCAGAGCTGGGGGATGGCGTCCACCAAGGCCGTGCACGGCCGCTTCGGCGCGCTCGACCCCTACGAGCTCGCCCGCAAGGAACTCTTCGCCGAAGGCATCTCGTCGTCGAAGATCTATCTCGACCCGCTGCGGCCCTCGCTCGAGGATCTGCTCGACATGATCACCGCGGGGGTGCGCTCCTCGTTCACCTACGCGGGCGCCGCCGACCTCGCTGCCTTCCGCGAGCGCGCCGTGGTCGGCATCCAGTCGGCCGCCGGGTACGAGGAGGGCAAGGCCCTCCCCGTCTCCTGGTAGCCGAGGTGACGGCGGCGGGATGCCTAAGCTCGGCGCATGCCTGAGCTGCACATCACCGGGGACGCCGCGGCCGACCGGCTGCTGTCGGAGGAGCCGCTCGCCCTGCTCATCGGGATGCTGCTCGACCAGCAGGTGCCGATGGAGACCGCATTCGCCGGTCCGGCGAAGATCAAGGAGCGCCTCGGCGCGTTCGACGCGGCGACGATCGCGGACGCCGACCCGGAGAAGTTCGCCGAGGTGTTCAAGCAGACGCCCGCCGTGCACCGGTTCCCCGGGTCGATGGCGGAGCGCACGCAGGCGCTGTGCGCGGCCCTGGTCAGCGACTGGGGTGGCGACGCCGAACGCATCTGGACCGACGGCGCCCCGGACGGCGCGACCATCCTGAAGCGGCTCAAGTCGCTGCCCGGGTTCGGTGAGCAGAAGGCGAGGATCTTCGTCGCGCTGCTCGGGAAGCAGTACGGGCTGACCGCGACCGGCTGGGAATCCGCCGCCGGTTCCTACGGCGACCCCGGCAGCCATCGCTCGGTTGCCGATATCGTGGATGCCTCCTCCCTCACGAAGGTGCGGGAGTTCAAGAAGGCGACCAAAGCGGCCGCGAAGGAGAAGTAACCGCCCCGATGGACGACCCTCCGTCTGCCGACCATAGACACTCGCCGACGTTCGGCCGCCCCGTGAGGGCGGGGGCGCGATGAGCACGGATGTCATCCTGCTCCTCATCGGTCTCCTGCTGACCGTCGGCACCGGCTTGTTCGTCGCGAGCGAGTTCGCGCTCGTCAACCTCGAACGCTCCGACCTCGAGGCCCGTCAGGCGCGCGGTGAGACCCGTCTCGGCATGACGATCGCGGCGCTCAGGATCACCTCGACGCATCTCTCCGCCGCGCAGCTGGGCATCACGCTCACGACGCTGCTCACCGGCTACACGCTCGAGCCGGCGTTCAGCCGGTTCCTCGAGCCGCCGCTCACCTCGCTCGGTCTCGCCGAGGGCGTGGTGCGGGTGATCGCGTCGATCGCCGCGATCATCCTCGCGACCCTGCTGTCGATGATCATCGGGGAGCTCGTGCCGAAGAACTTCGCGCTCGCGCTGCCGCTGGCCACGGCGAAGATCGTCATCCCGTTCCAGACGGCGTTCACGACGGTGTTCAAGCCCGCCGTGCGTGTGCTCAACGGCACCGCCAACGTCATCCTCCGTGCGATCGGGATCGAGCCGCGCGAGGAGATCAGTTCCGCCCGCTCGGGCGACGAGTTGCTGAGTCTCGTGCGCCGGTCGGCGAAAGAGGGGTCGCTCGACCAGGACACCGCGACGCTGCTGGCCCGCACCCTGGTGTTCGCCGGCCACACGGCATCCGATGTCATGACCCCCCGGCCGAAGATCGCCAGCGTCGGCAAGGCCGACACCGCGGATGCCGTCATCGACCTCGCCCGCCGTACCGGCTACTCGCGCTTCCCGGTCATGGATGAGGATGTCGACGACATCGTCGGCGTCGTCCACCTGAAGCAGGCGGTGGCGGTGCCGCGCGACCGTCGACCCGAGGTCCCGGTGTCGGCGCTCCAGTCCGACGCCCTGCGCGTGCCCGAGACGATGAAGCTCGACGTGCTGCTCGGCGAGCTGCGCGGTCGCGGCTACCAGATGGCCGTCGTCGTCGACGAGTACGGCGGGACCGCCGGAGTCGCCACCCTCGAGGATCTCGTCGAGGAGCTGGTCGGCGAGGTGTCCGACGAACACGACCGCTCCCGCGCCGACGTGGTGCGCAGCCGCGACTGGCTCACCTTCCCCGGGGCGCTGCGCCCCGACGAACTGCAGGAGCGCGCGGATGTCGTGGTGCCCGAAGAGGGCCCCTACGAGACCGTCGCGGGCTGGCTGATGGCCGAGCTGGGCCGCCTGGCCGAGGTCGGGGACACCGTCGTCGTCGACGCAGGCGTCTTCCGTGTCGAGCGGATGGACGGCCGGCGCATCGACCGCGTGCGATTCACGCCCACGCCGCCGGTGACCGGCGAGGTGGCCGTGCAGAAGCCGACGGGGGGCTCGCGATGATCCCGTTCGCGGTATTCGCCGGCGACTCGCCGGCGGGCGTCGTCGACTGGTGGGGGATCGCGTGGCTGGGCATCCTGCTCGCCATCAACGCGTTCTTCGTGGGTGCCGAGTTCGCCGTGATCTCGGCCCGTCGTTCCCAGATCGAGCCGCTGGCCGAGGCCGGCCGACGATCGGCCAAGACCGCGCTCTGGGCGATGGAGAACGCGACGCTCATGCTGGCGACGAGTCAGCTCGGCATCACCGTGTGCTCACTGCTGATCCTCAACGTCTCCGAGCCGGCGATCGACCAGCTGCTGACGATCCCACTGCAGCTGACCGGCCTCCCGGAGGAGGTCATCGGCGGCATCGCCTTCGGCTTCGCGCTGGCGCTGGTGTCGTTCCTGCACGTCGTGCTCGGCGAGATGGTGCCCAAGAACCTGTCGTTCTCGGTGCCCGACCGCGCGGTGCTCATCCTCGCCACCCCGCTCGTCGCCGTCGCGACGGTGTTGCGCCCGATCATCGTCGCCCTCAACGCGACGGCCAACGGCATCCTGCGGGTGTTCCGGGTGACGCCGAAGAACGAGGCGACCAGCGCATTCACGGCGGAGGAGGTGCAGACGATCATCACCACCTCCACCCGCGAGGGCATGCTGACCGACACCACCGGCACACTCAGCAACGCGTTCGAGTTCACCGAGAAGCGGGTGCGGGATGTCGCCCTGCCGGGCGAGGCTCTCGTGACGCTCCCTGAGGATGCGACGCCGGCCGATGTCGAGCGGGCGGTGGCGCAGCACGGCTTCAGCCGTTACGTGCTGGTCGACGCCGCGAATGAGCCCACCGGGTACGTGCACCTCAAGGACGTCATCGACCTGCGGGCCGACGAATTCGACGAGCCGGTGCCGCCGAAGCGCATCCGTCAGCTGATCTCGGTGTTCCGCGACGCGGAGCTCGAGGATGCTCTCGCACTGATGCGGCGCTCGGGCGCGCACGTCGCCCGCGCATTCGACGAGCACGGGGGGACGCGCGGCGTGCTCTTCCTGGAGGACATCATCGAGACGCTCGTCGGCGAGGTGCAGGATGCGACGCGGCGCCGTTAAGGGCGCGCCCGGAGGTACTGCGGGGGCCAGTAGTCGAGCTCGACCCCGAGTTCGCGGGCCGCGCGCAGGGTGAAATGCGGGTCGCGCATCATTTCGCGGCCCAGCATGACGGCATCCGCCTGGCCCGACTCGACGATGTCGGCCGCCTGACGCGCTTCGGTGATGCGGCCGACCGCGGTGACCGCAACGCCCGCCTCGGCGCGCACGTACTGCGCGAACGGCACCTGGTAGCCGGGATGCGACGGGATGGTCACGCCGGTGACGAGACCGCCGGTCGAGATGTCGAAAAGGTCCGCCCCCGCGTCGCGGGCCCAGCCCGCGACGATCGCGGTCTGGTGCTCATCCCACCCGCCCTCGGAGTAGTCGGTCGCCGAGAAGCGCACGAGCACCGGGATGTCGGGGCCGAGCTCGGCGCTTACGGCGCGGACGATCTGGAGCAGGAGGCGCGCGCGGTTCTCGAGCGAGCCGCCGTACTCGTCGTCGCGCGCGTTGGAGAGCGGCGAGAGGAACTGGTGCACGAGGTAGCCGTGGGCGGCGTGGATCTCGACCAGGTCGAAGCCGGCGTCGATCGCGCGACGCGCCCCGGCGGCGAACGCGGCGACGATCTCGGCGATCTCGGGAACGGTGAGAGCACGCGGCGGGGCGTAGCCGGTGAACGGGATGTCGGACGCCGACACCGTCGGCCAGCCGCCCTCGGCTTCGGGCATCGTGCCCGTGCCGGCGAGCGGACCCCACTCCGGGTAGACCGACGCCTTGCGTCCGGCGTGCGCGAGCTGCAGGCCGACGACCGCGCCCTGCGTGTGCACGAAGTCGGTGACGCGGCGCCACGCCGCCACCTGGGCATCGTTCCAGATGCCCGTGTCGTGCGGCGAGATGCGGCCCTCCGGGGTGACCCCGGTGGCCTCGGCGACGATCAGCCCGGCGCCGCCGCGCGCGAACGAGCCGAGGTGCACGAGGTGCCAGTCGGTCGGCACCCCGTCGCGGGCATCCACCGTGTACTGGCAGAGCGCCGGCACCCAGATGCGGTTGCGCACGCGGACGCCGCGGAGGTCGAGCGGGTCGAAAAGCGAGGTCACGCGGCAGAGCCTTCCGAGAGGGTGGAGAGGAAGGCCCGCAGCTCCTGCACCCCGGTGAAGTGGTGCCCGGTGGCGCCGATCGACTCGGCACCCTCGACGTTGACCTTCCTGTTGTCGATGAACACCATCTGCGCCGGTTCGATTCCCAGCTCGCGCACCACGTGCCGGTAGATCTCCGGGTCGGGCTTGAGCAGTCCGATCTCGGCGCTGACGAACACCTTCTCGAAGAGCGCCCCCGTCGGCGAGTAGCGGAAGGCGTCGCCGAAGTCGAAGCCCGCGTTGGACAGCAGCGCGAGTCGGGTGCCGCCGCCGACGAGGTCGTACAGGATGTCGATCGACCCCGGCTCGACGCTGATCCACGAGCGGAAGTCGGCCGCCCACAGCCGTTGCACCTGGGCGGCGCCGAACTCGAGCCCCAGATCGGCGCCGACGCGCGCCCAGTACTCGGGCACCGAGATGGTGCCGTGGTCGAGCGCGTCGCGGAAGGTCCAGTAAGCCGCCCAGAACGGCTCGGCCTCGGCCCCGGCGATGTCGAGGACGGCGACCCTGTCGGGCTCGCTGGGCGACATCGAGAGCACCTCGCCGTAGTCGAAGACGACGACGCGACCCGGGATGTTCAGCGGATGTTCGGTGCTCGACACCGCGCCAACCTATCGTGAGCGACATGAGTGGACTCTTCGGACGAGACGAGGCCGCGGCCTGGATCGCGGTGCCCCAGGACGACGACGACAAGTACTCGCGCGGCGTCGTCGGTTTCGTCACCGGTTCCGCGCGCTACCCCGGAGCCGCGGTGCTCGGCGTCGAGGCCGCACTCCGTACCGGCGTCGGGATGGTGCGCTACCTGGGGCCGGGACGCGCGACCCGGCTGGTGCTCCAGCGGCGACCGGAGGCGGTGACCGCGGAGGGCCGGGTGCAGGCCTGGGTGCTCGGGTCGGGCTGGGACACCTCGCGTAAGCTGGACGAGCTGACGAGGATGGTGCTCGAGCCGGCGTTCGAGACCCCGGTGCCGACGGTGCTCGACGCGGGGGCGCTGCCGCGCTGGCGCGAGTTCGGCGGACCCCTCGTGCTGACGCCGCATGCGGGCGAGCTCGGCCAGCTGCTCGAGGTCGAACGGGCGGAGATCCTCGCCGACCGGGAGGCGGCCGTGCTCCGCGCGGTCGAACTCACCGGCGCGACGGTGCTGCTCAAAGGGGCTGAGACCCTCGTCGCGTCGCCCGGCACGGAGATGCTGCGGGTGCGCAACGCGACCCCGTGGCTCGCGACCGCGGGTGCCGGAGACGCTCTCGCCGGCATCCTCGGTGCGCTGGTGAGCACCCACGCCGATGCCGCCGACCTCGCCCCGGTCGCCGCCGCCGCGGCCTGGATCCACGGGGAGGCCGCACGCCGCGCTTCGGAGGGCGGACCGTTCGTCGTGCTCGACCTCTGCGCCGCGATCCCGGCAGTGGTGCGCCGGCTCGCTACCATGACCTCATGAAGGTGTTCGCGTTCCTCGTCTCGATCGTGCTGTTCCTCGGCGGCATCGCCCTGTTCGGCTACGCCTTCACCTTCGGGCCCGACTGGTACACGCTCGTGTTCGTCAGCGGCATCGTGGCGATTTCGCTCTCGCTGATGATCCCGTTCCATCTGCTCGACCGACTGGACTGAGCCCCACCCCTCGGGTCGGCGGCTCCGAATCCTCCCCGTGAGCACGCATTCCGCCTCCGCGACGGCGCACGTCGCCGCCCCGCCGACCTCCGTGTTCCCGCGCCTCACGCAGCACGACGCGACGAGGTTCTACCCGAGGTCGGGCCTGCTGCCCGCGGTTGTCGAGGTGCGCGACCAGACCGGCGGATGGGATGCCGCGGGCCAGACCCGCACCGTCGTGATGTCCGACGGCGGCACGTTCCTCGAGACGCTGCAGGTCGCGACCTTGCCGCTCTTCGCGTACGACCTCACCGAGTTCACCGGATTCTTCGGCGCGCTCGTCGACCATGCGCGCTCGGAGTGGCGCGTCGTCGACGACGGCGCGGGCTCGTCGATCGCCTGGACCTACGCGTTCACCTCGAAGCCCGGTCGCGGGCTGCTGGTCGCCGTGATCGTGCGGCTCGCCTGGGCGCCGTACATGCGGAAGGTGCTGCCGCCGATCGCCGCCTCCACCGCCTGATCAGAGCGCGCAGCGAGTGGGAGCATCCCGACTCGCCCGCCGGTCAGGCGGCCGACTCCAGCACGCGGCCGCCGAACGAGCGCAGCCGCGACTCGAGTCCCGCGATGCGCTCGGCGATGACATCCGAGGTGCCGGGCATCCAGTCGTACGACGGCGGCGCGATGCGGATGAGCAACGAGCAGGCCAGGTCGGCGCAGATGTAGGTGCCGACCGAGTTGCCGGTCCGGCCCGCGTCGCCCGCGCGCGCGGCGCTGAACATCGTGACCTGGCCGGCCGGCTGCGGGGTGTTGCAGAGCGAGCAGATCGCCGACCCCGGACGCAGCCGCACCTCGGAAGCCCGCAGCGCGATGCCGACCGCTTCCGCGCCGCGCCAGTAGACGAGATAGCCGCGCAGGGGCGAGCCCGGGTCGCGCCAGCCGAGGTACTCGCGCTCGGCCCAGACGACCTCATGCAGGCCCGGGAGCGGCATCCGCTCGGCCTCGCCGGGCGCCGCGTTCACCATCGACGCGCGGATCTCCGGCTCGGTCATCGGCTTCATCGCCGTCCAGCCTAGCTCCGGCCGAACGGTAGTTTGAGGGGATGGCCGTCCAGCTGCCGCGGGCCCTGCACCCGTTCCGCACCGGGCAGTACCGCATCCTCGCCGGCGTGCTCATCGTGTCGCTGCTCGGTGCCGGGGTCTGGATCGTCGCCCTCGTCTTCCAGGTGAAGGGCCTCGGCGGCACGCCGAGCGACCTCTCGTTCGTCGCCGCGCTCAACGCCGTCGGACTCATCGCAGCAGCCCTCGTCGGCGGCGTCGTCGCGGATCGGGTGCCGCAGAAGCGCATCCTCGTGGCGGTCGAATCGGCCAAAGTGGTCGGTTTCGCCGCGGCGGCGGTGCTCGGGCTGACCGGCACCATCGAGCTCTGGCACCTCGCCGTCATCGCGTTCGTGCTCGGCGTCGCCGACGGCTTCTTCTACCCGGCCTACACAGCGCTGCTGCCGTCGATCCTCGACGAGGGCGACCTGCTGCCGGCGAACGGCGTCGAAGGGATGCTCCGCCCCCTGCTGCTGCAGGCGGCGGGGCCGGTGCTGGCCAGCGTGCTGATCGTGACCGCGAGTCCGGCGCTGGCGTTCGCGATCGTCGCCGGACTGCAACTGTTCGCGGTGGCCGGTCTGCTCTGGCTGCGCACGACGCCCGTGCGCCGCGACTTCGCCGCCGACGCGGGACGGCATCCGCTGGCTTCGGTCGTCGCCGACATCCGCGAGGGCGTGCGCTACACCGTGCGCACCCCGTGGCTGATCGGCACGCTGGTGTACGCGTGCGTCTGGGTGCTGGTGATGACCGGACCGCTCGACGTGCTGCTGCCGTTCGCGGTCACCGAGCAGACCGGCGGCGGCGCGGAGTCGTATGCCCTCGTGCTCGCCGCCTACGGGATCGGCGCGGCGGTCAGCTCTCTCGTCGTCGCCTCGTTCCGGCTGCCGCGGCGCTACCTGACGGTGATGAACCTGGTCTGGGGGTTCGGGACGCTGCCGCTCGTCGTCGCCGGGGTGGCGACCGAGCTGTGGATGTTCGTGGTCGCCGGTCTGGTCGTGGGTGCCTCGTTCGGCTGGGGCCAGGTCATCTGGGGAACGCTGCTGCAGCGCCGGGTGCCGGCCCAACTGCTCGGCCGGGTGTCGAGCCTCGACTTCTTCGTCTCCCTCGCGCTGATGCCGATCTCGTTGGCGATCGCCGGACCGATCGGCGAGGCGATCGGCTTCGGCTGGGCGTTCCTCGTCGCGGGAGTCGTGCCCGCCCTGCTCGGGGTCACGGTGATCTTCGCCTTCCGGATGCGGCGCGACGAGATCGCCCACCCGCTCGACGTCGTGCCGGCCGCGGCGGTCACCGGAACGGCCGACGCGGGGGGTGGCCCCCTGGCGAGCAGCGACGGGTCGCAGAAGGATCGAGGACATGACTGAACTCCGTCGCCCCCGCACCGGCCGCGTCCTCGGCGGCGTCTGCGCCGCCCTCGCCACCCGCTTCGGGTGGGACGTCACCCTCGTGCGCGTCCTCGCCGCCGTCTCGCTGCTGCTCCCCGGACCGCAGCTCATCTTCTACGTCGTCGCCTGGATCGTCATCCCGGCGGCACCCGCGGCCGTCCCCGCGTCGACCGCGAGCGCCTCGCCCTCGGCGGGCTGATCCCCAGCCGCACCTCAGCGGCCGTTCAGACGGCGTCCGTAAGTTGCCCGGTATGGGATTCCTGGGCAGGCTGTTCGGCACGCAGGAGCAGGACGCGGCACCCGCCACGCCGCGGCGCCGCCCGCCGAACGAGGATGAGCGGGCGGTCGAGCGCTACCGCTATCTGCTCCGCACCGCGCCGCCCGAGACCATCGAGCAGGTGCACGCCGAGGCTTTCGGCCGGCTGACCGAGCAACAGCGCGCGCTCGTCTACGAGGAGCTTTCGAAGGGCTCCGGCACGGGGGAACGGCCGCTGTCGAGCGAGCCCGCCACCCTGGCGCGCGCCGCCACCCGGAAGGAGATGCGCGACCCGGGTTCGCTCGAGCGCACCCTGGCCGGATCCGGCGCCGCGCCCACCGGTGGCCCGGGCTTGGGCACGATGGTCGGCGGTACGATCCTCGGCACGGTCGCCGGGTACGTCATCGGCTCCGCGCTGGTCAGCGCGTTCCTCCCCTGGGACGGCGGCGTCGACGCGAACGCCGACTCCGCAGACGGGTCGGCGGAGGCTGGCAACGACTACGCGGGCGGCGACTTCGGCGGCGACTTCGGCTTCTGACCCCTCCCGGCGCGATCTCCGATCGCTACTCGACCACCGATTTGGTCGAGCCCCAAGTGACCGGCCATCGTCCGAGCAGTAGGATCGCGATCCCGAACGAGGCGGCACCGACGATCGCCAGCCACAGGTCGAGGAAGTACTCGATCACGAGGAACGGCGGCACGAACGTGAGCACCGCGGCGACGACGACGACCCAGGTCGGCGGCGTGGGGCCGACCTCGCGCGGCTGCTCCCAGCGCCCGACGAGGAACGACAGCGCGAACAGCGCGCCGAGCACCAGCAGGTAGACGAGGATCCGCGACCACCACCAGGCCGGCGACGCCGGCTCCGGGCTGGCACCCGGGATGAGCAGCCCGAGGCCCGCGACGACGATGATGACCGGCAGGTGCCACAGGTAGATCGTCATGAGCCGCGTGCCGACGACGAACACGACGGCGCGCGCCCCGTGGGTCGACATGAGCTTCGCGAGCGCGGGACGCAGCAGCCGCAGCACACACGCCTGGGCGAGCCCGAGCAGCACGAGCGGCAGCGTCGGCGGGTTGAGGTTGTCGAGCATGTCGACGCTGTAGGGCCCGATCGTCGTGAGCGGGACGAGGGCGAGGTAGCAGGCCGCGGCGAGCAGCCCGAGCTGCCACCAGGCCCGGCGGGCGAACCAGCCGTCGGCGTACCAGAACCCGATCTGCTGCACGATCAGCCAGACGAAGAACATGTTGAGGTAGCCGATCTCCGGGATGCCGAAGCCGTAGCGCGCGGCATCCACGACCACCACGCCGAGCAGCAGCACCCCGAGCGTCGGCCACGCGGCGCGGGCGTGCAGTCGCGCCATGACGGGCACGAGGGCCTGGCAGAGGCAGTAGGCGGCGATGAACCAGAGCGGGGAGCCGGCGCCTTCCACGACGGTGCCGACGAGTTCGGGCGCGACCGTAAGCAGCGTCGCCCCGCCGATCACGACGACGTAGAAGACGAAGAGCGGCAGGCTCGGCTGGGCCAACCGCAGGACGCGGGTCTTCACGTAGTCCGCCGCGGTGCCGCCGCGGCGCACGTTGCTGCGCCAGGCCGTGATGCTGGCGAACCCGCCGACGACGAAGAACAGCGGCATGATCTGGCCCGCCCAGGTGGCCCCGGCGAACCAGCTCTGGTCCTCCAGCGGCCGCGAGATGACCAGGGCGCCGCCGGCATCCCGGCCCACTCCGATGAAGAGCAGATGGATGACGACCACGAGCAGCACGCAGAACACCCGGGCAAGGTCGAGTGTCAGGTCGCGCTTCGACAGATCGAGCGACGAGACCGCGGAAGCGTCACGGGGGATGGTGGAGGAGCGGCGGGGCTCGGGGCCAGACGGCGACGTCACCCGAACACTCTAGGGGCGCGGACGCGCACCCGAGCGGACCTCAGGCGGCGAGCAGGAGCCGGGCCGCATCCATGATGTCGCGCGACTCGCCGACCTCGACGGAAGTGTTGTAGACGGTGCCGCGCAGACACACGTACACCGAGCCGTTCTCGACGATGTACCCGGCGACTTCGCCGTCGGCCGCGACGCGGTAGACGCCGTCGATCGCGGTGGTCACTTCCAGCATCGGCTGCCACCCTCCATCATCGTCAGTTTCGGGCTGACGTCATTCGAACACCCGCATCCGGGCGCTGCCAGGGGTTGACCGCAACGTTCACCCAGGGTTAAGGCTTTGCGGGGTTTGCCAGGGTTCTGCCACCCGTCGTCCAGAATCACCTTGCACAGTGGTCGACGGCCCGGCTCGTCCGCTCCGCGACGGTCTGCGCCCGCCCCACCCGATCCGGGTGGCCTGCCCACCCAACCCGGGGTGGTGCCCGACCGGAAGTCGCCTCTCGTTTCATGAACACCACTCTTCGCCGCGCTCTCGCGGCCACGGTGGCAGGCGTGTGCCTGACCGCCCTCGGAACCCTCACCGTCCCCGCGGCCGTCGCCGCCCTCCAGCAGGCCCAGATCGACGCGTCCGCGCAGTCATTCGAACTGTCGCCGACCTGGGCCGTCGCCGCCGAAGCGCTCGAGCCGGAGCGCGACGCGTTCGGGATCACCGAGTACTCGCTCGTGCAGTGGCCAGTCGCCACCGGCACGGTGATCTCGTCGAACTTCGGTTATCGCAGCTGCGAGGGCTGCTCGACGATGCATTCCGGGGTGGACTTCACCCCGGGTGAGGGCACGCCGCTCGAAGCCGTCGCCGACGGCGTGGTGGTCGCCTCCACCGTCACCGACGGATCGTGGGGGACGCACGTGTCGATCGAGCACAACATCGACGGCGTGATCTTCCGCACCTCCTACGCGCACATGCAGGCCGGCTCGATGCCGCTGAAGCCGGGCGACACCGTCTCCCGCGGCGACGTCATCGGCCGGGTCGGCAACACCGGCCAGAGCAACGGTCCGCACCTGCACTTCACCGTGCAGACCGAGAGCCTGACGGTCATCGACCCGATGGCGTGGCTGGTCGAGCACGTCAACGTCGCCGACTGAGACCCGCGGCTAGCCTGGTCGAATGCCGGTCGAACTGCGCCCCTATCGCCCCGCCGATCTGGACGCACTCGTGGCCGTCAACGACGGCGCGTATCCGGCGGTACCGATCACGTCGGCGTCCGAGCTGGCCGAACTCGTCGCGATGAGCCGGCTCGCCCTCGTCGCCGATGACGGCGCGGTCGCCGGCTTCGTCGTGGCGCTCGCGCCGGGGCGGCGATACGCGAGCGAGAACTACGCCTGGTTCAGCGCCCGATCGCAGGACTTCGTCTACGTCGACCGCATCGTGCTGCACCCGCGGCTGCAGGGCCAGGGCGTGGGTCCGCGACTCTACGCCGCCGTCGAGGATGCCGCCCGCGCCGACGGCGCGACCGAGATCACCTGCGAGGTGAACGTGCGGCCGCCGAACCCCGGGTCGCTCGCCTTCCACGCGCGACTCGGGTTCACCGAGGTCGGGCGGCAGACGACGAAGGGCGGAGCCACCGAGGTCGCTCTGCTCGCCAAGCCGGTGGCATAGGGTGGCGCTGTGAGCCGCGGACCGACCGTCTCGATCGTGATTCCCGCCTACAACGAGGAGCGCACGATCCGGGCGTGCGTGGTGGCCGCGATCGAGCAGACCGAACCCGCCGACGAGATCATCGTCGTCAACAACAAGTCGACCGACTCGACGGCCAAGATGCTCAAGGCGCTCACGACCGAGTTCCCCGACGCGCCCCTCATCATCGTCGACCAGAACGACGAGCAGGGCATCACCGCGACCCGCAACGCCGGGTTCAACGCGGCGACGAGCGAGGTGATCGGCCGCATCGACGCCGACTCGATCCTCGAACCCGAATGGGTGGCCGAGGTGAAGACGCTGTTCGCCGACCCGACGGTGGGTGCCGCGACCGGCCCGATGATCTACTACGACATGCCGCTGCGCCGCTGGGGCGCCCGGGCCGACGACAACATGCGCCGTGCGCTGCTGAAGCTGACGAAGGACTACCACTTCGTGTTCGGCAGCAACATGGCGATCAGGGCGAGCGCGTGGCGCGACGTGCGCGACTTCGTCTGCAACGACGCCGACAAGGAGATGCACGAGGATGTCGACCTCGGCATCCATCTCTTCGATCGCGGGCACAAGATCGTCTACGGTCCGCAGATGGTGTCGGGGATGTCGGCCCGCCGTCTCGACGCGAATCCCAAGGACTACCTGCGGTACGTGCGCCGGTGGGAGAAGACCTACGACCATCACAAGATCCTGAACCCCGCCCTGCGCGCGCCGATGGTGGTCTTCTCGGCGATCTACCCGGTCGGCAAGCTCGTGCGGCAGCAGTTCCTGAAATCGCTTGAGAAGGAGGGCATCGAAGGGGTCGGTCCCTCCGCCTGGTCGGGCTGACGCGCCGGCGCGGGGGCTGGTTCGCGACGGGGTGCGAACGGGGACGGATGTCACGCGAACGGCCGAGGGCTAGGGTGGGATGGAACACGGGAGTCCGGTATGCCGGGCTGAGAGGAAGCAATCCAAGCTTCGACCGTCGAACCTGATCCGGATCATGCCGGCGCAGGGAGGCCTTCTCTTCGGCGCAAGCCGACCCGTGCCCCTTCAACGGAAAGGGCACGTACAGTGCACAATCGCATCCTCGGATCGAGCAGCGCCCGGCGTAGCCGGACGCGTGTCGACATCATCCCTCTGGCGGCGCTCGCCGCATCCGCTCTGCTCCTCGCCGGCTGCACGCCGGCGGCCGACGCGCCGGTCACCCTGGTGCTCGTGACGCACGACTCGTTCGCGCTCAGCGAGGGCACGCTCGACGCCTTCACCGCCGAGACCGGCATCGTCGTCGACGTGCAGTCCGGCGGTGACGCCGGCGAGCTGGTCAACAAGCTGGTGCTGACGAAGGACTCGCCGCTCGGCGACGTCGTCTTCGGCATCGACAACACCTTCGCGTCCCGGGCGGCGTCGAACGGCGTGCTCGAGGAGTACGTCTCGGGCGACCTGACGGCTGCCGAGTCCCCGTTCCGACTCCCGGCGGGATCGGGCGGAGAGTACCTCACCCCGATCGACTCGGGCGACGTGTGCGTGAACGTCGACCGCGAGTGGTTCGCCGCCGCGGGCATCCCGGAGCCGACGACCCTCGACGACCTCATCGACCCGGCGTACGCGGGTCTGCTCGTGGTCGAGGCGGCGAACTCGTCGTCGCCCGGACTCGCGTTCCTGCTCGCGACGATCGCCGCCTACGGTGACGGGTGGCCCGACTACTGGTCGGCGCTCGTCGACAACCAGGTGAAGGTGGCGGCGTCGTGGAGCGACGCGTACTACGTCGACTTCTCGGGTCCGTCGAGCGAGGGCGATCGGCCGCTCGTGGTGTCGTACGCCTCGTCGCCGCCGGTGGAGGTGCCGCCCGGATCGACCGGGGTGCTGCTCCAGACCTGCTTCCGGCAGACCGAGTACGCCGGCGTGATCGCGGGCACCGAGTATCCGGCCGAGGCGCGGCAACTGGTCGACTTCCTGTTCTCGCCGATCGTGCAGAACGACATCCCCGAGAACATGTACGTGTTCCCGGTGAACGCCGAGGCGACCCTGCCCGCGACGTGGGCCGAGTACGCCGAGGTCGCGACCGACCCGTGGGAGCTGGACCCCGCGGAGATCGACGCGAACCGCGAACGCTGGATCGCCGAGTGGGCGGCGATCGCGACCCCGTGAGCGCCATCCATCCGTCGATTGGTGCGAACTGGCGGTTCGGGAGCCGATGAGCCGCCGGATCGCACGTCTC
Source organism: uncultured Microbacteriaceae bacterium (assembly GCA_947085045.1). Classification (GTDB taxonomy): domain Bacteria; phylum Actinomycetota; class Actinomycetes; order Actinomycetales; family Microbacteriaceae; genus Pseudolysinimonas_A. The sequence goes on along the minus strand of CAMTUU010000002.1, from coordinate 269,643 downwards.
GCGGGGTGGGTGCTGGCCGCCGCGCTGCCGCTCGCCTTCGTGGGGGTGTTCTTCGCCTGGCCGGTGGGGTCGATCGTCGGGCGGGGACTGCTGCCCGAGGGGGTGCTCGACGCGGCGGGCATCCTCGAGGTGCTGAGCCGGCCGCGCACCCAGCGCATCATCGCCTTCACGATCGGGATGGCGGCGGCCGCGACGGCGATCACCCTCGTGCTCGGGATGCCGGTCGCCTACGTGCTCTCGCGGCTGCGGTTCCGCGGCCGGGGGGTGCTGCGCGCGGCGGTGCTGGTGCCGTTCGTGCTGCCGACCGTCGTCGTCGGCATCGCGTTTCGGGCGCTGCTGCGCGACACCCCCCTCGACGGGTCGGTCGCCGCGATCCTCGCCGCACTCGTGTTCTTCAACGTCGCGGTCGTGGCACGCACGGTCGCCGTCTCCTGGGAGTCGCTCGACCCGCGGCAGGAGCAGGCCGCGCGCGTGCTCGGCGCCGGACCGGTGCGGGTCTTCGGCACCCTCACTCTGCGGCGCCTGGCGCCGTCGATCGCGGCGGCGGCATCCATCGTCTTCCTGTTCTGCTCCACCGCGTTCGGCACCGTGCTCGTGCTCGGCGGGGCGAAGTACGCGACGATCGAGACCGAGATCTGGCTTCTGACGACGCAGTTCCTCGACCTGCGGGCGGCGAGCGTGCTGAGCGTCGCGCAACTCGTCGTCGTGCTGCTGCTGCTCCTGGTCACCCGACTGCTGCGCGGCCGGGCCACGACGCAGCGGCGTTCCTTCTCGGCCCGCGCGCCCCGTCGCGCCGACGTCCCGGTGATCGTCGCCACGCTCCTCGTCGCGGGTGCGCTGCTCGTGCCGCTGGGCGCCCTCGTGGAACGGTCGCTGCGCGTCGGTGGCGAGTTCGGGATCGGCAACTACCTCGCCCTGGCCTCGACCGGCGACCGGGACGCCCTCGCCGTCACCCCGTGGCAGGCGCTCGGCAACTCGCTCGGGTTCGCGGCCGCGGCGACAGGGCTCGCGATGCTCGTCGGACTCGTGGCGAGCATCCTGTTGTCGCGCCGTTCGCGCAGCGACGCCGGCCGCCGCGGACTCGACCTCCTCGACGGCGCCCTCATGCTGCCGCTCGGGGTCTCGGCGGTGACCGTCGGCTTCGGATTCCTCATCACCCTCAACGCCCCGCCCCTCGACCTGCGCACCTCGCCGGTGCTCGTGCCGATCGCGCAGGCGCTGGTCGCCGTGCCGCTCGTGGTGCGCACCCTTCTACCGGTGCTGCGCAGCGTCGGATCCCGGATGCGCGAGGCCGCCGCCAGCCTCGGGGCGCCACCGTGGCGGGTGCTGCTCACCATCGACCTCGGCGTCTCCGCCCGCGCTGCCCTCGCCGCGACCGGCCTCGCGTTCACTGTCGCGCTCGGCGAGTTCGGTGCGACGACGTTCCTCTCCCGACCCGACGCGGCAACCCTGCCGGTCGTCATCTACCGCCTGATCGGCTTGCCCGGGGGAGACAATGCCGGCATGGCGACCGCCGCATCCGTGGTGCTCGCGGCGGCCTGCGTGGCCGTCGTCGCCCTCGTCGAACGCCTGCGCGTCGACACGGCGGGAGCGTTCTGATGACCTTGTCCGTCGAGCAGCTCACCGTGCGCTTCGGCGCGAAGACCGCCGTGGATGCCGTCAGCCTCTCGATTCCGACCGGCGAGGTGTTCGCCCTGCTCGGGCCGTCGGGAAGCGGTAAGTCGAGTCTGCTGCGGGCGATCGCCGGGCTCGAGCCGTGCACGGGTGAGATCGCGTGGGACGGGGAGTCGGTCGTGCGGGTTCCGCCGCACCGCCGCGGCTTCGCGCTGATGTTCCAGGACGGGCAGCTGTTCCCGCACCTCGATGTCGCGGGAAACGTCGGGTACGCGCTGCGGGTCTCGACACGCCGCTCCGCGGCTACTCGACCACCGAACGGGGAGCGCGTCGAAGAGCTGCTGGCCCTCGTCGGGCTGAGCGGGTTCGAGCGGCGACGAGTCACCGACCTGTCCGGCGGGGAGCAGCAGCGCGTGGCCCTCGCCCGGTCGCTCGCCGCGGCGCCGCGGCTGCTGCTGCTCGACGAGCCGCTGTCGTCGCTGGACCGAGAGTTGCGGGAGCGCCTCGCGGTCGAGCTGCGCGAGATCCTGACGACGGCGGGCGTGACCGCGATCCTGGTCACCCACGATCACGACGAGGCCGGGGTCATCGCCGACCGGATCGGCATCCTCGACGGCGGCCGGCTCCGCCAGACCGGCACGCTGCCCGAGTTGCGTGCGCATCCTGCCGACGACCGGGTGCGGGCGTTCCTGGGATGAGAGACACCCGGACGGGGTGTCTCGTCCGGCAGCGTTCCCCCGTTAGCCTCGACGCATGGCACGAGGGGGCTCGCCTCGCGCGAGCGAGGTTCTGGCGCACCGCATCCGCGCGGCCGCCGCTGAGCAGGGATCCTCGCGCCTGGTCGTGCTGATCGATGGCCACTCGGGTTCGGGCAAGACCACGCTCGCGACCGAACTCGCATATGCGCTCAAGGCCCAGCACGTCTCGCTCGACGCCTTCTACCCGGGCTGGGGCGGTCTCGAGGTGGGCAGCGCGATGGTGCGCGGCGTCCTCGATCCCGCGAACCCCGGCTACCGTCGCTGGGACTGGAAGCGCAGTCAACCGGCAGAGTTCCACAAGGTGAACGGCGCCAAGGATGTCGTGATCGAGGGCTCGGGAGCCCTGAGTCGCGTCAACCGGGAATCGGCGACGTTCGCGCTGTGGATCCGGCTCGACCAGGTCGAGCGCAAGCGCCGCGCGATCGCCCGCGACGGAGCGACCTACCATGAGCACTGGGATCGCTGGGCGGCGCAGGAGCAGGCGTTCTTCGCGCGCGAGCGCCCCGACACCCTCGCCGACGCGATCCTGGACGGCCGCACCGGTCGGCTCGCCTTCCGAGCCGACCTGCTGTCGGCGCCGCCCCCGTCTCCCGAGGGCCGGGTCGAAGCGGCTCCACCGGCGGTCTAGGTGCCGACCGGCCGGTCCCACGGGAGGCTGACAGCCTCGGTGCCGGCCACCGTGCCTTGTGGGTGACGGCGGTGCCGGGCACCCGGTCCCCGTCGACCGTCGTCGTGGTGATCTCGGTGCCGCTCGCGGCGAGGCTTCTCCTGCCGCTGCTGAGCGTTCTTGGCCGTGTCGAGCTGCCAGGTTCCGACGAGGCAGTCGTGGAGCACGTCGGCTGCGCTGTCGACGGGGAGTTCGTGTCCGGAATGCCGGAGTGGTCAGGCCCAACCGAGTTCATGCAACTGCTCGTCGTCGATGCCGTAATAGTGCGCGATCTCGTGCACGAGGGTGACGTGGATCTCGTCCCGGAGTTCGTCCAAGGTCTCGCAGACCGCCAGGAGCGGCTCGCGGTAGAGCACGATCCGGTCGGGGAGCTCGCCGAAGCCGTACTGGTCGCGGTCGGTGAGCGCGGTGCCCTCGTAGAGCCCGAGCAGGTCGAGCGACCCGTCCGCGGGACGGTCCTCGGTGACGAACACGAGGTTCTCGAGCCCGTCGACCATCTCGTCGGGCAGCTCGTCGAGTTCCTCGATCACGACCTTCTCGAACGCGTCGGGGGAGAGCACGAGGCTCACGTCTCCTCCAGCAGCAGGATCATCGACTCCTGCAGGTGCCCGAGCCAGGCGTAGACCTCGCCGGCCGCAGTGTCGGGGATCTCGTCGTCGTCGAGGCGGATGCCGAGCCGGTCGGCGATCACCAGCCGCAGATCGGTGAGCAGCGGCAGCCAGCGGGCGGCGGCGTCGGGGTCGAGCCGCACCCGCTCCTCGTCGAGCGCCAGCGACACCTGTGCGGCGTTGGCGGCCTTGCGATCGACGAGCCCGGCGCGCGTGTACCGGGTGAACTCCTCGGCGGCCGCGTCATCATCACGATAGGCGGCGGGGAAGAGCCGCGCGTGCGACGGGTCCGCGCCGGCATCCGTTCCCACCACCTCGAGGTACTGGTCGACCAGCGAGCGCAGCACGCCCGACTCGCCGTCGGCGAACTCGAGCACGATCTCGGGGCCGCTGCGGCTGACCCTCACGAGTCGCTCGCCTTGGCCACGGTCGCCCAGAGGCCGAACTCGTGCATCGCCTCGGTGTGGCGCTCCATCTCCTCGCGCGGCCCGATGGCGACGACCGACCGCCCGTCGTGGTGGACCTGCAACATGAGGCGCTCCGCCTCGTCTTTCGGGAACCCGAAGTAGGTGCGGAACACGTAGCTGACGTACGACATGAGGTTCACCGGATCGTTCCAGACGAGAGTGACCCACGGGACGTCGGGTGCGACCTCGAGAAACGTCTCGAGGTCGGCATCCGACTGTGTTGAATTGAGGATGGGGCGACCGACGGGACTTGAACCCGCGACATCCGGCACCACAAGCCAGCGCTCTACCAACTGAGCTACGACCGCCATGCGTTGCATGCGCAACCCATCGATACTACGACACCCAGGAACGCCACGCCTCCACCGTCGCGGCGGACGCGGTCTGCGCCTGCTCGGAGGTGGGGCCGGGCGCCGCGACGAAGAGCGCGCGACGGTAGTAGTCGAGTTCGCGGATGGACTCCAGGATGTCGGCGAGCGCCCGGTGCCCACCGGCTTTGGTCGGGGCCTGGAAGTAGATGCGCGGAAACCAGCGGCGGGCCAGCTCCTTGATCGACGAGACGTCGACGCTGCGGTAGTGCAGGTGGGCGTCGACGCGGGGCATGTACTTCGCGAGGAACGCGCGGTCGGTGCCGATCGTGTTGCCGGCCAGCGGGGCGGTGCCGGCGTCCGTGACGAAGCGCAAGATGTACTCGTTCACCTGGTACTCGGCGTCGGCCAGAGTGACCCCGCCCGGGATCTCGTCGAGCAGTCCGCTCGTCGTGTGCATCGTGCGCACGACCTCGTTCATCTGCTCGAGCACGGCGTCGTCGGCCTTGATGACGATCCGGAATCCGGGGTCGACAGGCTTCAGGTCGTAGTCGGTGATCACGACGGCGACTTCGACGAGTTCGTCGACACTGAGGTCGAGCCCGGTCATCTCGCAGTCGATCCAGACGAGGAGGTCCGGGTTCGAAGGCATTCCGCGAGTCTAATCGCGGTGACCGGCCCCCACCGGCGCCTTGACGGGTAACGGCTCGGGCAGCTTCGGCCCCCGTCCGTCGCCGCTGGAGACCTGCCGCACGCGCCGGGCCAGCCACGGGACGGCATACCGGCGCATCCACACCGTGGTGGGGAGCCGGGTCGCCGCGAACTCCTCGTCGGGGTCGACCGGGTCGGGCAGGCCGAGGGCGGATGCCGCGGCCGACAGCAGCGCGAGGTGCCCGCGCGTGGAGGGATGCAGCCGATCCTCCGACCACATCCCCCTGTCGGCGAGCCCGGGAACGGCCCACAGGTCGAGCACGAGGCAGCCGTGCTTGGCCGCGATCGCGTGCACGTGGGCGGTGAAGATCGCCGCGCGCCCGCGGAGCATCGAGAGGTAGCGCGAGAATCCGGGGTCGTAGACGGTGGCGAGCAGCACCGTCGCTCCGGCGCGAGCCAGCTCGGCGACACCGACCTCGAGGTGGGCGGCGAGGGCGTCGGGATCGGGTCGCAGCGCACTGAGGTCGTTGCCGCCGATGAGCACCGACACGAGGTCGGCCCGCATCGCGATCGCCGCCGGGATCTGATCCTCGACGACGTGCTCGATGCGGCGACCGCGCACGGCCAGGTTGGCGAACTCGAGTCGCCCGCCGCCCCGGGAACGTTGGTGGCGATCGATCTCGAGAGCGAGCCGGTCGGCCCAGCCGAACCAGGGGTCGCCGGTGCCCATCACCGGGTCGCACCAGCCTTCGGTGATGGAGTCACCGAGAGCCGCGAAGCGCGTCCACTGCCGGGGAGTGTCGGTCACGGCACCAGTGTCGGGCCGCGACGGGCTCCGGCGACCCGGAAACCGCCCCCTCCGCCCAGGTGTCACGCAGAGTTCACCGGCGGGCGGATCCCGTTCACGAAGTGCCCTGTCCCTAGACTGTCGGCGACCCCCTGTAGCTCAGTGGATAGAGCATGCGGTTTCTACCCGCCAGGTCGGGAGTTCGAATCTCTCCAGGGGGACGTGAAACCCACCGCGCGCATCGTCACCGCCGTCGTCATCCTCGCCGGGCTGTTCGCGGGGGTGATCGTCACCGCGGTCCTGGTCTCGTCCGCGCCGCCGCGCAACCCCGTCGCGACGTTCCAGGTCGTCGACGAGCAGTACAAGATCGAACTCGCCACCCCGGAACTCGTCGCCCACGCGGAGGCGCTGCTCGCCGGCGAGGATGTCGCGAGCATCCCACTCGGCCGCGTCGTGCGCGACGACCCGGGCGTCAACGCGCCGTGGTCGTGGCACATCGATCCGGCGACGCTCGAGTTCGCCGACGTGACGATCGAGGTGTGCGACGGGCTGCCCTCCTACGTCGAGGACGAGACGGTCACGAGTCCCGACTACTGCCCGTGGAGCGCGAAGATCATCGCGATCGACTAGGCCTTCGGGTCGGGCTTCTGCAGCTCGTCGACGGGGATGTTGTCGTAGTCCCAGCGGTCGAGGTCGGAGCCGAACAGCTGCTTGGCTCGCCGCGGGTGCCGCACCCACTCGATGAGGCGGTTCTGGTATTCGCCGAGGCTCGAGTCGGAGGTAAGTCCGAAGTTGACGGAGTTGACCCGCATCGCCTCGAGCTGATGGGCGGCCCAGTCCGCCGCCAGATCGGCGCCGGGCACGGGGAGCAGACGCGCGGCCACGTGGGCCTCGGTGGCGACCTGCTGCGCGTGCTCACGGGACTCCGGCCCCTGACTGTGCCAGCGGGCGGCGTTCTGGCCCGCGCTGACCAAGGCGGCGACCGCGGCGACGCGGGTCTCGAAGTCGCGCTGGGCGACGAGCCGTTTCACCCCCGTGCGGCCGATGCCGGCGCCGATGATGCCGGCCAGCACGATCGCGACGAACGGGATGACGGCTCCCGACAGGACGCGCCAGCCCTCGTCGGAGGAGATCCACTCGACGATGTCGTTCCACCACTGCATGCCGGGACCCTAACCCCGCGTGTCGCCCGTCGAGGGCTGGAAACGCAGTCTTCAGCCGAAACGCAGGGCGTCGGTGGCATCCGTGGCGGTGCGGAACTGCCCCAGCAGCCGGTACCCGCGCTCGCGCGCGCTGAACCGGAGGGCGCGGAAGCCGTCGTCGTCGCTGCGCTCGAGCAGCCCGATCAGCGCCCCGGTGCGACCGAGGATGCGCCACCTGCCGCTCGCGAGCGGCACGACCTGCACGCCGGGCGTGCGCACGTCGAGGGCCGTCGCGGGGAGGTTCACGCCTCGAAGCTAGGTTCGACCACCGACATCACGCCGGGGAAGCGGCACCTCCGCGGGCAGCACCAGCTCGGCATCCACGACGACTTTCTTCTGGCGGGCCGTCTGAGCGAGCAGGATGCCGGCCAGCACCACGGCCGCGCCGGCGACGCCGACCGGGTCGAGGGTCTCGCCGAGCCACACCCAGGCAACCGCGAACGCGAACACCACCTCGGCCGACGCGGCGATCCCCGCCGCCGTCGCGCTGAGGTGCTTCAGTGCCGAGAAGAACAGCAGGAAGGCCAGGAACGAGCCCACGACCACGGTCAGCAGCAAAGGGATGCCGAGGGGCACCGCCCAGGATCCCCACTGACCGCCGACATCCAGTGGCTTCGCGAACGTGCCGGGATCCAGGTCCCACCATCCGCTGAACAGGCCCCAGAAGAGCGACGCGAACGTCATCGTCCAGAACGAGACGGCGAGAGGCGAGGTACGGCCGACCTGGCGCTCGCCGACGAGGAAGTAGAACGCGAGAGTCACCGCGGCGGCGAGGGCGAGGGCGACGCCGGTCGGGTCGAGTCGCGCCTCCCAGGGTCGGGCGACGGCGACCAGTCCGAGCAGCACGAGCCCGATCGCGACCCAGAGTCTCGCGCGCACCTTCTCCTTGAAGACCAGGAACGCGACGAGCGCGACGAGCAGCACGCCGGTGTATTGCAGCAACAGCGTCACACCCACCGGGAGGTAGGCGAGCGCCGCGGCATAGGTCGCCTGCACCAGCGCCACCCCGCCGATTCCGAGCACCGCCATCACCAGCAACTGCCGGGGGGTGACCCGGAACGCCGCCCGGTCGGTGATGAGCAGCACGACCCCGGCGAGCAGGGCGGTGCCGACCGATCGGGCCAGGGTCAGCTGGGTCGCCGTCAGCCCGCCCTCCACGAGCAGTTTGGCGAGGCTCCCGTTGGCCCCGAAGAGCAGCGCCCCGAGGAGCGCGAAGAGGTACCCCACGCGACTAGCGGCCGAGCCCGTCGACGGCGTGCGGCTCGATCGCGGCGAGCTCGTCGTCGGAGAGCGCGGCACCGTCGAGCGCGCCGAGGCTGGACTCCAGCTGCGCGACGCTCGACGCCCCGATGAGCGCGCTCGTCACCTGGGGGTGCCGCAGCACCCAGGTGAGCGCGAGCTGGGCGAGGGTCTGCCGGCGAGCGTGGGCGATCGCGTTCAGGGCGCGCGCGTGCTCGAGGTACTCGGCGGAGATGTTCCGATCGCTGATCCAGCGGCCCTCCGCGGCGCGGGAGTCGGCCGGGATGCCCTCGAGGTAGCGGTCGGTCAGCATCCCCTGGGCGAGCGGCGAGAACACGATGCTGCCGGCGCCGACCTCGTCGAGCACGGGGAAGAGCCCGTTCTCGATGTGCCGGTCGAACATGTTGTCGCGCGGCTGGTGGATGAGCAGCGGGACGCCTTCGGCGGCGAGTGCGGCGGCGGCGGCGGCGGTCTGCTCGGGGGAGTAGTTCGAGATGCCGGCGTAAAGCGCTTTCCCGCTGCGCACCGCGTGGGCGAGCGCGCCCATCGTCTCCTCGATCGGCGTCTGCGGGTCGGGGCGGTGCGAGTAGAAGATGTCGAAGTAGTCCAGGCCCGTGCGGGCAAGCGACGCGTCGAGCGAGGCGAGCAGGTACTTGCGCGACCCCCCGTCGCCATAGGGCCCCGCGTACTGCTCGTAGCCGGCTTTGCTCGACACGATCAGTTCGTCGCGGTGCGGGCGGAAGTCCTCGGCGAAGATGCGCCCGAAGTTCTTCTCGGCGCCGCCGGCGGGCGGACCGTAGTTGTTGGCGAGGTCGAAGTGGGTGACGCCGAGGTCGAAGGCGCGGCGGAGGATCGCCCGCTGCGTCGCGAGCGGCTTGTCGTCGCCGAAGTTGTTCCAGAGGCCGAGCGAGATCACCGGGAGCTGGAGTCCGCTGCGCCCGACGCGCGCGTAGCGCGCGGTCGCGTAGCGGTCGGCGGCGGCGGAGTACACGGCGAGGGGTTCAGGCACCCGCTCAGCCTAAGACGCCTACCGTACGCGGATCCGGCCTTGCTGCCAGAGCCGGATGGCGGCCACCCTCGGGGTCGTCGACGCGTCGTCATCCACCCCCAGGGCCGCGTAGAGGCGCCCGATCATGGCCTCGGCGGCCCGGGTCGTCGTGCCCCGCCGGTCGGCGATCGCCTTCGTCGTGAGGCCGCTCGCGAGCATCCTGAGCATGTCGGCCTGGGCCGCGGTCACCGCGACCGAGCCCTTCCCGTCGCCGTGGCGCCCGGTCCCGCGCCCCGCGAGTGCGTCGCGCACAGCATCCGCGATGTCCTGCATCCGCCGCAGGCGCGACTTGACGACGTAGACGAGGTCGGGGGGCAGCTCGGCCGCCTCGCTGACGGCGAGTTCAGGCGACAGGTGTGAGGTGAGCACCACGATCGGGATCCACGGGCGCTCGGCCGCCATCCGCAGCAGCAGCGGCCCGGCCGAGATGCCGGACCCGAAGTCGAGATCGGTGACGAGCACGTGGGCGTCGCCCCCGACGAGATCCCAGGCCTCGTCGGGGAGTCGCGCCTCAGCCACATCGAACCCCTCCGCGCGGAGGCCGTCGGCGACGAGTGAACGCGTGAAGTCGTCGTCTTCGGCGATCACCACGCGGATCGCTCCCCGCGGTTCGGCGCCGGTCACCTGTCACCCCGGCGTGCCGCCGTCAGGATCGCGGCGATCAGCTGGTCGGCGGTGAACGGCTTATCGAGAGTCGCCCGCACGTTCGCCCGGCGCGCGGCGTGCGCACCCTGCTCGGGGATGCCCGACATCGCCACGACCGGGACGGTCGACAGATTGGCCCCGAGCCAACCGAGGAACTCGCGCCCCGAGGTGCCCGGCATCACGAGGTCGCTCACGACGACGTCGACGGGGGAGCCGTCGAGCAGCCGCTGGGCGTCGAGGGCGTCGGTCGCCCCCAGCGCCACGCCGCCGGCATCCGACACGACGAGAGCGGCGAGGTCGACGATGGCGTCCTCGTCGTCGACGATCAGCACCCGCATCCCCTGGAGACCGGCACCGCTCACCGGTTCCGGACACTGCTCGAGCGTCCACTTCGTCCGGGGGAGGTCGAGGCGGAACGTCGTTCCCGATCCGAGCTCGCTGTGCGCTTCCAGCGACCCGCCGTGGGTGCGGGCGATCGCCTGCGAGACCGACAGTCCCAGGCCCGTTCCGCGGCCGACGCCCTTCGTCGTGTAGAACGGCTCGAACACGCGGGCGAGTTCCGGGGGCGGCATCCCGGTTCCGTCATCGGAGACCTCGACCACGATCCTGTTCTCGTCGCCGAAGGCCACGAGCGAGAGCCGGCCGCCGTCGGGCATCGCATCGCGGGCGTTGGTCGCGAGGTTCATGAGCACCTGCAAGAGCTGGGTCGGGTCGCCCAGCACGGCCAGGTCGTCGGGAACTGACAGCTCGACGTGGATGTCCTTGGGCAGGATGTCGCGACAGAACTCGGCGAATCGCCGAGCGAGCGCGCCGATGTCGACGACCGTGCGCTCGCCCTCCACGCCGCGGGCGAAGGTCAGCACCTGCCGGATCATGTCGCCCCCGCGCTCGACCGTCTGCCGCATCCCCTCGAGCACGCGGAGCCGGCGCTCGTCGGTCTCGCCCGCGGCGAGCAGCTGGGCCGACAGCATCAGCGGGGTGAGCACGTTGTTCAGGTCGTGCGCGATGCCGCTCGCGAGGGTGCCGATGCTCTCCATCCGCTGGGCACGGGCGAGGATCTCGTGTTCGCGTCGGCGTTCGGTCGCGTCCGAGATGATGCAGAAAACCGCGTCGGGGTAGCCTTCCGGCCCGTCGACCGCGACCCACTGGTTCTCGGTGACGAGCTCCGTCCCGTTGTCGGGATGCAGCACCAGGTCGCCGCGCCACACCCCGTCCCGGGCGATCGCCGATTCGATCGGCCGCGAAGTCTGCTCGTCGAGACCCAGGACGTCGTCGAGCCGTCGTCCGATGAGCTCCGACGGGTCGCCCGCGTCGAACATCCGGCCCGCTGCGGCGTTGGCGTACTCGATGACGTCGCCGAGACCGCGCATGACGATCGCATCCCGCGACTCGTCCATGAGCATCGATCGAGCGTGCATGAGGCGGGCGTCGTCTTGGACGCGTCGCCGTGCCTCTTCGACCTCGGTGACGTCGCGCACCTGCAGGCCGAGCAGATCGCCCGCGGGGAAGGCGACGACCTCCATCCAGCGGCCCAGCCCCTCGTCGAAGCGCCGCCGCACGAGTCGACGACCGGAGCGCATCGACTCGCGCAGCATCTCCTCCCCCTCGTCGTCGTTGATGTCGAGGTCCCAGAGCCGCGACCCGACGAGTTCCCCCGACCCCCGCCCGAGCAGCTGGGTCGCGACCGAGTTGAGGTAGGTGAGCCGCCAGTCCCGGTCGACGAAGGCGATGGCATCCGCGATGCCGTCGAGTGCGCCCCGGAGCCGTTCGGAGCTCCGATCGAGCGACGTGCGCACGTCGACGATCTCGTCCCGGTCGTGGGCGACCCCGACGACGCCGATCACCTCACCGTCGCGCAGGATCGGGGCGTTCAGCACGGACGAGTGGAAGACGGTGCCATCGGGCCGCAGGCCGCGGGCCTCGTAGCGCTGGGTGATCCCACCGGCGGCGGCGGCGAACGCGGCGTGCACGCGTGCCCGGTCGTCGGGATGGACGGTCGCGTCGACGTCGTTGCCCTCGAGCTGGTCCCACGGGCGGCCGGTGCGGGCCTCGAGCGCGGGGTTGCCGGCGACGAAGCGGCCGTCGGTGGACATGACGTAGATCGCCGACGCGGTCTCGCTGAACGCGACGTCGAGGGCGAGGTGCCGTAGTTCGGCGTCGTCGGTCATGACGGCCGCCCCTCGGACATGCGCGGTCGCCCGAACCGCTCGGGTTCGGGCTTCCTGACCTGGTGTCGGTCGGCGGCGACCGTCACGGTCCTGGGTGGGCGGACCGCCATGGGTCGAGCATAGAGTGACGAAGCCTCAGGAGAAATGGGGGTGTCTCCTCGCCACAGAGCCCGGAGGTCGGCGGTGGCATCAGCCAGTTGCTCGCGCACGCGGGCGGCCAGCTCGGCGAGGGACGCGCGTTCCGCCTCCACGTGCTCCCTGCGTGACGACGATGAGGGAGGCGAGACCGCTGGTGACCGCCCAGCCCGACAGGTTCGCGGCCCACGGGCACGACAGCGATTCGGCGGTGGAGGTCACGATTCCTCGATCAGAACGGGAGGAAGCGGGCCGGCTCGCGGTCGGACCATTGGTCACCGGAGCCGGCCCGAGGCGTTTCCCGATCCCCCGAGACCGGGTTCCGGCGGTCTGATCCTCCGCCGGTTGCTTATCCCTATGACGAGTGTGCTGTGGCGGTGGGTCGGCGACAACCCAGGGGACACGAGGATGTTCGCATCCCCGAACGGTGTGGCGCCGAACGCCCCCCGGAGTGGGGGTGACCGATCGCTCCTGGGCGTCTGCTGGGATCCTTTCCCCCCGACTCCTCCCGGAGCTACCGTCGGGTCATGACCGACAACACCATGACGGGTCAACGCTGGGTCGCCTTCGGCCCGGCGGGGGCCATCGGCTCCATCCATCGCACCGACGGCGGCTTCCTCGTGAAGCTGCTCGACGCCCCCGAGGGGCGCGAGTACCCGTCGCTGGAGGTCGCGAAGAGCGCCCTCCACGCGACGATGCCGGGCGGTTCCGACTGGCCGGAGTTCCGCGAACACTGATCCGAGGGGCAGCAGTGCTGCTGTCCTCCCCAACCGGCTTCGCCCGGCCGCGCTCCGCAGATCGCGTGCCGGGCGTCGTCGCGTCCGGGCATCTTCGCGATCGTGGGGCATCGGATGCCGGAACGCCACTTCACGGCACGAGCGGGCGCCGGCATCCGATCCCATCTACGAAGGAGAACTCGGATGTCCGACCAGATCACTCTCACCGGCCTCGTGGCCACGCCGCCCAAGCACATCGTGACCAGCGAGGGGCTGCAGATCACCTCGTTCCGCCTCGCCTCCACGCAGCGCAAGTTCGACCGCGCCGAGCAGAAGTGGGTGGACGCCGACACCAACTGGTACACCGTCACCGCCTTCCGCACCCTCGCCGCCAACGCGATCGGCTCGATCCTCAAAGGTCAGCGCGTGATCGTGAGCGGGCGGCTGCGCATCCGCGACTGGCAGACCGACGAGAAGAACGGCACGACCATCGAGGTGGATGCCGACAGCCTCGGCCACGACCTCACCTTCGGCACCTCGTCCTTCACTCGCACGCCGTCGGCGTCCGCGTCGGCGGACACCGCGGAGAGCGCCGAGGCGGCGGAGCGGATCCCGACGTCGCCGGACGCACCCGAGCCGGAGGCGACCGACGCCACCGTCGACGACCTCGCCGAGGCGCGGGCGAAGCGGCCGAGCGAACTGCCCGTTCCGTTCTGAGCCAGGGCCGTCGAGCGGCCTACTCGAGGCCGAACGCCCGCAGCAGCGTCTGCGGTGCGTTCGGGGGAGCGGGGAAGCGCTCACCGGCCCGGTGCAGTTCGAGCACCGTGTCGCGCACCCGGTCCTGCAGCGTGTTGAGCGCGCGGGTGCGTCCCTTCGACTCCGCCGTCAGGCCCGGGAATTCGGTGACCGTCGCGATCCAGTGCTTGTCGCTCTCGCGGCGCTCGAGGAAGTACGAGTACCCGCTGACGTCCGTGGCCATCTCGATCCTCCTGTCGCGCGTTCGTCCGAGGCTAGCCGGTGCGCCCGTAGAATCGTCCCCGACCCGGATCTCGAACGGGTCGGGACGGGGATTGCTCATGCCGAGCCGGATCGCACGCGCGGGGGCCATCGTCGCGCTCGCCGCGGCCGGTGTCCTGGCGTTGACCGGCTGCATCGGCACGCCGCAACCCGCCCCCACGCCGACCGCCGCGGCCTCGGCCGTCCCCTCCACGCCGGCCGCCCCCGCGATCGATCTCGACGGCTCCGCGAAAGACAACCTCCCGTACTTCGATCAGGTCGCAGCCGAGCTCATCGGCGCAGGCGGCGCGCTCGACGGCCGCGCCTGGATCGACGCGCTCGTCGCCGCCGGCTACCCGAAGGGCGACATGGAGCTCACTCCCGATCGCACCGCGATCAACTTGGCGGCCGACAACATCCAGTTCTCGGTGCGGTTGAACGGCACCTGCCTGATCGGGCAGTACGGCAACATCGGCTACGCGTCGACGACCGCTCAGCTGCTGAGCACCGGGCGCTGCCTCGTCGGCGCCACCCGTCCCATCGACTGGTAGCGGCGTCCGGCGGCGGCCCGCGCCGCTCCTAAGCTGGAGCCATGGCCGAATACATCTACTCGATGGTGCGCGCCCGCAAAGCGGTCGGCGAGAAGCTCATCCTGGACGACGTCACCATGGCGTTCCTGCCGGGCGCGAAGATCGGCATGGTCGGCCCGAACGGCGCCGGTAAGTCCACGATCCTCAAGATCATGGCCGGGATGGACATCCCCTCCAACGGCGAGGCAAAGCTGACGCCCGGATACACCGTCGGCATCCTCATGCAGGAGCCCCAGCTCGACGAGACGAAGACGGTGCTCGAGAACATCCAGGAGGGCGTCGCCATCAAGGCGAAGCTCGACCGGTTCAACGAGATCTCGTTGCAGATGGCCGAGCCGGACGCCGACTTCGACACGCTGCTCGCCGAGATGGGCGTGCTGCAGGAGGAGATCGATGCGGCCGACGGGTGGGAGCTCGACTCGCAGCTCGAACAGGCGATGGATGCGCTCCGCACCCCGCCGGGCGATGCCGCGATCGCGCCCCTCTCGGGCGGTGAGAAGCGCCGCGTCGCGCTCGCGAAGCTGCTGCTGCAGAAGCCCGACCTGCTGCTGCTCGACGAGCCCACCAACCACCTCGACGCCGAGAGCGTGCTCTGGCTCGAGCAGCACCTGAGCTCGTACCAGGGTGCCGTCATCGCGATCACCCACGACCGGTACTTCCTCGACAACGTCGCGGAGTGGATCGCCGAGGTCGACCGCGGGCGGCTCATCGGCTACGAGGGCAACTACTCGACCTACCTGGAGAAGAAGGCCGAGCGTCTCGACATCCAGGGCAAGAAGGATCAGAAGCTCGCGAAGCGCCTGAAGGACGAGCTGGAGTGGGTGCGGTCGTCGGCGAAGGGCCGCCAGACGAAGTCGAAGGCGCGTCTCGCGCGCTACGAGGAGATGGCGGCCGAAGCCGACCGCACGCGCAAGATCGACTTCGACGAGATCCAGATCCCTGCGGGTCCGCGCCTGGGCGCCGTCGTCATCGAGGCGAAGAAGCTCGAGAAGGGCTTCGGCGACCGCGTGCTGATCGACGGGCTCTCGTTCACGCTGCCGCCGAACGGCATCGTCGGCGTGATCGGCCCCAACGGCGTGGGCAAGACGACGCTGTTCAAGACCATCGTCGGCCTCGAGTCTCTCGACGGCGGAGACCTGAAGATCGGCGAGACGGTCAAGATCAGCTACGTCGACCAGACCCGCTCCAACATCGACCCGAACAAGTCGCTGTGGGAGGTCGTCTCCGACGGGCTCGACATCATCGTGATCGGCAAGACCGAGGTGCCGTCGCGCGCCTACGTGTCGAAGTTCGGGTTCAAGGGCCCCGATCAGCAGAAGAAGGCCGGCGTGCTCTCCGGTGGTGAGCGCAACCGTCTCAACCTCGCGCTGACGCTCAAGGAGGGCGGCAACCTGCTGCTGCTCGATGAGCCCACCAACGACCTCGACATCGAGACGCTCTCGAGCCTCGAGAACGCGCTGCTCGAGTTCCCCGGCTGCGCGGTGGTCATCACCCACGACCGGTGGTTCCTCGACCGGATCGCGACGCACATCCTCGCCTACGAAGGCACCGACGAGAACCCGGCGAACTGGTACTGGTTCGAAGGCAACTTCGAGTCGTACGAGGAGAACAAGATCGAGCGGCTCGGCCCGGAGGCCGCGGCCCCGCACCGCGCCACCCACCGCCGCCTGACGCGCGACTGAGGTGTCCCGCATCCACGTTCCTGTCGGCATCCGGTTCAACGACCTGGATGCCTACGGCCACGTCAACAACGCCGCGATGCTGACCCTCCTCGAGGAGGCGCGCATCGCGGTGTTCTGGAGCGCGGGCGACCTCCGGGTCGACGGGGTGAACGACACCGACGCCCCCGTCGCCGACACCAAGGAGGCGACGACGATCACGCTCGTCGCCCGGCAGGAGGTCGAATACCTCGCGCCGATCCCGTATCTGCGGGAGCCGCTCGACGTGCAGCTCTGGATCGGCCGCCTCGGGGGAGCGAGCCTCGACGTCTGCTACGAGATCCTCTCGCCGGCGGGAGGCGCCGAGCAGACCCTGTTCGTGAAGGCGGCGACGACGATCGTGCTGGTGGGTGCCGCATCCGGTCGCCCGCGCCGCATCACCGACCGCGAGCGCGACGCCTGGGCCGCCCACGTCGACGCCCCGGTCGTCTTCTCGAAGCGCTCCTGACCTCTTGAGCCGTCTGCCGCGCCCGTTAGTTGCACGCGCGCCCGAACTCTTGCCGGCACGTGCAACTAAACGGCGCGTGATCGCGCGCGCTGCGTCGCGTCGACAGCATCTGGAAGGCCGTCAAAGCCGACCGGAAGGCCCGACTCGCCGGCTAGAGAACCGGGACGCGGACCATGCCCTCCTGAGCCACCGTGGCCAGGAGGGTTCCGTCGCGCGAGAAGATCCGCCCGAACGAGAGGCCACGGCCGCCGAGGGCGACGGGGGACTCCTGCTCGTAGAGCAGCCACTCGTCGACCCGGCCGTCGTGGTGCCACCACATCGCGTGGTCGAGGCTCGCGGCCTTGAGTCCGTTGGTGCCCCACGAGACGCCGTGTGCGCGCAGGATCGGCTCGAGGATCGCGTAGTCGCTCGCATACGCGAGAGCCGCGCGGTGCAGGTTGGGGTCGTCGGGCAACGTGCCGACGGCCTTCATCCAGACCGCCTGCTTCGTCGACCGCTCGCCCTCACCGGGGAAGTACACCGGATGCTGGATGTGCCGGATGTCGAACGCCCGCTGCGTCGACCAGAACTTGGCGACCGGATGATCGGTGCCCCCGAGCGCCTCGGCGGTGCTGGGCAGCGACTCCGGGTCGGGCAGGTCGGCCGGCATCTCGACGGAGTGCTCGAGACCGGGGTCGCGATCCTGGAACGACGCGATCATCGAGAGGATCGGCTCGCCGTTCTGGTAGCACTGCGTGCGCCGCGTCGCGAAGGACCGGCCGTCGTGGATCCGGTCCACCGAGAAGGTGATCGGCTGCTCCACGTCGCCCGGACGGAGGAAGTAGCCGTGCATCGAATGCACGATGCGGTCCTCGGGAACGGTGCGGGTCGCGGCGATGAGCGACTGGGCGAGCACCTGCCCGCCGAACACGCGGCCACCGGGCATCCACTGGCTCGGACCCGTGAAGATGTCCTCCCGAGTGCGCGCGCCGGTGTCGGTCAGGTCGAGGGCGGCCAGGAACCCCGCCAAGGGATCGCTCACGCGTAGTAGCTTAGGAGCCGCATGAGCGCCTTCACCCTCACCGATGCTCCCTCCCTCGACGACCTCCAGGTATTCCTGTCGCGTGCCGCGCGGGTCGAGGACGGTTCCGTGCGCCTGATCGCCGGATCCGGGGTGCTCGCGGTCTACTGCTCAGTCTTCGTGCCGGCCGGCATCCTCGACGAGAGCGCCACCGTGCTCGGCCTGCGCACCCTCGCGCTGACCGAGCCGGCGACCTTCGACGCCGTCGTGCCGATGCGCTCGCTCCAGCAGCGCCTTGAGCGAGCCCAGGCCGAGGGCCTCACGACGATCGGTCTGCCGATGGAGGTCAACACGGCCGTCTGGGCCGCGGTCTCCCCGCCCCGCGGCGGATGGCAGGCTCGTGGCGAGGTCGCCCCGGCCCTGCTCGACACCGCGGCGCGGGCCGGCATCCGCGACGTCGCCTCCGCCGTGCCCGACGGTGCGGGCGAGCAGATCGTGCGGAAGGTGCGTTTCGAGGTGTGGGGCACGCCGATCCCCGGCGCCGAGCACATCCCGTCGGGCGCCGCCTTCGCCGCCTTCGCCCTGGGATTCCTCGGGGAGGATCCCGTGCGCGTCTACGAGACCGGCCCCTGGACCCGCCTGAGCACGCAGCGCGGTCACATCCTCATCAAGCGCCGCGCCTGGAACCTCCTCAGGTAGCGGTTCCGCGGGTCGGCGGCGTGAGACGTGACGCCCGATCACGCGGGGCGGTTTCGACACGCGACCTGCGGTCGCTACTCGACCACCGAGGCTCAACCACCGAGTTGGTCGACGATGGCGCGACCGGCCTGGCGGCCCGAGAACAGGCAGCCGCCGAGGAAGGTGCCCTCGAGCGAGCGGTAGCCGTGCACGCCGCCGCCGCCGAACCCGGCGACCTCGCCCACGGCGTACAGCCCGGGGATCGGGGTGCCGTCCGCAGAGAGCGCCCGCGCCGAGAGGTCGGTCTGGATGCCGCCGAGGCTCTTGCGGGTGAGCACGTGCAGCTTCACCGCGATGAGCGGGCCGTGCGCGGGGTCGAGGAACTTGTGCGGCTTCGCGACGCGGATCAGCTTGTCGCCCCGGTAGCGGCGGGCGCCGCGCAGGGCGGTGATCTGCGCATCCTTCGTGAAGGTGTTGTCCATCTCGCGGTCGCGCGCCTCGATCTCGTACTTCATCTCCTGGAAGTCGATCTCGACGTCGGGCGAGAGGCGGCGCATCCCGGCGAACAGCTCGTCGAGCGATCCGGCGACGACGAAGTCGGGACCCTTCGCCTTGAACGCCTCGACCGGCCCGGTCGCGCCCTTGCCCAGTCGCTGCTTCGCGAGTTCGCGCACGCTCTTGCCGGTGAGGTCGGGGTTCTGCTCGGAGCCGGAGAGGGCGAACTCCTTCTCGATCACCGACTGGGTGAGCACGAACCAGGAGTGGTCGTGTCCGGTGGTGCGGAGGTGCTCGAGGGTGCCGAGGTTGTCGAAGCCCGGGAACAGCGGCACGGGCAGCCGGCGCCCGGCGGCGTCGAACCACAGGCTCGACGGGCCGGGCAGGATGCGGATGCCGTGGTCGGCCCACACCGGGCTGTGGTTCTGGATGCCTTCGACGTAGTGCCACATGCGGTCGCGGTTCACCAGCCGCGCCCCGGCTGTCTCGGAGATGCCGAGCATGCGCCCGTCGACGTGGGCGGGCACGCCGCTGAGCATCTTCTTCGGCGCGGTGCCGAGCCACTCCGGCCAGTGCTTGCGCACGAGTTCGTGGTTGCCGCCGATGCCGCCGCTCGCCACGACGACCGCCGCGGCTTCGAGCTGGAAGTCGCCGACGACCTCGCGTGACGACGCCTCGCCCCGTGCGGCATCCGACGGTTCCAGGATGCTGCCGCTCGCGCCGGTGACGACGCCCTTCGTGACGGTGAGGGCATCCACCCGGTGACGGAAGCGCAGCTCGACGAGACCCTTCTCGACTCCCGCGCGCACGATCTTGATGAAGGGATCGAGGATGCCGGGGCCGGTGCCCCAGGTGATGTGGAATCGGGGCACCGAGTTGCCGTGCCCGGTGGCGGTGTAGCCGCCGCGCTCGGCCCAGCCGACGACGGGGAAGAACTTCACGCCCTTCTCGGCGAGCCACTGCCGCTTCTCGCCCGCGGCGAAGGCGAGGTAGGCCTCGGCCCACTGGCGACCCCAGGCGTCTTCGTCGTCACGGTCGAACTCGGCGCTCGCGAACCAGTCCTGCCGGGCGAGGTCTTGCGAGTCCTTGATGCCCAACCGGCGCTGCTCGGGGGAGTCGACGAGGAACAGCCCGCCGAACGACCACCAGGCCTGCCCGCCGAGGTTCGACTCGGGCTCCTGGTCGAGCACGATGACCCGTTTGCCGGCCTCGACGAGTTCCGCCGTGGCCACGAGTCCCGCCAGCCCGGCTCCGATCACGATCACGTCCGCATGCGCAGTCATGGGTGTCCCTTCCCTGACTTCCGAGGGTAGAGGATGACCCCCGTTCGGGCGTCATCCCCGAGACCGAAGACGACTACTCCTCGTGACTGTTCACCATCGCGTGGGCGGCGCGTTCGAGGTAGTCCCAGAGCATGTTCTCGTGCAGCGGGGAGAGGCCGAGACCATCGACCGCGACCCGCATGTGGTGCAGCCAGCGGTCGCGGGCATTCGGATTCACCCGGAACGGGGTGTGCCGGATGCGCAACCGCGGATGCCCGCGCTCCTCGCTGTAGGTGCCGGGGCCGCCCCAGTACTGCTCGAGGAATCCGGTGAGCCGTTGGATCGCGCCCTCCAGGTCATCTTGCGGGTACATCGGCCAGAGCACCTCGTCGGTCTGCACCCCGTCGTAGAACGCGCGCACGAGCTTCTCGAAGGTGGCCCGGCCCCCGACCTCGCGCCAGAAGTTGCTTCCCACCGGTTCGCCACCCGGGCCGGAGCGCAGCATGAGGTTGTTCACGTCGTCACCTTCACGATTTTCGGGGCGTAGGACCGGGAGCGGGTTTCGGGGCCGGCGGCTCGCCGGGGCCCGGCACGAGCGGGGCGTCGGGGGTGCCGCCCGCCGGATTCGGCCCGACGGCAGCGACGTTGAGCGACGGCAGGCGCAGCCCCATCCCGTCGAGGGTGCGCTTGACGCGGGCACGCAGCTCCCGGGCGACCTCGTCCTTGGCGCCCGTGCGCACCTTCACGACCATGCGCAACACGATCGCCTCCGCCGAGATCGACTCGATGCCCCAGACCTCGGGCTGCTCCATCATCATGCGCTTCCATCGGGAGTCGGCGCGCATCTCGACACCCGTCTGCAGCATCCGATCCTTCACCGCGTCCACGTCGGCGTCGTACGGGATCGAGAGGTCGAGAATGACCCGCGCCCAGCCCTGCGACATGTTGCCGACACGCAGGATCTCACCGTTGCGCACGTACCAGACGGTGCCGTCAACGTCGCGCAGCCGCGTGACGCGGATGCCGACCGCTTCGACCACGCCCGTGGCCTGGCCGGTGTCGACGACATCGCCGACGCCCAGCTGGTCCTCCGCGACGATGAACAGCCCGTTGAGCACGTCGCGCACCACGTTCTGCGCGCCGAAGCCGAGGCCTGCGCCGAGCGCGGCGGTGATGAGCGAGAACGCGCCGGTGGCGTTGGGGTCGATCGCCGAGACGATGAGCACGAGACTCACCAGCACGACGATCGTGGTCACGGTGCTCGACAGCACGCCCCCGAACGCGCGCGTGCGCTGCACGATGCGCATCGCGGCGACGGGCGAGGCCTGGAGCGCTGCGGTGTCGTCGACGTTCTGCCTCTTCTTCACGCCGCTGATGACCCGGTTCACCACCCGTCGGATCACGACCTGCAGAACGAGCCGCACGATGCCCGCGATCACGATGATCGTCAGGATGCGCAACGGCACCCCGAACGAGCCCGTGTAGAACGCGACGACCATCGTCCAGAACTCCGCCATGAGCCCATTCTCCCGGAGCGCGCCTGGGTGTCGCTTCGACCAACGCGGTGGGAGGCGATCGGTGGTGGCGAACGCGTCGGCAACTCGATCGTCGTCATCGGCGCGCTCGGTGCTCTCGTGCTCGCCTGGCTCGAGGTCGACCACCTCCGGATCGCGAGCAAGATCTCCGTCGTCGTCTCCGGGCTGCCGGGCAGGATGGCTCGCCTGGGCCTCTACCGTCGGGCGGTCTGACGTGGTCAAGCCGACTCGGGTGACCAACGGCATCCGCGCGCTGCGGTTCGCCGCGGCGAGATGACCCAGGCCGACCTCGCCGAGCGGATCGGGGTCACCCGTCAGACCGTCATCGCGATCGAGCAGGGGCACGACTCGCCGTCGCTCGAGCTGGCGTTCCAGATCGCCCGCGTCGTCGGGATCGGCCTCGACGATGTCTTCAGCTGCGAACGGGAGGAGACCAGATGAGAGCAGTTCAGCGCCGTGAGTACGGCAAGACCGAGGTGCTGTCGGTCGACATCCCCACGCCCGGGAAGGGCCAGGTGCTGGTCCGCGTCGAGCGGCCGGGGTGAACATGGCCGAGCGGCACCTGATGACCGGGCGTGGACCTCGCCGGGGTGGTCGAGGCCGTCGGCACGTTCGCCGAGTACGCGGTCGCGAAGGACGTCTGGACGAGTCGACGCCCGCGAACGTGTCGTTCGAGGAGGCCGCAGCCGTTCCGATGACGGGCTACGCGGCGCAGCAGGCGCTCGCCGCCGCCGGCCGCATCACCGGGCAGCAGGCAGCGGTGTCCGGAGCCGGGGAGGCGTGGGCTCGATGCTCGTGCGACTCGCGAAGGCCCGCGGCGCCCCCGTCACCGCGGTCTGCTCGGCGAGCAAGGCCGGGTTCGTGCTGCGCCTCGGGGCGACCGAGTTGATCGACTAAGCGACGACCGACGTGACCGCGGGCGAGCGGCGGTTCACCGCCGTGTTCGATTTGGCCGGAGGTCGCCCGCTGCGATCGTGGCGTCGGGTGATCCGTCGGGGCGGCACGCTGGTGCTCGGCGGCGGCGACGAGAACGGCGGGGCGCTGCTCGGCCCGCTGGGTCGCGCGCTGTTCGTGCGCGGCATCCGCATCGTCACGCTGATGGCGTCGTCGAAGCGAGAGAGAAAAGCCTCCACGGAACCCAGGGCGATTCACGGTGCACGGCGGCTTCTCCTGATGGCCGACCGGACGGACCTGCATCTTCCCCATCAGCGATGGGACGGAGTACGTGGTGACGCCGCCGGTGAGTCAGTCGGTCGCCGTCGTGGCCGCGATCGTGCTCGGGTCGTTCGGGGTGACAGCCCTGCTCGTCGCCGCGGTCGCCCGATGGCGCGCGTGGGTTTCGCCGGCGACCCCGAGGGATCTCCTGCGTCGCTGATCTGGATTACTCGGAGCGGTCCCGCTGCTGGGCGCGCATTGCGCGCTCGACGCCCGCGAGGTTCTCGACCACCAGGCGGCGCAGCGCCGGCGTCTCAGACGTCGTTTCAAGCCAGGTGTTCGTCGCGTCGACCAATTCTTGCGACGCGAGAGCGCCCGGGTAGAACCAGATCGCGACGTACTCGGCGATCGTGAACGGGCGGCTTTTCCAGATGTCTTCGAGCGCGCCGAAGTACCGGTCGATCAGCGGCTGGAGCGCCGACGGATCGTTGACGTGCTGGAAGCCGAGCCCCGACGAGCGCAGCACGATGTTCGACAACGACTCGTCGGTGAGCGCCCGCGCGAGGGCCCCGGCCTTGTCGCCGGTGGCGCGGGCGCGGGCCGCGGACTGCTGGCCGTTCGCGGTGTTGTCCTTCGCGAGCTGCGCGGCGATCTCGGCCTCGCCGGCTTCGCCGAGTAGCACGAGGCCCTCGAGCAGCTCCCAGGTGAGGTCGGCGTCGATCTCGAGCCCGTCGAGCTTCACCGACCCGTCGAGCAGGGCGTTCAACTTCGCCACGTGGTCGGGCGTCGACGGCACGTTGGCGAAGAACTTCACGAACTGGAACTGCGCGTCCGACCCCGGAGCGGCTGCCGCGGCGAGCTCCCAGAGGGCGTCGCCGACGCGGGTGATGGTGGCATCCCGGGTCTCGGGTGAGACGTACTGGCGCGCCACCTGGATCAGCTGGGTGAGCGTGTTGCGCAGCGTCCACGACTCGGTCTCGCTCGCGATGTTCGCCAGCACCAGGTCGACGTAGTCGCTCGCCGGCGTCTCGGCGTCGCGCGTGGCATCCCAGGCCGAGCTCCAGACCAGCGCGCGCGCGAGCGGGTCCTGGATGTCGGCGAGCTTGGCGATCGCGAACTGCAGCGAGTCGTCGTCCATGCGGATCTTCGCGTAGGCGAGGTCGTCGTCGTTGAGCAGGATCAGACCCGGGCGCGCCAGCCCGACCAGCTCGTCGATCGACTGCGACCCGACGGCCTCGAGGTCGAGCTCGACCCGGTGCGTGCGCACGACCTTCGGCGACAGGTCGCCCTCGACACCGTCATTGGGAGCACCGTCGACGACGTCGTAGAAGCCGATCGCGAGACGGTGCGGGCGGATGGTCGGCTGCTCGTCGATCGCGGTCTGCGTGATCTCGAACCGGGTGATGATCCCGGCGTCGTCGACCTCCACCACGGGCTTGAGCGTGTTCACTCCGGCGGTCTCGAGCCAGATCTTCGACCACGAGCCGAGCTCCCGGCCGGAGGTGACCTCGAGCTCGTGCAGCAGGTCGGACAGCTCGGTGTTGCCGTACTCGTGCTTGCGGAAGTACGCGCCGACCCCCGCGAAGAACGCGTCGATGCCGACCCAGGCGGCGAGCTGCTTGAGCACCGAGCCGCCCTTGGCGTAGGTGATGCCGTCGAAGTTGACCTGCACGTCTTCGAGGTCGTTGATCGTCGCGACGATCGGGTGCGTGCTCGGCAGCTGGTCCTGGCGGTAGGCCCAGCTCTTTTCCATCGAGTTGAACGTGGCCCAGCCGTTGGTCCACTCGGTGGCCTCGACGGAGGCGATCGTGGACGCCCATTCGGCGAACGACTCGTTGAGCCAGAGGTCGTTCCACCACTTCATCGTGACGAGGTCGCCGAACCACATGTGGGCCAGCTCGTGCAGGATCGTCACGACTCGGCGCTCGCGGATGGCGTCGGTCACCTTCGCGCGAAAGACGTAGGTCTCGGTGAAGGTCACCGCTCCCGCGTTCTCCATCGCGCCGGCGTTGAACTCGGGCACGAAGAGCTGGTCGTACTTCGCGAACGGATAGGGGTAGCCGAACTTCTCCTCGAAGTAGGCGAACCCGCGTCGGGTGATGTCGAAGATGTAGTCCTGATCGACGAACTGCATGAGCGACTTGCGCGCGTACACCCCGAGCGGGATGACCCGGCCCGACGACGACGTCAGCTCCGAGTGCACCGACTCGTAGGGGCCGGCGACGATCGCGGTGATGTACGACGAGATGCGCGGCGTCGGCGCGAACGTCCAGACCCCGGCGCCATTCGAAACGGCCGGCTCGGGCGTCGGCGAGTTCGACACGACGACCCAGTTCTCGGGCGCCGTCACGGTGAAGGCGAAGGTCGCCTTGAGGTCGGGCTGCTCGAAGACCGCGTACACCTGGCGGCTGTCGGGCACCTCGAACTGTGAGTAGAGGTAGGCCTCGCCGTCGACCGGATCGACGAAGCGGTGCAGCCCCTCGCCGGTGTTCGTGTAGCGGAAGTCGGCATCCACCGTGAGCGTGTTCTCCGCCGCCAAACCGGTGAGCTGGATGCGCGCCCCGTCGGCCGCGGAGGCATCCACCGCCGCACCGTTGAGCGTGATCGCGTGCACCTTCGCGGTGAGGGCGTCGACGAAGGTCGAGGCGCCCGCCGTGGCGGTGAAGACGATCGTCGTCGTCGACCGGAAGGTCTCCGGCCCCCTCGTCAGATCGAGGTGGACGTCATAAGAGACGACCGAGACGAGCGACTCGCGCTCCTCGGCTTCGACGCGGGTGAGGTTCTCTCCAGGCACTCGTCCACGATAGCCGCGGGCGACGTCAGCAGGTCTTCGACGTCGGCGATGGCGTCGCGCAGGGTCGCGATGAGCAGGGCGTCGGGATCGGCGATGCACGCGTCGGCGATGCCGGTCGCCGCGAGCTGCACGGCCATCGCGCTCGCCCCGCGGCGCAGGTCGCGCTCCTTGACCGGGTTCTTGCGCAGGTGCTCGGCGGCCCAGCTCTCCGCCTCGGGCGCCGCGTCGAGCGCCGCGCGCACGGCGGCCCGCACCTCGGGGGCGACCCCGGCGGGCAGCAGCCGCGGGAGTGCGAGGAGGGCCACGGCGAGGGCGTGCTGACGGCCCATACTCACGACGGGCAGAGCGGATGCCGCGGCGCGCAGCGCGATGACCGGCGCGAGGATGCGGTGGTCGCCGCGCAGACCGATCACGCGCGGGATGTCGCCGACGAGTTCGTCGCGGCGCCGGTCGCTCAGGCGGTCGTTGACGGCTCGCGCGAGGTGGGCGAGCAGCGGGTCGGTGCACTGCGGCGAGTCGCTCCACGGTTCGCCGGCCAGATACGACGCGAACTCCATGAAGCACGCGCCGGTCTTCGCCGAGCGGTGCGTGCCGCGGGACAGCTGCGGCACACCGTCGGGAACCATCTGCAGAACGGTCATGAGACCCCCTTCGCCGCATCCATTCTCTCCCGCGCACGCGACATCCGCCGGGTGGACTCCCGGGAAGCGGCGGCGGGGTCCAGGGCGACCCCGCCGTCGCGATCAGGGGCGCCGGGGTGGTGGGTTCCGGCGCGTTGCAGCGATTCTGCTCTCGCCGTCCAGGTGGCACAAGGGTCTTAAGCTGGCGGCACCATGCGCATCCATCTGGGCACCGATCACGCCGGACTCGAGTTCAGCACCGACCTGCAGCACTATCTGGTCGGCCTCGGACATGAGGTCGTCGACCACGGCCCGACGCAGTACGACGCGCTCGACGACTACCCGAGTTTCTGCATCAATGCGGCGCGCGCGGTCATCCGCGACGAGCAGGCGGGGGTCGCCGCCCTCGGCATCGTCTTCGGCGGCTCGGGCAACGGCGAGCAGATGGCAGCGAACAAGGTCACCGGCATCCGGGCCGCGCTGGTCTGGAGCCTCGCCACCGCCGAACTCGCGCGCGAGCACAACGCTGCCAACGTGATCGCGATCGGTGCCCGGCAGCACTCGTTCGACGAGGTCACGCGTTTCATCGACGCCTTCATCCAGACGCCGTTCTCGGGCGAAGAGCGCCACGCCCGCCGGATCGCCCAGCTGCTCGAGTACGAGACCACCGGCGCGATCACCGGGCACGAGATCGTCTGACCCGATGCCCGAGGGTCACTCCGTCCACCGGATCGCGCGCCAGTTCGCGCGGTCGTTCGAGGGTCCGCTCGTGCAGGTGTCGTCGCCGCAGGGCCGCTTCGCCCAGGGAGCCGCGGCGCTCGACGGACACGCGATCGTGCGCTCCCGCGCGGTCGGCAAGCAGATGTTCCTCGAGTTCGACCACCGGCTCTGGCTGCGCGTGCATCTCGGGATGTACGGCGCGTGGGATTTCGCGGGCGACATCGCCGTCGACACGCTGTCCTCGGCGGAGCGCGACGGCCGTGTCGCCGGAGCCAACGAGGACTCGCCCTGGTCGATCGGCGCCCCGCGCCGCACCCGGCTGCGGATGGCCGAGAGCGAGAAATGGCAGCCCGAGCTCCGGGAGTGGCCGCCCGCCCCCATCGGCGCGGTACGCGTGCGGCTGCTCACCCCGGTCGCGGTCGCCGACCTCCGCGGTCCGACCGCGTGCGAGGTGCAGACGGTCGAGGAGGTCGACGCGACGATCGCGAAGCTCGGCCCCGACCCGCTCGTCGACGGTCCGGCCGGCGAGGACGCCTTCGTCGCGAACGTCGGAAAGCGCAACGTCGCCATCGGCCAGCTGCTGATGGACCAGGAGGTCGTCGCCGGCATCGGCAACGTCTACCGCGCCGAGCTGCTGTTCCGCGCCCGCCTCGACCCGTACGCGCCGGGCAAGGACGTCCCCGTCGAACTCGTGCGCGAACTGTGGCGGGACTGGTCGTATCTCCTCGGCGTCGGCGTCCAGACCGGCCGGATGCTCACGATGGACGGGCTCACGGGCGAGGAGCTGGAGCGGGCCAAGGCATCCCGCGCCGACCGCCACTGGGTCTACCACCGCGCCGGCGAACCCTGCCGGGTCTGCGGAACCCCGATCGCGATGGCCGAGATGGCCGGCCGCAACCTCTACTGGTGCCCGAAGGATCAAGTTTGAGCACGAAGGAAGCGCTGTGAGACACACGCCCACGTACCTGCTCGAAGACCCGAACGAGGTCAAACGGCTCATCCGCGAGAACCCGTGGATGACGTACGTCTCACCCGCCTCCACCGGACTCGTCTCGTCGCACTACGCGACCCTGCTCGAGGAGACCGACGACGACTCGATCGTGCTCGTCTCGCACTTCGGCCGCCCCGACGAGGTCGCGCACGAACTCGGCCGGCACGAGGTGCTCGTCATCGTGCAGGGCCCGCACGGCTACATCTCGCCGAACTGGTACGCCGAAGGCGACTTCGTGCCCACCTGGAACCACGTCACCGCCCACCTCTACGGCGTGCCCGAGATCCTCAGCGACGACGAGAACTTCCGCATCCTCGGCGACCTCGTCGACCACTTCGAGAAGAGGATGCCGACGCCGGTGTCGCTCGACATCGACCTCGACAAGGCGGCACGCATCGCCCGCGGAACCGTCGGGCTGCGCATCCGGGTGACCCGGTTCGACGCCCGCGCGAAGCTCTCGCAGAACAAGGCGCCCGAGGTTCAGCAGGCGATCATGTCCGCCCTCGAAGGCACCGGGCCCTATTCCTCCTCAGTGCTCGCTGCCGAGATGCGTCGCGTGAATGATCCTTCGTAACGCTCGCGACTTGCGCGGGGTCCTGGGGAGGGCGCGCGAGTCAGGAGCGGGGACCCCTACCCCGATCGACTCGCGCACCCTCCCCAGCACCCCTCTCTCGGACGTCCTCGTCGACGGTCCCAGCGGTCTGGCCATCGACCTCGACGGACGCTGGGTGTTGCCCGGACTCTGGGATCGCCACGTGCACTTCGGACAGTGGGCGATGGCGTCGCGCCGTCTCGATCTGTCCTCAGCTCGCTCTGCCGCCGAGGCGGCGGCTCTCGTGCGCGACGCCATCGCCGTCAGCCCACCGGAGCGCGGCACGGTGTTCCTCGCGTCAGGGTTCCGCGACGGGCTGTGGCCCGACACCCCGAGTCCCGAGTTGCTCGAGTTGGACGACATCCCCGTCGCCCTGCTGTCGGGCGACGTCCACTGTCTGTGGACTAATCGCGCCGCGCTGCGGCTGCTCGGGCGCCCCGAGGAGGACTGGCTGCTACGCGAACAGCCGGCGTTCGACCTGACCCGCCGCATCACCGAGGTCCCGGCCGACGTACTGGACCGCTGGGCGCTCGATGCCGCGGTCGCGGCGGCGCGGCGCGGGGTGACCGGCATCGTCGACTTCGAGATGGAGGATGCGCCCGGGTCGTGGGCACGCCGCTTCGGGGGCGGCTTCCGCGGCTTGCGGGTGCAGCCGGCCGTCTACCCGCACACGCCGCCGCTCCCGGAGGTGTCGTCGCGGCTCTACGAGGTCGGGCCGTTCAAGCTGTTCACCGACGGCTCGCTCAACACCCGCACCGCGTGGTGCTTCGAGAACTATCCCGGCACGCACGATCACGGCCTGCCGACCTACGGGCGTGGGGGATTGCTCCAGGCGGCGCGCGAGGGGATGCGCCGCGGGCTCCGTCCCGCCATCCACGCGATCGGCGACCATGCCGTGACGGAGGCGATTGACGTGTTCGCCGAGCTCGGGGCGCGCGGCTCGATCGAGCACGTGCAGCTGATCCGGGATGCCGACATCCCCAGGCTCGCCGCCCTGCCGGTGCGGGCGAGCGTCCAGCCCGAGCACGCGATGGATGACCGGGACGTCGCCGACCACTACTGGCAGGGGCGCACCAGCCGCGCGTTCGCGTTCCGCGCCCTCGTCGATGCGGGCGTCGAGTTGTCGCTCGGCTCCGACGCCCCGGTGGCGCCGCTCGACCCGTGGATCACGATGGCCGCGGCCGTGACCCGTTCGCGCGACGGGCGCGACCCGTGGCATCCCGAACAGGCGCTGACCCCGCTCGAGGCGCTCGCCGCATCCGCCGAGCCGCGCCACGGCGATCTCGTCATCGTCGAGAAAGATCCGCTCGTCGCCGAGAACCTCCGCGACATGCCGGTCTTCGCGACGATGGTCGCCAGCGAGTGGGCCTACCGGGCCTGAGCGCCGGTCCGGCGTGGCGCCGGGACGCTACGCGGCGACGTGGGCGAACAGGAACCAGCGGTCCTTCTCAAGCCCCCGCGCGATCTCGATGACGACGTCCTGGCTGGCGGCATCCAGCTCACCGAGTTCGTTGATGGCGGTGCGCACCGACTCGAGGGTGGCGTCGATCTGCGCGATCACCTCCACGATGGTGACCTCAGACGGCTGGAAGCCGGCGCTGAGCGGGGGCACGGTGGTCTTCGCGGCGACGGTCTTCAGCCGGGCGTCGATCGGGAGGCCGAGGGCGACGACGCGCTCGGCGGCGGTGTCGGCGTAGTCCTGCACGTGCGCCTGCACGCTGTCGAGGAGTTCGTGGATGGCCTGGAAGTTGCTGCCGCGCACGTGCCAGTGCGCCTGCTTCGCGTCGACGACCATGGCTTCGAGGTCGATGACGACGGGCTCGAGGAACTGGGCGACGCCGGCGGTGACGTCGGGGTCGATGGCGCTGGTGGGGACGGTCTTCACGTCGGTCATTCTGAGTCTCCCTTGTGAGGTATCTGGTTCAACGCTACTCAGGGTCGCGTGTTCCGCAAGCGAGTTGAGGCTGGCCTTGTCTGGGCTGCCCGCCCGGGGGATACCCCCACCGCGTTCGGGATGCGGCCCGCATGCCGTCGGCTCGGCCGAGCGGTGACCCTGGGAGCATGACTACCGTGACGACCCCTGCCCCGACGCGCGGCCTCTACTGGCGCCTGTGGGTGGGCGTGCCCAAGGAGCTGTTGTTCCTGTTGGTCGCCTTCCCGATCGGGGTGGCGTCCTTCGGTGCCACGATCGGGTTGTTCTCGGCGGCGGCCGGTACCATCGCGACCTTCTTCCTCGGGGTGATCTTCCTGGTCGCGGCCCTCTACGTGGCGCGCGGGGCCGGGATGCTCGAGCTCGCGCTGCTCGGCTGGGTCGGGCGTCCGGGCATCCGCCGCCCGGATTGGAACGACCGCACCGCGAAGACGGGATTCTTCGGCTGGTTGCGCGCGCTGTTCGGCAACGGGCACTACTGGCTGTATCTGGTGTGGTCGATGATCGTGAACGTCATCGTGGCGACGATCTCGTTCACGGTGGCGATCATCTGGTTCGCGACGGCGCTCGGCGGCGTCACCGGGTGGTTCTGGAGGTGGGCGATCCCGAACGGCGACCGCGACTTCTTCGTGTCGAGGTGGTTCTTCGAACGGGTGCTCGGGTGGGACACCGGCTTCGACACGGCCGTCGCCGACACGCTGCTGTGGTTGGTCGTCGGCCTCATCTTCAGCGCGACGCTGCCGCTCGTCACGCGGGGGCTCACCTGGATGCACTGGGGCGTCGCGCGCGGGCTGCTCGGGGCGTTCCGCGCTGATGCGCTCGAGAAGGAGGTCGCGACTCTCACCGAGTCGCGCACGGCGGCGGTCGCGGCGGAGGGGACGGCGTTGCGCCGGCTGGAGCGCGACATCCACGACGGTCCGCAGCAGCGGCTCGTGCGCCTGCAGATGGACATCGCGGCGGCGGAGCGGCAGCTGGAGTCAGACCCGGATGCCGCTCGCAAGCTGCTGCAGGAGGCCCGCCAGCAGTCGAGGGAAGCTCTCGAGGAGCTGCGCGCGCTGTCCCGAGGCTTCGCGCCGCCGATCCTGCTCGACCGCGGCATGGTCGCCGCGCTGGAGTCGCTCGCCGTGCGCAGCGCCGTCACGGTGCGGGTGGTGTCGACTCTGCCCACGGATGTCGACCTGCCCACCGAGTTGGAACGCAACGCGTACTTCATCGCCGCCGAAGGCCTCACCAACGCCGTCAAGCACAGCGGCGGCTCGGCGATCGAACTGCGGATCGACCTGCGTCGCATCCCGGATGAGACCGACCAGACCTGGCTCGACATCACGGTGACGGATGACGGGCGCGGCGGAGCGGCGGCGGTTCCCGGTCACGGTCTCGCCGGGCTGCAGGAACGGGTGCTCGGTCAGGGCGGCACCCTCGAGATCTCCAGCCCCGCCGGCGGCCCCACGGTCGTCACCGCACATCTGCCTGTCACGCGCACCCTCGCCGCGGGTTGAGTGACCGAGCAGCGGGTGTATCGAAACCCCGGGAAGGGAGAATGACCTGGTGAGCGGATTGCGGGTGGTCGTCGCCGACGACTCGGTGCTGCTGCGCGAAGGACTCGTGCGGGTGCTGATCGAGGCGGGGCACGAGGTGGTGGGGTCTTTCGGCGACGCCGACTCGCTCCTCGTCGAGGTGAAGGCGCTGGCCCCCGACCTCGCGGTGCTCGACGTGCGGATGCCGCCGACGTTCCGGGATGAGGGCGTGCGCGCCGCCATCCGGTTGCGGTCGCTGGTGCCGCGCACCGGCATCCTGCTGCTGTCGCAGTACGTCGAGGTCGCCTACGCGCAGGAGCTGCTCGGCGCCGGCAGCGGCGGCGTCGGCTACCTGCTGAAGGACCGCGTGGCCTCGCTCGAGGAGCTCGTGGATGCGATCGACCGGATCGCCGACGGCGGCACCGTGCTCGACCCGGAGGTGGTCGCACAGCTGATCGGCCGGCGTCACGATCCGTTGACGACGCTGACGCCTCGGGAACGCGAGGTGCTGCAGCTGATGGCGGAGGGTCGAACCAACGCGGCGATCGCCGAGTCGCTGTACATCGGCGTGGGCGCGGTGGAGAAGAACGTCACCTCGATCTTCGGCAAGCTCGCGCTCGAGGACTCCGGCATCGACCATCGCCGCGTGCTCGCGGTCGTCGCCTGGCTGCAGCGCTGATCCGGCGGGGGTCGTTGCGAGGGTCGGTCGCCGGCTCCGCCTCCACGGTCGTCATCCCGGGGCCCCGGCCGGGAGGATCTCGGCGAGCAGGTTCTCGATGCGGCGCTTGATGTCGTCGCGGATGGGCCGCACGTGTGCGAGGTCCTGCCCCGCCGGGTCGTCGAGCTCCCAGTCCTCGTAGCGCTTCCCGGGGAAGATCGGGCAGCTGTCGCCGCATCCCATCGTGATAACGACGTCGGAGTCGCGCACGGCATCCGTCGTGAGGATCTTCGGGGCGTTGGCGGCGATGTCGATGCCCGCTTCGGCCATCGCGGCGACGGCGACGTGATTGATCCGATCCGCGGGCTCGCTGCCGGCGGCGAGCACCGTCACGCGGTCGCCGGCGAGGGCCTGCAGATAGCCGGCGGCCATCTGGGAGCGGCCCGCGTTGTGCACGCAGACGAAGAGGACTGTCGGCTTCTCGGCCACGGACCCGTCCGATCGGATTGATGGATGTCGATGGGTTGAGTGGGGACAGCATATCGACGCTCGTCAATATGCGTGCCAGGATGCGGTCATGCCGGCCGCCGAACTACTCCCCCTCCGGGAGATCGCCGCGCGCTGCGGTCCGATCACCCGCGCGGCGATCTCCGAGCAGGACGCCGAGACCGTCTCGCGTTCCCTGAAGGCCCTCGCCGATCCTGCGCGACTGCGCATCGTCTCGATCGTGGCCGCGGACGATGACCAGGAGGTCTGCGTGTGCGACCTCCAAGACCCGCTCGGGCTCTCCCAGCCGACCGTCTCGCATCATCTCAAAGTGCTCATGGATGCCGGCTTCCTGACGCGCTCGAAGCGCGGATCGTGGGCGTACTACCGACTCGTCCCCGGATCGCTCGACTCCGTCGCCCGCCTGCTCAGCACGGCCTGACCCACGCGGCCTCACGTGCTCGCCCCGTGAGTCGGCAGCCGGAGGGTCGCCTAGGCTCGCCACGTGCTGAAGTGGCTGCTGCTCGCCGGGGCGATCATCACCGAGGTGGCGGGGTCGCTGTCGCTGAAAGGCGCACTCGACGAACCCATGCTCTACGCGGTGGTGCTCGTCGGCTACGGATCGGCGTTCGTGCTGCTGACCCTGGTGCTGCGCGCCGGCATCCCGATCGGCGTCGCCTACGGGATCTGGGGCGCCTGCGGTGTGGCGCTCACCGCGCTGCTGTCCGCGGTGATCTTCGGGGAGCCGCTCACGCCGCTCATGGTCGCCGGCATGGCGCTCGTCATCGCGGGCGTGCTGTGCGTCGAGATCGGCTCGGGTCGCGCGCGGAAGAAGCAGGCGGTGTCGTCGTGATCGCCTGGGTCTTCCTGATCGCCGCGATCCTCACCGAGGTCACTGCGACCCTCGCCCTGCAGGCCGCGGTGAAGGGGTCGTGGCGCTGGTATCTGCTCGTCGGCGCCGGCTACCTCGTCGCGTTCACGGCGCTGTCGTTCTCGCTGAGCTCGGGCATGCCGCTCGGAGTCGCGTACGGCATCTGGACGGCCGCCGGTGTCGCGCTCACCGCGATCCTCGGCAAGGTGATCTTCAAGCACCCGTTCACCGGGCTGATGGCGCTCGGGGTCGCGCTCATCGTCGGCGGCGTGCTGTTGATCGAACTGGGCGCGAACTGACCGCGTCTAATCCGGGCTTCGCTAGGTTGTCGCCATGACCTCTCGCGTGGCCGCCATCGTCTTCCGCCTCGTCTTCGCGGCTCTCTCACTGTTCGCGGTGGGCTTCCAGCTCTTCACGGTCCACATTCCGAAGGGGTTCGACGTCGTCAACTTCTTCGTGTACTTCACGAACCTGTCGAACATCATGATCTCGATCGTGTTCATCATCGGCGCGATCCGGCTCATCCGCGGCCGCACCGATCCGTCGGCATCCGATGTCGCCATCCGCGGTGCGGCCACGGTCTACATCGCTTTCGTCGGCGTCGTCTTCAACACGGTGCTCGCCGACACCGACCTCGGCGACCTCGTGCCGTGGGTGAACCTGATCGTGCACATGGTCGTCCCGCTCGCCGGGGTGCTCGACTGGTTCCTCTGGGCCCCGAAGCGCAGGCTGCCGTTCAGCATCACCCTGTGGTGGATGATCTGGCCCGCCGCCTACTCGATCTTCTCGATCGTGCGCGGGGCGATCAGCGGGTTCTACCCGTATCCGTTCTACAACCCCGACGCGCAGGGCGGCTACGGCGGTGTCGCGCTGTGGTGTCTCGTCCTGCTCGTCGCGTTCATGGTGCTCGCCGTGCTGGTCTGGGCGCTCGGCAACCTCCGGCAGCGCGGACGGGTCGACGCCGCCCGCGCCTGAGCCTGTCAACCCCGCACCGGAACGCCTGCGGCGGGTCTAGCGTCGCCGCATGCCCCACGCCGACACCCGACGGATGCCGAAGGCCGCCTACGAGAAGGAGCTCGCGCGCCTGCAGATCCAGCTGGTCGAGATGCAGCAGTGGATCATCGCGTCGGGTACGCGGGTCGTCGTGCTCTTCGAGGGTCGCGACGCCGCCGGCAAGGGCGGGGCGATCAAGCGCATCATCCAGTACCTCAATCCGCGGGCGGCCCGGGTCGTCGCGCTGCCGGTTCCGAGCGAGCGCGAGAGGGGCCAGTGGTACTTCCAGCGCCATCTCGAGAGGATGCCGACATCCGGAGAGATCGTGCTGTTCGACCGGTCCTGGTACAACCGGGCGGGCGTCGAACACGTGATGGGCTACACCACCGAAGAGGAGTACGTGCGGTTCCTCGCGCAGGCACCGGTGGTCGAGAAGCTGCTCGTCGACGACGGCATCATCCTCATCAAGTACTGGTTCTCGGTGTCGGACAAAGAGCAGCAGCGCCGCTTCCGGCGCCGGCGGAACGATCCGGTGCGACGGTGGAAGCTGTCACCGACCGACCTCGAGTCGATCACCCGCTGGGAGGACTACTCCCGGGCGAAGGACGCGATGATCGCGGCGACCGACACCGAGTACGCACCCTGGTGGACGATCGACAGCGACGACAAGCGCGCGGCGCGGCTCAACGCCATCCACCATCTGCTGTCGCAGGTTCCGTACGAGAAGACGAAGCCGGAGAAGGTGAAACTGCCCGACAGGCCGGAGGCCGTCGACTACGTGCGGCCGCCCGTCGAAGATCAGCGCTTCGTGCCGGATCACGCCGCCGCACTCGTCTTCCGCGACACGGTGTCGGCAGCTAGCCCGCCTTCGCGCGGATGAATTCGACGACGTCGGCCAACGACGTCTGCGCGGCATCCGTCCGCAGGTCGTAGACGTAGTCGTGCGGCAGGCCGAGGCCGCTGCCGGTCCAATACCTGCTCGTCACCTCCACACCCAGCGCACGCAGCACGGCGTCCAGCTCGTACGTCTGCGACTCGAGCGGGTCGCCGTCGCCGGTCGTGAGGTACGTCGGGGGGTAGTCACCGGTCGCGCTGCGAGCGGTCGAGAGTTCATCGATCCGCGCGAAGTTCTCGTAGTCCTTCTGCCCCAGGTACGCCCACGCGAAAGTGCGGAATCCGGGGAACCGCGTGGCCTCCATCGTGTCGAAGTCGTAGGGCCCCGAGAACAGGATGACGCCGCGAAGAGCCGCCGCGGGAACGTCGACCGCGACACCGACCGCGCGCGCGAACTCGTCGTCGGTGGCCAGGGCGGCGACCTGGCTCACGACCTGCGCGCCCGCGGAGTTGCCCGCGATGAACAGCTCCGACGGATCGCCCCCGAACTGGGCGGCGTTCTCGTTCAGGTACTCGAGCGCGGCGGCGGTCTGCCGAACCGGCGTCGGGTAGGGATTCTCGGGGGCGAGCGAATACTCCAGGTTCGCGACCACGAAACCCTCCGACGCGAGCAGCCGCGCGTAGTCCGCCACCTGACCCGCCGAGCCGAGGATCCAGCCGCCGCCATGGACGAGGAGGACGACGGGGCGCGCGGTCTCGCTGCTCTCGCCCGGTCGGAAGATCGTCACCCGCGCGTCGGGAGCCTGGTCGACCGGGATCTCGATCACGTCGCTCGACTCGACGCCCTCGACGCTGTCGGCGTACGGCCCGAGCA
The DNA here is from genome assembly GCA_947085045.1 of uncultured Microbacteriaceae bacterium. Taxonomy (GTDB): domain Bacteria; phylum Actinomycetota; class Actinomycetes; order Actinomycetales; family Microbacteriaceae; genus Pseudolysinimonas_A. Next base: position 232,873 of record CAMTUU010000002.1, on the reverse strand, counting down.
CCACTGCGTTCTCGACCGATCCGTTCAGGGCGCGGAGGACCGAGGCGAGCGGCCCGGGCGTCAGTTCGTTGACGACGAACGGCGTCGCGACGAGCGCGACCACGAGCGCGAGCGTGGTGACGCGGGCTCGCGTGCTGAAGCGTCGCTTCGCGGGTGCAACGTCGGCGGCGCTCGCCGCAACGGCTTCGTTCGTGTCCCCCACGCGGTCACCGTAGCCCCCCGCGGCCGGGAGCCGGCTGATCGTCGGCAGCGCCCGTTGCGGCCGACCTGCGAAACTCGAGCAATGGCCGCCGAAGAGTTCCATCCCGAGAGTCTGACCGCGCAGGGACTGGGCTGGGTCGACGAGGCCACCCGCGCGATCAGCCCGCCCCTGCACCTCTCCAGTACCCATCTGCGAGACGCCGACAACGGATACCGCTCCGGCCGGGTCTACATGCGCGACCAGAACCCGGCCTTCGATCAGCCCGAGGCGTTGATCACCGAACTCGAGCACGGTCACCAGACGCTGCTGTTCGCCAGCGGGATGGCGGCGGCGACGGCGGTGTTCCAGGCCCTGCACCCCGGCGACCACGTGCTCGCGCCGGCGGTCATGTACTGGAGCCTGCGCAACTGGCTGACCGGGTTCGCCGCCTCCTGGGGCCTCGACGTCGAGTTGATCGACATGACCGATGCGGCGATGGTGCAGGCCGCCATCCGGAGCGGGTCGACGAAGCTGGTGTGGGTCGAGACTCCCGCCAACCCGCTCTGGACGATCACCGACATCGCCACGACGGCGCAGATCGCGCACGCCGCCGGCGCCCTGCTCGCCGTCGACTCGACCGCGGCGACCCCGGTGCTGTCGCAACCGCTCGACCACGGCGCCGACCTGGTGATGCACTCGGCGACGAAGTACCTCAACGGTCACTCCGACCTCACCGCCGGATCGGTCACCACCCGCGGCGACAACGAGCACTGGCAGCGCCTGCGCGGAGTGCGGGCGCAGATCGGCGGCACGCTCGGCTCGATGGAGTCGTGGCTGCTGCTGCGCGGGATGCGCACCCTCTTCCTCCGCGTGCGCACCGCGAGTGCGTCGGCCCAGCGGATCGCCGAGCACTTCTCGCGCCACGACCGCATCGCCGAGGTGCTGTATCCCGGGCTGACGGGTGCGCACGGGCACGAGATCGCGGCGCGTCAGATGACCGGCGGGTTCGGCGGCATGCTGTCGATCCGCGTCGCCGGGGGAGAGGATGCCGCGATCGCCGTCGCCGCGACCACGAAACTGTGGAAGCGCGCCACCTCGCTCGGCGGAGTGGAGAGCCTCATCGAGCACCGGTCCTCGGTTGAGGGAGCCGGGTCGCCGGTGCCCCCCGACCTGCTGCGACTCTCGGTCGGGATCGAGAACGTCGATGATCTGATCGCGGATCTCGAGCGGGCCCTCGGGTAGCGGCTTCGTGGAGGGGATGACGGGAATCGAACCCGCGTAATCAGTTTGGAAGACTGAGGCTCTACCATTGAGCTACATCCCCGTGATGCGTCCCCGAGTCTAACCGGAGTCGCCGCGGGGATTTTCCGTCTCCGCCGCCCCCGATCGGCTCACTCCTCGGCGGCGGTCTCCCCGTCGAGGGTCGTGCTCTCGTCGAGGTCCATGTGCGGCGGGCCGGGCCGCACGGCCGCGGTGTCGGCGACGTCGATGCGGGTGGCGCCGTCGCTGCCCTCGCTGAGCGTGATGCGGGGTGCCGCGTCGGCGGGCACCGACCCTCCGGCACGGAGTAGTTCTTCGCGGCGGGCTTCGGGGTCGACAAGCTCTTGGGGAGCGGAGTCTTCAGGGGTCATGACTCGACCTTCGTCGCCCGACGACGCGAAAGGTAGGGGTTGCGCGGCTATCCGCCGAGCTCGAACGGGTGCGTGAGTCGCCACCAGGCATCCGGCGGTTCGATCTCGCCGTCGAGCACGAGCGGCGCGGTCAGGGTGGTGTCGCCCACGGTCCAGGTGACGGTGCCCACCTCGTCGCCGTCCGACCCGGTCGTCAGCGACTGGGCCTCGAACGACGAGGTGACCGAGGTGTCCGACCAGGTGAGGATGGAGGCATCCTCACCGAGCAGGATGCGGGCGGAATCTCCCCACGCGGTCGTGTAGGTGCCGATCTGGTCGCCGCTCTCGCCCAGGGTCACCACGTGGAAGCCCGCCCGCAGACTGCCGAGGAAGTCGCGGATGCTCTGGTCGAGGGAGTCGCCGCCGCCGAGCACGACGCCCACGACCTGGAGCGGCTCGCCGAGACCGACGTCGAGGGTCGACGAGAACAGCAGGTTCGAGCCGTACTCCTCGAGGTTGCCGGTCTTGATCCCGGTGATGCCGTCGACCCCGAGCAACCCGTTGGTGTTGGGCGCGGGGTCGATGTTCGGCACGTCGAGGGTGCGCATGCCGACGATCTGCGCGATCACCGGAGTGGCCATCGCGATCTTGCCGAGCGCGATCAGGTCGGCGGGTGTGCTGACGTTGCGCGGGTCGATCCCGGTCGGCTCGACGAGGGTCGTGCCGGTGAGCCCGTTCGCGGCGAGCCAGGCGTTCGCGGCGCGCAGGAACGCGCTCTGCGAACCGTAGGCCCACGTCGACACGGCTTCGGCGTAATTCGACGCCGAGACGACCAGCATCGCTTCGAGGGCATCGCGTTCCGACATCGTGCTGCCGGGCCGCATCCTCAAGACCGTCGCGCCGAGCAGGTAGTACTTGTCGTACAGGGTCTGGGCGCTGTTGAACGTGAGCGTCGGGCCGGCATCGTCGACGCCGTCGAGGGGCTTCGCATCGAGGACGACCAGGGCGGTCACCAGTTTGCTGATGCTGGCCATCGGCTGCGGGTCGCTGGAGCCACCGGTCATCCACACGTCGCTCGCCGTCTCACCCAGGTACGCATCGGCGCCTGCGACGCTGACCGCGAAAGAGCCGCCCGGGATGTCGACCGCCGCCGCGTCGGGAATCGCGACGTTCGGAGAAGCCGCCTCGAGGGTCGCGTCGCCGACCGGGGCGGTGAGCGCATACGCGGAGTATCCGCCGCCGGAGGCCAGCAGGACGGCGGCGACGATCAGTGCGGCGAGGCCTCGGCGGCGACGGCGGCGCGGCCGACGTGGTTCCTCGGGCAGCGCACCGGCGTCGGCGGGCGGCTCGTAGCGCATCAGCTCGGTGAGCTGCGACACGCCGTCGGGCGGCCGAAGAGACTCTGACATGACGCTCCCTGATCCGAGTCGAGACATCGTCGAGTCTGTGACGAACACGGCGCGAGAGCAATAGGGTCGGAACGTGAGCATCCCCGTCGGCGACGCGCAGCCGCCCGCGCCCGTGGCCCCTCCGCCCACGACCCCGCTGCCGCCGCCGGTCGTCATCGCGCCCGCTGCGTATCAGCCTGCGGCCGCCCAGCCTGTGCTGCCGCCGCCGGTCGCCGTGCCGCGCGGCCCGCGCCGCCCGGTCTTCGGCTGGATCGGGTTCGGCCTGATCCTGCTCGCCGCGCTCGCCGCCGCCGGCGCCGTGATCTACGGCTACCTCCAGACGCAGGATGCCTTCCTCCAGGGTCCGCCGTGGTGGGCGCTCACCGCGCAGCTCGCCGCCGCGCCCGTCGGCATCCTCTGCTTCCTCGGCCTCGTCTTCGGCATCGTCGGCGTGATCCGCCGCGAGAAGCCGGGCTGGCCGGCCATCTCGGCGATGATCTTCGCGTTGCCCGGATTCGGCTACGTCGCCTTCGCGGCCTTCGTCTGGTTCACCGTCACGACGGCCTGCTCGAGCCCCGCCGGAGCCTGCGGCGTCTGATTCGGGCGCCCCCGGCATCCGCCCCGCTCTTCTCCCTTAGACTATGGCGGGCCGTTTCTGCCTCGGGGCGTAGCTCAGCTTGGTAGAGCGCCCGCTTTGGGAGCGGGAGGTCGCAGGTTCGAATCCTGTCGCCCCGACCGCATCGCAGCCCTTCACCTCATCCACTCAGGAGACGTATTCCCATGGTCACGACGACCGTCGAGCGCCTGTCGCCCACCCGCGTGAAGTTGAACATCACCGTCACGCCGGAGGAGCTCAAGCCGAGCATCACCCACGCCTACGAGCACATCGCGGAGTCGGTGAACATCCCCGGCTTCCGCAAGGGCAAGGTGCCGCCGCCCATCATCGACCAGCGCGTCGGGCGCGGCGAGGTCATCAGCCACGCCGTCAACGAGGGCCTCGACACGTTCTACCGCGACGCCGCGCGCGACGAGAACCTCAAGCCGCTCGGCCGTCCGTCGGCCGACATCGTGGCGCTGCCGAACGAGAAGGACTTCTCGGGCGACCTGCAGATCACCGTCGAGGTCGACGTGCGGCCCGAGTTCGCGCTGCCGAAGTACGACGGGCTGAAGCTCGAGGTCGAGCCGATCGCCATCACCCCTGACGAGGTCGAGGAGGAGCTCGAGAACCTGCGCAGCCGCTTCGGCACGCTCGTCACCGTCGACCGCCCCGCCAAGATCGGCGACTTCGTCACCCTCGACCTGACCGCCAAGATCGGCGACGAAGAGGTCGACACCGCAAGCAACGTCTCCTACGAGCTCGGCTCGGGCGAGCTGATCGAGGGCATCGACGAGGCGCTCGACACCCTCACCGCGGGCGAGTCGACCAACTTCGAGTCCGACCTGCTCGGCGGCGACCACGAGGGCGAGAAGGCTCAGATCGCGGTCACCCTGCTCTCCGTCAAGGAGCGCGAGCTGCCCGAAGCCGACGACGAGTTCGCGCAGATCGCGTCGCAGTTCGACACGATCGGCGAACTGCGCACCGACCTGCGGGCCCAGCTCGAGAAGAGCAAGGCGTTCCAACAGTCGATCGAGGCGCGCGACAAGATCGTCGACGTGCTGCTCGAGAAGCTCGACATCCCGGTGCCGCAGCAGCTGATCGACGACGAGGTGCACCGTCACCTCGAGAACGAGAACCGTCTCGAAGACGAGGAGCACCGCAAGGAGGTCTCGGAGTCCAGCGAGAAGACTTTCCGCTCGCAGATCCTGCTCGACTCGATCGCCGAGGCCGAAGAGGTGAAGGTCGGCCAGAACGAGCTCACCTCGTACGTCGTGCAGGCCAGCCAGCAGTACGGCATGGAGCCGGGCGAGTTCGTGAAGATCCTCGACGGCAACGGGCAGCTGCCCGGCGTCATTGGCGAGATCGTGCGTTCCAAGGCGCTCGCGCTCGTGCTCGGCAAGGCGAAGGTCGTCGACACCAAGGGCAAGGCCGTCGACGTGCAGCCCTTCGTCGACCGCATGCTCGGCACCGGTGAGGATGCCGGCGCCTTCGTCGACGCCGACGACCACGAGGGTCACGACCACGGGTCGTCCGCCTCCGGTCGCGACGCGCACGGCCGCAAGCCGGGCAACGAGCACTACGGCCACGACCACAAGTAGGTCGGCCTCGCGCACTGCCGAGAAGCCCCGGTCCCACGTGGACCGGGGCTTCTCGCCTCGGCGCCGTCGAGACTCGCGTCCTCAACTCTCGGCCACCCTGGGGCATGGCGACGAGACGTGCGCGAGTGCTCGCGGCACCGAGAGTTGAGAACCGGAACCCCTGGCATGCTGAGGAGATGGCGAGATACGTGGCGCTGCTGCGCGGGGTCAACGTCGGCGGCGTGGACGTGAAGATGGCCGACCTCACCGAAGTCGTGCTCGGGCTCGGCTACGACGATGTGAAGACGGTGCTGGCGAGCGGCAACGTGTTGTTCAGCGCGGCGGATGCCGCCGCGACCGCGAAGGTGCGGCTCGAGGCGGCGCTGCGGGAACGCTTCGGGTACGAAGCGTGGGTCCACGTGCAGACGCAGGCGGCGATCGGGAAGATCGTCGACGCCTACCCATTCGAGCGGTCGGCCGAGAAGCACGCCTACGTGGTCTTCCTCCTCAAGCCGGAGCTGGTCGACCAGCTGTTGGCGGTCGAACTCGACCCGACCGTGGAAGAAGCCGCTCGCGGCGACGGCGTCATCTACTGGACGACGCCGAAGGGCTCGACGCTCGACTCGGCGATGGGGAAGGCGCAGGGGTCGAGCAAGCACAAGCCGTGGCTGACCACCCGCAACCTCAACACGCTCGAGAAGCTGCTCTAGGCCCCGGCGATCCGTCCGGCCCCCGCGGTAGCGAGGCGCCGCGGCGCGAGCTTGGTGGATGCCCACGCGGCGACCGCGTTGCCCGCCCCGGAGACGAAGCTGCCGCGGCCACGGCGACGATCCAGATGCCACATCGCCTGGCTGACGACATCCGAGACCGGCACGCGCTTCAGGCCGAACTGCTCGCCGTTGCCGGCCACGTCGAAGAACTCGGTCGCGGTGGCGCCGGGGGAGACGGCGAGCACGCGCAGACCGCTGTGCCGCGCCTCGTACCAGAGCGCCTCGGTGAAGCTGAGCACGAACGCCTTCGTCGCCCCGTAGACCGCCATGTTCGGCACCGGCTGGTAGGCCGCGGTGCTCGCGATCGTCACGAGCGCGCCGAGTCCGCGCTCCTTCATCCCCGGATAGAACGTGTGCACCAGGTCGACGAGACCCGAGACGTTGAGCGCGATCTCGTCGGCGATGCGGTCGGGGTCCTCCTCCTCGAACAGGCCGAAGGTGCCGAACCCGGCGTTCGCGACGAGGGTGTCGACGACGATGCCGTGCGCCGCGAGGTCGGTGGCGAGTGCCGCACCCGGTCGGGCGTGCGCGAGATCGACGGCCAGCACCGTCACCTGGATGCCGTGGGCCGCCCGCAACTCGACCGCCAGCTCCTCGAGGCGGTCCTCCCGGCGTGCGATGAGAACGAGGTGCGAGCCGCGGGCGGCGAGCTGCCGCGCGAACTCGGCGCCGAGGCCGGAGCTCGCGCCGGTGACGAGGGCGGTGCGGCCGGCGTAGTCGATGGTCATGTCACGAGTCTGCACCCCACGACGCGACCTATCTGCCCAGGGCGAACATGGCAGTAGCGCCCTGCGAGTGCCAAGTAGATTCGACCTCGGAATCAAGCGAATGGAGCTTCCGCACATGGCTGACACTGGCTTCCCGCCGAGCGTCTTCGACCGTCTCCTCAAGGACCGCATCATCTGGCTCGGGTCGGAGGTGCGCGACGAGAACGCGAACGAGATCGCGGCCAAGCTGCTGCTCCTCGCGGCCGAGGACGACAGCAAAGACATCTTCCTGTACATCAACAGTCCCGGCGGATCGATCACCGCGGGCATGGCGATCTACGACACGATGCAGTTCGTGCCGAACGACATCGTCACCGTCGGCATCGGCATGGCGGCCTCGATGGGCCAGCTGCTGCTCACCGCCGGCACCAAGGGCAAGCGCTACATCACGCCGAACGCGCGCGTACTGCTGCACCAGCCGCACGGAGGATTCGGCGGAACGTCGTCGGACATCCAGACCCAGGCCGCGCTCATCCTCGACATGAAGAAGCGCCTCGCCGAGATCACCGCCGCCCAGACCGGCAAGACCGTCGAGCAGGTCAACGCCGACGGTGACCGCGACCGCTGGTTCAGCGCCCAGGAAGCCCTCGAGTACGGCTTCGTCGACCACATCCGCGAGTCTGCTGCCGACGTCATCGGCGGCGGCGGCACCAAGTAAGGACGCCCGATCATGGAAACCCCCACCTTCCGCGCCGCGGGCAACCTCATGCCCGAGTCGCGCTACATCCTCCCGAGTTTCGAGGAGCGCACCGCCTACGGCTTCAAGCGTCAAGACCCCTACGCGAAGCTCTTCGAGGACCGCATCATCTTCCTCGGCGTGCAGGTCGACGACGCGTCGGCCGACGACATCATGGCCCAGCTGCTCGTGCTCGAGTCGATGGACCCCGACCGCGACATCGTCATGTACATCAACAGCCCCGGTGGCTCGTTCACGGCCATGACCGCGATCTACGACACGATGCAGTACATCCGTCCGCAGGTCATGACGGTCGTGCTCGGGCAGGCCGCGTCGGCCGCTGCGGTCATCGCCGCTGCCGGTCAGCCGGGCAAGCGCCTCGCGTTGCCGAACGCCCGCATCCTCATCCACCAGCCTGCCGTCGGCGAGGCCGGCCGGGGTCAGGCGTCCGACATCGAGATCCAGGCCGCCGAGGTGATGCGGCTGCGCACCTGGCTCGAGGACACGCTGGCGAAGCACTCGAACAAGACCTCCGCGGAGGTCAACGCCGACATCGAGCGCGACAAGATTCTCTCGGCCGACGAGGCGCTCACCTACGGTCTGATCGACCAGGTGCTGACCTCGCGCAAGAACGTCGTCCCCGCGCTCGCCGCGAAGTAGCGAGCAGACGAGAACGGCCGCGGACCCAGGTGGGGCCGCGGCCGTTCTCGCGTCTCAGTCCTGCGCGGGAGGGTCGAGCCGGCTCGCCGCGCGGGTGCGCTGCTGGATGCGGGCCGCCCGGGTGGCGACGACCACCGCGAGGATCGCCGCCGCGAAAGTGGCGATCACCGGCCACGGGAACGTGCTCCCGGCGGACTCCGCGGGCGCCTCGGTCGGCGCGGCGGCCGGATCTTCGCCGCACACCGGCATCGTGTCGACCGACGCGGCCGGCTCGAAGCCCTCCGGCGCCTGCCAGGTGAAGGGGATCTCCCCGCTCACCGGGTGCCCGTCGGCGGAGACGACCTGCCAGAGCATCGTGTACTCCCCGGAGTCTCCGATCACCGGTTCGGCCGACATCGTGGAGTTCACGATCGAGACGCAACCGCTCCCGTAGTAGGCGCCGGAGGCATCCCGGATCTGCAGTTGGAAGACGCCCTGACCTCCCAGGTCGAGCAGTGCCTCGTTGGCCGTGACGCTGAATTCCTCCGGCAGGGCTGCGAGGATCTCACCCTCCTCCGGCGTGGAGGAGGCGATCGCGCTGTGCGCTTGCGCCGGGGCGGCGGTGACGAGCACCAACGCTCCGGTGGCGAGCGCGGCGGCCATCAGGCCGAGCGCGACCAGCGAGCCGCGTTTCACGCGACCGTGCGGCGGCGGATGAGCACCAGCGCCAGCGCCGTCGCACCGAGGAACAACCCCGCGGCGCCCGTCACCAGCCCCGCGATCGCGGTGCCATCCGGGCCCGTCGGAGCGGGAGTGCCGGCGGTCTCGACGCCCGGCGCTGCACCGCCGTGGTCGTCGCCGGCCGGCGTCTCGTTCACGTAGAGGGTCGGCACCTCCTCGCCCTCCCAGGCGACGACGGACCCGTCGCTGGATTGCTGGTCGACCGGCAGCTCGAGCTTGCCGACCTCCGGGACCGGCCCGGCCGTGAAGGTGAACAGCCCCAGCTCGCCTTCGCCGAGGCCGGTGCCGGTCGCGGTCCACACGATCGAGGACGGCGCCTCGGTGATCGTCGTCTCGCCGATTTTGATTGGTTCGGGGAGCGTTGAGACGACCACCTCGGCCGCCCAGCCGGGGATCGGCACGAGGCGCACGTTCACCAGCGGGGTGTCGGTCGGCAGAGCGATGGTGACGCTCGTGGTGGTAGTGGTCGCCGACTCGTTGGGCACTCGGAGCGTCAGCAGCGGCGTGGTGCCGGCGGCGGCGGTGTCCTCGTCGAACCCGACGTGGGCGGAGGCGCCGAGCGGCGCCCCCAGCGCGAGAGCGGCGCCCAGCGCGAGCGCCGCGGTCGCAGACAGTGTGAAACGGATCTTGTTCATGTTCTTCTTTCGAGAGTTCGTGGGTGTCGGCGGGCGAGGGCCGCGACCGGCGGACCTCGGTGGCTGACGACGAATCTCAGGAACGACGCGACGGGATGCGGCGGCTCCGTCGTGGTCGACGTGCCGAGAGCGGTGGGCCGGACGACGGTCAGGGTCAGTCGGCGAGTGATCTCGACGCATTCGAGCACGGCGTCCCGGACCAGTTCGAACACGGCGAGTTCGGCCCGGCGGAGGAACACGAGGGTGGCGAGCATCGCGAACCCGTGCGCCACCCACATCGATGCGTCGGCGCCGGGCGCGGCCGGGGTGGGTGCGAGGAGCATCGCGGCTCCGTGGTGACCCGACCCGGCGGCCGCCCCGGCCGAGGTGGCCGGAGTCAGCTCCGAGAAGACGAGGTGGAAGGCGAACTGTGACCCGAGGACGACGGCGGCCAGACGGGGGAGTGACGGCGAGCGCCCGATCGCGAACGTGCCCAGCAGGCCCGAGAAGACCAGGCCGACGCCGATCGCGAACGGGCTCGGCGCGCCGCCGGCGACGACGCCGTGGGAGAGCGCTGCGATGCCGGTCGCGAAGGAACCCGCGATCCAGCCGCGAGCGACCCGCGAGCCTCTGCTGTCCACGGCGTCAACCCTATGCGGCGCGCCGGATGGGGGTTCTGCACCGGCTGCGACCCGCCGACGCACGTTCAGGTTAGGCTCGGACCCAATCCATTCGGGGATGTAGGGGAGGAGTCGCGATGGCGAGGATCGGCGAGAGTGCAGATCTGCTCAAGTGCTCCTTCTGCGGCAAGAGCCAGAAGCAGGTCCAGCAGCTGATCGCGGGCCCCGGGGTCTACATCTGCGACGAATGCGTCGAACTCTGCAACGAGATCATCGAGGAGCGTCTCGCCGAAGCCGGCGAGGAGGCCACGAGCGAGTTCGATCTCCCGAAGCCGAAAGAGATCTTCTCCTTCCTCGAGGAGTACGTCATCGGGCAGGAGCCCGCCAAGAAGGCGCTCTCGGTCGCGGTGTACAACCACTACAAGCGCATCCGGGCTCGCAGCACCCTGACCTCCGCGGATGCCGTCATCGACGACATCGACATCCAGAAGTCGAACATCCTGCTCATCGGCCCCACCGGTTGCGGCAAGACCTATCTGGCGCAGACTCTCGCCAAGCGGCTCAACGTGCCGTTCGCCGTCGCCGACGCCACCGCCCTCACCGAGGCGGGCTACGTCGGCGAGGACGTCGAGAACATCCTGCTCAAACTCATCCAGGCCGCCGACTACGACGTCAAGCGGGCCGAGACGGGCATCATCTACATCGACGAGGTCGACAAGATCGCCCGTAAGGCCGAGAACCCGTCGATCACGCGCGACGTGTCGGGCGAGGGCGTGCAACAGGCTCTGCTGAAGATTCTCGAGGGCACCACGGCATCCGTCCCGCCGCAGGGCGGTCGCAAGCACCCCCACCAGGAGTTCATCCAGATCGACACGACGAACGTGCTGTTCATCGTGGCCGGCGCCTTCGCCGGGCTGGAAGACATCATCTCGGCCCGCGTCGGCAAGCGCGGCATCGGCTTCGGCGCCCCGCTGCACAGCAAGCGCGACGAGTCGGAACTCTTCAGCGAGGTGCTGCCGGAAGACCTCCACAAGTTCGGGCTCATCCCGGAGTTCATCGGCCGCCTTCCGGTCGTGACCACCGTCTCGCCGCTCGACCAAGACGCGCTGATGCAGATCCTCACCGAGCCGAAGAACGCCCTCGTGCGCCAGTACCAGCGCATGTTCGAGATCGACGGCGTCGAGCTCGAGTTCGAGACGGATGCCCTCGAAGCGATCGCCGACCTCGCGAAGCTGCGCCAGACCGGCGCCCGCGGCTTGCGCGCGATCCTCGAAGAGGTGCTCGGCCCGATCATGTTCGAGGTGCCGTCCGACGACGACGTCGCCCGGGTGGTCGTGACGAAGGCCGCGGTGCTCGAGAACGCGGCGCCGACGATCGTGCCGCACGCCGCGCGTCGCACCGAGAAGTCGGCCTAGGGCTTCGCCCGTCTCGCCGTGACCTTCTCGATCGTCGCCCGCTCGGCGGACGGGGAGTCGTGGGGCGTCGCCGTCGCGTCGAAGTTCCTCGCGGTCGGCTCCGCGGTGCCCGCCGCGACCGCCGGCGTCGGGGCGATCGCCACCCAGTCGTTCGCGAACACCGCGTACAAGCCGCAGGCGCTCGCCGCGATGACGGCGGGGCTCTCGGCGACCGAGACGCTGGCGAGCCTGCTCGCCGACGACCCCGACCGCGAGCAGCGCCAGGTCGGAATCGTCGACGCGACCGGCGGCTCGGCGACCTTCACCGGCTCGGGATGCTACGGCTGGGCCGGCGGCATCGCGGGAGAGGGTTACGCGATCCAGGGCAACATCCTCAGCGGCCCCGAGGTCGTCGCGGCGATGGAGCAGGCGTGGTCGTCGTCCGACCCGGGCGCTCCGCTCGAGGTGCGGCTGCTCGCGGCGCTTCGCGCGGGGGATGCCGCGGGCGGCGACTCGCGGGGGCGTCAATCGGCGGCCGTGTTCGTCGTGCGCCGTGGGGCGGGCTACGGCGGCTTCGACGACGTCGCCGTGGATCTGCGGGTCGACGATCACCCGTCGCCGGTCGACGAGCTGCTCCGGCTGCGTGACCTGCACGAGTTCTACCTCACGGCGTCGACGGAGGCGGAGCGTCTCCCGATCACGGCCGAGTTGCTCGCCGAACTGGACGCTCGGGCCGTGTCCCTGGGTCGCGCCGATTTCGCCGGCTGGGTCGGCGCCGAGAACTACGAGATGCGGGTGGCCGAGGACCTCACCTGGATCGACCCGCGGGTGCTCGCGATCATCAGCGACGTCGACACCGCCTTCCCTCAGTAGTACCAGAATGGTAGTATTCGGCTATGGCGATCACCGTCCGCATTCCTGAAGAGCTCGACGCCCGGCTCGAGGCCGTGGCCGCTCAGCGGCACGTCTCCAAGCACGCGCTCCTGCTGCAGGGCGCGACCTGGATCGTGGAGCGTCATGGGCGCCGCGCCGATGTCGATGCCGGCCTCGACTTCGTTCTCGCCCACGACGCTGAACTGCTGAAGCGCCTCGAAGACGCGTGACGGAGTACCTCGAGCTGGACGACGCACTCCACGTCGTCCAGCGACTCGGGTTCCACGTCCGCGACGCCGGGCTGCTCGCGTCCGCGCTGGCGCGCCCGGCGACCACCGTGTGGGGGGCTGAGGCCTACCCGGATCTCGCGACGAAGGCCGCGGCGCTCCTCGAATCGCTGGCGCGCAATCATCCGCTCGTCGACGGCAACAAGAGACTGTCGTGGACTCTCATGATCCTGTTCTGCTGGATCAACGGGCATGTCCACGACTTCGGTACCGACGAGGCCTTCGACCTCGTGCTCGGGGTGGCGCAGGGCGGGATCGACGTCGTCGAGGCGGCGGCGATCATCCGCCCTCATCTCGTCGTGCGCTGAGTCCACAGCAGGTCCAACGGGCGCAGAGATCATTTGACATCCACTTCGTTCTTTGGTTTATTTACTCCTGAAGTAAGTACTCCCGAGAACGAGAGAGATCGATGGCGATCCGCCCCTCCAGTCGTGCCGACGTGAACCGCTCGGCGGTCCTCGCGCACCTCGGTGCCCAGGGCCCCGCATCCCGCGCCGACCTCGCCCGGGTCCTCGGCCTCTCGCCCGCCTCGCTCACCCAGCTCACGAAAGACCTGCTCGCCGACGGCCTGATCGTCGAACTCGAGCACTCGCCCTCTCAGGGCGGTCGTCCCGCGCGGATGCTCGGACTCGCCGCCAGCGCGGGCCGCGCGGTCGGGGTGAAGGTCGTCGACGACCACGTCGCCTTCGTCGAGGTCGGGATCGACGGCGTCGTGCTCCGCTCGGCCAGCGAGCCCATCGACGCCGCGGCCTCCACGTTCCTCGCCGATCTCGCCGGCCTCCTCGGACGCTTCATCGCGGGGGGCGGGACGACCCGCCTGCTCGGCGTCGGCGTCGGAGTCCCCGGCTCCGTCGACCGGCAGGGCAACGGACTCGTCGACTCGACCCCGCTCGGCTGGAACCAGGTTCCGCTCGGCGCGACCCTCCGGCGCGAGCTCGGGCTCCCCGTGATCGTCGAGAACAACGTCAACGCACTCGCGATGGCCGAACGCCTCTACGGCGTCGGCCGCCGCCACTCCAGCTTCCTCGTCGTCACGATCGGTACCGGTGTGGGCGCCGGCTTCGTGGTCGACGGGGTCGTACTTCGCGGATCCACCGGCGGTGCCGGCGAGATCGGCCACACCCCGGTCATCGAGAACGGTCCGCTCTGCACGTGCGGCAGCCACGGCTGCCTCGAGGCGGTGATCGGCGAGGCGGCGCTCGTGCGCACGGCTCGCGAGCGCGGCATCCTCGGCGCTCGCGGCGGGTACGGCGCCCTGCGCGCCGCCGCCGATGAGGGGGATGCCGCCGCCGCCGCGCTGTTCGGCGAGGCCGGTCATCTGCTCGGGCGCACCCTCGCGGGCGTCGTGCAGATGCTCGACCCGGAACTCGTCATCCTCCTCGGCGAGGGCACGGCGGCCTGGCCGCACTGGGCTTACGGCTTCGAGCCGGCCTTCCGCTCCGCGTTGCTGCCGCTGCGCCGGGGGATCGGCGTCGTCGTCGAGTCCTGGCAGGACGAGAGCTGGGCGCAGGGCGCCGCCGCCCTCGTGCTCGCGACACCGTTCGACGCCGACAACGTCGCGGGCGACCAGGGCCGCCTCGTGCGCGAGCGCCTCGTCGAGCCGTCGTCGCGCGAGGTGCCGGCGACCGAGGTGGAGTCCGGCCGGTGAGTGCAAACACCGTGTCGGCGATCCTCGTCGACAGCAAGGACGCCCCGCGGCGCCCGGTGCGCCGTGGCCGTGGGCGCTACGCCCTCGTCGTGCTCGCGTTCCTGCTGCCGAGCGCGCTGCCGCTGCTGCTCTTCACCCTCGGCCCGATGGTCGCCGCCGCGTGGGTGAGCCTCACCGAGTGGAACCTCATCCGTCCGCCGGTCTTCGTCGGCTTCGACAACTACGCGAAGTTGCTCACCGATCCGGGCACCGGGCAGATCTTCCTGCACACGCTGTTCTACATCGTGGGCTACGTGCCGATCGTCTATATCGGCGGACTCGCGATCGCCCTCGCCCTCAACAGCCGGCTCAAGGGTCGCGCGTTCTGGCGGGGCATCTACTTCCTGCCGGTCGTCAGCTCGTGGATCGTCGTCGCGCTCATCTGGCGCTGGCTGCTCAACCCGAGCACCGGTGTGGTCAACACAGTCCTCGCCGCGATCGGCATCGACGGTCCGGGCTGGTGGACCGATCCGCTCTGGGCGATGCCGTCGATCATCCTCGCCTCGGCGTGGAAGGACCTCGGCTTCGTCATGGTGATCCTGCTCGCGGGGCTCCAGGCGATCAACCCGGACCTCGAGGATGCGGCCCGCGTCGACGGTGCCGGATGGTGGCGGCGGCTGTTCAACGTCACCCTGCCGCTGCTGAGCCCGAGCACCTTCTTCGTGCTGGTGATCTCGCTCATCAACGGGTTCCAGGTCTTCGACCAGGTGTATGCGATGACCGGGGGCGGCCCCGCCGGCTCCTCGCAGGTCGTCGTGAAGGAGATCTACGACCTGACCTTCCGCTACGGTGCGGCGGGCGAGGCATCCGCCCTGTCCTGGATGCTGTTCATCGTCGTGCTCGCCGTCACCGTCGTGCAGATCATCGGACAGCGCCGGTGGGTGACCTATGGCTAGCGCGCGGATCGCCCGCCCCGGACTCGGGCGCTCGATCATCCTGCACGTCGTCATCGTCGCCGGTGCTCTCGTGATGTTCTTCCCGTTCCTCTGGACGATCATCACGTCGATCACCCCCGGCGCCGGGCTCACCCTGACGCCGTCGCTGATCCCGAGCGACCCGTCGCTCGACGCCTACGCCCGGCTCTTCGCCGAGCGGCCGTTCCTGCGGACCATCCTCAACAGCCTGGCGCTCGCCCTGATCACGACGGTCGTGCAGTTGTTCACGAGCTCGACTGCGGCGTACGCGTTCAGCCGACTGCCGTTCCGCGGCCGGGGCGTCGTCTTCGCGATCTACCTCGCCACGATGATGATTCCGCTGCAGGTGCTCATCGTGCCGCTCTTCGTCGAACTGAAGACGTTCGGCCTGCTCAACACCTACCTCGGTGCGCTGCTGCCGACGTTCGCGAGCGCGTTCGGCATCTTCCTGCTGCGCCAGGCCGTCAACCAGGTGCCGCGCGAACTCGACGAGGCCGCGACGCTCGACGGTGCGGGGCACTTCCGGATCTTCACGCTCATCGTGCTGCCCAACATCCGGCCGGCGCTCGCCACGCTCTCGGTCTTCGCGTTCATGAGCTCGTGGAACTCGTTCCTCTGGCCCCTCGTCGTGCTGAGGAAGCCCGAGCTGCAGACCCTGCCGGTCGCGCTCGCCGGGCTGCAGGGCCAGTACACGACCGCGTGGGACATCGTCATGGCCGGCTCCGTCGTGAGCATCCTGCCGATGCTCGCGCTCTACATCTTCGCCCAGCGATACGTCGTCCAGGGCGTCGCCAACTCCGGGATTAAGTGACCCCGGAAGCCCACACCGCACTGAAGCACCCCCTTCCCGATTCAAAGGAGACAACGCAGTCATGAACCGCAAGCTGCTCGCCCTCGTCGGCGTCGCTGCGATCGGCGGCCTCGCGCTCGCCGGATGCACCACGCCCGACGACGGCCCGGTGACGATCACGTACACCAACTTCATCTCGAACGGAGGCAACGAGGAGAACCTCCAGACCATCGTCGACGCCTTCGAGGAGGAGAACCCCGACATCACCGTCGAGGTCACGACCCTGCCCTACGGCGACTACGGCACCGCACTCCAGACCGACCTCGCGGCCGGCACGGTGAGCGACGTCTTCGATATCGAGTACTCCAACTACCGGCAGTTCCAGGCTGATGGCGTGCTCGCGGAGGTCGCCGTCGCGGCGCCCGACGCGTACCGGCCGTCGCTGCTCGAGGCCTACCAGACCGACGGCGCCCAGTACGCGCTGCCGAGCTCGTTCTCGGACGTCGTGCTCTACTACAACGCCGACCTGTTCGACGCGGCCGGGCTCGACTACCCGACCGCCGACTGGACCTGGGCGGATGAGCAGGCTGCGGCCGAGGCGCTCACCGATCAGGCGGCCGGCGTGTGGGGCGACTACCAGCCGGTGAGCTTCTACGAGTACTACAAGGTGCTCGCCCAGAACGGCGGTCAGTTCCTCAACGACGACGGCACCGCGGTCGCGTTCAACACCCCGGAGGGCATCGAAGCCGCCGAGTGGCTGGTCGGCAAGAGCGGCACCGTGATGCCGACGATCGAGCAGGGCCAGGGCACCGCCGACTTCGACACGAACCTCTTCAAGGAGGGCAAGCTCGGGATGCTGCACAGCGGCATCTGGGTGTTCGGCGCGTTCGCGGACGTGCCCTTCGGCTGGGACATCGCCGTCGAGCCGGGCAACACCACCCAGGCGAGCGCCGTGTTCTCCAACGCGGTCGGCGTGAGCGCGTCGTCGGAGCACCCGGAGGCGGCGGCGAAGTGGGCCGAATTCCTCACCTCGTCGTCGACCATGGTCGACGTGCGTCTCGACTCCGGCTGGGAGCTCCCGCCGATCTCGGACGAGGCGAAGCTCGCGACCTACCTCGAGAAGGGCGCCCCGGCGAACCGCCAGGCCGTCTTCGACTCGCTCGACGCGATCGCCCTGCCCCCGGTCGTCGCCGAGGGGCAGACCGAGATGCAGGACATCCTCGGGGAGGAGCTGATCGAGGCCCAGGCCGGTCGTAAGACCGTCGAGGAAGCCCTCGCCAGCGCCGAGGAGCGCATCAACGCGGTGATCGGCGGCTAGCCAGCCGACCACCCTCGACCGGGGCGGACGGCGATCCCGCCCGCCCCGGTCACCCGGCTCGCCCGCGAGCCCCCTTCGACCTCCGTCCGAACGCCACCGATCCGGAGCACTGCCATGTCGTCCCAGCCCCCGATGCTCGCCGCCGATCTCGCCGAGATCGCCGAGCGCGGTCGCGCCCTCATCCTCTCGCTGCAGGATGCCGGCGGCGCCTACCCGGCGAGCCCGACCTTCTCGGCCTACCGCGGGTACTCCTGGCTGCGCGACGGATCGTTCATCGCCGACGCGATGTCGGCGGCGGGCGAGGTCGCCTCCGCGTCGGCGTTCTTCGACTGGTGCGCCCGCACGCTCGTGGCGCGCGCGCCCGAGATCCACCACATCGTCGCCGCGGCAGGTGCCGGAACCCCCGTGCCCGACGCGGAGATGCTGCCCACGCGGTTCACCTTCGACGGCGGAACCGGCGACGCCGACTGGTGGGATTTCCAGCTCGACGGCTACGGGCTCTGGCTCTGGGCCGCGCTCACCCACGCCGAACGCCATTCTCTCGACGTGCGGCCCTGGCGTCGCGCGATCGAACTCACCGTCGACTACCTCGTCTCGTCGTGGGACCGCCCCTGCTACGACTGGTGGGAGGAGCACGTCGAGGAGGTCCACGTGTCGACGCTCGGCAGCATCGAGGCCGGGCTCCGTGTCGCCTCGGTCACGGCCGACCTCGACGCCGAGCGCCGCCGCCACGCGGCCGAGACGGCGGATGCGGCGGCCCGGCTGATCCGCGAACGCGGCACCGTCGACGGGCGTCTCGTGAAGTGGCTGGGCTCGACCGCCGTCGACGCCTCGCTCGCGGCCCTCATCGCCCCCCTCGGCGTCGTGCCCGGAGACTCCGACCTCGGCCGGGCGACCCTCGCCGAACTGGAGACCCAGCTCGTGGTCGACGGCGGGACCCACCGTTTCACCACCGACACGTACTACGGCGGCGGGCAGTGGCCGCTGCTCACCTGCTTCGTCGGTCTCGCCCACGCGAGCGCCGGGGATGCCGACCGGGCTCGTGAGCTTCTCGACTGGGCGGCCGGAACCGTGCGCGCGAGCGGCACGATGCCGGAGCAGGTCGCCGACCACCTGATCGATCCGTCGTTCGTGGACGAATGGGTCGCGCGCTGGGGGGAGTCTGCCGATCCGCTGCTCTGGTCGTACGCGATGTTCCTGCGCCTCGGCGTCGAGCTCGGCGTGGTGACCCGGTGATCCGGCACCGTCCGTTCGGATCGGGACACCCCTACTCGGTCGACACCGAGCAGCGCTCGCCCGTCGACCCGGTCGCCGGTGAGCCGCTCGTGCTCGGCGTGCGCGGCTCCGCGTCGGTGACCGCGGTGCGGCTCGAGTGGGAGCGCGACGGCGTCGCCCAGCCCGCCGTCGACCTCGCCCGCGTGGCGACGACGTCACGCGGGCAGGTGGTCGACGGCGGGCACCTCGCGTCGGCGCAGGCGCGGCTCGCCCGCGCAGCGGGAGGCTGGCGGGCCGAACTCTCCGGTCTGCGTCGCGGTGAGAGCCTGCGCTACCGGTTCGTCGCGCCCGCCGAGGGCACCCGCTGGTTCGACGCGACGGTGAACGGCTGGGTCGACGGCGCCCCCGGGGTCGCGGAGATCGGCCGGGGCCGCATCGTCGACGGATCGCGCAGCTCGCTCGACGACGGGACCACGGTGCGGCGGGTGCGGTTCGCCCTCCCGCTCGCGACCGGGGAGCGCGTCGCGGGCTTCGGGGAACGCTACGACCGCCTCGATCAGCGGGGCACGAGCCTCGACTCCGTCGTCTTCGAGCAGTACAAGAACCAGGGCGCCGAGCGGAAGACCTATCTGCCGATGCCCTTCGCCCACGTCGTCGGCGGCACGGGCTGGGGGTTCCACGTGCGCACGTCCCGCCGGGTCTGGTTCGACGTCGGCGACCGCGACCACGGGATGCTCTTGATCGAGGCCGAGACCGGGGCGGACGGCATCCTCGAGGTGGAGTTCTTCGACGGCGCGCCCCGCGACGTGCTCGCCGCGTTCCTCGCGCGCGTCGGATCGCCGGAGGAGCTGCCCGACTGGGTGTTCCGGCTGTGGGCGAGCGGCAACGAGTGGAACACGCAGGCCGAGGTGATGCGCCAGGTCGACGCGCATCGCGACCACCGCATCCCGGTCGGCTCGGTCGTCATCGAGGCGTGGAGCGACGAGTCGACGTTCACCACCTGGCGCGACGCCGTGGCCCCGGTGCGCGACGGCGCCGAGCCGAAGAGGCTCGCCGACTTCGAGTTCCCGGCGGACGGCGCGTGGCCCGACCCGAAGGGGATGGTCGACGACCTGCACGCCCGCGACGTGCGCGTGCACCTGTGGCAGATCCCGCTGCTCAAGATGCGACCCCATCCGACGGGACAGCTGGCCGAGGATGCCGCGGCCGCGATCCGCGACGACGTGCTGATCCGCGAGCCCGCTCCCGACGGCCGGCCGCGCCCCTACCGGAACCGCGGATGGTGGTTCCCGCTCGGACTCATGCCCGATCTCACCGACGAGCGCGCCGCGCGCTGGTGGACCGAGAAGCGCCGGTACCTGGTCGACGAGGTCGGGATCGACGGGTTCAAGACCGACGGCGGCGAGCACGCCTGGGGTCGCGAACTGCTCTACCTCGACGGTCGCCGCGGCGACGAGAAGAACAACACGTTCCCCGTGCACTACGCCCAGGCGTACGGCGACCTTCTGCGCCGCTTCGGCAAGGCACCCGTCACCTTCAGCCGCGCCGGATACACGGGGAGTCAGGCGCATGGCGCCTTCTGGGCGGGCGACGAGAACTCCACCTGGGAGGCGTTCCGCTGGTCGCTGTTCGCGGGACTCAACGCGGCGGCCTCGGGCGTCGTCTATTGGGGCTGGGACCTCGCCGGCTTCAGCGGCGACATCCCGGATGCCGAGCTGTACCTTCGCTCGGCGGCCGCCGCGGCGTTAGTGCCGATCATGCAGTACCACTCGGAGTTCAACCACCACCGCACCCCGTCGCGCGACCGCACCCCGTGGAACATCGCGGAACGCACCGGCGACGACCGGGTGCTGCCGGTGTTCCGCGCGTTCACCGAGCTGCGCGAACGCCTGGTGCCCTACCTGGCCACCGAGGCGTCGCGCGCCATCGCCACGGGGGAGCCGCTCATGCGCCCGCTGTTCTTCGACGCGCCGGCCGACCCGGCGGTCTGGGAGCACCCAGTGCAATGGATGCTCGGCGACGCGCTGCTCGTCGCGCCGGTGACCGCGCCCGGGGTCACCACCGCGACCGCCTACCTCCCGCCGGGAGCGTGGCACGACGCGTTCACCGGAGAACGGATCGAGGGCGGGCGGGTCGTGGAGCGGGAGACGCCGATCGACGAGCTGCCCGTGTGGGTGCGGGCCGAGGACTGGGAACGGCTGCGCGAGGTGTTCGCGAGCTGAGTCCTAGGCTGAAGGGATGCGCGACGCCGGACTGATCCCACGGACTTCGTTGGCTCAGCCGATCTTCGCGGGTGTCGTCGCCGGCATCACGGGATTCGCCAGCGGGTTCGTGCTGCTCATCAGCGCGCTGCACACGGTCGGCGCGACCGACGACCAGGCCGCGTCGGGGCTGCTCATGCTCTGCCTCGTGCCCGGGCTGCTGACGATCGTCTTCTCCTGGAAGTACCGCATCCCGATCTCGCTCGTCTGGTCGACGCCCGGGGCGGCCGTGGTGCTCGCCTGGCAGGGCGGGGCGGACTACCGCAGCACGATGAGCGCCTTCATCCTCTGCGGGCTGCTGATCATCATCACCGGGCTGTGGCCGTGGCTGGCGCGGGCGGTCACCCGCATCCCGAAGCCGATCGCGAGCGCCATGCTCGCCGGCATCCTGTTCCCGATCTGCCTCGCGCCGGTCACCGCGGTGGTGCAGGTGCCGCTGCTCGCGCTGCCGATCGTGCTGGTCTGGCTGATCCTCGCCCGGCTCGCGCCGCGCTGGGCGGTGCCGGGTGCCGTCGTCGCGACCGTCGTCGTCGTGGCGGTCTCGACCTCCGGGGTCGACTTGAGCGCGGCGCGGCTGCTGCCGGTGCTCGCACCCGTCGTGCCGGGCTTCGACCTCGCCGTCGTCTTCGGGCTCGGTATCCCGATCTACCTCGTCACGATGGCGGGCCAGAACGTGACCGGGCTCGCCGTGCTGCGCACGTTCGGGTACGAGCACCCGCCGACCCGGGCGATCTTCGTCGCGACCGGGGCGGGCAACGTGCTCGCCGGGCCGTTCGGCGGTGTCGCGCTCAACCTCGCGGCGATGACCGCGGCCATGGCCGCCGGACCCGAGGCGCACCCCGATCGCGAGAAGCGCTGGGTCGCGGGCGTCTCGGCGGGCGCGACGCTCGCCGTGCTCGGACTCATCTCGGGTGTCGCGACCACCGTCGTCGCGGCGAGTCCGCCCATCCTCATCACAGCTGTCGCCGGTCTCGCGCTGTTCGGGGCGTTCGGCTCGGCGATCACGGCCGCGCTGGAGGATCCCGCGCACCGCATCGTCGCCGTGGTGACCTTCCTCGTCGCCGTTTCGGGGCCGATCCTCGGCTGGTCGATCGCGGGGATCGGGTCGGCGTTCTGGGCGTTGCTGATCGGCGGCCTCGTGATGCTCTGGTTCCTATCGTGGCGCCGGCACCGCGCCCCCGAAACCGAAGCCGACCCGACGCCAGAACCTGAGCCGGCGGCCGACGTCGACGCATGAGCGACCAGCCGCCGTTCGCCGGTCCCGAAGCCGAGGAGGGCCGGAGTGCCGCGGAGCCGGCCGCACCTGGTCGTCGGCCTGAGGTCGTGCCCGATTTCCGCGTGACCGTGTCGGCGGGCTCGCCTAGCCTCGACGGGTGAGTACCGACGAAGCGCCGTTCGCCGATCCGGAGGCCGAAGAGGGCGAGAGCGCGGCGGCCCAGGCGCGTGCCGGTGTGCGGGTCCGGCTCGCCGAACTGTTCGGGCGCGACGACCCGGTGCTCGGCGTACTCGTCGCCGCAACGGGGATCAATACCCTCGGCCGGGGCCTCACCCTCACGCTGACCGTCCTCTACCTGGCGATCGTCGCCGGATTGACGCCGGGTGAGATCGCGGTCGCGTCGACGGCGGCCGCGATCACCGGCATCGGCTCGTCGTATGCGGGCGGATGGCTCTCCGATCGCCTGAGCGCGCGCCGCCTGCTGCTCGTGCTCACGATCATCGACGCGTTCGCGATCGGCGCGTACGTGTTCGTCGACGACCTCGCGCTCGCGGTCATCGTCGGCTGCGTCTCGTTCGGCATCGGAGGCGGTGCCCACTCCGCTCAGTCCGCGATCGTCGCCCGGGCGTTCGTCGGGCCGATCCGCATCCGGGCACGCGCCGTGATCCGCACCGTCACCAACGTGGGCATCGCGCTCGGCTCCGCCGCGGCCGCGGTGGTGCTCGTGGTCGACACCCCGCTCGCCTACCGCGCCTCGTTCGTCGTCGCCGCGGTGTTCGGACTGGTGGCTGCCGTCGCGATCGCCCGCCTCCCGGCGCGGGTGGACGCCGGGCACGGACTCCCCGCCGAGTCGGAGGCGCTGAAGCCCGTGCGCGGTCGCAGCCCGTGGCGCGACCCTCGCTACCTCGCGTTCACCGGGCTCGCCGCGATCTTCGGCATCCAGTTCACCGTGCTCGAGTACGGCATCCCGCTCTGGATCGAGCACGAGACCGAGGCGCCGCGCGTCATGGTGTCGGTGCTGCTCATCCTCAACACCGTCATCGTGACGGCGTTCACGGTGCTGCTCTCGCGCGGCACCGAGGATCCGCGCAAGGCGGGCCGGGTGTTCGCGATCGCCGGCGTGCTGATGGGTGCTGCCTGCGCGATCTACGGTCTCGCTGCCGGGGCTCCGGTCTGGGTCGCGATCCTCGCACTCCTGATCGGCGGCATCGCGCACGCATTCGCCGAGGTGCTGAGTCAGGGCGCCGGCTGGGGACTCGCGTTCGAGCTCGCCGATCCGGCGTCCGCGGGCGCCTACCAGGGCCTCGTCGGGATGGGCTACGGCGCGCTGAGCGCGGTCGGGCCGCCGCTGCTCGCCGTCACGGCGCTCTCGCTCGGCCTCGCCGGCTGGCTCATCCTCGGCGTGATGTTCGTCGCCGCGGCGCTCGGGGTGTTCGTGATCGGCCGCCGAGCCGCGAAGACCTGGCAGCCGGCTTAGGCGAGACCCCGCCGGGCGAGCAGCGGCTCGATCACGGCGTCGCGCCCCCGGAACTCGCGGTACGCCTCGAGCGGATCCTTCGACCCGCCGACGCCGAGCAGCAGTTCGCGGAAGCGGTCGCCGTTCGCGCGGGTGAGCCCGCCGTTCTGCTTGAACCACTCGACGGTGTCGGCATCCAGCACCTCGCTCCAGATGTAGGAGTAGTAGCCGGCGTCGTAGCCGCCCGCGAAAGTGTGCGCGAAGTAGGCGCTCGAGTACCGGGTCGGCACGGCCGGGTTGTCGAGCCCGACCTTCGCGAGCGCCGCAGCCTCGAACGCGGCGACGTCGGTGACGGCCGCAGCCTCCGCGGCCGAGAGGGTGTGCCAGGCCTGGTCGAGCAGCGCCGCCGCGAGGTATTCGCTCGTCGCGTGCCCCTCGTTGAAGGTCTCCGAGGCGCGGATGCGGGCGACGACTCCGGCGTCGATCGGCTCGCCCGTCTCGTAGTGGATCGCGTAGGCGTCGAGCACCTCGGGCCAGAGCATCCACATCTCGTTCACCTGGCTGGGGAACTCGACGAAGTCGCGGAAAACGTTCGTGCCGGCCAGCTTCGGGTAGGTCACCCGGGCGAAGAGCCCGTGCAGCGCGTGGCCGAACTCGTGGAAGAACGTGCTCACCTCGTCGAAGGTCAGCAGCGTCGGCTCGCCCGCGGCGGGCTTGGGCACGTTGAGGTTGTTGACGACGATGGCCGGATGCTCGAGCAGCGTGTTCTGCGTGATCAGCGAGTTCATCCACGCGCCGCCGCGCTTCGAATCGCGGGTGTAGAGGTCGAGCAGGTAGAGCCCGACCGGGGAGCCGTCGCCGTCGGCGACCTCGAACACCCGCACGTCGGGGTGGTAGGCGATGAGGTCGGTGCGCTCGGTGAAGGTGACGCCGTAGAGGGCGTGCGCGGCGCCGAAGACGCCGAGCTGGAGCACCCGCTCCGCCTCGAACCAGGGACGCAGCGCCGCGGTGTCGACGTCGTACTTCTCCTGCCGCACCTTCTCGGTGAAGTACGACCAGTCGGCGGCGGTGACGGCGCGGCCGGCGAGCTTCTCGAGGTCGGCCTGCTCGGCCGTCGCGTTCGTCGCGGCGGCGGGGGCCAGCTTGCCGAGCATCGCGGCCACGGCATCCGGGGTGCCGGCGGTCTCGTCCTTCGTGACGTAGGCGGCGTGGTTCTCGAAGCCGAGCAGTTCCGCCCGCTCGGCCCTCAGCCGCACGATCTCGAGCAGCACGCCGGTGTTGTCGAACGAGCCGCCGCGCGAGCCACGCGCCCGGGAGGCGGCCATGATCTGCTCGCGCACCTCGGGCTTCGTCAGCTGAGCGAGGAACGGATGCCCGGTCGGCAGCACGAGCGTCACGAGGAAGCCGTCGAGCCCGCGCGCGGCGGCGGCTTCGGCGGCAGCGGAGATCTCGCCGCCCTCGAGCCCGTCGAGGTCGGCGACGTCGGTGAGATGCACGGCCAGGTCGTTCGTGTCGGCGAGCAGGTTCTTCTCGAACTTCGTCGTCAGGGTCGCCAGCTGCTGGTTGAGCTCCTTGAGCCGCTCCTTCTGCGTGTCGTCGAGCCCGGCGCCGGCGAGGGTCATCTCGAGGTACCAGCGCTCGACGAGGTAGAGCTGTTCGGCGGTGGCATCCTCGGCGGGGTTCTCGTAGACCGTCTTCACGCGCGCGTACAGGAACGCGTCGAGCAGGATGGCGTCTTCGTGCGCCGCGAGCGTCGGGGCGATGCGCTCCTCGAGCTCGTTGGTGAAGTCGGTCGAGTCGGCGGAGGACTTGTTGAAGAAGACCCGGCTCACCCGCGAGAGGGTGGCGCCGCTCGACTCGAGCGCGAGGAAGGTGTTGTCGAACATCGGGAAGTCGCGCTTGCGGGTGATCGCGGAGATCTCGGCGAGCTGCTCGGCCATTCCCTTCTCGAACGCCTCCTCGTAGTGCTCGTCCGCGATGTCCGCGAACGGCGGCAGCTGGTAGGGGAGGGTGCTCGCCTGCAGAAAGGGGTTGCTCATGACTCCAGATTAGGGTCCCGCATTCTGCACAGAGATCTTTGCAACGTCATCGATCCGCGACCGGCTCCGGGTGCCGACCGATCTCACGGGGGAACGCGTGCCGCAGCCGATCAACGTCGATCTCGATCGCGACGCGGATCCCGCAGATCGGGCGGCGAGCGAACTGGAATGGATCAAGGCCTCGACGGTGTCCACCGCCAACCTGGCGCTCACTCCTGAGCAGGCCCGCACTCTCGTCGCCAAGCTCCCCGCGGTCTTCGACCAGTACCTGGAGATCTACCGAGGGAAACCCGTCGACCGCTCGCGTCCGTTCCAGATCCAGTCGAAGGTGATCGGGATGACATACGACGTCCGCAACGGGTCACGGGCTCCCCGCGGCGCGGTCAGTCGGTCGAAGCCTCGACGGTGACCGTCTCGGTGTGCGGGTCGTAGCGCAGCGTCGTGCCGTCATCCAGTTCGACCACGGGACGGCCCTCGAGCCAGGTCAGCGTCCAGCGCCAGCCGGTCGTGTCGACACCGGCGAGTTCGGTCTCGACAGTCGCGATCGCGGAGACCACCGAGTCGGGGAGGCGCGGCGGCGGTTCCGCGCCGATCTGCCACCGGGTGCCGAGCTGCATGGTGCCACCGTACAACCCGAGCCTGGCGGCCGCTCGCTACAACCGCACCTCGTAGGTCAGCCAGGTCGTGCGCTTCGCGAGCCGGTCGTAGACGCGCTGGGCGCGCGCGTTGTCCTCGGCCGTGATCCAGCGCAGCGTGCCCGGTCCGGTCGCCTTCGCGAGCGCGGTGAGGTGCTCGATGAGCGCCGTGGCCACCCCGCCGCTGCGCGACGACGGGTCGACGAACAGGTCGTCGAGGAACCAGTCGCGCCCGGCGCTGAACGTGTCGGGATGCGAGCGGTAGTGCGCGATGCCCACGACCTCGCCCTCCACCTCCGCGACGAGCGCGTGCACGCCGTCGCCGACGCGCAGCTTCGCCCACACCTGGTCGAGCACGTCGTCGGCGAAGTGGGTCTCGTAGAAGACGCCGTAGTCGCGGAACAACCGGCGCCAGGCCTCGTGATCGCCGTCGACGAGCGCCCGCACGGTGACGGTCACTCGGTCACCTCGGCGAGCACGATGTCGGTGACCGTGATCTCGTCGGCGGTCACCAGGGTCAGCTCGGCGATCTTGCCCACCGCCTTGAGGTCGTCGGCGGCCTCGGCGAGGAACGCCGGTCCGGCGAGCACGGCCGAGGTGACCTCGGTCTTCTGCGAGGCCTGGGCCTCCGTCTTCGCGCGACGGATGCCGATGAGCGCGGCGCTCACCGCCGGCAGCAGCCCGCGGGGCGCTTCGGACTCGAGGGTGGGCCAGCTCGCTACGTGCACCGAACCCTCGTGCGTCCACGACCACACCTCCTCGGTCGCGAACGGGATCACCGGGGCGAGCAGCCGCAGCAGGATGTCGATCGCCTGCGTCAGCGCCGCGACAGCACTGCCGTCGCCGGCGTAGGCGCGTTCCTTCACGAGTTCGAGGTAGTCGTCGCAGAACGTCCAGAAGAACTGCTCGGTCACCTCGAGGGCGCGGGCGTGGTCGTACTCCTCGTAGGCCTTCGTCGCGATCCGCACGACCTCGGCGAGTTCGGCGAGCATGTCGACGTCGAGGGGCGCGCTGACGGCGGCGGGTGACGCCTCGAAGGAGTAGACGAACTTCGCGGCGTTGAGCACCTTGATGGCGAGGCGACGGCCGATCTTGATCTGCTTCGGGTTCTGCGGATCGAAGGCCGCGTCGGTGCCCAGCCGGCTCGACGCCGCCCAGTAGCGCACGGCATCCGATCCATGCTCGTCGAGCATCGCCGCCGGGGTGACGACGTTGCCCTTCGACTTGGACATCTTCTTGCGGTCGGGGTCGACGATGAAGCCCGAGATGCCGGCGTTCGCCCACGGGATGCTGCCGTGCTCGAGCTGGGCGCGCAGCACCGTCGAGAACAGCCAGGTGCGGATGATGTCCTGCCCCTGCGACCGCAGCGAGTACGGGAACACCAGGTTGAACAGCTCCGGGTCGGTCTCCCAGCCGCCCGCGATCTGCGGGGTCAGCGACGACGTCGCCCAGGTGTCCATGATGTCGAGGTCGCCCTCGAAGCGGACGCCGCGGTCGGCCTCGGTGTAGCCCGGGGGCACGTCGGACGACGGGTCGATCGGCAGGGACTCCTCGGCCGGCACGATCACACTGCCGCGCTCGCCGGCGGCATCCAGTTCGTACCAGACCGGGATCGGCACGCCGAAGAAGCGCTGGCGCGAGATGAGCCAGTCGCCGGTCAGGCCGCCGACCCAGTTGTCGTAGCGCACGCGCATGAAGTCGGGGTGGAAGTCGATCTGCTTGCCGGCATCCAGCAGGCGCTCCTTGAGCTTCTCGTCGCGGGCGCCGTTGGTGATGTACCACTGCAGCGTCGACACGATCTCGAGCGGCTTGTCGCCCTTCTCGAAGAACTTCACCGAGTGGGTCGTCGGCTTGGGGTCGCCGATGAGGTCGCCGCTGGCCTTGAGCCGCTCGACCATCGCGGCCTTCGCGCTGAACACCGTCTTGCCGGCGAGTTCGGCGTACGCGGCGCGGCCCTCGTCGGTGAACAGGTCTTCGGCGGGCGCGGTCTCGAGGAAGCGGCCGTCCCGCCCCAGCACGGTGCGGTTCGGCAGGTCGAGTTCGCGCCACCAGATGACGTCGGTCACGTCGCCGAACGTGCAGATCATCGCAATGCCGGTGCCCTTGTCCTTCTGGGCGAGACGGTGCGCCACGATCGGCACCTCGACACCGAAGATCGGCGTCGTCACGGTCGTGCCGAACAGGTGCTGGTAGCGCTCGTCATCGGGATGCGCGACGAGGGCCACGCAGGCGGGCAGCAGTTCGGGGCGGGTGGTCGCGATCTCGACGAGCCCGCCGTCGGGCTGGTGGAACGTCACCGCGTGGTAGGCGGCCGGCTGCTCCTTGTCTTCGAGCTCGGCCTGGGCCACCGCGGTGCGGAAGGTGATGTCCCAGAGCGTCGGGGCCTCGGCCTGGTACGCCTCGCCTCGGGCGAGGTTACGCAGGAAGGCGCGCTGCGCCACGGTCTGCGCCTCGGGCCCGATCGTGCGGTAGGTGAGCGACCAGTCCACGCTCAGACCCATCGCGCGCCACAGCTCTTCGAACTGCTTCTCGTCTTCGACGGTCAGGCGCTCGCAGAGTTCGATGAAGTTGCGACGCGAGATCGGCACCTGGTCGGCGGCTTTGCTGCTCGCGTTGTCGCCCCCTTCGATCGGCGGCACGTAGCCGGGCACGTAGGGGAGGGTCGGGTCGCAGCGCACGCCGTAGTAGTTCTGAACGCGGCGCTCGGTGGGCAGGCCGTTGTCGTCCCAGCCCATCGGGTAGAAGATCTGCTCCCCGCGCATCCGGTGGAAGCGGGCCGCGAGGTCCATGTGCGTGTACGAGAACACGTGCCCGATGTGCAGGCTGCCGGAGGCGGTCGGCGGCGGGGTGTCGACGCTGAACACGGAGCCCGCGGCGAGGGCGGCGGCACGATCGAACCGGTGGGTTCCCGCCTGCTCCCAGTGGTCGGCCCACTTCGGCTCGAGGCCTTCGAGGGCGGGCTTGTCGGGGATGTTCGACGCAGGGGTCATCGCGATGCTCCGGTTCGATATACGCGGCACCGAGTCGATGGTGAGGTGCCTGGTTGTGTGCCGCCCGAGCTTACCGGCACAGCGTCGACTGCGCGATGAGGGCATCCGCCGGTCGTCCATAGATCGACTCGCCGCTGCCGTCGGCGGTGTAGCCCATGCCGATCGCCCACGCGGTGGCCCACGACTCCTCGCCGCCCGCCTCGTACTCGGTGCCGAAGAACAGTTCGGCGCAGGTGGACAGGATGGCGTGCCCGGCTTCGTGGGCCACGAGCGACTGCACCCCGTCGCCGGGCCACATCGCGGCCACGCTGTCGGAGAGGGTGACCGTCGCGTACCCGCCCCGATCCGACCACCAGTAGCTCGTGCCGCCGTAGCTGCCGCCGGTGCCGTACCCGTTGACGGTCGGCGCCCAGTCGAACTCGAGCAGCGCGCCGCCCGCGATCGAGCGGGCGAACTCCTCTACGGCGAGCCGGGAATCGAGCAGCGGCCCCGACTTCTCGGCGATCTCGTCGGCGTGCGAGGCCTCGAGCGCTCGGGCGGCGTCGAGATAGCCGAGCAGACCTTCGGCGACCGCCTCGTCGTCGCCATCCTCCAGTGCGGCGACGGCGTCGCGGAAGTTGAGGCGGGGCGCGTTCTCGGCGCTGAAATTGGCGGACTCGACTCCGGCGGCCGACTCCCGGGTCGCGGTGATGAGGTCGTCGAGCGCGGTGAGTACGCGCGCCTCGCCGTCGCCGAGATCGACAGCCGCCCCGCGCAGGTCATCGGTCAGTGCGCGGATGCCGCCCGTGTCGAGCGACTCGGGGTCGGCCGCGAGCAACGGGTCGGACTCGTCGACGGCCGCGGCGGCGGCGTCCCGCTCGCGGCTCACCGCGGCGACCGGCTCCGGCGGCAGCAGCGGATCGGCCGCGACCGCCACCACCTCGTCGGCCTCGGCGATCGCGCGTTCCATGGCCGCCACGCTGTCGGCGACCCGCGTCGCGGCGGCGCTGCGCTCGGCCAGCGCGTCGTCGCGGTCGATCACGCCGACCGCGATCACGGTCCCCACGACGACGAGCGTGAGCACGAGCGCACCCGCGCTCACGCCGATGAGAAGGGGGCGCCGCATCCGTCGACTCGAGAACGTGTGCTGAGCGCTAGTCGTTGGTCACGTCGTCGACGACGAGCTGGGCCGTCTTCGTCTGGCCCGATCCGGTCGCCTTGAGCACGAACGTCGCCTCGTCGCTACCGCATGGGAAGGCGAAGTCCTCGTTCCCCGGACCGAAGGCTCCGGTCGCGCTGTTGCCGGACGGCGGCAGATTGGCGAAGTAGACCTGGTAGTTTCCGTCGCCGTCGATCACTCCGAACTCGACCTTGTCGACGTTCTGGGTCGACCACGTGAACGAGATGTAGGTCGCTCCGCCTCCGCTCGGTGCATCGGGCGCCGGACAGGCGACCGTGGTCGGGTCAGACGCGAAGCTGTTGATCTTCGGTCCGGTCTGCGCGGGCGGTTGCGGTGCGGCCGTCTCCGACGGGGTCGGCGACGCGCTCGGAGTCGGGGACGGGCTCGTCGTCGTCGTGGCGGTCGACGAGCCCGACGGGGTGGGGTCGGCCGACGGCGCGCCCTTGTCGCCGCCGAACAGGATGATCAGCAGCACGATGATCGCGATCAGAAGCACCGCGCCCACGCCGATCAAGACGAACATCAGCGTGCGCGACTTCCTGCGCTCCTCGCTCGGGTCCTCGCTCTGGGGGAGACGTTGCGTGGGGGTGTCATCGCTCATCGTTCGCCTCGTGTCCGTCTGCTGCCGTCGACGCCGAGGGTCGCCCCCGGATGGGTGACAGCCTAGGGCTCCGCCGTCCGGGGGCTCAACGATCGCTCAGAGATCCTCGATCGGCTGCATCCGGCGCCCCGCGAAGAACGCGCTGACCGCCGTGATCAGCGACATCCCGGCGAGCACGATCGCCGGATGCCACCACGCCTGGTCGACGGCCGCACCGAACGCGTAGGTCAGGGGCAGCAGGAATCCGGCGACGATTGCCGCGATCGCGTAGGCGAACGAGATCGCCGAATAGCGGATGCGCGCGCCGAACAGCGTCGACAGCAGGCCGCCGAGCGCCGCCCACGACATGGTCGGCAGGATGCCGCCGATGATCATCATCCCGACGAGCACCGGGAAGCTTGCGCTCTGCAGCAGGAAGTAGATCGGGAACGCGACGAGCAGGGTGCCGACCGCCCCGATGACCACGACGCGCGCCGAGCCGATGCGGTTCGCGAGTGCCCCGAACAGCGGGATCGTCACGAGTTGCAGCAGGGCGCCGATCGTCACCGCGGTGAGCAGCTCGTTGTAGTCGAAGCCGAGTACGGCGGCGCCGTAGTTCAGTGTGTAGGTGTTCATGAGCGAGTACGACCCGATGCCGAGCAGCGCTGCGCCGACGCCCAGGATGAGGGCGACGGGCTTCGTGCGGAACACGACGGCGAGCGGGACGCGCACACGCTGCTGCTTCTCGACGAGGTCGGCGAACACCGGGGTCTCGTCGATCTTCAGCCGCAGCCACAGCGACACCGCGAGCAGGGGGAAGGCGATCAGGAACGGGATCCGCCAGCCCCATGACAGCAGGTCGTCGGCGCTGAGCAGCACCGGCAGCGACAGGTAGAGCCCGGCGGTGAGGATCGAGCCGATGGGCGACCCGAGCTGCGGGAAGGCCGCGTAGAACGCGTGCTTCCGCTGGTCCGATGACTCGGTGGCGAGCAGGATCGCCCCGCCCCACTCCCCGCCGAGCGAAAAGCCCTGGATGAGCCGCAGCGTCACCAGCAGCACCGCCCCGAGGTAGCCCGAGGTCGCGTAATCGGGCAGCACGCCGATCAGCCCGGTCGCGACGCCCATGACGGTGATGGTCGCGATGAGGGTCTGCTTGCGGCCGATGCGGTCACCGAGGTGGCCGAACACGATCGCCCCGAGCGGCCGCGCGACGAAGCCCAGCGCGTTCGTCAGGAACGCGAGGAGCGTCCCGCCGAACACCCCGAGGGGTTCGAAGAACAGCGGCCCGATGAAGAAAGCGCTGAGGTAGCTGAAGACGTAGAAGTCGTAGGACTCGAGTGAGGTTCCGACGAGCGATGCCCAGAGGACCCGAACGGGGTTCTTCCGGACCGTGGGAGACGTGGTTGGCACTTTGCCACTCTCTGTTGTGGTCACGTCTCACGACCCTAGCCACGGCGTTCGGTGCGCGCTGGCCGCTAAGCTGTCGGGCAACGACTGCGATCCGGCCATCACCGGGGAGTCTCCGGAAGAACAGCCCCTCGGGGCCCACTAGAACCGGGCGGGTAGGGCCCGTCATCGCCCCGGAAGAGCGGCGCATCCGCGGGATGCGCAAGCGAGGTGGTACCGCGGTCTCTGTTTCTCAGAAGCAGATGTCGTCCTCGTGAAGTGACCGAACCTTCACGAGAGCAGAGACCATGCCGTATCCCTCGATCCCGTCGTCCCCGGACTTCCCGGAGATCGAGCGCGGCATCCTCGCGTTCTGGAAGGGTGACGACACCTTCCGAGCGAGCGTCGAGCAGCGTGAGCGCTGCGAGGAGTGGGTCTTCTACGACGGCCCGCCGTTCGCCAACGGCCTGCCGCACTACGGCCACCTGCTGACCGGGTACGCGAAGGACCTGTTCCCGCGCTACCAGACGATGCGCGGCAAGCAGGTGCACCGCCGCTTCGGCTGGGACACCCACGGCCTGCCCGCCGAGCTCGAGGCGATGCGCCAGCTCGGGATCACCGAGAAGCACCAGATCGAGGAGATGGGCATCGCGGCGTTCAACGCGAAGGCCCGCGAGTCAGTGCTCGAGTACACCCAGGAGTGGCAGGACTACGTCACCCGCCAGGCGCGCTGGGTCGACTTCGAGAACGACTACAAGACGCTCGACACCACCTTCATGGAGAGCGTTCTCTGGGCATTCGCCGAGTTGTACAAGAAGGACCTCGCCTACGAGGGCTTCCGGGTGCTGCCGTACTGCTGGCACGACGAGACCCCGCTGTCGAACCACGAACTGCGCATGGACGACGACGTCTACAAGATGCGTCAGGACCAGTCGGTCACCGTCACCTTCCCGCTCGTCGGCGAGAAGGCGGAGGCGCTCGGCCTCACCGGTGTGAAGGCGCTCGCCTGGACCACGACCCCGTGGACCCTCCCCACCAACGCGGCGCTCGCCGTCGGCCCCGACGTCGAGTACGGCGTCGTCGCGGATGCCGAAGGCCGCGAGTACCTGCTCGCTGTCGACACCGTCGCCGACTACCGCAAGGAGCTGGGTGAGCATGCGGTCGTCACCCGCACCTTCGCCGGCCAGGAGCTGGCGGGTATCCACTACGACCAGCTGTGGGACTACTACCGCGACGAGTACGGCCCGAACGCGTTCCGCATCCTCGTGGCCGACTACGTCGCCACCGGCGAGGGCACCGGCATCGTGCACCAGGCTCCCGCCTACGGCGAGGACGACCAGGTGACGACGGCGGCGGCCGGCATCCCGGTGATCCTGTCGGTCGACGACGGCGGGCGGTTCCTGCCGGTCGTCGAGCCGGTCGCCGGCCTGCAGGTCTTCGAGGCCAACCCGAAGCTCATCGCGCAGCTCCGGGAGGAGGGCCGGCTGTTCCAGGTGAAGTCCTACGAGCACTCGTACCCGCACTGCTGGCGCTGCCGCAACCCGCTGATCTACAAGGCCGTCTCGTCGTGGTTCGTGAAGGTCACCGCGATCAAGGACCGCATGGAGCAGCTCAACCAGCAGATCACCTGGGTTCCCGACAACGTCAAGGACGGCCAGTTCGGCAAGTGGATCGGCAACGCGCGCGACTGGTCGATCTCGCGCAACCGCTACTGGGGGTCGCCGATCCCGGTGTGGAAGTCCGACGACCCCGCGTACCCGCGCGTCGACGTCTACGGGTCGCTCGCCGAGCTCGAAGCCGACTTCGGGATGCTTCCCCGCAACCCCGACGGCGAGATCGACCTGCACCGTCCCTACATCGACGACCTCGTGCGACCCAACCCCGACGACCCGTCGGGTGCGTCGACGATGCGTCGCATCCCGGATGTGCTCGACGTCTGGTTCGACTCGGGCTCGATGCCGTTCGCGCAGGTGCACTACCCGTTCGAGAACCAGGAGTGGTTCGGGCAGCACAACCCCGCCGACTTCATCGTCGAGTACATCGGGCAGACCCGCGGCTGGTTCTACGTCATGCACGTGCTCGCGACGGCGCTGTTCGACCGCCCGGCGTTCAGCGGAGTCATCAGCCACGGCATCGTGCTCGGCAACGACGGGCAGAAGATGTCGAAGTCGCTGCGCAACTACCCCGACGTGAACGAGGTGTTCGACCGCGACGGCTCCGACGCGATGCGCTGGTTCCTGATGTCGTCGTCGGTGATCCGCGGCGGCAACCTCGTCGTCACCGAGGAGGGCATCCGCGGGGGTGTGCGCGAACTGCTGCTGCCGCTGTGGTCGACGTACTACTTCTTCACCCTGTACGCGAACTCCGCGGGAGTCACCGCGCAGCGGTCGACGGCATCCACGAACGTGCTGGATCGCTACATCCTCGCCAAGACGCGGGAGGTGCTCGAGCAGGTCACGACCCACCTCGACGACCTCGACAGCCCGTTCGCCGCCCAGGCGCTGCGCGACTTCGGCGACGTGCTCACCAACTGGTACGTGCGGCGCTCGCGCGACAGGTTCTGGGACGGCACCGACACCGCCGCCTTCGACACCCTGTACACGGTGATCGAGACGCTGTGCCGGATGTCGGCCCCGCTGCTGCCGCTCGTCAGCGACGAGATCTTCCGCGGACTGACGGGGGAGCGCTCGGTGCACCTCGCGGACTGGCCGCTCGCCGAGGAGTTCCCGGCCGACCACGAACTGGTCGCCGCGATGGACCGCGTGCGGGAGATCGCT
This sequence comes from uncultured Microbacteriaceae bacterium, assembly GCA_947085045.1. GTDB lineage: Bacteria > Actinomycetota > Actinomycetes > Actinomycetales > Microbacteriaceae > Pseudolysinimonas_A. The sequence continues at coordinate 197,715 of CAMTUU010000002.1, read as the reverse complement.
TCCTCCGGCCTCGCCCTCAGGAAGGCGCAGAAGCTGCGCGTGCGGCTGCCGCTCGCCCGGCTCACCGTGGTGTCGGCCGACCCGGCCGCCCTCGAGCCGTTCGCCGACATCCTCGCCGACGAGCTCAACGTGCGGGTGGTCGACCTCGAGACGCTCGTCGAATCGAGTCTCACCACGCACGGCATCGAGCGCCGGCTCACCGTCAACGCCCGGGCGCTCGGCCCGCGGCTCGGCAAGGACGTGCAGCGCGTCATCCAGGCGGCGAAGGCCGGCTCCTGGAGCGTCGACGGCGACACCGTCGTGGTCGACGGCACCGCGCTGCAGGCGGGGGAGTACGACCTGGTGCCGCAGGCGGCCGACCCGGATGCCGCGGTGGCATTCCTCGCGAACGGCGACTTCGTCGTGCTCGACACCGCGGTGACACTCGAACTCGAGGCCGAGGGACTCGCGCGCGACGTCATCCGTGCCGTTCAGCAGGCGCGGAAGGATGCCGGGCTCGAGGTGTCCGACCGCGTCGTGGTCACGATCACCGGCGACGACCTCGCCGTCGCCGCAGTCACCACGCATCGGGAGCTGATCGCGGGGGAGACCCTCGCCACCACGCTCTCGGCGAAGACCGGGGAGAATGGAGCCACTGCCGTCGGAGCCGGATCCGCGGTGACGATCGACCTGGAGCGGACCACGTGAGCGACAACGAGGAGTTCGAGGGAAGCGGACTCGACGACGACGACTTCGAGTTCCAGTCGGATGCCGACGAGATCTACGCCGAACTCCTGGAACGCATCGGCGAGGGGAACCCGCAGCCGCGGCTCGAACCGACCCGCCGGGTGTGCGAACTGCTCGGCGAGCCGCAGCGCTCGGCCCCGGTCGTGCACATCACCGGCACCAACGGCAAGACGTCGACCTCCCGCATGATCGAGGCGATCCTGCGCTCCGCCGGGCTCAAGACCGGCCTGCTCACCTCGCCGCACCTGGTGACGGTCAACGAACGCATCGTGATCGACGGCATCCCGGTCTCCAACGAGGCGTTCGTGCGCAACTACCGCGACATCGAGCCGTACCTCACGATGGTCGACGCCGAGCTGATCGCCAACGGCGAGGAAGCGCTGTCGTACTTCGAGGCGCTCACCGTGCTCGGCTTCGCGATCTTCGCCGACGCCCCGGTGGATGTCATGGTGCTCGAGGTCGGCATGGGCGGCGAGTGGGATTCCACCAACGTCGCCGACGGCCAGGTCGCCGTGTTCACCCCGATCGCGCTGGACCACCAGGCGCGGCTCGGCAACACGCTCAGCGAGATCGCGACGACGAAGGGCGGCATCATCAAGCCCGCCGCGACCGTCGTCACCGCGATGCAGGTGACCGAGGCGATGGACGAACTGCGCTCCGCGGCGCAGCACGACGAAGCGTCGATGGTGATCGAGATGGTCGACTTCGCGCTCGAGAAGACGACGGTCGCCGTCGGCGGTCAGGTCATCACCGTCCGCGGCCGCGCCGCGACGTACGCGGAGGTCTTCCTCCCGCTGTACGGCGACCACCAGGGCCAGAACGCCGCCGTCGCCATCGCGGCCGTCGAATCCTTCATCGGAAACGGCTCCGTCGCGCTCGACGCCGACGTCGTCGCGGCCGGTCTCGCGAACGCGACCTCGCCCGGGCGACTGCAGCTGATCGGCATCGAGCCCACCGTCTTCGTCGACGCGGCGCACAACCCGCACGGCGCCAAGGCGCTCGCCGGCGCGATGGCCGAATACTTCGACTTCCAGGAGATCACCGTCGTGATCGCGGTCCTCGGCGACAAGGATGCGCACGGCATCCTGACCGAGCTGTGGCCGGTGACCGAGCAGTTCTACGTCACCCGCTCGCACTCCGATCGCGCCACCCCGGTCGACGAGCTCGCCGAGATCGCGCTCTCGGTCGCCCATGAGGATGCCGTCTACCAGTACGACGTCTTCGAAGACGCGGTCGAGGCCGCGCGCTCCTGGGCCGCCGAGGGTCCCTCGCGCGCGGTGCTGATCACCGGTTCGATCACCCTGGTCGGCGAGGCGATCGCCCTCGCGGATGCCGGCGGGTGGAAGCCGTGAGCACTCCAGGGCGGGTGCGCCGCGAGCGCGGGGTGACCGAGACGCTGCTCTCGGTCGTGTTGGTGCTCGAGGCCGTCATCCTCATCTTCGCTGGTCTCACCCTGATCGGCTTCGGCAGCTACCCGACGTGGATGATCCTCGGCGGCACCGGCTTCGCGATCGCCGTCTTCGTGATCGTCGCCCAACTGCAGCGGTCGTCCTGGGGGGTCGTGCTCGGCGGCGTGCTGCAGGTCGGATTCGTCGCGACCGGGTTCCTGCACGGGTTCATGTTCGTCATCGGCGCCGTCTTCGCGGGGCTGTGGGTGTGGTGTCTGGTGCGCGCTCGGCGCATCGAATCGTCGCGGCGCATCGCCGCAGAAGGAGAGCTCTCGTGACCGGCAGTGCCCTTGAGATCGAGGAAACCCTCGTTCTGGTGAAGCCCGACGGGGTCGCCCGCAACCTCACCGGCGAGATCCTGCGCCGCATCGAGGCGAAGGGCTACTCGCTCGTCGACCTCCGACTCGTGCAGGCGTCGCGCGAGCTGCTCGCTGCGCACTACGAGGAGCACCAGGGCAAGCCGTTCTACGAGCCCCTCGTGCAGTTCATGGAGAGCGGGCCCGTCGTCGCGATCCGCATCGCCGGAAACCGCGCGATCGAAGGCTTCCGCTCGCTCGCCGGCACGACCGACCCGACCACTGCCGCGCCCGGCACCATCCGCGGCGACCTCGGCCGCGACTGGGGGCTCAAGGTGCAGCAGAACCTCGTGCACGGCTCCGACAGCCCCGAGTCGGCCGCCCGCGAACTCGCACTCTGGTTCCCCGCCGAGGGCTGACCCCGCCGCCACCTGCCCATCCGCCCGGAAGGCTCACCTCCGAAACCGAGAGTCGGCCATCTCGCGCGAACGGTCGACGGGCGGGCGGGTCAGCCGCCGGGGGTCGGGGTGGGGGTGGGCGCGCCGCCGCCAGCGCTCCGGGCGTTCTGGGCGACGAACTGCGCGAAGACCGTCGGGTCGTCGAGCGTGTTGCTGTAGCGCTCGCCGTTGACGATGATCGTCGGGGTGCCGAAGCCGCCGGTGGCGGGGTTCGCGACCGCCGGATCGCTCACCACACGTTCGGTGTTGCCCTGGATCCAGCTGGTGTACCGCTCGTCGTTCACGCAGGACTGCAGGTCCGACGACGGCTCGATGCCGGCGTTGCGCCAGATGTCGAGGATCTCGCCGTTCGTGAGCGTGCTGCCTTCGGCGGGCTGGTTGTCGTACATCGCCGGCAGCATCTCGAAGAACGCTTCCGGCTGGTACTCGACCAGGCACGACACGGCGCTCGCGGCGCGCAGCGCGTACGAGCCGGTGATCGCCACCGGGACGACCTCGAGGGTGGCGTAGCCCGAGGCGACCATCTCCTCGATCTGCGCGGCGTTGGTGGTCTCGAAGGCCTTGCAGTACTCGCAGCCGAAGTCGAGGTAGGAGACGATGTCCGCCTCGGCGTCGTACGAGCCGGTGTCGTTGGGGATCGGGTCTTCGCCCGCCGGCTGCCCCGGGGTCTCGACGACGCTGATCTCGCCGTCCGACCCGGTGAAGAGAACCCCGCCGGAAGCCAGGTTGGCCGGCCCGGGACCTTCGGGCCGGGTGGCGAGCCAGATGCCGCCGCCGATCGCGGCGAGCAGGGCCACCACGCCGAGGGTCGCGCCGGCGCGGATCGCGAGCTTCTGCAGCGACTGGCGCTTCTGGCGCTTGTCGCGCTCGAGGCGTGCGATCTCACGGGCCTCGGCACGACGCTGGTTCTTGGTCACTCGGTCTTGGGACACGGCTGAACCTTATCGTCGGAATTCTTGGTAATCGCTCAGAGCCGGAACAGCGCGTTCAGCTGCACCTGGGCCAGCAGCACGATCACGGCATAGCAGACGATCGTGACGGGCACGACCCAGCTGCGCAGACCGCGGCCGAAGGCCACCGGCCGCGGGCCGAACACGCCGTCGGCGAGATTGCGAGCGGTGACCGTCCAGAACAGCGGGATCGTGACCAGCCAGACGACCATGCACCACGGGCACAGCACCTCGAGCACGAAGATGCTCTGCGAGATCAGCCAGATCACGAACGTGAGAGCACCGGCGAGGCCGACGTTGAAGGCGATCCAGAACCACCGGGCGAACCGCGCGCCGGCCAGCAGACCGACTCCGACCGCGATCGGTGCGACGAATCCGCCCATCCCGAGCAGCGGGTTGGGGAAGCCGAACACCGCACCCTGCGGCGAGCTGAGGTTCTTTCCGCACTGCACCAGCACGCTGAAGTCGCAGGCCAGGTCGACCGACGGGTTCTCGAGCACCTCGAACTTGCTCACGGTCAGGTTGAAGGCCGCCCACCAGCCGATGGCGCCGGCGAGGACGAGGAAGATCGCGAAGGCGATCTCGAGGGGGCGGCGTGGGATGTCGGTGTCGGTCACGACTCGATTATCGCCTGTCGCGTGCGATACTTGACCGCAAGTCGATCGGGCCGCGCCTGATCGCACCGATAAAAGCTTTCCGGGCACCCAGACCGGGCCACGAGTGCCGACAGTGTTCACCAACACGAGTCGCGCACCGTGTCGGATGCCAGTTCCGAATCCGCCGTGACAGGGCGGGCGTTGTGAGAGAACGCAGCGACCAGAACACCGTTCAGGGGAACGGCGGTCGCATCCAGACTTCAGATTCGCGAACCGACAGCTCGGTTCGCTCGAGATGTACCGGCGGGTTGCGCGGCACCTCCGGCCGAGGAGTGCACCAGCGATGGTGAAGAAGGAAGCGCCGAAGAGCGCGTCATCCCATGTTTCCGCCGACGTCGAGACGGGTCTGGTCCCGGTCGACGACGCCACGGCCGAGAAGCCCATGCGCTCGCGCAGGAAGGCCGACGACGCCGAGCCGAAGGCCGAGAAGCCGAAGCGCGCCGCGACGAAGGCCCCGGCGCCCGACACCGAGGTGGCCGCAGCGCCGGCTCCCGCGAGCGCGTTCTCGCTGATGTTCCAGGCCCCGCCGACGCCGACTCCGGTGATCGGGGCGGACGGACCCGACGACGACGAGGCGCCGGCCCCGAACACATCACGCCGCACCCGCAGCCGCCGCCGCACGGGGGAGGCGCCCCGCGAGGGCGACGACGCCCCGAACACGACCGTGCGCGTGCGTCAGCCGCGCGCCGCCGCTCCGCTCATCACCGAGCCGCAGCGGATCAAGGGCTCCACGCGGCTCGAGGCCAAGAAGCAGCGCCGTCGCGACGGCCGGGATGCCGGGCGCCGCCGCCCGGTGATCACCGAGGCCGAGTTCCTCGCCCGCCGCGAGAGCGTCGACCGGGTGATGGTCGTGCGGAGCAAGTTCGGCCGCATCCAGATCGCCGTCCTCGAAGACGGGGTGCTCGTCGAGCACTACGTCGCCCGGGCACAGGACGCCAGCCTGATCGGCAACGTCTACCTCGGTCGCGTGCAGAACGTGCTGCCGTCGATGGAGGCCGCGTTCGTCGACATCGGTCGTGGCCGCAACGCCGTGCTCTATGCCGGCGAGGTCGATTGGGAGGCCGCCGCGGCCGCCGCCGAGAGCGACGGCAACAAGAACCAGGCCCGCAAGATCGAGCTCGCGCTGAAGCCCGGCGACAAGGTGCTCGTGCAGGTCACGAAGGATCCGGTCGGCCACAAGGGCGCCCGCCTCACGAGCCAGGTCAGCCTTCCCGGCCGCTACCTCGTCTACGTTCCGAACGGCTCGATGAACGGGATCAGCCGCAAGCTGCCCGACACCGAGCGCGCACGGCTCAAGAAGATCCTCAAGGAGGTGCTCCCCGACGAGGTCGGCGTCATCGTGCGCACCGCCGCCGAGGGTGCCACCGAGGAGCAGCTGACCCTCGACGTGCAGCGACTCATCAGCCAGTGGGCCGAGATCGAGCGGGCCGTCGAGACCCAGCCGGCTCCGGCTCTGCTGCACAGCGAGCCCGACCTGCTGCTCAAGATCGTGCGGGATGTCTTCAACGAGGACTTCCACCAGCTGGTCATCGAGGGCGACGACGCGCTCGACACCATCTCCGGGTACCTCAACGCCGTCGCCCCCGACCTGGTCGAGCGCGTCGCGAAACACGAGGGCGAGCGGGACTCGTTCGACGAGTTCCGCGTCAGCGAGCAGATCGACAAGGCGCTCGAGCGCAAGGTCTGGCTGCCGTCGGGCGGCTCGCTGGTCATCGACCGCACCGAGGCGATGACGGTCGTCGACGTCAACACCGGCAAGTTCGTCGGTGCCGGCGGCAACCTCGAAGAGACCGTCACGCGGAACAACCTCGAGGCCGCTGAGGAGATCGTGCGCCAGCTGCGGCTGCGCGACATCGGCGGCATCATCGTCGTCGACTTCATCGACATGGTGCTCGAGTCCAACCGCGACCTCGTGCTGCGCCGCATGGTCGAGTGCCTGTCGCGCGACCGCACGAAGCACCAGGTGGCCGAGGTCACCTCGCTCGGCCTCGTGCAGATGACCCGCAAGAAGCTGGGACTCGGACTCATCGAATCCTTCAGCGAGAACTGCGAGCACTGCGCCGGGCGGGGCATCATCATCCACCACGACCCCGTGTTCAAGCACCGGTCGCCGGTCGGCGAGAACCCCGGCGGGTCCACCCAGTCGGGCGGATCGTCGCGCAGCCGTCGCGGTCGCGGCGGCGGCGGCGGTCAGGCGCCGGCGAACTCGGGCGTCAAGAACGGCGTCGGCGGTGCGGGCACCCACGCGATCACCGAAGACGTGAAGAACGCCCTCGCGCAGATCGCGAAGAGCACCGTGCACACCGACGGCGAGACCCCGACCGGTTCGATCGAGACGGTCGCCGTCGCGGCGGCCGAGACCGCGGTCGAGATCCTCGACATCCCGGTGCAGAAGGCTCCGCGCTCGTCGCGTCGCGTCAGCCCGACCGATGCGGAGGACATCCTCGGCTCGGTGCTGGAAGCGCTCCCCGAGCCGAAGCAGCCCGGCCAGGGCCGCCGAGGGTCGCGGCGCGCGTCGACCGGCGGAAACGTCACGCCGACTGCGGGGGAGTAGTCGGATGTCGGTGCCCCTCGAGCCGATCACGCCGGCCGAGCCGCTGAAGCCCACCGTGCTTCCCACGGCGGCGCCGACGCGCAGTCCTGTGCTGCTGCTCGGCGTCGGCATCCTGGCGGTGCTGCTGCTGATCACCAACACGATCGGACTCGTCGCGTTCCCCGACAACGCGCCCGTCGAGCAGATCTACGCGCTCGGCATCAACCTCGATCTCCTGGCGATCGCGGCGGTATGCGGCGTCGGGGCGTTCCTCTCGCGCCGCGGCTACCCGCTGCGCGGGGCGACGCCGCTCTCGAAGTTCGCCGTCGCGATGGCGGGAACGACGCTCGTCGCCTGGGTCGTGTTCGGCGGAGTGGGCTCGGTCGTCGAACTGATTGCTCCCGGGCGAGGACGCTATATGTACGCGGCCGGCGGGCTGTTCTACGCAGGAGCGCCGCTCGCTCTCGCCACGATCTTCGGTGCGCACGCCTATCGCCGTGGCGGAGACCGCACCAACAATCTGCTCTCGATCATCGCAATCGTGGTCGTCGGCATGCTGGTCCTCTACGCGGTCGGCTCGTCGCTCGCGTACGGCGGGGGTTTCACCGACTGACGTCGGGTCGCGCGTCAGCTCGCGGTGAGATCGAGTACCGCTCGCGAGCGCAGAGTGCCGTTCTGGAGCCGGTCGAGAGCGGTCGTAGCGTCCGTGAGCGGGAACCGATCGACGACCGTCCTGACGCGCCCCTCGGCCGCCAGCCGTAGCACTTCTGTCATCTGCCGGCGATTGCCCAGCAGCGACGCGTGGATCGTCTGCTCGCGGTTGAACGGGAACTCGTGCAGACTGAGCGGCACGACCGAGACGAGCGTGCCCCCCCAGCGGAGCGCGCGCAGGGCCTGCGCGGCGACGTCGCGGGAGTGTGCGACCAGCACGACGGCGTCGAGCGAGTCGTCGAGCAGCTCGCCCGCATCCTGGCGCGAGGAATCGACGGTGCGCGCGGCACCGAGCTCCGTCGCGACACGGAGATGATCGGCCCCGCGTGATACGGCGACGACTTCCGCGCCGGCAAGACCCGCGAACTGCACCGCCATGTGGCCCACTCCGCCGAGGCCGAACACGCCGACGCGACTGCCGGGTTCGAGATCGAGCTTCTCCACGGCGCCGAACGAGGTGATCCCCGGGCAGAACAGCGGAGCAACATCGACGAGATCGAGACCGTCGGGGACGTGATATGTGTGAGCCGAATACGAGAGCATGAACTCGGCGTATCCGCCGTCGACGTGCTCCCCCGTGATCAATCGGCGGTGGCAGAGCTGCTCGCGGCCCGACCTGCAGTACTCGCACTCTTCGCACGTCCACCACAGGGGCTGTACGCCGACGCGATCACCGACCGCGAACCCGTCGGTACCGACGCCGAGCGCCGCGACCGTGCCGGTGACCTCGTGCCCGGGGATGATCGGACTGATCGCGGGGACACCGCCGCCGACCCAATCACCCTCGATCATGTGAAGGTTCGAGCGGCACACTCCACACCCGCTGACATCGATGAGAAGTTGGCCGGGTCCGGGCTCGGGCACGGTGACGTCGCGGGTTGCGAGTGGCCGGGTGGACAGCGGGGCGGGCGTGTCGAGTTGGATGGCGCGCATGCCCGTCAGCCTAAGGACAGGACCGTGGTGCGGTCCAAGAGCAATTGCTTCTCACCGGTCAGATTGGGATCCCGGTCCGAGCGGCAGCCGCTCAGCGCGTCGTGCGCCCGCCGGGATCAACAGGTCGGCGAAGGCATCCGCGACGACGGGGGGCCGCTCGTCCAGAGCGACCAGCACCCGCCACGGCGGAAGCACCTCGTCGAGCGGGATCCGGACGAGGCCGTCGGCCTGCGGCTTCGCGGCGACGGCCGCGGGCACGATCGCGAACGCGAGGCCGCGGTGCACGATCTGAAGGAGCGTGTGCACGTCGCCCACCTCGAACTCGACTCTCCGGGTCAGCCCGTGATCGGCGAAGGTTCGATCGATGATGGTACGGGAGCCCCAACCCGAGCCCAGGTCGACGAACGTCTCGCCAGCGAGATCCCGGAGCGACCCGGATCTCGCGCGGGCGCTGCCCGGCGTGCTGACCAGCTCGAATCCCTCGGAGGCGAGTTCGAAGGTGGTCGCAGGAAGGGGTCGCTCGCCGATGTCGGCTACCACGGCGACATCCAGCTCGCCCAGGCGGAGCGCCATGAGCAGCGATGCGGAGTCCGCATGCGAGAGCGAGAGCGCGACCGAGGGCGATCGGGAGCGGAATGCGCTGACCAGGTCGACCAGGTCGACCAGCACTCCGAGGCATGGTTCCGCCCCGATCCGCAGAGTTGCTCCGCGTTCGACGGCCCCGTCGCGAATGTCGAGTCGAGCGGCCGCCGCGTCGGCGAGCATCCGACGTGCCCGGGGGAGCAGTGAACGCCCCGCCGGAGTGAGGTGGGCGCCGCGCGCGGAACGCACGAAGAGCTGCGCGCCGAGTTCGCTCTCGAGCGAACGGATGGCGGCAGACAGGCCCGGCTGGCTCACGTGGGAATGCTGCGCGGCACGTGTGAACGTCCGCTCGCCGGCTGCTGCGACGAAGAACTCGATCTGCCTGATATCCATCTCCCCTCAGGCCCCAGCCTGGATGAGCGGAACGGGGAAGGTCGCCGCGCGAAGCGGGTCGAGCATCCTGTCGGTGATGCCGGCGGTGAACCCGCCGAGATCGAAGACCTTGAAGAGCGCTTCCCGGCCGAACTTGGAGCTGTCAGCGACGAAGAACGCCGCGTTGGCGATGGAACGCATGGTGCGCTTGAGCTCGACCTCGTAGCTCGAGGTGTTGTATATCCCGTCCTCCATGACGGTGTCGGCCCCGAAGACCGCGACGTTGACCCGCAGATTCTGGATCTGCTGCACCGAGGTGGGTCCCCACATCGTGTAGACGTTGGGCAGCAGTTCGCCCCCGATGAAGACGAGATGTGCACTCTGCCGTTCGGCGATGACCGTACCGATCTTGAGGTCGTTGGTCACCACGGTCAACCGCGCGCTGTTCAGGTGGCGCGCGACCTCGAGAGTCGTCGAGCCGCTGTCGAGGAGGACGGTCTGACCGTCGAGGATCCGATCGGCCATCGCTTTGCCGATGGCGACCTTCTCCCGTCGATGGAGCGTCTCCTTCAGATCGAACGGGGCGTCGGTCTGGCGAACCGGCAGTGCGCCGCCGTGTGTGCGTTGCACGAGGTCGCGTCTCTCGAGCTGTTCCAGGTCGCGGCGCACTGTCGACGCCGTGACGCCGAATTCGTCCGCGAGTTCGCTGACGGAACGGAAGCCGCGTTCCAGGAGCAGTTCGACGATCTGGGCGTGGCGCGACATCGCGGGTCTCTTTCCGAAACGGCTCAAGTGCTCGGGGTGCACGCAATCGTAGCGCGCATCTTGCGCGTTTGTGCGCACTGCGTTGCGCAATGCGCTCGATCGGTGCGCGATTTCGATTGACTCGCGCGCGTGGCGCGGCTATCGTCGTGCCACAACGCGCGCATCCGCGTGCACCTGCCTACGCACCAGAAGGCGCCCCCACTAGACCGATCGCGTCCCAGACGCCCGGTTCACGAAGGAGTGAAGCAATGAAGCACAGGAAAATCGTTCTCGGCATCGTGGCGGGCGGCGTCGCACTCGCGCTCGCGGCCTGCGGCTCGGTCGGCGACGCGGGCGGCGAGGGCGCGAGCGCCGGGGAAACCTACGTGACCGTCGTCAAGGCCACGGGAATCGGCTGGTTCGACCGCATGGAGGTCGGCGTCGGCGAATGGGGACAGGAGACCGGGCTCGATGCTCGCGTCGAAGGGCCCGCGGAGGCCACGAACGAGGGTCAGGTGTCCATCATCCAGGACCTGATCGCCCAGCAGCCGACCGCCATCACCGTCGTGCCGAACGACCTCGCCGGTCTTTCGAGCGTGCTCAAGTCGGCCCGTGATGCTGGCATCATCGTCGTCGCCCACGAAGCCGCGGGCATCGAGAACGTCGACGTCGACATCGAAGCCTTCGAGAACAAGGCCTACGGTGCGCAGATCATGGACAACCTCGCCGAATGCACGGGTGAAACCGGGCAGTATGTCTCGTTCGTCGGGCGTCTGACCAACGGCTCGCACAGCGAGTGGGTGCAAGGGGCGCTGGACAACCAGCTGGAGAACTACCCCGGCATGACCCGCGTAGAAGACCCGATCGAGTCGGAGGAGAACGAGGAGGTCGCCTACAACAAGGCGAAGGAGATCCTCGCGAAGTACCCGGACATCAAGGCCTTCCAGGGCTCGGCGGGCACCGATGTCGTGGGCATCGCGCGCGCCGTCGAGGAGGCGGGCAAGTCGGACTCCGTCTGCGTCATGGGCACGAGCATCCCGTCGGTGGCCTCGAGCTACCTCGAGAGCGGCGCGATCGACAAGATCTTCTTCTGGGACCCGGCACTGGCCGGCAAGGCGCAGCTCGCGATCGCGAAGATCCTCGCCGAAGGCGGCACGATCGAGGAGGGGACGAACCTGGACATCCCGGGTTACGAGTCGCTGACGAAGCTCGCCGGCTACGACAACGTCTTCACCGGTAACGCCGGACTGGCGGTCGACGCGACCAACATGGGCGAGTACGACTTCTGATCCGGTCGCTGTGAACCGGTCGGGGACGCGGGCCACCGCGCCCCCGACCGGATCCACGAAGGAGAGCTGAACGCATGACCCGAGCAGTGGTCGAGGTTCGTGACATCGTCAAGACATACGGCGGTGTGCGAGCGCTCAAAGGCGTCTCCCTGTCGTTCGCGCCGGGTGAAGTGCATTGTCTCGCCGGCGAGAACGGGAGCGGCAAATCGACGCTGATCAAGATCATCAGCGGCGTCGAGCGGCCCGACTCCGGAGAGCTGGTGATCGCGGGTGATTCGCAGGCCCACACCACGCCGAGCGGTGCGATCCGGAGCGGGATCCAAGTCATCTATCAGGACTTCTCGTTGTTCCCGAACCTCTCCGCGGGCGAGAACATCGCGATGCTCAGCGAACTCGCGTCGCGACGGCTCTTGTCGTCCGCGCGCCGGATCCGGGCGTCGGCCCAGAAGATCGTGAGCGACCTGGGACTCACCATCGACCTCGACGCAGAGGTCGGGACCCTGTCGGTCGCCGACCGACAGCTCATCGCCATCTGCCGGGCTCTCGTCAACGAGGCGACGGTGCTGATCATGGACGAGCCGACCACTGCGCTCACCCATTCCGAGGTCGAGCGTCTCTTCGTGATCGTCCGCCGCCTTCAGAAGCGCGGCGTGGCGATCGTATTCGTCAGCCACAAACTGGATGAGGTTCTGGCCATTTCGGACCGGGTCTCGGTGCTGCGCAACGGCGAGATCGTCGTCTCCGGCGCGGCGAGCGACTTCACGACCCGGGCGATCGCAACCGCGATGACCGGACGCGAGGTCAGCGAGGAACGGGTCGTCACCGAACTCGCTGCTGACGCCGAGATCCTGCTCGAGGTCGAAGGGCTGGGGCGCGCCGCAGCCTTCAGCGACGTGACGTTCGCGCTTCGGAAAGGCGAGATCCTCGGATTGACCGGGCTTCTCGGTTCCGGTCGCAGCGAGATCGCGGAGGCCATCTTCGGCGTCCTTCCGGCAGACCGTGGAACGATCCGGATCGGCGGGCAGATCCATCGCATCCGAACCATCGTCGACGCGATCCGTGCGGGCATCGGTTACGTCCCAGAGGACCGGCTGAGTCAGGGCCTCTTCCTCGACAAGTCGATCGCCGACAACATGGTGGCTGCGTCGCTCGACCGGTATCGGGGCCGACTCGTGCTGCTCGACCGCGCGCGGATCCGCACATCGATCTCGGAACTCTTCGCCCGTCTGCGCATCAAAGCCCCGAACGCGCGAGCCGCGGTCCGCAGCCTGTCCGGCGGAAATGCGCAGCGCGTCGTGCTCGCCAAATGGATCGACCGCGGGCCGAAAGTCCTCATGCTCAACGGCCCCACCGTGGGAGTCGACATCGGCTCGAAGGAGGAGATCCTAAACCTCCTCCGTGAGCAGGCCGGCCTGGGACGCGGCATCATCGTCATCTCCGACGACATCCCCGAGCTGGTCGCTAGCTGCCATCGAGTCCTCATCGTGCGCCAGGGCCGCGTCGTCGCCGAACTCTCGGGCGATGAGATCGACGCGGACCGCATCCAGCAAGGGATGGCCGCATGAGCGCCGTCGCCCGCCGGCTGCGCGGCGCCAACAACGAGGGCATCCTGCTCGCCGTCATCGTGCTGGTCGTCGTGGCGATGGCGCTCGCGAGTCCCGCTTTCTTGACGCCCGGGACCTTCTTCACACTCGTGCGCAGCTCGATGGTCCCTCTCGTCTTCGCCCTCGGCGTTCTGCTCGTACTGATCTCGGGTGGCGTCGACGTGTCGTTCCCCGCGATCGCGATCTTCGCCGCCTACACGACGGTCTCGTGGTCGACCCAGGCGAGCTTCGACCCGACGATCGTCGGCGTCTTCGTCCTCGCGATGATCGTGGGGGCGGCCCTCGGACTGGTGAACGGCGCGGTGATCGCCCGCTTCCGGCTGCCAACGCTCATCGTGACGCTGGGAACGCAGGGCATCTTCAAGGGCGTCCTGCTCACCTACATCGGCTCGGCCTACATCTCGGCGGCCCGTCTGCCGCCGAGCGTCGGCGCGGCCTCCGACTCGTACCTCGTCAACCTTCCGGGTACGGGGTTTCTGCACGTGCTGATCATCCCGGTCGTGCTCCTCACGATCGCGATCGCCTGGATGCTCCGGCGCACCACGTTCGGGCGCAGCATCTATGCCATCGGCGGCGACATCGAGGCGGCACGTCGCGTCGGGATCAAGGTCGTTCGGACGCAAGTGCTGCTCTATGTATTCGTGGGCGCGCTCGCCGCGTTCGGCGGAGTCGTGTACGTCATCCTCGGAAAGAACGCGAATCCGCAGACCCTGGTCGGGACCGAACTCGACATCATCGCAGCCGTCGTGCTCGGCGGCGCCTCGATCTTCGGGGGACGCGGGTCAGTGTTCGGAACGGTGCTCGGGGTGGTGCTGGTGCAGCTCATCAACAACAACCTGGTGCTGGTCGGGATCCCGAGTACATGGCAGCGCGCCGCGGTCGGGCTCCTGCTGTTGATCGGCGTCGGCGTGCAGGCGATCACTGCCGCGCGCGCCAAGCCGAGACGCGTCGACCTGGAAGAGGTGCCTTCGTGAGCGGCACGCCGCAGAACCGGCTCCCAGAAGCCAACCAGCGGGTCGACTCGGGTTTCCGAGACCTGCTGGCCCGCGTGCACGTTGCCCGGGGGAGTGGCCGCATGGTCGTGCTGCTCGCCGTCACGTTCGCGATCTTCGCGATCGCCAACCCCCGAGTGTTCCTCGGTCCACTCAATCTTCAGAACATCGGCGTCGCGGCGCCGGAGGTGGGGCTCCTCGCGCTGGCGATGATGTTCGCGATGCTCACCGGCGGGATCGACCTCTCGGTGGTCGCCATCGCGAACGCCTCGGCGATCACGATCTCCATGCTCTACTCGTCGGTGGCGGCTGCATCGGGCGCTGATACCGCGACTTCTCTCGCGCCGCTGTTCATCGTGGCGGGGCTCGCGGTCGGTGCGCTGTGTGGGGCGATCAACGGCGTCCTCGTCAGCGTGGTCGGGATCACGCCGATCCTCGCCACGCTGGGCACGATGCAGGTCTTCAACGGGCTCGCGATCGTCGCGACTGGTGGGACGACGATTTCGGGTGCGCCCGCGACGCTCGCCTCTCTTGCCTCGTCGACGGTCGTCGGCATCCCGGTCCTCTTCCTCGTCTTCGTCGTGATCGCCGTCGTAATCGCGGTCGTCATCGACCGGACCGCGTTGGGACGGAAGACGCAACTTTTCGGGGCGAACCCCGTCGCAAGCCGCTATTCCGGGATCAGCACGCGACGCACGCTCATGGCTACCTACGTCATCAGCGGGCTTCTGGGCGGGATCGCAGGCGTGGTCTTCCTCAGCAGGAATCCCTCCGCGAGCGCTGACTACGGCTCGAGCTACGTGCTCCTGATCATCGTGATCGCCGTGCTCGGCGGCACCAATCCGAACGGCGGATTCGCGACCGTGCTGGGGGTGGTCCTCGCGACTCTGACGCTGCAGACACTCTCGAGCGGCTTCACCACGTTGCGTCTCTCCGCCTACGAGTACGCGATCGCGCAGGGCGTCATCCTCGTCGCGGTGATGGTGTTCGACCAGATTCAGTTCCGGAGGAAGCAGAGGCCCCGCTCGTCCGTCGTTCCGGACGCATCCGCCACCTCGGCCGTCGGAAAGGACGGGCAGCAATGAAGAAGATCATCAACGCGCCGGAGGCGTTCGTCGACGAGTTCGTCGAGGGGATCCTCCTCGCGCATCCGGATCTGGTGAAGACGCCCGGCGACGACCTTCGCGTGCTCGTGCGAGCCGACGCCCCCGTCCGCGGGCAGGTCGGGATCGTGACGGGTGGCGGCTCAGGTCATCTGCCGCTCTTCAAGGGGTACGTCGGACGGGGGTTGTGCTCGGGAGTGGCGATCGGCAACGTTTTCAGCTCGCCCAGCTCCGACCAGATCTTCCAAGCGACGACCGCCGTCGACGGCGGGGCCGGCGTCCTCTACCTCTACGGCAATTACGGCGGGGACGTCTTCAACTTCGATCTGGCGGTCGACCTGGCTGAACTCGAGGGCATCTCCACGCGTACCGTGCTCGGTCGCGACGACGTCGCAAGTCAACCGCGAGAACGCAAACTCGATCGTCGCGGCGTCGCGGGCATCTTCTTCGCCTACAAAGCCGCCGGAGCCGCCGCCGAACGCGGTGACACCCTGGACGAGGTCGCCGCGGTCGCGGAGGACGTGGTCGAGCACACCGCGACCATGGGCATCGGACTGGCGCCCACCATCATGCCGACGACCGGGCGTCCGAGCTTCGAGCTGCCCGAGGGCGAGATGGAGATCGGGATCGGAATCCACGGAGAACCCGGCATCCGGCGAAGCCCACTGGAGACCGCCGACGAGATCGCGGGTCATCTCGTGGAGGCCCTCGTCGCCGACCTCGGCCTGAAGTCGGGGGCCCGAGTCGCCGTACTCGTGAACGGCTTGGGGGCGACGCCGCTCGAGGAGCTCTACGTGATCTACCGTACGACCCATCGGCTTCTGACAGCGCAGGGCATCACGATCGCGAAAACCTATGTCGGTGAGTACGCCACGAGCCTCGAGATGGCCGGGGCGTCGCTCTCGCTGCTCGAACTCGACGACGCTCGCCTCGAGCTCCTCCAGGCGCCCGCGACATCCCCGTTCTTCCAGGAAGGCTGACCGTGCAGAGCACAGAACTCAACGCGAGGATTCGTGAGACCCTCGCGGTACTCATCGGGTCCGCCGACGAACTGCGGGACCTCGACCAGGCGCTCGGCGACGGCGACCTCGGCATCACGGTCTCCGCTGGGTCGACCGCGGTGATCGCGGCGCTGGAGGAGTTGCCCGACGCCGCGACGCCGACCGAAATCGCTCGTGCCTGTGCGAAGGCGTTCGCGAACGCGAATCCGTCCACGATGGCGGCGCTCGTCGCGGGCGCGCTGCTGGCCGGCTCGCGGGTGTGGGCCGATCGCAGCGACATCACGGTTGCCGACGCGGCTGCATTCGCGGCGGCGGCCGGCGACAGCATCTCCCAGCGCGGCAAGACTCAGGTGGGCGACAAGACGATCCTCGACGGCATCGTCGCGGTCGCCGAGGTGCTCGCCGCGGCTCCCACATCGGCCGAGGCACCCGACCTGGTCATCGCGGCCGCAGAGCGAGCCGTCGCCGAGACCAAGAACCTGCAGTCGCGGCGCGGGCGCGCGTCGTGGCTTCAGGAGCGCAGCATCGGCCTCCCCGACCCGGGTGCCACCGCATTCCTCCGCTTCGTCGAGTCCTGGAAGGCGGTCTCCGCAACCCGCGTCGATTGACCCCCCGAGCACGACTGATTCCCGCACCACCAGAAAGAAGCACGACCAGCATGACCACTTGGCTCGACGACGTGTTCCCGGTGACGAAGCCCGTCATCGGAATGTGTCACCTCCCCGCCCTTCCCGGCGATCCCGCCTACGACCGCGCGGGCGGCATGCCGGCGATTGTCGCGCACGCCCGGCGCGAGGTCGCCGCGCTGCAGGAGGGAGGGGTCGACGGCATCCTCATCTCCAACGAGTTCAGCCTCCCGTATCTGACCGACACCGAGCCGATCACCGCGATAAGCATGGCGCGGGTCGTCGGCGAGATCCGCTCGGAGCTCGCGGTGCCCTTCGGCGTCAACGTCCTCTGGGACGCGGTCGCCTCGATCGATCTCGCCGTCGCTACCGGCGCGTCGTTCGTTCGCGAGGTCTTCACTGGCGTCTACGCGAGCGATTTCGGGATGTGGAACACGGATGTCGGGCGCACGGCCCGTCACCGAATCGCGGTTTCGGGTTCGGATGTGCGGCTGCTCTTCAACATCGTGCCGGAGGCGGCGGCCTACGTCGCCGATCGGGACATCGCGCAGCTCACGCGCTCGACCGTGTTCAACTGCGTCCCCGACGGCCTGTGCGTCTCGGGGCTGACGGCGGGGGCGGCGACGGAGACTTCCACGCTGAAGACGGTGAAGGAGAACGCCGGGAAGACTCCCGTGTTCGTCAACACCGGGGTGCGACCGGAAAGCGTGGCGGAGAGCATGAAGTACGCCGACGCGGCCATCGTCGGAACGTGGTTCAAGCGCGACGGGGTGTTCGAGAACGATGCCGAACCGGCCCGAGTGAGCGAGCTCATGAACGAAGTGCGACGGCTGCGCTGACGGTGTACCTCGGGATCGATATCGGGACGTTCGAGACGAAGGGGGTGCTCGTCGGCGCCGACGGCTCGGTCGTCTCCACGGCGCGACGTCGGCACGACATCTCGGTGCCGCGCCCCGGTCACGTCGAGCACGATCCCGAGACCGTGTGGTGGGCTGATCTCACCGCTGTCGCGCGGGAGCTCTGCAGCCATCCCGGCGCCGCCGGCGGTATCGCGGCCGTGGGGGTGAGCGCGATCGGGCCTTGCCTGGTCGCCACGGATGAGGCATGGCGACCGCTCCGGCCCGCGATCCTCTACGGCGTCGACACGCGCGCGACCGTGCAGATCACGGCGCTCGAGGAGGCCCTCGGGCCAGAGGAGATCTATCGCCGCAGTGGCAACACGCTGACCAGTCAATCCGTCGGACCGAAGGTCGCGTGGTTGCGCGAGGAAGAGAACGAGGTCTGGAGGCGGGCCCGGTGGTTCCTCACGAGTCAATCCTGGCTCGTCGCCCGCCTCACGGGTGAGGCAGTCATCGACCATGCGACGGCGGGCTACTTCCATCCTTTCTACGACCTCTCAGAAGGCCGTTGGGATCTGACCGGTTGCGAGGAGATCGTCGACCTGGCGCGACTACCGCGCATCGCCTGGAGCTCGGAGATCGCCGGAACGGTGCATGCCGAAGCAGCGCGGCTGACCGGCATCCCTGAGGGAACTCCGGTCATCGTCGGAACGACCGACGCCCCGGCGGAGGCCGTCGGCGCCGGGGTGGTGGCCGAGGGCTCGCTCATGGCGATGTACGGATCGAGCGGATTCTTCATCCGTGTCGGCGACAGCCTCCGCACCGACCCGCGACTCTGGGCGGCACCGTTCGTGGTCGAGGGTCGATTCGTGCTGGCGGCCGGGACGTCGACGGCCGGCACGGCGACGAGATGGATCGGTGACCTCCTCGGGACGACGGCCGGCAGCGACGCCGAGAGTTTCGCGCGGCTCATCCAGCTCGCCGACGAGTCGGCGCCGGGAGCGCGAGGGGTGCTCGCCATGCCGCATCTCGCGGGTGAGCGAACTCCGTTCCAGGACCCGATCAGTCGCGCTGCGGTCGTGGGGCTCGGCCTCGAGCACACACGCGCCGATGTCGCCCGAGCCCTGCTCGAGGGCATCGGGCACTCGATCGCCGCGGCGATCCTGACCTACGACTCGGCCGGTGCTCCGATCTCCCGGGTCGTCGCCGTCGGGGGAGCGACCCGCAACGACGTGATCCTGGAAACGGTGTCGACCGTCACCGGTCTCGCGCAGGAAGTCGCGGAGTCGCCCGGTGCTGCCTACGGCGATGCTGCTCTCGCCGCCCTCGGCGTCGGGGGGATCGACGACCTCGCTGAGGTGTCGGCGTGGGTCGGCGCGCGATCCGTCGCACTCCCCGACCCGCAGACCAGCGCGCTGCTCCGGGCCGATCATGCCGACTACATCGCCCTGTACCACGCGCTCGCTCCCTTCCAGAAAGCGCGTGTGCGATGACCACGATCGCCTGGGAGAGTGTCGCTCGCCTCGTCGCCGACGGCGTCGCCGTCGCGCGTGGTGACCGGGTGTCGGTGTTCTTCACCGACACGTCGGCGATGGACGCAGTGGCCGCGTTCGTCGAAGAGTGTCTGCGCAGAGGAGCTGTGCCGCAGGTGCTCGCCGTCGACGAGCGCTTCGACGCGGCGGCCCTGCGCTGGTCGGACGTCGCCGCCCTCCGCGCACCGCCGCCTTTGGAAGTCGCGGCGATGGAGTGGTCGGACGTGCACGTCTCGTTCCGTTCGATGATGCCTCCGTACCTCGAGGGTGACCCGGAACGCGCGGTCGCGTTGCGCCACGCACGCGGCGTCGTGTCGACGATGCGCTGGGAGGGCACACGATGGGCGTTGGTCCGCGTCCCGACCGTCGACTGGGCGCTCGCGGAGGGGCTCGACGGGGAAGAACTGCTCAGGGAATGGGTGGCGTCCTTCGACGCGGACTGGAACGATGCGCGACATCGGATGTCGTCGCTCTGCGACCGGATCACCGATCTCGGGCCGGTGATCATCGAAGACCAGTGGGGTCACCTCGAGCTCGATGTCTCCGGACGTCGATGGGTGCCCTTCTCCGGCAGCGCGAATTGGCCCGACGGTGAGATCGCGACCGCACCGGTCGACGATCGGGTCTCGGGGACGATCCGCTTTCCGGGCGCGTTCCTTTTCGCCGGCATCCGCATCCGGGATCTCGAGCTCGAGTTCAGTGACGGTCTGGTGGTGCGCGAGTCCGCCGCCGAGGGACGCGACTTCGTCAGTCGCCTGCTGGACACGGACGCGGGCTCTCGACGCGTGGGGGAGCTGGGGGTTGGGACGAACGCGGCGCTGACGCTCTCGACCGGTGATCTGCTGATCGACGAGAAGATACTGGGCACGGTGCACATCGCCCTCGGGCGCGCATATCCCGAGTGCGGAGGAATCAACCGCTCAGCCCTGCACTGGGATATCGTCAAGGATCTGCGCGCCGGTGCGGGCGGCTCCGGAGGATCCATCCGGGCCGGCGATTGCTGGCTTATCCGGGACGGCGTCGTCCAACCCGTGTTGCGCGCAGCGTCCGTCGCCGGGGATCCCCGCGGCTGACGTCCGCGGCGGCACCTACCTCTTGTCCTTCTGCCGCACGCGAAGCCCCGCGGCCTGCAGCCGTCGCAGCAGCTCGCGCCCGGTGACCGGCTCGGCGCCACGGGCGACCAGGTCGTCCCAACTGCGCAGCGGCACGTCGTAATGGTCGTTGTCGAACCCGCGCTCCGGGATGCCGGCCGCCGCCGCGAAGGCGTGCAACTCGGCGAGCGAGGAGTCGCTCACCAGGTGCGCCCAGACCGTGCCGTGCGCGGGCCAGACGGGATCGTCGATGAGGATCACGTGGCTAGTCTGACGGAATGACGCAGCGCGACTTCGCGAAGGCCATCCAGCGACCCGGGGCCCTGCCGCCGTTCCTGACGGCGTCGGGCATCTTTCTCGCCCTCGTGGTGCTCGGATTCCTCGGGGCGACTCTCAACGCGCTGTCGACGACGGTGCAGGCCGACTTCCCGGCGGAGTTCTTCCTGCAGATCTGGGCGGCCCAGCTGGTGTGGGGTCTCGCCGGACCGCTGCCGATCGCGCTCGGCGCCTTCGTCTGCTTCTGGCAGATCGCGCCGATCGCCCCGAACCTGCGTCTCGCGCACGTGGTCACCCGCGCCATCCTGGCCAGCCTCGCCGGCACCCTGCTGCTGTTCCTGCTCGGACTGCTCTTCGGGTTCCTGCTCTGGGTGCTGTCGCTCGGCGGGTTGATCGACCGGGGCGAGTTCTTCGGCAGCGGGGCGCCGGGCGACGGCATCCTGCGGCTGCTGTTCCAGTCGCTCGCGACCCTGCTGCAGGTGCTGCCGGTGCTCGTCCTCGGAGCGGTCCTGCTCTGGGGGTGGTTGCAGCGGCACCCGCCGAAGCAGCGTCTGGCGGGCACCCTCGACGAGGTTTGATGTTTCGGGCGGGAACAGGCTAAACTCGACCCTTGGTGTGCGACCCGGCAGGTGCCGGGACCTCTGCTTCTCACGGCAGAGCGGTCACCCACTCTCTTCCAACAAAGCCTGTACCTATCTAAGGATGTTTCGTGGTCTACGCAATCGTGCGCGCCGGTGGGCGGCAGGAGAAGGTCGAAGTCGGCACCGTGGTCGTGCTCGACCGCATCGCCGCCGACAAGGACGGCAACATCCAGCTCGTCCCCGTGCTGCTGGTCGACGGTGACACCATCACCCACGACGCCAAGGCGCTCGCGAAGGTGACCGTCACCGCTGAGGTCGTCGGCGATGAGCGCGGCCCGAAGATCGTCATCCAGAAGTTCAAGAACAAGACCGGATACAAGAAGCGCCAGGGTTTCCGCGCCGACCTCACCCGCGTCAAGATCACCGGCATCAAGTAAGGGGCTCCCAGACATGGCACACAAGAAGGGCGCAAGCTCCTCCAAGAACGGTCGCGACTCGAACGCGCAGTACCTCGGCGTGAAGCGCTTCGGCGGCCAGGTCGTCAAGGCTGGCGAGATCCTCATCCGTCAGCGCGGCACCCACCACCACCCCGGTGCCAACGTCGGCCGTGGCAAGGACGACACGTTGTTCGCTCTCGAGGCGGGCGTCGTGGAGTTCGGTGTCAAGGGTCGTCGTCGCGTCGTCAACATCGTCCCGGCGGGCTGACGCCCGACCTAGGTTTTTCGGCGAGGGCGGACTTCGGTCCGCCCTTCGCTGCGTTTGCAGAGTTTTCGAAAGGAGTGAAGCCATGACGACCTTCGTCGATGAGGTGACGCTCCACCTGCGAGCGGGTCACGGCGGCCACGGCTGCGTCTCGGTGCGCCGCGAGAAGTTCAAGCCGCTCGCCGGCCCCGACGGCGGCAACGGCGGGCACGGTGGCGACATCACGCTCGTCGCCGACCCGCAGGTGACCACCCTCCTGAACTACCACCGCGGACCGCACCGCACGAGCGCGAACGGCGGGCCGGGCATGGGCGACCACCGCGCGGGTGCCAGCGGCGAGTCGGTCGAGCTCCCGGTTCCGGTCGGCACGGTCGTGAAGAGCGCCGACGGCGAGACGCTCGCCGACCTCGACGAGCCCGGGATGAAGTTCGTCGCGGCAGCGGGCGGTCAGGGCGGCCTCGGCAACGCCGCGCTCGCAACCACGAAGCGCAAGGCGCCCGGGTTCGCGCTGCTCGGCACCCTCGGCTGGGAGGGCGACCTCGTCCTCGAGCTGAAGACGGTGGCGGATGTCGCGCTCGTCGGGTTCCCGAGTGCGGGCAAGTCGTCCCTCGTCGCGGCGATCTCCGCGGCCCGCCCGAAGATCGCCGACTACCCGTTCACGACCCTCCACCCCAACCTGGGCGTCGTCGAGGCGGGGTCCTCGCGCTTCACCGTCGCCGACGTGCCGGGACTCATCGAGGGCGCCAGCGAGGGGAGGGGTCTCGGCCTGGAGTTCCTGCGCCACGTCGAGCGCTGCTCGGCGATGGTGCACGTCGTCGACAGCGCCACGCTCGACCCCGGCCGCGATCCGTTGAGCGACCTCGACGTCATCCTCGGCGAGCTCGCCGCCTACCCGGTTCCCGAAGGCCAGGTGCCGCTCGTCGAGCGCCCCCAGCTGGTCGCCCTCAACAAGATCGACGTGCCCGACGCCCGCGACCTCGCCGAGATGGTGAAGCCGATGCTCGAGGAGCGCGGCTACCGCGTGTTCGAGATCTCCGCGGTCTCCCGCGAGGGACTGCGCGAGCTGTCGTTCGCGCTGGCCGAGATCGTGGATGCCGACCGCGCCGCACGGATCGCCGCCGCCGCGATCAAGCCTCGCATCATCCTGCGCCCCAAAGCGATCGACGAGGTCGAGTTCACGGTCCGGGTCGAAGGCGGCACCGAGACGCTCTACCGCGTGCTCGGCACCAAGCCCGAGCGCTGGGTGCAGCAGACCGACTTCAACAACGACGAAGCGGTGGGCTTCCTCGCCGACCGGCTCGCGAAGATCGGCATCGAGGAGGCGCTCTTCGCCCACGGCGCCGTGCCCGGGTCGGCCGTCGTCATCGGGCCGGGCGACGCCCGCGTCTTCGACTGGGAGCCGACGCTCACCTCCGCGGCCGAGCTCATCACGAGCCCCCGCGGCACCGACCCGCGCTTCGACGACAACCGGCGCCGCACGAGCAACGAGCGTCGTGAGGAGTACAAGGAGCGCATGGACGCCCGCACCGCCCTGCGGGCCCAGGACGCCGCCGAGCGCGAAGCCGGGGCGTGGGACGTCGACGAGGAGGGCCTGTGACCCGCAGCGAGGTCCTCGAGGCCAAGCGGATCGTGGTCAAGGTCGGCTCATCGAGCGTCAGCGGTGCCAACACCGGGCAGATCGAACCGCTCGTGGATGCCCTCGTCGCGACCTATCAGCGCGGCGTCGAGGTCGTGCTGGTGTCGTCGGGAGCGATCGCGTCGGCGATGTCGTCGCTCGATCTCGATGGACGCCCCCAGGATCTCGCCACCCAGCAGGCCGCCGCGGCGGTGGGGCAGAACATCCTGATGTGGCGGTACCAGACCTCGCTCGACCGCTACGGCATCCTGGCCGGGCAGGTGCTGCTGACTGCCGGCGACCTCGAGAACCCGACCCACCGCAGCAACGCGCAACGCGCGATGGAGCGGCTGCTCGACCTGCGCATCCTGCCGATCGTCAACGAGAACGACACGGTCGCGACGCAGGAGATCCGCTTCGGCGACAACGACCGGCTCGCCGCCCTCGTGACCGAGCTGATCGGCGCCGACCTGCTCGTGCTGCTCTCCGACATCGACGCGCTCTACACCCGTCCGCCGTCGGAGCCCGGAGCCCGTCCGATCGCCCACGTGCCCTTCGACGACGATCTCTCGGGCGTCGAACTCGGCGACATCGGCGCGGCGGGGGTCGGCACCGGGGGGGCGGGCACCAAGATCGCCGCCGCCAAGCACGCCGCGGCCGCCGGTACCCCCGTGCTGCTCACCTCGACCGCCAACGTCGCTCTCGCTCTCGCCGGCGAAAGCACCGGCACCTGGTTCGCCGCCAAGCCTCGATGACTCGGCAGACGGCGATCCGCGGCACGTGATGGATGCGCACCAGCGTCGCCACGCGCGGCGGACCTCACCGGGTGCACTCGCGACAGGGTCGGCAGCACCCACATTCGGCGCGATGGCGCGGGATGAGCTGCCTTCCGCACCCTCGCTCGGGGGGCGCGTACCGCCTCCCCCGGGGGCGAGCGGCGTCGATAGGGTCGAACTCATGACGACTGCTCACCGTCCTTGGTACCGTCGCCCGTCGCGCGTCGTTCCGACGGCTCTCCTCGCCGCCGGGGTCGGCGTCGCTCTCGTCGCCGTACTCAACCCGTGGCCCGCGGCGCTGCTGATCCGCGCGGTGTTCCAGGACGACGCGGGCAAGACGGTCGACGAGATGGAGCCCTACGCCCCGACCGGCGGCCTCACCGAATACCTCGACGTGTCCTACGGCGACGCGGGGGCGGACACCACGTTCGACGTCTTTACTCCCGACTCCGGGGCGGAGCCGCTGACGACGGTGATCTGGATCCACGGGGGCGCCTGGATCTCGGGCACGAAAGAGAACGTGCGCCCCTACGTGCGGATGATCGCGGCGGAAGGCTACACGACGGTGGCGCTCAACTACACGGTCGCCCCCGAGGCGGTCTACCCGACGGCCGTGACGCAGCTCAACGACGCTCTCGCCTTCCTGGTCGCCAACGCCGACGAGTACCGCATCGACCCCGAGCGGATCGTGATCGCGGGCGACTCCGCCGGAGCCAACCTGACGAGCCAGCTCGCCGTGCTGACCACGAATCCCGACTACGCCGCCGAGGTCGGCATCATCCCAGCGCTCGAGGCGAGGCAGTTGCGCGCCGTCATCCTGAACTGCGGCATCTATGACGTCTCGGAGATCCCGAACGCGCCCGGGATCGGCGGCTGGGGATTCCGCATCGCGCTGTGGTCGTACCTCGGCTCGCGGGACTGGGAGAACACCCCCGGCGACCAGCAGATGTCGACCCTCGATGACGTCACCGCCGACTTCCCGACGACGTGGATCTCGGGCGGCAACGCCGACCCGCTGACCGCGACCCAGTCGGTGCCGCTCGCGTCGAAGCTGGAGGGGCTCGGCGTCGAGGTCGAGACGGTCTTCTACCCCGACGACACCGAGCCCGCGCTGCCGCACGAGTACCAGTTCCACCTGGACTTCGAGGAGGCCCGCGCGGCGTACCAGTCGACGCTCGACTTCCTCGCGAACCTCCCCGACTGACCGCCGCGGGAGCCGCCCGGGCCGTCGATAGAATCGGGCGCATGCCCAGCTCGGTCGTCACCGCCTCCCTCACCGCGAAGCTGGAGCGCGCGCGCGTCGCGTCGCGCACCCTGGCGACCACCGCATCCGGGGCGAAGGATGGAGGCCTCGAGGCGATCGCCCGAGCCGTGGAGACCGGGGCGGCGCGGATCCTGCCGGCCAACGAGCTCGACCTCGCCAACGGGCGCGAGAGCGGGCTCTCGGCGGGGCTGCAGGACCGGCTGAGGCTCGACGAGGCGCGGCTGCGGGGGCTGGCGGCGGCGGTACGGGGTGTCATTGCGCTGCCCGATCCGGTCGGCAGCGTGCTGCGCGGCAGCACGCTGCCCAACGGCGTCCTGCTCAGCCAGGTGCGGGTTCCGTTCGGCGTCGTCGGCGCCATCTACGAGGCCCGGCCCAACGTCACGATCGACATCGCGGCCCTCGCGCTGAAGAGCGGCAACGCGGTCGTGCTGCGCGGCGGCTCGGCCGCCGAGAACACGAACCGCGTGCTCGTCGACCTGCTCCAGGAGGCGCTGGAATCCGCGGCGCTCCCGGGCGACGCGGTGCAGACGATCGACGAGTTCGGTCGCGAGGGCGCGAAGGAGCTCATGCAGGCGCGCGGGTTCGTCGACGTGCTCATCCCGCGCGGCTCGGCACAGCTGATCGACACCGTCGTGAGCGAGTCGACGGTGCCGGTGATCGAGACCGGGGCGGGCGTCGTGCATCTGTTCCTCGACGAGAGCGCCGACGTCGCGATGGCGGCCGACATCGCCGTCAACGCGAAGGTGCAGCGACCGAGCGTCTGCAACGCACTCGAGACGCTGCTCGTGGATGCCCGCGCCGCCGAGCGCCTGCTGCCGCCGGTGCTCGCCGCCCTGCGCGAGAAGGGCGTCACGCTGCACGCCGACGACCGCACCCGGGCGATCTTCGCCGACGTCGTGCCCGCCACCGACGAGGACTGGGCGACCGAGCACATGAGCCTCGACCTCAACGTCGCCGTCGTCGACGACCTCGATGCCGCGCTCACTCACATCCGCCGCTACTCGACCCACCACACCGAGTCGATCATCACGAACGATCTGTCGCGGGCGGAGCGGTTCCTCGCCGAGGTCGACTCCGCCGTCGTGATGGTGAACGCCAGCACGCGCTTCACCGACGGCGGCGAGTTCGGCTTCGGCGCCGAGGTCGGCATCTCGACACAGAAGCTGCACGCCCGCGGGCCGATGGGCCTTCCCGAACTGACGAGCACGAAGTGGCTCGTACGCGGCTCGGGGCAGGTGCGGGCGTGACGCGGCTGCCCGGCTAAAGTGGGGGTCATGTCGCTGCTTCCGTTCCTCCCGATCGAGGCTCCCGAGGGGGTCGCCGAGCTGATCCTCCCGATCTGGGTGTTCCCGGTGATCGCCGCCGCGATCTTCCTGATCCTGGGCCTCGTGACCTGGAGCTACCGCGACGTCTACCACCGACACAACGGCCGCGGCTCGGACGGCGCCGCCTCCTCTCAGGACTCTCAGCACTAGTCGCTGCGCCCTAGACTTCCCGGATGAGCGAGGGAGCGCCGCGTCGCCGCCGCATCGGCGTCATGGGTGGCACCTTCGACCCCATCCATCACGGTCACCTCGTGGCCGCGAGCGAGGTCCAGCAGAGCTTCGAGCTCGACGAGGTGGTGTTCGTCCCCACCGGGCATCCGTGGATGAAGGAAGCGGTCTCGACCGCCGAGCGCCGCTATGAGATGACCGTCATCGCCACGGCATCCAATCCGCGCTTCTCGGTGAGCCGCGTCGACATCGAGCGTGCGGGACCGACTTACACGATCGACACGCTCCGCGACGTGCGCCGCGAGCGACCGGATGCCGAACTGTTCTTCATCTCGGGGGCCGACGCGGTGGCCCAGATCCTCGACTGGAAAGACGTCGAGGAGTTGTGGGAGCTCGCTCACTTCGTGGCCGTCTCGCGGCCTGGGCATCAGCTGAGTATTCGCGGATTGCCGAAGCAACGGGTAAGCTCGCTGGAGGTACCCGCACTGTCTATCTCTTCCACCGATTGCCGACAACGAGTCGGCCGGGGATTCCCGGTGTGGTACCTGGTTCCCGATGGTGTCGTGCAGTACATCTCCAAGCACCACCTCTACCGGGACCCCGGAGTAATCGGAGCTAGTGCATGACGACATACCAGGATCCGCCGTTGCAGTCGCGACGCGCGTCCCGGCAGGAGGAGCGCCCCGAGGCGCAGCCGTCGTCGCCGTTCGCCCCGCCCCAGGTTCCCCGCACCGCCGCGGGTGCCGGTGAGCCCCTCAGCTACGTGACGCAGAACCGGCCGCCGCTGCCCGGCTACGACAGCACCCCGCCGCGCGGACGCCGCGCGTCCGAGCCCGTGCCGGTCTCCGCCGAGACATCCGACGGGCCGCAGGAGCCCCACGCCACGCAGGCACCGCAATTCCGCCCGCGCGACTTCAGCCCCGAGGCGCGGACGGCGCCCCCGGCCTGGGCTCCGGAACACGACCGCGACAAGGGCGTGCTCGCGCACCACACGCAGGCGCGTGCGGCCGTGGTGACTCCGCCCGCCGGATCCCTCGCCGCGTCGCTGGCCGGCGAGCCGAGCGAGCAGACCCTCAGCCGCCGCGAACTCCGCGCGATCCGGGACGCCGCCGGCATCACCGCGGCCCCCGACACCACGCCGGTTCCGGCGCCGCAGGAGACCGTGGCCCCCGCTCCCGTGGCGACCAGCGCGTTCGCGCCGGCTCCGGTTACTGCTCAGCCCGCCGCCCCTGCGCTGGTCGAGCCGGCGCCCCCGCAGTACGCGCCGCCCGCTCCGGCGCCGTCGACGCAGCTCGACTCCGCGATGGCGGAGTTCGACGCGCTCTCGGGCCGCAACGCGACGTCGGGACGCACCGAGATCCCGGAGGCTCTCCGCCGCCCGGGCCGTCGCGCCGCGGCGCAGCCCGATGGCTCCCCGCTCGACGATCCGGTCGCATCCGCGCCTCAGGATCGTCCCGCTGCCGACCAGTATCCGGTCGGGCTTGCGCCCGAGCCGGCTCCGCTGCCCCCGGCTCCGTTCTCGCCCGCGATCCTCGAGACCGTGTCCCCGGTATCGACTCCGACGACCGGCGAGCGTCCGATCGGGCACTGGACGAACCAGTCCGACATCGACGACGCGGTCCAGGTCGCCGACTCGACCATCTCGCGCACCGTCGGCTCGGCCGCGATCACCACGAGCGCTCTCGTGCTGCCGTCGATCCCCGGACACGACATGTCGACCGGTGAAGTCATGCTCACCGACTCGATCAGTCTGCCGAGCGCACTCGCCGCCACCGGCGCGCACCACTCGCTCGACGAGTCCGACATCGACCACCTGCTCGACCCGGGAGACCACCAACTGGTCAACACCGACTCCGTGCCGATCAGCGCGATCCGCGCCGTCTCGAGCCACACCGCCACCGGCGGCGTGATCGGGTCGGCGCCGCCGAAGAAGAGCGGGCGCGCCCTCACCGTGCTGATCGTCGCGGCATCCGCCATGGTCGTCGTCGTGGTGACGCTCCTCATCGTCGCCCTCGCCACGGAAGTCATCTGATCCTGAACACCGAAGGACACCGTGGCCGCCTCTGACCGTGCCCGCGATCTGCTGCGCATCGCCGCACTCGCCGCCGACGCCAAGCAGGGCGAGGACCTCGTCGCGCTCGACGTCTCGGGACCCCTGCCGCTGACCGACGTCTTCCTGCTCGTGACCGGACGCAACGAGCGCAACGTCATCTCGATCGCCAACGAGATCGAGGACAAGCTCATCGAGTTCGGCGCGAAGCCGCTCCGCCGCGAGGGTCGTTCCGAGGGCCGCTGGGTGCTGCTCGACTTCGGCGACCTGGTCGTGCACGTCTTCCACGAGGAGGACCGTATGTACTACTCGCTCGAGCGACTCTGGAAGGACTGCCCCGTCCTGCCGCTCGACCTCCCCGCGCCCGCCGCGTAGGTCGCTCCCGGGCGGCTCGCGGCCGGCATCCAGCCATTCCCCAACCTTGGGGGGCTTTACTGTGCGTATGAACTGTCCCACAGATGGCACCGCGCTCGTCATGACCGACCGTAGCGGGATCGAAATCGACTACTGTCCGCAGTGCCGCGGGGTCTGGCTCGACCGCGGAGAGCTCGACAAGATCATCGAGCGCTCGGTCGTCGCTCCGGCCGCCCAGCCCGGCGTTCCGCAGCCCGGCGTTCCGCAGCAGCCTTTCGGCGTGCAGCAGCCGTACCAGGACCCGGGCTACGGTTACGGCGGCAAGCACGGCGGGGGGCACGGCGGCGGTCACAACAACCGCAACCGGCGCGGCTGGCTCGGGCAGCTCTTCGACTGACGCGGTCAGCGCTGCAGCCACGGCCGCAGCGCACGCGTGACCAGCGGCAGCGCGAAGTAGGTCATCACCGGACTGACCAGCACGACGAGCGCGAGCACACGGGCCCAGACCGGCCATCCCGGGATCAGCCAGCCGAGGAGCAGATTCGCGCCGAGGCTCAGCGGATAGAACACCAGGAAGATGGCGACCATCTGCTTCCAGCGCGGCGGTGACGGCGGGGGAGAGCGGATGATCTCCACGCTCGACGCCGGCTGGTCGAACCAACCCTCGATCCCGGTGCGTCGTTCGAAGCGCCCGTCCTCGACCAGACCTTCGGCCGTCGAGATCCACCACGCGCGCTCCGGCGAGCGTTCCCAGATCGCGAGGCTGTCGGCATCCGCAAATCGGAAGAGCATGTGCCACTCGTCGCTGGCGGGATCGGGACGGATCCAGCCGTTGCCCAGGAAGCCGGGGCTGGCCCGCAGCAGCTCCTCCCCGGCCCGCGCCCAGGCCGCGACCTCCTTCGCCCGCTCGGGGTCGACGTGCCGCGTGATGGCGATGGTGATCGGCTCGTCCGGGCCGGGCTCATTGCTCATGGCCCCATCATCCGCCGATTCGCGTCAGGCTTCGGGTGTTGTAAGCTGATCCGGTTGCCCCTCGGGGCTACGGGTCTGTGGCGCAGCTGGTAGCGCACCTGCATGGCATGCAGGGGGTCAGGGGTTCGAGTCCCCTCAGATCCACCAGATCATCGGCGTCGGCGGTTTCGGAGCCTGATCGCATGACCGAGCCCACCTCGGCCCCGGCGGCCACGACAGATCACGTCCCGCCCGCCCACGGAGTGCGCGCGTTCGTCAGGAGCGCTCGTGGACACCGCGGTCGCGAACGTCACGCGGCGTTACCGCTGGGACCTGCCGTTCCTGCGCATCCCGGAAAACACCCCGCAGCTAGCATCGGCGGCGTGTACCTGGCGCTCAGGGACGCCGACGGCCTCGAGCTGATCCCGGTCGAGCTGTGGGGCGACGCTCATGCTCGTCATGATGATGGTTCTGCACGGCGCGCTGTGCACGATCCGCGAGTCGTGGACTTCGGGTCGGTGTTCGACGCGGCGGAGCGCACCTGAGCCTGGTTGCTCGGCGAAGGCGATGCGCGCGGCATCGCGTTCGTGTCCCTCGTCGCCCGTCCTCGCCGCGCTTGCGCCCGCGACGAAGTCGTGACGCACGCTCTCGGCGACTGACGCCGATCAGAAGGAGTCGGTAGTACCCGGCGAGCTCGACGGCGCGGACGCCGACGGCGCCGAGCTCGACGCGGAATCGTCCCGCGCCCGCTGAGCCGCCCGGCGTCGGCGCACGGCGCGCACGATCAGCCAGATCAGGATCCCGGCGAGGACCGCGTAGACCGCGTAGTTCAGCACCGAGGAGTAGGTGTCGACGAGCTCGTACTGCGTGCCGAGAAGGAAGCCCAGACCGATCAGCAGCGCGTTCCAGAGCCCGCTGCCGGCGAGGGTCAGCAGCGAGAAGACCAGCAGATTCATCCGGGCGGCGCCGGCCGGCAGCGACACGAGGCTGCGCACGCCGGGGATCAGCCGTCCGAAGAAGACCGCGGTGTGACCATGACGGGCGAACCAGTCGACGGCTTTTTCGAAGTCCGACCGGTCGACGAGCGGCAGCTTCGACAGCCAGCGGATGGCGCGCTCCTGCCCCAGCGCCGCCGCGATCCCGTAGAGGGCGAGGGCGCCGAGGTACGCACCGAGGGTGCTCGCGAGGAAGACGAGCACAGCATTCAGCTCCCCGAGGTAGGAGAGGTACCCGGCGAGCGGAAGCACCAGCTCGCTCGGGATGGGGGGGAACACCGTCTCGATGAGCGTGAAGACGCCGACGCCCCACGGTCCGATCGCATCGATGAGCCAGAGTGCGAAGCCGATCAGGCCGCCGGGGTCGGAGACGGGCGCGGCGAGGATCATCTAGGTAGTCTGACTGCTCAGGCTGAGTGGATGTCGGGACGCGTCGGCGGCGCCGCGAGAGCCAGCCGGCTCACTGCAGCTCGGCCGGCGCGAGCGTGTCGTCGCGGGGGAACTCCTCGACGACGGCGCGCACCTGCAGATCGGCGATCCGCACCGGCCGGTCGCCGCGAGCCGACAGGAACGCGATGTCGGCGGCATCCCGGCCGGTGGCGATGCGCACCAGGCTCTGCCGCGGGGCGAGGGTCGTCGCGTCGACCACGTGCCAAACCCCCTCGATCGCGGCCTCGGCGACGGCGTGGAAGTCCATCGGTGAGAGCCCGGGGGCGTACACGCCGACGACGCGCGCCGGCACGTCGAGCGCCCGGAGGAACGCGACGACGAGGTGCGCGAAGTCGCGGCACACCCCCCGGCGGGAGAGCAGGGTGCGCACGGCTCCGTCGGTCGGCAGGCTCGAGCCGGGCACATAGGCGATGCGGGTGCCCACCCAGCTCGACACGGCGGCGAGCAGTTCGGCACCGCGCAATCCGGAGAACTCGGCGACCGCGATCGGCCGCAGGATGTCGGACTCGCAGTAGCGGCTGGGCCGCAGGTAGCGGATCTCCTGCATCGGGTCGAGATCGGCCGCGGCTGCGAACCCCGTGACGGCGGCGGTGTACTCGACATGGACGGGTCCGGCGGCGACCTCCAGCACGTGGAGGCGACCCCCGTGGATGTCGTCGAGCACCGTGACCGGCAGCGGCGCGCCGGACTGGGAGGCCCCGAAGCGCTCCTCGACGTCGTAGCCGCCGGCGACGCCGATGGCCAGGACGAGGCGCGCGGGCCCGTCGGACTCGAGGTCGAGTTCCACCATCACGTCGCGTCGCACGCTGAATCATCGCACCCCGGCCCCGCCGCCGCCGGGGGCTGGCGGCCGGGCGGTTTCGCAGATACGGGGCGTAAGGTGGGCGCAAGGTCGCCGGGAGTCAGGAAACACGGGGGCCACCGGATCGCGATGGCGGGGTCCCGCGGGAGGTGCCGACCGGCAGACGTCTCGGGAACGACCGCCGATCGCGTCCCTGCGTGGCGGGTCAGGATCGGACGCCACGTGACCACCTTCGGATTCCTCAGCACCTATCCGCCCACCCGGTGCGGGCTCGCGACCTTCACCGAGGCGCTCGCCTCGGCCGTCCCGGCTGCGAGCGACGCCGACTCCCGTGTGGTGCGGGTCGACGACCGCGTCCCGGCCGGGCCGGCAATCCCCGGTCGTCGAACCCGCGTCATCGGCGACCTGCGCCCGGGCCGTCTCGAGAGCCGTGTCGGGGCCGCCCGATCGCTCGATGCCTGCGACATCGCCATCGTGCAGCACGAGTACGGGATCTACGGCGGCCCGGACGGCGACGAGATCCTCGACGTGCTGGCCCGCATCCAGGCCCCGTGTGTCGTCGTCCTGCACACCGTGCGCGAGTCGCCCACGGCGCACCAGCGCTGGCTGCTCGAACGCATCGTCGGACTGGCCTCCGCCGTCGTCGTGATGACGCACGCGGGCGCGGAGTTGCTCGCACGGCGGTACGCGGTGGATGCCTCGAAGGTCCGGGTCATCCCGCACGGCGTGACGCCGTGGACCGTCCTACCCGATCCGGCCCCCGGGGGCCGACCGACAGTCCTCACCTGGGGCCTCATCGGACCCGGCAAAGGGATCGAGTGGGGCATCCGCGCCCTCGCTGAGCGGGCCGCGCCGCATCCCCGGCCGCGCTACCTGGTCGCCGGCCAGACGCATCCCAAGGTGCTCCTCGAGCACGGCGAACGATACCGCGACTCGCTCACCGAACTCGCCCGCGACCTGCGGCTCGAGGGCGACATCGTGCTCGACGACCGCTACCGCGACACGCAGCAGCTCGCGGCCCTCGTCGCGGCTTCCGACGTCGTGCTGCTGCCTTACGACTCGCGCGAGCAGACGACATCCGGAGTCCTGGTCGAGGCCATCGCCGCTGGCAAGCCCGTCGTCGCGACCCGCTTCCCGCATGCCGTCGAGCTGCTGAGCGGGGGCGCGGGTCTGCTCGTCGATCACGAGAGCCCGGCCCAGATCGCCGCGGCGCTCTCCGCGATCCTCGGGCGCCGCGATCTGGTCGTCGGGATGCGGGCGGCCGGAGCCGAGGAATCGCACGAGACCACCTGGGCCGAGGTCGGCGCGCAGTACCGTCTGCTCGGGGCGGACCTGCTGCGAGCGGCGGCCGCGTGAGCGCGCTCAGCTCGGCCCTCGCCCCTGCCGTCGCGCCGTCGTACCGCCACCTCGTGCGGATGTCGACCGGAATCGGCGTGTTCGAGCACGCCCTCCAGGACGCCCCGCGGCTCGAGCACGGTTACTGCGTCGACGACGTCGCGCGCGCGCTGACCGTCGTCGTGCGCGAACCGGACCAGACGCCGGAGCTCGCCGCGCTCGCCGAGACCTACCTCGGTTTCCTCGAGGCCGCGGTCACCCCCGACGGCCACGTGCACAACCGCATGGATGCCGACGGCCATTGGACCGACGAGGCCACGATGGGGGACTGGTGGGGCCGAGCGGTCGGAGCCCTCGGGGTCGCCGCCGCCCATTCGGTGCTGCCGTTCCACCGCACCCGGGCGATGTACGCGTTCCTGCGCGCTGGTACGCGGCGGTCCGCGGATGTGCGGGCCTCGTCGTTCGCGGTCCTCGGCGCCGCGGAGGTGCTCCGGGCGCGACCCGACGCCGACCGGGCCCGCGAGCTGCTCCGCACGGCGATCGCCGTCATCCCGCTCGCGCCGAGCGGCACCTGGGCCTGGCCGGAAGCGCGGCTGCGTTACGCCAACGCGACTCTGTGCGAAGCGCTGATCGCCGGAGGCTCGGCGCTCGGACGCCGGGATCTCGTCGATCACGGCCTCGGGCTGCTGACCTTCCTGCTCGCTCTCGAGCGCGACGGGTCGGGCCGGCTCTCGCTCACCGGTTCCGCCGGCCGGGGCCCCGCCGACGTCGGGCCGCTCTGGGATCAGCAGGCGATCGAGGCGGCGGCGCTCGCCGACGCGTGTGCGCGCGCGTTCGAGGAGACAGCCGACCCGATCTGGCGGGAGGGCGTCGCCTCCGCCTGGGGATGGTTCCTCGGCGACAACGATTCCGGGGTGCCGATGTACGACCCGGTGACGGGCGCCGGTTACGACGGGCTCGAGCCGGGCGGGCGCAACGGCAACCGCGGCGCCGAGTCGACGCTCGCCGCCCTCAGCACCCTGCAGCACGCCCGCCGGCTCGGACTCGCGTGACCCTCGACGTCCGCGATGCCGGTGCGGAGCTCCGCCCCGACCCTGCCCGGGTGGTCGCCGAGCTCTTCCTCCCCGGCGAGAGCACGCCGGGGGCCGCGTCCCGCAGCGAGCGGGTCATCGCGCGCGTGCTCGCCGCTCCTCGGGAAGAGATCGACACCACCGCCGCGTTGCTCGACCGCGACTTCGCCGCGCGGCATCCCGGCCTCGACCCGACGGTGCGCGACAACGCTGCGAAAGTCCGCGCCGGATCGGCTGAGTTGGATCCGGTCCTCGCGTTCGTGCTCGGGGCGACCTTCACCGCCGAGTACGCCGTCGAGGGGGCGGCGCTGTGCAACCCCAGCGTCGTGCTCGCGCCCGATCAGGCAGGCGTGCCGACGGGCGGGCTACGGGTGCTCCTGTCGCTGCGGTCGATCGGCGACGGCCACGTCTCGGCGATCTCGTTCGTCACCGCCATCGTCGGCCCCGGCCGGGAGTGGCGATTCGAGGACCGCGCCCTGCCGCTCACCCGAGCCGTCATCAGCGAGGGGGCCTGGGCACGGGATCACCTGCGCGCGGCGCTCGAGCACGACGGGGAACTCACCGACATCGCCCGCGCGGTGCTCCAGCAGCTGCCGGAGGTCGCCCGGGCGTCGGACATCGACCGGGTCATCCGCCGCCTTCCCGGCGAGTACTTCAGCCACTACGAATCGCGTGATCGGGTCGAGAAGGTGCGCGCGGTCGGGCGCTCCGCCTACGACGCCGCGTTCGCCCCGGACAGCGCGCTCAGCGGACGGGTGCTGCTGCCCGCGACCGACGAGGAGCGGCACGGGATGGAGGATGCGCGCTTCGTCGCGTTCACCGACGACGACGGGAGGCAGGAGTACCGGGGCAGCTACACCGCCTACGACGGACGCTCCATCCGCTCGCGGCTCGTCGTGACGAACGACTTCCGGGAGTTCTCGATACACCGGCTGATCGGGGCACCGGCGCTCACCAAGGGGATGGCGTTCTTCCCCCGTCGCATCGGCGGGCGGCTGCTCGCTCTCACCCGCAGTGGCGGCGAGACGATCTCGCTGGCCTCGTCGCGGGACGGGCTGGCCTGGGTCGACGAAGCCCCGGTGTATGCGCCGAGCCTGCTCTGGGAGGTCGTGCAGAGCGGCAACTGCGGCTCGCCGATCGAGACCGATCGCGGCTGGCTGGTGCTCACCCACGGTGTCGGGCCGATGCGGCGTTACTGCATCGGCGCGATCCTGCTCGACCTCGACGATCCGACGCGGGTGCTCGCGCGGCTCGAGGTGCCGATGCTCGCGCCGGACCCGCCGCAGCGCGACGGATATGTGCCGAACGTCGTCTACACCTGCGGGGGCATCGTGCACGACGGGATGCTGTGGGTGCCCTACGGGATCGGCGACAGCCGCGTCCGGGTTGCCTCGGTTCCGCTCGCCGACATGTTCGAGGCGATGCGCCCGGTTGCCGGGTAATGGAAGAACCCCGCCCACCGGAGTGGACGGGGTTCGACGGTAGGCAGGTGCTGTCGGCGACGACTAGCCCTGCTGGATGTTCGACGCCTGCGGGCCCTTCGGGCCCTGCGTGACGTCGTACTGGACCTTCTCGCCCTCATTGAGGTCGCGACGACCCGTGCCCGCGATCGCGCTGAAGTGCGCGAACACGTCCGGGGTGCCGTCGTCCGGGGCGATGAAGCCAAAGCCCTTGTCGGCGTTGAACCACTTGACGGTTCCAGTTGCCATGGTGTTGTTCTTCTCTCTACTGCGATAAACCGCGTCGAACTGACGCGGGGTTCCAGCCGAAGCGGCTGGATTCCTCAGGCGATTCGCGGTGAAGCGGGGGCCTGAGAAGCGAAGGGGCCGCACGGGTGAGGTGCGGCGCTGGTTTCCCGGGGAAACGGAATGGGGAGGAATCCCTTGATCGGCGGCCATCCCGGGTGGGAGGCCAGTCATACGCCAAAGGCAGACGCCGATCGCTAGCCCCAGTCTAGGGGATTCGGGCCGGGAAAGGGCCGCGACGCAGAGAATTTGCCGATCCGGCGGCGTCAGCGCCCGCGCAGCGCCTGGGTGAGCCGATGGGCGTGCTCGAGCAGCAGCCGCCCGAGCTCGGGTCGCCGGTTCGTCGAGAACCGGGCCTCGATCCCGGTGAGGCTCAACGCCCAGGCGGGCTGACCCGACGCGTCGAACACCGCCGCCCCCATGCCCCAGCTGCCTTCGACGAGCAGCCCGGGGTTGAGCGCCCATCCGGCGGCGCGCGTCTCGGCGAGGCGGGTCCGCAGCCGCCGGGGCGCATGGGAGTCGCCGTACTCACCGAGGTCGGCCTCCGCAAGGTGGCGCTCGACGGTCGCCTCGGGCAGGAAGGCGAGGATCGCGAGCCCGGCCGACGCGACGCCGAGCGGGAACCGGATCCCTTCGTAGAGCACGTGCGAGCGAATCGGGAACGCCCCGTCCTCGCGCAGCAGGCAGACCGTCTCGTCGCCGCGCCGGGCGGAGAGGAAGGCACTCTCGCCCGTCGCCTCGGCGAGCGAGCGCACGACCGGCCGGGCGAGAGCGGTGATGTCGTAGCGCTCGGCGGCGACCGAGCCGAGGAGGTACAACTCGGGCCCGGGCACCCAGCAGCCGGAGAGCGCGTCATGGTCGAGGAAACCCTCGGCGGCGAGCGACGAGAGCAGGCGGTGGGCGGTCGGGCGCGAGAGTCCCGTCGTCGTCGCGACCGCCGAGGTGCCGAGCCCGCGCGGCATCGAGGCGCTCACGGCCCGCAGCACGGCAGCCGCACGGCCGATCACCTGCGTCCCTTGCACCGGAGCCATGCCCACATTATGGACGCGCCGACCGATGGATGGCCACATCCCGACCGTTCTTCGACAGATCATCCTGCCATGCCTAGGCTGACGACCAGCCACGATGTGGACAGTCGGGCGTGGACACGAAGGAGCGGCATGGCAGGGAAGATCTGGCCCTCGGCGGCCGAGGCGCTCGCCGGCGTCGTGCACGACGGCATGACGATCGCCGTCGGCGGCTTCGGCCTGAGCGGCAACCCGACGAACCTCATCCGCGCGTTGCGCGATACCGGGGCGCGGAACCTCACGATCGTGTCGAACAACATGGGCGTCGACGGGAAGGGCCTCGGACTGCTGCTCGAGAACCGGCAGGTCGCCAAGGTCATCGCGTCCTACGTCGGCGAGAACAAGCTGTTCGCCGAGCGGTACCTTTCGGGTGAGCTCGAGGTCGAGTTCGCCCCGCAGGGCACGCTCGCCGAGCGGTTGCGCGCGGGCGGCGCCGGCATCCCGGGCTTCTACACGGCCACGGGAGTCGGTACGCCGATCGCCGAGGGCAAGCCCGAGATGGAATTCGACGGGCGCCGCTATCTGCTCGAGCGCGGAATCGTCGCCGACGTCGCCCTCGTGCGCGCCCGGTGGGCCGACCGGTTCGGCAACCTGCGCTACCGGCTGACCTCGCGCAACTTCAATCCGCTCGTCGCCACGGCCGGCAAGGTCACGCTGGCCGAGACCGAGGAGATCGTGGATGCGATCGAGCCCGATGACATCATGACGCCCGGCATCTACGTGCAGCGTCTCGTCCTGGCGGAGGATCTCACCAAGGAGATCGAGCAGCGGACGACCCGCCCGAAGGAAGGTGCCTGAGATGTGGACGCGCGACGAGATGGCCGCGATCGCGGGCCGGGATCTGCGGGACGGCGACTACGTGAACCTCGGAATCGGCATCCCGACCCTGGTCGCCAACAACCTCCCCGCCGGTGTCGAGGTGACGCTGCAGAGCGAGAACGGCATCCTCGGAATGGGTCCGTTCCCGGTCGAGGGCGAGGAGGACCCCGACCTCATCAACGCCGGCAAACAGACCGTGACCCTGCTGCCCGGGGCCGCGGTGTTCGACTCGGCGACGTCGTTCGGGATGATCCGTGGGGGCCACGTCGCGACCGCCATCCTCGGCGCACTACAGGTCTCGCAGCACGGCGACCTCGCCAACTGGACGATCCCCGGGAAGCTCGTGAAGGGCATGGGCGGCGCGATGGATCTGGTCGCCGGCACCCCGCACGTCATCGTCGTCACCGAGCACGTGGCGAAGGACGGCAGCCCGAAGATCGTCGCGGCCTGCGACCTGCCGCTGACCGGCGTCGGCGTCGTCGACCGGATCGTCAGCGACCGCGCCGTGTTCGACGTCACCGCCGACGGACTCGTGCTGCGCGAGGTCGCGCCGGGAGAGGATGTTGACGAACTGCGTTCCCTCACGGGCGCACCGTTCGCCGTCGATCTGGAGGAACGCGCATGAGTGTCGTCATCGCGGGCTATGCCCGCACCCCGTTTTCGCGCTTCACCGGGCGCTTCGCCGACATCCCGGCGTCCGACCTGGCGGCGCACGCCATCGTCGCCGCGCTCGGGCGTGCGGATGTCGACCCCGCCGAAGTGGAGCGCATCTGGGGCGGCCAGGTGCTGCCCGGCGCCACGGGGCAGGGACCGATCCGGCAGGCCGCCTTCGCCGCCGGCATCCCGCTCTCGGCTCCGGCGATGACGATCAACGCGGTCTGCCTCTCCGGCATGGAGGCGGTGATCGCCGCCGCGCGCAACATCGAGGCGGGCGAGCAGTCGATCGTCGTCGCGGCCGGGATGGAGTCGATGACGCGGGCCCCGCACGCGATCCGCGCCCGGAGGGGCCACAAGTACGGGTCGATCGAGATGCTCGACACCCTCGAGCACGACGGACTGCTCGACTCGTTCGAACACGTCGCGATGGGCGCGGCGACCGAGGCCGGCAACGCCGATCACCACGTCACCCGCGAGGCGCAGGATGTCTGGTCGGCGGGGTCGCACCAGCGTGCGGCGGCGTCAGCGGCGTTCCTCGCGGAGGAGATCGCGCCCTACACGCTCACGTCCCGCGCGGGCGAGACGATCGTGACGGATGATGACGGCATCCGCGCCGACACCACGCCCGAGTCGCTGGCCGAGCTGCGCGGCGCCTTCTCGGCCGGCGGCTCGATCACGGCGGGCAACTCGTCGCAGATCACCGACGGCGCCGCGGCGCTCGTGCTCATGAGCGAGGAGACGGCGGCCGCGCGCGGCATCACCCCGCTCGCCCGCATCGAGACGCACGCGGCGGTCGCCGGACCTGATACCCGGCTGCACGCCCAGCCGGCCAACGCGATCCTCGCCGCGCTCGCCCGGCTCGGTGGGGGAGCGACCCCGGCCGACCTCGCGGCGGTCGAGATCAACGAGGCGTTCGCCGCGGTCGCCGTGCGTTCGGTGGATCTGCTCGGCATCGACGGGCGAAAAGTCAACCAGCACGGCGGGGCCATCGCGCTCGGGCATCCGGTCGGCGCCTCGGGCGCGCGCATCGTCGGCACCCTCGCCCGGCAGCTCGTCGCCGCCGGATCCGGGTCGCTCGGCGCCGCGGGAATCTGCGGCGGCGGCGGTCAGGGGTCGGCGGTCATCCTGCGTTCCTTCTAGTGCGCCTCATGCTCGGAGCGGGCCACCTCGGTGGCGTGGTCGGCCCGCTCCGTCCTTCTGGTCAGTCGGTGTACGGCCAGCCCGTGTACGCCTCGGCGAGGTAGGTGCTGCCGGCATCCGAGGACACGACGCTCTCCAGCTCGCCGAGCTGCCGGCGGCGGTCGAAGTCGGTCGCGTCGGGCGTGAGGTGCAGCATGTTGGTCATCCACCAGGAGAAGTGCTGCGCGCGCCAGATGCGGTGCAGCGCCCGCTCCTCGTAGCCGTCGAGGCCGGTCGTGCTGCCGGTGGCGAAGAACGCCGCGAGGCCCTCGTGCAGGATGCGCACGTCGTTGATGGCGAGGTTCATGCCCTTCGCACCGGTCGGCGGCACGGTGTGCGCGGCGTCGCCCATGAGGAAGACGCGGCCCTTCTGCAGCTTGTGGGCGACGAACGAGCGGAAGCGCAGCACGTCGCGCTGGAAGATCGGACCCTCGGCGAGTTCGCGACCGGCGACCCGGGACTGCAGGGAGTCCCAGATCTGCGCGTCGCTCCACTCGTTCGGATCCTGCGTCGGCTCGCACTGCAGGTACATCCGCTGCACGGTGGCCGACCGCTGGCTGATCAGCGCGAAGCCCTGGTCGGAGTTGGCGTAGATCAGCTCCTGCGACGACGGCGGGGCCTCGCAGAGGATGCCGAACCACGCGAACGGGTACTCGCGGAAGTAGCCGCCGGTCTGCGAGCCGACGACCGCCGTGCGGGTGACGCTGCGCGAGCCGTCGGCGCCGATCACGACGTCGGCGACGATCTCGACCCGCTCGCCGTTCGCATCCGTCGCGATCACCCGGGGCGCGTCGGTCTCGGCGTCGAGCACCTCGAGCGCGGAGTGCTCGAAGCGGATGTCGCCACCGTCGGCGAGACGGCGGGCCAGCAGATCCTTGAGCACCTCGTGCTGCGGATAGAGGTAGACCGCGCCCCCGACGAGTCGCTCGAAGTCGATGCGGTGGCTCTCACCGCCGAACTGCAGCTCGATGCCGTCGTGCCGGTGGGCGTCGGTGACGATGCGCTCCGAGGCGCCCGTCTCGACGAAGAGGTCGTAGGTGCCGTTCTCGAGGATGCCGGCACGGATCGTCTTCTCGATGTCCTCGCGCGAGCGGTCGTCGATGACGATCGACTCGATGCCGTCGCGGTGCAGCAGGTGGGAGAGGAACAGTCCGGCGGGGCCGGCGCCGACGATGGCGACGCGGGTGCGGAGGGGGGTGGCCACGGGGATCTCCTTCGATCGGTGGCTCCAGTGTCGGGCGAGACGTTGCGTGATGGTCACGGTTGCCCGTTCAATGGGAAGATGGCCAACTCGCGCAGCGGCGACAGCGTCATCGACCGGCTCGT
Source organism: uncultured Microbacteriaceae bacterium (assembly GCA_947085045.1). Taxonomy (GTDB): domain Bacteria; phylum Actinomycetota; class Actinomycetes; order Actinomycetales; family Microbacteriaceae; genus Pseudolysinimonas_A. Next base: position 155,722 of record CAMTUU010000002.1, on the reverse strand, counting down.
GCGGGTGCTCGCCACCTTCGACGCCGAGCACACCGCTCAGTCGCCGAGCAACATCTCCCGGCGGGCCGGGCTGCCGGCATCCACCGGTCATCGGCTCGTCGGAGAACTCGTCAGCAGCGGGTTGCTCGAGCGCGACGACGAGGGTCGCGCGCGGGTCGGGATGCGGCTCTGGGAACTCGCGACGCGCGGGTCGCTCGCGCTCGGGCTGCGCCAGGCGGCCCTGCCGGCGATGGAACGCGTGCAGGCCCTCGTGCGGCAGCACACCCAGCTCGGCGTGCTCGACGGCGACCAGGTGCTGTTCCTCGAGCGGCTGTCGCATCCGGATGCCGGCGCCAACATCGCGCGGATCGCCGGCCGTCTGCCGCTGCACGCGTCGTCGTCGGGCCTCGTGCTGCTCGCGTCCGCGCCGCCCGCGGTGGTCGAACGGGTGCTCGCCGCACCGATCGAGCGGCTCGCGCCCGAAACGATCGCCGACCCCGCGGCGCTGCGCCGGAAACTCGCGGAGGTGCGGCGGCTCGGCCACGCGGTGGCACCCGGGTCGATCGAAGCGGTGTCGACGGGTGTCGCGGTGCCGATCCGCGACCGGGGCTCGGTGGTGGCCGCGCTCGCGGTCGTGCTGCCGCGGGGGGACGAGAGCGATCGGGTGGTCGCCGTCCTCCGCGCAGCCGCCGGAGAGATCGAAGATGCCCTCTCACGATCGTCGACAATTTTGGCTACATTCGAAACGTGATCATCGACTGCCACGGCCACTACACGACGACGCCGCCGGGAGTGGGGACGTGGCGAGACACCCAGGTCGCTGCGCTGAGCGGCGGGCCGGCCGCGTCCGACGGTCGCTTCCCGGTCACCGACGACGAGATCCGCGAGAGCATCGAGGGCGGTCAGCTGCGGGTGCAGCGCGAACGCGGCATCGACATCACCCTGTTCTCGCCGCGGGCGTCCTGGATGGGGCACCACGTGGGCGACGCGACGACGTCGCTCGACTGGACAACGCGGCAGAACGACCTCATCAAGCGCGTGTGCGACCTGTATCCCGCCAACTTCGTGCCGGTCGCGCAGCTGCCGCAGTCGCCCGGCACATCGATCGAGAATTCCGTGCGCGAGCTGCGCCGCACCGTCGAAGAGCTCGGCTTCGTCGCCGTCAACGTCAACCCCGACCCGACCGGCGGCTACTGGACCGGCCCCGATCTCGGCGACAGGTACTGGTGGCCGCTCTGGGAGGCGATGCAGGAACTCGACGTGCCCGGCATGCTGCACGTCAGCCAGGCCGAGAACCCGTTCTTCCAGACCACGGGCTCCTACTACCTGTCGGCCGACACGACCTTCTTCGTGCAGGCGCTGTCGAGCGGGTTCATGAAGGACCAGGAGAACCTGCGGCTGGTGATCCCGCACGGCGGCGGCGCGATCCCGTTCCACTGGGGACGCTTCCAGGGGATGAGCGTGCGCGAGGGCTGGGACTTCGAGGGCGCCACCGAGCGGATCTTCTTCGACACCTGCGTCTACCACCAGCCGGGCATCGACCTGCTGCTCGACGTCGTGCCGACGGAGCGTGTGCTCTTCGGGTCCGAGATGCTCGGGGCCGTCCGCGGCGACAACCCGACGACTGGTTCCGGATGGGATGACACCGGAAAGTACCTCGAAGCCGCGAGCATCACCGCCGACGTGCGTGCTCGCATCTACGAAACGAACCCCCGCGTCGTGTACCCGCGGCTCGAGGCCCATCTGTCCTAGTCGCCCAGCCCGAGTCGGCGCCAGATCCCGACCCGCCAGCGCGCCCGCGAGGCGAGCACGGCGAGCAGCCCGAGGCCGAGCACGACGAGGTGGATGATCGCCACCACGAGGGTCACGCCACCCCAGCCATCCATCTCGGCCGGGTCGAGGAAGAAGTACGGGACCCAGCCGTCCGGCGACTCCGCGGCGTAGGTCAGCGTCGTCACGGTCCACACGAACGGATGCGCGAGCCAGACGATCGCGGCGGTCCAGGGCAGCGCGCGCAGGGGCGGCAGCACGACGAACCAGAGCACCATCAGCAGCGGTCCGCCCTGGTGCAGCACGAAGTTCGAGTAGGTGAACGGCGCCCCGGGCTCGGCGAGTAGAAGACCGGCGACGATGCCGGTGATCGCCATGTCGACCGTCGCGAGTCCGCGCAGGTACTCGGCGGCGACGCCGGGCCGGCGCCCGCGCACGAACTGGATGCCGTGCACCGCGAGCGCCGCGACCGCGAGGAAGTTCGACTGCGCCGTGTAGTACGCGAACAGTCGGCCCTGGCCGAGTTCGGGGATCTCATCCTTCCAGGCCAGCAGCGGATCGAGGTTGGCGAAGATCGCCACGGCGAGCGCGAGCAGCACGAGGCCGAGCGCGAAGCGGGCTTTCGACGGGCGCACGTCGACGGTCGAGGGGGAGAGGGCGGTCACGGGACACCTTTCGGTTCTCGCGGGACGATCCCGCCCCCGCAGTGTCAGTCGGCCGGCGCCCCGGCCGATATCCGGGCCACCCCTGAACTCCGGGATTCGACCCACGAACGCGCGGCGAGAACCCGCCGATTCGCGCCGTCGTCGGCCTCCAGCCCGAGCTTGCGGAAGATGTTGCGCACGTGGCTCTCGACGGTGCGCTCCGAGAGGTGCAGCCGCGCGGCGATGTCGGCATCCCGGAGACCATCGGCGACGAGGGCGAGCACGTCGCTCTCCCGGCGCGACAGATTCGGGATGCTGGCGGCCACAGGCTCGACGTGCAAGAGGCGGCCGAGGGCACGGGTCGCCGCCCACCACCCCGCGGCCAGCGCGACGGCGAGCACCGCGATCGCGAGGGCACTCACCAGGGAGCCGACGCGGGCGAGCAGGGCGACGAGCCAAGTTCCGCCGAGCAAGCCGAGGACGGTTGCCCAACCCGCCAGCACGGCGCCGAGCAGCCGGTGCACGGCGACCCGGGAACCCGCACCGTCACCCGTGGTCAGCGCGAGCGCGGCGAGCAGGCACGCGACGCCGAGGGCGACGAGGTAGCCGACGCTGCCGGTCTCCGGGTCGACATCGCCGGGGTCGCGCGCGACGGCGAGTCCGACGCAGATCACCACGAGCAGCGGCGGGATGCCGGCGGCCGCGAGCCGCGCGAAGGACGCCCGGCGTTCGAGACCGCGGGTGTGCGCCACCCGGATCGCGAGCAGCGCGGGCGCGACGAGCAGCGCGGCGAAGAGAGCCGCGGCCAGCACGCCGAGCAGGTCGGACGACGCCCAGCCCTCGGGGGCCGCCGTCGGCAGCCCACCGAACGGCTGCTCGGGTTCGCTGAGCAGGGCGGTGCCGAGCAGCCCGAGCGCGCCGATCGCGAGCAGGGCGACGCGGGCGATCCGGGCGCGCGGCACCCCGCGGAGGGCGACGAGGGGGATGACGATGTGCGGCACCATCCACCAGGCACCCCACACGCCGACGATCGTGGTCGCGAGCGGCCAGCCTCCGGCCACCGCCCCGGTCGCGAGGGCGCCGAAGGCGAGGTAGAGCACGAGCGAGGCGCCGAGCGCGAGCATCCCGGCCCCGAGGGCCGCGTCGCCGGCGCGCGACCGCAGCACTCCGAGCGCGACGACCGCCACCGCGGCGGCGGCGAGGGTGGTGGCCGCGAGCGGGTCGGTGACGTAGGTCTCGGCGCCGCCGAGCCGCAGGAGTCCGAGGGCGAGAGCGGAACCCAGAGCGCCCGCGGTGACGGCGGCTCCCGCCACGGCGGCTCTCATCGGGCGCGCTCCTCGAGAAGGTGCTCGAAGTACGCCATCGACTTGTCCGACGAGGCGACGAGCCGGCGGTAGACGCCGCCGGCTCGGGCGTGCGGATGCCCGGGCGGCAGGTAGCTGCGCAGCAGCGCCTCCGAGATGCCCTCCGCCGCGAGCCGCAGCAGCCGCACCAGATCGTCGACGGTGCCGGTGTCGTTCGGCACGACGACGCTCACGGTGCCGACGACGACCTCCTGCGAGCCGCGTACCGGAACCGCGACTCCCCGCGACTCCTCGAAGATCCAGCCCGTCGACACCGCGTACCCGTCCCTCTGGGCGCGGGCGACGGCATCCCGCAGCTCGCCTTCCGTGCGCAGGCTGAACGGGGTGATCGGGGCGAGACCGCGCTCCACGATCGCCGGCACGAGATCCTCCTCCGAGTTGGCGAGGAAGACGATCCCGCTCGACGAGAGCTGCATCGGGGTGCGCCCGCCGACGATCGAGGCGTTGACGACCGCGTCGCGCGAGGAGAGGCGCTCGATGACCAGGATGTCGAGTCCCGAACGCACGAGCAGCTGGGTGTGCTGCCGCACCCGGGACTGGATGGCGTGCAGGTAGGGGAGGGCGATCTCGCGCAACCCGAGCGCCCCGGGGGTGCGGCTGCCCATCTCCCAGAGCCGGTTGCCGACGCGGTAGCTGCGGTCCGGCATCCGCTCCAGCAGGCCGTGCTCGACCAGTTCGCTGACGATGCGGTGGGCCGACGACATCGGGATGCCGGCGCGCTCCGCGATCTCGCTGAGGGAGAGGAAGGGGGCTTCGAACGAGAAGGTGTCGAGCACCATGACGACGCGGCTGATCGCCGAGACGCCGTTGGATTGTCGTGCCATCACGGAGCTCCTTCGCTCGCCCACCCTACTTTCTTTCAAAGAGAGCGACGCCGCGGCTTTCACCGAGGGGTTCATACACTTCCGGCAACCGCTTCGACTCGAAGGACACGACGATGACGTCACGCCGTTCAGATGTAGAGACTCTGGCCCAGGCCATCACCCGCGCGGGGAACCCCGTCGAACTGCTCCGCAACCAGGACTGGCCCTCGGTCACCTTCCCGATCCAGCCCGAGTTCACCAACTGGCGCGACGAGCAGCGCGCCTGGTCGACCACCGTCGCGATCATGGACCAGTCGCACCACATGACCCAGCTGTTCCTCGGCGGGTCCGACCTGATCTCGATCCTCTCCGGCATCTCGCCCAACACGTTCGCCACCTTCCGGGCCGGGGTCGCCAAGCAGCTCATCGCCGTCAACCAGGACGGCTACCTGATCGGCGACGGCATCCTCTTCTACAACTCGGATGACCGCGAAGGCCTCGTGCTCGTCGGCCACCACATCCTCATCGACTGGGTGCGCTACAACGTCGAGAAGGCCGAAGGCCAGGGCAAGGACGTGCACCACCGCCTCGAGGCGAACTCGAACATGCGCGGCGCGGGCAACGACCCGACCTTCTTCCGCTACGAGATCCAGGGGCCCGAGGCCGACCACGTCATGGAGAAGCTCTGGGGCGGGCCGGTGCCCGAGGTGAAGTTCTTCCACATCGCCGACCTCGGGATCGCCGGCGTCGAGGTGAAGGCGCTGCGCCACGGCATGGCCGGGCAGCCCGGGTTCGAGTTCTACGGGAAGTACTCCGACGGCCAGAGCGTCATCGACGCGATGATGGAGGCGGGTGAGGAGTTCGGCATCCGTCGGGTCGGCGCGAAGGCGTACTCGTCGTCGCCGCTCGAATCCGGCTGGGTGCCCACCCCGTTCCCGGCGATCTGGGACGACGACTTCGCCGAGTACCGCGAGTGGCTTCCCGCGGCCCGCGCCGGCTCGATCGGCGGCTCGCTGTACTCGACCGACGTGCACGACTACCAGTTCACCCCGTTCGACCTCGGCCTCGGCCGCTCGGTCAAGTTCGACCACGACTTCCACGGCCGCGAGGCGCTCGAGAAGATCGCCGCGGCTCCGCAGCGCCGCAAGGTGACGCTGCTCTGGAACGCCGAAGATGTCGCCTCGATCGTCAAGTCGCAGGTCGAGCCGGGCATCCCCGCGAAATTCCTCGACTTCCCGAAGGCGCGCTACGGCTTCTACCAGATGGACACCGTCGAGCTCGACGGCAAGCAGGTCGGCATCTCGACCGACGCCGGTTACGTCGCCCTCGACCAGCTCTACATGTCGCTCGCGACGGTCGACAACTCCGTCGAGGAGGGGACTGTCGTCGAGGTCGTCTGGGGTGAGGACCCGATCTCGCGCAAGCCGCAGGTCGACCAGAAGCACCGTCAGGTGAAGATCCGTGCCACGGTCGCCCCGGCGCCGTACCACGACTACGCGCGCAGCGTGTATCGCGCTAACGACTGAGCGCCGCTGAGTCACTCGCGGGTGTCGGGCGCGGGGAGCGCGCGCGAGTCAAGAGCGGGGACCCCTACCCCGATTGACTCGCGCACGCTCCCCGCGCCCTCCGCGGTCTCCTCGCTCAGCTGAGGCGGGTGAGTCGGTCTCGGGTGGTGCGGGGGCGTTGGGTGCCGGCATCCACGAAGTCGGTCACGTGCGCGGACGAGACGGCGGCGATCGCCCGGGCCAGCACGTCGTCGGGCGTGGTGCGCCGGGCGCCGTCGTCCGCCAGGAGTTCCACGAGCACCGCGACCTCCTCGGCCGCGCGGGCGGCGATCGGGAACCACGGCAGCGCCGAGTGCCACGCCCGGAAGGCGACGAGCACGATGTCGTGGCGCTGGGTGAGGTGCGCGCGCTCGTGGGCGATCACCGCCGCGAGTTCCGCGGGGGGGAGTCGGTCGAGCAGGCCACGGGAGAGCACGGTGATCGACGAGAAGCCGGCCGGCAGGCAGTAGGCGACCGGGGTCGCCGCATCCAGGATGAGGGTCTGCGGACGCGACGGGTCGGGTGAGGTCAGCAGCTCGAGGAGCGCGCGATGCCGCGAGCGGGAGCGCACGACGGAGGCGATCGTCGCGGCGAGGTGCCCGAGCAGGTGGCCGGCGAGGCCGACGGCGGTGCCGATGAGGATGCCGCCGCCGAGGGTGTGCAGCGGCGCGAGGGCGATCCCGGCTCCGACGAGGGCGCCGATCATCGAGAACCCGCCGGCGAGAGCGATCGCCTGCCAGAGCACGAGGGCACGGGCGGGGGCACGGGTGGGCCACGACGCCCGGGCGAGCAGGATGGGAACGGGGACCGCGAGGGCGAGCGCCACGACGGCCAGTGCGGCGGCAGCGACCCCGGCTTCGATCATCAGCGGCGGTCGAGGATGCTGCGCAGCAGCGCGGCGTCAGCCGCCGTGACCCCGCCGACGAAGCGCTCGAGCACCGCCTGCCGGTCGGCGGCGTCGCCGAGTACCTCGTGCATGAGTTCGGCGACGTGGTCTTCGCGCGAGGCGATCGCCGTGTAGCGGTGCGGGCGCGCGGTGCGGTCGGCGCTCACGAAGCCCTTCTTCTCCAGGCGGGTGAGCACGGTGAGCACGGTCGTGGCGGCGAGGGGCTCGCCCGAGTCGGAGGACAGACCGGGCAGCAGGTCGTAGGCGGACCGCGGTTCGCCGGCATCCCACAGCGCTTGCATCACGCTGCGCTCGAGTTGTCCCAGGTTCGCCACTCAGTGATTCTACGCCCTGTCGAACTACTTCTACATGGTGTAGAAATAAGTTCTACACAACGTAGAAATAGGAGGTCCGGGTGGAAGCGCTCGATATCGCCCGCTGGCAGTTCGGGATCACGACCGTCTACCACTTCCTCCTCGTGCCGCTCACGATCGGGCTCGGCCTCGTCGTCGCGATCCTGCACACGAGGTACGTGCAGACCGGCGACGACCGTTGGAAGCGGATGACGAAGTTCTGGGGCAAGTTGTACCTCGTCAACTTCATCCTCGGCGTCGCCACCGGCCTCGTGCAGGAGTTCCAGTTCGGGATGGCATGGAGCGAGTACTCGCGTTTCGTCGGCGACGTGTTCGGCGCCCCGCTCGCCCTCGAAGGGCTGCTGGCGTTCTTCGTCGAGTCGACCTTCCTCGGCCTGTGGATCTTCGGCTGGGACCGGCTGCCCCAGAAGGTCCATCTCGCGACGCTGTGGATCGCCGTCATCGGGTCGTGGCTCAGCGCGTTCTTCATCATCGTCGCCAACTCCTGGATGCAGCATCCGGTCGGCGTCGAGATGGTCGACGGGCGACCCGTCATGACCGACATCTGGGCGGTGCTGACCAACAACACCGCGCTCGCCGCCTACAGTCACACCCTGTTCGGCGCGGTCGCGGTGGCGGGGGGATTCCTGCTCGGCATCTCCTGGTACCACCTGTGGCGGCGGCGTCGCGACGGCATCGACACCGTGGACGAGCGGGGCCGCGTCATCGTCGGGGCGGCCGCCGACATCCCCGGCCGCGACGAGAAGGACCACTCGGTCTGGCTCACCTCGCTGCGCCTCGGGGCGGTCATCGCGATCGTCGGATTCGGCGGGGTCGCGATCACCGGCGACGCCCAGGCGAAACTCATGTACGAGCAGCAGCCGCTGAAGATGGCGGCGGCCGAGGCGGCGTGCTCCACCGGCACCGAGTTCTCGGTGCTGTCGATCGGCGACCTCGGTTCCCAGGACTGCGACAACATCACGACCGTCGTCGCGATCCCGGGCATCCTCTCCTTCCTCGCGAAGGGCGACTTCACGACCGAGATGCCGGGCATCAACGACCTGATCCCGCAGTACCAGGAGGCGTACGGCCTGACGCTCCCGGACGACCCGAAGTACGGCGACCGGGCCGGGCAGACGATCGAGTACCTGCCGCTGATGGAGGTCACCTACTGGGGCTTCCGGATCATGATCGGCTTCGGCGCGCTCGCCGCCTTCGCCGCGGCCGTCGCGCTCTGGCTCACCCGCAAGGGCACGGTACCGCGCTCGACGTGGCTGATGCGGCTCGCGGTGTTCGGCATCCTCGCCCCGTTCGGTGCCAACATCGCCGGCTGGGTGTTCACCGAGATGGGCCGCCAGCCGTTCGTCGTCGCGCCGAACCCGAATCCGTCGGGAACCGACGGGGTCTACATGTTCACCGCGGCGGCGGTCTCACCGGGGGTGACCGCGGGCGAACTGCTGTTCTCGCTCATCGCCCTCGCCTCGGTGTACCTCGTGCTGCTCATCGTCGAACTCTCGCTGCTCGTGAAGTACGTGCGGTCGGGAGTCGCGGGGGCGATGCCCGAACTGGCCCCGCCCGTCGACGATCCCGATGACCTCGAGGGCCGCCGCGACGACGTTCTCGCGTTCGCCTACTGACCGGCCGAAAGAGAAGACCATGGATGTGCTCCCCACCGTCTGGTTCGTCGGCATCGCGGTGCTCTGGACCGGGTTCCTGCTGCTCGAGGGCTTCGACTTCGGCGTCGGCATGCACCTGCTCGTGCGAGCGCGCGGCGAGCAGGAGCGCCGGCTCATGCTGAACACGATCGGGCCGGTCTGGGACGGCAACGAGGTGTGGCTGATCACGGCGGGGGCCGCGATGTTCGCCGCCTTCCCGCTCTGGTACGCCTCGCTGTTCTCGACGCTCTACGTGCCGCTGGTGTTCGTGCTGCTCGGGCTGATCTTCCGCGCGGTGTCGATCGAGTGGCGCGGCAAGGGCTCGACCGCGCGGTGGCGCCGCCTGTGGGATGTCGCGCTCGGCGGCGGGTCGTTCCTCGCCGCCTTCGGCATCGGCGCGGCCCTCGCGCTCACCACGACCGGGCTGCCGATCGACGCGAACGGCGACCGCGTCGGCGGACCCGTCGTCTGGCTCACCCCGGTCGCCGTGCTCGGCGGGCTCGCCGTCGTCGGCTTCTGCCTCGTGCACTCCGCCACCTTCCTCGCGTTGAAGACCGACGGACCCGTGCGCCTGCGGGCGCAGAAGGATGCGGTGCGCCTGGCACCGGTCGCCCTCCTCCCGCTGCTCGGTTGGGCGGTGCTCGTGCAGGTGCTGTCGGGTACCCCGATCACATGGCTTCTCGTCGGCGTCGCGGTCGTGGCCGGAGTGCTCGGCTGGCTCGCCGCACGGCGGCGGCTCGAGGGTCGCGCGTTCCTGGGGTTCTCGGCCTTCCTCGTCGCGGGGGCGGCGGCGATCTTCGGCGCGGCGTATCCGGCGGTGCTGCCGTCGAGCCTCGACCCGGCGTTCTCGCTCACGGTCTCGAACGCGTCCTCGAGCGACTACACGCTCGGGGTGATGACGATCGTCGCCGGGGTGGGGCTGCCGGTGATCCTGCTCTACCAGGCGTGGAGCTACTGGGTGTTCCGCAAGCGGCTGCGGGTGGAGCACCTGCCGGTCGCGCATCCCGTGCTGCCCGCGGTGCGGTCGTGAGGGAGATGCTCGCCGAGGTGCCGCGCCCGACCCTCGCAGCCCTGGTCGTCGCGGCGATCGTGCGGGCGGGAGCCCTCGTGCTGCTTGCCGACGGACTCGCGCGGCTCATCACCGGGGATCCGGGCGGAGCCGCTCTGGCCGCGTCGGGAGCCGTTCTGCGCGCCGCCGCGACCTGGGGCACCGGAGTGCTCGGCCGACGCGCGGCCGCGGCGGCGAAGCTCGGGCACCGCCGGCGCCTCGTGCGGGGAACCGTGGAGCGCGACCTCGCGGCGGGATCGGTGGGCGCGCTCGCGAGTCGCGGGCTGGACGACCTCGACGGGTGGTTCACCGGGGTCGTGCCGGCATCCGTCGCGGGGGTGGTCGTGCCGCTCGCGCTCGGGCTGCGGGTGCTGAGCATCGACCCGCTCAGTGCGCTCATCCTCGCGGTGACGCTGCCGCTCGTGCCGCTGTTCATGGTGTTGATCGGGATGCACAGCCGCGACAGCGTGCGCGGGGCCCAGGACGCCCTCGCCCGCCTCGCCGATCACGTCGCCGAACTCGCGCACGGGCTGCCGGTGCTGGTCGGCCTCGGCCGCGACGCCGCGCAGACCGACCGGCTCGCGGCGATCCAGCGCGAGCACACCCGCCGCACCGGGCGGGTGCTGCGCACGGCGTTCCTCTCCGCCCTCGCGCTCGAGCTGCTGGCGACCCTCTCGGTCGCCGTCGTCGCGGTCGTGCTCGGACTGCGACTGCTCTCGGGCGACGCCGGACTGATGGATGCCCTCGTCGTGCTGCTGCTCGCCCCGGAGTGCTTCACGGCGCTGCGCGAACTCGGCGTCGCGCACCACGCGGCCGAGGACGGCCGGGCGGTCGTCGCCCGCGTGCGCGAGCTGCTCGGCGGCGTTCGGCGCACCCGGGTGCGGGTGCCGGCCGGCACGCTGCGGCTGCGCGGGCTCACGGTGAGCTACCCGGGGCGCCGCGCTCCGGTGGTCGCCGGCCTCGACCTCGACGTGGTCCCGGGGGAGGTGGTCGCACTTGCCGGTGCCAGCGGGGCCGGCAAGTCGACGGCGCTCGCCGCGCTCGCCGGAGTGCTGCCCGACGAGGCGGTCGTGCGCGGCGGCATCGAGGGCGCGTACCGGGTGGCGTGGGCGCCGCAGGATCCGCACACGGTCGGCACGACGGTGCGGGCCGAACTCGAGCTGTACGCGGCGGATGCCGACATCCAAGCGGTGCTCGGCGAGCTGGGGCTCGCGGTGGTGGCCGACCGGGCCTGCGCGTTGCTCAGCCCGGGGGAGCGCCGGCGGGTCGCCGTGGCCCGCGCCCTGCTCCGCGTCGACCGCGGAGCGCGGGTGCTGCTGCTCGACGAGCCGACCGCACACCTCGACGCCCCGTCGGCGGCGCGGGTCCTGCAGGCGATCGCGGCCCGCCGGGCGCGGGTGGCAACGGTGCTCGTCAGCCACGACCCCGCGACGCTGGCGCTCGCCGACCGGATGGTGTCGCTCGACGGCTCCCGACCGGCCCGGGCTGATGTCGTGCCGTTCCCGCTCCCCGCGCCCGACGAGCACGAGAGCCTTCCGCCCGCCGCCATTGCGCGGCTGCCGATCTCCCGCGTCGCCCGCCTCGTGCTCGCTCCCGCCGCCGGCACCTGGATCGGCGCCGCCCTCCTCGCCGCTCTCGCGACCGGGATGGGTCTCGCCCTCACCGCCGTGTCCGGCTGGCTCATCGTGCGCGCCGCCGAGGGCCCGGCGATCATGTATCTGCTGGTCGCGATCGTCGGCGTGCGGTTCTTCGGCATCGGCCGGGCGGTCACCCGCTACGCCGAGCGCCTCGTCACGCACCGCGCCGCCTTCCGGGCGACGGATGCCGTGCGCCTGCTGCTCTGGCGCGGCATCGCCGCCCGCTCGGCCGGATCCCGCGATCTCCTCGAGGGCGGTCGTGCCGTCGACCACCTCGTCGGCACGACCGGCGCGGTGCGCGACCTGCTGCCGCGGATCGTGCCGCCGTTCGCCGCCGCCGTGCTCGCGACGGCCGGCGTACTGCTGACCGTCGGTCTCGTGGCTCCGGTCGCCCTTCCGCTCACCGCCGCCGGTCTGTCGATCGCTCTCGCCGCGCCCGGCGTGGTGGCGCTCCTCGCCGGTCGCGATGCGGAGCGCCGTCGGGCGGCGCAGGGCGGGAAGGTGCTGCGCGGGGTCGCGGCGCTCGGCCGGGCCGCCCGCGACCTTCGCGCGAACGGCGTCGCCGACCGGGCCGTCGCCGGGGTCGACCGGGAGACTGCTGCCCTCGCCGCCGCGGAACGCCGCGCCGCTCCGGTCGCCGAGGCCGCGCCCGCCGTTGCCGCGGCGGTCGCCGCCCTCACCGCGATCGCCGCCGGACTCCTGCTGGGCGCGACCGGCGGCATCCCGGTGTCGACCGTCGCGGTCGTCGTGCTGCTCGTGCTCGCGGCGGGCGACCCGCTCGCGGCCGGGGCCGCCGCGCTGCAGAAGCTGCCGGCGCTCGGCAGCGCCCTCGGGTCGGTGGGCAGACTGCTCGCGACCCCCGAAGCCCCGGCGGGCGGAAACTTGGTCGTGCCGCCCGCCGGACCCATCCATCTCGCCCTCGACGACGTCGCCGTCACCTGGCCCGGCGCGGCCGGACCCGCGGTCGAGCACGTGACCGCCGCGGTCTGGCGCGGCGACTGGCTGGCCGTGACCGGGCCGTCGGGGTCGGGCAAGTCGACGCTCCTGACGGCGCTGCTCGGCGGCGTGGCTCCGTCGGCGGGGTCGATCCGGATCGATGGGGATGCCCTCGGCGACCTGGCGGCGGCGGACTGGCGGCGGCACGTCGCCTGGTGCCCGCAGGAGGCGCACGTCTTCGACTCCACCCTGCGCGGCAACCTCGCGCTGGCCCGACCCGCCGACGAAGCCGCGATGCACGACGTGCTCGACCGCGTCGGACTCGGACCGCTCGTCGTCGACCTCGTCGACGGACTCGACGGCCGCGTCGGCCCCGGCGGCCGCGCCCTCTCCGGCGGGGAACGTCAGCGGCTCGCCGTGGCCCGCGCGTTGCTGGTGGATGCCGACGTGGTGCTGCTCGACGAGCCCACCGCCCACCTCGACGCCCCCACCGCCGACGCCCTGATCGCCGACCTCCGCGTCGCTCTCGCCGACCGCCTCGTCGTGCTCGTCACCCACCGCCCCGCCGACCTCCGCCCCGACGACGTCCGAGTGGATCTGTCTCGCGGGTTGAGTGCCGGCCGCGCAGCGGGCGGTGTATCGAAACCGCCCCCGGGTTACTCGGAAGTCGGGTTTCGATACACCGGTCTGCGGCCGGCACTCAACCCGCGGTGAGCGTCAGCAGGTCGTCAAGCATCGGGGTCTGGGCGGCGACGAGCAGCTCGCGCGCCCGCTCCAGCGGCACCCATTCGGCGCGGTCGATCTCGGGAAATGACTGCATCCGCCCCGACCGCGGCGGCCACTCCAGCTCGAACGTCTCGCTGCGCACTTCGGCGGGATCGAATCCGGCGCCGTCGGCTGCGAACACGGTGAGCACCTTCCCGGAGGAGTAGCGGTACTCGCCGAGTTCGACGTAGTCGCCGTCGGGGGCCGGTGATCCGATCTCCTCGGCGAACTCGCGGCGGGCGGCATCCGGAGGCGACTCGCCCTCGTCGGCGAGCCCCTTCGGGATCGACCACGCGCGTTCTTGTTTGCGCGCCCAGAACGGTCCGCCCATGTGCGCGATCCAGACCTCGCGCCCGTCGGCGCCGTCGCGCCAGAGCAGGATGCCGGCGCTGCGGACGGTCACGCCGGGGTGCTCGCGACGTGCAGCGTCCCGCGGTCGCTGCGAGGTCCGGCGAAGACCGGGGTCGCCGACTCCTGCACGGCGACGACGTTGGTGACCGTGGCGAAGCCCTGCGCGAGCAGCGCCGCGTCGGAGCCCTCGATCGGCTGCTCGGGCAGTTCGCGCACCGTCAGACGCACGTCGCCCTCCACCGGTTCGGTCATGGTGGTCTGCACGATACCGAACGGGGCGAGGGTCGCCTCGCGCAGCTCGAGCCCCTCCGCCGACGGCACGTTCGGCACGTTGAGGTTGAACACCGTGCCGTGCGGGTGCTCGAGCAGCACCGGCAAGAGGTCGCGCACGACCGCGGCCGCCGTCTCCCAGTGGTGCGCTTCGGGATTCAGGCCGACGTCGAGCGAGACGGCGAGCCCCCGGGCGTCGTTCACTCCGCCGGTCAGTGCGGCCCCGACGGTGCCGGAGTGCAGGATGACCCGGCCGAGGTTGGCGCCGCGGTTGATACCCGAGAGCACGACGTCGGGCGGGTCGCCGAAGGCCCCGTGCGCGGCGAGCAGGGTGATGAGTCCGGGTGCCGCGCGCACGCTGAACGCCGGGATGCCGGGCACCTCGGCGAGTTCGCGCTTCTCGACCTTGATCGTCGAGGCGTCGGTGTGCCCGGTGACGGCGATCGTGTTGGTGCCGGTGATCGCGGCGCTCGAGCCGCTCGCCTCCTCGGCGGGCGCGGCGATGACGACATCCCAGCCGCTGTCGATCGCGGCGTGCGCGAGGGCGTAGAGACCGGGCGACGCGATCCCGTCGTCGTTGGTGATCAGGGCGCGGGTCACGGTGCGGTCTCCGTCATCTGGGTCTCCTCCTCGACGATGCCGGCGAGTTGGTCGGGGGTGACCTCCCGGGCGGGTGGTGCCTCCTCGGGCTGGGCGCCGCCGCCGGGCAACGGACGGATGACGACGAGCTCGCGCAGCCGTTCGATCGTCGCCGCTTCGCCCGTGCCGAGGCCGTGGCGGGTGACGTTCTGGGCTCCGGCCGCGGCGCCGAGCAGCGCGGCGTCGGAGACCGACCCGCCGCGCGCGAGCACGGAGCAGAACGCCCCGACGAAGGAGTCGCCCGCGCCGGCCGAATCGACGACCTCCATCCGCGGCGCGACGACCTCGTGCACGGCGCCGTCCTGCAGCAGCAGCGCCGACTCCTCGGCCCGGGTCACGACCACGACCTCGGCTCCGGCATCGTGCAGCGCCCGCATCGCGGCGACGATCTGTTCGATCTCGCTCTTCGTCGCGATCCGGCCGTCGTCGAGCAGCTCCTGGTCGCTGACCTTGGCCACGGTGACCCCGCCCGCGAGGGCGGCATCCAGTCGTTCGCCGGCGAGGTCGACGACGACGCGCACGCCGCCCGTGCGGAGGTCGGCCGCGAGGCGGCGGTAGAAGTCGGCGGGGAGGATGCCGTCGCCGTGCGGCCCGGAGAGGATGACGAGGGAGGCGTCGAGCCCGGTGCGCAGGGTGAGGCCGTACAGCTCGTCCTGCTCGTGGCGGGAGAGCGCGTCGCCGCCCGACTCGACGACCGGCACCTTCTCGGAGGTGCGGCGGTCGTGCACGAAGACCCCGCCGCGGGCGTCGCGCGGGAAGCCGACGACCGGGATGCCCTCGTCGTGCAGCAGGAAGCCGAGCACGCGACCGGTCTCACCGGAGAGCATCGCGCAGAGCTGCACGTCGCAGCCCAGGGACTGCAGCATCCGGGCCTGCCAGACGCCCTGGCCGCCGGCGTGGAGGTGCACGTCGCCGTCTTCGGCGTGCTCCTCGACCGTGATCTCGAGCACGGGGGACGGGGCGAAGATGACGACGTCGCTCATGCCCTCACGTTAAGCAGCGCCCCCGGCCGCCCGTGAGGGGGTGGCCGGGGGCGCTGTCGACTGCTAGGACGGACCCCGCGAGCGGCTAGGCCCAGGTCCAGCTCGCCAGGATCGACTCCGCGAGGTCCTCGCGGTCGCCCTGCGGCACTCCCTCGCTGAACGAGAACGTGACGACGTAGGTCTGGCCCTCGTGCGTCGGGTAGTACTGGTCGATCTGGTAGGTCGCGCCACCCTGCGTGAAGAGGGCGCTCAGGTGGGCCGACTCCTCGCCGGCGATGCCGACGCGCGGGCGCACCTCGACGTTCTCGGCGCCCGAGCCCTCGAGTTCCGGGGGACCGGCCTGCTCGACCTGATCGGAGGTGATCTGGCCGGCGGGGGAGAGGATGACGTTGATGTTGTCGGTGAAGCCGTCGGTGTCGTTGAGGTCGACGGCGAAGGAGTCGGGGTTGAAGCCCGCCGGCGACTGGTCGGGGATGCCCCAATCCTCGGGCACGTTGTAGGTGTAGCCGTCGCCGCTGATGAGATCGCCGGTCGCGGCGGAGGCGTCCGACGTGGGAGCGTCGGTCTCGGTGCCCGTGTCGGGCCCCGGGGCGGGAGCGGGGGCCGCGCAGCCCGCGAGGACGAGGGCGGAGGCGAAAAGGAGTGTGAATGTGGAAAGGACGCGTGTCATGCTCCCGAGCGTAGAGAAAAACTCACTCTCGCTCCGGCCGCTTGACACGGGCTGCGCCGGGCGGAATGTCCCGAAGGTCGGAATGGTTGGATGTTGACATGACAACTGAAAGCGGCGACATCGCTCTCGACGGGCTCGAACTCGGGCTGGACACCTTCGGCGACGTGAGCGTCGACCTCGACGGCAACACCGTGCCGTACGGCCAGGTCATCCGCAACGTCGTCGAGCAGGGCGTGCTCGCCGACTCCCTCGGCGTCGACTTCTTCGGCGTGGGCGAGCACCACCGCGACGACTTCGCCGTCTCGGCCCCCGAGATCGTGCTCTCCGCCATCGCGGCCCGAACCTCCCGCATCCACCTCGGCACCGCCGTGACCGTGCTCTCGAGCGACGACTCGGTGCGCGTGTTCGAGAAGTTCGCGACGCTCGACGCCGTGTCGAAGGGACGCGCGGAGATCATCCTGGGTCGCGGGTCGTTCACCGAGTCGTTCCCGCTGTTCGGGTTCGAGCTCACCGACTACGAGCGGCTCTTCGAGGAGAAGATCGACCTGCTGCACGCCCTCCTCGCCGAGGGTCCCGTCACCTGGTCGGGCACCACCCGTGCACCGCTCACCGAGCAGCACGTGTACCCGAAGACCGAGTCGGGCCACATCCGCACCTGGGTCGGAGTCGGCGGCTCCCCGGAGTCGGTCGTGCGCGCCGCCCGCTACGGGCTGCCGCTCACCCTCGCGATCATCGGCGGCGCCCCCGCTCGCTTCGCCCCCTACGTCGACCTGTTCCACCGCGCGCTCGCGCAGATGGAGCAGCCCGACCTCCCGGTCGCCGTGCACTCGCCCGGGTTCATCGCCGACACCGACCAGGAGGCCGCCGACATCCTCTGGCCGCACCAGAAGGCGATGTTCGACCGCATCGGCAAGGAGCGCGGCTGGGGCCCGATGACGCGCGACCACTTCGAGCAGGAGATCGCGACCGGCGCTTCGCACACCGGGTCGCCGGAGACCGTGGCCCGCAAGATCGCCGACACCGTGCGCACCCTCGGCATCCAGCGGTTCGATCTCAAGTACTCGGCCGGCACCGTGCCGCACGAGCACCTCATGCACGCGATCGAGTTGTACGGCACCGTCGTGATCCCCCGCGTACGGGAGCTGCTGGCACAGGATCCCGTGGAGGCTCTTGCGGCCGAGCGCTCGTAGGCTCGACGGGTGACCCCACCCAGCCGCTTCGCAGGACTGCGGATGCGCCTGGGCCTCGGCATGCGCGGCGTCGCCGGCGAGGACGCGTATCGCCCGCAGCGGGTGCGCGGCGAGCTGTTCTACACGAGCCGCCAGGAGCACCAGAAGCTGACGATCTTCGTCGAGCGGTTCCCCGGGTCCGGGGGACCGGGGGGCCGCACCTTCGTGCTCGTGCATGGCATCGGGGTCTCGTCGCGGTACTTCCGGCCGCTGGCCGCCGAACTCGCGAAGCACGGGCGGGTCTACCTCATCGATCTGCCCGGCTACGGGGCGGCGCCCGACCCGCGCCGTGACGTGACGATCGCCGACCACGCCGACGTGCTCGCCGGGTTCCTCACGCAGCTGCGGATCGACGACCCGGTGATCGTCGGGCACTCCTGGGGCGCGCAGGTCGTCTCGATGCTCGCCGAGCGGCACCCCGGCATCCCGCGCACCGTCGTGATGCTGTCGCCGACGCTCGAGCCGTCGGCCCGCACCGCCTGGAAGGCGATCGGCCACCTGCTGCACGACGCGACCCGCGAGCGCCCCGCGGTGTTCTGGATCGCGGTGACCGACTATCTGGTGCGCTGCGGCCTGCCGTACCTGCTCGAGCAGCTGCCGCACATGCTCGCCGACCGACCCGAGGACCGCGTTCCTGACCACCGCGCGCACACCCTCGTCGTCAACGGCGACCGCGACCCGATCGTGTCGACCCCGTGGGCGCGGGCGCTCGCCGACGCGCATCCCGACGGCGAGTTCCACGAGGTGCATGGACCGCACGTCATCATGCACACCGAGCCCACGCGCATCGCGGAGCACATCACCCGCTTCGTCGCCGACGCCGGTTCGACCGCTCGGGCCGAGGGGACCGTGTGAACCTCCGGCGGCAGGCGAGAATCGCGCTCGGCGACTACCCGAACGCGATCCGGATGCGCGGCCTCGGGTTCGCCGCCCGCGTGCCCGCGTCCTACGCCGCGGGTGCCGGGCGTCCGGTGGTGCTCATCCCGGGCGTCTACGAGCGCTGGCATTTCCTGCGGTCGATCGCCGACCGTCTCGTGGCGGCCGGGCATCCCGTGCACGTCGTGCGGGAACTCGGGATCAACGACCGGGCGATCCCGGGCAGCGCGCGCCGGGTGCTGCGGTTTCTGGAAACCGCGAACCTCCGCGACGTCGCTCTCGTCGCTCACAGCAAAGGCGGCCTGATCGGCAAGGCCGCGATGCTCGACGACGCCGACGGCCGCATCGACCGCCTGGTCGCCGTCGCGACGCCGTTCTCGGGATCCCGGATGGCCGATCTCATGGTGGTGCCGGCGCTCCGCGCGTTCCGGCCGTCGCACCCCGTCATCCGGCGGCTCGTCGTCGAGCGCGAGGTGAACGCCCGCATCACGTCGATCTTCCCCTCGTTCGACCCGCACATCCCCGAGGGCAGCGCCATCGAGGGCGGCACCAACGTTCAACTGGATGTCGTCGGTCACTTCCGCGTGCTCGAACACCCCGCCACGATCGCCGCCGTCCTGCGAGCCGTTTCCGCGGGTTGAGTGCCCGCGCAGCGGGTGTATCGAAACCGCGAGGCTCCGCGGGTTGAGTGCCCGCGCAGCGGGTGTATCGAAACCCACCCGCGAGTTGCTCGGGGAGCGGTTTCGATACACCGGCCGCTCCGCGACCGGCACTCAATCCGCGGTGATCAGCGGACCCGCGATGACGAGCAGGACGACGTCGACGAGGGCGGCGAGGATGACGAGGCGGAACCCCCAGCGGCTGCCGCGCAGCGCGAACACGACGGCCCCGACGGATGCCGCGAGCGAGACCAGGAGCCCGGCGAACGCGACAGGCGACCCGATCCCGATCGCCAGGGCCACCGCGGATCCGGCGAGAGCGACCCCGGCGAGCAGCGTCGCGCCCACCCGACCGAGGCGGTGCGGGAGGCCCCGCACCCCTGTTACGGCGTCGTCGTCGAGGTCGGGCAACACGTTCGCGACGTGCGCGGCGACGCCGAGGAGAGCGCCGGCGGCCACCGCCCACCACGCGGGCCCCGCGGGCGACGGCAGCGCGAGGGTCGCGAGGGCGGGCAGCAGCCCGAAGCTGACGACGTACGGCACCACCGAGAACGCGGTGCGCTTGAGCCAGGCGTTGTAGGTCCAGCCGCCGGACAGCGCGAGCAGGTGGGCGATCAGGAACGGGATGCCGAGGGTCGCCGAGACCGCGATCGCGAGCCCCGCGCAGATCCAGGCCGCGGCGCGCACGACCGGGACCGGTACGTCGCCGCGGGCGACCGGCTTGTCGGTGCGACCCGAGGCCCGGTCGCGCGCGGCGTCGATCCAGTCGTTGGAGAGCCCGATGGAGAGCTGGTTGAACGCCATCGCCATCCCGAGCAGGACGACGCGGAGGGGATCGAGGCCGACGGCGACGCCGAGCAGCACCGTGATGACCGTCACACCGACGGCAGGACCCGGGTGCGACGATCTCAGCAGCGCCGCCGGAATCCGCATGAGACCCCAGCGTAGGGGCGGGCTAGAGTCCCGTCATGGCACGACGGCGCGCAGCTGCGGTCGTCGTCGTGCTCACCGGCCTCCTCGCGGGATGCACGACGTCCCCGCTGACGATGAGCGGCCCCCCGGAACCGTGGGCGGTCGTCGAGACCGAGGTGGTCGATGCGCTCGACGCCTACGTGGCCGCGCGTCTCGACGCGATGACGCTCGAGCAGAAGATCGCCAGCCTGCTGATGGTGCACGTCGCGGGCACCGACCCCGCGCCCATCCGCGGCACGATCGACGCGACCGGCGTCGCAGGCGTCATCTACATGGGCGACAACGTCGCCTCGGCCGAGCAGCTTGCGGCGACGACGGCGGCGCTGAGTGCGGATGCGGGGCTTCCGGTGCTGACCGCGATCGACCAGGAGGGCGGCGTCGTGCGGCGCCTGCCCGACGGCGGACCCGGGGCTTCCGCACTGCGCACTCAGGACCCGTCGGCGACGTTCGCTGCCTTCCAGGAACGCGCCGCCCTCGTCGCCGCGGCCGGGGTGAGCATCAACTTCGGCATCGTCGCCGATGTCACCGGCGACCGGCGGTCGTTCATCTACTCCCGCACGCTCGGCGACGACGCCGGTTCGGCATCCCCGCGGGTCTCCGCCGCGGTGGAGGGCGAGCTGGGGACCGTCCTCTCGACGCTCAAGCACTTCCCGGGCCACGGGTCGGTGGCGGGCGACTCGCACTCGAGCGTGCCCACCACCGGGATGAGCCTCGACGAGTGGCGGGCGACGCAGGCCGGTCCGTTCCAGGCGGGGATCGATGCGGGCGCCGAGTTCGTCATGCTCGGGCACCTGCGGTACGCCGCGGTGGATGCGGCCCCCGCGACGCTCTCGGCGGTGTGGGTCGGCATCCTGCGCGACGAGATGGGCTTCGACGGCATCATCGTCACCGACGACATGAACATGCTCGAAGACTCCGGCGAAGAGGCCTACGCCGATCCGGGTGCCAACGCGGTGCTCGCGGTCGCGGCCGGCGTCGACCTGCTGCTCTACGTGCAGGGGGTGGATGTCGCCTACGTCGTCGCGTCGATCGCCGCAGCGGTGAACGACGGGCGCATCCCGATGGCGACGATCGACGACGCGGCGGGTCGGCTGCTCGAGCTACGCAGGGAGCGGTCGGGTGTCACCGGACCGTTCCTGCACTGCGGCGACGACTGCCGCCCGCTCGTCAGCTGACCGAGACGAGGGGCACGCCGAGGTAGTCCGCGTAGGCGCCCGCCGCGCTCTCCACGCCCTTCCGGGTCGTCGCCGACAGCCGGCCCCACGGCTCGAGCACGATCTCGACGCCCTTCGCCGTCACGGTGCGTCGCCAGATGCCCGCGATCTCGCCGTTCACGACGATCGTCGCGAGGAACATCCCGTTGAGACCGGGCACGACGTCGCTCAGCGGCCGGCCCCCGAGCTGCGCGGTGCGGTCGGCGTAGCCGAGCACGTACTCGTCGAAGCCCGGCAGGAGATGGACGCCGTCCGCCGCCTCCTCGAGCCCGAACGGCATCCGATAGGTGATGCCACCCTGCTCGAGCCGATCGAACTCGTCGTCGACGGCGGCGATGCCGGCCCGCACGTCGGTGAGCGTGAGCCCGGTGAACCAGGCCAGGTCGCGGTCGGTCGCCGGGCCGCGGGAGTTCAGGTACCGGCGGGCGATCTCGGCGAGGGCGTCGTCGCGGTCGAGGTGCCGAGGCGCGGCGACGTGGTCGTCGAGCAGGATCCAGGTGTTCTGCCCGCAGAGCACGGCGACGCCGCTCTGCGCGAGCCGCACCAGCAGGTGCGCGCCGCGCTGCCCGGCCACGCTCAGCCCCTCCTCCTCGAAGGCGTCGAGCAGGGCGCGCCGTTCCAGCCGGCCGCCGCCGTGCAGGCGCTCCCGCGCGATCTGCTCGGCGCGATCGAAGTCGGCCGGCTCGAGTTCGAGCTGCCGGTGGCGACCCACTGCCTTGCCGTGTTCGCGGTCGGCGGTGAGGGCGAGCATCCAGCCGAGGTCGGCGGCTTCGACGACGTGCAGCGTCGACCGGAACGGCCACGACCGCACGAGCTCGCCCGCCGCCTGCGCGGCTTCGACGTCGGCCACCGTGCTGCCCGGGGTGCGGAGCCCGATCGACCAGAGGGCGCCGGCGTAATCCTGCCCCTGGAGGGCGAGCAGATGCCGGACCGCGCCGACGGGAGAGGATGCCGACGGCTGCGCGATCCCGAGTGCGTTCAGTCGGAGAGCAGTGAGCGAGGGCACCCGCCTAGTATCGGCGGCTTTCGCTGGTCGCGTAGCGCCGAAGGCGCGTGCCGAGACCCGGTCTCAGTCGACGGCGAGCGTCGGCAGCTGGATGTCGTCGTCGGACGAGACGACGTAGGTGGGCCCGGTGTGCGCCGGGCTGGCCTGCGCGGACGACGGCGACACGGCGAGCACGCCGCCGACGGCGATCGCGATGACGCCCAGGCTGAGACCCGCGGTGCCGAGACCGCGGAGCACGTTGAGGCGGCCGCTGCGCTGCATCCCGAAGAGCATGATCCCGAGCGCGACGAGCGCGGTGACGCCGGCGGCGACGATGACGGCGGCGAAGAAGCCGGCGTCGGGCACGGTAGCGGCAGTGGTGAGCGCAGCGGACATGCTGTGCCGTTCCTCTCGGGGGAGATCGGAACCGCTAGGTCGGGGGGACCGCGGCCGGGGGAGGCCGCATGGTTGGCGGGATGCACGGGGGGTGCGGTGGTCGTCCTGTCCGCACTATGGGGGACCGCGCGACCTCGTCGAAGTTACCGTCGGGTGAACTCGCGGGTCAAGCACCCCGTGCCCCCGTATTCGGGGGCCTGCCCGGTTTCGGGGTACAAACCCGGTTCGGTCAGAGCAGTCCGAGCTCGCTCAACTGGGCGCTCAACCCGGCTCCGTCGGAGGCGTAGACCCAGGTGACGGCAGCCGTCTCCTGGTCGGGGGTCGGGGTTCGGCCGCCGGCGAGCACCGCTTCGCCGGGGGTCAGCTGACGGATCGCGACGGCCCGCGCGTGGTCGGGATACCGCTTGGCGAAGTCGCCGTAGATGGCGACGTCGCGCTGCCCGTCGTCGCCGATGAGCAGCCAGCGGATGCGGGGGAACT
Source organism: uncultured Microbacteriaceae bacterium (assembly GCA_947085045.1). GTDB lineage: Bacteria > Actinomycetota > Actinomycetes > Actinomycetales > Microbacteriaceae > Pseudolysinimonas_A. Next base: position 132,614 of record CAMTUU010000002.1, on the reverse strand, counting down.
CGGCCGCGAGGCGCTCGAGACTGATGCGCTTGTGCTCCGGGCCGCTGCGGAACCAGACCTCTTTCGTCGGCCCCCAATCGGTCAGCAGCAGCGGGCCGCGCGGGTAGAGGTTGCGGCTGAGGAACCGGGTGAGCGTGGGCACGACGTTCCATGCCCCGGTGGAGAGGTAGACGACGGGCGCCTCGGGATTGGCGCGGGTGAGGCGCTCGTAGAGCACCGCCATCCCGGCGACCGGGGTGCGCGCGTGCTCGTTGAGCACGAACGTGTTCCAGGCGGCGAGGAAGGGACGGGGAAGCGCGGTGACCATGACGGTGTCGTCGATGTCGGACACGACGCCGAAGGTCGCCGACTCGTCGACCACGAAGACGCGCAGTTCGACGGCGTCGCCGCCCTCTACCGAGAGTTGCACGCTCGTCCAGCCCGACGGCAGGTCGACATCCACCCGCGCGTCGATGACTCCGCCACGGTCGGCGGTCACCGTACCGGTCGTCGCTCCGGAAGTGACCGTGATCGCGGCACCGCGCACCGGCACTGAGGTGAAGCTGCGCCACCCGCGCACGCTCTGGAAGCGGTCACCCAGCGGCTCGGGCTTGCGCAGCACCACGCGGCCGAGCACACGGACCCAGCCGGGTCCGCCGTAGCCGACGAAGGGCACGATCGTGGGGATGCGGCCCGCCCGCCGCGCCCACCGCTCGCGAAGGCCGTGGATGAGGTCTCCGACGCGGGTCACGATCGCCAGTCCGGGTCCTGCCATTTCCTCAGTGTGTCATGGGCGGAACTCAGGATTGCTCGACTGTGCGGGTCTAGACTCCGAAGCGGATCAGGACGAGGAGAAACCCGATGGTACAGACCCAGCTGGAGACTCCGCGGCTCGAGGGGACCGCGGTCATCCGCAACGAACCGGTGCAGGCCCGCAGCGCTGCCCGTCTGACCGCGCTGCTCGATGCGGCCGCGCATGTCGTGCACGAGATCGGCTACGAGCGGCTCACCACCGCGATGGTCGCCGACCGTGCCGGTGCGTCGATCGGCACCGTGTACCGCTATTTCCCCGATCGCATCGCCGTGCTGCAGAGCCTTGCCGCCCGCAACGGCGAACGCACGATCGACACCGCGCTCGCCGAGATCTCGAACCCGGCGCACTCCGACTGGTTCATCGCCCTCGGCAACGTCTTCGACTCGCTCAAGACCGCCTTCCGCGACGAGCCCGGCTTCGCGTCGCTGCGCTACGGCGACGTGCTCGACCTGCGTCCCGTCACCGGCCGCCCCGCGATGCAGGGCTTCGCCGACCGGCTCTTCGATGCACTTGTGAGCCGCTTCGACCTCGACGGCTCCGCCGACGCCCGCTCCGCGTTCTCCGCGGTCGTGGTGACGACGGATGCCCTCATGGCCCGGGCGTTCGCGCAGGACCCGCAGGGCGACGAGGCCTTCCTCCTCGCGGGCGTGGCGACAGCATCCGCTCTCATGTCCCCGTACTGGGCCACGCCCGAGTAACCGCGGGTTGAGTAGCGCCCGGCGCAGCCGGACGCGTTTCGAAACCCGCTACCGCTCGTAGACGTCGCGCCGGTGGCCGAGCGCGACGACGACGATCATCAGCACGTCATCCTGAACCGTGTAGATGATGCGGTAGTCGCCGACGCGCACCCGTAACGCGGGACGCCCCTGAAGTGCGCGAGCGCCGGGAGGTCGCGGATCCTGAGCGAGCAGGGCGATCGCGCCCTGGATGCGTGTGCGATCGTTCGGATGCACGGCGCGCAGCGCCGTGACGGCTGCGGGTCGCAGCTCGATGCGGTAGGTCACGACCAGCCGAGGTCGGCCTTCACCTGTGACCAGGGGATGTTGTCGCCCTCATCGGCCATCGACTCATCGAACGCGGCGACGTCTTCGGCCTCCTCGAGGGCCGTGCGCATGAGCTCGTAGCGTTCCGGGCTGACCAGCACGGCCTGCAGCTTGCCGCGGCGCTCGAGGAACACCGCTTCGGTGCGCGCATCCTCGATCACCTCGGGCAGCCGACTCCTCGCGTCGGTGACGTTGATGGTGGACATATCTGAAGTGTACATCTGGAGTTTCCTAACGTACACTTCGTGGGGGAAGGAAGGTGAGCCCTGTCAGCCCTCGGTCGTATTCGTATCGCCGTCGCCCGGGCGATTCCAGTGCCGCGCCTCCGAGCGCTCGATCAGCTTCTTGACGACGAACACGGCGACCACGAACACCACGATCGCGCCGACGAAGAGGTAGGCGGCGAAGCGCAGCGACGAGGCGACTTCGCGGTATGACAGCGCCGCGACCGACCCGAACGTGACGTACCCGAACGCCCAGAGCACGCACGCCGGCGCCGTCCACTTCAGGAATCGGCGATAGGGCATGTTGCTCATCCCGACCGTGACCGGCACGAGCGAGTGCAGCACGGGCAGGAACCGCGACACGAACACGGCGACGCCGCCGCGCCGGTCGACGTAGTTCGCCGCACGCTCCCAGTTCTTCTCGCCGATGCGGGCGCCGAGCCGTGAGTGCCGGATGCGCGGGCCGAAGAACCGGCCGAGCAGGAAGCCCACGCTCTCCCCGCCGAGAGCCCCGAGGATGACGGCGGCGAGCAGCCCCACATACTGCCCGGGTCCGTCGACGGCGGTCGCGGCGACGAGCACGATCGTGTCTCCCGGCACGACGAGGCCGACGAAGAGAGACGTCTCGAGGAACATCCCGAGCCCGGCGAGCAGCGTGCGGGCGAGCGGGTCGACGCTGCGCACGAGGTCGAGCACCCCGAGCAGCGCGCCGTTGAGGGCGTCGTTGAACCCGGCGAAGAAGTCGCCGAGCGCGTCGAGCACGTCCATCAGGAGGCCGACCCCGGCAGCGGGCGTCGCAGCGCGTCGAGACGGCGGCGCCAGGCATCCCATCGCCCCGGCTGCTCGGCGACGGACGGGCCACCGACCCACTGCGTGACGATGCGGATGCCGTGCAGCGCGTTGAGCGCCCACACCTCGCAGCCGTCGAGATCTTCGGGGCTGGCGTCCTCGCGCAGGATGTCGACGCCGAGCGCCGTCGCGAGGGCGAGCACCGACCGCAGGGTGACGCTGTCGATGCGTGCGATGTCGTCGGACGGGATCGCGAGCGCATCCCCGCGCCACCAGGCGAGGCACGCCGTCGAGCCCTCGGCGACGAACCCCTCCGGGGTGACGATGACCGCCTCCTGCGCCCCGACGGACTGCACCTGCGTTCGCAGCCGCACCATGTCTTCCAGATCCGGTCCCTTGATGCGCGGGGCGGAGCGCGGGTCGCGTCCGGTGTACGTCGCGAGCACGACCGACCTCGACCGTTCGGGGGCCGAGCGCAGCCGGAACAGGAACTGCGGCCGCAGCAGCTGGGTGCGCAGTTCGACCCGCGGGAACCAGTCGCCGGTGCGCGGGATGGCGGCGATCGCGGCATCCCAGAACTCACTCGGAGCGAACTGGAGGTAGCGGTCGCGCGGCACCCCGGTCATGAAGCGGGAGCGGTGCAGGTCGAGGGCGAGCGCGGTGCCCTCGGTGACGAACCAGGAGCCGGCGACCTCGATCGAGGCGGGCAGCACGTCGCAGTCGTTCCGGGCTTCGAGAACGCCCTCTCGCCAGAGGAAGGTCGTGGCGACGCCGCTCATAGGATCAGGGTATGCGTCGCCGCCTGCTGCGCCACCCCGTCGCCGGCCGGATCGACCCGGAGGCCGCCTTCCGCGCGCTCGCCGCGGGGGGCGACGACGTGTTCTGGCTCGACAGCGGCAAGCACGGCGTGCACGTGCTCGGCTCCGGTTCCGCGGTGCTGCCGGAACGCGGCACCGTGATCGACACCCTCACGAGCGAGCTCGAGCGGGAGCCGATCGAGCTCTACCGCTCCTACCCGGGCTTCGACGGCTTCCGCCTCGGGGTCGTCGGCTGGGTGGGCTACGAGGTGCGGGAGGAGACCACCGGCGTTCCGGTCACCCGGCGGTCCCGGCATCCGGAGTCGGCGTTCCTGCGGGTCGACCGGGCGCTCGCGATCGACGTCGAGAATGGCACCGCCGACCTGCTCGCGCTCGGCGACGACTGGGACGGCGAACTCGCGGTCTGGCGCGATGACCTCCTGGCGCGACTGGCCGATCCGCCGCCCGCGCCGCCGCGGCCGGTGTCGGAGACGAGCGTGCGCTGGCGCGACGACGAGTCGACCTACCTCGCCAACGTGCGGGCCTGCCTCGAGGCGATCCGCGAGGGGGAGACCTACCAGATCTGCCTCACCACGACGGCCGACATCGACGGCTCCTTCGACGATGTCGCCTCCTACCTCGCGCTGCGCGCCGCGTCGTCGAGCCACCACGGCGGCTTCCTGCGCATCGCCGGCACCTCGTTGCTCTCCGCCTCCCCGGAGCGGTTCCTCGAAGTCGATGCCGAAGGGCTCGTGCGCACGCGGCCCATCAAGGGCACTCGGCCGCGCGCCAGCATCCACATCGCCGACGAGGAACTCGCCAACGAGCTCTGGGAGAGCGAGAAGGAACGCGCCGAGAACGTCATGATCGTCGACCTCATGCGCAACGACCTCTCGCGGGTGTGCGAGTTGGGGTCCGTCGCCGTCACCAGCCTGCTCGCGGTCGAGAGCTACCCGGCGGTGCACCAGCTCGTCTCCGAGGTCGAGGGGCGGCTGCGTGCCGGGCTGACGGCGGTGGATGCCCTCGGCGCGTGCTTCCCCGCCGGGTCGATGACGGGGGCGCCGAAGATCCGGGCGACGCAGATCCTCGACACCCTCGAAGCCGGCCCGCGCGGCATCTACGCCGGATGCTTCGGCTTCTTCGGCTACGACGGGCAGGCCGACCTCGCGATGGTCATCCGCTCGATCGTGATGGATGCCGAGGGCGCCTCCGTCGGCGCGGGCGGCGGCATCACCACCCTCTCGGTGCCCGACGAGGAGTACGCCGAGATGCGGCTCAAGGCCCGCGCCCCCCTCGCCGCTCTCGGCGTCCACCACTCCTCGTCATAGAACCCTCTATGACCCCGGGGACCCTCACGTGCGGCGTTCCGATGCGCCAGAGAGGGTTCTATGACGGAGGGGGAGGGAACGAGTAACCCCCGGCGGTCGTTGACTACGCTGGACGGGGCCTTCGGGCCGCCGACACGGAACGAAGAGGCAAGACGTGCAGCGCGAGCAGAACCCCGACTACGACCCCTCGACCGACTACGACATCGACCGCATCCAAGCGAAGTGGCTCGCCCGGTGGGACGAGACGAAGCCGTTCGAGATCGCCGGCGTGCCCGATTCGAAGCCACGCAAGTACATCCTCGACATGTTCCCGTACCCCTCGGGCGACCTGCACATGGGTCACGCCGAGGCGTTCGCCTTCGGTGACATCGTCGCCCGCTACTGGCGGCAGCAGGGCTTCAACGTGCTGCACCCGATCGGCTGGGACTCCTTCGGCCTCCCCGCCGAGAACGCCGCCATCAAGCGCGGCGTCGACCCGCGCGAGTGGACCTACGCGAACATCGCGCAGCAGAAGGCATCCTTCATCAAGTACGGAACCAGTTTCGACTGGAGCCGCGAACTGCACACCAGCGACCCCGAGTACTACCAGTGGAACCAGTGGCTGTTCCTGAAGCTGTACGAGAAGGGCCTCGCCTACCGCAAGGACTCCTGGGTCAACTGGGACCCGGTGGATCAGACGGTGCTCGCCAACGAGCAGGTGCTGCCCGACGGCACGTCGGAGCGCTCCGGCGCGATGGTCGTGAAGAAGAAGCTCACGCAGTGGTACTTCAAGATCACCGACTACGCCGACCGCCTGCTGGACGACCTCAACCAGCTCGAAGGTTCCTGGCCGAGCAAGGTCATCGCGATGCAGCGCAACTGGATCGGCCGCTCCACCGGTGCCGAGGTCGAGTTCGAGGTCGAGGGCCGCGCCGACAAGGTGCCCGTGTTCACGACGCGGCCCGACACGCTGTTCGGCGCGACGTTCATGGTCGTCGCCCCCGACTCCGACCTGGCGGCCGAGCTGGTCGCCGACGGGTCGGCCGAGGTGAAGGCCGCGTTCGCCGACTACCTCGAGCAGGTGCAGCGCACCACCGAGGTCGAGCGGCAGGATGCGGGCCGCGAGAAGACCGGCGTGTTCCTCGACCGGTTCGCGATCAACCCGGTCAACGGGGAGCGCCTGCCGATCTGGGCCGCCGACTACGTGCTCGCCGACTACGGCCACGGCGCGATCATGGCCGTGCCCGCGCACGACCAGCGCGACCTCGACTTCGCGATCAAGTTCGACCTGCCGGTGCGCGTCGTCATCGACACCCTCGCGCCGATCACCGGCACGATCCCCGTCATCACCCCGGCCATGCTCGAGGCCCAAGCGACGCCGCTGACGCCGAAGCAGACCGGCGAGGCGCTGCACGGCGACGGGCGGCTGATCAACTCCGGTTCGCTCGACGGGCTCAGCGTCGCGAACGCGAAGCTGCGAGCGGTCGAGTTGCTCGAATCGAAGGGCGCGGGGCGCGCGGCGAAGACCTACCGCCTGCGCGACTGGCTGATCTCGCGTCAGCGCTTCTGGGGCACGCCGATCCCGATCCTGCACGCCGAAGACGGTTCGCTGCATCCCGTCCCCGAGGACCAGCTGCCGATCCGCCTGCCCTCCACCGAAGGGCTCGACCTCACGCCGAAGGGCTCGTCGCCGCTCGGCGCCGCCACCGACTGGGTCGAGACCACGCTGCCCGACGGCCGGCCCGCGCGTCGCGACCCCGACACGATGGACACCTTCGTCGACTCGTCGTGGTATTTCCTGCGCTTCCTCGCGCCGAACGACCCCACGAAGGCGTTCGACCCCGCGGATGCCGCCAAGTGGGCGCCGATCGACCAGTACGTCGGCGGTGTCGAGCACGCCATCCTGCACCTGCTCTACGCGCGCTTCATCACCAAGGTGCTGTTCGACCTCGGCTACCTCGACTTCACCGAGCCGTTCAGCGCCGTGCTCAACCAAGGCATGGTGCTGATGGATGGCGCCAAGATGTCGAAGTCGAAGGGCAACCTCGTCGAATTCGCGAGCGAGCTCACCTCGTACGGCGCCGACGCGCTGCGCCTCACCATGGCGTTCGCCGGACCGCCCGAAGACGACATCGACTGGGCGGATGTCTCGCCCACCGGGTCCGCGAAGTTCCTGGCCCGCGCCTGGCGCATCTCCGGCGAGGTCACCACCGCGCCTGATGTCGAGTGGAAGGGCGGCGACAGAGCCCTCCGCCGCGCCACCCACCAGTTGCTCGCCGACGCCCCCGGACTGCTCGAGGCGTTCAAATTCAACGTCGTCGTCGCGCGACTCATGGAGCTGGTCAACCTCATCCGCAAGACCATCGATTCGGGCCCGGGCGCGGGCGATCCCGCCGTGCGCGAGTCGATCGAAGTCGTCGCGGTCATCCTGTCGCTGTTCGCGCCGTTCACGGCCGAAGACATGTGGGAGCGCCTCGGCTACTCCGGGAGTGTGGCCTTCGCGGGGATGCGCAAGGCCGACCCGACCCTGCTCGTCGAAGACCAGGTGACCGCCGTCATCCAGGTCGACGGCAAAGTGCGCGACCGCATCGAGGTGTCGCCGACGATCGACTCGGGCGAGCTGGAGAAGCTCGCGCGGGCGTCGGAGGCGGTCATCCGCACGATCGGGGATCGCGAGATCGCGAACGTGATCGTTCGCGCGCCGCGCGTCGTGAACATCGCGACGAGGTAACCGCACTCGCGGTGGGTCGCGGCGCGTCTCGAGACCCACCCCCGACCCACTTCAGGTCGTTTGTCCCCAGCTCGCACGCGCGGCGATCGACGGCGAGCCGGCGCGCTCGTAGCGTCACGGGGTGAGCGCGACCCCCGGACCCGACCCGCGACGCGCCCGCGCGAGACGGGTGACGGGGGTCGCGCTCACGCTCGTGCTCGGGGGTCTCGGCATCGCGGTATTCGTCGTCGCGGTCACTCCGCGTGGAACGTCGACCGTCATCGCCCCCGATGACACGGCGTCGCCGCGCGGACCGGTCGCGACCGAGATCTACGTGCACATCCTCGGGCAGGTGGTGCGGCCGGGGCTCTACGCGCTGCCCGACGGCGCGCGCGCCGTGGATGCCGTGGCCGCGGCGGGCGGGTTCACGCCGACGGCCGACGCGGGCGGGGTGAACCTCGCCCGGTTCGTCAGCGACGGCGAGCAGATCGTCGTCCCGGCGATCGGCGAGGGCCCCGCCGGCGCGGCGCCGGGCGTCGCTGGTGACGGGCGGGTCAACCTCAACACCGCGGACGCGGCCGCGCTCGACACGCTGCCAGGGGTCGGCGCGGCGACCGCGCAGAAGATCCTCGCCTGGCGCGAGCAGAACGGCCGGTTCGAGTCGATCGAAGACCTGCTGGATGTCGGCGGCATCGGTGAGGCGAAACTCGCCGCGCTCCGCGACCTGGTGACGGTGTGACGTTCCCGCCGCGTCTGCGGCTGCTGCCGGCCGCGGCGCTCGCCTGGGTGGCCGCGGGCGTGGCGATCGGAATCCCGGATGCCGCCCCCGGGTCGACGGCGGTCGTCGCGCTGGTCGCGGCCGGGCTAGCGATCGCGGCCGGACGGGTGCGCGTGCTCGTCCTGCCGGCCCTCGCGCTCGGGGCGGCCGCCGCGGTGCTCGGGTCCATCGCGGTTCAGGCGCCCGCCCGCGCCCCGGCCGACGTGGTCGCGGCGGCGGAGTCGGGCCGGTCGCTCGACCTCGAGATCACGGTCGGCGGCCGCACGGTGGACGGACGGTTCGCGGGCGTGCTCACGGGCACGCGGGTGCCGGTGCTGGTGTTCGGCGACTCGGGCATGTTGCCGCCGATCGGGACGACGGTGACCCTCCGAGGTGACCTCGAGCGCACCGACCCGGGAGAGGATGTCGCCTTCCTGGTGTTCCCCCGCGCAGACATCGAGTTCGCGGCCGATCCGCCTCCTCTGCTGGCGTGGGCGCACGGCATCCGCTCGTCGTTCCTGAAGGCGAGCGCCGGCCTCCCCGATCCCGGCGGGGGATTGCTGCCGGGGCTCGCGATCGGCGACACCAGCCGCGTGCCCGAGGCGCTCGACGCCGCCATGAAGGCGTCGAGCCTGAGTCATCTCACCGCGGTGTCGGGTGCCAACTGCGCGATCGTCGTCGGCGCCGCGCTCGCCGTGGCCGCGCTGCTCGGGGCGCCGTTGCCCGTGCGGCTCGCCGTCGCCTCGCTCGCGCTGCTGGGATTCGTGGTGCTCGTCACTCCCGAGCCGAGCGTCCTGCGCGCGGCGGCGATGGCGGGTCTGGCACTCGGCGCCGTCGCCCTCGGTCGTCCGGCGCTCGGGATGCCCGTGCTGTGCGCCGCCGTCCTCCTGCTGCTGGTCGCCGACCCTTGGCTCGCCCGGTCCTACGGCTTCGCGCTCTCCGCTCTCGCAACGGCCGGGCTGCTGACGCTCGCCGGGCCGCTCGCGGCCGCACTCGGGCGGGTGCTGCCCGGTTGGCTCGCGACGGTGCTGAGCATCCCGCTGGCCGCACAGCTCGCGGTGCAGCCGGTGCTGCTACTGCTGACTCCGTCGATTCCCCTGTACGGCATCCCGGCGAACCTGCTGGCCGGTCCGGCGGCGCCGCTGGCCACGGTGCTCGGGCTCGTCGCCTGCCTCGTCGGCGCGGTGCTGCCCCCGGTCGGGGTGGGGCTCGCCTGGATCGCCTGGCTGCCGGCATCCTGGATCGCCGCGGTCGCGGAGGTGTTCGCCGCTCTGCCCGGCGCCCGCGGCGTCTGGCCCGGCGGGCTCGGCGGCGTGCTGCTGCTCACCGCGGTCGAGGTCGCGGCGATCGTCGCGGTTCTGGCGCGCGGGCGGCCCCGCGCGCTCGCCCGCGGCGTCTGCGTCGTCACCGTGGTCGCCTACGTCGTCGCGGCAGCGGGCGCGGCGGTGGTCACCCGGGTCGGCCGTCCGGCGGACTGGCAGTACGCGATGTGCGACGTCGGGCAGGGCGACGCGACGCTCGTGCGCAGCGCTGAGGCGGTGGCGCTCGTCGATGCCGGCCCCGACCCGGCTGCGCTGCGCGCCTGCCTCGACGACCTCGGCATCGGACGGATCGATCTGGTGGTGCTCACCCACTTCGACCTCGATCACGTCGGGGGTGCCGAGGCGGTGCTCGGGCGCGCCGACCGCGTGCTCGCCGGCCCGACCGGGGAGCTCTCCGACCAGCGGCTGCTCGACGCCTTCGCGGCGGGCGGCGCGCGGGTGGAGCAGGTCCAGCGCGGAGACCGCGGAACGCTGGGATCGCTCGGCTGGCAGGTGCTCTGGCCCCCGCCGCGGGGAGCGACGCCGGGTAACGACGCGAGCGTCACGCTCGGCTGGTCGTGCGGCGCCGACCCCTGTCTCGACGCGATGATGCTCGGCGACCTCGGCGAGGAGGCCCAGGCGCGGATGGCGGGAACGCTCGGCCCGCGCGCCGTCGACGTGGTGAAGGTCGCCCATCACGGTTCGGCGGACCAGTCGGAGGCACTCTACGAGCGGCTGGACGCGACCACCGCGCTCATCGGGGTCGGCGCCGACAACGGGTACGGGCATCCGACCGATGCGCTGCTCGGCATCCTCACCGCCACCGGGGCGGCGACGCTGCGCACCGACGTCGACGGGCTCCTCCTGGTGGCTCCGGGCGCCGGTCCGGGCGCGGTGGAGGTCTGGACCTCCCGGTAACCTGAACGCGATGGCATCCACTTCCCGCGGCCGCCCCGCGTCCGGCGCACGGCCGACTGCGCGCGCGTCGATCCCGCAGCTTCCGTGGGACCAGGTGCGCCCCGCGCCGATCGTGCTCGTCAGCGGCACCGAGACCGTGCTCGCCGACCGCGCCGTGCGGCTGCTGCGCGACATCCTGCGCGCCGAAGATCCGAGTCTGGAGGTGTCCGACATCGATGCGGGCGCCTACGCCCCGGGCGAACTGCTGACCCTGGCGAGCCCGAGCCTGTTCGCCGAACCCCGGCTCATCCGCGTCGCGAACGTCGACAAGATGACGGATGCCTTCCTCGACGAGACCCTCGCCTACTTGGACGCGCCAGCCGACGAGACCTACGTGGTGCTGCGCTACCCGAGCGGCACGCGCGGCAAGAAGCTGCTCGACACGATCCGGGCCGGGAGCGGCGGCGGCATCGAGGTGCTCTGCGCCGAGTTGAAGCGCGACAGCGACAAGCAGGACTTCGTCTCGGCCGAGTTCCGCGCGGCGAACCGCAAGATCACCGGCGGCGGTCTGCGTGCGCTCGTGAGTGCGTTCGCCGACGACCTCGCCGAGCTCGCCTCGGCGTGCCAGCAGCTCATCGCCGACACCCACGACGACGTCACGGAGGAGACGGTCGCCCGGTACTACGGCGGCCGGGTCGAGACGACTGCGTTCGCCGTCGCCGACGCCACCATCGCCGGCCGCCACGGCGAGGCCCTCGGCCTGTTGCGGCACGCGCTCGCCTCGGGGGCCGATCCGGTGCCGATGGTCGCCGCGTTCGCGAGCAAGATCCGCACCATGGCGAAGCTCTCGGGGGCCCGCGGGTCGTCGAACGAACTCGCTCAGCGGTTCGGCCTGGCTCCGTGGCAGGTCGACCGCGCGCGGCGCGACCTCCAGGGCTGGACCGACGCCGGCCTCGGCCGCGCGATCCGCGTGCTCGCCGAAGCGGACACCCAGGTCAAGGGCGGCGGACGCGACCCGGTCTACGCGCTCGAGGTGATGATCGAGCAGCTCAGCGATCGCGCCCTGCGGTGATTGGCATCCGCGAGTTCCGGGATGCCGACGCCGACGAGGTCGTCACCCTCTGGGAGGCGGCGGGTCTGGTACGCCCGTGGAACGATCCGCACCGCGACATCGAGCGCAAGAAGGCGGTGCAGCGCGACCTGTTCCTCGTCGCCGTCGAGGGAGACAGCATCCTCGGTGCCGGGATGGCGGGCTACGACGGGCACCGCGGCTGGGTGAACTACCTGGCGGTGCGACCGGATGCGCGCCAGGCGGGCATCGGCCGGGCCCTCATGACGGAGTTCGAAAGCCGGCTGCTGGCGCTCGGCTGCCCGAAGGTCAACCTGCAGGTGCGCGCCGGCAACGACGACGCGCTCGCGTTCTACGCGCGGCTCGGCTATGAGCCCGATCGCGCCGTGTCGCTCGGCAAGCGGCTCATCCCCGACGACTGAGTCGCCGCCGCTCTTCATCCGCGTCATCTGACGCGCCATGCGAGTTCATCCGTGTCAGATGACGCGGATGGAGGTCGGCGAACGCGACAAGGCCCCCGTCCCGCAGGAACGAGGGCCTTGTCGTACAGGGCTACTTGGCGGCAGCAGCCTTGGCCGGAGCCTTCTTGGCCGGGGCCTTCTCCGCCTTGGCGGGAGCGGCCTTCGGCACCGAGCCGGCGGGAAGGCCGGCGACGGCCTTGGCGAGCGCCGACTTGCGGTTGGCGGCCTGGTTGGCGTGGATGACGCCCTTGCTGGTCGCCTTGTCGAGCCGCTTGGTGGCGAGCTGGAGGGCGGCCAGCGCCTTGGCGGAGTCGCCGGCGACGACGGCCTCGCGCGTGGCGCGGACGGCGGTCTTGAGCTGGCTCTTGACGGCCTTGTTGCGCTCCTGGGCCTTCTTGTTGGTGCCGATGCGCTTGATCTGCGACTTGATGTTGGCCATGAGTGTGCTTTCGTTCGTTCGGAAGGTTGTCTACCCGGAGCGGTAGAGGGGCGCTTCCGGATGAATCGTGTGGGAGGAACAGACCACACGGAAACCAAGGGGCTACGTTACCGGATCGCGGGAGCCGCGGCAATCCACCGGCGGATGCGGGGGTTCGCCCCACTGTGCGGCCGCATCCGGATTCCTACCCTGGGATCATGACCACCGAAACCCTCACCCCGGCCGTCGAATCGGCCGCCCCGGCCGCGGTTCCCGCGGCGAGCACCACCTACAGCGCCCTCGGCCTCGTGCTGTCGATCCTCTCCATCCTGCTCGGCATGGGCCCGCTGGCGATCGCCGGCGTCGTGCTCGGCTTCCTCGGGCGTTCCCGCGAGCCCGGGGCCGTGACGACCGCCAACTGGGCGATCGTCGTCGGCCTGATCTCGCTGTTCGGCTGGGCCGTCCTCGCGGTCGCGGGCGTCGTGCTGTTCGCTCCGCTCGCATTCGGTCTCTGGGCGGTCGACGGCTTCTGGGCGCTCGACGGGTTCGCCGGCTTCTGAGCAGCCCCGGCTTCTGAGCCGCCCTCGGACTGCGCGGCGCGGCGTGTGCCGCGCAGTCTGAGACAATGGGGCCGATCATGCCCCGTGCCACCACCCCTCTGCCTCCGGCCGCGACCGACCCGTCGCGCCTCCGGAACTTCTGCATCATCGCGCACATCGACCACGGCAAATCCACCCTCGCCGACCGCATGCTCGGTATCACCGGCATCGTCTCCGACCGCGACATGCGCGCGCAGTACCTCGACCGCATGGACATCGAGCGCGAGCGCGGCATCACGATCAAGAGCCAGGCGGTCAGGATGCCGTGGGCGGTCGACGGCACGACCTACGCCCTCAACATGATCGATACCCCCGGGCACGTCGACTTCACCTACGAGGTGTCACGCAGCCTCGCCGCCTGCGAGGGCGCGATCCTGCTCGTCGACGCCGCGCAGGGCATCGAGGCGCAGACGCTCGCCAACCTCTACCTCGCGCTCGACAACGACCTCGAGATCATCCCGGTGCTCAACAAGATCGACCTGCCGGCCGCCGACCCGGAGAAGTACGCCGACGAGATCGCCGGGCTCATCGGCGGCGACCCGAGCGAGGTCATGCGGGTCAGCGGCAAGACCGGTCTCGGCGTCGAGGCGCTGCTCGACCGTGTCGTCGAGCGGGTTCCGGCCCCGGTCGGCGACCCTGACGCCCCCGCCCGCGCGGCGATCTTCGACTCCGTGTACGACTCCTACCGCGGCGTCGTCACCTACGTGCGCATGGTCGACGGGTCGCTCAAGCCGCGCGAGCGCATCCAGATGATGTCGACCCGCGCGGTCCACGAGATCCTCGAGATCGGCGTCTCTTCTCCGGAGCCGACGCCCTCGAAGGGTCTCGGCGTCGGCGAGGTCGGCTACCTCATCACCGGCGTGAAGGACGTGCGCCAGTCGAAGGTGGGCGACACCGTCACGACCGCGCAGAAGCCGGCGACGCAGGCCCTGCCCGGCTACACCGAGCCGCTGCCGATGGTGTTCTCGGGCATCTATCCTATCGACGGCAGCGACTACCCCGACCTGCGCGAAGCCCTCGACAAACTGAAACTGTCGGATGCGGCGCTCAACTACGAGCCCGAGACGTCGGTCGCGCTCGGCTTCGGTTTCCGCTGCGGATTCCTGGGCCTGCTGCACCTCGAGATCATCACCGAGCGCCTCGAGCGCGAGTTCGGCCTCGACCTCATCACGACCGCGCCGTCGGTCATCTACGAGGTCACGACCGAAGACAAGAAGACGATCACCGTCACCAACCCGTCGGAGTACCCCGACGGCAAGATCTCGAACGTGCGCGAGCCGATCGTGAAGGCCTCCATCCTCGCCCCGAAGGACTACGTGGGCACGATCATGGAACTCTGCCAGGGCCGCCGCGGCACCCTCGGCGGCATGGACTACATCGGCACCGACCGCGTCGAACTGCACTACACGATGCCGCTCGGCGAGATCGTGTTCGACTTCTTCGACCAGCTGAAGAGCCGCACCCAGGGCTACGCGTCGCTCGACTACGAGCCCGCGGGCGAGCAGGAGGCGGACCTGGTGAAGGTCGACATCCTGCTGCAGGGCGAACAGGTGGATGCCTTCAGCGCGATCGTCCACAAGGACAAGGCCTACGCGTACGGCGTGCTGATGACCGGGCGCCTGCGCGAACTCATCCCGCGTCAGCAGTTCGAGGTGCCGATCCAGGCCGCCATCGGTGCCCGCATCATCGCGCGCGAGTCGATCCGCGCGATGCGCAAAGACGTGCTGGCCAAGTGCTACGGCGGCGACATCACGCGCAAGCGCAAGCTGCTCGAGAAGCAGAAGGAGGGCAAGAAGCGGATGAAGATGGTCGGCCGCGTCGAAGTCCCCCAGGAGGCATTCATCGCCGCGCTCTCCGGAGACGTCGAGAAGAAGGACAAGAAGTAGCCCGCACCGTCGAACGGGCGCATGCTGGAGGCATGACGCGCGAGATCGTGACGGTGCCGGATGTCGTCGGCCTCCCGTTTCACGTCGGGCCCGACCTCGCGGCCGATGCCGGCGTGACGCTTGCGAACCCCGACCGTGACGCGCTCGCTCGGGGTAGCCGAGGACGACCCGACTGCTGACAGACTTGACGGGTGAGCGAAACCGCATCGGCAGGCTGGTACCCCGACCCGCGCGATCCCGCGCTCGAGTACTGGTGGGACGGCACGCAGTACACCGAGTCCCGACAGACTCGGGCGATCGTCCCGACGGCCTCCCCGGCCGCCGCCGTCGCCCCTGCCGCGTACGAGCCACGGCCGGCCGGTGTCTCGTCGAAGAGCCGCCTGGTCGCGACCCTTCTCGGGTTCTTTCTCGGCGGAATCGGGGTGCACCGTTTCTACCTCGGCAACATCGGGCTCGGCGTCGCGCTGCTGCTGCTGGGCTGGTTGACGTTCGGCATCTGGCCGCTCATCGACTGGATCGTCGTCATCGCGGGCCAGGCTCACGACGGAGACGGGCTGCTCGTGTCCGACTGGCAGTGACCGAGCATGTCCTCGACCGACCCGTCTGGCACTCGCTGAACGGACCGCTCGCCGCTCTCGCCCGCCGTCACGGCTCCGCGCTCGGCTTCGACCCGGCGGTGTCGCCGTTCGCGGGCACCGAGGGTGACGGGAATGCGGCGTGGGCCGACCTCCTCCGCCTCGTCGGGCCGGGTGCCTCCGGCGTTCTCGCCGGCTCGCCGCTGCCCGTCCCGGAGGGGCTGCACGTCCCGTTCCAGGTGACGGGCTACCAGATGGTCGCCGAGTCCTGGGACCCGCGGGCCGACCCGGATGTGCTCGAACTCGGCCCCGACGACGCGGTCGAGATGCTCGCCCTCGCCGACCGGACCCGGCCGGGTCCGTTCCAATTGCGCACGCCCGAGGTCGGGCGGTACGTCGGCATCCGCATCGACGGGAAGCTCGTCGCGATGGCGGGGGAGCGGATGCATCCGCCCGGGTTCACCGAGATCAGCGCGGTCTGCACCGACCCCGACTTCCGCGGACAGGGGCTCGCCCAGCGGGCGATGGGCGCGATCGGCGCGGGCATCGTCGCGCGCGGCGAGACCCCGATCCTGCACGTCGCCGGCACCAACGAGGGTGCCGTGCGGCTCTACCAGCGGATGGGTTTCGTCGTGCGCCGCGACATCGAGTTCGTGGCCTTCGTCGCGCCCGCGGCCTAGTCTTCCGCCATGGCGGCGACGGACGCGATCGCGCGCGGATTTCCGCAGACCGAGGAAGGCATCCGCTTCGGCGACCCCGTGTGGCGCGTCGGCAAGGACGGCTTCGCCTGGGTGCGGCCGCTGCGCGCGAAAGATCGGGATGAGCTCGGCGCCGTCGGTCGCACGGGCGAGATCACCGGCGCCTCGACCGTCGACGAGGGCGAGAAACTGGCGCTCATCGACGAGGACCCGCACGCCTTCCTCACGATCCCGCACTTCGACGGGTACTCCGCCATCCTCATCGATCTCGACCACGTCGACCCGGCCCGACTGCGCGAGGTCGTCACCGACGCCTGGCTCGCCCGCGCCCCGAAGCGCCTCGCCGCCGATTACCTGGCGGACGGCTGAGGCTCAGCGCACCGCGCCGAGCAGCACGCTCACCAGCAGGGCGATGATGACGGCGTTGAACGCGAACGCGAGAAGGCTGTGGAACGCGATGGCGCGGCGCAGCCGGGTCGTGGTCACCGCGATGTCGGGCGTGCGACACGGCGAAGCTGACGATGATGATGGCGACCGACGCGGGGACGGTGGCGATCCCGGCACCGACGAACACCGGATGCGTCGCGCGGCCCGAGACCGCCAGGTCGACGAGCACGTAGAGGGCGACCGCCGATCCGCTGAGCGCCCACCAGATCGCGCCGCCCCCGTTTAACGACCACCAGAACCGGCGCCACCGCCCGACGGGCGCCGCGGTCGCGGCGAGCCACGCCCGAAGTTCCGGGCCGGACGCGCGGACGAAGGTCGCCACCGTGATGATCGCCATGACGGTGCAGAACAGCGCCCACGACATCGCGAAGACGCCCGACATCGCGGAGGTCAGCATCTCGGGGTCGTCGAGGTCGACGCGCAGCGCGATGGCGACAGCGGTCGCGGCGACGATCGCGGCCACGAAGGCGGAGATCGCGACCCAGGATCGCGTGATGTCGGAGGCCAGCCGGGGCGTAGCGCGCAGCGTGTCGGTCACCCTCCGACCCTAGGCGGGCGCTCCGAACCGCCGCGGGCCTTGACCGGGCGGCGGGCCTGAGAGAATGGACGGATGTCCGCGACCGAGGTGAGCGAGCAGGTGCCGATCTGGCAGCGTGCCGTGACTTACGCGGCCATCGGGGCGACGCAGGGCGAGGAGTTCCTGCGCTACCCGCCCAAGGGCTACCGGGCGATGGAGCGCAAGGTGCGGATCGGGCACGGCGAGGACCGCTGGCGCCACGCCTGGACCGAGACGCTGAGCTGGGGCATCAAGACCCGCTCCGGCTTCCGCGTGGAACGCATCGAGTCCCCCGCCGAGGTGGTCGAGAACACCTACACGCCCGTGACCTTCGACGAGACGACCGGCGAACCCGTGCAGCCCGCGGTGATCGCCAACGACGAGGTCGTGTACGCCGACACGGGCGTCGAACTCGTGCGTGCCGGTGACAGCGCGGTTCTCCTCCTCGGCTGGCGAGCGCTGAGGTTCCGCGAGCCGGTGCGCGTGGTCGCCGTCATCGACGAGCCGAACCGTCGCGGCTTCGCCTACGGAACCCTCCCCGGGCATCCGCTGAGCGGCGAGGAGCTGTTCGTCGTCGAGCGCCGTGACGACGACTCGGTCTGGCTTACCATCCGCTCGCTGTCTCGCCCGGCGTCGCCGGCGTGGTGGGCCGCACTGCCGGTGCTGCGGCTCGCCCAGCTGTGGTTCCTCTCGCGCTACGAGCACGCTCTCACCCGCCCGCTCTGATGCCCTCCGCCCTGCCGATCGCCGACCCGGCCCCCGCCGACGGGCTGCTGCCCGCGAGCGTCGCCGACGGCGTGGGTGAGCGCGACTTCGGCGTCTACGTGCACGTGCCCTTCTGCCGCGTGCGCTGCGGGTACTGCGACTTCAACACCTACACGGCCGCCGAGGTCCGCGGGGTGAAGCAGTCGGACTACGCGGGGCAGGCGATCGCCGAGGTCGCGCTCGCCGACCGAGTGCTGCGGGATGCCGGCCTCCCGGCGCGCCCCGCACAGACGGTGTTCTTCGGCGGCGGCACCCCGACCCTCCTGCCGGTCGCGGATCTCGGGGCGATGCTCGCCGCGGTGCGCGACACCTGGGGTCTCGCCCCGGGCGCCGAGGTCACGACGGAGGCGAACCCCGACTCGGTCGACGCGGCGTCGCTGTTCGCCCTCCGGGAGGCGGGCTTCACCCGGGTCAGCTTCGGCATGCAGTCCGCGGTGCCGCACGTGCTCGCGACCCTCGAGCGCACGCACGATCCGGCGCGCGTGCCGCTCGTCGTGCAGTGGGCGCGGGATGCCGGGCTGCAGGTGAGTCTCGACCTCATCTACGGCACGCCGAGCGAGTCGCTCACCGACTGGTCGGCGTCGCTCGACCTCGCGCTCGCGCAGACCCCCGACCACCTCTCGGCGTACGCGCTCATCGTCGAGGACGGCACGAAGCTCGCTCGGCAGATCTCCCGCGGCGAGGTCGCGCCGCCCGACGACGACCTCCAGGCCGACATGTACGACCTCGCCGACGAGCGACTCTCCGCCGCCGGCTACTCCTGGTACGAGGTCTCGAACTGGGCGCGGTCCGACTCGCAGCGGAGCAGGCACAACCTCGCCTACTGGACCGGCCAGGACTGGTGGGGGATCGGACCCGGCGCGCACAGCCACGTCGGCGGCGTGCGCTGGTGGAACGTGAAGCACCCCGCCGCGTACGCGTCGCGGCTGGAGGCCGGCGAATCACCCGCGGCGGGCCGCGAGACGCTCGACCCCGAGACCCGTCGCGTCGAGGCCGTGCTGCTGAGGTCCCGCGTGGTGGACGGGCTGCCGACATCCCTGCTCGACGCCGCCGGGCGCACCGCCGTCGCGGGGTTGATCGCCGACGGGCTGGTGGAAGGACCCGCGGCGTTGACGGGCCGCGTCGTGCTGACCCGCGCGGGGCGGCTGCTGGCGGATGCCGTCGTGCGACGCCTGCTGGCCGACTAGCGCACGACGTCGATCCCGAACGGGTAGCGGAAGTTCCGCCCCTCGTTCGTCGCCTTCGCCGCGTGGATGCCGACCAGGATGCCCACCGCCCAGGTGGCGACGACCAGCACGACGCTCGGCGGCGGCGGCGACGGCTGCGAGTACGGCCCGGGCGCGGTCATGCGCCCGCATCGCGAGGGAGCCGGACGCGACGCGCCCGGCTTCCTCGACAAGCGATTACTTGATGAAGCGGATGTTGACCGGGTAGCGGTAGGAACCGCCGCCGTTCACCTTCACGCCGCCGAGGATCGAGAAGACGACCGCCGCGGCCCAGACGACGAACGCCAGGAAGTAGAACAGGAAGCCGATGAGGATGATCGCGAGGATCGTGCCGAGCACGTAGAGCACGACCTGAGCGATGGTGGCGGTGATCTGGAAGTTCAGCGCCTCCTTGCCCTCGACGTTGGTCTTCGCGCCGCGGTCCTTGAAGACGAGCCAGATGATGAGCGAGGGCAGGATGCCGAGCACGCCACCGAAGTGCGCGAACGACGCCCACTGCTTGTCCTCGGCCTCGGTGAGAGGAGCGGCCGGCTGGGGTGCAGCGGGCTGCGGGGCGGGAGTGGTCATGTGGGGTGCTTGCCTTTCGGTCAGCGGTTACCGGGCGGATCGCCGGAAAACACAGACCACAAGGTAGCGCCTGCGGAATGGCCGATGCAACGGCCTGGTAACGGCGTGTCGCGCTATCATTGGCAGTCGATCTTCACGAGTGCTAACCCGTGAGCGGACCCGAACGCAGAAGGAGGCTGGTCTCATCGTCTCCGACCGCAGCCTCGAGGTGCTCCGCGTCATCGTGCAGGACTACGTCGCCTCACGCGAGCCGGTGGGCTCCAAGGCGATCGTCGAACGGCACGCGTTCGGTGTCTCCGCCGCCACGATCCGCAACGACATGGCGCAGCTCGAGGAGGAGGAGCTGATCGCGGCTCCGCACACCTCGTCGGGCCGCATCCCGACCGACAAGGGCTACCGCGTCTTCGTCGACCAGCTCACCGAGCTGCGTCCGCTCAGCCCGGCGCAGCGGCAGGCGATCGAGACCTTCCTCGGCGAGGCGGTCGACCTCGACGACGTGCTCGCGCGCACCGTGCGCCTGCTCTCGCAGTTCACCAGCCAGGTCGCACTCGCCCAGTACCCCTCCTTCGGCAGCGCCCGGGTGCGGCACATCGAGATCGTCGCTCTCGGGCCGACGCGGTTGATGACGGTGCTGATCACCGACACCGGTCGGGTCGACCAGCGTCTGCTCGACGTCGCGGTCGTCGTCGACGACGAGACGCTCGCCGGCGTGCGGTCGAAGGTGAACGCCGAACTCGGCGGGCTCGCGTTGGCCGACGCCGCCGCGAAACTGGGCGGGTTGGCGGCATCCTTCCCGCGTGAGGCGTCCGAACTCGTACAGACAGTGGTCGCGAGTCTCGGCGAGCAGGTCGCGGCCAACCGGCAGGACCGGCTGGTGATGGCCGGGGCCGCGAACCTCGCCCGCACCGAGCGGGACTTCCGGGGCAGCATCCATCCGGTGCTCGAAGCGCTCGAGGAGCACGTCACGATGCTGAAACTCTTCGGCGAGATGGAGATCGACATCGACGGCGTGCGCGCGAGCATCGGGAGGGAGCACGAGACGCCGGGTCTCGACGAGACGAGCATGGTGGCGACGGGGTACTCCGCCGCCGGCGGCGGGCTGGCACACCTCGGGGTGCTCGGTCCGACGCGCATGGACTATTCGAACAACATGGCAGCCGTGCGCGCGGTGGCGCGCTACCTGACGCGGCTGCTCGGTGAGGACGATCGGGAGAAGTGACCGACCATTACGGAGTCCTCGGGGTGGACAAGAACGCGTCCCCCGAGGAGATCAAGAAGGCGTACCGCAAGCTGGCCCGGGAGCTGCATCCCGACGTGAACCCGAGCGCCGACGCGGCCGAGCGGTTCAAGTCGGTGACGCACGCCTACGACGTGCTCAGCGATTCCGACCAGCGGGAGCGCTACGACCTCGGCCCCCAGCCCGGCTCCGGGGGCGGGGCCCAGGGCTTCGGCTTCGGCGACATCTTCGAGACGTTCTTCGGTGCCTCGCAGTCGTCGCGCGGACCCCGGTCGCGCCGCGAGCGCGGGCAGGACTCGCTGCTGCGACTCGAGATCTCGCTCGACGAGGTCGTCTTCGGGGTGCACCGCGATGTGGATGTCGACACCGCGATCACCTGCGAGACCTGCGGCGGCTCGTGCTGCGCGCCGGGCACCTCGCCGGTCACCTGCGACATCTGCCGCGGCACCGGGCAGATCCAACGCGCTGTGCGGTCGCTCCTCGGCAACGTCATGACGTCGAGCCCGTGCGGCACCTGCCGCGGCTACGGCACCGTCATCCCGAACCCGTGCCCGACCTGCGCCGGCCAGGGCCGGGTGCGGGCCAAGCGCAGCCTCTCGCTGGACATCCCCGCGGGCGTCGAGACCGGCACCCGCCTGCACCTCCCCGGTCAGGGCGAAGCGGGCCCGGCGGGCGGCCCGAACGGCGACGTGTACCTCGAGGTCAAGGTCAAGCACCACGACGTGTTCAGCCGCAACGGCGACGATCTGCTCGCGACGCTCGAGGTGCAGATGACGGATGCCGTGCTCGGCACCCAGGTGAACCTCGCGTCGCTCGACGGCGACGTCGCGATCGAGATCAAGCCGGGCACGCAGAGCGCCGACGTCGTCACGATCAAGGATCGCGGCATCACCCACCTGCGCGGCCAAGGTCGCGGTGACCTGAAGGTCGGCATCCACGTGGTGACGCCGGTGCGGCTGAACTCGAAGGAACAGAAGCTCATGCAGGACTTCGCGGCCTCCCGCCGCCCCGTGCCGCCCGAGTTCACGACCTTCCAGCAGGGGCTCTTCGCCAAACTCCGCGACCGCTTCTTGGGCTGACCCGATGGCGTCCCTCTACCTTTCGCCCTCGCTGGGGGATGCTGCGGCCGGGTCGGTCGTCACGCTCGGCGGGGACGAGGGCCGGCACGCGATCACGGTCGCCCGCGTGCGGGTGGGCGAGACGCTGTCGATCTCCGACGGCGCGGGGCTCGTGGTGAGCGGGCCCGTCGTGTCGATCGAGGGTTCCGTGCTGACCCTCGCGGTCGAGACCGCGACGCGGCATCCCGCCCCCGTTCCGGAACTGTGGCTCGCTCAGGCGCTCGCGAAGGGCGACCGCGACGAGCTGGCGGTGCAGGCGGTGACCGAGCTGGGCGTGAGCGGCGTCGTCCCGTGGGCGGCGGAGCGGTCGATCTCCCGCTGGGAGGGCGCGAAGGCCGAGAAAGGCCGCGAGCGCTGGGCGTCGATCGTGCGCGAGGCCACGAAGCAGTCGATCCGCCCGTGGGTGCCGGCCGTCGAGCCGATCGCGGCCACGGCATCCCTCGCAAAGCTTCCCGGCCTGGTGCTTGTGCTCGAGCCGACGGCGACGGCGCGGCTCACTGAAGTCGAGCTGGATGCCGACCGCATCACCCTCGTCGTCGGGCCGGAAGGCGGGGTGTCCCCGCGCGAACTCGACGTCCTGGGCGCGGCCGGTGCGGTCGCGGTGCGACTGGGCCCCGAAGTGCTGCGCACGTCGACGGCGGGTCCGGCGGCGCTCGCCGTACTGAACGGGCGGCTCGGCCGGTGGTAGCCGGTCCGCCGACGGCTCCCGTCGACGTGCCTGCGCTCGTGCGCGCCTTCGCTGGGCGCATCGACGACGTCGTCTGGTCCAACGAGATCGGTGGCTACACCTTCGTCGCCGGCGGCCGGTTCCTCAAGTGGAACCCTCTCGGCAACGGCGTCGACCTCGAGGACGAACGGGCGCGGCTGCACTGGGCGCGCACGATCGGGCACCCCGTTCCGGAGGTGCTCGACCTCGGCCGCGACGACGAGGGGCAGGTGCTCGTGACCCGCGGTCTCCGCGGCACGGGTGCGGTCACCGGCGACTGGGCACCCGAGGTCGCCGTGCGCGCCATCGCCCAGGGGCTGAGGCTGCTGCACGACAAGGTGCCCGCAGCGGCGTGCCCATTCCGCACGCCGTGGATCCCCGACGACGCCCCGCGCCCCGACGACGGTGCGGTCGTGCTGCACGGCGACGCCTGCGCGCCGAACACGATCATCGGGCCTGACGGCCGGTTCGCGGGGCACGTCGACCTCGGCGCGGTCGGTGTCGGCGACCGCTGGGCCGACCTCGCGATCGCGAGCCTGAGCCTCGACTGGAACTACGGCGAGGGCTGGCAGGACGGGTTCTTCCACGCTTACGGCGTAACTCCGGATGCTGAGCGCATCGCCTACTACCGGGCCGCCTGGGACGCGGCCCCGTAAACTGGAGCCATGTCAGAGCCCAGCGTCTTCGAGCGCATCGTCGCGGGGGAGATCCCGTCGACGAAAGTGTTCGAGAACGAGCGCGTGCTCGCCATCCAGGACA
This sequence comes from uncultured Microbacteriaceae bacterium, assembly GCA_947085045.1. Lineage (GTDB taxonomy): Bacteria > Actinomycetota > Actinomycetes > Actinomycetales > Microbacteriaceae > Pseudolysinimonas_A. The sequence goes on along the minus strand of CAMTUU010000002.1, from coordinate 108,909 downwards.
TCGCGCCGAAAGCGCCGGTGCACCTGCTCGTGTTCCCCAAGGTCGGCACGCACGCGAACGTGGCCGAGCTGGCCGCGCGCGACCCGGCACTGCTCGCCGAGATCGTCCAGGTCGCCCAGCGGCTCGCCGACGAGCACGCCGGCGGTCAGTTCCGGCTCGTCTTCAACACGGGGGCGGATGCCGGCCAGACCGTGTTCCACGTGCACGCGCACGTACTGGCCGGCGACCTGTCGGAGGCGACCCTGTGACCGATCCCTCCCACGCGGAGCTCGAGGTCGACGGCGTCGCCATGGTCCGGCTGCTCGGGCCGCAGGACCGGCTGCTGTCGACGATCGAGAAGCGCTACCCGCAGGTGACCGTGCTCGTGCGCGGCAATCACGTAACCCTCGAGGGTCCGGACGACGAGGTGCGCGCCGCCGACCGGCTCGTGCAGGAACTGGTGGAGATGGTGAAGAACGGGGTCGACCTCGGCCCGACCGATGTGACCGTCGGCGCCCGCATCCTGGAACGCGGTGAGGGCAGCCCGGCGGACGTGCTCTCGCAGGCGATCCTCACCAGCCGGGGCACGAGCATCCGGCCCAAGACCCTCGGCCAGAAGGCGTACGTCGACGCGATCGACCACAACACGATCGTCTTCGGCATCGGCCCCGCCGGAACCGGCAAGACCTACCTCGCGATGGCGAAGGCCGTGCAGGCGCTGCAGCGCAAAGAGGTGGAGCGCATCATCCTGAGCCGCCCGGCGATCGAGGCGGGGGAGCGGCTCGGCTTCCTGCCCGGCACGCTCAATGACAAGATCGATCCCTACCTGCGGCCGCTGTACGACGCGCTCAACGAGATGATGGACCCCGAGCTGGTCCCGAAGCTGCTCGCCGCCGGCACCGTCGAGGTCGCCCCGCTCGCCTACATGCGCGGTCGCACGCTCAACAACGCGTTCGTCGTGCTCGACGAGGCGCAGAACACGACGCCCGAGCAGATGAAGATGTTCCTCACCCGCCTCGGCTTCGGCACGCGCATGGTGGTGACGGGTGACATCACCCAGGTCGACCTGCCGGCCGGCGCGTCGGGATTGCAACTCGTGTCGACCATCCTCGGCGACATGGAAGACATCCACTTCGCCCGCCTCACCAGCGAGGATGTCGTGCGCCACTCGCTCGTCGGCAAGATCGTCGACCGGTACACCGAGTACGACGCGCGGCAGCAGGCGCGTCGCTACGAGCGGGAGAAGGCGGCGATCGTGAACCCCGACGGCGCCAACCGCGCGGAGCGCCGCGGGCACCCACCCCAGGACCGCAAGCAGCCCGGACCCGAGAAGCCTCGCCGCCGGAGGAACCCGTGAGCATCGAGATCAACAACGAGTCGGGGATCGAGGTCGACGAGTCGTCCCTCCAGCGGCTCGCGACCTTCGCGCTCGACCACCTGCGCGTGCATCAGGATGCCGAGCTGGCGATCCTGCTCGTCGACGAGGCCGCCATGGAGCAGCTGCACGTGCAGTGGATGGACGAGCCCGGTCCGACCGACGTGCTGTCGTTCCCGATGGACGAGTTGCGCCCCGGCAGCGAGGACGAGATCACCCCGCCCGGGCTGCTCGGCGACCTCGTGATCTGCCCGCAGGTGGCCGTGGCCCAGGCGCAGGATGCCGGCCACAGCCCGTCCGACGAGATGCAGCTGCTCACGGCGCACGGAATCCTGCACCTGCTCGGCTACGACCACGCCGAGCCCGACGAGGAGCGCGAGATGTTCGACATCCAGCGGGAGATCCTCGTGGGCTTCACGATCTCCGAACGACGACGGTAGCCCCGAGATGATCGGGGTCTTCGTCGCCATCGCGGTACTGCTGGTCGCCTTCGGCGGCCTGCTCGCCGCGGCCGACGCCGCGCTCGGCACGCTCAGCCGCATCGACCTCGCCGACCTCGCCGCGCACAGCCGTTCCCGGAAGTCGTTGCTCGCGATCGCCGCCGACGCCGGCCCGCACGTGACCGCGATCAACTTCATGCGCGTGCTGTCGGAGACGACCGCCGCGGTGCTAGTCACCCTCGCGTTCGCCGTGGTGTTCGACGACTGGTGGTGGGTGCTGCTCGCGGCGGGCGTCGTGATGACCGCCGTCACCTTCGTGCTCGTGGGTTCGTCGCCCCGGTCGGTGGGACGGGCACACGCGCGGCCCATCCTGGCGTTCGCCGCCCCGATCGTGCGGTTCCTGCGGCTGCTGCTCGGCCCGCTCGCGGTCGGTCTCGTGCGGATCGGCAACCGGGTGACCCCGGGCCGTCCGCCGGTGGTCGCTTTCTCGAGCGAGCAGCAGCTGCTGAGCATGGTCGACGAGGCGGCGGAGGCCGACGTGCTCGAGCAGGATGACAAGGAGCTCATCCACTCGATCTTCGAATGGGGCGACACCGTCGTGCGCGAAGTCATGGTGCCGCGCACCGACATGGACACGATCGACGACGACGTCACGCTCGAGGGCGCGATGCGCGAATTCCTGCGCACGGGGCACTCGCGCATGCCCGTCGTCGGCAAGGACGCTGACGAGGTGTTCGGCGTGCTCTACCTGCGCGACGTCGCCCGTCACGCGTTCGAGAAGCCCGGGGATGCCGCCACCGTCACCGCGCGCCACCTCGCCCGCGTGCCCGAGTTCGTGCCGGAGTCGAAGAAAGCCGACGACACCCTGCGGCAGATGCAGCTCAAGAGCATCCACCTCGCGCTCGTCGTCGACGAGTACGGCGGCATCGCGGGGCTCGTCACCCTCGAAGACCTGATCGAGGAGCTCGTCGGCGACATCTCCGACGAGTACGACCGCGAGACGCCCGACACCGAGCACCTCGGTGGCGGCGTCTTCCGGGTGAGCGCGCGTCTGCCGCTCGACGAATTGGGCGACCTGTTCGGCATCGAGCTCGAGGACGACGAAGTCGACTCGGCGGGTGGCCTGCTGACCAAGACCTTCGGCCGGCTGCCCGAGGCGGGCTCCACCGTGCAGGTGTCCGGGCTCAGGCTCCGGGCAGAACGCGTCGAAGGACGCCGGAAGCTGCTGCGCACCATCGTCGTCGAGCCCGATCAGGCGCTCCTCGACGCGCAGGTCGCGTTCGACGCGAAGCAGAAGGAGGTCGCGGGATGACCGCCGCCCACCGTGCTGGATTCGCCTCGTTCGTCGGCCGCCCCAACGTCGGCAAGTCGACGCTGACCAACGCCCTCGTCGGTGAGAAGGTCGCGATCACCTCGTCGAAGCCGCAGACCACCCGCCGCGCGATCCGCGGGATCGTGCACGGCGTCGACGGCCAGCTGATCATCGTCGACACCCCCGGCATCCATCGCCCGCGCACGCTGCTCGGCCAGCGTCTCAACGACGTCGTCACCGCGACCCTCGGCGACGTCGATGTGATCGGCATGTGCATCCCGGCCGACGAGCGCATCGGACCGGGCGACCGGTTCATCAACGAGTCGCTCGACAACTTCCCGCGAGCGAAGAAGGTGGCGATCGTCACCAAGATCGACGCGACTTCCCGCCCCTCCGTCGCTCAGCAGTTGCTCGCCGTGTCGGGGCTGCGCGAGTGGGAGGCGATCGTGCCGGTGTCGGCGACCAGTCGCATCCAGCTGGATGTGCTGCTCACCCAGCTCGTCGGGCTGCTGCCGTTCTCGCCGTCGCTCTACCCCGACACCGAGCAGCGCACCGACGAGACGCTCGAGGCGCGCATCTCGGAACTCATCCGCGAGGCCGCGCTCGAAGGCGTCAGCGACGAGCTGCCGCACTCGCTCGCCGTCACGATCGACGACATGGTCGAACGCGACGACAAGGATCTCGTCGAGATCTACGCGAACCTCTGGGTCGAGCGCGACAGTCAGAAGGGAATCGTGATCGGTCACAACGGGTCGCGGCTGCAGGAGGTCGGCGCGCGTGCGCGGGCGCAGATCGAGCCGCTCGTCGGCACGCAGGTGTTCCTCTCGCTGCGGGTGAAGGTCGCCAAGGAGTGGCAGCGCGACCCGAAGCAGCTCGGGCGCCTCGGGTTCTGAGGCTCAGCTGTCCCCAACTCTCGGGATTTCGGAGGTTCATCGATGTCTGATCGACGAAGGGTCTGATTTCCGAGAGTTGGGTACGCGACTTCGGGATGACGAGGGATCACTCCGTCGACGGATGCCCCGCCCGCTTCCCGCCCGTACCGTTGCTGTCATGAGCTTCGATGACGTCATCGCGCGGGTGGGCGGGTGGTTCACCCGCGAGAACCTGATCAAGCGACGGATCGTGATCGAAGCGGTCGCCTCCGGGCTGTGGTTCGTGATCGCCCTGCCGATCGTCGCCTACGCCGGCGGACCGCTCGCCGTCTTGTCACACATCCTTCTGTCGTCGACACTCGTGCTCTACCGCATCCAGCCGGTCCTCGCGCTGTCGGTGGGCGCCCTTGGCACGCTCGGATTCTTGGCCAGCGGCTACTTCAACTACGCCGGCACGATCTTCATCGCCGCCCCGCTTCTCGCCGTCTTCTTCGGCACCTCCGCCTACGGTCGCCCGGTCACGCGCTGGCTCGGGCTCGCCGGAACCTTCGTCGCCGCGTTCAGCCTCGTCGGCACGGGGTACTTCCCGCTTCAGCAGACCGTCGGGATCATCTTCTTCTGGTTCGTGTTCGCGCTTTTCGCGCTGGTCTGGGTGGCCGGGATGCTCGTCACCGTGAACCGCTCGCGTCGCGCCGCGGAGACGGGGGAGATCCGCGCCACGGTGCAACTCGGGGAGGCGAAGCAGGTCGCGACGCTCGAGCAGGAGCGCAACCGGGTGGCCCGCGACGTGCACGACATCGTCGCCCATTCGCTCGCCGTCGTGATCGCGCAGGCCGACGGCGCCCGCTACGCCGCGAAGAACGTGCCGGCGCCGGTCGTCGAGGCGCTCGAGAACATCGCGACCACTGCCCGGGGCGCGCTCACCGACGTGCGGGTGCTGCTGGGCGAGCTGCGGCACAACCAGGAGCAGGGTCCCCAGCCCGGCATGAACGACCTCGACTCGCTCGTGCGCGGATTCCGCGACTCCGGGCTCGAGGTCGAGTGGAACAGCTACGGGTCGGCGATCGAACTCGTCGGCACTCCCGCGCTCGCCGTCTACCGGATCGTGCAGGAGGGCCTCACCAACGCTCTCCGCCACGGCGACCGCAGCAGCCCGGTGGAACTCGTCTTCGACTGGGGCAGCACCTCGCTCGCAGTGATCATCACCAACGGCCTCCCGCGCGGCACGACGGTTCCCGCGAACACCGCGGGCCACGGCATCCCCGGGATGCGGGAGCGCGCGACCCTCGCCGGCGGCGAGCTCGAGGCCAGCGACGGCACCAACGGCCGGTTCCGGGTGCGGGCGACGATCCCGTTCGCCCGGGACGCGGTCACGGCGTGAAGACCATCCGCGTCGCGCTGGTCGACGATCAGCCGCTGTTCCGCGGAGGCTTACGGATGCTCATCGACTCCCAGGACGACCTGGAGGTCGTCGGTGAGGCGGGCGACGGCGTCGAGGCCCGCACGATGGTGCGCGACGCGACGCCCGACGTCGTGCTCATGGACATCCGGATGCCGGCCGCCGACGGCATCCAGGCGACCGAGTGGATCGTCGCCGACGCCGGCGACACGGCTCCGCGGGTGCTGGTGCTGACGACGTTCGATCTCGACGAGAACGCGGCGAAGGCGATCCGGGCGGGCGCGAGCGGGTTCGTACTGAAGGATGCCGAGCCGGAGTTCCTGCTCGCCGCGATCCGCACGGTGCATGCCGGAACCGCCGTGATCGCGCCGGCCGCGACGACCGAGCTGTTCCAGCACTTCGGCGAGCGGGCCCCGCAGCCCGGCGACCCCGACGAGCATCTGACCGCGCTGAGCGTCCGCGAGCGGGAGATCTTCCTGCTCGCCGCTCGGGGACTGTCGAACTCGGAGATCGCGAAGGCCGAGTTCGTCAGCGAGGCCACGGTGAAGACGCACATCTCGCGGGTGCTGGCGAAACTCGGCCTGCGCGACCGCGTTCAGTTGGTCGTGTTCGCGTTCGAGCGCCGCCTGGTCTGACGGCGCCCGCCGCGGATCAGGCCGGGATGTCGCGGAACGCGGACTGCACCACGACGACATCCGGTCCGTAGACCTCGTCGAGGTATGCCTGGATGGTGCCGTCGTCGTAGTAGACGCTGACCCAGAGGTAGCCGTTCTCGAGGTAGGACGAGAGCACGGTGACCGCGGTCCAGCCGGAGAGCTCCTCCTGCACGCGCGTCAGCAGCTTCTCGTCGCTCGTGCCGGCGTTCGCGGGGTCGAGACGCGGGTCGGCCTCCTGCTTGAGGGGGTCGTAGAGGGCGAGCGGAATGACCATGTCGCCCTTCGTGAAGGCCGCGCCGTCCCAGGTGCCGGAGACCGCGTAGGTGCCCCAGGTGACGCCGCTCGCGGATTCCGACATCCCGTCGTCGGGCCACTCCCAGCCGAGCAGCACGGGACCCGAGCATTGCGGCGGGTAGGACTCGGCGATGGCGCCGACGCAGAACTGCGCGTCCTCGCCGTCCTTCTGCAGCACGGTGCCTTGACCGACGACGACGCCGGCCGCCGCGATCGGGTTGGGCTCGCCGCCGCCCGGCACGACGTCGCCGGCCTCTCCGGGATCGGCGGGGGTCGCACAACCGGCGAGGAGCACGACCGGGATCGCGAGGAGCATCAGGGCGCGAGGCAGCTTCATAGGTCAAGTGTCCCCGAGCCGGTGACGACCAGACCAGCCAACGTTTCGCGCGAGTCGGACGTCAGATCATCCGCTCGTCGCACCCGCGTCATCCCGCCGCCGGATGCCCGGTGCCCGGTGCCGTTCGTAACGTCGAGCCATGACCGAAACCCTCGCCGCCCGCGCGCGGACCCTGACGAAGACCTACGGCCGCGACAGCGCCGTCGTGCACGCCCTGCGCCGTGTCGACCTCGACATCCGCCGCGGCGAGTTCACCGCGATCATGGGCCCGTCGGGTTCCGGCAAGTCGACGCTCATGCACATCCTGGCCGGCCTCGACTCGCCCACCTCCGGCGAGGTCTGGCTCGGCCAGGTGGAGATCGGACGGATGCCGGACGCCCAGCTGACGCTCGTGCGGCGCCGCCGCGTGGGATTCGTGTTCCAGTCGTTCAACCTTGTGCCGACCCTCGACGTGCGCGGAAACCTGCTGCTGCCGTTCGAGCTCGACGGCCGGCGCCCCGACGCGAAGGAGTCGGCTCGGCTCGAGACCCTCATCGACTCGCTCGGGTTGCGCGACCGGCTGACCCACCGCCCGCACGAACTCTCCGGCGGCCAGCAGCAGCGCGTCGCGATCGCCCGCGCCCTCGTGACGCAGCCGGAGGTCGTGTTCGCCGACGAGCCCACCGGCAACCTCGACTCGAAGACCGGGCGCGACGTGCTGGCCCTGCTCCGTCAGGCGTCGACGGGCGGGCAGACGATCGTGATGGTGACGCACGATCCGATCGCGGCGAGCCATGCCGACCGCGTCGTGGTGCTCGGCGACGGGGCGATCGTCGCCGACCGCCCTCGGTCGACCGCCGAGGAGATCTCCGCGTTCATGCTGTCCCTCGAGGTGAACTCATGAAGGGCAACGGCGCCAGCATTCTCGTCGCCGCGCTCGGCTCGGCGTTCGGGGTGGCGCTGTTGCAGATCACCGGGGCGCTGGCCGCGATCATCGAGCAGGACGACATCACGGGGAGCAGCAACACCGTGGCGATCATGCTGCGGGTGCTCGCCTTCGTGTTCATCGTGATCTCGGTCTACGTCGCCGCGGTCGTCACGGCGAACACCTTCTCGACGATCGTCGCCGGCCGGGTGCGTAGCATCGCGCTGCTGCGTCTGCTCGGCTCGTCGGCGAGCCGGGAGCGCAGTCGCATCGCCCGCGTGGGCTTTCTCGTCGGGGTCATCGGCTCCCTCGTCGGGGGAGTCGTCGGCACGGCGGTCGCGGTCGCCACCGAGCGCATCGCGGTGGCGATGGATGTCATCCCCGACGTGGGCTACACGTTCACCGACGCGGTCATCTTGATCCCCGTCGTCGGGGTCGTGCTCACCACCTGGGCGGCGTCCTGGGTGGGGTCGCGGCGGGTGACGACGGTCACCCCGCTCGAAGCGCTGGGCCGCAGCGAGGAGCTCAGCCGCGAGGAGACCCGCGCCCGCCCCGGTCGCAACCGCACCGCCCTCGTGCTCGTCATCGTCGGGTTCGCCCTGCTCGCACTGGGGGTGGTCGCCGGGCTCGTGAGTCCCGCCGCTGTCCTGATCGGGCTGGTCGGCGGCATCCTGTCGTTCACCGGCATCGTGCTGGGGGCGGATGTCCTCATGCCCCCGGTACTCCGCCTGGCCGGTCGGCTGGCGGGCCGCAGCGCCCCGGCACGACTCGCGGCCGAGAACGCGGTCCGGCATCCGCAACGCAGTTCGCGCGCCACTATCGGCCTGGTGATCGGGGTCACGCTGGTCACGATGTTCGCCGTCGCGATGGCCGGCTTCGAAGCCTCGATCCGGCTCGCCCAAGAGCAGCAGCCCGAGGTGTACCAGGGCGTCGACCCGATGCTCGCCGCGACGACCGCGGTGTTCTCGGTGCTCGTCGGCTTCAGCGGCCTCATCGCCGCCGTCGGGCTCGTCAACAACCTGTCGCTCAGCGTGCTGCAACGGCGCCGCGAGCTCGGCCTGCTCCGCGCGCTGGGATTCACCGTGCCTCAGGTGCGCCGCATGGTGCTCGCCGAGAGCGCGCAGCTGACCTTCTCGGCGGTCGTGCTGGGGCTGGTGCTCGGCGCGGTGTACGGCTGGGCGGGTGCGCAGTCGCTGCTCGGCTCGGCGACCGAGGGGGTCGTGATCCCCGGGATGCCGTGGCCGGCGATCGGGGTGGTGGTGCTGACCGGGGCGGCGATCACCGCGATCGCGTCCTGGGCGCCGGCACGCACGGCGGTGCGAATGCCGCCGGTCGAGGCTCTCGCGGTCGACTGAGCCGTCGTGCTGCGCCGGCTAGTTGGCGGTATCGGCTCCTCGGATGTTCCCGAGGAACGACCGCACGAGCACGTCGTACACCGCAGCCGGGTCGTCCTCGCCGGCGATCTGCGCGCGGAGGAACACCAGGTGGGTGCTCGCGTTGTCGACGGCCACGAGCGCGAAGCCCTCGGTGTCGGTGGCGCCGCAGTTCTGGAAGCCGACCTGGTAGCCCACGTAGCTGCCATCGTCGTAGGCGGGATCGCTGTCGATCCGTTCGCAGTCGCTGACGAAATAGCCCGTGATCGACTGGAGGAAGCCCTGAAGGGCCTCCGGCGTCACGCCCTCGGGCATCGGTTCGCCGGCGAATTCGACACCCGAGACGTCGTAGGTCTGGGAGTATGCGGCGATGTCGGTCGACGCGACGATCGAGGCCCACTCCTGGCCGTCGTCGGTGGTGAACGGCGAACCGTCGACGTCCGTCCAGTCGGTCGGGACCTGGAGAGAGAGCACACCGTAGTCGTCGGTGAGTCGGGTGAACCCGTCGGCGGCGGGCTCGGTCGGCTCGACCGCATTCCCGGTGTCGAGCGGCTCCGGCGTGGCGCCGATGGAGCCGAAGTCGGGATCGGGTTTCGGGGTCTCTGTGGCGACGGGGGCCGCGGGTGCGCCGCAGCCGGCGAGCAGCAGGGCGGAGCCGAGCACTGCGGCGCCGAGCGCCGCACGGAACAGCGTGGTGGGACGGGACATGGTGGCCTCCTGGTCTGACGAAGAGCGGATGCATTCCCCGGCAGCCGATCGCTGAACACTGTAGTGGTGCGCCGCGCCGCCGGTGCTACCCTGAATCTGTGCGTTTCGGCCTCCTTCTCCTTAGCCGCCGCGACGAGGCCTAGTCCAGGTAGCCTCCCTCGTCGCGGAGTTCGTCGTCGGCTGACATCGACCAAGCGATTTGAGAGAAGCAGGACATGAAGAACACGCAGCAGCCCTCCGGGATGCCGATCCATCGGTACCGTCCGTACGCGACGCAGTTCGCGACCGATCTGCCCGACCGCACCTGGCCGGCCACGACCATCGTCAGGGCTCCCCTCTGGTGCGCCGTCGATCTCCGCGACGGCAACCAGGCGCTCATCGACCCGATGAGCCCCGAGCGCAAGCGCATCATGTTCGATCTGCTCGTGAAGATGGGCTACAAGCAGATCGAGGTCGGCTTCCCGTCGGCGAGCCAGACCGACTTCGACTTCGTGCGGCAGCTGATCGACGACGACCTCATCCCCGACGACGTCACGATCCAGGTGCTGACCCAGGCGCGCGAAGAGCTGATCAAGCGCACCTACGAGTCGATCGCCGGCGCGAAGCAGGCGATCGTGCACCTTTACAACTCGACGAGCGTGCTGCAGCGCGACGTGGTGTTCCGCAGTGACAAGAAGGGCATCAAGGAGATCGCGCTCCAGGGCGCGCGCTGGTGCACGCAGTACGAGGCCACCGTGCCCGGCACGCAGGTCTATTACGAGTACTCACCCGAGAGCTACACCGGCACGGAGCTCGAGTACGCCCTCGAGGTGTGCAACGCCGTGATCGAGCACTTCCAACCGACCCCGGATCGCAAGATCATCATCAACCTGCCGGCGACCGTCGAGATGGCGACGCCGAACGTCTACGCCGACTCGATCGAGTGGATGTCGCGCCACCTCGCCCGCCGAGACAGCGTGCTGCTGTCGCTGCACCCGCACAACGACCGCGGCACCGCCGTCGCCGCCGCCGAACTGGGCTTCCAGGCCGGTGCCGACCGCATCGAAGGCTGCCTGTTCGGCAACGGCGAGCGCACCGGCAACGTCGACCTCGTCGCCCTCGGCATCAACCTGTTCACGCAGGGCATCGACCCGCAGATCGACTTCAGCGACCTCGACGAGATCCGCCGCACCGCCGAGTACTGCAACCAGTTGCGCGTGCCCGAGCGCTCGCCGTGGGCCGGGGACCTCGTCTATACCGCCTTCTCGGGATCGCACCAGGACGCGATCAAGAAGGGCTTCGAGGCGATGGATGCCGAGGCCGCCCGGCAGGGTAAGCCGGTCTCCGAGATCGAGTGGGCGGTGCCGTACCTCCCCGTCGACCCGAAGGACCTGGGACGCGGCTACGAGGCCGTCGTGCGCGTCAACTCGCAGTCCGGCAAGGGCGGGGTCGCGTATCTGCTCAAGGCCGACCGATCGCTCGACCTCCCGCGTCGGTTGCAGATCGAGTTCAGCGGCGTCGTGCAGGCGAAGACCGACACCGAGGGCGGCGAGGTCACCAGCGACCAGATCTGGGAGATCTTCCAGGACGAGTACTTGCCCGCCGGGTCCGAAGACGCCAAATGGGGCAGGTACGAGCTGCTCGGCACCCGCACCGCGAGCGAGATGGATGGCGACGTCACCCTCGACATCCGCATCCGGGTCGACGACGAGGTGCAGGCGGCGACCGGGAACGGCAACGGACCCATCGCCGCATTCCTCGGCATCCTCGGCGAGCTCGGACACGACATCAAGCTCTACGACTACGTGGAGCACACGCTTTCGGCGGGTGGTGACGCGCAGGCGGCCGCCTATGTCGAGCTGCAGGTCGACGGCAAGCGCCTCTGGGGCGTCGGGATCGACGGGGACATCTCGACGGCATCCCTCAAGGCGGTCGTCTCCGCGGTGAACCGCTCGGTGCGCGCCGACTCGGGTGACCGCGAACTCGCGACCGTCTGAGCCGGCAACTTCAGCCGAAGACGAACAGCACGCGGCGCGCACCGGCAGCGGTGCGCGCCGCGATGTGCTGCTCGTCGGCGAGGAAGGTGACGAGCAGGCCTTCGGCCGTCATCCACTCGTCCATTCCGGCGAGCACGGCGCGGAACGGGTCGAGTCCGTCGACCCCGCCCGCGACGGCGCGCTCGGGTTCGTGATTCCGGTAGTCCCCGGCGATCCCGCGCAGCCGCGCCGTCGGCACGTGCGGGAGGTAGGCGACGGCGAGGTCGACGCGGCCGCGCAGGGTGCGGGGCAGGGCCTGCCACCAGTCGCCGAGGTGGGCCTCGAAACCGTGCCGCCGCCCGTTGCGGGCGGCGTAGCGGAGGGCGACCGGGTCGACGTCGACGCCGTGGACCTGCGCGTTCGGCAGGCGACGGTGGAGCGCCGCGGCGATCGCACCCGAGCCGCAGCCGAGGTCGACGACGATCCGAGCGTCGGGCGCGGCCGCGACGGCGTCGTCGACGAGCGGCTCGGCGCGCAGCCGCGGCACGAACACGCCCTCGCCGACCTCGACCTCGACGCCGGCGAACCGGGCGAGGCCGAGCGCTTGTTCGAGCGGGATGCCGGCCTTGCGTGCGGCGACCATCGCATCCGCGGCCTGCTCGTCGTCGCCGTGGACACGACGGATCTCGGCCGCCTCGTCTTCGGCGAAGACGCAGCCAACGGCGCGCAGCCGGGCGACGAGCCTGTCGGTCATTCCGAGTCCGTCGTGCGCCGAGGGCGTCGGCGGATGGCGATCTGCTCGGGGAGGCTCCAGCGGAACAGGACGGCCAGGACGCGTACCAGGAAGGTGACGGTGACGCCCGCGATCGCGGCGATGTTCCCCTCGATCCCGAACCGCACGAGCACGACGAGGGCCGTCGCCCCGGCGATCGCGGCGACGGCGTAGAGCGAACCGACGTGCATGAGCGCGATCGGCACGTTGAGCAGCAGGTCGCGCAGGATCGAACCGCCGACCGCGCTGATCCCGCCGACGAACACGGCGGGTACCTCGGGTAGACCGGCGGCCAGGGCGGCCGTCGTGCCGATCGCTCCGAACAGGCCGATGGTGAGGGCATCCAGCACCGTGATGACGCCCTGCAACCGGGCGAACAGGCGCTCGAGCAACATCCCGAGCAGCGCGGCGACGGTCGCGACCGGCAGGTAGGCGTTGCTCTCCAACGCCCGCGGCACGTCGGCGAGGAGCAGGTCGCGGATGATGCCGCCGCCGAAGCCGGTCGCGATGCCGATGATCGCGACCCCGAGCAGGTCGAGGCGACGGTCCCGGAACTGCGCCGCGAACGTCGCGCCCTGCAGCGACCCGATGCCCACGGCGAGCAGGTCGGCCCAGAGCGGGATCGTGAAGGCGGTGGTCACGCGTCCATTCTGCGCGAGGATCGGGGCCTGACGATCCTGAGCCTGCTCGAGTTCACCGTCCGTGCCGACCAGCTTGCGGCGGCCGATGCCGTGATGGCGGAGGTGCTCGCCGCGACGCGGGCGTTCGAGGGCTGCGAGGGCCTCGAGGTGATGCGGGATCTCGCCGATCCGGCCCACATCGTCGTCGTCGAGCGCTGGGCGCCGGTCGGGCACGACGATGCCTACCGCGCCTGGCGGGCGACGTCCGAGGGGCGCGGCCGCCTGGGCGAGATCCTCGCCGGTGCGCCGGTCCTCACCCGGCTCGCCGACACCGGGATCTGACGTCCCGCGCGTCGCGCTCGCCTCATCCACCTCTTCTCAGTCCGAAGAGGGGAGACTTGTCCCCATGGCCATGACGTATCGCGACGAAGCCGTCGTGCTGCGCACCCACAAGCTGGGTGAGGCCGACCGCATCGTCACGATGCTCAGCCGGCAGCACGGCAAGATCCGGGCCGTCGCGAAGGGCGTGCGGCGCACGGCCTCCCGCTTCGGTGCGCGGCTCGAGCCGTTCATGGTCGCCGACCTGCAGCTCTACCGCGGTCGCAGCCTCGACATCATCCAGCAGGCGGAGTCGATCGGCTCGTACGGCGCCGACATCGTCGACGACTACCCGCGGTTCACCGCGGCGACCGCGATGGTCGAGGCGGCCGATCGGCTGACCGACCACGACGCCGGGCTGCAGCACTACCTGCTGCTCGTCGGTGCTCTCCGATCGCTCGCGAAGGCCGAGCACGGTGCCGGGCTGACCCTCGACTCCTACCTGCTGCGGGCGCTGTCGATCGCGGGCTGGGCGCCGTCGTTCGTCGACTGCGCGGTCACCGGCGAGGCGGGTCCGGGGCACACCGCGTTCGTCGTGCAGCTGGGCGGCGTCGTGAGCGACGCGGTCGCCCCGCCCGGGTCGCCGCGGCTCGACCCGCGCACCCTCGACGTGCTGGGAGCGCTGCTCGCCGGCGACTGGCCGACCGCGGAGGGCGCCGACGAGCGCACCCGCGCGCAGGCCTCGGGCGTCGTGGCGGCGTACACGCAGTTCCACCTCGAGCGGGGTCTGCGCTCGTTGACGCACGTCGACCGGACCCCGGCATGAGCGACGTCACCGGGTACGGCGGCACCGGCACCGGACTGCCGGTCGATTGGACTGGACTCCGGCCCCCCGCCATGCCGCTCGCCGCGGTGCCCAAGCACGTCGCGATCGTGATGGACGGCAACGGCCGCTGGGCGAACCGCAAGGGCCTCTCCCGGGTGGAGGGCCACAAGGCGGGGGAGGCGAGCCTGCTCGACGTCGTCGCGGGCGCCATCCAGATCGGCGTGACGCACCTCTCGGCCTACGCGTTCTCGACTGAGAACTGGGCGCGCAGCCCCGACGAGGTGCGCTTCCTGATGGGCTTCAACCGCGACGTCATCCGTCGTCGCCGCGACCAGCTGCACGAGTGGGGAGTGCGGGTGAAATGGGCCGGACGCCGCCCTCGGCTGTGGCGCTCGGTCATCCAGGAGCTCGAGGTCGCCGAGCGGATGACGGCCGGCAACACCGGTCTCACCCTCACGATGTGCGTCAACTACGGCGGACGGGTGGAGATCATGGATGCCGTGCGCCGCATCGCCGCGGACGTCGCGGCCGGGCGCGTGAAGCCCGATCGCATCACCGAGAAGACGCTGCAGAAGCACCTCTACGTGCCCGACCTGCCCGACGTCGACCTGTTCGTGCGGTCGTCGGGGGAGCAGCGCACCAGCAACTTCCTGCTCTGGCAGTCCGCCTACGCCGAGATGGTGTTCCTCGACACGCTGTGGCCCGATTTCTCGCGCACCGACCTGTGGCGCGCGATCGAGATCTACGCCGGACGCGCTCGCCGCTTCGGCGGAGCGGTCGACGCGCCACAGGCCTGACCCCGGCCGGTATCCTGGGCAGGATGTCTACACCCACCTCCCTCGACTCGATCATCTCGCTCGCGAAGCGCCGCGGCTTCGTCTTCCAGTCCGGCGAGATCTACGGGGGTTCCCGTTCAGCGTGGGACTACGGACCGCTCGGCACCGCGCTGAAGGAGAACATCAAGCGCGAGTGGTGGAAGTTCATGGTGCAGACGCGCGACGACATCGTCGGCATCGACTCCTCGGTGATCCTGCCGAAACGGGTCTGGGAGGCGTCGGGCCATGTCGCGGTGTTCTCGGACCCGCTCGTCGAGTGCATGTCCTGCCACAAGCGCTACCGGCAGGATCACCTGCTCGACGCGTTCGAGGAGAAGAAGGGTCGCGTCCCCGAGAACGGCATGGCCGACATCGTCTGCGAGAACTGCGGCACGCGCGGCCAGTGGACCGAGCCGCGGGAGTTCAGCGGCCTGCTGAAGACCTACCTGGGTCCGGTGGACGACGAGGCCGGCTTGCACTATCTCCGGCCCGAGACCGCGCAGGGCATCTTCGTCAACTTCGCCAACGTGCTCTCCAGCGCGCGCATGAAGCCGCCGTTCGGCATCGCCCAGGTCGGCAAGTCGTTCCGCAACGAGATCACCCCCGGCAACTTCATCTTCCGCACGCGCGAGTTCGAGCAGATGGAGATGGAGTTCTTCGTCAAGCCCGGCACCGACGACGAATGGTTCGCCTACTGGATCGAGCAGTGCGAGCAGTGGTTCCTGGGTCTCGGCCTCACCCCCGAGAACCTACGCCGCTACGAGCATCCGACCGAGAAGCTCTCGCACTACTCGAAGGGCACGACCGACCTCGAGTACCGCTTCAAGTTCGCCGGCTCCGAGTGGGGCGAGCTGATGGGCGTCGCGAACCGCACCGACTTCGACCTGTCGACCCACTCGCGGGAGTCGGGCGTCGACCTGTCGTACTTCGACCAGACGACGAACGAGCGCTGGACGCCGTACGTGATCGAACCCGCCTTCGGCCTCACCCGGGCACTGATGGCGTTCCTGGTGGATGCCTACGCCGAAGACGAAGCGCCCAACACGAAGGGCGGAGTCGACAAGCGCACCGTGCTGCGGCTCGACCGCCGGCTCGCCCCGGTCAAGGTCGCGGTCTTGCCGCTGTCGCGCAACGACCAGCTCTCGCCGGTGGCGAAGGAGCTCGCCGCGAACCTGCGCCAGGACTGGATGATCGAGTACGACGACGCCGGCGCGATCGGTCGTCGCTACCGCCGTCAGGACGAGATCGGCACTCCGTTCTGCGTCACGGTCGACTTCGAGTCGCTCGACGACAAGGCGGTCACCGTGCGTGAGCGCGACACGATGGCGCAGGAGCGCATCCCGCTCGACCGTCTGCAGGGCTACCTCGCCGAGCAGCTGAAGGGCTGATGGCGCGTCCGGACCGTGACAACGACTTCGACGCGATCCGGCTCCTCGCCGCGTGCGCGGTGCTCGTGGGTCACGCGTTCCCGCTGACCGGGATGCCGCATCCGCCGCTGCTCGCCGGACTCAAGCTGTTCGATCTGGGTGTGTACGTGTTCTTCAGCCTGAGCGGTTTCCTGATCGCGACGAGCTGGCGCCGCGCACCGCGGGTGGTGCCGTTCCTGCTGAAGCGGGTGTTCCGCATCTTCCCGGCACTCGTGCTGCTCGTGCTGGTCACGACGTTCGTGCTCGGCCCGCTCGTCTCGGCGGTCGGCGCGGCCGGCTATTTCGCGGATGCCGGCTCCTGGGCGTATCTCGGAAACCTGACGCTCGTGCCGGTCTACTCCCTCCCGGGCGTCTTCCTCGAGAACCCGGTCGACGCGATCGTGAACGGGTCGCTCTGGACCCTCGGGCCGGAGTTCCTCTGCTATCTCGGCGTACTCGGCGTCGGCCTCCTCGCCCACCGGTCCGCGCAGCCGGGCGCGCAACGGCTGGCCCTGTTCGCAGCCCTCGGTCTGGTCGCGGTCGTCGTGCTGCTCGTCCCCGATGTCGCACCTCGCGGTTCGCGCGACGTGCTCACCGTCCTGGTCTTCTTCGCCGGGGGAGCGGTGCTCGCCGAGGCGGAGGCGCTCGGGATGCCGGCCGCCCTCCGTCGACTGCCGGTGCTGCTGGCCCTGACGGTCGGCTGGATCGCCGCCGGCGCGTTCCTCCCGGAACCCGCGGCAGTCGCCCTCGCCTGGGTCGTGCTCCCGTGCCTGGTCGTCGGCTGGGGCGGGCGGTCGACGCCGGTGGTTCGCCGGGCCGCGCGGTTCGGGGACTTGTCGTACGGGCTCTACCTCTGGGGCTTCCCGGTGCAGCAGACCGTCGTGCTCCTGTTGCCCGGGCTGCCGCTCCCCGTCGACATCCTGCTCGTCGCGGTGATGACGGGAGCCCTTGCCCTCGCGTCCTGGTGGCTGGTGGAGCGACGGGCGATCGGGCTGGGGCGCCGACTCGGCGACCGGTTCCGCATGAAACGGAGCCGGGTCGCGACGCCGTGAAGGTCGCGTTTTCATTGCGTGGGAACAACGCTGGACAACTCACTATGTCGATAGGTAGTCTGTCCCGCGACGACGATGTCGGAAGGAACTCACCCCTCATGGCGAACTACACCCCCGCCCAGCTGCTCGAGGACTTCTCGCTCGAGATGACCGGCAAGGACGTCCCCGGACTCCTCGAAGCCGCTCCGCTCATCCCGCAGGGCACGCGCATCAACGTGACCTTCCTCGGGAACGAGGACCTCCAGATGCGGCTCGTCGCGTCGAAGGCGGTGCTGGATGGAGGTTTCCTCCCGATTCCGCACATCTCGGCCCGCCGGCTGTCGTCTCAGGCGCAGCTGGAGGAGTACCTGTCGGCGCTCCAAGCGCAGGGCACCTCTGAGTACGTCTTCTCCGTCGGCGGCGACCCGTCGACCCCCGAGGGCCCGTACGAGGACTCGCACGACGTCATCAAGACGGGTCTGCTGCAGCAGTACGGCGCGAAGGACATCTCGATCGCCGGCTACCCGGAAGGTCACCCCGACATCTCCGAGGAGCAGCTGTGGACGGCGATCACCGGCAAGCACGCCACGCTCACCGAGCAGGGCACGCCCGGCACGATCCTCACCCAGTTCGGCTTCGACGAGGACCCGGTCGTCGCCTGGATCGAGAAGGTGCGCGCGGCCGGCATCCCGTACGAGATCCGCGTCGGCGTCCCCGGCCCGGCCGGCATCAAGCGCCTGCTCTCGTTCGCCGCGCGCTTCGGCGTCGCGTCGAGCGCCGGCATCGCCAAGAAATACGGCCTCTCGCTCACCAACCTGATGGGCACCGCCGGACCCGACAAGTTCATCAAGCGCCTCGCGAAGAAGCTCGACCCCTCGAAGCACGGTGTGGTGAAGTTGCACTTCTACACGTTCGGCGGGCTCACGGCGACGTCCGAATGGATCCGCGACTTCAAGGAGAAGCTGTAACCATGGCGACGACCGACCTCGCCCCGGCCCCGGCCCCGCAACTCGACGTCTACGCGGACCAGGCCGTGCTCATCGTTCACGGCAGGGACCAGCCCGGCATCGTCGCCGCCGTGTCGGCGGTGCTCGCGAGTGTCGGAGCGAACATCGTGTCGCTCGACCAGTACTCCGACAACCCCGAGGGTGGCCGGTTCTTCCAGCGCACGGTCTTCCACCTGGCCGAGCTCAACGTCGCCGTCCCCGCGCTCGAGGCCGAGCTCGCCGAGGTCATCACGAAGGGCTTCGGCCTCGAGTGGAAGCTCTCCCAGCGGTCGGTCGCGAAGCGTGTCGTGATCATGGCGTCGAAGTCCGACCACTGCCTGCTCGACCTGCTCTGGCGTCAGCGCCGGGGCGAGATCCCGATGACGGTGCCGATGGTGATCGGCAACCACACCGAGCTCGCCGACGACGTGCGCGGGTTCGGCATCCCGTTCCTGCACGTGCCGAGCAAGCCCGGCCCCGACAAGAGCGAGGCCGAGGCGAAGATCCTCGACCTGATCCGCGGCAACGCCGACCTCGTCGTGCTGGCCCGCTACATGCAGGTCATCTCGGAGGACTTCATCGAGCAGGTCGGCGTGCCGATCATCAACATCCATCACTCGTTCCTGCCCGCGTTCATCGGGGCCGGTCCGTACCGCAAGGCGAAGGAGCGGGGGGTCAAGCTGATCGGCGCGACCGCGCACTACGTCACCGCGGAACTGGATGAAGGTCCGATCATCGAGCAGGACGTCGTGCGCGTGACCCACGCCGACACCGCCGCCGACCTGCAGCGTCGCGGCGCCGACGTCGAACGGGCCGTGCTCTCCCGCGCGGTGCTCGCGCACTGCGAGGACCGCGTCATCCGCGCCGACCGCGAAACGATCGTCTTCTAAAAACTCACCGGGGTCTTCGGGCCCTTTCACATCCACCCAACACCTATATCCATAGGTATTTCAACGAAGAAGGAACCCATGGCCGACAACCTCCAGAGCAAGATCGATGCGGCGGGCAGCCCCGTCGAGCTGCTCCGCAACTCGCAGATCGGGTCGTACATCTACCCGGTGGTGCCCGCCGACTTCCAGAACTGGATCAAGGAGCAGCAGGCCTGGCGCACCACCGCCGTGCTCTACGACCAGTCGCACCACATGGACAACGTGTTCCTCAAGGGCTCGGACGCCATCAAGCTCATCTCCGACACCGCGATCAACTCGGTCGCCGTGTTCCCGGTCGACCGCGCCAAGCAGTACGTGCCCACCACCGCGTCGGGTCACGTCATCGGCGACGGCATCCTCTTCCGCGAGGCCGAAGACGAGTACGTGTACGTCGGCCGCGCGCCGGCCTCCAACTGGCTCGCGTATCACGCGGCCACCGGCGGCTACTCGAACCTCGACCTCGAGATCGACCGTCGCTCGAACTCGCGCCCCTACGGCGACGCCGTGTCGCGCCGCTACTACCGCTTCCAGATCCAGGGCCCCGCGGCCTGGTCGGTCATCGAGAAGCTCAACGGCGGACCGCTCGAGCAGCTCAAGTTCTTCAGCATGGCGACGATGAACATCGGCGGCGTGAACGTGCGCACCCTGCGTCACGGCATGGCCGGCGCTCCGGGCCTCGAACTGTGGGGCCCGTACGCCGACCACCACAAGATCCGCGACCTCATCGTCGAGGCGGGCGCCGAGTTCGGCCTCGTCCCGGTCGGCTCGCGCGCCTACCCGTCGAACACGCTCGAGTCGGGCTGGATCCCGTCGCCGCTGCCCGCGATCTACACGGGCGCCGAGGAGCAGGGCTACCGCGACTGGCTGCCCGCCGACTCCTACGAGGCGACCGGCACGCTCGCCGGCTCGTTCGTGTCGGAGAACATCGAGGACTACTACCTCACGCCGTGGGAGCTCGGCTACGGCTCGTTCGTGAAGTTCGACCACGACTTCATCGGCCGCGACGCGCTTGAGAAGATGGACCCGGCCGCGCAGCGCAAGAAGGTCACCCTCGCCTGGGAGCCGGAGGACGTCACGAAGATCTTCGCGTCGCTCTTCGACGTCGACGGCCCGTCGCACAAGTTCTTCGACCTGCCGCTGGCGAACTACGGCTCGGCGAACTACGACTCCGTCGTGGATGCCGACGGCACCGTCGTCGGCTACTCGATGTTCACCGGCTACTCGTCGAACGAGAAGCGCGCGCTGTCGCTCGCGACGATCTCGCCCGACGTGCCCGAAGGCACCGAGCTGCGCGTGCTCTGGGGCGAGAACCCGAACACCTCCAAGGCCACCGTCGAGAAGCACGAGCAGCTGCCCGTGCGGGCCGTCGTCAGCCCGGTGCCGTACTCGACGGTCGCCCGGCAGTCGTACCAGGGCGGCTGGCGCACCGGCTACAAGGGCTGATCAGTTCTCATCTAGGGTCGGATGCGGGACCACTTCACGGTCCCGCATCCGGCCCGAGGTGTTTCCCACAATGTCTCTGAGATTCGCGCTGCTCGCGCTGCTGAGCGTCGACGCCATGACGGGGTACGACCTGCACAAGCGCTTCGACTCCTCGGTGGGGCACGTCTGGTACGCGCCCGACTCCCAGATCTACCCCGAACTCCGCAAGATGGAGGCCGACGGGGTGGTCGCCGCCGAGGAGGTGCCGTGGGGCACCAAGGGCACCAAGCGCGAGTACCACATCACCGAGGCGGGGCGGGACGCCCTCCGCGGCTGGATGAACACGACGCTGCCGTACGCGCGGTTCCGGGACGCGATGCACCTCAAGTCGGCGTACTTCGAATGGGCCGAACCGGATGCCGCCCGCCGGCAACTGCGCGCGCACATCGAGCACTATGAGGGCGAGCTCGCCCAGTGGCAGGATCAGATCACCCAGATCGACAGCGGCACCAGTTCGGCCCTGAACCGTCGTCTCGCCGTGACCGCGCAGCACGACACGACGCGAACGATCGCCTTCAAGCGTTTCGCCTACGAGGGTCTCGTGCAACGCGCCGAGCAGGAGATCAGCTGGGCGCGCGACGGACTGCGACTCATCGACGAACTGGACACGGAGGAACCCTGATGACCGACACGACCCCGCCGACGGTGAGCGCCGCCGAGGCATCCGACATCCGCATCGTCGAGCTGCCCTATCACCGGCTCTACCGCGTGCAGCCCGGATACGTCTGGTGGCGACCGCTGCTGGCCGTGCTGCTGCTCGTCGTCTTCATCGTCGCTGCCCAGCTGATCATCGTCGTGGTCGTGATGGTGACCCTGTTCGCGACCGGCGCGGTCGCGCTCTCGGGTCCGGCGGATGCCGCTGCGCTCGAGACCGCCGTGCTGAGCTATTTCGTGCCCGACGTGGCGAATCCGATCTCGCTGCTGATCGGCCTGGGGAGCATCGCCGTCTGGCTGCCGCTGGTGCCGCTCGCGCTGCGCTGCGCGGGCATCCGTCCCGCGGGGTTCCGGGTCAACGTCGCCAACTCGGTCACCTTCCGGCTGCGCTGGCGGTGGCTCGCCTGGTGTGTGCTCCCCGCGGTCATCGTCCTGCTCCTCTCCTTCGCGGTGAGCGTGCTCGTCGGGCTGGGGTCGGGGGAGCGGCTCGGCGAGTTCACCACCGATCCGTCGACGTACGCGCTGAGCGTCCTGCTCATCCTGCTCCTCGTGCCTTTGCAGTCGACGGCCGAAGAGTTCGTGTTCCGCGGCGTGCTGTTCCAGGCGATCGGCTCGTGGCTGCGCTGGGTGCCGGTCGCCCTCATCGTCACCACCGTCGTGTTCGCCTCCCTGCACATCTACGACATCTGGGGGCTTCTCGACGTTGCGTCGTTCGCGGTCGCGGCGATCCTGATCACCTGGCGCACCGGCGGGCTCGAATCGGCCATCGCCCTGCACGTCGTCAACAACATCATCGGGCTCGTGACGATGGGCACGGGCATCTTCGGGCCGACCGGGATCACCGCCGAGGGCGGTTCGCCGACCGGTCTCGCGATCACCGTGGTGACGATGGCCGTCTACGTGGCGATCGTGCTGTGGTTCGCGAAGCGCGCAGGCATTGAGCGCACCAGCCGGATCGGCATCCCGGTCGCGCCGGGAATTCCCGGAGCGCCGGCGAGTTGAATCCGGTATGAGCCCGGCCGACGCCTCCCCGATCAAAGTCGATATCTGGTCGGATATCGCGTGTCCGTGGTGTTACATCGGCAAGCGCAAGTTCGAGGCGGCGGTGACGTCGGCCGGCCTCCCGGTCGAGGTCGAGTACCACTCGTTCGAGCTGTCGCCCGGTACCCCGGTCGAGATGGACGGCAAGCACCACGACTTCCTCGCATCGCACATGGGTGTCGACGTGGGTCAGGCCAAGGCGATGCTCGAGCGTGTCTCGGGCATCGCCGAGGGCGTCGGGCTGCACTACGACTACGACGCGCTGCAGACCACGAACACGGTGCTCGGGCACCAGGCGATCCACTACGCCAAAGCCCACGGTCGGCAGCTCGAGATGAAGGAGCGCCTCATGAAGGCGTACTTCGAGGAAGGTCGTCACGTCGGACGCATCCCGGAGCTGGCCGACCTCGCCGCTGAGATCGGCCTCGACCGCGAGGATGTCGTGCGCTCCCTGACCGAGGGGGAGTACCTCGACGCGGTGCGCGCCGATGTCGCGCAGGCCGGCGAGCTGGGCATCCGCGGGGTGCCGTTCTTCGTGCTCGACGGCAAGTACGGCGTCTCGGGTGCCCAGGAAGCGGCGACGTTCGTCGACGTGCTGAATCAGGTCGTCGCGGAGCGGGCGACGGTATGAGCGAGGCGCCGAAGATGGTGCTCACCCCGCTCGGCGATGCCGGAGCCGTCTGCGAGGGCGATTTCTGCGAGGTCCCTGGAGCTACGCCGGCTCCGTGATGTCGGCCAGCGTGGCATCCAGGCCGCGCACGAGATCGTCGGCCTGCACGAACAGCGAGTAGCCGTGCTCGCCCGCGCCCATCGAGACGCGCTTGCCCGCGATCCGCTCATCGGCGAACACCGGCCACGCCGTCGTCGAGCCGAGGGGCGTGATGGTGCCGCGCTCGAACCCGGTGGCCTCGAGCGCGAGTGCCGCCTCGGGCAGCCGGAGCTTGTTGACCCCGACGACGGCCCGCAGTTTCGCCCAGGAGATCTGCCGGTCGCCGGGCACGAGGGCGAAGAGGTAACTGCCGTCGTGGCGGCGTACTACGAGTGACTTCACGATGTCGGCCGGGTAGATGCCGAGGATGCTCGCCGCCTCCTCGAGCGACCCGGCGACGGTGCGCTCCTTGAACTCGACGGGGATGCCGCGCGCCTCGGCATCCGCCGCGACCCGCTCTCTGCCGGTAGCTGCACTCATCCCCCGATCTTCGCAGCCCGCCGTCGCTAACTCTCGCCCTGGCGGGCCTTCGTCGACGACCGGGGCCCGAGTCGCCGTCAGCCCGAGAGTTGGGAACGCCGCACCGCGCGACCGGCACCCGGCCACCGGGTCTGGAACAATCGAGGGATGTCCACCTCTGTCGCCGCGCGCCCGCTCCGCATCGGGCCCCTCGAGCTGACCGTCCCGGTCGTGCTCGCGCCGATGGCGGGCATCACGAACACGGCGTTCCGGCGGCTCTGCCGGGAGTACGGCGCGGGGCTCTACGTCTCCGAGATGATCACCTCCCGGGCCCTCGTCGAGCGCACTCCGGAGTCGATGCGCCTCATCCGGCACCACGAGTCGGAGACGCCCCGCAGCATCCAGCTCTACGGCGTCGACCCGAAGACGGTGTCGGAAGCGGTGACGATGCTCGTCGCCGAGGACCGCGCCGACCACATCGACCTCAACTTCGGCTGCCCGGTGCCGAAGGTCACCCGCAAGGGCGGGGGAGCGGCGCTGCCCTGGAAGCTCGACCTGTTCCGCGAGATCGTCGAGGGGGCCGTGAAGGCCGCCGGCGACCGGCCGCTCACGATCAAGATGCGCACGGGGATCGACCCCGACCACCTCACCTACCTCGAGGCGGGCCGCATCGCCGAGGGTGCGGGGGTCGGCAGCATCGCGCTGCACGCCCGCACGGCGAGCGAGTTCTACTCGGGCCACGCCGACTGGTCGGCGATCACGAGGCTCAAGGAGGCGATCACCGAGGTGCCCGTGCTCGGCAACGGCGACATCTGGTCGGCCGAGGACGCCCTGCGGATGGTGGCCGAGACCGGGTGCGACGGCGTCGTGGTGGGCCGCGGCTGTCTGGGCAAGCCGTGGCTGTTCGGCGACCTCGCCGCAGCGTTCCAGGGCGGGCACCTCAAAGCCCAGCCCACGCTCGGGCAGGTCGCCGCCGCCTACCGCCGGCACGCCGAACTCCTCGTCGAGTTCTTCGACGGCGACGAGAACCACGCCTGCCGCGACATCCGCAAGCACGTCGCCTGGTACTTCAAGGGCTACGCGGTCGGCGGCGAGACCCGAGCGGCGCTGGCGATGTCGTCGAGCCTGCAGCAGATCGACGACCTGATCGGCACGCTCGACGCCGACCAGCCCTACCCGGGCGTCGACGCCGAGGGGCAGCGCGGACGCGCCGGCACGCCGAAGATCCCGACGCTGCCGTACGGCTGGCTCGACTCGCGCGAGATCGCCGAGGGCATGCGCGCCGAGGTGTCCGCGGCCGAACTGCACAACAGCGGTGGCTGAGCACGCTCACTCGTCGCCGCTCCCGCCCGGATACGACGAGACGGATGCCGAGCGCTGGCTCCCCGAGGAGCACGCGAGCCGCCGCAGCGACTTCGCCCGCGACCGCGCGCGCATCCTGCACTCCAGCGGCTGGCGCCGGCTCGCGCAGAAGACGCAGGTGCTCTCGCCGACGGCGGGGCTCGACTTCGCCCGCAACCGCCTGACGCATTCGCTCGAGGTCGCGCAGATCGGTCGCGAGCTCGGCGTGCGTCTCGGCCTGGATCCGGATGTCGTCGACACCGCATGCCTCGCGCACGACCTCGGGCATCCGCCGTTCGGTCACAACGGGGAGCGCGCGCTCGCGGAGTGGGCGAGCGGCATCGGCGGCTTCGAGGGCAACGCGCAGACGCTGCGGCTCATCACCCGGCTCGAGCCGAAAGTGTTCGGCGACGACCGCCGCTCGTACGGGCTCAACCTCACTCGGGCCTCGCTCGATGCCTCCTGCAAGTACCCGTGGCCGGCGGCCCAGGGCCTCCCGGATCCGTCGGGGCGCAGCAAGTTCGGCTTCTACGACGACGACACCGACGTGTTCGCGTGGCTGCGCGCCGGGGCACCCGAGCGGGTGCGCTGCATCGAGGCCCAGGTGATGGATCTCTCCGACGACATCGCCTACTCGGTGCACGACTTCGAGGATGCGATCGTGGGCGGCTTCCTCGACGTGCGGGCCCTCGGTGCCCGCGCCGACCACGACGCACTCGTCGACGCGATGTTCGCCTGGATCGGCGGGGAGTTCGACCACGACACGCTGATCGCCGCCTTCGACCGGCTGGACAGTCTCGAACACTGGATCGACTCGTGGGATGGCAGCCGCCGTGACCTCGCGAAGCTGAAGAACCTCACGAGTTTTCTCATCGGACGCTTCGCCGGGCACGCCGAACGGGCCACCCGCGAGGCGTACCCGCAGACAGCGCTCGCACGCTTCGGAGCGGATGTCGTGGTGCCGGAGGAGACCCGCGCCGAGATCGCCGTGCTCAAGGGCATCGTCGCGGCGAACGTCATGTCGACGAACGCCCGCCAGCCGCTCTACGCCCGGCAGCGCGGGGTGCTCACGGAGCTGGCCGACAAGCTGCTCGCCGACCCGTCGCAGCTCGACGTGGGATTCGCCGCGGACTGGGCCGACGCCGACGACGACACCGCCCGGACACGGGTCGTCGTCGACCAGGTCGCCTCGCTCACCGACGTCTCCGCGAACTCCTGGCACGAGCGGCTCGTCGGGTGAGCCGGCGGTCGATCGCTTCCGGCGCGGCCCTGGGTGTTCTCGGCATCGTGATCGTCGCACTCTCGATGCGCTCGGCGGTCGGTGTGCTGGGGCCGGTGTACCCGGTGATCGCCGACGATCTCGGGCTCGACATCCTGGTGCTCTCGGTGCTGGGCGCACTGCCCCCGCTCGGCTTTGCAGCGGCGGGGCTGCTCGTGCCGCCGATCGTGCGGCGCATCGGGCTCGAAGGGGCGCTGATCGGGTCGATGCTGTTCATCGCCGTCGGGCAGATCGTGCGGGCGTTCGGCTTCGAGCCGATCCTCCTCACCGCTTCGACGACGGTCATCATGGTGGGCATCGGCGCCGCCAACGTGCTGCTGCCGCCCATCGTGCGCCGCTACGTGCCCGGCCGCATCGGGCTCATCACCGCGACCTACCTGGTGCTCATGAGCCTGAGCGCCTCGATCCCGGCCTTCGTCGGGGTGCAGCTCGCGGAGGCGACGTCGTGGCGGGTCGCCCTCGGTCTCTGGGCGGTGCTGCCGGTGCTGGCGATCGCCCCCTGGGCGATGGCGCTCGTCGGGCGACGGCGGTCGGCGGCGGCGGCGCTGATCGCCCCCGAGGTCGACGAGATGGTGCCGCCCGTGATCGGTGCCACGGCCCCGGTCGGTGCGGGACGGCGCCGCTCGCTCGCCGCTTCGCCGACGGCGTGGGCGATCACCGCGACCCTGGCCCTGACCTCGGTGAGCGTGTACGCCGCGATCGCCTTCCTCCCCGCGATGCTCGTCACGACCGCGGGGGTGAGCGCGGCCGTGGGGGGCGCGGCGCTCGGGCTGGCGCTCGCCCTGGGCATCCCGGAGGCGCTCGCCGTGCCGTGGCTGGCCGCGCGGCGCGGCACGACGGTGCCGATGATCGTCGTCGCGGCGCTCTGCGCTGTGGGCGGGTGGACCGGCATGCTGCTCGCCCCGGGGGCTGCGCCGTTCCTCTGGGCGGCGCTGATCGGGCTCGTCCCGATCGTGTTCCCGCTCGCGCTGCTGCTGGTCAACAGTCGCACCCGCGACCCGGGAGTCACGGTTTCGCTGAGCGCCTTCGTGCAGGGACTCGGCTATGTCGCCGCCGGGGTGTTCTCGCTGCTGCTCGGCATCGTGCACGACGTCACCGGCAGCTGGACCGCCCCGTTCCTCATCCTGATCGGCACCGCGCTGTTCGCGGTGCCGGCCGTCGTCATCCTGCGCCGTGAGCGGCTCGTCGACGACGAGCTCGTCGCGTCCGCGTCCTAGGTGAGCAGAGCGGCGGCGCCGATGAGCGGCGCCTCGCTGCCGAGACCGGCGGGCAGGATGCGGGTCGCGCGAACGAAGCCGAAGCCGTCATCCGCCGCCGCGCGCACGAGGTCGAGGTAGTCGGGCGCCGCGTGCGAGAACCCGCCGCCGACCGCCACGACGTCGAGGTCGACGAGGGCGCTCGCGGAGGCGATCGCCAGCCCGACAGCCCGCGCCGAGCGCTCGATCGCGGCCCGGGCGATCGGGTCGGTCGAGGCCGCGAGGTCTTCGCCGGTCGTGCCGGTCCAGCCCTGCGCATTCGCCCAGCGCACCGAGTTCGGACCGGAGGCGATTGCCTCGAGACAGCCTCGTCGCCCGCACGAGCAGAGGTCGTCGAATCCCGCCACCTGGAGGTGGCCGATGTGCCCGGCGTTGCCGCTCGCCCCCGAGATCCCGCGTCCGTCGAGGACGAGCCCGCCGCCGACGCCGGTCGAGACGACCATGCCCAGCACGTTCGCCGAGCCGGCGCCCGCGCCGTACTGCGCCTCGGCGAGGGCGATCGCGAGCCCGTCGATCGCGAGCACGACCTCGGCGCCGGGTACGAGATCGCGTACCCGGGCGCGCAGCGGGTGATCCCGCCAGGCGGGCACGTTGAGCGGCGACGCGAGCCCCCGCGCGACGTCGACCGGGCCGGCCGAGCCGATGCCGACCCGCGTCACCGTCGTGTCGCCCAAGGCGCCCCGTACGACGTCGGCGACCGCGTCATCCAGTTGTTCGGCCGTGCGGTCGGGGCCTGTCGCGTGCCGGGTGCGCGTGCCCTCGACCAGCCGCCCGCCGACGACGAGCGCCGCCTCGACCTTCGTGCCCCCGAAATCGACAGCGAGGATCGGATCGGCAGCGAGCACGGGCCCCGGGTTCACGCCCCCAGCGTAGACGCCGGGCTGCCCGCGTAGACTCTGGCGGATGGACGCGACGTCGCTGGCCCCGGCCGAACGGGCGGTCTCGCTGCTCGGCGGCGACTTCTCGGAGAAAAGCCTGAGGCTGCACCTGGAAGGACTCCCGGGAGTGGATGCGGTGGGCCTGGAAGCCCGCGCGTCCGGCCTCGGCACGCGGTCGATCAAGACCACGTCGAAGGCCTGGGCTCTCGACACGATCATCGGCCTGATCGATCTGACGACGCTCGAAGGAGCCGACACCCCCGGCAAGGTGCGGTCGCTCGTGGCGAAGGCGATCACGCCCGACGCCGGCGACCCGACGACGCCGCGGGTGGCCGCGGTCTGCGTCTACAACGACATGGTCGGCGTCGCCGTCGAGGCGCTCGGCGACCTGCACGGCGACCCCGACGACGGCAAGATCTCGGTCGCCGCAGTCGCGACGGCCTTCCCCAGCGGACGCGCGTCGCTGCGGGTGAAGCTGGCCGACACCGAGGATGCCGTGGCCGCCGGCGCCGACGAGATCGACATGGTCATCGACCGCGGCGCGTTCCTCGCCGGCAACTACGGCAAGGTCTTCGAAGAGATCGTCGCGGTCAAGGAGGCCTGTCGACGCGCCGACGGGTCGTACGCGAGCCTCAAGGTGATCCTCGAAACCGGGGAGTTGAACACGTACGACAACGTGCGCCGGGCCTCCTGGCTCTCGATCCTCGCGGGCGGCGACTTCATCAAGACCTCGACCGGCAAGGTGCAGCCCGCGGCGACCCTGCCGGTGACGCTGCTCATGTTGCAGATCGTGCAGGAGTGGCACCGGCTCACCGGCGAGAAGATCGGCGTGAAGCCGGCCGGTGGCATCCGTTCCTCCAAGGATGCGATCAAGTTCCTGGTGACGGTCGCCGAAACCGCGGGGGAGGAGTGGCTGCGCCCGCACCTGTTCCGCTTCGGCGCGTCGACCCTGCTCAACGACGTGCTCATGCAGCGGCAGAAGCTCTCGACCGGCCGCTACAGCGGCCCCGACTACGTGACGGTGGACTGATGGCCTCCAAGGATGTCGCGCATGCGGCCCGATTCCTCGACTACGCCCCGGCGCCCGAGTCGACGAGCGTCCTGCACCTGAAGAAGTCCTACGGGCTCTTCATCGACGGCGACTTCGTCGACGGCCACGGAACGCCGTTCTCGACGATCTCGCCGGCGACCGAGAAGAAGATCGCCGAGATCGCCACG
Organism: uncultured Microbacteriaceae bacterium; assembly: GCA_947085045.1. GTDB lineage: Bacteria > Actinomycetota > Actinomycetes > Actinomycetales > Microbacteriaceae > Pseudolysinimonas_A. The sequence goes on along the minus strand of CAMTUU010000002.1, from coordinate 79,285 downwards.
GCGACCCCCGGTGATGTCGACAAGGCCGTCGCGGCGGCGCGCCGGGCGTACGACAAGACCTGGTCGAAGATGTCGGGCGCCGACCGCGGCAAGTACCTCTTCCGCATCGCGCGGCTCGTGCAGGAACGCGCGCGCGAACTCGCGGTGGCCGAAACGCTCGACAACGGCAAGCCGATCAAGGAGAGCCGGGATGTCGACGTCCCCCTCGTCGCGGCCTGGTTCTTCTACTACGCCGGTTGGGCGGACAAGCTCTCCTACGCTGGCCTGGGGTCCGACCCGCGCGCCCTCGGGGTCGCGGCGCAGGTCATCCCGTGGAACTTCCCGCTGCTCATGCTCGCCTGGAAGATCGCGCCCGCCCTCGCCGCCGGCAACACCGTGGTGATCAAGCCCGCGGAGACGACGTCGCTCAGTGCGCTGATCTTCGCCGAGATCCTGCAGCAGGCCGACCTGCCGAAGGGCGTCGTCAACATCGTGACCGGCGCGGGCGAGACGGGTGCCGCGCTCGTGCGCCACGACGACGTGAACAAGGTGGCCTTCACCGGTTCGACCGCCGTCGGCCGCGAGATCGCCAAGGCGGTCGCCGGCACGGGCAAGAAGGTGACTCTCGAACTCGGCGGCAAGGCGGCGAACATCGTCTTCGACGACGCCCCGCTCGACCAGGCGATCGAGGGCATCGTCACCGGCATCTTCTTCAACCAGGGCCACGTCTGCTGCGCCGGCAGTCGTCTGCTCGTGCAGGAGAACGTGCACGACGAGATCGTCGAGAAGCTGAAGACCCGGCTGGCGACGCTGCGCATGGGCGACCCGCTCGACAAGAACACCGACATCGGCGCGATCAACTCCCAGGAGCAGCTCGACCGCATCCGCAGCCTCTCCGACATCGGCGAGAGCGAGGGCGCCGAGCGCTGGACGGCGCCGTGCGAGATCCCGAAGAACGGGTTCTGGTTCGCCCCGACGATCTTCACCGGTGTGCAGGCGTCGTCGACGATCGCCCGCGAGGAGATTTTCGGACCCGTGCTCTCGGTGCTCACCTTCCGCACGCCCGCCGAGGCGATCACGAAGGCGAACAACACCCCCTTCGGACTCTCCGCGGGCATCTGGAGCGACAAGGGGTCGAAGATCCTCGCCGTCGCCGACAAGCTGCGCGCGGGCGTCATCTGGGCGAACACCTTCAACCGCTTCGACCCCGCCTCGCCGTTCGGCGGCTACAAGGAGTCGGGCTACGGGAGCGAGGGCGGACGCCAGGGACTCCAGGCCTACCTGAAGGGTGGTGTCGCGTGAACCGTCTCGCGATTCCCAAGACCTACAAGCTCGCGATCGGCGGGGCGTTCCCGCGCAGCGAGTCGGGCCGAACCTACGAGGTGACGACGCCGAAGGGCGCGTTCCTCGCGAACGCGGCGCTCGCCTCCCGCAAGGACGCGCGGGATGCCGTAGTCGCCGCCCGCGCGGCGCAGTCCGGCTGGGCGGGCGCGACGGCCTACAACCGCGGGCAGGTGCTCTACCGCATCGCCGAGCTGCTCGAGGGCCGCCGCGACCAGTTCGTCGAGGAGCTGCGGCTCTCGGAAGGCGCGTCGGCGGCTGCCGCAGCCAAGCAGGTCGATGCCGCGATCGACGCCTGGGTCTGGTACGCCGGCTGGACCGACAAGTTCAGCCAGGTCGCCGGATCAGGCAACCCCGTCGCCGGGCCCTATTTCAACCTCTCGGTGCCGGAGCCCACGGGCGTCGTCGCCGCGATCGCGCCGCAGGGTGTGGCGGGCGGCTCGCTGCTCGGCGTCGTGAACGTCGTCGCCCCGATCCTCGTCGCCGGCAACACCGTCGTCGTCATCGCCGATGAGAAGCGCCCGCTGTCGGCGATCTCGCTCGCCGAGGTATTCGCGACGAGCGACGTGCCCGGGGGGGTCGTCAACGTGCTCACCGGGTCGCCCGCCGAGATGGCGCCGTGGCTCGCGTCACACGCCGACGTGAACGCCCTCGACCTCGCCGGAGCGGGGGCGCTGGAGTGGATCGACCTGGAGATCGCGGCGGCCGACACCCTCAAGCGTGTGCTCGCGCCGGAGGCCGGCATCCCGGATCCGTCGCTCCACCGCATCCTCGCGTTCACCGAGACGAAGACCATCTGGCACACGAAGGCGCTCATCTAGCCCGACGCCGGCGTGCTGACTTCACCGAGTTGCCGGTTCGGGTCGGATCGTGCGCCCTCGGGCGACAGATCTCGGCAACTCGCGTCGCTACCGGGTGATCTCGTCGAGGTAGGCGTGGGCCTCGTCGAGGAGTGACGCGCAGACGGCATCCGGTGCCTCGATCGGGGCGACGACCCATTCGCGCATCTCCCGGCCGCGCATGACCGTGCGGGTGAGATCGCCGGGAGCGGCGCGCTCGTCGGCGCGGGCCTCGGGGATCTTCACCATCAGTCCGTCGTCGGGCACGGCGACCGCGAAGATCGTGCCGCGCACACGCAGGCCGATGGTGCCGAACATCCGACCCCGTCCACGCCCGGTCGGGCGAGGTCGTCGCCGGCGAACGCGTCGAGGCGTTGCTGAGTGGGGTTGTCGGTGCTCCACGGCATGGGGCCGGCGTGCCAGACGCCGCCGACCGTCGCGAGAGGTCGCGGAACGGTCGACGGAAGGTAACGGAACGGTAACGGTGCGTGCTAACGTCGTGGCACCCGCAACGACGCGGGACCCGCAACCCGAAGGCGACTCATGAGCAGCCCCCTGCGCCTCGTGGCCGCGATCCTCGTGACCATCGCATCCGTTCTCGTGCTCGTGCTCGCCCCCGGCGCCACCGACGCCTACGCCGCAAACCTGATGGGCCCGCTGCGCGCCCCGGGGGAGCCCGCGTTCATCGCCGCTCACCGCGGCGACCGAGCCACCGCCCCCGAGAACACCCTCCCCGCGTTCGCCTCCGCCGTGCGCAGCGGGTCCGACTTCCTCGAGACCGACGTACAACTCAGCGCCGACGGCTACCCGGTGCTGATGCACGACACGACCGTCGACCGCACCACCGACGGATCGGGGGTGGTGCGCGAGCTCACGATTGCCGAACTGCGCGCCTTCGACGCCGGCTCCTGGTACGACACGGCGTTCTCGGGCACACGGGTTCCGCTGTTGACCGAGTTCCTCGACCTCCTCGTCTCCTCGCCCGACGCCACCGCCTTGGTCGAACTCAAGGACGAGTGGTCGACCGACGACGTCCGGCTGCTCCTGGGCGGCATCTACTTCCGCGGCGTGCAGGACCGAGTGGTGTTCGCCTCGTTCTCACCCGGAACGGTCAAGTCGCTGCGCGACGCCGCCCCCGCCATCCCACGGGTGCTCATCCGCCGGGATCTGCCGCTCGACCCGGTCACCGTCGCCCGCCGCTACGACGCGATCGCGATCATGACGCGGACGTCGTCGCTCGACGCGAATCCGGATGCGGTCGCCGAGATGCATGCGGCCGGCCTCGGCGTGCTCCTGTACACCCTCAACAACGAGGACCGCTGGAGCAAAGCGCTCGCCTACGGTGTCGACGGCATCGTCACCGACGAGCCGTCAGCACTCGACGAGTGGATCGCCGCGTCCGCGCCCGGAACCTAGGCGGTCTCCAGCAGCGCCCGGTAGAAGGCGACGCCGCGCAGATAGGCGTCGACCCGGATCGACTCGTCGATCGCGTGCAGCCCGGCGAGTTCCGCCTTCGTCATCTCGAACGGCGTGAAGCGGTAGACGGCCGGGGTGAGCCGGGTGAAGTGCCGCCCGTCGGTGGCGCCGAGCATCGCGTACGGCACCGGCACCGCCGCCGGGTGCGAGGCGGCGAGGGCGTCGACGATCCGCTCCCACGGCCGCCCGGATGCCGGCGCGACGGCCGGGGGGTCGGAGCCGCGCACGACCCGCACCGCGATGCGCTCGTCGGCGACATCCCGGCGGATGCGCTCCACCTCGGCCTCCAGCGACGACCCGACGACGATGCGCATGTTGACGCTCGCCGTGGCGACCTCGGGCAGCACGTTGTCGGCCGCCGCGCCGCTCAGCCGGGTGACGACGCGGGTCGTGCGCACCAGGGCGTTGGCCTCGTCGCTGCCGCGGGTGAGCGCGCTCAGCAGCACCGGGCGGAAGAGCTTCGGATGCCGGTAGGCGAGCCCGAGGATCCCGCGCGCCCGCGAACCGAGGGCCGCGAACATCGGGAAGGCGGTGGGCGGGAGACCGGCGGGCACCTGTTTCGATACCCGCTGGATCGCTCGCGCCAGACGTGCGGTGGCGGTGTTCCCCCGACGCGGTGGATGCGCGGCATGACCGCCCGGCTCCCGGGCGCGCAGTTCGACCGTCGCGATGCCCTTCTCGGCGATCCCGATGACGGCGGTCGGCTCGCCGACGCCGGGGAACTGCCCCTGCACGACCGCGCCGCCCTCGTCGAGCACGAAGTCGACGGCGAGACCGCGGTCGACGAGCAGCGCGACGGCGGCCTCCGCCGCGGCGCCCTGCACCTCCTCGTCGCCCCCGAAACTCAGGTAGACGTCGTTCTCGGGCACGAACCCCTGCGCGACGAGGTCCTCGACCGCTTCGAGGATCCCGCCGAGCGCGCCCTTGTCGTCGATCGCGCCGCGCCCCCAGAGGCGACGTGATCCGTCGGCATCCGTCGTCAGATCCGCGGCGAACGGCTCGTGCGTCCAGCCCCTCTCGTCGGCGGGCACGACGTCCCAGTGCGCCATGAGGATGAGCGCATCCCCGGGCGTGCGACCGGGCCAGCGGTACAGCAGACCGAGGTCGCCGATCCGCTCGAGGTCGAGGGCGGCGTGCGTACGCGGGTAGAGCTCCGAGAGCAGCACGGGGAAGCGGGCGAAGGCGGCGGCGTCCTGCAGCCCGGTGTCGTCACGTGACACCGTCGGGACCCTGATGAGCTCGCGCAGACGTTCCAGGGCGGCGTCGGCATCCACCGTTCGAGCCTAGGACTCCCTCCCCGCAGTGGTCGAGTCGCCCCCGCCGGGGGCGTGTCGCGACCCCCGCGACGGTACGCGCGACGACTGAGACCTGGCAGATCGGCGAAGCGTCCGTCGATGAGCGCCTCGCGCTTGGCGCGCGACCGGTTCTGGATCTTCTTCTCGAGCGCGAAGGCGTCGTCGACCAGCTGGGACTCGTGAGCCCAGGTCAACTACACCGGCCGCCGGCTCGTAGTGGAGGGCGAGCCTTGCCCGGCACCGTGCTGCGCACGTCGGCGTCCGAGATCGATGGTGCTGCCGACGTCGTAGCTGCCGTCGGCGCATCTCAGGAAGGCGCTGGTCGACGCCGCCGGGTTTCGACACGCGGCCGACATCGTAGGGTTGCAGGGATGGCCTCCTCCACGTCGCGACCCGCCTCCCGTTACGGCAAGACGCCCGACCCGGGCACCCGCCGACTCGCCCTGCTGCCCGGTGTCATCGTCACCATCGCGCTCCTGGTGGGCGCGGTGGCGCTTGACGTGGCCGCGTTCGAGGTGATCCGCTATATCGTCGCGATCTTCGCCGCGATCGTCGCGGTGTTCGCGTTCCAGGCGAAGCAGTGGTGGTGGCTGCCGCTGCTGGCCGCCATCGCCGTCCTCTGGAACCCGATCTGGGTCATCGGCATCCCCGACCCGTGGTGGCAGGGCGCCCAATACGTCGCCGCGCTGGTGTTCCTCGTCGTCGGCTGGCTGATCCGCGTGCCGATCCCCGAGGATCAGCGGCGGTGACCCTGCGCCAACGTTTCAGGGGCTGGATGCCGCCGCTCGTGATCGTCGGCGTCGCGGCCGTCGGCGGGCTGATCGCGATCCCGCTCGGCGGGTGGGACACGGTGCAGTTGCAGAGCCGCGTGCTGCCAGAGCAGCCGATCGGCCAGCCCTACACCGGTCACCGCCTGAGCACCGCGATCGACGACGTCTACCTGACCGACGAGCATCCCGACGGCTACACCGAACCCGACCCCGGAACGAGGTTCCTGGTCGTGATCGCGACGATGGAGAACGTCACCGACGAGCCGCAGGAACCGCTCGGGTCGAAAGGTTTCTACGCGTTCACCATCCCCGGCCTCCTCGAGCTCGACCGCGAGTTCCTGATCTCCGACTACTCGACGCGCCTCATGCGCGACGACAGCAACGGCCCGTCTCTCACCCCCGGCGTGCCCGACACGGTGCAGTTCGTGTTCGTCGTCGACGACGGGCTGTTCGCCGCAGGCGACGAGGTGCGGATCGGCCTGACCGACGCGACTCCCGAGTCGGCGGATCTGTACTCCGGCACCCGCTGGGCGCGCCCGTACGTCGCGGTCGAAGTGCCGGCCGTCATCCGGGACCAGTCGTGAGGACCGCGGTCGCGGTGCCGGCCGGGCTCGGTTTGATCGCTCTCGCCTTCGGCGTCGCCTTCTCGACGCCCGGCGACGCGCAGGTGGAGGCATCGTTCGCGGTGACCGGCGGCCTCGGCGAGCAGATCGTGTCGGAGCACCTGGTGGCGACGGTCGACGAGGTCGGCCTGGTCCGCGAGGTCGAGGTCGGCTTCTGGCGCGGCACCACCGCGGGCATCTGGCTGCTGATCGACGCCACCATCGACGCGCGCGTCGAGCGCACCACCGTCGACGTGGAGGTCTACGTCGACGGCGTGCGCTACTCCGGCACTGACCGCGCGGGCTCTGCGACGATCGATGCAGGGGTCGTCGACGCGGGCTTCCCGCTCACCGGTTCGGCGCTCGTCGAGCTGCCCGCCGACGTCACGGAGCTGCCGGGCGCGCGGACGGCCGTGTTGCGCATCGGAACCGGCGGCGACCAGCGTCTCGACAGCGTGATCGAGCTGGTGATCGACCTCACGGCACTGGAGGTGCGCGACTCCGCCGAGCGCGAAAGCGTGCGGGACGGGGTGTCATGACCTGGCTCCGCCGCAACCGCTGGTTCCTCGTGGCCCTCGTCGTGCTCATCCCGGGAGCCTTCGTGGTGTCGCTCATCCCGCGCTGGTTCCCCTACCAGGGTGCGCAGCCGCAGCCCGACGCCGTCGCCCTCGGTGAGACGGCCACGTACTCGGGCGCCGAGATCACGCTGACCGGCCTGGAGGTGCTCGACGGCGGCCCGTTGAACGCTCCGGCGAACGCGGATGTCGTGGTCGCCACGATCGCGTTCGACGTCGTCGACCCGCGCGACGGCGCCTATTGCGAGATCACCGTGGTGTCCGACGAGGCCGGGTACGAGCGCCGCTGGGAGTCCGAGACCGTCTCGGACAGCGACTACGAGATCCCCGACCGCTTCGCGCAGACCTGCACCTTCGCCGAGCGAGGCGCGTACGATCTGCAGCTCACCTTCCTCGTGCCGCATGGGCAGGTCGAGGATCCGGCCGTGCAGATCAGCTCGTCGGCTGGTCTGCCGCGGGTGCTGCGGCTGAGCTGACGATGTCGCCCGCCTCCTCGACCAGTTCGGCTGCGGCGTCGCTGCGCAGCGCGTGATCGAACGCGGCGGCGACCAGTGACACCTGCAGTACGGCGGTGAGCGCCGCGACGGCGAGCTGCACGGCGTCGCTCGCGCCGTACCACCAGCCGGTCTCGTGCGGTCCGAGCAGGCGGTAGATGCCGAGGCTCAGCCAGTCCGCCGCCGCCGTGACGATCGCGAAGCCGAGCAGATACAGGCCCAGGGCGACGGGACCCGAACGCCAGATCAGCCGCGCCGCGAGTGTCACCGGCCCCCACCGGTCGACGAGGCCCGACGAGATCGACGTTCCCAGGCGGCGCACCCACACCGGCATCCCGGACCAGCGCACTTCGGCGCGGCTGAGCACGGCCGGTGCGGGGCGGCGGCTGCGCGGCATCGTGCCGAAGTAGATGATCGAGGCGATGGCCAGCCAGGCGAGGGGCAAGCCGATGAGCGAGCCGATCTGGCTCAACGCCCAGCCGACGATGTCGTTCGCGGTGCTGAACCACGGCGTCGCATCGACGAGGCCGGCCCATCCGTCGACGGCCCACGCGAACATCCGCCGGGTGGCCAGCCAGGCCGGCACTCCCGCGAGCAGACCCTGGATGAGGACGAGCGCGATGAACACCCACACCGCCTCGAGGTAGGCTGCGACCGCGGGAGACCAGTTGGGCAGCCGGGCGGCGAAACGTCCGAGCAGCCAGCGCAGCACGAAGGCGGCGACGGCGAGGGTGACCGACATGACGCTGAACGAGGCGAGCGCCGCGACCCGTCCGCCGTCGAGCAGCGCAGCCTGGTTCAGCGCCGACGACAGGTAGTCCATCGTGTCCTGGTAGATGAAGTTCCAGGCGACGTAGAGCAGGAAGAACGGCAGGATGCCGGCGAGCAGCGTCTCGCGCCAGCGCCGCCCGGCCGAGGGCGGGGCCTCGTCGCCGGCTTCCGCGTCGTCGACGTGGCCGAGGTGGGGGAGTTCGCGTCGGATCGCCAGGAACATCCCGATGTAGGCCGCGAGCTGCACGAGGATCGCGAGCGGCAGGATCAGCAGTCCGAAGATGTCGTCGGCGTTGCCCACGAAAGCGGCGAGGCGGATGATGAGCGCCCGCGCGGTCCATCCGGCGAGGAACCAGGCGAGGAGGGCGGGCCAGCACCGCGCGAGGACCCGGAGCGCGGAGGACAGCACTCTGTGATCCTACTGTCGGCCGTTCCACGCTAGACTCGTGATGCTCCCCACCCACCGGTCAAGCCGGGTCTGGGTACGTTTCGCGGAGCGTTTCTAGGATCACTCCGGTCCGCTCCCAGCGGATCGCACAGCAGGTTCCCGCCGAAGACGGGAACCAAGGAGACAGATGAGCCCGACCGGGCAGAACCCCTCCTCGGGCAAGAGGTCGACGTCGTCGGGCCAGAAGGCCCGTAAGCGGTCGAACGGCGGCCAGTCGCAGCGCCGACGTCAGCACCAGGATGAGACCGGGATCATCCCGATCCTCGCCCGCACGGTGCGGGCGATCGAGAACTCGGCCGAGCGCGGTAAGGTCGCGCCGGCGAATCGCGTGAAGTTCCGCGTCGTGGCCGCGCTCGTGCGCGAGGAGCGCACGCGCATCAAGACCGACAAGGCGCTGACGGATGCCGAGCGCACCAAGGAGCTCACTCGGCTCGACGGCATCGCGACGATCATGGCGAAGACCGCCGCGCGCGACACCTCCCTCATCCAGCTGCTCACCGACACGGCCCCGCTGACGACGCAGCAGCAGGAGGCCAAGCGCGCGATGCTGCTGGAGGCCGGCGCCGAACTGTCGCCCGAAGACCTGGTCGTGACGACCGAGGCCCCCGCCGCCAAGCAGGAGGACAGGTACGTCGTGCCGCACTCGGTGAAGCAGTACCAGATGTCGAACCCGTTCCTCGCGCCCGACTTCAGCGCCTCGGCGCCGGCGAAATCGTCGACGGCGGGCCGGCTCGCGAACTGGGAGCTCATCGAGCCGCTGTTCCGGTCGTTCGAGATGGGGTCCGGCGGGGGAGCGGCCAGCATGGAGCTTCCCGAGGCGCGGTCGCTCGCGGCCGCGGGCGGCAAGGAGCTGATGCGTCACCAGGGTCGCTTCATCGAGAGCGCCCGGTCGGGGCACCGCACCTACCTGCTCGCCGACGAGCCGGGCCTCGGCAAGACCGCGCAGGCGCTGCTCGCCGCCGAGGCCGCGGGCGCGTATCCCCTGGTCGTCGTCGTACCCAACGTCGTCAAGGTCAACTGGGCCCGCGAGGTCGAGAAGTGGACGCCGCAGCGCGTCGCCACCGTCGTGCACGGTGACGGCGACGACATCGACGCGTTCGCCGACGTCGTGATCGTCAACTACGAGGTGCTCGACCGGCATGTCGCCTGGCTGTCGCGCCGCGGCTTCAAGGGCATGGTCGTCGACGAGGCGCACTTCATCAAGAACGCCTCCTCGCAGCGCTCGAAGAACGTGCTGTCGCTCTCGAAGAGCATCCGCTCGGTCACCCCGAACGCGCTGTTCATCGCGCTCACCGGAACGCCGCTGATCAATCAGATCGAAGACTTCCGCATGATCTGGCAGTACCTCGGCTGGATCGACGACAAGAAGCCGCTGACCTCGCTGATGCGCCGGCTCGAGGAGACCGATCTGAACCCCGGCGACCCGGGCTTCTTCTCGTCCGCGCGCGGTGCCGTGATCGACATGGGCATCGTGCGGCGCAAGAAGGTGGATGTCGCGGCCGACATCCCCGCACGTCGCATCGCCGACATCCCGGTCGAGCTGGACGGCGAGGCGGGTCGCTCGATCCGCGAGGCGGAGGCGGCGCTGCTCGCCCGTCTCCTGGAGCGCTACCGCCGGCTCACCGCGGCACGGCCCGACACGTCGCGGGACGAGGCCATCCGCCTCGTCGCCGCCGCCGAACTCGAGGAGTCGCGCGGCGCCACCGCTGACGGCACCAACGTCTTCGCGATGGTGCGCCGGATCGGCCAGGCGAAGGCCGTGCCGGCAGCGGATTACACCGTCAACCTCGCGCGCAACGTCGGCAAGGTCGTGTTCTTCGCCAAACACATCGACGTCATGGATGAGGCCGAGGCGTTCTTCGCCAAAGCGGGGCTGAAGACGGTGTCGATCCGCGGCGAGCAGTCGACGAAGCAGCGCACCCAGGCGCTGGACGACTTCACCAACGATGCGGATGTCGCGGTCGCCGTGTGTTCGCTCACCGCCGCCGGCGTCGGCATCAACCTGCAGGTGGCGTCCAACGTCGTGCTCGCAGAACTGTCGTGGACGAATGCCGAGCAGACGCAGGCGATCGACCGTGTGCACCGCATCGGGCAGGAGCTGCCGGTCACCGCGTGGCGCATCATCGCCGCCGGCACGATCGACGGACGCATCTCGGAGCTCATCGACGCGAAGGCCGGCCTCGCGGCCCGCGCCCTCGACGGCGAGGAGTTCGAGGCGGCCGAAGGGTCGGTGCAGCTCGAGGCGCTCGTCTCGCTGCTGCGGGATGCCGTCGCGGAACTCTCAACCATCTAGCGAGACTTCACGGGTTGTGCCCGGAGTCGCGCAGGACGAATGTTGCACTCGCCGGAAGGGAAACCCGACGGCGACTGAACGGCCTTCGAGGCTCGACGAACCCCCGGCTTGCCGGCGGGAACGCGGTTTTCGGGGGCCGTTCGTCGTTGCGGGAGTATTTCGCGTTTGTACCCCGAAATCGCAGCCGTGTCCTCTACGTTGCGGACACCCCCACTGGGGACAGACGCCTGCTCACCTTCGTGGCTAGTCTTCAAGAGCACTAGTTGGGGGACTAGCCAGACGGCGGTGATCTCGTCACTATCGCGAATCGCAATTACGGGGGTAAGAGCGAAACTGCGGACGACATCACCGCCGTCAGTATTTGACGACCGACCACCTCTGCGAGTTGAGTGCGCCGCAGGCGGAGTATCGCAACCGCCCCCGAGCAACTCAGCACCCGGGTCGCGAGAAGTTCATCGTCCTGATCAGCGCCGGCAGCGCTTCGAACTCACCGGCGATCAGCGCCTCGCGCTTCGCGCGACTCCATTCTGGGATGCGCTTCTCGAGCACATCGGCTGCGCCAGCCGTGTCGGAAGGTCTCTCGTGCTTCCGCAGTGGTCGGAACCGTCGACGCAGCGGAGGAGGTAGCAGGTGGGCATCTCTGGATGCTTCCAGCGCCCAGCACTTCGGGGGACGGTCTTGATACACCGCCCGCGGCGGCACTCGACCCGCGGTGGCTGGGGAGGAGTCGACCCACGAACGGCCCCGGGTCTAGAAATCCCAGGGCCGTTCTGTGGTCGATCCGGCACCGCGGCTGTGACGCCACGGGACCCGCTGGCCACGCCTCCGCGTCGACGCGGGAATGACCCCGCGCGACCCGGGTGCGGCCCCTCGGCCGGCGGCTGTGACACCGTCCGCTTCGGGTTTCGCCGTTTCGGTTGAGACGAGATTACTCAGCCCCGGACGCCGCGCAACCCGTCAACTTTCGCGAGATACTTCAGACTTTCGCGAGAGTTGCTCGGGGTCGGTTTCGATCCACCGGCTGCGCCACTCAACCGGCGGTGGTGCGCAGGTGCGCCGTGAAGGCGGAGGTGAGGGCGGCATCCACCGTCTTCGGGCTGCCGTCGACCGAGCGGATGGGGGCCGCGAGCCGCACCGAGGAGACCAGCCACGCGGCGTCGGCGGCGGCGAGGTCGGCGGCGGTGAGCATCTCGGCGCCGACCGTGTACCCGGCGCCGGCAGCCCAGTCGAAGAGCTCCTGCTGCGTGGTGCCGGCCAGGATCCCCATCGACGCGGGCGGGGTGCGCAGTGTCATGCCGTCGCGCAGCACCAGCGTCGAGGTCGGACCCTCGAGCAGGTGCCCGTCGGTGGTGGTGAAGACGACGTCGTCGGCATCCCGTCGCGCCGCCTCGCGGAGCGCCGCGCGGTTCACCGCGTACGAGATCGTCTTCGCGCCCTGCAGCAGCCAGGGCGAGGTCTGCGCGACGTCGGAGCGGTACCCGCGGTCGAGCAGGACGACGCGGATGCCCTCCTGCCGCACGGGTTCGGTCGAAGGGATGTTCTGCCCGTACGCCCATCCGGTCGGGGTGGGCTGGCCTTCGACGCCGCGGCTGAGCACCATCTTCACCCAGCCTTCCGGTGACGAGGAGAGCGCGGCCGCGACCTCGTGCAGTGCAGCGTCCCAGACCGTGAAGTCCTGCGGCGGGAGGTCGAGCATCCGCACCGAGTGGGCGAAGCGCACGAAGTGGCGGGCGGGTTTGAGCGGACGGCCGTCGATGAGCCCGGCGGTCTCGAAGACGCCGTCGCCGCGGGTGGCGGCGAGTTCGGTCACGGTCAGCGCTGCGGCGGCGGGATCGACGAGGTCGTACGAGGTGGCGCGACCCGAGGAATCGAATGAGAAGACCGCCAGCGCGGCGGCGGTCACGCGGATGCCATCCGGCGGTCGAGCATCGCCCACACGGTCGGCGTCAGCTCGGGGTAGGCGAGCCCGATCTGGCGCAGGATGCGGTAGTCGACCTCGGGGGTCGGACGTCGCGAGTTGTCGGCCACGATGTGCTCCGCCCGCAGGATGAGCACGACGAGTTCATCGATCGACGGGATCTCGTCCATGAACGCCCACGGGTCTTCGCCGTTGCGCAGACGCTCGACGACGACGGTGGCGAGTTCGTCCTGGGCTTCGGCCCGCAGCACCTCGAGGCTGGCGCGTCGCGCGTGCCCGTCGTGGCGCTGGCCGGGGCTTTCGGAACTCACCCGACCAGCCTACGTGCGGGTCTCGAGACACCGCGCGAAGCGCGGCACTCGACCCGCGGATCGATACGCTGGCCCCATGCCGAGGGTCACTCGTTTCATCGCCATTCTGACCCTGGGCGCAGCCCTGGTGCTCGCCCCCGCCGGGGTGGCCACGGCATCCCAGGGCGATCTAGATGACTTCGAGATCGAGTCGTTCGACGCCGCCTGGCTGCTCACCCGCGACGACGACGTGCGCGCGCGTCTGCAGGTGACCGAGACGATCGTCGCCGTGTTCCCCGACTTCGACCAGAACAAGGGTTTCTACCGGGACATCCCGGAGTACCGCCACGGGGTGCGGTTGCAGACCGACGTGCAGTCGGTCGTCGATGAGTCCGGGCAGCCGGTGCCCTACACGACCGAGTACTTCGAGGACTTCTTCAGCGTCGGGCTCGGCGACGATTCGTTCGTGCAGGGCCGGCAGACCTACGTCATCAGCTACGAGCAGGTGGATGTGGTGGCGGCGTTCGCCGACACCGGGGTCGACGAGTTCTACTGGGACGTCAACGGCACCGGCTGGGCGCAGCCGTTCGGCCGCACGAGCGTGACCCTGACGGTGGATGCCGCCGTCGCTCCGTTCATCGTCGATGGCGGGGCGTGCTACACCTTCGACTCCTGCGACGCGTCGCTCACCCCGACGGCCGGCGACGACGGCTCGATGACGTTCACGGCGGGCGAGGCCGATCTGTCGCCGAACGAGTCGCTGACCCTCTCGATCCCTTTCACGGCCGGCACGTTCGAGCCCGGCGAGGTGGTCGTCCCGCCCTCGGACGGCGGTTCGGAGCCCGAGCGCGCGCGGCCGCCGTTCTGGGATACGTTCGGCGGGTTCGTCGTGGGTGGCGTCGGCGTCCTGACGTCGCTGATCGCGGGGGTGACCCAGGTCGCCGACCGGTCGCGGCGCACCGCTCCGAGCGACATCATCGTTGCGCAGTACACACCACCCGACGGGCTCAACGTGATGCTCGCCGCGTACATCGCCGGAAGTCCGCAGCGGGCGTTCGCGGCGCAGGTCATCGACCTCGCGGTGCGCGGCAACGTTCGCCTGCTCGACCGGCCGGCCGACGCGTCGGCACCGTTCGAGGTCGAGTTGCTGAACGCCGACGGGCTCGACGAGCTCGAGACGAAACTCACGCAGTCGATCTTCGGCGACCCGCTCACTCCCGGCACGCGCCGGCCGCTCGGGTCGTCGAACACGACCCTCGGCACCCGGCTGTCGAGCGTCTACCAGGCGGTCGACCGGAGGCTGAAGACCGACGGGTACCAGGGGGCGGCCCGTCCGACGGCCTTGTGGAGCGTCCTGTTCGCGCTCTCGATCGTCGTCGTGATCGTCGGTGCCATCGATACGGCACGGCTGTTCGCGGCCGACGAGTTCCCGGTGCTGTCGGGCGGCGCGACTTTCGTCGCGTTCGTCTGCATGCAGGCGGTGTACAACCGCCGCTCGACGATCGCGACGCTCAGCGCGCGCGGCAAGACGCGTAACGACTACCTGCTGGGGATGCGCGACTACATGGCGCTGGCCGAGGAGGATCGCATCCGTGTGCTGCAGAGCCCGGAAGGCGCGGAACGCGTCGATGTCGGCGACGCCACCGCGATGGTGAAGTTGTACGAGCGCCTGCTGCCGTACGCCGTGATCTTCGGCATCGAGGACCGCTGGGCCGAGGAGCTCACGGTGAAGGCGGTCGCGGCTCAGGTGCCGGTCGACTGGTGGTCGGGATCGAGCGGTGGTCTGTCGGGGTGGCGGCTGAACTCGACCATCCAGAGCATCCGGAGGGCGACGCCGCGACCGCCGCGACCGATGGCGGCGAAACAGGTGAGCTCGTCGTCGGGCAACGGATGGGGTGGCTGGGGCAGCGGCGGATCATCCGGCGGCTGGAGCGGGTCGTCGGGGTCGTCGTTCCGGGGCGGGTCGTCGGGCGGCGGGTTCTCCGGGGGTGGCGGAGGCGGTGGTGGCGGCCGCGGGCGGTAGCCGCGGGTCGGCGCCCACCCGCGGCCGACCGGGGCACCCCGAACTGAGGATACCCTTACCCGGTGAGCAACATCGCGGTGCGGCACGCCCCCTCCGGACTCGTCCACACCTTCGTCGTGGCGCGTGAACGGCTGACGCCGCACCTGGTGCGCGTCACCTTCGCCGGCGGCGACCTCGAGCAGTTCGAGTTCCAGGGTTTCGACCAGTGGTTCCGGCTGGCGGTGCCGACGCATCCTTCGGGCGACCGGTTCGACAACCTGCCGGCGAACTTCGGCATCGGCGGGTATCTCAGATACCGCACACTGCCGGCGAGCACGCGCCCGGTGATCCGCAACTACACCGTGCGCGCCTACCGCTGCGCCCCCGCGGAACTCGACGTCGACTTCGTCGTGCACGGCACCGACGGCATCGCGGCGCCCTGGGCCGCGGCCGTCGAGCCCGGTGCCGAGATCGCGTTCATCGACCAGGGCTGCGGCTGGAAGCAGCCCGCCGGCACCGATCGGGTTCTGCTCGTCGCCGACGAGAGCGGCCTGCCCGCGGCGGCCGGCATCCTGCGCGATCTGCCGCGCGACACGGTGGGTGACGCGATCATCGAGCTCTTCGACCTCGCCGACCGCCAAGACGTGCAGGCGCCCGACGGGGTGACCGTGCGGTGGGTGGTGCGGGATGCCGGCGAGCTCCCCGGTGCGGCCGCGCTACCGGCGCTCGCTTCGCTGGACGTCGCGGCGGAGACCACCTACGGATTCGCGGTGGGCGAGTCGGCGGTGGCCACCGGCGCGCGGCGGCTGCTGGTCAACGAGCGCGGCCTGCCGAGGGCCCACGTCACGTTCTGCGGGTACTGGAAGGTCGGCAGGGCCGCCGGCAGCTAATCGTCCGCGTCGTCGACCTTCTCGACCTGCAGGTCGGCGTCGGGGGTCTCACCGTCGCCGGTGACCTGTTCGGCGTCGCGGCCCATCAGGTGAGCCGCAGGTTCTCGCGCGCGGACGGGGGCCGCAGGTCGTCGCCGCCTTCGGGCGCCTGCTCGTCGGCCGTGGGTTCGACTCTCGGCTCGGGCTGCGGTGCGACCTCATCTTCGGGGCTGGGACTCTCATATCCGCTCATCGCGTACTCCTTCGTGTCGTGGAGTCAAGTGCACGCCGATGTCGATGCGATTGTCGAGCCCTTGCCGCGCGGGCCTCGAGGGGTTAGGCAAGGGGAATGTTCGATATGGCGCTCGTGACCGGCATCATCATCACGATCGGGGCGGTCTGCCTCGTGGTCGTGATCGCGGTACTGCTTTTCCGGCGCCGCGCGGCGTCCGGCGGCGCGGGCAACCGCATCGTGCCGCCGCCGGTCGACCCGGGTCCGGGGCAGCCCGAGCAAGCGAGGGACGTCAACGCCGAGAGGAAAGCCGAGAAGCGGGCCACGAAGGATGCCGCCTAGCTGTGGTGCCCAGGGACGTTGCGTGAGGCTCGCCGCCGGTGGCGCCACCGCTGCCGACTTCGATTCAGCCTCCGGTGGTCAGCCGGATGAAGCCCGAGAGCTCGGCAAGGCCCTGCGGGGTGACGGGCAGGTAGTCGCGCAGCGCGGGGGAGTGCACGAGGTAGGCCGCCCATTTGCCGCGCGAGATGGCGACGTTGAGCCGGTTGCGTTGCAGCAGGAACGAGATGCCGCGCGGCACATCCGCCGCACTGGATGCCGTCAGCGACACGATCGCGATCGCCGCCTCCTGCCCCTGGAACTTGTCGACCGTGCCGACCGGCACCTCGCTCAAGCCTTCGGCGACAAGGTGCCGCCGCAGGAGGTCGACCTGGGCGTTGTACGGCGCCACGACGATGAGGTCACTCGGGCGGATGGCGTCGTCGCGTCCGGTGGACGGGTCGCGCCACGGCATCCCGAGGTGGCTCTTCACGAGGGCGACGACGGCTTCGCACTCCTCGGAGGATTCCACCGAGTTGCCCCAGTGCGACACCGGCACCGGATGCAGGCCCGGGTTCACGCCGTCGAGGTTCCGCTCGAGAGTGCTGGGGTTCGCCCGCAGACGCCCTTCGTAAGAGAGATCACTGACGGCTGACGTGAGGGCCGGGTGCATGCGCCAGGTCTCGCCGAGGAAGTAGCCCAGGTGGTCGGGCAGCACATCGTGGCCCTCGCTCAGCCATCCGAGGGCGGAGGTGTCGATCGGCTCGGGGTGGGTGCCGGTGGTGACCTGGGGGAGCTGCTGGGGGTCGCCGAGTAGCAGCAGCCGGCGCGCGGCGACCGAGACGGCGATGGTGTTGGCGAGCGAGTACTGCCCGGCTTCGTCGACGACGAGCAGGTCGAGGTCGTCGCGCGGCACCTTGCCGGCGTTCGCGAAGTCCCAGGCGGTGCCGCCGAGCACGAAGCCGGCGTCGTGGTGGGCGGAGATGAACGGCGGGATGTCTTCGTTGCGGTCGAGGATCGTCCAGCCGGGGGGCGTGCTGTAGCCCGACGACGACGGCTTCTTGCCGATCCTCTCGGCGGGCACCCCCTCCTGCAGCACGCGCCGCAGCAGGTTCTCGATCACCTCGTGCGACTGCGCGACGACGCCGACGCGCCACCCGAGCTCGGTGACGAGGTGGGCGATGACCTTGGCGCCGACGTAGGTCTTGCCGGATCCCGGAGGGCCCTGCACGGCGAGGTAGGAGTCATCCAGCCGGCCGAGCGATTCGACGATCGCCGTGGCCACCCCGTCGATGCCGACCGGCTCGAGCCCGCGGTCATCCACGGTGCGCGGAGGAACCCGACGCAGGATGTCGAGCGCCGGCGACTTCGGGAACCGGGGGAGCGAGTCGGCGACGCGACCGCCCCACTGCAGGATGGCTTCGCGCTGCGCCTTCGTCGGAACCGGGGCTTCGGGCGTCAACGCGACGGGAAAACCGCTCCACGCCTCCCCGCCGACCCCCGCGGACTCCTCGAGCACGACATCCGCGATCTCGCCGCCGAGCCCTTCGACGAGGCCGGCTTCGAGCACGCCGCCGCGGTTGTGCTCGCCGCGGCGTCCGGGTTGCACGTTCTGGATGATCCCCGGAAGCGGCGGCTCGTACATGACGAACGGGCGGCCGCCGGCATCCAATCGGGATCCGGGCGCGAGTCGCCCGCGCAGCCGGATGACGCGCTGCTCGGTGCGCTTGCCCTCGGGAACGCGCCAGTCTTCGACGACCTGCGCCGTGTGCACGCGGAACACGCCGCGGGTGTCTTCGAGTTCGTCGAGGTCGAGCGTGTGGCGGGCGAAGTGCTCCCACCAGTACGACTTGTCTTCGCGGCGGTGGTATTCGATGGCGGCGGCGGCGAGTCCGATGGCGTGCTGGTCGGGCGTGCGGTCGAGGGCCGGGATGCCGTCGATGTGCGCGTACAGCCGATCCCGCACCTGGGATTCGGCGGTCGCGAGCGCGTTCTCCTTCGTGGCGGCGGCGACCTGGGTCGCGACGGCTTCGACGCCGTTCTCACGCGCCCGCTCGAGCAGCCAGTCGCGCAGGCGGTGGGTGGAGACGCAGTCGTACTCGTTGTACGCCCGGATCTCTTCGAGCTTCGCCGCCGCCTCGGCGGTGCGGCCGTCATCCCGCATCTCGGTGTAGTCGACGTAGAACTGGATGCTCTCGTCGCCCTTCACCAGATCGCCGACGCGCACCTCGTCGCCCATGTAGAGCGGCTCGAGTTTCTTGATCGAGTAGGAGCCTTCGCTGATGCGGATGCTGCGCCGCACGATCGGGTAGAGGTCGACGAACACGTCTTCGGTGAGCAGTTCGTCGAGGATCGCCTCGCCCACCCCGTACCGCGCCGTCAGCTGCAGCAGGTGCGCCCGCTCGTAGTCGGCGTAGTGGTAGATGTGCAGCCCCGGATGCGTCCGCCGCCGCTCCTGCACGAACTCCAGGAAGTCGACAAGCGCCTTCTTCTCCTGCGCCCGGTCGTGCGCCCAGAACGCGGTGAACGTCTCGTCGCCGCCCTCGAGCGTGATGAGACCCCAGAGGTAGTCGAGCCCCCAGTCGAGCCCATTGGATGTCCACAGCGGATCCCCTTCGAAGTCGAAGAAGATGTCACCCGCATCCGCCGGTGGCAGCTGCGACAGCCCGCCGGCCGACGCGACCTCGTACTTCACCTCGTGTTCCTCGCGGGGCGTCAACTGCATCCGCGCCTGGGCTCGCAGCTTCTCGAGAGCCGCGGCGCCGATCCCGTCGACCTCGCCCGTGCTGGCCGCGAGGTCGTCGATCGTGTGGATGCCGGCATCCGCCAGTCTGCTGCGGCTGGTGGTGCGCATGCCCGCCACGAGCAGCACGTCGCGGGTGCGTTCGATCTCGGGCGCGCACCACTCGCAGCGCCCGTCGGCGGCGTAGCCCGGGGCGCCCCACGCGATCGGGTTCGGATCGTCGAGCCGCGCCTCGATCATCTCCTTGAGCCGCGCGACGCGGTCGTGGAAGACGGGTTCGATGTCCCTCAGGTCGTGTCGGCTCTCCTCGCCGTTGCCGAGCAGCAGGTAGGTGTCGTTCGAGACCGGGATGCCGAGCTTGCGCAGCTGGTCGGCGTACGCCGCGAGTTGCAGCAACGCCGTCACGCGGGCTTTGCGGGCGAGTTTGGTGTCCCAGACCTGGTACCCGTCGTCGCTCTTGATGAGGAAGTCGGCGAACCCGACGAACCCGATGCGCTCGTTCTCGGGCTCGTCGAAGAAGGTGGCCTGGAAGACGACGTCGTTGCCGTCTCGCAAAGCCTGGATGGTGCGCTCCTGCGCCGCACGCAGCGCCTCGGGGTCGGCGCGCGAGTCGTTCGTGTCGATCTCGACAACGGTGGTGGGGAACGTGGCCTTGAAGGTCTCGAGAGCCCGGGCTTCGTGCTGGCCGCCGAGCTCGCCGGCTCGGGCGAGCATGGCATCCTCGAGTTCTTCGACCGCGTCGATGCGCTTGAGTTTCGCGTCGAGTTTGCGCATGAGCGCCCACTCGCATTCCACGGCGCCTTTGAGGTCGGTGGCGCTGTAGAAGACTCGGCCGTCGCGGATGAACATGTCTCAGACGCTAGCGTCACCAGCCGACGCGCTCAGGCGCTCCAGAGGCGCAGGCCGGTGCGTTTCGCGACGTGGGCGAAATCACGATCGGTCGTCAGCAAGGTGAGGTCACGACGGATGCAGATCGCCGCAATCAGCGCATCGATGCTTCCGATTTGAATGCCGCGCTCCCGACAGCCGACGAAGACGTCCGCCGCAGTCAGGTGGTCGTTGCGGTCGGCTTCGAGGTAGTTCATCCCGTCCATCTGATCTCGGACCGCGGTTCGTGCCGCCTCAGTCGTGAGCCCTTGGAGCACCTCCTGCAGAATCACGCCCGTCGTGGCCACGAGGTCCTGGCCGTTCAGCGCGTCACGAAGGGCAGTGACTTCGGGCAAATCCGGCGGGTGACGCCGGATTGAGAGCGACCAGACGCTCGTGTCGATGAGGATGCTCACGACCTCGACCGGGCGGCCTTGTAGTCGTACTCATCGTTCCATTCGAGAGTCCCGAGAAGCTCGATCATTCCGGCCTGCTGCCGGCGCGCGATGAACTCTTCGAGGGCGAGAGTCACCGCCGCCTTCTTGGTTCGCTCGCCACTTACCGTGAATGCGCGTTCGAGCAATTCGGGGTCGAGAGCCAGATTCGTCGCCATGTGTTGTCTCCTACACACATTGTTACACATCTTCGCGGTCGTCGACACAAGCGGCCCGCGCGCTCAGGAGGCCCGCTGACGGTGATGGCCAACGACAGACCGGGTACCAAGCGAGCCTGCGATTGCGAGGGGACGGCGGGCGATACGCTCTCGAATAACCCGCGAGGAGCACGGATGTCAGGGACCGACCTCAGTCTCGTTGTTGAGCCGAGATTCAGTCGCGGGCTGCTCGGTCACAGCGGCTTCGAAGCTGATCTCCTGCCAGATCATGGCAACTCCCAGACGCGCAAAATGGGGATCGTTCGACACGTGTTCGACTCGACGCTTTCCACGCGGAACTCGAGTCGTGCCCTCGCGGGTGAAATCGCCGCGGCGAGCCCATTCCTCGATTGCCGCGGCGGGACTTCGCCACCCGTGAGAACGGGTGCGTTCGTCGCGAAGCACGACCGTTTCGCCGGTCGTCGTCACGAAGCCCTCCGTGTATCTCGCAGTCCACTCGCTCACCTGGCCCACGATGCCGATCTCGTAGTGGCAACGGCGGCTCGTCGAGAAATCGGTGGAGATCCGGGTCGGTGTTTTCTTGTGAACGACGGGGCCGCGACCAAGCGCTACCTCACCATGCGGCACGAGCCGTCGCTCGGCCACGAAAGGCGGTCATCCCGGTGACAAGCATTCACGACGTGCTCGACGAGCTGCGGTCCATCGCGTACGACGAACGCGACAAGGGCGACCGCTTCGAGCGGCTCATGCAGGCCTACCTCACGACGGAGCCGCAGTATGCGCAGCTCTACGACGAGGTATGGATGTGGACGAACTACCCGCATCGCGGGGTGCGCAAAGACACCGGCATCGACCTGGTTGCTCGCGCTCGTGACACCGGAGAGCTGACCGCGATCCAGTGCAAGTTCTTCGACCCGTCAACGATGGTCACGAAGCCGATGCTGGATTCGTTCCTCGCGGCGTCGAGCAAGACTCTCGACGGCAAACCCGAGTTCGCCGCCCGCCTCGTCATCTCGACGAGCGACAACTGGGGAAGCAACGCTGAGGATGCTGTCGAGAACCAGAACCCGCCGGTGCAGCGTTTGCGGGTTCAGGATCTCGATGACTCCTCCATCGACTGGAGCCAGTTCTCGCTCAACGCCCCTAGCGAGCTGACCAAGAAGGCCGCGAAGCAGCCGTTCCCGCACCAGAAGACCGCGATCGAGAAAGTGATCACCGGCTTCGAGACCGCCGATCGCGGCAAGCTCATCATGGCCTGCGGCACGGGCAAGACCTTCACAAGCCTCAAGCTGGTCGAGCAAATGGTGCCTCGCGGTGGCACGGTGCTGTTCTTGGTGCCCTCGATCTCGTTGCTGTCGCAGACGCTGAAGGAGTGGACCATTGAGTCCGCGGTGCCGCTGCGTTCGTTCGCGGTCTGCTCCGATGTCAGCGTCGGCAAGCGCAAGACTGATGAAGACATCCCGGTCACTGACCTTGCTTATCCGGCGACGACGAACACCACGAAGCTGGTGGCAAAGTTCGCGGAGATCGCGGACGGCTTCGACGGCATCACCGTCGTCTTTTCGACCTACCAGTCCATCGATGTGGTCGCGAAGGCGCAGGTCGAGGGCGTGCCCGAGTTCGATCTCATCGTCTGCGACGAGGCGCACCGCACCACCGGCGTCACGCTCTCCGGTGAAGAAGAGTCGGCATTTGTGCGTGTCCATAGCCAGGAGTACGTGAAGGGCAAGAAGCGCCTTTACATGACCGCGACGCCGCGAATCTATGCGGACGCCAGTAGGTCCAAGGCCGAAGAAGCCGGCGCCGTGCTCACCGACATGAACACCCCCGAGTTCTATGGCCAAGAGTTCCACCGCCTCGGATTCGGCGAAGCAGTGTCGATGGGTCGCCTCACCGACTACAAGGTGCTCGTGCTCGCCGTGGATGAGAGCTACATCTCCACCCGCTTTCAGCGCCTGCTCGCCGACGAGAACAACGAGCTGACCCTCGATGACGCCGCCAAGATCGTCGGCTGTTGGAACGGTCTCTCGAAGCGCTCCCTGACCCCGGAAGAGTTCGTTCTCGACCCGGAGCCGATGAAACGAGCCGTCGCGTTCGCGAAGAACATCTCCGAGTCGAAAAAGATCGCCGAACTCTTCGAGAAGGTCGTCGAAGCCGAGATTGAAGCCATCGATCGCGAAAGCGATGAAAGCGCAGCTGACCTTCTGGATGTCGAGGTGCATCACGTCGACGGCACCTACAACGTGCTCGACCGCAACAAAGAGCTCGACTGGCTGAAGCAAGACCCCGGCGCCGGCAACGCTCGCATCCTCACGAACGCCAAGGTGCTCTCCGAGGGCGTGGACGTGCCCGCCCTCGACGCCGTCATGTTCCTCAACCCCCGCGACTCAGTCGTCGATGTCGTGCAGTCCGTGGGTCGCGTGATGCGGAAGCTCGAAGGCAAGAAATACGGCTACGTCATCCTGCCGATCGGAGTGCCCGCCGACATGGATCCGGCGACCGCGCTGAACGACAACAAGAAGTACAAAGTCGTCTGGCAGGTGCTCCAAGCGCTTCGTGCGCACGACGAGCGCTTCGACGCGATGGTCAACAAGATCGACCTCACCAAGTCCACCGAGGGCAAACTTTCCATCATCGGCGTCGGCGGTGGAGGCAAGGACGGCGACAAAGACGAGACCGGCAACACGGCCGTCACCCTCGACTTTCCGGCCCTCGACCAGTGGCGCGACGCGATTCTCGCCAAGATCGTGCAGAAGGTCGGCGAGCGCCGCTACTGGGAGAACTGGGCTAAGGATGTCGCGGGCATTGCGTCCGACCACATCACCCGAATCAGGGCTCTGGTCGAAGGGTCAGACGCCACCCTGCACGATGAGTTCGCTCGCTTTTTGAAAGGGCTGCAGGACAATCTCAACCCCTTCATCACCGAACGCGATGCCATCGAGATGCTTTCGCAGCATCTGATCACCAAGCCGGTGTTCGACGCTCTGTTCGAGGGCTACGCATTCAGCGACCACAATCCTGTCTCGCAGGTCATGCAGCACATGATCGACGCGCTCGAAGACCAGCACCTCGAGAAGGAGACCGAGAAGCTCGACAAGTTCTACGACTCCGTTCGCACTCGCGCGTCCGGAATCACGGATGCCGCCGCGAAGCAGCAGATCGTCAAAGAGCTGTACGAGAAGTTCTTCCAGACCGCCTTCTCGGGAACCAGCGACCGTCTCGGCATCGTCTACACGCCCAACGAGATCGTGGACTTCATCATCCACTCGGTCGACGATGCGCTGAAGGCCGAGTTCGGAGCCAGTCTCTCCGACAAGGGCGTGCACGTGCTCGACCCTTTTACCGGGACCGGCACGTTCATCGTCCGTCTCCTCCAGTCGGGCCTCATCAAGCCCGAAGACCTCGCCTACAAGTATCGGTACGAGCTGCACGCCAACGAACTCGTGTTGCTCGCCTACTACGTCGCGGCGATCAACATCGAAGAGACCTACCACGAGCTCGCAGGCGGCGACTACGTGCCGTTCGAAGGCATCGTGCTCACCGACACGTTCCAGATGAGCGAAGCAGACGACGAGCTCGACAACCACGGCGTCTTCCCCGAGAACAACGAGCGGGCCGAGGCGCAGAAGGCCCTCGACATCCGCGTCGTCATCGGCAACCCGCCTTACTCGGTAGGCCAAGATTCGGGCAACGACAACAACCAGAACTATGACTACCCGACTCTCGACCGCAAGATCGACTCCACCTACGCGGCCCGCTCAACTGCATCTCTAACCAAGTCGCTCCACGACTCCTACATTCGGGCTATTCGATGGGCATCCGACCGCATCGGCAACCGAGGCATCGTCTCCTTCGTGTCGAACGGTGGCTTCATCGAATCGAACTCAGGGGACGGGCTCCGCAAGACTTTCGCCGACGAGTTCAACAGCATCTACGTGTTCAACCTTCGTGGCAACGCGCGTACCGCTGGTGAGCAACGGCGCAAGGAGAAGGACAATGTTTTCGGTCAGGGAACGCGCACTACCGCCGCCATCTACGTGCTCATAAAGAACCCCGACGACACGGTCGTTGGCAAAGTCTTCTACCGCGACATCGGCGACTACCTCACCCGTGAGCAGAAACTCGAAGCCATCCGGAACGCGCGGAGCTACACAGGCATCGACTGGACAAAGATCACTCCCAACGCCGAGGGCGACTGGGTCAACCAGCGCAACGCCGAGTTCAACTCGTTCTCCCTCCTCGCCTCGAAAGACAAGGAAGCTTCCCGCAAGCCACGCTTCTTGCACACGTATTCCGCTGGGCTGAAAACCAACCGGGATGCATGGGTCTACAACTTCTCGAAAGCGGAGGTCGAACGCAACGTTGCCCGAATGATCTCCACCTACAACGATGAGGTCGCCAAGCTGCATCACGCGGCGCAGCTCGTGGGCGAGGTCCCCACCATCGAGATGCTCCGATCAGTTGGAACCCGAGACAGCAAACTCATCAGCTGGGACGGGACCGCTGAAGCGGATGCCATCAAGCGGGTTGAGTTCTCAATGAAGTCTTCGGGGTTCCGAACTTCCACCTATCGTCCGTTCACTCGGGAACACGTCTACTTCGACAGACACCTCAACAACAGCGTCTATCAGCTTCCAAGACTGTTCCCTGCCGCTGACGTGGGCACCTGGGGCTTCTATCTCAACGGCACTCACTCCTCTAGCGAATTCGCAGCGCTTGCAATGGACGCGATCCCCTGCCTTGATATCTATGGCAAAGGCGGACAGTTCTTCCCCCGTTTCAGCTTCGAGGAGCGAGCGCCGGACTCGGACCTCTTGGCCGCGCTGGATGACGACGGCACGCCGTTTCGCCGTATCGACAATGTGACCGACGAGATCCTTCTCGATTACCAGAAGAGCTTCGGCAGTCAGGTAACGAAGGACGACATCTTCTTCTACCTCTACGGGATTCTTCACTCGCCCGACTACCGCCAGCAGTTCGAGGGCGACCTCAAGAAGATGCTTCCGCGCATCCCGAAGGTCAAAGACTTTCAATCCTTCAGCGAGGCGGGGCGCAAGCTGGCCGAGCTTCATCTCAGCTATGAAGCCATCGAACCGTACCCGCTCAATGAGCGGCGGGGCCCGAACGCAAGCTACCGCGTCGAGAAGATGAGGTATGCGAAGACGGGTCGGGTGTTCGACAAGTCGACGGTCATCTACAACAGCGGCATCACCGTCTCGGGCATCCCCGAGGAAGCGCATGAGTACATGCTCGGTTCCCGCTCTGCCATCGACTGGATCATTGAGCGCTACCAGGTCAAGACCGATAAGGCCTCCGGCATCGTCAACGATCCCAACCACTGGGCCGAGGATCAGGGCAACCCGCGCTACATCCTCGACCTCCTCGCGCGCATCGTCAGCGTGAGCGTTGAAACCGTGAGGATCGTAAACTCCCTGCCGCGGCTGGAGGTCATCAGTTCGGATTGAACTATGCGAACGTCAGCGGTGGATGCCAGGAACGCTGCTCTTGAGTCAGAGCGGACGAGCAGGCGTCCACCTTGCGGGTGCCTTTCGCTGGCTCAGTAGGGGTCGACCGTCGCCCAACTCGGCGGTCTAGTGTTCGGCAACGATGTTGACGAAGCCGGAGTCACCTCGGGTATAGCCTTCGCGGGCAAACTCGACGAAAGTGGCGTCAGTGAGCGCCAGGTCAACCATTTTGGCCTCAGTAAACAGCTCCCAGCATGGAATCGAGTTCCGCCGGCTCTGCCCGCCGATGAGGCAACCTCTCAAGGTCAGC
Source organism: uncultured Microbacteriaceae bacterium (assembly GCA_947085045.1). GTDB lineage: Bacteria > Actinomycetota > Actinomycetes > Actinomycetales > Microbacteriaceae > Pseudolysinimonas_A. Next base: position 52,775 of record CAMTUU010000002.1, on the reverse strand, counting down.
TTCCCGGTCGTCGTTGTGCCGTATGTCGCTGGCTGGACGACTCGAGGCAACCCGTCGTAAGTGAAAGTGATCACGCGTCGACCTTGGATAGCACTAGTGAGGTTCATTGCCCTGCCTTTCACATCGTTGATACTTGGGTCTCGATCCTGCGCGACAGCTGGGTGCTGTGGCGCTCGCGCCGTTCTTGGCGGTCTACGCGGAGCTGTCTGGAAAGTATGTCACCCGCTGTCGAGCTGTAGCGGATGGTCTCAAAGCGGGCTGCGTTTCTGCCCAGGCACTAAAGTGAAAATACCCTGCGCTCTATCGGGCCCGCGCTGATTCACGCGCCAGAAGGTGGGTGCCTTTCGAATTTAAAGGTGGCTAGTGAAGATTGACACAGTTGCAGTCGAGGGGTTTCGTTCCATCTCGTCGCTTCCTCCCCTCAAAATTTCCTCCCCGACTCTTCTCACCGGCCACAATGACGCAGGGAAGTCAGCCCTCCTCGACGCCGTTCGATTCCTGCTCAATGAGTACACGCTCACTGATCGAGACCCGTCGTATCAATTGCCAGCGGCCGCTGTATCTTCGTTTGCCCCACCACAGCGGGTCGGGCAAACGAGCGTGACGGGCGAGTTCCTTCTGTCTACTGAAGAGCAGCAACTTCTCTCACTTACCGAGAAGGTGCGAATCAGGAGAGTCTCCAACAGTGGGGCTGCGGCTCTATATGAAGTCGAAGCATCTGTTCCCGACGACGAGCGCCTGCGAAACCTCGATGGGCTGAGCCTCGCCCTACTCAAGCAGTACGCAGCCGAACTCGGCCTTAAGGCTGAGGGGCCGAACAAGCCTCACTTCTACGAAGTCCTGCGTGAGCTTGCCGAGATCTCCCCGTCAACCATGAGATGGGCGCAAGCATCAGCGGCCTTAGTGAAGGCGCTCCCTTCGGTGCTGAGCTTCAATCCAAGTGGCGTCAGTGACGCTGAGGAGACGATCCGCGCCGCACTTCAAACGTCCTACAGGGCCTATGAAAAGGATGAATCTCTCGTGGGAGACATCAAGAAGCTTGAACTTGCGCTCGAAGCGAGAGTCATCGAGGACGCGGCCAAGTTGAGGCAGCACATCATGGAGACTATTCCCGATCTTGGAACCGTGACGATCATTCCTGCCGTCAGCTTCAGCTCCGGCTTAAGACAAACGCAGATCAGCATCACCAATCCGGCAGGCGAAGCCGTTCATCTCGGGGAGGCCGGCGCAGGCAGAGCACGTCGGGTTTCTCTCGCGGTGTGGGAGTTTACAGCTGGGCTACTTGAGAGTGCCGACGACGTCGTCATTCTCTACGACGAGCCCGACACTCACCTGGACTACGCCCACCAGCGGAACTTCATGAGGTTGATCGACAGGCAGGCCAGGCTCGGCCACGTCCGGATGCTGGTCGCGACACACTCGATGAATCTCATTGATGGGGTGGACATAGCAGATGTAGTGCTTCTGGCCCACGACGACAGTTTTCGAACCGTGGCGCATGTGCTTGCGGATGACAGCGAAATCGGCAATCACCTGGGCGCCGTCGCGGCATCACTTGGCCTTAGGAATACGGTTCTGTTGCACGAGCGTCTGTTCGTTGGTGTCGAGGGCGCGACAGAGATGGCAGCTTTCCCAGTTCTGTTCCGATTGGCAACCGGGCGTCAACTTGAGGCCTGCGGCATTGCGATGTGGTCGTGTGACAACAACGAGGGCGCTCTCAAGTTCGCGGCATTCCTCAATGCGCATGAGCGCGAAGTAGTTTTCTTGGTCGATCAAGATTCGAAGCGGAACTCAAAGCACCTGTTCAGCAACAAGAAGCTCTCGGAGTATGGGCTGACCGACGCTCAGCACGGGATCTATCTCGGCAACCCGAACGAGCTTGAAGATCTCTTCGACGATTCCATCTGGGCACGGGTCGCAAACCGGGCGTGGAAGAAGGTGGACAATACCGAGTGGCTGGAAGGCGAGATCGCCAGCTTGCGCGAGGGGAAGTTCAGTAGCGCGCTGCTCGAGCTCTTCAAGACGGGGAGCGAGCAGGGCCCCAAGAACAAGCAAGAACTGATGGTGACCCTGGCACTCAACTTGCGGGATGCCGAAGAGGTCCCCACCGCACTCGCCGAGGCGTTCAACATCCTCATCGCGCGGGCGAGCCCTCAGCCGTGACTCGACGCCTTCGCTCTTGCGCGCATCCTGGCCTTTCGTTGAGCCAAAGTTGGGAGGCCCCAAACGTGGTACCCGGCGCTCCCGGAGTAGGACAGCCCGTGCCCCGACTCATCCCTGCCACACCAACGGCACCCGCTTGGGTTCGGGGGGGACGAGTGGCGAATTCGTATGCGAACCGGTCGCCGATCGTTCTGCCGCGCGTCGGTCTTGGACCCATTCATCGTGTCCTCTCCTTCTCGAAGAGAGAACCACGGACGTCCGACTTTCTGCTTTGGCCCACTTCGGCACGACAACATTCACCTGCCATCAGACCAGATTGGACTCGCACATGAGCGGCCACGAGATCACTTGCCCGAGTTGTGGCAAAGCATTTGCAATCGACGAGGCCGGCTACGCCGAGATCCTGAAACAGGTCCGCGACGGCGACTTCGAGAAGCAACTGCACGAGCGTCTCGAGCTTGCGGAGAAGGACAAGCAGTCTGCAATCGAACTTGCCGAAGCGAAGGTTGCAGCCGAACTGCAAGCAGCGGCTGCGAAGAAGGACTCAGAGATTCAGGAGTTGAAAGCGAAGCTCGACGCAGGAGGGGTCGCGCAGAAGCTTGCGGTGAACGAGGCTTTGGCCGACGCCGAGAAAGAGCGCAACGTCCTGGCGAACGAACTCGAGAAGGCGAAGGCCGAGAAGAAGACGGCGCTTGAGATGGCCGACGCGAAGCGCGTCAACGAGCTGCAGGCGGCGGCAGTCGCGAAGGATTCTGAGATCGCCGAACTCAAGGCGAAGATCGACGCGGGCGTCGTTGCCCAGAAACTTGCCGTGACCGAGGCCGTTGGCACGATTGAGAAGGATCGCGAAAAGCTCAAGAGTGGCTTGGCGCAACTCGAGCTGGAGAAGAAGCTCGCTGAGACGGCATTGAAGGACAAGTACGAGACGCAGATCAAGGATCGCGACGAGCAGATCGAACGGCTCAAGGATCTGAAGGCGAAGCTTTCGACCAAGATGGTGGGCGAAACTCTCGAGCAGCATTGCGAGACGACCTTCAACCAGATTCGGGCGACTGCCTTTCCGACTGCCTACTTCGAGAAAGACAACGACGCACGCACCGGCAGCAAAGGCGACTACATCTTCCGGGAAGCCGACGGCGCGGGCACTGAGATCGTGTCGATCATGTTCGAGATGAAGAACGAGTCCGACGGCACGGCCACGAAGCACAAGAACGAGGACTTTCTCAAGGAGCTCGACAAAGACCGCAACGAAAAGGGCTGCGAGTATGCGGTGCTGGTCTCGCTCCTGGAGCCCGAGAGCGAGCTATACAACTCGGGGATCGTGGATGTTTCCCACCGGTATCCGAAGATGTACGTCGTTCGGCCGCAGTTCTTCATCCCGATCATCACGGTGCTGCGTAACGCGGCCTTGAACTCTTTGAAGTACAAGGCGGAACTCGCGCTGGTGAAGGCGCAGAACATCGACATCACGAGCTTCGAGCAGCAAGTCGAAGAGTTCAAAAGCACCTTCGGGCGCAACTGGCGACTTGCGTCGGACGGCTTCGACGAGGCGGTCAAGCGAATCGACGAAGCGATCAAGGATCTGGAGAAGACGAAGGACGCGCTTCACAAGGCAGCGAACAACCTTCGGCTCGCGAACGATAAGGCACAAGACCTCACGATCAAGAAGCTCACCAAGGGCAACCCGACCATGGCGACCAAGTTCGCCGAGCTTGAAGCTCTGTGAAGACCTTTCCGGGGTAGCCGGCCGCGAACCAACGCCATGTGGCGGGCAACGTCTTCCGAAATCCACCGCACTATCGAGGATCGGTAATGAGTCTGAACTTCACCGCAATCGATTTCGAGACGGCCAACAGCCAGCGCGCGTCGGTATGCGCGGTTGGAGCCGCGAGAGTCCGAGACGGCCGAGTGGTTGAGAGCTGGAGCACGCTCGTGCGCCCTCCGGATGGTGTGCACGAGTTCGATGGCATGAACATATCGATCCACGGCATCCGGCCGCTCGATGTCGTCGACGCCCCAACCTGGCCCGAGGCCTATCGTCGGCTCGCCAGCTTCATTGGGGATGACGTATTCGTTGCTCACAACGCGGCGTTCGACATGTCGGTCCTTCTCAACGCGTGCGGTGTGTGTGACATTGACTGGCCGAACTACAGCTCTCTCTGCACGATGCGCCTCGCCCGCGAAGTTCTGACTCTGCCGTCGTACTCGTTACCGTGGGTAGCGTCAGCGCTGGATATCGAGGAGCGTGACCATCACGACCCCGAAGAGGATGCGCTGTGGGCTGCAGAAGTGCGCATCGCGCTCGCGAGCCGTATCGGCGCGGCTGACATCTCAGACATCTCGCAAAAGTCCGGGCTCGCGGTTCGACCGACTTGGGTTGGCCAAGACCGCGAGACCGAGACGGTCGCGGTTTCCGCGCCAGACCTCGCACCCGGGTCGACCTCCAACGAGGGGTTTTTGGGTGAGATCGTCTGTTTCACCGGCGGCCTCAAGTCGATGGCGCGCGATGACGCGCATGCGCTGGTCATCGAAAGCGGAGGAAGCTGGTCAGCCGGCGTTACCAAGAAGACGACGGTGCTGGTTACCGGTGACTTCGATTCCCGGACTTTTCGACCCGGCGCAGCCTTGACCAGCAAACTCGAACGCGCAATGGAATTGTCTGCCTCTGGACTCGCGATCGAGATCCTCACGGAGGATCAGTTCGTGCTTCGTCTCCTGCTCCGAGACGAACAAGTTGCCGAACGGCTCGCATCCGCGCGAGCCCAGAAGGGCGGCAAGTTGCCCGCGTACGTGGTCGACTCTGTTGTGTCGTACATCGATGGAGAAGACGGATGGGCTTGGTTCCGGCGCGCCCTGGCGAATCCTTCCGGGCGTGCGCTCGGCGGGGAGAAGTGTGTCTGGTGCGGGCAAGAAGTTCGGGCCACATCCCACTGGACCTATCGTGATCGGCACGTTTGCAGCGGGCGTTGCAACGAGAATTTCAAGCGATCGGCGAAGCGCGCGTGGCGTGCCGCAGGAGTCGCGCTCCCGGAAATGAACTGATCAGCCGGTCGTCCTTAGCGGCTCGTGGCGGGAGAGGCTGGGGTCCGTCTTCGGCATGCGCGAGCAAGATCGCCCGAAAATCGGCCGGTGGTGTGTGTCGAGTCGTCGGCCTCCACTATCCTGGGCGGATCGCGCTGAGCCAGGCTCATCTCATCCCGAATTCGTCCGCTCGCGCTGTTCAGGGAGCAGTCATGAGCACTGAGATCGAGTTGGTCAGCGACGGCGAGGGGCTCGCGCTATTCGGCGATCCGAAGGCCATCGAGCTCTTCCTCGTCTCGGAAGGGCTCGAGTCGAAAGAGCTCGACTTCAAGCGCATCCTGCCGAAGGTCGGCACCGCCGCAGCCGTCGTCGAGGCAGGCGGACTCATCGCAGCCAACACCGGGCGTTGGGTGCAGGTCACCGAGAAGTCGGCGCACCTGTTGAAGACCTCGTCGATGATGACCGGCTCCGTTCCGGGGCTGACAAGCCGCGCGGTCTTCACAGACGGCGCAGGCAAGATCACCGGCCTCATGGAGGTCGTCACCGGCAGGGGACAGTTCCTCGCGAACCCTGCATTCTTGGCCGGCGTCGGCGGGCTCATGGCCCAGGTGGCGATGCAGAAGGCCATGGATGAAGTCACCGAGTACCTCGCCGTCATCGACAAGAAGGTCGACGACATCCTGCGCGCCCAGAAGGATGCCGTGCTCGCCGACATGATCGCGGTCGGCTTCGTGATCGAGGAGGCGATGACTCTTCGCGAGAAGGTGGGCCACGTTTCGGAGACCACCTGGTCGAAGGTGCAGGCGACGACCATGACGATTGCGCGCACGCAGGCGTACGCGCTGCGGCAACTGGATGCCATGGCCGAGAAGCTCGAAGGCGAGAAGAGCGTCGACGCATTGGCGGCGACCTCGAAGCTCGCCGAACGCACGGTGCAGGAGTGGCTCGTCGTTCTGGCGCGATGCTTCCAACTCTCCGATGCGATCGCCGTGCTCGAACTGGACCGGGTCCTCGATGCGACGCCCGACGAACTCGACCGTCACCGTCTTGGGCTCAAAGAGGCGCGGCAGAACCGGCTCGACGTCATCTCGCGCAGTACGACGCGCCTCCTCGCGCGCATGGATGCCGCGGCCGAAGTCTCGAACTTCGGCGTGCTGATGAATCCGATCAACTCACGAGCGGTCGTCGAGGCGGCCAACCACGCGGGTGGCGTGATCGTCGGATTCCACGAGTTACTCGGCGTTACCAACGAACGCCAGACGCTCGAAGCTAAACGCTGGGTGCACGCGGCCGAGGAGACCCGTGATCAGGTCATCGAGGCAGGCACGGAAGGGATGCAGGGAGCCATTCGTGCGGGCAACTCCGCACTCGATCGAGCGCGGAGATTCACCGGAAAGGTCGCCGGTGATGTCTCGGAGCGACTGCTGCGGCCGCGAGGCGACGAAGAGCCTGAAGAACGCGAGTAGCCGCAGGCACCGCGGCCTATCGATCCGGAGCGCATCCTGGTACCGTCGCTCCCGAAATGATTTTCTGAGCACCCGAAGTCCCGCGTCCGAGGCTGTGCCCGGCGGGAGTCGTCTCGATTCCGAGATCCGGTGCTCATGCCTACCTCCATCCCACCCATCGTCGCGCGCGGAATCGATCGCGCCTACGGCGACCGCCGCATCCTGGCCGGTGTCGACATCACCGTTCCGCCGCACGCCCGCACGGGGCTGATCGGCGAGAACGGCGTCGGAAAGTCGACGTTGCTGCGCATCCTCGCCGGCGTCGAAGCTCCCGATGCCGGAACCGTTGAGCGACCGAGGCGCACCGGCATCCTCTGGCAGGAGGCGCCGGTCGACGAGCGCGCCACGATCCGCGACCTCATCGACGGCTAAACGCGCGAGCTGCACGAAGGTGATATCACTGCGATATAGTCTCGCCATGGAGAGTGTCGGGCACGCGGCGGCTCTTGTGCGCAGAGCTCGTGAAGACGCGGGGCTGTCGCAGAGGGCTCTCGCCGAGCGCGCCGGGCTTCGGCAACCGAATCTCGCAGCGATCGAATCCGGAACGCGTGAGCCGAGCGCTGAACTGCTGCGCCGCATCCTGACGGCCGCCAGGCTGCGACCTTCGATTCCGCTCGAGGTGTTCGCCGAGCGGCTCCGGGCGATGGGGGGTGCCCGTGGCCTTCGCAACATCCGCGTGTTCGGTTCGACCGTTCGCGGCACCGACAACGAACGCAGCGACGTCGATCTGCTGGTGGCCGCCGACGACGGCATCGACTACCTGGCGCTCGCGGCGTTCCGTGGGGAAGCGCAAGACCTCCTCGGCTTTGCCGTCGACGTCGTGGTTGACGGCGGCGCGGACGACGATCATGTACTCACAGCGATTCGTGCCGAAGCGGTGCCGCTGTGAGCGACGTTCCCGAAGAACCCGGATTTCGTGCCCGTCCGCGTCAGGAGGCTGACGAGTCGGCGACGGCACAGCGACTGATCGCTGAGCTCGCTCGCCTGCGATCACGCTTCGAGCGCGCGGCGCGCGACGGGCGTGACATGTTTCTCGCCCCCGAATCCGACGGGTACGACATCGGCGCCCTCGCGATCATCAACCTCGCCGACCTGGTCATCCGAGAGCTGCCCGCCGACATCGTCGCAAACCTTCCCGAGCAAACGGTCGAAGGTCTGCGCGCGACACGCAACATCGCCGCCCACAACTATGCGGCGCTCGACAACAGCCGCCTCTGGATGACCGTGACCGTGCACGCGCCCGCGCTGATCGTCGACATCGAAGCAGCACTCCGCGAACGCTGAGAGCTACGGCAGCCTTGCCCGATCGAGGGCGCCCATCAGACTCGGGCGGCGTCGGTAGCGGTCTCGAAGATCGGCGAGCAGTGCGTCGACCGCGGCCAGTGCGTCGGGATGGGCGACAGCGGATGCCCGGATCCTGCTGAGCTCGCGCGCAGCACTCGAGTAGCGGCTGCTGTCGGCGACCTCGACGGACTCCGCGACGAGTCGCAGTTGCACGGCGATCGCGGCGACGGGGTCGATGGGGAGATACGCGGCGGCGAGGTCCGTCCAGAGACGCGAGTCGGAAACACCGAGCCGGTGTGCCGAGTGCCACGCAACGCCGACGTCCAGCAGGGTCTCCAGTTGAAATCGCGAGAGGTCCGTCGGACGGGACTCCAATGTGGCTTGAACGTGATCGATCGCCCCTCGTCCGACGATCTCAAGGAGTCGCGCACCCGTGCTCGCATTCGGCCAGCGATCGAAGACTGTGTGTGCGGCGCGCGGCAGTTCGAGAGGGCGGTGCGTCGCCAGCAGACGCCACCAGCGGTCGGCCGCCCGGCGAGCGTGAGGCCCGTGGTCGAACAGCGCCGCACGTTCGGCCCACTCGATCGCGAGATCGTCGCGTCCGATCTCCTCGAAGGCCTCCGCGACGTCTTCCACCCAGGCGGCGACGCGCCCGTCTCGAAGATGCGTGCGGATGATGGCCTCGATGTCGTGATCGAGTACGGCGAAACGCTGGTCGAACCAACGCAGCACGTGGTCGCGATGGTCGAACTCCCGTGCCGTGCCGTCGGCGCGAGCGGCTTCGAACTCTTGCCGCAGCGTCTCGACGCGCTCGCGTAGACGATCTAGCCCGCGGCCACCGAGCGCCGGCTCGTACGCCACGGGATCGAGCAGAAAGTAGTCGACCTCGTCGTCGAAGTGGAAGTCGAACATCCAGTCGGCCAGTTTCACGGACGGTGTCCGGGCCTGAGCGGCAGCTCGTGCGTGGAGATCGATGAGACGTTGACACGCGCCGCCGATGATTCCCGAGGAGTCGTCGGCCCGTGCGATGATCCGGACCGCGCTCGCCAGCGCGCGATGGGTGACTCGGTACACCTCGCGGGGGTCCGGATCGGTGCCACCGTAGAGCGTGAGCCGCTCAGGATGTTCGAGCGCGATCTCGAGAAAGTCGATTCCTTCGTGCATCTGCTGACCATGCGCGTTCGCCTGCGCGTAGCGCCAAAGTTCCCGACTACTACGGGAGCGGATCAGCGGGAGAACCAGATCGGCGAGCGGAAGAGCTGTCGACACCGCGCCAGAATAGCGTCGGCTTCCACCCGGCGGGGCTCTGGTAGCCTCGCCCCGAATGATTTCTTGAGCACCCGAAGTCCCGCGTCCGAGGCAGAGCCCGGCGGGAGTCGTCTCGATTTCGAGATCCGGTGCTCATGCCTACGTCCATCCCACCTATCGTCGCGCGCGGAATCGACCGCGCCTACGGCGACCGCCGCATCCTGACCGGTGTCGACATCACCGTTCCGCCGCACGCCCGCACGGGGCTGATCGGCGAGAACGGCGTCGGCAAGTCGACGCTGCTGCGCATCCTCGCCGGCGTCGAGGCGCCCGATGTCGGAACCGTCGAGCGACCGAAGCGCACCGGCATCCTGTGGCAGGAGGCGCCGGTCGACGAGGGCGCCACGGTTCGCGACCTCATCGACGGCTACACGCGCGAGCTGCACGACATCCGCCGGGAGTCCGAGGATGCCGCCGCCGCCCTCGATGACACGCCCGCCACCCAGCACCGCTACCAGCGCGCGCTCGAGGAGGGCGAGCGGTCCGAGGTGTGGACGCTGGATGCCCGCCGCGACGAGATCCTTCAGGGGCTCGGCGTCGCGCGGCTCGGGCTCGATCGCACGATCGGCGAGATTTCCGGCGGGCAGCGCAGCCGCGTCGCGCTCGCCGGACTGCTGCTGAGCCGCCCCGACGCGCTGCTGCTCGACGAGCCGACCAACCACCTCGACGACCAGGCGGTCGCCTACCTCGAGACGCAACTGAAGGGATGGCGCGGCCCGGCGCTCTTCGCGAGCCACGACCGCGCGTTCCTCGACGAGGTCGCGACGGAACTGGCCGACCTCGACCCCGACCGTTCCCGCACGGCGACCCGCTACGGCGGAACGTTCAGCGACTACCTCGACGAGAAGCGCCGCGAGCGCGAACGCTGGGAGCAGCAGCACCGCACCTGGGCGGCGCTGCTCCAAGCATTCCCGCCCGCGTGACGTTGGCTTACGCAAGCATCACGGTGTGAGCGAACGCAAGCGGACGGCATCCACTCTGGTGGTGTGCCCGCGTTGCGGTGCGCGTGCGATCCCGATCCTGCGTGGCTACCCGTCGGCCGAAGCGTTCGCGGCGGCCGGCCGCGGCGAGATCTACCTCGGCGGGTGCATTGTTTCGGGCGAGGATCCCGATTTCGCGTGCACGGGATTCGACTGCGGCCTGCAGTTCTGAGTCGTCAGCCGTTCGGACCGTTCATCGCCGTCGCCATTCCGTCGCCGGCGGCTCCGTCGTCACCGATGCCGTCGACGGCACCGTCGCCGAGGTTGCCGCTGCCGAGCGCATTCCCGGTGCTGCGCTCAGGTGCGTCGGTGTCCTCGTCGACGTCTGACGCCTCGCGCGGGGGTCGGTCGGCTTCCTTCTCGTGGATGCGGTTGCTGATCGCCTGAGCGTCGAGTTCCTCCGCAGTGTCGTCGGCGGGGCGGAGGTCGCTCATGAGTCGTCACCGAGGTTCTCGGCGGCGTGCTGGATGCCCTGGTCGTCGTCGGAGAAGGGCGTCGCCGTCGAGTCGAGTCCTTCAGGTATGAGTGCCATGCGTCCATCTCACGCGCACCACCCCCGAGGCGTCAGAGGGTTGACGTGAATAAGCCATTACCCCCATACGCCGTCCCGGAGCGCAGTCATAGCGTTTCACTCATGCACAGCACTCTTCGTTCTCGCGCCGCGCTCGTCGGTGCCTTCGCGTTCTTCGCCGTCGCGCTCGCCGGATGCGGGGCGCCGTCGGCAACCGACACCGGGTCCGACACCGAAACGGGCCCCGACACCGAGCAGAGCGACGGCGGCTCCTTCGAGGGAGTCACGCTGTCGGGCGACGGCAGCTACTCGATCCCGGACCAGATGCCGTACGGCGGCTACCAGCTGGAAGGCGAACCCGACGAACAACCCGCGGGGTGCACCTGGTCGATTCAGGATGCCGACGGCGACATCTCCTTCGAGAACACCGGTCAGTACGTGTTCGTCACCGACATTCCCGAAGCCGTCACGTTCGTCACGGCCGGCTGCCCCGACTGGCAGCAGTTCGAGTAGGCGTCAGACGCGCCCGCCACGCCGCCCACCTGGCCTGGCGCCGGTCGCGGGCGGCATCCGCGGTCTGCTGGTGACGCTCCTCGCGTCGGATCTCGTCGCGCAGCGCACCCAGCAGCTGCTCGGGGTACGCGTCGCCGTGCATCTCGATCGGGGTCATGATCGTTCCTCTCGTCTCGTGTCGAACGGTCTCTCAAGGCGACGCGCGAGGCGCGGCCGGGAGGACACGGGAGGCGATACGAAGGCGAAAACGTGAGGACCGGGATGCCGATCCGCGAGGCGAAGGAGTTCGTCACCCTCGCCGGGGTGAACGAGGGACTTGGCACTCGTGGGGTTCGAGTGCTAAAACAGAAATGGGTCTCACGGACCTGCGTGACGACCCTTCTTTGACGACGAAAGGAGATTGATCATGTCCAATCCGTTCGATGTTCTGAGCCAGTTCGACCGCCTCGCGTCCAGCGTGTTCGACACCGCCCGAACTCCTCGGCTGATGCCCGTGGACCTCTTCCGCGACGGCGATCAGTACGTCCTCAGCGCCGATCTGCCGGGTATCGACCCGCAGTCGGTGGATCTGGATGTCGACGGCCAGCTGCTCACCATCCGCGCCGAGCGTCCCGCTCCGTCGAGCGAGAACGTGAAGTGGCTCGCGCATGAGCGCCCTCACGGGTCGTACATGCGCCAGTTCACCCTCGGCGACGGCGTCGACACCGAGAAGATCACCGCCAACTACGAGCACGGCGTGCTGTCGGTCATCGTGCCGATGGCGGAACGGGCGAAGCCGCGCAAGATCGCGGTCGCCTCGACGTCACGCGACGGTGATCGCAAGGCCGTGTCGGCGTAACGGGCGATGGATGCGACCCCCGGTCTCGGCCGGGGGTCGTTCCGTGTGCGGGGGTCCCGACACGCGCCTGCGGTGCGCCTCAACCACCGAAGTCAGGCGGAGATGAGAGAGGGGATGCCGTCGAGCTCCGCCTCGTGACCAAGGCGCGCCACATCCAAGTCGTAGCGATTCTGGAGGTTGAGCCAGAACCGTTCGGAGGTGCCGAGCGCCCGCGACAGACGCAGCGCGGTGTCGGGGGAGATGCTGCGCTTGCCGTGCACGATCTCGTTGATGCGACGTGCGGGCACCCCGATGGTCGCGGCGAGACGGTACTGCGAAATGTCCAGCGGGGTCAGAAACTCCTCGAGCAGGATCTCGCCTGGGTGAATCGGTGCATGTGCCTGGGCGTTCATGGCTCTCCCCTCTAGTGGTAGTCGGTGATCTCGACGTCGGTCGGGCCGGCGTCCGACCAGGTGAAGCAGATCCGCCACTGGTCATTGATGCGGATGCTGTGTTGGCCCTTCCGGTCACCCGAAAGTTGCTCAAGTCGGTTGCCGGGAGGGATTCGCAAATCGTTGATGGTCTCGGCGGCGTCCAGCATGAGCAACTTACGGTTCGCGATGCGTTGCAGGTCGGAGCCGAACTTCTTCACGTGGTCCCGGCGCCAGACCCGCTCGGTCTCCCGATCGGCGAACTCCTGGATCACCATTTGATAGTAACGCGTGGCGTTACTATTTGCCACACGTCTCGGCACGCGCCTGCGGCGCTACTCGACCACCGAGATCACCAGGGCATCGGGCGGTCGGCATCCCGCGAGGAGTCCGACGGGAAGTGCTCAAGCTCGGTGCCGCCGGCGCGGATGCACAGCCAGGTGAGCGGCTCGCTGCCGTCGGGGGCGCAGCGCCAGGTGCGCCAGACATCCTGACCCACCCGGATGGCGGTACCGGGCCCGACGGGGATGACCACGTCATCCAGCCCCATCTCGCCGCGGCCGGTGAGAAAGACGTACAGCTCCTCCACGCGGGAGTGGGTGTGCCAGTAACCCGCCTGATCGCCGGGCGACATCGAGTTCGCCGTCATCCCGATGTACTGCATCGGCACCTCGTGGTCGACGACACGCCGGCCGTCGCGGGAGGTCTCGGGGCGGAAGCCGCCGAAGTGGTCGCGCCAGGTCTCGAGGGCGCCGAGCTCGATCTTCTCGAAGGTCACGGCACCACGTGCCCCGACGTGCGGAAGAGCTCGTACCACTCGGCGCGCGTCAGCGGGATGTCGGAGCCGAGCGCCGCACCGGCGACGCGGTCGGGGCTCGTGGTGCCCAGCACGACCTGCATGTTCGCGGGATGCCGGGTGATCCACGCGGTGGCGATCGCGATCGGCGGCACGTCGTACTTCGTCGCGAGGCGGTCGATCGCGGCGTTCAGTTCGGGATACTCGGGATTGTCGAGGAAGACGCCGGTGAAGAAGCCCGCCTGGAACGGCGACCAGGCCTGGATGGTGATGTCGTTCAGGCGGCAGTAGTCGACGATGCCACCTCCATCCATCGTGATCGACTGCTGTTCGGCGAGCATGTTGGCCGAGACGCCCTGGGCGATGATCGGCTGGTGCGTGATGCTCAGCTGGAGCTGGTTCGCGACGAGTTTCTGTTTCACCGAGTCCGCGAGGAGGTCGATCTGCCGCGGGGTGTGGTTCGAGACGCCGAAGTGCCGCACCTTGCCGCTCGCGTGCAGCTCGTCGAAGGCGCGGGCGACCTCCTCGGGCTCGACGAGCGCGTCGGGGCGGTGCAGCAGCAGGATGTCGATGCGGTCGGTGTTCAGGGCCTTCAGGGACCCCTCGACCGAGGTGACGAGGTGGTCGTAGGAGTAGTCGAAGTACGGACCCTCCCGCACGATGCCGGCCTTCGTCTGGAGCGTGATCTCGTCACGTTCCGCGGGGGTGAGCTTCAGGGCATCCGCGAAACGCTGCTCGCAGCCGTGCAGCTCCTTGCCGTAGACATCCGCGTGGTCGAAGAAGTCGATGCCGGCGTCGCGAGCCGTCGAGTAGAGCTCCTGCACCTCGGCGTCGGACTTGTCGTCGATGCGCATCATGCCGGCGACGACGTTGGGGGCGACGATGTCGGTCCCGGGGAGGGTGGATGTCTTCATGGGATTCACGCTACCCGCGGGATACCGTGGCGGGATGCCGGTTGACCTCCTCGCGACCGTGGTGCTGTCGGCATCCTCGGTTCTGCTCGGGTTCTTCCTGCCGCTCGGCGCGGGGCTCGCGATCGTCGGGGTCGTGCGGGGGTTCGCGGATCTCGGGTGGCGCACGTTCATCGCGGGGCTGCTGGTGACGGTCGGGCTCGTCGCGGCGGGGGTGTTCCTGCGGTCGTGGGGCGCCACGCTGGCGGTCGATCTGGGGGCGGCGTATCGGACGGCGGGGGTGGTGTTCACGGCGGTCACGCCGGTGGGGGTCATTCTCGGGGTGGTGTTCGTGGTGGCGGCGCTGGTGCGTCTGGGTTTGGATCGGCGGTCTGCTCGGCCTCGGTCTCGCTGAGTCCTCCACAGGGGTCGCGCGCCTGACTTCTGGTACTTTCGAAAGTTTGTTCTCCCGGGGAGAATGGATGGCGGAAGGATGAACTCATGACCGCCACGACTCTCGCCGCCGCTGTGGCGGTGCTGCGTTCCGTGCCGCGGTCGTCCTATCCCACGGTGTCGGATGCCGATCTGCGGTCGCTCGTCGCGCTCGCGGGGGAGGCGCGGCAGCTGGCAGATGCCCACCTCGCGCTGGCGTCGGGGGAGGTCGATCGGCGATCGGCCCACTCACTGGGGGCGTCGGGGTTCGCGCGGCGAGCAGGCTTCCGCACTCCGGAGGATCTGCTCAAGTCGGTCACCGGGGCGACCGGGCGCGATGTGGCCGTCTCGGTGCGGGTCGGGCGGCTCGCCCAGCACGACGGGGTGCTCGGCGACGGCATTCTCGATGGAACGGTGTCGGTGCCCGCTGCCGAGGCGATCCGGGCCGGGCTCGCGGGGGCGGCAGCGGATCCGCGACTGGTCGAAGAAGCCACGGCGCTGCTGTGCGTCGAGGCGTCGGTCCTCGACCCCGATCGGCTGCTGAAGCGAGCCCGGGAGGTGCGGGATGAACTCGACGAAGACGGCATCGCGTCGCGGGAGGCAGTGCTGCGCGGGCGGCGGTCGATCCGGCGCATCGATCTGCGCGACGGCATGAAGCGGATCATCTGGGACTACGACCCGGTCACCGCGGGGATCGTCGATGAGGTGTACGACCGGGCGACGTCGCCCCGGCGAGGTGGTCCGCGGTTCGTCGACTCGGCGGTCGCCGAGCGCATCGCGGCTGACGATCGCACCATCGAGCAGCTCGCCTCCGACGCGTTCGCGGAGCTCCTGCGGCAAGCTGCGACTTTCGACACCGAGGTCTTGGTCGGCAGGGGTGCTCCCGCCGTGCGCGTCCTCGTGCTCCGCGACGACCTCGTCGCCGGAACGGGCCACGGGGTGATCGAAGGCAGCGACGAAGCCGTCTCGATCGCCACCGTCGACGCGCTCGCCTGCGCTCAGGGCGTGCGGCTCGCGCACCACGACCCGTTCGGGCAGGTGCTCGACCTCGGGCGAGAGCAGCGGCTCTACACCGCACGTCAGCGCGTCGCCCTCGCGATCCGTGACGGGGGATGCCTCTGGCCCGACTGCGAACGGCCCCCCTCCTGGTGCGAAGCCCATCACATCGACCGGTGGGTCGACGGGGGCCGCACCGACGTCGCCCGCGGGGTGCTGCTCTGCCGGCATCACCATCTGAGACTCCACAACGAAGGGTGGGCGATCGGCCACTCCGACGGCGAGTATCGACTTCATCCACCGTCCGACGGTGAACGGGAGCCGATCCCGCTGAGAACGAAGTCGCGGGCGATGCGGGAACACCTGGCACGACGGGCGAACGGCGCTGCCGGGCGGATTCCGAGTGGGCATCCAGGGGTTGCCGAGCATCCACCGGTAATGATCGGCAGATGACCCGGCGCTCGATCCCGTTCGCGGTGCTCACCGCGGCGTACCTCGCGGGCGTCGGGCTGATCACCCTCGGGCCGACGCTCTGGCGCACCCGCCCCACCCAAGGGGACTACGACGTGCTGTCGCCGTCGACCTGGCTCGACCCCGACACCTGGAGCCGGATGCTCGCGCCCGAATTCGTCGCCAACATCCTGCTGTTCGTCCCGCTCGGGATGCTGCTGCGTCTCGCGGTCCCGCGGGCGACGTGGGCCGGCGCGGTGCTCCTCGGTGGGGCGATCTCGGTCGCGATCGAAGTGCTGCAGATGTGGGGGCCGCGGGTCTCGGATCCTCGGGATGTCGTCGCCAACACCCTCGGCGCGCTCGTCGGAGCTCTCATCGTGGCCGTCATCGCGGGTGTCGTGCGGCTCGGACGGCGCGATGCGCGCGGCGCCCTCGACTACCCGGCGCGGCGGCGGCCGGTGCGGGTGCCGGTGAGCACGGGTGCTGTGCCGGCCGCACCGCGGGCCGAGAACCGCCGCTAGTCGATCTGCGCCTCCGGTTGCGGGTAGCCGCCGAATGCCTGCATCCGCTGGGCGAACTCGGCGCGATCCGCCGCGGGGAGCAGTCCGTTGGCGCCATAGGCGAAGCTGATCGACTCGGGCTGCCAGCCGTACGCGACGCTCTGCTCGGCCTGCTCGGTGAAACGTCCGGTCCGGTCCTGCGCGAGGTCCTGGAAGGAGAAGAACAGCCACTGGCCGGTCG
Source organism: uncultured Microbacteriaceae bacterium (assembly GCA_947085045.1). Taxonomy (GTDB): domain Bacteria; phylum Actinomycetota; class Actinomycetes; order Actinomycetales; family Microbacteriaceae; genus Pseudolysinimonas_A. Next base: position 35,937 of record CAMTUU010000002.1, on the reverse strand, counting down.
GGCCCTCGACCACTCCCGAGACCAGCACCTGCGTCTCGGGGGTCGCGCCGCCATAGTCGCGGATGCGGTCCTCGGCCGTCTGCGGCCAGCGGTCCTGATCGAGGCTCGGGGCGCCGAAGCCGTAGCGGGCGGTGACCTCGCCGATGATCGCGATCGCCCGCTCCTTCTCGGCCCAGGTGCGCGGCACCGACGTGGTCTGCGCGCCCGGGGCGTTGATCACCCGCAGCAGAGAGAGCCCGCCGAACTGGTTCTCGGCGCGCATCGCAGTCGTCTCGTCGCTCGGCGGCGCGGCCCAGTCGACGCCGAACTCGGCGGTCAGGGCATCTTGGATCTCGGCGGTCATCGCCTCGCCGTCGATGAGTCCCTGCTCGAACGTCGGCCCGGCGAGTACCTCCTCCGGGTCCAGTCCCGCGATCCCGGGGTAGTCACGCCAGTAGACGGTCTGCTCGGCGCCGTCGGCATCCCGTTCGGTCGTCACGATGCCGCGGGCGTTGTCGATCGCGGAAGCGGCCACGGCGACGACCGGCACTCCCACGACTGCGGTCGCGACGACGACGGCGATCGCGAGCGCGCGCTTCGCCGACACCTCCGTGCGCGGCCGGGCGGTCAGCACGGCGGCGACCGCTCCGAACGCGACGGCGGAACGGGGGATGCCGAGGTTATGGGCGTGCTCGAGGTCGGCGAGCCACTCCTCACGGCGGATGTCGCGCAGACGGCGGGGAAGGGTCGCCGCGGCGGCCCGCACGACGTGTTCGTCGAACCTCCGACGAGCACGCGGCGTCATGCCGGGCTCCCCGCGGACGGCCGAAGTGTCGCGGCCCGGGCGGCACGGCGCACCTGATAGTCCGCGATCGCCTGTGCGGCCGCAGTGGAACCCTCGGCGGTCAACCGGTACAGCCGACGGCGGGGACCCGGGTGGTCGCTCTCGGCCTCCCAGTCGGCGGTGAGCCAGCCGGCATCCTCGAGGCGGCTGAGGATCGGGTAGACCGTGCCGGTCGGCCGCTCGGTGAGCTTGACCAACTGCAGACCCCACAGCGGCTCGGTCGAATCGAGCAGTGCGTGGAGCACCTCGACGGTCGGGGCGGTCAGTCTCTGAGGAGCAGTCACCCGGCTATCCTACACACTTGATCTACATATGTAGGTCAGAGGACGTCCGGTCCGCCGTCCTGCCATCCGCTCGGCACGGGCACCGTCCCATCGCCGACCTCCTCCGGCGCGACCGGCGGCGGCTCGACCGGGGGAACCGTCGACGGAGCCTCCGGACCGGGAGCGCCGGGAGCGTCAGGAGCGCCGGGCACGCCAGGGTCGATCGGACCGCCGGGAGGGGCGATCGAGTACTGAGGAGAGGTGGTGTCACTCTCCGGGTGGTCGTCCATGCTGTGGCGTCCCATGATCCGCGCTCCTTTCGACCCCTCGTCGGATGCCTCGCGGGGCGGGGGAGTCCGAGATCTATCCCACGACAGAAGTCCGTGCTCCGCGAGGGGGGTGACACGAGCTGGCCACCCCGGGTAAAGTTCCGCGTCCACTGTCGACCCGCTCCCGGCTCCGGCATGCGCGGCGTGCACCGGAGGCACGCCATCACCCGGGGGAGCGCGGCGTACCGGAACCGGCTACCCGGTCACCTTCGCGATCGCGGCCTCGAACTGCGCTTCGCTCAGGATGCCGGCATCCCGCAGCTTCGCGAGCTCGACGATCTCACCCGCGAGCGACCGTGCGGCGGGCGCGGCGTCGACGAACAGCTTCGAGAGCCGAGGGAAGCGTTGCGGTTCCAACAGCGACTTGACGTAGTCCATCCACGGATCGTCGCGGCCGGTCTTGGGGTTCACCGGCATCCTGATCGGCGCCACGCACTCGGGATGCTCGGTCGCGTGCCGCAGAGCGTCGCGCAGCGGCAGGAGCGTGTGGTCGTCTTTCTGCTGCACAGCGGCCGCCAGATCGGGATGCCGCTCCGGATGCGCGTAGGTCAGGCCCGGCAACGCCGGGGAGAGCAGGATCACCGCCTCGGTGAACCCGCGGCCCGAACCGCTCATCCCGTTCGTCAGGCGGAACCCGCTCGCCTTCGTCGTGTTCTTCACGCTCCACAGCCCGCGCACCCGGTCGCGCAGCGACTGCAGATCGAAGCCGTCGGTGTTGTGACCACCGGGCACCGAGAGGATGCCCGACTGGTACGAGGCCGCCGCGATGATCCACTCGACGGCGGCGCCCGAGCCGAATCGGTTCGCCCGGTCGGTGGGATCGATGCGGGAGACGTTGGCGCGTAGCGCGGCCTCGAGCTCTTCGCGGAGGTTGTCGTCGGTGAGCAGGCGCTCGCGCAGGGCGTCGAATTCGGGGGACCCGCTCGTGGAGCCGGCGGGCCAGAGCGGGAGCGTCACGTGCCCGACGCTCGCGCGGGCGGGGTCTCGACACGCCCGCTCCGCGGGCTACTCGACCACCGAGGGTCGGACAGGTGTGAGTTGGCGTGGGTGGCGAGGAGGGCATCGACGTGAGCGGGGGCGACGGCGCGGTTGAGGTCGCGCAGCAGCCGCCAGGGGTGCTTCACGTTCTCGTTCGGTCGGCCGGCGTTGCGCTTCACCACGACGTTGTCGCGTTCCGAGGCCTCGAGAGCTCGCACGAGGGATGCCGGAGCCGCGTCGAGGGGCACGGGTACCGACGCGAGCGTCGACTTCGCGACGGTGATGCCGCCCTCGTAGACCCGCCACCACCAGTACGCGAGCGACGAGTTGAGCACCACGGAGGCGCGGTCGCGGTCGTCGGCGGTCGCGAAGAACAGCCGATGCACGTGCCCGCGGTCGAGCGCGCGTCGTACGGCGGAGAGGAAGTAGCGCGGAGTGACGGGCACGTCGAGGTGGAAGTCCGTCTCACCGGTGAGGAGGTCGCCGATCGTCGTCGGCGAGGCGACCATCTCGCGGTGCAGCGGCACGAGGGCGGCGCCGACCTTCGGGAACGCCCGCAACTCGTCGGGCTGCAGCTCGGCGAGGAAGTCGTCGGCGGCGGCGAACAGATCGTCGCGCTCGTGCGCGCGCCAGCGCAGCAACGGGGTGATGCGATGACGCCGCGGGGCGTCGGCGGCGCCCGCCCGCCCGACGAGCACGGCGGCGCGGGTCGAGTTGACCCGGTTGGTGTTCTGCGATCCGAACTTCACGCCGCGGAACACGTTGTCGGGCACGTTGTCGAAGCAGTAGACATCCATCACCTCGAGCCGGCGCACGAGCAGCCGGCGGAATCCGGCGAACTTGGCGGCCGAGGTGAAACTCTGCGGCGAGATCGCGACGACGCCGCGGCCGAGGGCGAGCATCCGCTCGATGAAGTACGCGTAGAGGTCGCGCGAACCGGCCGACTCGAACCGCTCGTCGCGCGGGACGACGACGTAGGGCGGATTGAGCAGCGCGAAGTCGAACGCGGGGAGGTCGTCGGTGAGCGCATCCGCGACCCGCGACCGAGTCGCGAGGGCGGCGTAGTCGGCGGCATCCAGACCGAACTCCGTCGCGAGCAGCGCGCGGGCGATGAGCAGGGCACGCGGGTCGCGGTCGACGAGCACGAGACGGTCGGCCACGAACCGCGCCGGGTCGGGTTGCGCGTCGGCGAGCCAGTAGGAGAGGTTGCCGACGCCGCAGCACGGGTCGATCCAGATGCCCGCCGGGAAGGTCGCGGCTCGGGCGGCGAGGAAGCGGGCGACGTCATCGGGGGTGAAGAACTGACCGGATGCCTTGCGGTCGGCACGGTCGACGTAGGCGAGCGAGTACTCGTAGAGCACCGAGCGTTCGTCCATCTGGAGCCCCTCGAGCAGGTCGAGGTGCCACGCGTCATCGCGCAGCGGCAGGTCGGCCAGGATCGCGTCGGTCGCGTCGCCGCCCACCCGGAGCGCGTGCACGGCGACGAGCGACTGCCAGAGCGCGTCGATGCCGAGCCTGTCGATGCCCTCGCGCACCTGCTCCACGCGCGCGTAGAGGATCCGCCGGGTCACACCCCGACGATAGGGGCGACCCCCGACGGCGAAGGGTTCCCTCGCCGCTGCCGGATCAGTCCAGCGACTCGTCGAGCGGGTCGCCCGTCGGGTCGGCGGCGGTCGGATCGTCGAGGCCGGCGCCGCCGAGCGGTTGCCCCGCCCACGACAACGCGGTCCACCCCGCGTCGGGAGAGCCGTCGAGCACGACGACGCCGGTGTTCTCGAGGTGGTTCTCGGCGGTGAAACCCTCGCCGAGGTTGCGCACCCGCGAGCCGGTCCACACGCGGATGGCGGCGCCGTGGCTGACCACGGCGACCGTGGCGTCGGCCGGATGCGCGGCGGCGATGCCGGCGATCGCGTCGTCGAAGCGCGCGAAGAAGGCGTGGCCGTCGGATCCGCCCGGCATCGTCACCGTGGGGTCGCCCGAACCCCAGGCGAAGACCGTACCCATGTAGACCCGCACCGACGCGTGGTCGCTGCGCCCCTCGACATCCCCCGCTTCGATCTCGTGCGTGCCGGGCAGCTCGATCGGGGTCAGGCCGAGGGCGGCCGCGAGCGGTGCGGCGGTCTCGTGCGTGCGCCGCAGTTTCGAGACGTAGATCGCGGCGATCGACTCGTGCCCGAGGGCGTCGACGACGGCTTCCGCCTGGCGCGTGCCGAGGTCGGTCAGCCCGGGGCCGGGCGCGGCGGTGTCGAGCTCGCCGCGCACGTTGGCGGGCGTCTGGCCGTGGCGGACGAGAAGGATGCGCATCCCCGCCAGCCTAGGAGGCACGGGTGACGTGAACCTGAACTATTCGCTCTCGAGCTCCTCGCCCGTGCTCACCCGATTGCCGTCGACCAGCGCGTCGGGATCGGACTCCGGCGGCTCGGCCGTGGCCCCGGTCGGCAGCTGCTCGAACTCGGTGCCGACGTGGGTGTCGGGGGAGATCTCGGATCCGGGGGTGACGAGGCGCTCGGTCATGCCTCGAGGCTAGGCCGGGATGCTCGGCGCGACCCGGGTCTTGACGCGGGGGTTAGTTCCGAACCGAGAGCGCGGTGGAGTACCGGCCGTCGGAGGTGTCGAAGCTCACGTACACCAGCTTCGCGAGGCCCTCGGACGTCACGCCGTCGCAGGTGTAGAACGAGCCCTGCGCGAGGTCGTCGACGAAGATCGGGCACGACACCGACGCGAGCTGCCCGCCGTCGACGTACTCGGACTGCACCGCCTGCTGGATCTCCAGCGCCTTCGTCACCGTCACCGCTGAGCCGCTGAGATAGGCGGCGGTCGGTGCGGCCGCGGCGAGCACGGTGAGCAACAGGAGCGCGACGATCGGCCCGGACCCCGCCACGCGCGTGCGGCGGGCGATGAGGTAGACGAGCGGTCCGAGGAGTGCGAGGGCGGGAGTGGCCGGGCGATGCCCGAGCACCCGGAGCCTGCGGGCATCCATCACCGCCCAGAGGACCGTGAGCAGCGAGGGCACGAGCACGAGCGCTGCGACGAACGGGATGCCGGCGACCGCGGGCTTCGGAGCCACGTAGAACGCGACGTACGCGGCGGCGGCCGCAGCGGCGAGGGTCAGCAGGGGCCAAAGCGCGATCAGCCAGGCTGACGCGGTCGACGTGCTGGGCTCCTCGGGGTCGAGGTCGGGGTCGGCGTCCCAGGGGCGGTAGCCGGAGTCGGCGGCCGACGTCGCGCCGTCGCGGGTGAGGAAGCCGTCGGCGACCTCGCCCGAGATCGCGTTGCGCATGATGATGTCGTGCTCGGCGGTGCTGATGCCGTACTGGCGCTCGAGCTCGCGGGCTTCGGCGATGCGGGCGAGCGTCTCGGGGGTCTGGGTCGAACCAGTGGAGGTGGTGACCTGGTCGGGGGTGGCGTCGGCGGAGCGGCGTCCGTGGGCGGCCAGCGCCTGGTCGCCCCGGTCCTGGTCGGCGTGGTCCTGGTCGGAGCGGTCCTGGCCGGCCCGGGTGAACCCGTCGCCGTAGCGCTTGTCGCCGAAGCCGTCGCCGTAGTCGCCGTACGACGGGGTCATCGGCTGCGGCCGCGGGGTCGGGGTGGGCTTGAGTGTCGTGTGCTCGGTCCAGGCGAGCCCATTCCACCAGCGCACGTGCGCGCTCGACGCCGGGTCCTCGTACCAGCCCGCGGGGACGACGCGGGTCGCCTGGTCGGTCAAGCCGTACTCCTTCGGGACAGGGCGCCTGGGGGACGGGATGCGGAAACGGGATGCTGTGGTGCTCGGGGTATCGACAGTCTACGGAGGTACCCGGTGTGTCTCCTGACCCCGTTCGGGTGTGTCCCGGCGACGCGCGTCAGAGAGTGAAGATGCCCCAGTCGTCGACACGCCAGTCGATCCAGCCGTTGGAGCGCTGGAGGCTGACCAGCACCTGGAACGACCGGCCGTCGTCATTCGTCGCGGTGCACGAGAACGACTGCTGCACGAGCAGCGGCGGCGTCTCCGGGCAGTCGATGACCAGATCGGCGCCGAGCGAGCGGCCGTCGTCGGCGATCGAGCGTTCGGCCTCGGCCGAGAACGCCGCGGGCGACAGTTCCATCGCCAGCCCCGGCACCGCGAGCACGGCGCCGGCCATCACGAGCGCCAGCACGAGGTAGGTGAGCACGGGGCCGAAGCCGGTGCCGGCCTCGCGCACCGTCGCGACGAGCCGCGCGACGAGGTACACGGGTGCCCCGAGGATCGCCCACACCCAGTGGGCCGGGCGCTCCATGCCGCCGCGCTTCAGCATCCGGCGGTCGACGATCGAGATCGCGATGCCAGCCAGCCACGGCACGCCCACGACGAGGGCGACGGTGACCGGGGCGAACGCGGCGTCGGTGCCGCCGAGCAGGATCATCATGCCGACGAGCAGCATGTAGATCGGCAGCAGGGTGAGCACCCAGGCCGGCACGGTGCTCGTGTGCGGGGCGTGGGCGAGCGCGGTCTGGCGGGTGCGCGCGACGCGTTCGGGCATCTGCTCGTCGCCCTGGTCGCGGCCGGTGGCCACGCCCGGGTCCGCCGGGTAGTCGGGGATGAGGCTGCGGGTCGAGGAACTCGCGTGCGCGAACGCCGAGCGGGGGATCGCAGCGTCGCCGAGCAGGTCTTCGTGCACCTCGGCGAGGTCGTAGCGCATCGAGCGCGGGGCGTCGTCGATGCGGGCGGCGCGGGCGTAGAGCGCGGCGGGCGACTCGAGCTCGGGTTGCACCTCGGCCGCGCGCGCCGAGTCGGCGATGCCGTCGCGCAGCCCGTCCTCGTCGGAGGAGAGGCGCTCGGCCTCGCGTAGCGAGCGGCGTGAGGGGAGGTCGGTGACCCCGGTGGCGGGTTCGGGTTCGACGAGCGCGGGCGGAACGGCCAGGTCGTCGGGATCCGCGAGGTCGTCGGCGAACGGGAGGTCATCGGCGAACGCGAGAAGCGGGGAAGATGCCGCGGCCTGGGCCGGCTGCGCAGCGCGCATCGGCTGCGCGACCATGGGTTCGCGGGCGTCCGAGGTGTGCTCGGTCCATGCGTGGTTGTCCCACCAGCGCAGCTGCGGGAGGCCGAGCGGATCGGGGTACCAGCCCGCGGGCACGCGAACGTCGTCGTCTGGCACGACTGCACACTCCTCACGCCCACGACCCCGCGATTTGCAGAATTCTCAGCTGATTCTAAGCGCCGGGGTCGATTCCGGGTACCCGCGCGGTCTACCCATTGATGGGGGTACCCGCAAGGGTGAACGGGGACAGGGCAGACTCATCCTGTGTCCACCCCACTCGTCACCGCCCTGCCGGAACCGTGGGATCCGGATGCCTTCGTGGAGGCCTTCGACGCGTGGACCCGGAGTCGCGGACTGCGGCTGTACCCGGCGCAGGAGGACGCGGTGCTGGAGCTCGTGCTCGAGAAGCACCTCGTGCTCTCGACCCCGACCGGAACCGGCAAGTCGCTCGTCGCGATCGCCGCGCACGGCGCCGCCCTCGCTCAGGGTCGGCGCTCGTTCTACACCGCACCGCTCAAAGCGCTCGTGAGCGAGAAGTTCTTCGCCCTGGTCGAGGTGTTCGGCGCGGAGAACGTCGGCATGGTCACCGGCGACTCGAGCGTCAACCCGGAGGCGCCGATCATCTGCTGCACCGCCGAGATCCTCGCGAACCTCGCGCTGCGGCAGGGCGCCGAGGCGGAGGTGGATGTCGTCATCGCCGACGAGTTCCACTTCTACGCCGACCCGCAGCGCGGCTGGGCGTGGCAGGTGCCGCTGCTGCTGCTGAATCGCGCGCAGTTCGTGCTCATGTCGGCGACTCTCGGCGACCTCACCGGGCTCTCCGCCGATCTCGAGCGCCGCAGCGGCCGCGAGGTCGCCCACGTCACCGGCGTCGAGCGGCCCGTGCCGTTGCACTACCGGTACCTCGGCACCCCCGTGCACGAGACCGTCGAGTCGCTGCTCGAGGAGCGTCTCGCCCCGGTCTACATCGTGCATTTCGCGCAGGCCGCCGCGGTCGAGCGGGCCCAGGCGCTGCTCTCGGCCCGGGTGGCGTCCCGCGAGCAACGCGATCGCATCGCCGAGGAGATCGCCGGCTTCCGGTTCTCACCCGGGTTCGGGGCGACGCTCAACAAGCTCGTCCGCGCCGGCATCGGCGTGCACCACGCCGGCATGCTGCCGAAGTACCGCCGGCTCGTCGAACAGCTTGCCCAACTCGGGATGCTGCGCGTCATCTGCGGCACCGACACCCTCGGCGTCGGCATCAACGTGCCGATCCGTACGGTGCTGCTCACCGCATTGACCAAGTTCGACGGCGTGAAGATGCGGCAGCTCTCGGCCCGCGAGTTCCACCAGATCGCCGGCCGTGCGGGCCGGGCCGGGCACGACATCGCGGGGGATGTCGTCGCCGAGGCGCCCGAGCACGAGATCGAGAACGCGCTCGCCGCGAAGAAGGCGGAAGCACGCGGCAAGAAGGGCGGACCTAAGAAGCGCGCCCCCGAAGGTTTCGTTTCCTGGGGTGAGGCGTCGTTCGACCGGCTCATCGCCGCCGAACCCGAGACGCTGACGTCATCCATGCAGATCACGGCGGCGATGCTGATCAACGTCATCGGCCGGGAGGGTGGCGACCCGTTCGAGGATGTGCGGGCGCTGGTGTTCGACAACCACGAGCCGCTCGCGCGGCAGCGCGAGCTCGCCCGCCGCGCCCTCGGGATCTACCGCACCGTGCGGCTCGGGGGAGTGGTGGAGCAGATCGGCGGGGGTTTCGACGGGACGGCCTCCATCCGGCTCACGATCGATCTGCAGCCGAATTTCGCGCTCAACCAGCCGCTGTCGCCGTTCGCGCTCGCCGCGTTCGAGCTCCTCGACCCCGACCAGCCGACCTACGCGCTCGACATGATCAGCATCCTCGAGGCGACCCTCGACGACCCGCGGCCGATCCTGTCGCAGCAGCAGTTCAGGGCGCGCGGCGAAGCGGTCGCGGCGATGAAGGCCGACGGGATCGACTACGACGAGCGCATGGAGTTGCTCGAGGCGGTCACCTGGCCGAAGCCGCTCGAGGAGCTGCTCGGGCAGACGTTCGAGACCTTCGCGTCGTCGCAGCCGTGGGTGCGCGACTTCGAGCTGTCGCCGAAGTCGGTCGTGCGCGACCTCTACGAACGGGCGATGTCGTTCGCGGACTACGTGCAGTTCTACGCTCTGGGCCGCAGCGAGGGTCTCGTGCTGCGCTACCTCTCCGACGCCTACCGGGCGGCGCGGCAGACCATCCCCGACGAGGCGAAGACCGAGCAGCTGCACGACCTCATCGAGTGGCTCGGCGAACTCGTGCGTCAGGTCGACTCGAGCCTGCTCGACGAGTGGACGGCGCTGCAGAACCCGGCCGTCCTTCCGGGAGAAGTGCCGGTGCGGCCGCCGGCGCCGACCTCGGTGGTCACGAACCGCCGCGCGTTCCTGGTTCTCGTGCGGAACGCCCTCTGGCGCCGGGTGCAGGCCGCGGCACTGCAGCGCGACGACCAACTCGTCGCCCTCGACCCGGGTGTCGACTGGCCCGACGCGCTCGACGCCTACTTCGCGGAGCACGACACGATCGGCACGGGACCGGATGCCCGCAGCGCCGCGCGCCTGCTGATCGAGGAGCAGCCCGACCGCTGGGTCGTGCGGCAGATCCTCGACGATCCCGCGGGGCACCACGACTGGGGCATCACCGCCGAAGTGGATCTCGCCGCCTCCGCCGAGGAGGGGGTCGCCGTGATCCGCGTCCTCGCCGTGGGGAGACGGGACGGATGACCGACCTCGACCTCGCCGACCTCCTCGCCCGCTTCGACCGCGCCCGCGGCCGCGACGACTTCGACGGGGCGCCCACCGAACGCGACGGGCCGGTGGTGCGCGTCGACTACCCGCACGGCGGGTTCGTCGCGACCCCCGGCGACACGGGGTTGCGCGGCGCCGGGCTCGACGCGCTGATCGCCCGGCAACGGGATGCCTTCGCCGCCCGCGGCCTCCCGGTCGAGGGCGTGGTCGTGCGCGAGACGTCGGAGCCCGCCGACTTCGCGGCGATCGGCATCTTGCACACCGAGGTCTGGGGCGAGGACTGGTCGTGGATCGCGCAGGACCTCTCCGACCGCGCGGGCCGGGTCGGCTCCCACGGCTTCGGCTACCTGAGGCCCGCGGCGTCGGAGAGCCGGGCCCGCCGCACCGCGCGTCGCTCCATGTTCCGGCCCGCGCGCCGAGACGGCTCGCGGCGCTGCGGCGGCGGCGACGGTGCACCCCCGTCGCGAGTCGGGCCCGCGTGATCGCAGCCCACACCCCCGCAGTGGGCACCCGGAGTCGTGGACGGCATCAGACGTCCTCCTCGGATCGCGCGGCGCGCACCCTCGCGGCGCGGGCGAGCACCTCGTCGTCTTCGTGGCTGGCATGCCGGGCCGAACGGATCGCCTCGACGATCCAGCTGACGGCCGGGATGACGCTCACCAGCGCCGCGAGGCCGCCGAGCGCGGCGAACGTGATCGCGACGACCGGGATGCCGGCGTTGCAGGGACCCGTCGCGCAGCCGTCGGCGATGGTGACATCGACGATGGCGAAGCTGGCGGCTGCGACGAGGATCGCCGCCAACGCGACCACGCCGAGCACTCGTGACGAGTGCATCCGATCCGATCCCCCCCCGTAGACGCTGCTGCCGCGACGACCCCCCGTACGGCTGCTGCCGACACTAGGCCGCGCGGGGGGCGGGCGCATTCCCCGCTTCGGGGGCTCCCCCTTCGGGTCGCACCCCTTCACGGTCGGTCGCGGCCGGGGGTGGGTCGTCGACGCGCGCCGTTCCCTCCCCTGACGCGGCGTCGGGGCGCCGCCTAGGCTGGGCGGCATGCAGGCATCGACGCCCGTCCCGCGGACCAACGGACCCGAACCGGCTTCGAGGATCCTCGCCGGGGACGGCCCCACCCGCACCGAGAGGGACTCGCTCGGGTCGATGGAGATCCCCGCCGACGTGCACTGGGGCATCCACACCGCGCGGGCCCTGGTGAACTTCCCGATCTCGCGGCGCGCGATCTGGAACTACCCGGCGCTCATCACGGCGCTCGCCCTCGTCAAGCAGGCGTCGGCGCGCGCGAACAAGGAGATCGGGGTGCTCGACCCCGCCAAGGCCGACGTGATCGACGCGGTCTGCGCGCGGATCGTCGCCGGGGAGCTGCACGACCAGTTCGTCGTCGGCGTGATCCAGGGCGGCGCGGGCACGAGCACCAACATGAACGCCAACGAGGTGATCGCGAACGCGGGCCTCGCGGCGATGGGGCACGCCTTCGGCGAATACCAGTACCTCAGCCCGATCGACGACGTGAACCGGTCGCAGTCGACGAACGACGTCTACCCGACGGCGATCAAGCTGGCGATGGTGTTCGGCATCCAGAAGCTGCTCGCCGAGCACCGGCTGCTCACCGAGTCGTTCGCCGCGAAGGGCCGGGAGTTCGCGCACATCCTCAAGGTCGGGCGCACCCAGTTGCAGGATGCCGTGCCGATGACGCTCGGCCAGGAGTTCAGCGGCTTCGCGCACACCCTGACCGAGGACTTCGACCGGCTCTCCGAGGTCATCCCGTGGCTCAACGAGATCAACATGGGTGCGACCGCCATCGGCACCGGGATCACCGCCGACCCGCGCTACGCGGAGGCGGTGCGCCAGCATCTCGAGGAGCTCACCGGTCTGCGCCAGGAGACGGCGCCCGACCTCATCGAGGCGACCTCGGATGCCGGAATCTTCATGACCGTCTCGGGCACGCTCAAGCGCGCGGCCGTGAAGCTCTCGAAGATCTGCAACGACCTGCGGCTGCTGTCGTCGGGTCCGCAGGCGGGTCTCGGCGAGATCTTCCTGCCCGCGCGGCAGGCCGGGTCGTCGATCATGCCCGGCAAGGTCAACCCGGTCATCCCCGAGGTGGTCAACCAGGTCGCGTTCAGCGTCATCGGCGCGGATGCCACGGTCACGGCCGCGGCGGAGGGCGGGCAGCTGCAGCTCAACGCGTTCGAACCGGTGATCGCGCACAGCATCCTGCAGTCGCTGGTCTGGATGACGAACGCGTGCAAGACGCTCCGGATCAACTGCGTCGACGGCATCGAGGCGAACCTCGAGCGGCTCAACGAGCAGGTCGGGTCGAGTGTCGGTGTGGTCACCGCGCTGACGCCCTACATCGGCTATGCCGCGGCGGCCACGCTCGCGCACACCGCGCTCACCACCCACGCGTCGATCCTCGAACTGGTGCTCGAGCAGGGCCTGATGTCGGCCGAAGAGGTGCGCAAGGTGCTCTCGCCCGAGCGGCTCTCGGGACTCGTCGCTCCCACGGGCGTCATCGACCTCCCGCAGTGAGTCTCGATACGCCGCTTTCGGCAGCCACTCGACCGGCGAAACTCCTCCCGGCCGCCGGGGTGTCGCTGTCGGCGTTCTTCGTGTTCGGGCTGCAACTGCACGTCGTCGGCATCCCGTTGCTCGCCGCGTCGCTCATCGCGGCGATGCTCGTCGACCGCGAGCTGGGCAAGGATCTCGTGCTCATCGGCGTCGGCATCGGCATCGTCGCGACGACGAGCGTCGAAGCGGATGTCTCCTGGCCCTCGTTCATCCGCATCGGTGTGGTGCTCGCGCTCGCCGTCGCGGTGCCGTTCGCGATCGACCGCTTCGTCTACCGACGACGGGTGGTCGGTTTCCCCTGGCGGTCGCACGAGAAGAAGTCGCGCCTCGAGATCGGCTACCTGGTCGCGGTGCCGCTGCTGGGCTATCTGATCCTGCCGTTCTACTTCATCCGCTCGGGCGCGTACCTCAACTGGCCGCCGCTGGAGGATGGCGGCGAGGTGCTGCGCTTCTTCGTCGGCGTGAACGCCGTCGGCACCTGGGACGAGTTGTTCTTCATCTGCACGGTGCTGGTGCTGCTGCGCCGGCACTTCCCGCTCTGGCAGGCCAACATCCTCATGATGGTGATCTTCGTGTCGTTCCTCTGGGAGCTCGGCTACCGCTCCTGGGGGCCGTTGCTGACGATCCCGTTCGCGCTCCTGCAGGGGTATCTGTTCGCGAAGACCCGGTCGCTCGGCTACGTGCTCGCCGTGCATCTCACCTTCGACGCGCTCGTCTTCCTCGCGATCGTGCACGCCCGCAATCCGGAGTGGGCGCCGATCTTCTTCCTCTACTGATCGCCGCGGCGCTCGGTAGCGGTGGCGACGGACACACGCAGACTCTCGTAGCGCTCGGCTCTGCCGCACGTCGGTATCCGGTGCTCAGTTCTCGCGCACGACATCCGCGGGCTTCTTGTCGGGTCGCCAGCCGCGCCAGGTCGGCGCCCGCAGCTTCCCGTCGGCGGTCACTTCGAGGTACTCGACCTCACCGACCAGCTTCGGCGTCACCCAGTGCGCGTCCTTCGCGTCGGCGGCCGGCACGCCGATCAGCGGATTCGACTCCCGCGCCATCCGGTCGAGCCTGGCCCGCAGGTCGATGAGTTGGGCGTCGGTGAAGCCGCTGCCGACCCGTCCGACGTACGCGAGCCCGCCGTCGCCGGGGATGCCGACGAGCAGCGACCCGACGGTGTCCGCCCGCGCGCCGTTGCCCGGACGCCAACCGGCGACGACGACTTCCTGCGTGCGCGTGTGCTTGATCTTGAGCCAGTCGCGCGAGCGGCGGCCGAGACGGTAGGGCGAGGATGCCTTCTTCGCGATGATCCCCTCGAGCCCTAGTCGCCGGCTGGTCGCGACGGCGTCGTCGAGGTCGGTGCCGGCGTCGGGAGGAACCCGGACGACCCCGGCATCCCTCACCGCCTCTCGGAGGCTGGCGCGGCGTACGGTGTAAGGCTGCGTGGTGAGTGAGACGCCGTCGCGGTCGAGGATGTCGAAGGCGAAGTACGCGACACCCTGAGACAACCGCGCCCGCTCCACGTCGCGCGGGGCGGTGAGCCCCGACCGGGTCTGCAGCAGGCCGAACGACGGGCGGCCTGCGGCGTCGAGCGCGACGATCTCGCCGTCGAGCACGACGTCGCCGTCGACGGCCTCGGCGAGCTGCTGCAGTTCGGGATAGGTCGCCGTGAAGTCGAGCCCGTTGCGCGACCGGAAGCCGACCTCCCCCGCGCGGACCGTCGCGATCGCCCGGTAGCCGTCCCACTTCATCTCGTGGATCCACGCGTCGTCGCGGGGGAACGAGTCGAGGTCCGACAGCGTCGCGAGCATCGGCTGCACCGTGCCGGTCGCGTTGATCCGCCCGCCGACGACCGACTTCCCGCGCGTGAGCCCACGCCGGGGCTCGGTGCCGACCTTCGTCCACGACCCCGAAGCCGAGCGCGCCTTCGACGCCGCGATGCTTCCCGGGTCGTCCCAGTCGACGGGCTGCTGATCCTTCATCAGGTGCAGCAGCCAGTTCTTCCCGCCGGTCCGGATCAGCGCCAGCCGCTGTGAGCCGTGCTTCTCGCCGTGGATCGTGAAGATGACCTCGTCGTCGCGCCATTTCTCCAGGTCGTACGAACCGCGGTCCCAGATCGTGACCGCGCCGGCGCCGTACTCGCCCTTCGGGATCTCGCCTTCGAACTGCCCGTACTCGAGCGGATGATCCTCAGTGTGCACCGCGAGGTGGTTCTTCCCCACCTCGGTGGGCACGCCCTTCGGCACCGCCCATGAGACGAGCACCCCGTCGCGCTCCAACCGGAAGTCGTGGTGCAGAGCGGACGCGTGATGCTCCTGGATGACGAACGAGTTGCCCGTCGGGCGCAGAGCCGCACTTCCGGGGGCGGCATCTCCCATCGGCTCGGGTGTCTTGGACCGGTCGCGCATCGAGCGATACTCGGCGAGCAGCCCCTCGGCTTCGGAGGAGTGCCAGATCTCCCTCTCCAGATCGGCGAGCGGGTCGCCCTTCTTCGTCACGCGGTGCAGCACCTCGTGCATCTCGAGTTGCCGCAGTCCGGGGGCGAGCAGTTCGCGCCAGGTGCGCGGGGCGGCGACGAGGGGGCGCATCCTGCCCCGCAGCGAGTACGGCACGATCGTCGTCTTGTTACCGTTGTTCTGGCTCCAGTCGAGCAGCACCTTGCCGGCCCGCAGGGTCTTCTTCATGTCCGAGACCACGAGATCGGGATGGTCGGCCTCGAGCGCACGAGCGAGTTCGTGCGCGACATCCGACACCTGCTGCGTCGTCCAGGCACCGTCGAGAGCGGCATACAGATGGATGCCCTTGGACCCCGACGTCACCGGCATGGGTTCGAGCCCCATCCCGTCGAGGATCGCGCGCACGAGCTTCGCGACTTCGACGCACTCTGCCAGCCCGGCGCCCTCGCCCGGGTCGAGGTCGAGCACCAGTCGATCGGGATTCTGCCGGGCTCCTCCTGTGCCGAATCGCCACTGCGGCACGTGCAGTTCCAGACTCGCCTGCTGCGCCATCCAGGCGAGCGTCGCAAGGTCGTTGACCAGCGGATAGCTGTTGACGTGATCGGAGTGCTGGATGTCGCGCCGCGGGATCCACGACGGCGCCGAGTCGGGCAGGTTCTTCTCGAAGAACACCGTGCCGGGCTCCAGGTCGGAGCCGACGCCCTCGACCCAGCGTTTGCGGGTGACCGGCCGGTTGCGGGCGTGCGGGATGAGCACGTCGGCGACCCGGGTGTAGTAGTCGAGCACCTCGGCTTTGGTGGTGCCGGTCTCGGGGTAGAGCACTTTGTCGAGGTTCGTGAGCTTCAGGCGGTGTCCGCTCACGCTCACGACCTGCTCCGACCGGGATGCCATGGAGTTCAAGCTACTGCGGCGCAAGACCGTCGAAAAAGGGATGCGGGAGCGGAAGGATGGGGGTATGCGCTCCATCTGGAAGGGCTCGCTCAGCTTCGGGCTCGTCAACGTGCCCGTGAAGCTCTACTCGGCGACCGACGACCACGATGCCGCCCTGCACCAGGTGCACGACGAGGACGGCGGGCGCATCCGCTACAAGCGCGTCTGCGAGATCGACGGCAAGGAGGTCAGCTACGAGCACATCGCGAAGGCCTACGTCGACGGCGACCAGACGATCATCCTCACCGACGACGACTTCGCGAGCCTCCCGGTCGAGCGCAGCAAGGACATCGACGTCGTCGAGTTCGTGCCGACCGAGCAGATCGACCCGATCATGTTCGGCAAGCCCTATTACCTCGCGCCCGACTCGAAGTCGAACAAGGCCTATGTGCTGCTGCGACGCACGCTCGAAGACTCCGATCGCACGGCGATCGTCAAGTTCGCGCTCCGGCAGAAGACCCGGCTCGCGGCCCTGCGGGTGAAGGACGACCTCCTCGTGCTCCAGTCGCTGCTGTGGGACGACGAGGTGCGCGAGGCGCGATTCCCCGAACTCGACGAGAAGCCCAGCATCTCGGCGGCCGAGCTGAAGATGTCGCGGGCGCTCGTCGACTCCTTCGCGAGCGACTTCCAGCCCGAGAAGTTCACCGACGACTACCAGGAGCAGCTGAAGACCCTCATCGAGGCGAAACTGGATGCCGGCGACGCCTACGACACCGAGGCGACCTTCGGACGCGAGACCGAGGAGGGCGGCGAAGTGCTCGACCTCATGGAAGCCCTGCGCCGATCGGTCGAGCAGAAGCGCGGCGGCGCCGCCGAGAAGAAGGCTCCCGCGAAGAAGCCGGCGGCCAAGAAGCCCGCCGCCAAGAAGAAGGCCTCCTAGTCCGCCGCGGGTCGAGTGCTGCGCGCAGTCCCCGGTTCGCGAGGCGTCGCCCGACGGACGGCGCTACTCGACCCAGCGAAGATCGGGCCTCAGGCGCCGCCGAACCGCTCCGTGCGGATCGTGCCCGGCTGGTGCCCGAGTTCGATCAGCCAGTCCGACACGGCCTCGACGAACGGGGTCGGACCGCAGACGTAGGTGCGCTCGAGCGTCGCCGGGTCGGGGATCGCGAACGCCAGGGTGTCCTTCGTGAGCCGACCCGGCGTACCCGCCCAGCCGCCGGGTGTCGACCGGGTGTACACGCGATCGACCCGTAGCCCCTGCGCCGACAGCGCCGTGAGCTCGGCGTCGAAGAACTGGTCGGCGGGGGTGCGCACGCTGCTGAGCAGGCGGAACTCATCCATTCGGCCCGCCTCCACGGCGGACTCGGCGATCGCGATGAGCGGCACGATGCCCGACCCGCCGCCGATCAGCTGCACGGGGCCGTTCGTGGCGCCGAAGCCCTGCGGCGTCCAGACGAAGTAGGCACCGAGCGGGCCGTGCACCTCGAGCGGGTCGCCGGCACGCAGCTCGCCGGTCAGGAACGGCGAGACCTCGCCGCTCGGGATCGTGTCGACCGCGAGCACGACCCGCGGGGAGGGGCCATACGAGGCGATCGAGTACGAGCGGCTCGCCTGATACCCGTCGGGCGCGGTGAGGCGGATGTCGAGATGCGAGCCGGCATCGTTGCCCGGCCAGCCAGGAACGTCGAGAATGATCCGCTTGGCGGTCGGCGTCTCGTCGAGGATCTCGGCGACGGTGCCGACGAGCCACGCCGGGCGGATGCGGGTTACCAGTACCGTTCCTCCGTCCAGGGGTCGCCGTGCATGTGGTACCCGTTCTGCTCCCAGAAGCCGGGGTCATCGGTCTCGCTCGTGACGAGGCCGCGCACCCACTTCGCGCTCTTCCAGAAGTACAGCGCGGGCACCAGCAGCCGGGCCGGACCGCCGTGCTCGGGGTCGAGCGGCTCGCCCTCGGCCTCGGTCGCGACCCACGCCTTGCCATCGAGAAGGTCGTCGAGCGCGAGGTTCGTCGTGTAGCCGCCGTAGCTGTGCACCATCACGTAGTCAGCGCTCGTCTCGATGTTCTCGAACACCTTGTCGAGCGGAACCCCGCGCCAGTCCATGTCGAGTTTCGTCCAGTGCGTGACGCAGTGGATGTCGACGGTCACGTCTTCGACGCCGAGCGCGAGGAACTCGTCCCAGGTCCACGTCGTGAGCCCGCTCTCGGTGCGGACCGAGAACGACCACTCCTCCTGCGGGACGTCGGGGGTGGGTCCTGCCGAGAGCACGGGCCAGTCCTCGACGAGGGACTGCCCGGGAGGAAGCCGCGGGTCGCGCTCGCGGCCGCGACCCGAGAACCCGCGCGTGATGATCGACATGCGCTCACGCTACTCGCCCCCACCATTCGCCAGAGAACCCTCTGTGCCGCCGCAGACCCCGGCGCGCGGGGCTCCGGCGGGTCACAGAGGGTTCTCTGGCGAAAGAGCGGGGGCGGGTCAGTGATTCCGTAGCAGCGAGATGAGCTCGGACTTCCTCTTGCCCGAATACCCCGACATCCCGAGCTCCTTCGCCCGCGACTTGAGGTGCGCAACCGTCCACTCGTCGTAGTCGCCGGACTTTCCGCCCTTGCTCCCGACGGCGGAGCGCCCGCGCGCGGCAGCGGCGTTCGCGATCCGTGCCGACTTCTCCTTCGAGTTGCCGTCTTTGCGCAGCTCCTCGTAGAGCTCGGGGTCCTTGACCGAGTTCATCCGGTTGTCGGGCATGGTCTTTACAGCCCCTTTCCGCCCGTGACGGGCACGATCGCGCCCGAGACGTAGGAGTTCTCGGGCGACGCGAGGAAGACGTAGGCGTGGGCGAGCTCCGCGGGCTGCCCCGCGCGGCCGAGCGGGGTGTCCTGCCCGAACGTCTCGACCTTGTCGGGCCACGACGTCGCCGGGATCAGCGGCGTCCAGATCGGACCCGGGGCGACGGCGTTCACGCGCACCCCCGTCGGCCCGAGCTGCTGGGCGAGCGCCTTCGTGAAGGCCACGTGGGCGGCCTTCGTCATCGCGTAGTCGATGAGCTGCGGCGACGGGTTGAACCCCTGAATCGACGAGGTGGTGATGATCGACGACCCGGGCTTCAGGTGCGGGATCGCCGCCCGCGCCGTCCACATCGGCGCGTAGAGGTTGGTCTCGAACACCCGCTCGATCTCCTCGGAGGGGATGTTCTCCAGCCCGTCGTCGCGGTTCTGCTGGTAGGCGGCGTTGAGCACGAGGATGTCGAGCCCGCCGAGTTCGTCGACGACCCGCTGCACCAGCTCGGAGCACTGCTGCTCGTTCCGCACGTCGCCGGGCAGCTTCAGCGCGGTGCGTCCGGCCTGCTCGATCCACTGCGCCGTGTCGGCGGCATCCTGCTCCTCCTCGGGAAGGTAGGAGATCGCGACATCGGCACCCTCGCGCGCGTAGGCGATCGCGACCGCCCGGCCGATTCCGGAGTCGCCGCCGGTGATGAGCGCGCGCATCCCATGGAGCTTCCCGGTGCCGACGTACGACTTCTCGCCGTGGTCGGGGGCGGGTTCGGTCGCCGAGGTCAGCCCGGGCTGATTCTGCTCCTGACGGGGGAAGTCCGCGGACGGATAACGCGTGACGGGGTTGCGGTCGGTCGTGGGGGTCGGCATGCCTCCGGTCTACGCCGCCACCCGCGGGCGGGCCAGGGCTTGCCGAAATCCGCACATCGAGCTAGCCGCGCGCACCGCATAATGATCACGAGACAGGGAGGCGCACCGTGGGCAAGATCCTCTACGGGAACATGAAGACCGAGATCGAGCTCGACGATCGCGCGATGGCCCACCTGCAGGCCGTCGTCGCCACGAAGCTCCGCCGCGGCGAAGGGTTCTTCCTCAACTGGCGCGACGACCCGGCGGTCGGCGACGGGCGCAGCGCCGCGTGGATCGGACCCAACGTGCCGATCTTCTTCAAGTACTACGGCAGCAAGCCGGTCGAGCTGCGTCGCGACTGGCTCGAAGCGATGACGATGGGCGCGAACTCCAACGGCGGGCTCATGCTCGGCGACGAGCCGTCGCTGACGACGCCGATCGCCACCCAGCCCTAGGGGATCACGTCTGACCGCTCCGCGTCGATCGACGTCGCGGTCGATCGGTCGATATGGCTCCGTCCTTCGCGTCGTCCTGCAGTTCGCGGGCGGCGGCGATGTCGGCGTTGCGCTGGCGCCGCAGCATCCGGATGCGCCGGGAGTCGCGCACCGGCAGGTTGAGCGACCGGGCCACGTCCTCCCCGTTCGCGATCTGCCGCAGTCGGGTGAACTCGGCATCGAGCTCGAGCCCCGCGATCAGCGCCGCGTTGGTCGCGTAGAGCCAGAGCAGTCCCACGATCACGCCGCCGAGCGAGCCGTAGACGGCCCCGTGGTCGACGAGCACGGCGTAGAGCGCGACGCCGCCGGTCACCGCGATCCAGAACAGGATGGCGAAGCTCGATCCGACGCTCACCCAGCGCCGGCGCGTGCGGATGACGTTCGGGGTGAACGCGTAGAGCACGGCGACGAAGAGGATGGCGAAGCCGAGCAGCACCGGCCAGCGCAGCACCGCCCAGACCGGCAGGTCACCCGGACCGAGCAGCACCGTGATGACGAGGGCGCCGAGCAGGTCGAGCAGCAGCGCGAGCAGCAGCATCCGTCCGCGGAAGACCCAGAACGGCCGGCCCTCCTCGACCTCGAGCACGCTATTGGCGGCGCGGCCGAACGCGGTCGCGTACCCGGACGTCGTCCAGGCCACCAGCACCAGGGCGATGCCGAGGGCGAGGAACGGATTATTCAGGCTGAGCAGCTCGCGCAGCACGCCGTCGAGATCGCGCGTGGCCTGGTCGGGCAGCACGATGTCGAGCACGGCGGTGAGATCTTCGACGGCTCGGTCGCGGTCGTCGAAGATCGCGAACACCGAGACGACCGCGAGCGACCCCGGCAGCATCACCAGCAGCGAGAAGAAGGTCAGGGCCGCGGCGGCGTCGATGCCGCGATGGCGCATGAAGCCGTGCCAGGCGCGCAGCACGGCGACCCGCCAGCGCGCGGGCACATCGGTGCCGGTCATTCCGGCGGCCCGCGGAGCACCGTGGGCAGGACGATCCACATCACGACCGTCAGGGCGAGCGTCGCCCCGCCGGCGATGAGCGCGGCCGGATGGCCGATGACGACGTCGAAGATGAGGAACACGGTGCCGCTCAGCGCGAGGGCGATCGCCGCGAGCGCGAGGCGGAGCAGGACGTGGGCCGCGCGCACGAGTTCCGGTTTCGCCCCGCGCCGGAACAGAGCCCGGTGAAGGGCGACGGGGGAGAGGGCGAGGATCGTGGCGACGGCCGCGGCGACGACGAGGGTCAGGTAGACGCCGATCTGCGTGCCGTCGAGGTCCTGGAACGCGGCCTGGAACGGAATCGTGAGCAGGAACCCCAGCAGGATCTGCGTGCCGGTCTGCGTGACGCGCAGCTCCTGGAGGATCTCGTCCCAGTTGCGCGCGATCCTCTGCGACTCGGTCTCTCCAGCGGCCATTCCCCGATGCTAGGGGCAGGGTGCGTCAGCCTCCGGGTCTTGTCAACCCGCTGCCCGGCGTGCTCGTTCCAGGTGAGGGTGGAGGCATGACCACCATCGAGAAGAGCATCGACGTCGACGTGCCGATCAGCGTCGCGTACAACCAGTGGACCCAGTTCGAGGACTTCCCGCAGTTCATGTCGGGCGTCGACTCGATCACGCAGATCGACGACCAGCATCTGCACTGGAAGGTCTCGGTCGGCGGGGTCGATCGCGAGTTCGACGCCGAGATCACCGAGCAGCACCCCGATGAGCGCGTCGCCTGGAAGAGCACGGGCGGCCCCGCGCACGCCGGTGCCGTCAGCTTCTACCGGATCGCCGACGACAAGACCCGGGTCACGCTCCAGCTCGACCGGGAACCCGAGGGCTTCGTCGAAAAGGTCGGCGCGCTCCTGCAGGTCGACGACATCCAGGTCGGTCGCGATCTGTCGAAGTTCAAGGAGATCATCGAGGCGCAGGGGGCCGAGACCGGCAGCTGGCGCGGCGACGTCGACCGCGCCCCCGACGCCACCGGGCGCTGACCGGTCGCGGGCGACCGCACCGGGCAGCCGCCGTCTCGAGGTCACGCGCGACCAGGGCGTGCTCTCCACAGATGCAACGCCGCATACGACCGCCAGGGCGCCCAGGTCGCGCGCGGCGACGGCGAGATGCCGAGGGCGGCCGCCGACTGCATGAGCACGAGGTCGGTGCCGGGGAAGGCGTCGGGATGCCCGAGCGCGCGCATCGCGAGGTACTCGCTCGTCCACGGCCCGACGCCGGGCTGCGCGAGCAGCTTCTCGCGCAGCTCCGCGACCGGGGTGGCCGGGTCGAGGGGTAGGTCGCCGGCGGCCACGCCCTCGGCGATGCGGCGGATGGCGAGCACCCGCGTCGACGGACCGCGCAGTACCTCGTGGCCGCGCTGCGCCAGTTGCGCCGCCGTGGGGAAGTCGCCGAAGTGCTCGACGATCCGGCCGAGCACGGTGCGGGCCGCGGCGACCGAGATCTGCTGCCCGACGAGGGTGCGGAACAGCGCCTCCTCGGGCTCGGCGCTGCCCGCGATGCGGATCCCCGGCACCGCGGCGACGAGCGGGGCGAGGTCGGGGTCGCGGGAGAGGTGCACGTCGATCGCGACCGAGTCGGCGTCGAGGTCGAACATCCGCCGCACGCGCGCGGTCAGGGCGGGCAGATCGGACAGCGCCGCGAGCTTCGCGGTGAGCAGAACCCCGGCCCCGTCGAGTCGCACGTCGAGCTCGGCCCGTCCGCCCGGCAGGCGCAGCGGTCGCGCGTAGCGCGTCTCGTCGCCCTCCTCGAACCCGCGGATGCCGTGGTCGGCGAAGAAGCGGAACAGGCCGGGTCCGTCGAACGGCGCCCGGGCGGGGAGGCGGAGGGTGATCGAACCGGCATCCGTCGTGATGGGCGTTCCTCGTCGTGCAAGCGCGCGCAGCTCGGTCGGCGTCGCCCGGTAGACGGCCGAGATCGTGTCGTTGAACTGGCGGAGCGACCCGAAACCCGCGGCGAAGGCGATGTCGGTGACCGGCAGATCGGTCGCGGCGAGTAGGCTCCGCGCGGTCTGCGCCCGGTGGGCCCGGGCGAGAGCGAGGGGACCGGCGCCGAGTTCGGCGGTCAGCACACGGGTGACGTGTCGCGGCGTGTAGCCGAGGCGCGCGGCGAGCCCGCGCACGCCCTCGCGCTCGACGACGCCGTCGTGCACGAGGCGCATGGCGCGGGAGGCGAGGTCGTCGCGCAGGTTCCAGTCGGGGGAGCCGGGCACGGCATCCGGCTGACAGCGCTTGCAGGCACGGAGGCCGGCCTCGTGCGCCGCGGCCGCCGTGCGGTAGAACGACACGTTGCCCGGCTTGGGAGTCATCGCCGGGCAGCTGGGCCGGCAGTAGATGCCGGTGGTGTGCACGCCGGCGATGAACTGGCCGTCGAATCGGGCATCCCGGGAGGCCAGCGCGCCGTATCGTTCGGCGAAGGCGGCATCCATGCGTTCAGGTTCGCATGCGCCCCCCGACGCCTGTCAGCGGGAATCGGACACGACCCGCCCGATTACGCTGGTCGACATGACCATGGAGGCCCGGCATCCCGTGACGGCCCTCGACGGGCTCAGGGTCGAGCTCGGTGAGGCCCTCCGCACCGACGAGGCCGCGCTCAACGCGGCGCGCGCCGACAAGTCGGGCCACGTCGCCCCGGCCTTCCCGCTCGCCGTCGTCGAGGCCCGCAGCATCGCCGACGTGCAGGCGACGCTCCGCTTCGCGAGCGCCCACGGCATCCCGGTCGTGCCGCGCGGCGCCGGCACCGGGCTCGCCGGGGCCGCGATCGGCGGCGAGGGCGAGATCGTGCTCAGCACCCGTGGGATGGATCGCATCCTCGAGGTGTCGGTCGACGACGAACTCGCGGTCGTCGAGCCCGGGGTGATCAACGCCGCCCTCAACGCGGCGCTGTTCGACCGCGGACTCTGGTGGGCCCCGGATCCGGCGAGCCGCGCGATCTCGACCGTCGGCGGCAACATCGCGACCAACGCGGGCGGGTTGCTCTGCGTCAAGTACGGCGTCACCCGTGAAGCGGTGCTCGGGCTGAAGATCGTGCTCGCCGACGGCCGGCTGCTCGACCTCGGTCATCGCACGGTCAAGGGTGTGACCGGCTACGACCTCACTGCGCTCGTCATCGGGTCGGAGGGAACGCTCGGCGTGATCGTCGAGGCGACGCTGCGGCTGCGACCGCTGCCGAAGGGCACCCCCGTCACGGTCAAGGGCGAGTTCGCGACCGTCGAGCAGGCGGCTCGGGCGTCGAGCGTCGTGAGCGCGAGCGGCACGACCCCGGCGATCATGGAGCTGCTCGACGCCGCCGCGGTGCGGAGCATCTCGGCCCACCTCGGCGTCGAACTCGGGTCGGGCGCGATCCTGCTCGCGCAGACCGACGGCGTCGGCGCGGCCGAGGAGGCTGTCTCCATCGCGGCCGTCATGCGCTCGCTCGGCGGCTCGGTGGAATCGACCGAGGATGCCGACGAGTCCGCCCGGCTCTTCGACATCCGCCGGGCCTTCCATCCCTCACTCGAGGCGCTCGGGACGGTGCTCATCGAAGACGTCGCCGTGCCGCGCAGCTCCCTCCCGGCGATGTTCGCCTCGATCGAGCGCATCTCGGCGAAGTACGGCATCGACATCCCGACGGTCGCGCACGCCGGCGACGGCAACCTCCATCCCAACTTCGTCTTCACGGCGCCGGCGGTGGACGGGCACATCGACGTGCCCGATCAGGTGTGGGCGGCGGCCGACGAGATGTTCCTCGACTGCCTGCGACTCGGCGGCACGCTGACCGGCGAGCACGGCGTCGGCATCCTCAAGAAGCGCTGGCTGCGGCAGGAGATCGGCGACGACTCGTTCGCTCTGCAGAAGCAGATCAAGCAGGTCTTCGACCCGGGCAACATCCTCAATCCGGGCAAGATCTTCTAGCCAGGAATGCGGTCGCGACGGCGGGAATAGGGTGTTCTCACCTCGCGTTATGACCGTTGTATGTCTACTGATCTGAGTATCCAGCGTCAGCGCCCGACTGCCTTCTCCTCGGGTCCGGTGGTTCCGCGCCCCACCGTCGGCCGGCTCCGGTTGCGCCCGACTCGGCGCGGTCGTGGCTTCGTCGTCGGCATCGTCGACGCCGTCGGTCCCGACACGAACGGATTCGCGCCCCGCGACCGCGTCGCCTGGCGCGACGCCGGTCAGGATCTTGAGGAGCTGATCCTCATCGATCAGGATGACGTGCTCGGCGTTCCCGGCTGGGTAGGAGACGACCAGGTCGTCTCCTACCTCGGTGCCGGACTCATCGCTCGGGTCCTCGTGCGGACCCGGCCGTTCAGCCGCGGCGAGGAGGTGCGCATCGAGTCGCACGACCCGCTGGTGGCCGAGATGACCGCCGCCTGGGCGCGCTCGCTCGGCGCGCGCGTGGTCGACGGCGAGGTCGCCGAGGTGGCGATCCACGACGATCGGATGGCGCGCCGCCGGGGACTGGGAAGTCACGGGCGCCTCGCGCAGGCCGCGGTCGAGGTGTTCCAGGCGATCCGGGCCGGAGTCTTCGACGATGTGCCGCTGCTCCCCGCCACCGAGGGCCGACTGGCGGCGTAACTGCTGACGGCCCCCGGGTCGCTCCACCTAGGCTGACGGCATGGGCTTCCTTCCCGTCCCGTCCGACGACGAGTTGTCGGTCGACGCCACCGTCGCGGCGAGCCGTTTCGCTGACGAGCACCCCGGTCCGCTGAACGCCCTCGACCGCGCGCTGCTCAACAACGTGACCGTCTTCGAGGCCTACGTCCGCTGGTTCGACGTCAAGGACGAACTCGAGGCCCTCGTCGGCGAACGGGCGGTCACCCTGTTCTCGGTCGCGCTCTCCCGGGCCGTGCCGGCACCCTACCCGACGGCGTTCTTCGAGAGCGTGCTGCGCGACGGGGGGGACGATCCGGTGAACCCGCAGGTCACCGAAGCCGAGTCGGTGCTGCTGGAATGGGGCCGCGCCGTGGGTGCCGACCCCAGCCGGGTGTCCGCGGAGCTGATCGCTCGGGTCGAAGACACCTTCACGGAGTCCACCCGGGCCGTGCTCGCCGGCTACGCCGGATTGATGTTCGCCGTCTGCGTCTTCTCGCTCGTCGCCCAGCTCGAGCCCCCGGCGTTCGCTTCCTGAGCCGTCGCGGCGTCCGCCGGCATCGAACGCCGTGGTGGAGCGGCGCCGGGTTCCCGCGATCCGGCGTGAGATGCGGCGCCAAACCTGGATAGATTGTCAGCCATGTCCCAGGTGACCCCCGAGAACTCCGAGTCCGCATCCACGGCGGGCGACGTCGCCGCCGCCGGAGCCAGTGCCTCCCAGGCCACGCCGACGGTGACGGCGCACGCCGCGCAGAACACCACGGTGCGGCTGCCGCAGCAGGCGCCCGCCGAAGTGCAGACCGCGACCACCACGACCCCCCAGGTCATCTTCGACACCGATCCGCGCACACGCAGCGGGCTGCTGGTCGCGGCCATCATCGCCGCCGTCGTCCTCGGCATCACGCTGCTGCTGGTGGTCGCCTACTTCTTCATCTTCATCGGCCCGGGGCTGTCGTTCATCGGCGCGACCCTGGCCCTCATCCCGCTCGCGATCGTGCTGACCGGGGTCTACCTGATCGACCGCTGGGAGCCCGAGCCGCGTCTGCTGCTGCTGCTCGCGTTCGTCTGGGGCGCGACGATGTCGATCGTCATCGCGCTCGTCGCCGACGTCGGCGCCTCCTACCTCTACGCGGCGGCCGGCACCGACGTCGACCTGACCGCCTTCCTGCAGAGCGTCGTGCAGGCGCCGATCATCGAGGAGGGCGGCAAGGGCCTCGGCATCCTGCTCATCTACCTGGTCGCGCGTCGCTACTTCGACGGCCCGGTCGACGGCATCGTGTTCGGGGCGCTGGTCGGCGGCGGATTCGCGTTCACCGAGAACATCCAGTACTTCGCCCTCCAGATCGGCGAATCGGGCCAGTTCGACGTGGCCGTCGGAGAGATCCTCTTCATCCGCGGCATCCTCTCGCCATTCGCCCACGTCATGTTCACCGGGTTCACCGGTCTCTTCATCGGCCTCGCCGCGCGGAAGGGCACGACGCTCGGCGGCATCCTGTTCTACTTCATCGGGCTCGTGCCCGCGATCATGCTGCACGCGCTCTGGAACGGGGCACTGTTCTTCGTCTACGATTTCTACGCGTACTACGTCCTCGTGCAGGTGCCGCTGTTCGTGATCGCCGTCGTGGCCGTCGTGCTGCTGCGGCGCCGGGAGGCGAAGATGACCCAGTTGCGTCTAGGCGAGTACGCGGCCGCCGGCTGGTTCAACGCCGCGGAGGTCAACACCCTCGGCACCGCGGCCGGACGCCGCCAGGCGAAGGCCTGGGCGCGACCCCGCGGGCTCGGCGCCGTGATGAAGGAGTACATCAAGGACGCGACGCATCTGGCGTTCACCCGCAACCGGATCGTCTCGGGCCGCGACCGCATCGGGTCGCAACGCGACGAGGCGCTGTTGCTCGCGCAGGTGTCGGAGTCGCGGGCCCGTCTGGCCGCCGCGACCCCGGTCGGCACCGTGGCAGACGCGCCGGCCGCGACCCCGCCGGCACCGCCCACGACGCCCGCCGCCTGACGTCCGCCGGCATCGCAGGCCGGACGCGTAGCGCACGGCGCCGACGGGGTGCGGGTCTCCCCGCCCGCGAGCGGCCGATCAGCCGTTCCCGGCGAGCTCCGAGAGGATGTCGGCGATGAAGCTCCAACTCCAGATCAGCGCGCCCGCGACGATCAGGAGGATGGCGCCGACGCTGACGCTGCGCTTCAGCCGGGTACCCTGCGGGGCAACGATGTCCGCCGCGAACGGCGCGGCCGCGCGCTCGTCGCGGTAGCGGTCGGTCTGCGTCAGGGTCTTCGCGCCGACCGTGTCCACGATGGTCAGCAGCCGCTGGTAGACCGCGGGTTGACTCGCCGGGAAGGGCTTCGCCGAGTACACGAACATCCAGTCGTCGACGATCTCGACGTCGTATGGCGCCGCGTTGTCGATCAGCAGGGCCATCAGGTCGGGCGTGAAGACGTAGAGCGCATCCTGTTCGTACTCTTTCGGGCAGTAGAGCGTGAAGTACCGGTCGAAGTCGCCCTCGAGCGAGAGGATCTGGCTCTTGTCGAACGCCGCCGGCAGGTTGGTGCCGCCGAACAGCCCGTTGTTCGCCCTCGAGTCGAGCACCATCTGCGGCAGCTTGCGGTCGAGCTTGATCGCGAGGAAGCCCCAGACGCGTGTCGTGCGGTTCTTCCCGGAGCCGATCGAGTACCGGTAATTGCCGAAGTCGAGGAGGCGCCCCTCGGTGGTGCGGAATCGCTCGGTCGCCATCCGGCTGTCGCCGAGCTGGAAGATCGTCCCCGGATAGGAGAGGTCGCCGTCGGCGGGGGTGAAGACGAAGCCGTTCGCGGTCGCGAACTTGTCCATCTTGACCCAGCGCGCCCAGCGCCCCGACCCCGTGGCGACGGCGCGCACCATCGCGAACCCGAAGATCGCGAGACCGCCGACGTAGACCAGCACGAACACGATCGCGATCGGGTTGCCCTGGTCCAGGCCGCTCGCGACGAAGCCCAGGAGGCCGCCGAGAGTCGGCACGAATACGGCGGCTCCGAAGACCAGGACCGCGACCACGACGATGATGCGCTGCACCGATGCCCTCGCCCAGATCGCGCCCGACGCCCGGGCCCGCGCGCGGTAGGCCGACACCTCCTGCGGCGTGGGCGCGGTCAGCAGAGGCGAGTAGTCGATGACGCGGGCAGCCATGGCATCCATTTTGACCGGTCGTCCGTCGGACGGCGCGCGGGGATCGGGCCGCACAAAGACTCATCGCCCAGTGGCGGGTCAATGACTCCGACTCTTCTGGGCGATGAGTTGTTCTGGTTCCAGCGTGCACCCCGGCGCGGCGCTCGTCAAGGACGAATCGGCACCCGGCCGCTCAGGGCACGAACATGAACCACGCCGCGGCGACGGCGAACGTGGTAGCGGCCACCGCGAT
Organism: uncultured Microbacteriaceae bacterium; assembly: GCA_947085045.1. Lineage (GTDB taxonomy): Bacteria > Actinomycetota > Actinomycetes > Actinomycetales > Microbacteriaceae > Pseudolysinimonas_A. The sequence continues at coordinate 6,802 of CAMTUU010000002.1, read as the reverse complement.
GACGGTGGTGATGATGATGAGCGCGACGTCGCGCTGCGACTGAGGTCTCGTCGACATGCTGGGTCCTTCCCCCGATGGAGTAGTGCTTCCCAGCGGTTCCGACTCTAGCCCTGAACGCAGCTCCCCGACGAGACCGCGGTCGACAGTCCTGCGGCGGCAGATGCCACCGGTTCGAGTTCGGCGTTGGTCATCGCGTAGCCCAGCTCGGCGTCGTCGGCGTTGCGGGCGAAGACGACACCGGCCACCGCACCGTCGGTCGCGAGCAGGGGTCCTCCCGAATTGCCGGGTTGCACGACGGCGGCGAGGGTGTAGACGTCGCGGTCGGTGCGCGAGGTGCCGTAGATGTCGGGGATGGGCTCGATCGAGACCGCGAGCACCTGGGCTGCCCCGCTCGTGAACGGCCCGCCGTAGGGATACCCGTCGACGACGGCCGGAGCGCCCACCTCGAGTCGGGCGGAGAGCGGGAGCGCGGCGAGTTCGAGGCCTTCGACGGCGACGACGGCGAGATCGTCGACGGGGTCGATGTAGACGACGCGGCCCTCGAGCGACTGCCCGTTCGGGGCTTCGACGATCGGCCGGTCGACGCCGGCGACGACGTGGGCATTGGTGACGATGCGGTCGGTCGCGACGACGAACCCGGTGCCGGTCTGGTTCTGCCCGCAGGCGAAGGCGGTGCCGCCGATCCGCACGACCGACCGGGCCGCCACGCTCAGCGGGTCGGTGTCGGTGGGGACGTTCGGGATGCCGGGGGAGTCGGCGATCCCGCCGAGCGCGTCGCCGATGGCGGGCAGCCCCTCCTCGAGCACGGCGGCACGCACCCGGGCCAGGAGCGCGTCGACGGGGGCGGGGGTGAGTGTCTCGATCGCCCGGACGACGTAGGACCCCGAGATCGCCTGACTGAACAGCGGCACGCCCATCGAGCCGACGCCGCCCGCGACGAGGGCGAGGGTCAGTGCGGCGATGACGCCGTTCGCGAGACCGCCGGCGAGGCGGCTGCCGAGCCCGATCTTCTCGCGGCTCCGGTCACGGATGCCGCGGCCGATGCGGCCGCCGAGGGCATGCCCGCCGAACAGCAGGGTGAGCGAGACCGCGACGACGACGGCGACGCGCCAGAACGGGTCGGGCACGAGCGCCGAGACCACGGGGAGCGCGAGGAATGCGACCGCGCCGCCGGCGATGACGCCGACGATCGCCCCGAGGCTGCGCGCGATGCCGTTGCGCACGCCCTCGCCGATGAAGGCGAGCAGGGTGAGCACGAGGAGTAGATCGAGGAGTCGGGCGGCGATCATCGAGTCTCAGTCTGGGGCACGCGGTCGCGTGCGGCGAGCCGGGACGGTCGTCTCAGCTGGTGATGTCGTGGTCGAGCACGGTGAAGTCGTCCGCCAGCCGGAACCCGGTGCCGCGTGGCTCGCGGTCGAGCCGGGCAATCCGGTCCCGCATCTCGGTGACGGCGTCGTCGCTTCCCGGCAGCGGGTGATCGGGTTCATCGGGTAGCGCCAGCATCCCGAGCCCCATGCCGGGTCCGACGACGAAGGACGCGATCGTCGCGTGACCGTGTACCTCGACCGGCACGTCGATGCGCTCGGTGCGGCGGAAGCCGACGATCAGACGCGCGAGGTCGAACGCGGCGTCGGCGACCCGGTCGTCGGTCTGGATCCGCTGACCCTGCCACAGCAGTGCTTTCATCCGCCGCCCCTTCTGGCCTGCCCTCCTACGGTACGAAGCCCGGGTCGAGTGTCGGAAGGCGGTGAAAAACCGTCGGGTTTGTGCTAGCTGGGGCCGACGGATGCCAGCCGGCGCTCGAGATGCCGGCGCTCGGCGGCGCTCGGCGCCAGGTCGAGTGCGGCGCGGAACGCCTCCCGGGCGTCGTCGCGGTCGCCCGCCCGCAGGAGCAGCTCCGCCCGCGCCGCGTGCCGAAGGTGGTAGCGGTCGAGCCCCTCGATCCCGTCGAGGATCGCCAAGCCCGCCCGCGGCCCGTCCGCCATCGCCACGGCGACCGCGCGATTGAGGGTGACGACAGGGGAGGGGTCGAGCTGCTCGAGCCGCGCGTAGATCGAGGCGATGGCCGGCCAGTCGGTGTCGGCCGCCGCCGGGGCGTTCGCGTGCAGGGCGGCGATCGTCGCCTGCGCCTGAAACCTGCCGGGCACGTTCCGCGCGAGAGCGGAGGAGAGGATGCCGTTGGCCGCGCGGATCGCCGCGAGATCCCACAGCCCGCGGTCCTGATCCTCCAGCAGCACGAGATCGCCGGCCCCATCGACCCGGGCCTCGATGCGTGCGCGGTGGAAGACCTCGAGCGCGAGCAGTCCCTCCACCTCCGCGTCGCCGGGGAGGAGGGCACGCGCCCGCGAGGTCAGGCGGATCGCCTCGTCGGCGAGATCGACGCGGAGTGCCTGCTCGGTGCCGTGTGCGAGGTACCCCTCGTTGAAGATCAGGTAGAGCACCGTCAGCAGCGCGTCGACGCGATCGCCGAGGTTCTGCGGGACGCTCAGGGGGATGCCGGCATCCCGGATCTTGCGCTTCGCCCGCACGATGCGCTGCGCGAGGGTGGCCTCGGGAACGAGGTAGGCGGCGGCGATCTCGGCGGTGGTGAGTCCGCCGACGAGGCGGAGGGTCAGGGCGACCTGGGCGTCGCGGTCGAGGGCGGGGTGACAGCACAGCAGCAGGAGCCGCAACTGCTCGTCGCCGACCTCGCGGTCGTCGATCACGAGTGCTCCTCCTTCCTCGTCCGGTTCGAGCACCAGGTCGGGCGCGGCCCTCCGCAGGCGCCGCTCGGCGGACGACGTGCGGCGGATGCGGTCGATCATCCGGTTGTGGGCGACGGTGTAGAGCCAGCCCGGGGGATTGCCCGGGATGCCCTGCGCCTGCCAGGTCTCGACGGCCTGCACCAGGGCGTCCTGCACGGCGTCGTCGGCGAGGTGCACGTCGCCGAACCGCGCGGCGAGGAGAGCGAGCACGCGCCCGCCCTCCTCGCGCATCAGGGTGGTGACGGCCGCGGCCACCGCCTCCGGGGAGCTCAGGACGCCGCGCCCTGCGGTCCCGGGCCGGGCTGCCACTCGGTGCTGTCGGGCCGTACCGAGATGGGTCGCACCTCGATGACGCCGCCCGGGATCGGGAGCTTGCCGGCGAGGGCGATCGCCTCGTCGAGGTCGCTCGCCGTGACGACGTAGAACCCGGCGACCTGCTCCTTCGTCTCGAAGTACGGGCCGTCGACGATCGCGGGTGCGGGTCCACCGAGGCGCACCTGCGTGGTGGCCTCGCTCGGCACGAGGCTCGCGCCGCTGAGCCAGTGGCCGCCCTCCATCAGCATCCGGGTGTAGTCGGCCCAGGCCGCCATCGACTCCGCGAAGCCGGGCTCGCCGGGCTGCGGGGCGCGGTACGTCTCGTCCGCGATGATCACGAGCATGTATTCCATGGTTTTTCGCCCCTCGCCTAGTTGCCGAACACACCGATGATGGCAGCCATCGCGAGGATGGTGACCAACTCGTAGCCGACGCTGATCGCCCAGACCCGCAGATTGCGACTCTCGAAGAGCTCGTGCACGAGCACACGCGTGGCGGTGAAGCCGAGCCAGAGGATGCCACCGGTCGCCAGGGCGACGAGCAGGAACGAGCCGCCGAACGCGAAGGCGGCGACATCGGCCGCGAGCGCGAGCACGATCGCGGTGATCGCGGAGGCGACGAACGAGCCGCCGTACGCGAGCGGCTTGCTGGTCGGGTTGTTCGGGTCCTTGCCGGTGATCGCCATCCAGGCGTTGCCGAACACCTTCGGCAGATACCAGACGGTGCCGACGACGATCGAGCCGAGGGTCGCGAGTGCGATCGCGATCCCGTTGAGCGAGAGTTCCATTCCCATGCCTTCCGGCGGGGTCCGTCCCCGCCTCTCACCGGGATGACGCAGCGCCGGCGCCGGATCGACAGGCGTCGGAGAAAATACTTTGGGCGATCTATTGCGATATATCGGAATGTGTCGTAACGTATCTCTCAGACCACACGACCGTGCGTGTCGCACGGCAGGCAGTTTGGAGAAACACCCATGCACCGCATGAACATGAATCACGACCGCGGTTTCCGTCAGGGAACCCCGCCCACCCCCCGCTTCCGTGGCGGGCCGAACCCGGGAGCCGACTACATGGGCTTCCTCGGCGGCCCCGCATTCGGACCGCGCGGCTTCGGCGGACGGGCCCGCAAGGGCGACGTCCGCAGCGCGATCCTCTCGCTCCTGAGCGAAGGACCCACCAACGGCTACGGCCTCATCAAAGCCATCCACGCCAAGACGGAGGGCGCGTGGCGTCCGAGCCCCGGCTCGGTCTACCCGACCCTCCAGCAGCTCGTCGACGAGGGGCTCATCGCCCCCAAGGGCGACGGCGCTCGCACCGAGTTCGAACTCACCGACGAGGGCCGCGCCCACGTCGAGGAGCACCAGGACGAGATCGACGCCGCCTGGACGCAGTCCCGCAACCCGTGGAAGGAGCAGGGCGACCTGCTGACCGCCGCGCGGAAGCTGGCCGGCGTCGTGCGCCAGGTCGCGTCAGAGGGCACCACCGAGCAGCGCGCGAGCGCCTCGGCGAAGCTCGACGACCTGCGTCGCGACCTCTACCGGATGCTCGGCGAGTAACCGTCGCCGCACCCACGCACGACGCCCGCCGGGAGACCCCCGGCGGGCGTCGTCGTCTACCCGGGCACCCCTCGTGCGGGGGACTGGGACTGTGCTCGAGCGCGCCCCTACCTTCGGAGGCGGAGAGTGCGCGCATGAATCGGGGAACGGAGCCGGATCCCGCGATGTGGTCGTTGCGATCCCGTGGGCCGGCACATGCGGCGAGTCTTCGCTGTCTCGAGGAACAGCGGGCGGCGAGTCCGCGGTGCTTCTTCGGCCGCCTCTTCGGCTTCGACCCCCTGCATCCGGATGCCGTGGCCTGGTATCGGGGAGCGCTCGGCGAACGGCGGGTCGGCCGCATCCTCGCCGGTCTCGGTCGTGGGTGGCGCGTGCTGCACGCCGTGCCGCAGGGCGACGGGGACGCGACCATCGACCATCTGGTGATCGGCCCGCCCGGCGTGTTCACCCTCACCACCGGTGGGGTGATCGGGGCGGAGGCGGAGGCCCGCGCGGCGTCGCGCTCACTCACCCGTGCGGCGGGCATCCCCGTCGTCGCCCGCCCGGTCGTCGTCGACACCCGGGCGGACACTCACGCCACCGGCCATTCGGCACACCTCGTGCCGACGACCCGTCTCCTGCGGCACCTGCGCGACCTGCCCGCGACCCTCGGGCCCGACACCGTCGCCTCGGTCGCGCGTGCCGCCGAGGAGTGGACCACCTGGAAGCCCTTCGTCGTCGACGCCGGCCACCGCGATCCCGTCGACGCCTTCGAACGGCTCCACACCGAGGTCGTCGGCGCCCGGGTGCGCCGCACGCTCTGGCTGATCGTCGGGGCGGCGGCGCTGATCGCGAGCGTCTTCGCGATCGCCTCGCTCCTCCCGTCCTGACCGACGATCCCAGGGTTGCGGGGGAGCGGTCTGTCCCTAAGATGGGGGACATGACGGTCGCTTACCCGACGGCCGGCATGACGAGTCCCCCGCTCGAACCCGCATCGATCGTCCCCGCGACCTCTGCGTGCTCCGCGTGTGGCACGCGTGCCGCCAACGCCCTCGAACCCTTCTGCGCGCACTGCGGCAGTCGCGTCGCCGTGTCGGCCCGGGGCAAGGTCGCCTCGATCGCCGCCACCCGTTCGCTGCAGTTCGCGCTGCTCGCGGTGGCGACCAACATCCTGGTCGGCGGCACCTCGTTCGGAGTCATCTACCTGCTCTCGGATGCCGCCCGCCTCACCGAGGCGGCGGTCGGCCTCGAGGCGATGCGCTTCCTGATCGTCGGCATCCTGCTGTTCCTCGCGATCCGCAACGGTGTGCGGGGCATCCGGCAGACCCGCGACGGGGTGCTCAAGCGCCGCCCGTGGGCGATCGCCGGCATCGTGATCGCGGGGGTCTACGCCCTGCTCGTGGCGGGCTCGTTCGTCGCCACCACCGCGCTGTACCTCTTGGTTCTCTGAGCTCTGCACCCCTCTGATACCATCGCAAGGTTGCCGTCTGAACGGCCGCGGATCAAGAGAGCTCGCACATCAGGTGACGAGCGCCGCGCAACGAGGTGAAGGAGGGATCGAATCTATGGCTCTTGACGCTGAGACCAAGAAGGCGATCATCGACGAGTACGCAACCCAGCCCGGTGACACCGGATCCCCCGAGGTCCAGGTGGCGATCCTGACCAAGCGGATCAAGGATCTGACCGAGCACCTCAAGGAGCACAAGCACGACCACCACTCGCGTCGTGGCCTGCTGCTCCTGGTCGGGCAGCGCCGCCGTCTGCTGGGCTACCTGCAGCGCATCGACATCGACCGCTACCGTGCACTCCTCGGACGCATCGGACTTCGTCGCTAGAACGCTTCGACTTGACGACGGGCCGTCTCCCTCGGGAGGCGGCCCGTTTCGCGTTCCCGGATGCTGCGCCGCGTGCTACTCGAGAACGAACGTGACCTCAAGCACGACCTGCCAGCTCGTGACCTCGCCGTCGGTGATGACGGCGGTCTGGTCCTTCACCCACGCGCCCTCGATGTGGCGCAGGGTCTCGCTTGCCCGCTTCACTCCGGCGCGGATCGCGTCTTCGAAGCTCTGGTCCGAGCGTGAGGTGATCGTGGTGACGCGGGCGACTGACGACATGGTGACTCCTTCGAACGGGTAGTGGAGCTTCTATCGAACGCGCCGCCGCCACGCGCCGCAAAGGGTTGAACAGGCTCCGCGCATCCGATAAAGCAGGG
>CAMTUU010000001.1:0-367816 GCA_947085045.1 uncultured Microbacteriaceae bacterium | reverse complement strand
TGCGGTGCTGACGTCGGTGACGGATCCGTGGTTCGATGCGCGGTTGAAGTCGCCGTGGTTGGGTGAGCAGACGTCGTCGCAGATCTGCTCGATGGCTGGTGGCGGGTGCTATCAGTCGTTCCAGGGTGGCTGGTTGGTGCGCAGCTCCGTCGGTGCTTTCGCTGTCAGATCCGGGGTCGTCGCCGTCTGGTCCGCACGCGGCCGCGAATCCGGGGTGATGGGATACCCGACCTCCGCCGCATCCATCGACTCGGCGACCGATTACACGCAGACCTTCGAGGGCGGAACCGTGACCGTGGCCGGGGGCACCGTCGTCTTCACCCCGCGGCCGCGTGCGAACTGAGCGCTTGCCGCCAGCTGAGCTCTGACGACGCCTTCACGCAGCAGATCACCAGCAGCATCCACCCGATCTCGGTGAGCACCGAACTCTCCGCCACCGACACCACGATGAGCGCCACGAGCACGAGCGCCGGCCAGGTGTGCACGACGCTGCGCCGCCGTCCCGCGAGCAGCCACGACCTCGTGAATGCGAGTCCGGCGACGCCTAGGAAGAGCACCACCCCGATCAGACCCACCTGCAGCCCGAGATCGACGATCGCGTTCAGCGCAGAGTCGTGCGGGCGGCCGTCGGTCGGAGTCAGTACCGAGTAGGGCGGAATCGACGCGTTCCAGATCCCCATCCAGCCCCAGCCTTCGAGCCCGTGCAGCGGCACGAAGAACAGCACGTTCTGCCAGAGCCCGAGACGGAACTCGAGTTCCCCGGTCGCGTTGAAGAGCGCGATGATGGGCGCCCGCAACACCCAGGCCAGAGCCGCGAGCACGGCGAGCACGGCGAGCACGGCGTACTGCGCGACCTGCCGTCGGGCGTCCGGCAGTCGCCGGATTCCATAGAGCACGGCTGCGGCGAGGAACAGCACGACGGCGACCATCCCGACGACGGGGGACTTGGTGAAGACGAGAGTGCCGGCGGCCAGCGCGAGCGATGGGATGGCGACCATCCGGGTGATCGAGCGCGTGCGCCATTCGATGGCGAAGGTCGCCACGGCGATCGCGGCGAGCAGCCCGAGTTGGTTGCGGTCGGCGACGAGCCCGGAGATCGGTCCGCCGTTCGCCAGGTCGCCCCGCACGTTGAGCGCGGCCAGAGGGGCGTCGAAGATGATGCCCGACAGCACCTCGAGCACGATCGACGCGACGAGCACGGCGCGGAGCACGTCCCCGAGGCTGCGGATGATCTGGATGGTGTCGCGCGAGAGCCCGATGAAGACGCCCACGAAGGTGATCAGCACGAGGTAGCCGAACGAGACGAGGGTCACCCGCTGGTACTCGCTCCAGAAGACCGAGAGCCCCACCCAGGCGAGGTAGACGACGAGCGAGATCGGCAGGATCGCCCAGTGCCAGTCCAGTTCGTCGCGTCGGGCGAGGAGCGATGCGGCCAGCAGAACGCAGAGCAGGATGAGGGCCGCGAGGTACCCCGGCCAGCCGATGACCTGCTGCAGGGTGAAGGCGATCGCGACGAGCCCGGCTCCGGCCGTGGTCAGGGCCGCCGTCGTGCGAGGCGACCGGAGCAGTTCGAGAACGGCGGATCTCACCGACGCTCCCAGCGGTTCGTGGCGGTGCGCACGGCCACCAGCACCAGCAGCGCCCAGCCGATCTCGATGAGCAGCCGACTTTCGGCGAGCCCCTGCATGAGGATCGCGACCAGCAGCGCGAGGGGAACGAGCGCGGCATCCCGCGGCCCGTCGAGGGCGAACGACCAGGTGCGCGCGATGGTGGTCAGTGCGAGCAGTCCCACGACGACGAGCCCCAGGATGCCCAGCTGCAGGTAGACGTCGAGCCAGGCGTTGTGCGCCTGCAGGTAGGTCACGCCCTTGATGACGACCAGGTCGTCGAAAGGCTCGACCCACGGCGCCCAATAGCTGACCCATCCCCACCCGGCGACCGGTCGCTCGCCCGCCGTCGCGACGACGATCTGCCAGATGTCGAGCCGGTTGGTGAGGTCGCCGCTGCGCCCGAGCAGTCCGAGCAGCGGCGCGCGGAAGACGACGGCCGTCGCCGCGGCCCCGACGAGCAGCACGGGGAGCGCGACCGTCGTCGCGGTGCGCCGGGCTCCCGACCCGCGCCGCGCGAACCACGCCGCGAGCACGATCGCCACGACCACCACTCCGGTGACGAGAACCGTCGACGACCGGGTGAGCGCGAGAACGGCGACGGCGACGAGCATCCACGCTGCCGTCCCGGGCGTCGACCCGCGACCCGCGACGCGACGCGCGACTTCGGCGATCAGCGACAGCAGCGCGGCCATCGCGAGGATGTTGGCGTTCCCGACGATCCCCTGGATGCGGCCGCCCTCGAACAGCAGGTCGCGGGACCAGTAGAACGCGAGCGGGATCTTGTCGAGGTCCGAGTAGTCCACCCAGAGCGGAGTGATCGGTTCGCGCACGAACACGGCGACCACGAGCTCGAACAGCAGCGACAGCACGAGCACGATCCGCATCGCGCGGGCGAGGGCATCCACCAATTCGGCCCACGTGAAGCAGGTTGCGAGGAAGACGGCGTAGACGGTCGTGCAGAGCGTCGCGACGATGCCGATCGCGCTCGCGCCGGGGTAGGCCGACCAGGCGATCGACAGCACCATGAGCGCGAGCGTCGCGAACAGCAGGATCGGCATCCGCCGCACATCCACGCGGCTGCGCCTCAGCTCGATCACCGCGAGGGTCACGAAGACCACGATGATCGCGCTCCAGCCCCACCACGACAGCAGGTAGCGCCAGACGTCCCCCGCCGCGAGTGTGAAGAACCCGAAGGTCGCCAGAAAGAGGCGGTACGGGCTCGCGGGCGTCATCCGCCCAGGCTATCGGCGGGAACTCATACGAAGGCGGCCTTCCCGGTGATCGCCCGCCCCACGATGAGCGCGTTCATCTCCCGGGTCCCCTCGTACGAGTACAGGGCTTCCGCATCCGCGAAGTGCCGGATGACGTCGTAGTCGAGCACGATGCCGTTGCCGCCCATCGACTCGCGGGCCCAGGCCACGGTCTCGCGCATCCGCGAGGTGGCGAACTCCTTCGCGAGGGCCGCGTGCTCGTCTTTCTGGGTGCCTTCGTCGAGCATCGCCGACACGCGCGTGCAGAGCGCGATCGAGGAGGTGATGTTGCCGAGCATCTTCGAATAGTGCTCCTGGATGAGCTGGTGGCCGTCGATCGTCTTGCCGAACTGCACGCGCTCCGCACCGTAGTTCACCGCGCCCTCGTAGGCGCCGATCGAGTTGCCGACGGCCGCCCAGGCGACCTCGGCGCGGGTGAGGCGCAGGACGGCGGCGGTGTCGCGGAACGAGTTCGCGTTCGCGAGCTTCATCGCGCCGGGCACGCGCACGTTCGTCAGCGTGATGTCGGCGTTCTGCACGATGCGCAGCGCCTGCTTGTTCTCGATCTTCGTGGCGCTCCACCCGGGGCTCGACGTCGGGACGAGGAAGCCCTTCACCTGACCGTCTTCGGTCGACTTCGCCCACACGATCGCGTGACTGGCGATCGTGCCGTTGCCGATCCAGCGCTTCGCTCCGTTGAGGATCCAGTCGTCGCCGTCGGGCGTCGCGGTCGTGCGCAGGCCCTGGGCCGAGTCGGAGCCCGACAGCGGCTCGGTGAGGGCGAAGCAGCCGAGCCACTCGCCGGAGGCGAACTTGGGCAGCCATTCCGCCCTCTGCGACGCTGACCCGGCGACGCCGACGGCCCCCATCACGAGTCCGTTCTGCATGCCGACGAGGGTTGCGACCGAGGCGTCGATGCGGGCGAGCTCGAGCGCCACCCAACCGCGGAAGACGGCCGAGTTCGGAAACGGCCGGGTCTCCTCCCACGGCATCCCGAACATTCCCAGCTCCGCGAGCCCGGAGACGATCTGCATCGGGAACTCGGCCCGGGCCCAGTGATCGTTGACGATCGGCTTGACCTCGGTTTCGAGGTAGTGCCGCAGCTTCGCCAGCACCTCCTTCTCGCGGTCCTCGAGGCCGTTCTCGAATCCGTAGAAGTCACTGGTCAACGTACTGAATGCCATGGCGTGAGCCTACGGATGGCGGAAGTCGTCACCAATTCGTTTGGTCCTAGGTTGCAAGGAGGGCTGGGGAATGGCCGCCTGGCCCCTGTGGAGATCGCCAATCGAGCGACGGAAGCGCGCCGATCCGTCTTTCCACTGCGGCTGCGAGAACGGCTTGAGCGGCGATCGCACGCCGGAGTCTGAAATACGCTGTCGCCCATGCCTCGCGTCACGAAAGCCGTCATCCCCGCTGCCGGCCTCGGCACCCGCTTTCTCCCCGCAACGAAAGCCATGCCCAAGGAGATGCTCCCGGTGGTCGATATGCCGGCCATCCAGTACGTCGTTGAGGAGGCAGTTGCCGCCGGATTGAACGACGTCCTGATGGTCACCGGGCGGAACAAGAGCGCGCTCGAGAATCACTTCGACAAGGTCGGAGAGCTCGAGCAGGCTCTTACCGCGAAGGGCGACACGGCGAAGCTGGAAAAAGTCAAGCGTTCGACCGACCTCGCCGACGTCCACTACGTCCGCCAAGGCGATGCGCTCGGCTTGGGCCACGCAGTGCTGCGCGCGAAGATGCACGTCGGCGACGAGCCGTTCGCCGTGCTGCTGGGCGACGACATCATCGACAGCCGGGACGTTCTGCTCGCCAGGATGCTCGAGGTGCAGGAGACCCTCGACACCACCGTGATCGCGCTTCTCGAGGTCGATCCGTCGCAGACCCATCTCTACGGCATCGCGACCGTCGAAGCCACGGCTGAGGAGGATGTCGTGCGGATCACCGGACTCGTTGAGAAACCTGAAGCGGGCAGCGCGCCGTCGAATCTCGCGGTCATCGGACGCTACGTGCTCCGGCCCGAGATCTTCGACATCCTCAGCCATACATCGCCGGGCCGCGGTGGCGAGATCCAGCTCACCGACGCGCTGCAAGAACTGGCGACCGGGCCGGAGTGGGCCGGCGGGGTACACGGCGTCGTGTTCCATGGGCGACGCTACGACACGGGCGATCGTCTCGACTACCTCAAGGCGACCGTCCAGCTCGCGGTCGACAGGGACGACCTCGGCCCCGAATTCCGAGCCTGGCTGATTCCCTACGCTGCCGGACTCCCTTCGGATTAGTCCGCTCGACCGACCCCGCCAGGCGGAAGGACACGCCCGATGTTCGTGGAGATCACCAATGAGCCGCGCGACTACGCGTGGGGTTCGACGACGCTGATCCCGGAACTGCTCGGCACAGCGCCCGACGGCCGCCCTCAGGCGGAGATCTGGCTCGGCACGCACCCGGGCTCTCCGGCCCGGACGCGGGGGCCCGCTGCGGGCACCGACGAGCCCCTCCGTGCGACGACCGGCGAGCTGCCGTTCCTGCTCAAGATCCTCGCCGCCGGCTCGCCGCTGTCGCTGCAGGCCCATCCCACGACCGCGCAGGCCGAGGACGGCTTCGCGCGCGAGAATGCGGCCGGCATCCCGCTCGACGCCGCCGAGCGCAACTACCGGGACCCGTTCGCGAAGCCCGAGATGGTCTACGCGCTGAGCGACGAGTTCCGCGCGCTGTGCGGGTTTCGCCCGGTGGCCGAGACCCGGGCGGTGCTCGACGCCGCGCGCCCGGGCCTGTTCCCGAAGCTGCGATCGGATGCCGACATCCGCCCGCTGTTCGAATGGCTGCTGTCGGGGGATCCCGCCGTGGCCGCCGTCGTCGACGAGATCTCGACGATCGATGCCGCGGGGGAGAGCTGGCGCACCGTGCGCGGGCTGGTCGCGGCGTATCCCGGCGACCCGGGGATCGCGATCTCGCTGCTGCTGCACTCGGTCGTGCTGCGCCGCGGGGAGGCGCTCTACCTGCCGGCGGGCAACATCCACGCCTACCAGGAGGGCCTCGGCATCGAGTTGATGGGCCCCTCCGACAACGTGCTGCGCTGCGGGCTCACCCCGAAGCACGTCGACGTTCCCGAGCTGCTGCGCATCGTCGACTTCACGCCGGTCGCCGACCCGCGGCTCCTCCCGGTGACCGTCGACGGGCTGACGGTGTTCGCGCCCGACGGCGCCGGCTGGGAGCTGGTCGAGTCACGCGGGGAGCGGGAGCTGGATGCCGGCACCCCTGAGCTGCTCGTCGTGCTCGACGGGTCGGCGGACGCCGAGGGGACGCGGGTCGACGCTCCCGGGTTCGCCGCAGCCGCGGGCACCCGCGTGCGGGTCGACGGGCGCGTCGTCGTCGCGCGGGCGGTGCGAGCGCTCAGCCCGCCATCGCCTCGTCGAGGCGGCAGCTGAACGTGCGACGGTAGGCCGTCGGGGTCGTCTGCAGCACCTTGAGGAAGTGGTGTCGCATGACCGCGGCGGTGCCGAACCCGGCGGTCCGGGCGACCTGCTCGAGCCCGTCGTCGGTCTGCTCGAGCAGCTGCTGGGCGCGCAGGATGCGCTGCCGGTTGAGCCACGCGGCGGGCGTCGTGCCGAGGTCGGCGCGGAACCGGCGGGCGAAGGTGCGCGACGACATGAGCGCCTTGCGGGCGAGCCGGTCGACGGTGAGGTCCTGGTCGAGGTTCTCCAGCATCCACTCGGTCACCTCGGCGAACGAGTCGGCCCGACGCTCCGGCACCGGGGAGAGGATGTACTGCGACTGCCCGCCGTCGCGTTGCGGCGGCACGACCATACGCCGGGCGACGACGTTCGCGGCGGCCGCGCCGTGTTCGGCCCGCACGATGTGCAGGGCCGCGTCGATGCCGGCGGCGGTGCCCGCGCCGGTGACGATCTTGCCGTCCTGCACGAACAGCACGTCGGGGTCGACGTCGATCTTCGGATAGGTCCGGGCCAGCCGGTCGGTGTGCATCCAGTGCGTCGTGGCGCGGCGCCCGTCGAGGATGCCGGACTGCGCGAGCAGGAACGCCCCGCTGCACACGCTGAGCACCCAGGCGCCGCGAGCCTCCGCGGCGCGGACGACCTCGAGGTAGCGCTCGTCGACGGTCTCGGTGCCGTGCAGGTGCGCGGGCACGGCGACGAGGTCGGCGTCGGCGGCGATCGACAGGTCGTTCGGGATGTCCAGCGAGAAGCCGAGACTCGAGGCGATGGGTCCGGGGTCGGCGGTGGCGACCGCGAACTCGAAGGAGGGTCCGCCCATCGCGGAGCGGTCGATGCCGAAGACCTCGCAGACGACCCCGAACTCGAACGGCGCCGTGCCGGGGAGCACGAGGCACACGATCTTTCTCAGCACGACGGCCTCCTGGCAGTTTCACGTGGTCAGTAGCGATGCTGCCAGCGGGGGCGGGAGGGGGCAAATCGTCGCGATCCTGCCGGTGATGAGCGTCTGCCGTCCGCGCTCTACCCTGGTCTGGTGACATGGCTCGTGACCGGCGGCGCCGGCTATATCGGCGCGCACGTCGTGCGCGAGTTCCTCGCGGCAGACATGAACGTCATCGTCCTCGACAACCTGGCGAGCGGGCACCGGCCCTTCATCCCCGGCGACGTCGGCTTCACCCGCGGCACGATCCTCGACGGGGGGTTGCTCGAGCGGATGTTCGAGGAGCACGACGTCACCGGAGTGGTGCACCTCGCGGGCTTCAAGTACGCCGGAGTCTCGGTGCAACGGCCCCTGCACACCTACGAGCAGAACGTCGACGGCACGACCGTCCTGCTCGCCGCGATGCAGGACCGCGGCGTGCAGAAGATGGTGTTCTCGTCGAGTGCCGCGGTGTACGGCACGCCGAACGTGGATCTCGTCACCGAGGAGACTCCGAAGGCTCCGCAGTCGCCGTACGGTGAGTCGAAGCTGATCGGCGAGTGGCTGCTGCGGGACCAAGAAGTCGCGGCCGGGCTGCGGCACACCTCGTTGCGCTACTTCAACGTCGTCGGCTCGGGGTTTCCGGAGATCTACGACACCAGCCCGCACAACCTGTTCCCGCTCGTGTTCGACGCGCTGCTCGAGGGGCGCACGCCGCAGATCAACGGCGACGACTACCCGACGCCCGACGGCACGAACGTTCGGGACTACGTGCACGTCACCGACATCGCCCGGGCGCACGTCGCGGCGGCGAGGCGACTGGATGCCGGGGAGCCGATCGAAGCCGCGTACAACCTCGGCAGCGGCACCGGGGTCTCGGTCGCCGAGATCATGGCGGCGGTGGCCCGGGTCACCGGCATCCCCTTCCAGCCCGTGATCGCCGCGCGCCGGACGGGTGACCCGCCGCGCATCGTCGCCAGCGGGGACCTCGCCGCACGGGACCTCGACTGGCGGATGCGCCATTCGCTCGACGACATGGTGGCCAGCGCCTGGGCGGCCCGCACCGCGGCACCGAGCTCCTGAGCCGGTTTCCGCTCCCGCGGCAGCTCGGCGAGTCGCGCCAACCTTCAACCTGAGCTGCGACTTATGATCTGCGACTTGACTTCGGGTGAATGACACCGCTGTAATTATCAGCAAGGCGCCCAGCGGGGGGTGGCGGTTTCAATCCGAAGGGGCAGCACCATGACGACCGAGATGGCTCGCAGCACGAGCCCGTCGAACGCGGGTCCCTCCCCGTATCAGCCGTCCGTTCCCGACGACTGGTTCGTCGACCCGGTGCGCCTCGGCATCCCGGGGCTCCGCCCGCAGGTCGTCGACGACGACAACCCGCTGTCCTGGCAGACCGATGCGCTCTGCGCGCAGACCGACCCCGAGGCGTTCTTCCCGGAGAAGGGCGGCTCCACGCGCGACGCGAAGCGCATCTGCACCACGTGCGAAGTGAAGGGCCAGTGCCTCGACTACGCGCTGCAGAACGATGAGCGGTTCGGAATCTGGGGTGGGCTGTCCGAGCGCGAGCGTCGACGGTTGCGGCGCACCCGCTCGGCGTGACACCGGCGCGCTCGAGACTCGCGCGGGCCCCCGGCGCCATCCGGCTGAGGCATCGCGCCAGATCGGGTCCCCGACTTCCCGGGTGTCCTGCCCGGTGAGCGGATGACTCCCGCTTAACCTCGGGGAGTGCCCGGGGTGACTGCGATCCTCGTCGCCCGCGACGGCGGCGACACCGCCGAGCGCGCCCTCCAGGCTCAGACTCGTCGCCCCGACGACGTCGTCGTCGCGACCCCCGGCACCCCGCTCTCCCGCGTGGTCGCGGGTCTGCCGGCCGCGAGCGGCGACGAGTGGCTGTGGTTGCTTCCGGCCGACGCCGAGCCCGAGCCCGACGCCCTCGCCCGACTCCTCGCCGCCGTCGAGGTCGCGCCGTCGGTCGTGATCGCCGGTCCGAAGCTCGTCGACCCCGACGACCGGCTGCTGCTGCGTTCCTTCGGCGAGAGCATCTCGCATCACGGCACGACCGTCCCGCTCGCGGACGACGAACTCGACCAGTCCCAGCACGACAGCCTCGACGACGTGCTCGGCGTCGTCCTGCCCGGGATGCTCGTGCGTCGCGCGATGTGGGACCTGCTGGAAGGACCCGACCGCGGGCTCCCCACCGTCGACGCGGGCCTCGACCTCTCGATCCGGGCACGGCTCGCCGGCGGTCGCGTCGTCCGGGTCGCCGGGGCGCGGGTCGCCGTGGCCGCCGGGGCGCAGGACTTCACCCGGCGGAAGCCGCTCGGCCGGTCCGCCAGGCACCGCGCGGTCCGCGCCGCGCAGCTTCACCGCCGGCTGGCCTACGCGCCCGAAGCCGCCGTGCCCGTGCACTGGCTCTCGCTGCTGCCGCTCGCGCTCGTCCGCGCGATCGGGCTGCTGCTCGGCAAGCGCCCCGGGGCCATCCCGGGGGAGATCGCGGCGACGTTCGCGGCGATCTTCGACGGCTCGGTTCCCGCGGCGCGCGCGATCATCCGTCGTACCCGCCGGGTGGGCTGGGCGGCGATCGCCTCGCTGCGGGTGCCGGCGGAGGTCGTGCGCGAGCGCCGGGTCAGCGCCCGCGACCGCGAGCACGCGCGCTCGGGGCTGCCCGACCTCGTGCGCGCGAGCTTCTTCCCCGGCGGGCTCACCGTCGTCGTGCTCGCCGCCGCGCTCGGTGCGGTGCTGTCGATCCGCCTGCTCGGGGCGAGCGCTCTCGCCGGGGGTGCGCTGCTGCCGCTCTCCGGGGATCTCGGCACGCTGTGGTCGAGCCTCGGCTGGGGTGCCCGCGACGGGGCGGGACTCGACGGACCCGCCGACCCGTTCTACGTCGTGCTCGCCGTGCTCGGGTCGCTGACGCCGTGGAACCCGTCGCTCGCGCTCGTCATCCTCTGGATCGCCGCGCCCGCGTTCGCCGCGCTCGCCGCGTGGTGGTGTGCGACGCGACTGAGCACCCGCACCTGGCCGCCGGTGCTCGCCGCCCTGCTCTGGGTGCTCGCCCCGCCGTTCCTGGCCGCTCTGATCGAAGGCCGCCCGTCGGCCGTGCTGGTGCACGTGCTGCTGCCCTGGCTGCTGCTCGCGCTGCTCGAGGCGCCACGGTCGTGGAGCGCTGCGGGCGCGGCCGCCCTGCTGTTCGCGGCCGTCGGGGCGAGCGCACCCGTACTGGTGCCGGTGCTGCTCGCCGCGGTCGTGCTGTGGGCGCTCGCCCACCCGCGCGCGCTCCTGCGCCTCCTGGCCGTACCCCTGCCGGCTCTCGTGCTCGCCGCCCCGCTGATCGCCGCGCAGGTCGCTCGCGGCACGCCGCTCGGGCTGCTCGCCGATCCCGGCGCCGTCGCGCCGACCGTAGCTCCCACCGGCTGGCAGCTCGTTCTCGGATCACCGAGCGGGGGCGCGGGAGGCTGGCCGCGGCTCGTCGAATCGCTCGGGCTGCCCGGTTTCGTCGCGACGCCCGCCGCGATCGTGCTGCTGGCGCCGCTCGCGGCCGTCGTGCTGCTGGCGGTGTTCCTCCCCGGGGCGCGGCGGGTCGTGCCAGCCGGCATTCTCGCCGTCGGCGGTCTGCTCACCGCGGTCGCCGCCGCGCACCTCGCTCCCGCGACCTCCGGCGCCGCCTCGGTAACGATCTGGCCCGGCACCGGGCTGAGTCTCTACTGGGCAGGTCTCCTCGCCGCGGTGACCATCGCGATGGCCGCCCTGCG
The DNA here is from genome assembly GCA_947085045.1 of uncultured Microbacteriaceae bacterium. Classification (GTDB taxonomy): domain Bacteria; phylum Actinomycetota; class Actinomycetes; order Actinomycetales; family Microbacteriaceae; genus Pseudolysinimonas_A. The sequence goes on along the minus strand of CAMTUU010000001.1, from coordinate 356,830 downwards.
CCGCGCTGCGGTGATCGTCGGGGCGACCGTGCTGCTCTCCGCCGCCGTGGCGGTGGCGCCCTCCCTCGTGACGCTCGCGACCGGGGCGGGGTCGGTGGTCGCCGGGGACGGCCGCACGCTGCCGGCGATCGTCGCCGCCGAGGCGGCCACCGACCCCGATCTCGGCACCCTCTTGCTGCGGCCGCAGGACGACGGCTCGCTCGCGGTGTCCGTCGAGCGCGGTGCCGGGGCGATGCTCGACGACACCTCGACCTTCGCCGCGACACGTCCGGTGGCGAGCGGCAGCCAGGTGGAGATCGCGGAACTCGCCGGCAACCTCGCCTCGCGTGGCGGCTTCGACCCGGCGCCCGTGCTCGACCGCTACGGGATCGAGTTCGTCGTGCTCACCCCGGCGAGCGGCGGCGGCGGCCCGGTGCGAGAACGGGCGGCCGAGGCCCTCGACGCGCAGTCGGCGCTCGAGGCGGTCGGGGACACCGGCCGCGGATCTCTCTGGCGCTACCCCGACCACGAGCCGACGACGCTCCCGCGGCCGTCCTCGCCGCTGGGGACTCTCGCGGTCGCGGGGCAGATCGCCGTCTTCGTCTTCGCCCTCCTGCTCGCCCTGCCGACCGGGCGTCGCCGCCGTCGCCGCTCGGAATTCGCGGGGACCGGGGACGACGAGTCGCTCGACTCCGGCGGCTACGAGAGCGACGAGTTCGACGACGGCTTCGGGGAGGACGATCGTGACTGAGGCGGGGCTCAGTGCGCCCGAGCGGCGCGGGAACGGACGACGCGGAATCCTGATCGGGGCCCGGGTGCTCAGCGGCGTCGTCGCGACCGGGGTCGCGGTGCTCGTGGTGGGCGCCGTCGCACTCGTGCCGCTGCCCACCACGGGGTCCGATCCGCGGGCGCTGACCGTCGACCCGGCCCCGGCCGACCAGGTGCGGGTCTGCCCGGGCGGCGCGCTGCGCCTCGGCGACGAGAGCGGCGCCGATGCCGAGTCGACCTTCGCGATCGGGGCTCCGTCGCTCGTCGGCCAGGCAACGGGCGGCGACCTCGAACGCACCCGACTGACCTCCGCCGACCCGTCGGCCGCGACCGCCAGCGCGCCGGAAGTGCTGCGGGTCGGAGCGTCCGCCGATGCGCTCGTGGCGGGCGCCCAGAGTCAGGAAGTCGAGGCGGCCGACTTCGGCGGCTTCACCGCGGCGACGTGCACCGAGCCGAGCGGCTCGATCTGGCTCGTCGGCGGCGCGATGACGATCGGACGCACCACCGTGCTCCTGCTCGCCAACCCGACCGACGTGCCGTCGCGCGTGAACCTCGAGATCTTCGGCGAGGACGGGCCCGTCTCCGCCCCGGGGATGGCCGGCATCGATGTGCCCGCCGGCGGTCAGCGCGTGCTCTCGCTCGCCGGCTTCGCCCCGGGCGTCGTGTCGCCGGTCGTGCACGTCAGCGCTCGAGGCGGCCGGGTCATCGCCGATCTCCAGCAGTCGATCGTGCGCGGTCTCGACCCGGGCGGAGTCGAGACCATCGGCGGCGGGGCGGATCCGGCGCGATCCCTGGTGATCCCCGGGGTGCGCATCGTCGACACCGTCGGCACCGCCCGGGCGAGCGCGCTGCGCGACTGGCAGGACGTCGTCGCGGCGGTACGGGTGGCCGTGCCGGGCGATGAGCCGGGCGTCGTGAACGTGCGGGTGGTCCCCGCGGGCGACGTCGGCGAGGGGGTCGTCGGCTCCTCGTTCCAACTCGAGGTGGATGCCGGCACCGTCGTCGAGATCCCTCTCGACGCCGGTGGCGCGGGCTCCCCCGGCGACGGGACCGCCGGCGAGGTCTCCGGTCTGCAGGACGGCGTGTACACGGTCTACCTCGACGCCGACGTGCCCGTCGTCGCCGGGGTGCGGGCGTCCACCGCGATCGACTCGGGCATCGAGCCGCTGCCCGATACCGCTGTCGAGGCGCCGAAGAGCGATCTCGCCTGGTTCTCGGCGGCACCCGCGCTCGACGGCGTCGCGTTCTTCGTCGTGCCGGCTGGTCCGTCGCCCGTCCTCTCGCTGGTCAACCCGACGACCGGCGACGTGGAGCTCGAACTCACGCCGCAGGGTGGCGGCGAGACGCAGCTCGTCGCGATCCCGGCCGGCGGCGCGGTGACACGCGGCATCGAACCCGGCGGATACCTGCTCGCGGGCGCCGAGGGGATGTCGGCCGCGCTGAGTTTCGCCGACCCGGGCGTCCTCGCCGCCCTCGTCGTCGCGCCGCCGCGGCCCGTCGCGGGGTCGCTCGTCGTGCACCCGGACTGAGCAGCCGGCTCAGAAGTGGCGGTAGCGCTCTGGCGCGATGTCCCACGGGTCTTTGCCGAGGAGTTCGGCGACGGCGCGGAACACGCAGCTCTCGATCAGCGACCGGCGGTGCCACTCGTCATCCTTGTGCAGGTGGGCGAGGCGCTCGATCGGCACGCGGTAGAGCACGACGATGCGCCGCACCGGGTCGATCCGCCAGCGGTCGACGCCGAGCTTCGAGGGCTCGCCCGGCGGCACCGAGCCGACTTCGAAGCGCACGGACGCCATCTCGTCGGGCCAGAGGTCGCGCAGGTATTCGACGGCGGAGGCGATGCAGGCGTCGAAGAAGTCCAGACGGGTGCGCAGGCGGTGCAGGTGCGGCCCGGTGACCGACGATCGGATGCCGCGGCCGTGCCGGTCGCGCGACGCGGCCCGCAGGCTCGCCCGGCCCGCGTTGCGCCGCCCTCCGCTCCGTGCCACGCCCCCGAGTTTAGGCCTCGTGGCGGCTGCCGCGGACGGCGTGCCGACCCGGGGGGGATGCCTGCCGGGGTTAACCTGACGACCATCGACGAGAGGGGCATGGTGCGGGGACGACCGTGCAGCAAGGTGGCCTGCGGCGACGACGCCGTCGCCACCCTCACCTACGACTACGCGGATGCCATGGCCGTGCTGGGTCCGCTGAGCTTCCGGTCGGAGCCGCACAGCTACGACCTGTGCGCGCGCCACTCCGAGCGGCTGTCCGTTCCGCAGGGCTGGCAGGTCGTGCGGCACCTGATGATCGAGGAGCTCGGCGCGTAATCCCCAGCCGGGCCTGGGATGATGGGTGCCATGACCGTCGCCCCGGCTCCCGCCACCATCCAGCTCCCGTTCAAGGTCGCCGACCTCTCCCTCGCCGAGGCGGGTCGCCACCAGATCCGGCTCGCCGAGCATGAGATGCCCGGGCTGATGGCCCTCCGCGACGAGTTCGGCCCCGCGCAGCCGCTGAAGGGCGCGCGCATCGCGGGCTCGCTGCACATGACGGTGCAGACCGCCGTGCTCATCGAAACCCTGGTCGCGCTCGGCGCGCAGGTGCGCTGGGTCTCCTGCAACATCTTCTCCACCCAGGACGACGCCGCGGCCGCTGTCGCCGTGGGCCCGACCGGCACCGTCGAGACGCCCGCGGGCATCCCGGTGTTCGCCTGGAAGGGCGAGACGCTCGAGGAGTACTGGTGGGCGACCGAGCAGCTCTTCGACTGGAGCGCGGAAGGCTTCGACGGCCCGAACATGATCCTCGACGACGGCGGGGATGCGACGCTGCTGGTGCACAAGGGTCGTGAGTTCGAGCTGGCCGGCGCCGTGCCCGCCGCGGCCCCCGGCGACAGCCACGAGTGGACCGTCATCCTCGACGTGCTGCGTCGCTCGGTGGCGGACACCCCCGATCGCTGGCAGAAGGTCGCGGCCGGGATCAAGGGCGTCACCGAGGAGACGACGACCGGGGTGCACCGGCTCTACGAGCTGCACGCCGCCGGTGGGCTGCTCTTCCCGGCGATCAACGTCAACGACTCGGTCACCAAGTCGAAGTTCGACAACAAGTACGGCATCCGGCACTCGCTGCCCGACGGTCTCAACCGCGCCACCGACGTGCTCATCGGCGGCAAGGTCGCGTTCGTCGCCGGCTACGGCGACGTCGGCAAGGGCTCGGCCGAGGCGCTGCGCGGCCAGGGCGCGCGGGTCATCGTCAGTGAGATCGACCCGATCAACGCTCTGCAGGCGGCGATGGACGGCTTCCAGGTTGCGAAGCTGGAGAGCGTGCTCGGGTTCGCCGACATCTTCGTCACGACGACCGGCAACAAGGACGTCATCACCGTCGAGCACCTCCAGGGCATGAAGCACCAGGCGATCGTCGCGAACGTCGGACACTTCGACAACGAGATCGACATGGCCGGGCTCGAGTCGCTGCCCGGCGCCGAGAAGGTCGAGATCAAGCCCCAGGTCGACGAGTGGCGCCTGCCGAACGGGCGCAGCATCCTCGTGCTGTCCGAGGGCCGCCTGATGAACCTCGGCAACGCGACCGGGCACCCGTCGTTCGTGATGAGCAACTCGTTCTCGAACCAGGTGCTCGCGCAGCTCGAGCTGTTCACCAAGACCGCGGAGTATCCGATCGGCGTGTACGTGCTGCCGAAGGTGCTCGACGAGAAGGTCGCGCGGCTCCACCTCGCGGCCCTCGGCGTCGAACTCACCGAGCTCACCCCGGCGCAGGCGGCCTACCTCGGCATCCCGGTCGATGGGCCGTACAAGGTCGACCACTACCGCTACTGAACCGGCGGCAGCGGGATCGCCCGCCACCCGGCCATGGCTATCCTTGAGCCTTGCGGGAGGGTGGAGCGTGACGCGCATCGAAGACGTCGCCGCCGCCGCCGGGGTCTCGGTGGCGACCGTGTCGCGTGCGCTCCGGGGGCTGCCGCAGGTGTCCGCCCAGACGCGCGCCAGCGTGCTCGAGCACGCCGACCGCCTCGACTACGTCCCCTCGGCGCACGCCGCCGGCCTCGCGAGCGGCAAGGCCCTCGCGATCAGCGTCGTCGTGCCGACGGTCAGCGGCTGGTTCTACGCGTCGGTGCTCGAAGGCGCGGATTCGGTGCTGCGGCAGTCTGATTACGACCTCGCGCTGTTCAACCTCGGCGGGCGCGGGGGCGACCGCGAGCGCGTGTTCTCGCGCTCGCTGCTGCGTCGGCGCGGCGACGCCGTACTCGCCCTCTGCATCGACTTCGACGGCGAGGAGCGCGCGCAGCTGCGCAACGTCGGCCTCCCGACGATCATCGTGGGCGGTCCGGTGCGCGGGCTGCGCTACGTCGGCATCGACGAGATGGATGTCGCCCGCCGGGCGACCGAGCACCTCATCGGGCTGGGGCACCGCGACATCCTGCACCTCACCGGGGGCGACGAACAGGGCATGGGACTCAACACCCGCGTGCCGCGTGACCGTCATCGGGGGTTCCAGGATGCTCTCGAGGCCGCGGGCATCCCGTACGGCGCGGCGCGTGTGATCCCCGGCCGCTTCTCGACGCAAGCCAGCCGGCTGGCGGTCGACGCGCTGTTCGCGCGCGGCGGGCCGCTGCCGACGGCGATCTTCGCGGCGTCCGACGAGATGGCGATGGGCGCGATCCTGTCGATCTCCGACCACGGGCTGCGCGTCCCCGACGACATCTCGGTGATCGGCATCGACGACCACGAACTCGCCGAGTCGTTCCACCTCACGACGATGCGGCAGGACCCGTTCCAGCAGGGCGCGATCGCAGCCCGCCTGCTGCTCGACGAGATCGACGGCGCCGCACCGCCCGCCCGGTCGGTGCGGATGCCGGTGCCGCTGATCCTCCGGCGCACGACGGGTGCGGTGCGTGCGGGCTAGCGCTCCGCGGGCAGACGCACCGGGCGTCGCCGGCGTTGGGGCATCGGCTCCCGCACCGGCGGCCGGTCCAAGTCGAAGGTGACGGGCGCCCCCGGCACGACCCGCAGCGGCACCCCGCGTACGACGATCTCGATCCCGGAGCCGGTCTCGGCGGTGAGCGTCAGCAGGTCGCGGGTCTGGTCGACCAGCACGCGGGTGCCGCGCGCGGTGAGGCGGTAGCGCAACCACCGCCAGCCGGGGGGCATGTGCGGGTCGAGGCTCAGCACCCCGTCGTCGTCGCGGAAGCCGCCGAACCCCGCCACGAGGTTCAGCCAGACACCACCGGTCGACGCGACGTGCACGCCGTCCTTGGTGTTGCCGTGCAGGTCGGCGAGATCGACGAACAGCCCGTGGCGGAAGTGCTTGAGCGACAGCTGCGCGTGGCCGACCTCGGCGGCGACGACGGACTGGGCGACCGCCGAGAGGCTCGAGTCGCCCGTCGTGATCGGGTCGTAGTAGTCGAAGTCGGCGAGTTTCTGCTCCGGCGTGAACTCCGGCCCGTGCAGAAGGATGGCCAGCACCACGTCGGCCTGCTTGAGGATCTGATGCCTGCCGATGACGAGCGGGTGGAAATGCAGCAGCAGGGGCCGCTTGTCGTTCGGGATCTCCTTGGGGTCCCAGATCTCGAGCTGGAGGAAGTCGTCGTGCTGAGGATGCAGGCCTCGCACCGGGTCGAACGGCACGTGCATCCCGTCGGCGGCGCGCTCCCACTCCGCGACCTCACGGCGCTTCAGCCCGAGGCGGGTGAGGAGTTCGCGGGAGGCGACGCGGTGCGCACGCAGGCGGTGCACGGCCGCGACGGCGGCCCGCAGGTTGGCGCGCGCCGACAGGTTGGTGAAGAGGTTGTCGTCGACGACCGTCGTGTACTCGTCGGGACCGGTGACGCCGTTCAGGTGGAACTGCGGTTCGCCGGTGCTGCTCGGACCGGGCGGGTCGGTGCGCCAGAAGCCGAGGTCGGCCCACATCCGCGCGGTCTCGATGAGGATCTCGGCGCCCGCGCGCACGAAGAACTCCTCGTCGCCGGTCGCGGCGACGTAGTGCTCCACCGCCCGGGCCACGTCGGCGTCGATGTGGTACTGCGCGGTTCCCGCCGGGTAGTAGGCGGAGGCCTCGAGTCCGTTGATCGTGCGCCACGGGAAGAGCGCCCCCCGCAGCGACATCTCCCGCGCGCGCTCGCGGGCCCGGTCGAGGATCGAGAACCGGAACCCGAGGGCCGCCTCGGCGATCGCCGGGGTCGTGTAGGTGAAGAACGGCAGCACGTAGATCTCGGAATCCCAGAACGTGTGGCCGTCGTAACCCGACGAGCTGACGCCCTTCGCGGGGATCCCCTCGCCGTCGGCGCGCCCGGCGGCCTGCGCCAACTGGAAGAGGTTCCAGCGGATCGCCTGCTGCACCTCGGGCTCGCCGTCGACCTCGACGTCGCTGCGTGCCCAGAAGGCGCCGAGCCAGTCGGCCTGGTCGCCGACGATCCGCGCCGTACCGTGCTCGAGGGCGGCATCCAGGGTCTGCTCGCAGCGCACGGCGAGCTCGGCTGGCTCCCGGTCGTCGGAGGTGTGCACCGCGACGAGCCGGGTGAGGGTGACGGGCTCGCCCGCGCGCGCGGCGACGCGGTAGCTGTAGGCCGACTGGAGCGGGTCGAACTCGCGCTCCATCCTCGCCTGAGCCCCGGTCAGCCGGTGGTCCAGGGCGATCGCGGCGGTCATCCGCGAGTTGCGGGTGCGCAGACCCTGCACGATGCGGTGCTCGCCGCCAGCGAAGTGCTCCGAGTCGAGGGTGCGCGGGTGCAGCCGGCCGGCTTTGCGCGGGTCGAGCTGGTCGGCGTCGCTCGTGTCGTCGGCGCCGAGCGCCAGCCGGTTCGCCAGCACGCTGGTGAGCAGCAGTTCGGCGTCGGCATCCAGCACCGTCACCTCGGTCTCGAGCAGCGCCAGGTTGCGGTCGGTGAACGACACCAGGCGGCGCGACGCGAGGCGCACGCGACGGCCCGCGGCGGTGCGCCAGAGCACGTCGCGGCCGAGGATGCCGGTGCGGAAGTCGAGGCGGCGCTCGTAGGAGAGCAGGTCGGAGGCGGCGAGCGTGAACTCCTCGCCGTCGACCGCGACGCGCAGCGTCTTCGGATCGGGCAGGTTGACGATCGTCTGCCCCACCCGGGCGAGGCCGTACTGGTCTTCGGCGTGCCGGATCGGCCAGGTCTCGTGGAAGCCGTTGGCGTAGGTGCCGTGCAGGTAGCCGAGGTCGCCCTCATCGACGTTGCCGCGCAGACCCAGGTAGCCGTTGCCGACCGAGAACAGCGTCTCGCCGTGGCCGTAGCGCGCCGGCTCGGTGCACGGCCGCACCTCGATGAGCGCCCACTCGTCGACGGGATGGTTTCTGCGGTCGACCGGGTCGGCGGCGCGCCTCATCCTTCGCCCTCGAGCAGGTCGGCGAGGTCGTCGACCACCCGATCGGCTCCGGCCGCTCGCAACTCCTTCGCGCCGGCGCCGCGGTCGACGCCGATCACGAGTCCGAAACCGCCCGCGCGTCCGGCCGCGACGCCTGACACGGCGTCCTCGACGACGACCGCGGATGCCGGGGTCGCCCCCACCAGCTCGGCGGCGCGCAGATAGGTGGCCGGGTCGGGTTTGCCGGCGAGACCCTCGCGGCGGGCGCGGGTGCCGTCGACGACGACCTCGAAGCGCGCGGCCAGCCCGGAGGCCTCGAGCACGAGGGCGGCGTTGGCGGAGCTGGTCACCACGGCGCGGGCGATCCCGTCATCGGAAGGCTGAGCGTCGAGGGCGTCGAGCAGCCGCACGCTGCCCGGGTAGGGCGCGATGCCCTGCGCGGCGACCGCGGCGCGGAACTCGGCGTCCTTCGACGTGCCGAGCGCCCAGATGGATGCCGTGCCGGCCTCGTCGGTCGGCTCGCCCATCGGGAGGTGCACGCCGCGGCTCTCGAGCAGGGCGGCGATGCCCGCCAGGCGGGGGCGTCCGTCGACGTAGCGGAAGTAGTCGGCGTCGGCGTACGGCGCGGCCTCGGGGGCGAGCACCGGGAGGGCGGCCTCGAACAGGTTGCGCCAGGCGACCTGGTGCATCTCGGCCGTGGGTGTGAGGACGCCGTCGAGGTCGAACAGGTAGGCGGCGGGTCGGCCGGTGCCGTCCGCGAGGAGGGGAAGCGCCACCGCTGTCCGTTCGTTCGTGTGCTGTGATCCTGCGCGACAATACACGACCGCAAGCGCGTACTGTAAGCGCTTGCGGCCCCCGAGGGCGGCGTCCTACATTGATCGTGAGGGCGCATGCGCGCCCTCACAGCACCCGTGCACCACCCGGTCGACTCAACGAGGAGTTCGAACTGCCGAGCAGTTCGATGACGCCGCCCAGATCCGCGCGCGAGGGCCTCGCTGAGCCGCTCGACGAAGAGAGGAAATGCAACATGAAACGACGCAGCATTCTCGTGGCGACCCCGGTCGTCGTCGCAGCCTTGGCGCTCGCCGGCTGCGCGGGCGACGCGGGCGGTGGAGCCGGAAGCGGTGACTTCGCCGGCACGACCCTTCAGGTCTCGGCCACATGGTCGGGCGCCGAGCAGCAGAATTTCGAGGCCGTCCTCGACGTGTTCGAACAGCAGACCGGTGCGACCGTCGAGTACTCGAGCTTCGGCGACAACGGCGCCACCACCTTGAACACGCAGGTCGAAGGCGGCAACCCGCCCGACATCGCAGTGGTCGGCCAGCCCGCGCTGCTCCAGCAGCTCGCCACCGACGGCGCGCTCGTGCCGCTCGGCGACGAGGCCGCGGCGAACGTGGCCGACAACTACTCGCAGAGCTGGATCGACCTCGGCACCGTCGACGGCGAGCTCTACGGCGTCTGGTTCAAGGCCGCCAACAAGTCGACCATGTGGTACAACGCCGACATCTACGACGAGGCCGGCGCCACGGCTGACGGCGCGGCCGACTGGGAGGGCTTCCTGGAACAGCTCCAGCTGGTTTCGGATGCCGGTTACTACGGCATCTCGATCGGCGCCGACGTCGGCTGGCCGCTCACCGACTGGTTCGAGAACGTCTACCTGCGCACCGCGGGTGCGGAGATGTACGACCAGCTGACCGCGCACGAGATCCCGTGGACCGACCCGTCGGTCACCGAGGCCCTCGACACCCTGGCGACGCTGTGGGGTACCGATCTCGTGCAGCCCGGCGCCGACCAGCGCACCTTCCCCGACACCGTTCCGGCCGTCTTCGGAGCGAACCCCGAGGCGGGCACCGTCTACGAGGGCGACTTCCTCGCCGGGAACATCGCGACCGACGGCAACTCGGTCGTCGGTGAGAACGCGCTGTTCTACGACTTCCCGTCGGTGAACGGCTCCGCTCCGGCGGTCGTCGGTGGCGGCGACGTCGCGGTGGCGTTCAACGACGACGAGGCCACGCAGGCCCTCATCGCGTTCCTCGCGACGCCTGAGGCGGCCGAGGTCTGGGTGCCGAACGGTGGCCTCACCTCGCCCAACCAGAGCGTCGACACCTCGCTCTACCCGGACGACACGGCCCGGCAGATCGCCGAGGCGCTCGTCGGAGCCGAGACCTTCCGGTTCGACATGTCCGACCTGACGCCGAGCGCCTTCGGCGGGACTCAGGGCCAGGGCTTCTGGCAGATCATGATCGAGTTCCTGCAGAACCCGTCCGACGTGGCGGGCGCTCAGCAGAAGCTCGAGGATGCCGCGGTCGCCGCGTACGGCGGCTGATGATGTCTGACGCCGCGCTGGCGTCGCAGGTGGGAGGTCGGGCCGATGGTCCGGCCTCCCCGGCGTCGCCCCCGACTCCCCGCACGGCATCCTCGGGCTCGCAGTGGCGCCGGGTGGCCATCGCCGCCGGCTTCCTCGCGCCCGCCCTGGTCTTCCTCGGCGCCTTCGTCGTCTACCCGATCATCTACACGGTCATCCGGTCGCTCTTCGACAAGTCGGGTGACGGCTTCGTCGGGTTCGAGAACTACGCCCGGATGTTCACGAACGACTCGACGTTCACCGCCATCCGCAACAACGTCATCTGGGTCATCGTCGCCCCGGCGGTCTGCACCATCCTCGGCCTGATCTTCGCGGTGCTCGCCGACAAGGTGAAGTGGGGCACCGCCTTCAAACTCATCGTCTTCATGCCGATGGCGATCTCGATGCTCGCCGCCGGCGTCATCTTCCGGTCGCTGTTCCAGGAGAACCCGGAGCTGGGGGCGGTGAACGCGGGCATCGTCGCCGTGCAGAACGCCTTCGGCGGCGAGGCCGCGAACTTCGAGGGCGCCCGGGCGCGACCCGACGGCCCCCTCGTCGAAGACGGCGGCTCCATCGCCGGCAGCGACACCGTCAGCCCCGGAGACATCCAGGACTTCCCGCTGATCGGCATCCGCGCCGGCGACGTGCCGGAAGAAGCCACCCAGGTCGAGGCGGTCGGCGATCCGGCCGGCGACGCCATCGCCGGGTCGGTGTTCCTCGACAACATCCGCGGCGGAGGGGGGACCCCCGGCGAGATCGAGGACGGAAAGTTCGGCCTGCCCGGCATCACCGTGCACGCGGTCGACGGCTCGGGCAACGTCGTCGCTTCGGCCACCACGCAGGCCGACGGCAGCTACGTGATCGAGGGGCTGTCGGACGGCGACTACGTCGTCGCGCTGCCGGCGACCAACTTCGTCGCGGGAGGCCAGGGCGTCTCGTGGCTGTCGTCGTCGTTCATCACGTCGGTCATCATCCTCAGCTACGTCTGGATCTGGGCCGGCTTCGCGATGATCATGATCGCGTCGGGGCTTTCGGCGATCGACCGGTCGCTACAGGAGGCCGCCCGCACCGACGGCGCGAGCGAGTGGAAGGTGTTCACCAAGATCACCGCCCCGCTGCTCGCGCCGGTGCTCGTGGTCGTGCTCGTGACGCTGATCATCAACGTGCTGAAGATCTTCGACCTCGTCTACGTCATCCCCCCCGGTGCGTCGAAACCGGCGGCCAACGTGATCGCGGTCGAGATGTGGACCGTCTCGTTCGGCGGCGGCAACGACCAGGGGCTGGGGAGCGCGCTCGCCATCCTGCTGCTGCTGCTGGTGCTGCCCGCGATGATCATCAACGTGCGTCGCCTGCGTGAGGAGAAGCGCTCATGACCGCCGAGGCCACCCTCCGCACCCGCGTCAAGGCCAGCTCGGCCGAGACGCGCGCCGGGCAGCGTCCCCGCACCGTCGGGCAGAAGATCGTCGCGTTCCTCGGCACGACCGTCGTGCAGGTCGTGCTCGTCGTCATCGCGCTGTTCTGGCTCGTGCCGTCGATCGGGTTGTTCCTGTCGTCGTTGCGGAGCGCGAGCGACTCGGGCACGTCGGGATGGTGGACGGTCTTCACCGCGCCCACGCAGCTGACTCTCGACAACTACGCGAACCTGCTGACGAATCCGACGATCCTCGGCTCGATCGGCAACACGATCCTGATCACGGTGCCGACGACGCTGCTCGTCGTGCTCATCGGCTCGCTCGCCGGGCACGCGCTGGCCTGGGTGCAGTTCCCCGGACGCGACTGGCTGTTCATCGCGATCGTCGTACTGCTCGCCGTGCCGTTGCAGGTCGCGCTCATCCCGCTGGCGCAGCTGTTCGGGGCGCTCGGGATCTTCGGGTCGGTGCTCGGGGTGATCATCTACCACACGGCTTTCGGGCTGCCGTTCGCGATCTTCCTGATGAGGAACTTCTTCTCCCAGGTGCCGGCCGAGCTGCTCGAAGCCGCGCGGCTGGACGGGGCGAGCGAGTTCCGGATCTTCCGTCAGGTGGTGCTGCCGCTCGGGCTGCCGGCGATCGCGTCGCTCGCGATCTTCCAGTTCCTGTGGACCTGGAACGACCTGCTGATCGCGCTGATCTTCACCAACTCGGGGTCGCAGCCGCTCACGGTGGCGATCCAGAGTCAGCTGCGGCAGTTCGGGGCGAACATCGACGTGCTGTCGGCGGGCGCCTTCCTGTCGATGATCGTGCCGCTGATCGTGTTCTTCGCGTTCCAGCGCTACTTCGTGCAGGCCCTGCTGGCCGGCTCCAACAAGTAGCCTGCCTCTCTCTGCGGGTTGAGTGCCGCCGCAGCGCGGTGTATCGAAACCGTCGGTCGTGTTACCCGGCTCCCGACGCCCGAGACGGGCGTCGGCGCTGGGACCGCAGCGGGGCCGCGAAAGCGCCCCCGCTCACAGCGGAGTCCGCGCGTGGGGGGTGCCGCGCAGGGCGGGCTGCAGCCGCGCGAGGCGCTCCCGCTCGAGTCTCAGCGCCTCGGATTCGCGCTCGCGCCGCACGACGGTGATCGCGGCGAGGAACAGCTCCGGCTCGACCGGGGGGATCGGCGCGACGAACTCCGCGGCCTCCGTCGCGAGGTCGGCGGCGAGCCGCGCGCGGCGATCGGGGGAGTACTGGGTCGCCTGCGCGAGGAACTGGGTGATGCGCCGGGACAGCTGCGTCGGCATCCGGGCGACGTCGACGACGTGACCCCAGGCGGCGAGCTGCGGGGGGATGCCGAACAGCGGCATCACCCGGCCCGACACCCGCTCGTACTGGCAGTAGGTGCCGGCGAGGAGGTCGCCCATCCGCTGGGTGCGCGCGGTGAGGAGCCCGAAGAGTGCGGCCGTGCCGCCGAACAGCGGGAACATGTAGAACTCGATGATGCCGACCAGGCCGCGGATGGCGGCGTGCCGCAGGTTGACCGACCCGCCGTCGAGGCGCACGATGCGACCGCCGATCACCAGCTTGCCGAGCGACTTGCCTTTCGTGATCGTCTCGACGGCGATCGGCACGAGCACGAAGCAGACCACGAAGGTGACGATGAGCAACGCGGTGACCACGGCGGGCTCGGTGCCGAGCATCCCGGTGCTCACGCCGACCGCGATGAGCGCGACGATGAACAGCACGGAGTGGGCGGCGAAGTCCAGCAGCGCGCCCGCCGCGCGCAGCACGAACCCGGTCGGATGCAGGTCGAGGGTGACGGCTTCACCCGTGAGGGTGCCCTCTTCGCCCGGGGCGTAGTCGTCGATCCACTCCGAGTCGGGATCGGCGGCCATGTCGATATCCTTTCAGGGCATGGACCTCGACGCCTACTCAGCCGCACATCGTGCGGAGTGGGACCGCCTCGCCGTTCTGGCCGGCCAGCGCAAGCTCAGCGGCCGCGAGTCCGACGAGCTCATCGAGCTCTACCAGTCGGCCTCCGCCCACCTCGCCGAGATCAAGGCGACGGTCGGCGAGACCGTGCAGGGCGACCACATCTCGCTCGCGCTGGCGAGGGCCCGCATCCGCTTCACCGGCACCCCGACGAACCCGCTGCGGCAGCTGACCATCTTCTTCGCCAACCAGCTTCCGGCGGCGCTGTACCGCATCCGCTGGCTAACCCTCGCGGTCACCGTCTCGTTCTTCGTGATCGCGACCGCGTACGGTCTCTGGGTCTACTTCACGCCCGGCATGCTCGAGATGATCGGCAGCGACGACTACCGACGCGAGTACGCCGAAGAGCTATTCGTCGACTACTACTCCGAGAGCTCGGAGGGCGGGTTCGCGAGCCAGGTCTGGACGAACAACGCCTGGATCACCGCGCAGATGGTGATGTTCGGCATCACCGGGGTGTTCGTGCCCTACAACATCCTGCTCAACGCGACCGGGTTGGGCACGTCGGGCGCCGTGATGGCCGAGTTCGACCGGCTCGACGTGTTCTTCCTCTACATCGCGCCGCACGGCCAGCTGGAGTTGTATTCGATCTTCGTCGCGGGCGCCGCGGGCCTGCTCATCTTCTGGTCGTGGGTCGCCCCCGGCCACCGGACGCGCCGACAGGCCCTGGCCGAAGACGGCCGGGCATTCTTCACGATCGTCGTCGGGCTCGCGCTGGCGCTGCTGGTCTCGGGTCTGATCGAGGGGTTCGTGGTGCGGCAGCCGTGGCCGTGGCCGGTCAAGATCGGGGTCGGCAGCCTCGCCCTCGCCGCCTTCGTGCTCTACCAGTGGGTCGTCGGCCGCCGGGCGGCGCGGGCGGGCGAGACGGGCGACGTCGAGGAGTTCGACGCCGGCGCGAAGGCGATCCTCGCGGGCTGATCGGCTCTGCCCGGAATGAGGCATTCCCGCCGGGCGGAGTGCCCCCATTCCGGGCAAACGGCCCTCACGACGCGGCTGATTGCCCGAAACGGCCCCTTCCCCCGCGTCGAAGGGGCCGTTTCGGGCAGATAGCGTCGTGGGAACGCTGAAGGGCTCGGGATGTCGCCATCCCGAGCCCTTCGCGTGTGACGGGTGTCAGCCCTTGCGGCCGAAGAGCGGCTTCCAGGTGAATCCGGCGATGAGCGCTCCGACGATCGGGGCGACGAAGAACACCCAGACCTGGCTCAGCGAGCCGACGCCGCCGAACACGGCGGTCGCGAGCGAGCGCGCCGGGTTGAGCGACGCGTTGTCGATCGGGATGGCGATGAAGTGGAACAGCGCGAGCGCGAGACCGATCGCGAGCGGCGCGAAGCCGGCCGTGGTCGAGCCCTCGGCGGTGACGCTGAGGATGATCCAGAGGAAGATCGCGGTGATCACGATCTCGACGATCAGCACGGTGACCAGTGGGGCGAACGACCCGTCGTAGCCGTTCGAGACGCCCGCGAACAGCTCGGCCGTCGGAGCGCCGGCGCTCAGCAGGATGAGGAAGTGGATGAAGGTCGCCAGCAGACCGCCGATGATCTGGGCGGCGGCGTAGGGCAGCACGTCCTTCCACGGCATCCGGCCCGCGGCGGCGACGCCGAACGAGACGGCGGGGTTGAAGTGCCCTCCGGAGATGTGGCCGACGGCGTAGGCGCCACCGAGGACGGCGATGCCGACCGCGAGGCCGACGACGAGGGGCTTGGCCTCTTCGCCGTAGTTGAGCGCGACGCCGATGACGCCGAACACGAGCAGGAAGGTGCCGAACACCTCGGCGGTGAGGCGACGGACGTACGAGGGAGCAGTGGTTTCAGCCATGCTGCTACGGTACCCCGGCCCTCAGGGGTTTCTCAGGATCTGGCGCGGGGCGTGCCGGGTTCTACAGCCGCCCGGCGGCCTTCAGCGCGAGGTACTTGTCGGCGAGGGCCGGCGGGAGGTCGGCGGGCGGCGCCGTGACGACTTCGGCCCCGGTCTGCCGCATCGCCGTCGCGACCCGCGAGACGTCGAGCAGCGCCCGCTCCGCGGAGGCCGCGCGGTAGACGTCATCCGATCCCGACCGCTCTCGCGTCGCGGCCACGACACCGGGGTCGGTGACCGCCGCGACGACGACCGTGTGCCGGCGGGCGAGCTGGGGCAGCATCCCGAGCAGCGGGCGGGACGCGCCGGGGGTGTCGATCGGGGTGACGAGCACGACGAGGGCGTGCTGCGTGGTGACGCTGCGCACGAGTTCCGGGATGGCGTGCCAGTCGCCTTCGAGCAGCTCGGGCTCGATCGGGGCGAGCATGTCGACGGTGCGGGCGAGGAGGTCGGCGCCGGTCGCGCCCTGCACGCGTCCGCGCACGATGCGGTCGTGCACGAGCACGTCGACGCGGTCGCCGGCGCGGGTGGCGAGGGCGGCGAGCAGCAGGGCCGCTTCGAACGCGGTGTCGAGCCGGGGCTCGTCGGCGATGCGCGCCGCCGAGATGCGCGAGGAGTCGATGATGATCACGACCCGGCGATCGCGCTCGGGCCGCCAGGTGCGCACGACGAGCTTCATCTGCCCGGTCGCGGCATCCCGGCGACGAGCGGATGCCCGCCAGTCGAGCGACCGCACGTCGTCGCCGCGCACGTACTCGCGCAGGGAATCGAACTCGGTGCCCTGGCCGCGCACCATGACCGAGGTGCGGCCGTCGAGCTCCCGCAGGCGGGCGAGGCGCGACGGCAGGTGTTTGCGCGAGTTGAACGGCGGCAGCACCCGCACGTGACCGGGAACCGGGATGGTGCGCTGCCGGGCGACCATCCGCAGCGGGCCGAAGGACCGCACGGTGACGTGCGCCGCCTTCCGCTCGCCGCGCCGCACGGGCGTGAGGGTCGAGGTGACGACGGTGGAGGCATCCGCCGCCAGCCGCAGCCGATGCCGGTTCGGGCGTGCACCCGCCGACGGCTCCCACGCGTCGCGCAGCGTGCCGCGCACGGGCCGACGGCCGGGGTTCGCGATCGCCAGCCGCGCCGGGGCACTCTCGCCGAGCCGCAGGCGCAGCGGCAGGTCGCGGGCGAACTCGAGCTTCGCGGGCGAGCCGGCGAGCACGAGGTCGACGGCGACCACGATCGCGAGCACCCCCGCCCACAGCGCGACGCCCGCCACGCCGTCGAGCAGCACAACGGGCACGACGCCGAGGGCGACGAGCAGCACGAACCAGCCGGCGACGGCCATCAGTCGGCGGACACTTAGATCGGCACCTGCACCTGCTGGATGACGCTGCGCAGCACCGTGTCGGGCGCGACGCCCTCCAGCTCGGCCTCGGTGCGCAGCTGGATGCGGTGACGCAGCACCGGGACGGCCATCGTCTGGATGTGGTCGGGCGTCACGCCCGGGGAGCCGGAGAGCCACGCCCACGCGCGCGACGCGGCGAGCAGCGCGGTCGTTCCACGCGGCGAGACGCCGAGCTTCACCGACGGGCTCTTGCGGGTGCCGCGGGCGAGGTCGACCGCGTAGCCGAGCACGTCGGGCGACACCGTGACGGTCGCGACATCCGCCTGCGCCGCCGTCAACGTCGCGGCATCGAGCACCGGCGTGACTCCCGCCGCCGCGAGGTCGCGCGGGTTGAAGCCGGCGGCGTGCCGGGTGAGCACCTCGAGTTCGACGTCGCGCTCGGGCAGGTCGAGCACGAGCTTCAGCAGGAAGCGGTCGAGCTGCGCCTCGGGCAGCGTGTAGGTGCCCTCGTACTCGATCGGGTTCATCGTCGCGGCGACCAGGAACGGGGACGGCAGCTTCCGCGTGACGCCGTCGGCGGAGATCTGCCGCTCCTCCATCGCCTCGAGCAGCGCCGACTGGGTCTTCGGCGGCGTGCGGTTGATCTCGTCCGCGAGCAGGATGTTGGTGAACACCGGACCCTCGCGGAACGCGAAGTCGCCTGACTTCGGGTCGTAGACCGCGGATCCGGTGATGTCGCCCGGCATGAGGTCGGGGGTGAACTGGATGCGCTTGGTGTCGAGCTGCATCGCCTGGCTGAGCGAGCGCACGAGCAGCGTCTTCGCGACGCCGGGGACGCCCTCGAGCAGCACGTGCCCGCCGGCGAGCAGCGCGATCATCAGGCCGGTGACGGCGCCGTCCTGCCCGACGACGGCCTTGCCGACCTCGGTGCGGACAGCGGCGAGCGCGCCGCGGAGTTCCTCGGTGGTTGCCATGGATTCCATTCTTTCGGGTCAGCGACCCCGGGCGACCCGTGTCACGTCGGCTTCGAGCAGGAGCAGGTCGTCGGAGAGCTTCAGGAGGGCGGCATCCCCGGTCGGGATGCCGTCGACGAGCAGGTCGGCGACGGCCTCCCGATCACGGCCGGTGAGCAACGCTGTGGCATCGATCACCTCGTCGACGGTGCTGCGCCGCGGCAGCCCGCAGGTCGTCGCCAGGCGGGAGATCGTGCCGATGCGCAACGCGCCGAGCGCGTGCTCGCGGGCGCGGGCGCGTTGGTAGAGTCGCGCGCGGCCCTCCATCGTCTCGTTGGAGCGCACGATCACCGGCAGCTTCTCGGCGACGAGCGGCCCGAGCCGGCGCCCGCGCCAGACACCGGCGACCAGGGTGAGGAACAGCAGCAGCACGATCACCGGCGTCACCCAAGGCGGGGTGAGGCTTTGCGGGGTGTCGATGTCGCCGGAATCGAGCTCGCCGAGGTCGGGCAGGTACCAGACCAGGGTCTCGTCCTCGCCGAGCAGGTTGAGCGCGAACGCGGCGTTGCCGGCATCCAGGATGCTGCCGTTGGTGAACGCCTGGCTGAACCCGACGAGCACGACCTCGGTGCCCTGCGTGCGCGTCTGCACGACCGCGTAGGTGTCGTCGTCGGTCTCGAAGCAGCCGGTCGCATCGCCCTCGGCGCCGGAGACGTCGTACGCGAACGGGCTCACGTCGACCTCCTCCGCTTTCACGGCGGCGGGCAGGTCGCAGTCGGCCGGGTACACGTCGGCGGGCGCCTCGAGGTTCAGCTCGACCCCGGGGGCGAAGTCGGGAAGCTCCTCGTCCCACGGGTCCATCACCACCACCCGGTCGGCGAGCCCGAGCAGCTCGTCGCGCTGCTCCGAGCCGAGCACGAGGGAGTAGTCGTAGACGAGGATCGTCGCCTCCGCAGGGTCGACGCCGAGGTCGCGCACGCCGGCGAGCGACGACGCCGTCTGCACGTCGACCCCCTGGTCGCGCAGCACGTTGACGACGGCCCGCGCCCCGACCGGGCTGCCGGAGGTGGGTGACAGGTAGTCCTCGCCGCGCTCCGGCGCGCGGGTGACGGCGAACACGAGCACCGCGACGAGCACGAAGACGATGCCGATCGCGACGCCGATCAGCACCCCGCGCACCGGGCTGCGTCGCGGGGCCACGGTCGGCGGCGGCGCGGGAGCGGTGGATGTCGTCGTCATCGCGCCTCCTCCGTTGTCTCGGCGAGCGCGCGCTCGGCCGCCGCCTCGAGAGCATCGGCGGCCCGGGGACCGCGCGGCGTCTTGGCGGCACGCAGTTCCGCGGCGAGGGCCGACATCCGCCGCCATTCGTCTTCGGTACCCGTCCGGCCGAGGTAGCGCACGCCATCGAAGACCGTCGCGGCGTCGTCGAGCCGCTCGGCGTCGGCCGGGAACACGTCGCTCGCGCGCCGGCCGAACTCCCGGGCGGTCGTGCCGGGGAAGGCGATCACGATGCCGCGCTCGGCGAGGTCGCGGGCGAGCGAGCGGAACACCTCGACGACCGCCGAGGTGAAGTCGCCGGCATCCGCCGCCTGCTGCGCCGCGCTGCGGATCTGCGCCGACGAGCGGTCGTCGTCCTCGCCGAACAGGTCGCCGGTGACCGAGCTGCGTCGCCGCAGCCGGGGGAGTCCGAAGATCGCGAACGCGACCCCGAGGGCGGCGACCACGAGCACGACGGCGAGGATGATCCCCACCGCGCCGCCCGTATCGGCACCCGTCGTCGGCGGCTCGACGTCGGCGCTGCCGAGCAGGTCGCGGATCCAGTCGATGAAATCCTGAAGCCACTGCGGCAGGGTCGGACCGGAGTCGGTCGGGTCGCTGCGCCCGAGCTCCTCCTCGAGCCAGCGGCGGGCGGTTTCGTCGTCGGGGTCGACCGGGATGTCGACGGGAACACGGCCGTCGAGCCTCACGAGGTCTCACCCCCGCCCGGGAAGGGGTCAGCCGCGCGGAACCCGCGCTGACGCTCGTCGACGTAGCGGGCGAGCTGCAGGTCGAGACCCTCGATCCGCATCCGCTGGTCGAGGTACAGCATCGCGCCGCAGACCGTCTGCACGACGAGCCCGAAGGCGCCCGTCATCGCGCTCACCGCACTCAGCACGACGGTGCGACCGGCGCCGTACCACTCCGCCTCGATCACCGTCGGGCCGTTCGGGAAGACGAGTCCGACGCCGATGTCGAGCGCCCAGCCGACCGGCAGCACGAGCAGGAAGCTGGCCAGACCGATGACCGCCCAGACCAGCGCCTGCGAGACGTAGAGCCGCCAGCCCGCGCGGTGCGTCAACGCCCAGGAGCGCCGCATCGCGCGGCCGAGCCCGAGCCCGTCGATCGAGATCGCGGCGCTCGTGAAACCGAGGCGGGTCGCGAGGTAGCCGACGCCGACGGCGAGCGCGATCGACTCGAGGAACGCGACGAGGAAGGCGAACCCGAGCCCCGGCGCCGAGCTCCCCGCGACGAGGAGCGGCAGGGCGGCGGCGGCGGCGAGCACCCCGGCGGCCACCAGCAGCACCAGGAAGGTCCAGAGGATGAGCGTGCCGAGCCGCCCGCGGAGCCGCCAGCGTACGCCGCGGAAGGAGACCCGCTCGGCGAGCAGGGACCGCGCCGCCGGGATCACCACGAGACCCGCGAGCAGAGCGGTCGCGGGGAAGGCGAGAACGAGCGGCACCCAGCCGCCGACCGCTCCGGCGACCGCGAGGAGGTTCGAGGCGAGCACGAAGTCCTGGTAATACGACGCGTCGAGCAGGGCCTGCGGCCCGATCGTGAGCGCCCACTGCACGAGGAGCGCGAGCGAGGTGGTGAGGAGACTCACCACGAGTGCGGGGGCGAGGGTCGTGCGCGGGGTGCGGCGCTGCAGGCGGAACGGGACGCCGAGCACGACGCCGAACGGGATGGGGCGCAACGGCACGAGCCCGCGTCTGGGCGGCGGCGTCCACGAACTCGGCGGTCGCCGACGCTCCTCGATCGACGCGGGCGGCACGTCGGAACGGGTCGGCGGCGTCCCGCCGGGCGCGCGCCACGCGGATCCGCTGTCGGTCACGGCCGCCTTCCCTGTCACGGACTGAATGTCATGTTCTCATGCTCGCCTCCTACACTGGTGCGCACGATGAACGCGCGCATCCTGGTGGTCGACGACGACACCGCCATCTCCGAGATGATCGGCATCGTGCTGCGGGCCGAAGGCTACGAACCGTCGTTCGCCGCCGAC
Source organism: uncultured Microbacteriaceae bacterium (assembly GCA_947085045.1). GTDB lineage: Bacteria > Actinomycetota > Actinomycetes > Actinomycetales > Microbacteriaceae > Pseudolysinimonas_A. Next base: position 335,644 of record CAMTUU010000001.1, on the reverse strand, counting down.
GGCACCCAGGCCCTCGAGGCGTTCCGCACCGAGATCCCCGACCTCGTGCTGCTCGACCTGATGCTGCCGGGCATCGACGGAATCGAGGTGTGCGCGGCGATGCGGGCCGAGAGCGGCGTGCCGATCATCATGCTCACCGCGAAGGGCGACACGGCGGATGTCGTGCGCGGCCTGGAGAGCGGCGCCGACGACTACGTGGTGAAGCCGTTCAACCCCAAAGAACTCGTCGCCCGCATCCGCACGCGTCTGCGCCCCATCTCCGCGACGGAGAGCGAGACGGTCGCGATCGGTGACCTCATGATCGACGTCGCCGGGCACGAGGTGCGCCGCGGGGGAGCGAAGATCGGGCTCACGCCGCTCGAGTTCCAACTGCTGCTCGCGCTCGCCGCGAAGCCGCAGCAGGTGTTCACCCGCGAGATGCTGCTCGAGCAGGTGTGGGGCTATCACTACAAGGCCGACACCCGGCTGGTGAACGTGCACGTGCAGCGGCTGCGGGCCAAGGTCGAGCACGATCCCGACAACCCGCGCATCGTCACCACCGTGCGGGGCGTCGGCTATCGCGCGGGCGCGGTCACCTGACCACCCGCTGATGCGAAGGTTCGCGTGGCGTGAGTACGTCGGCAGGGCCGTGCGGCTCTGGCGCGGCTCGCTGCAGCTGCGCACCGTCGCGCTCACCCTGCTGCTCTCCGGCCTCGCCGTCACCGCGATCGGCGGCTACGTCGTCACCAGCGTGCGGGCGAATCTGTTCGACCAGTACCGCGCTCAGGTCGTCGCCGAGGCGGGAAGGGCGATCCAGGCGGCGCAAGACGAGTTCACCCAGGCCGACGAGGCCGGACTCGTCGACGACCTCGAGCGGGTGCAGAGCGACGCGTTCGACGCGATCCGCGCGATCGTCTCCTCCGATCCGCTGGTCGCGATGCTCCGTGCCCCGGACCAGGTCGGTCAGCCGCCCGTGCCCGACCAGGCGAGCAGCGCCTTCTCGGAGGCTTCGATGGTCAGCGCCCTGCTCCGCGGCGCGATCGCCGCCGCGGAGCCGGACAGCGTCACCTGGCAGTCGATCGCCATCCCCGCGGACGACTCGACGCGTCCGGGGATCATCGCCGGGTCGCTCCTCCAGCTGCCGCAGGGGCAGAGCTACGAACTCTTCCTCGTCTACGACCTGCAGGCCGTGCAGCAGACCCTCGACTTCGTGCAGGGTGCGCTGGCACTGGCGCTGGTCGCCCTCGTGCTGCTCATCGGCGCCGTCTCCTACCTCGTCGTGCGTCTCGTGATCGGGCCGGTGCGCGTCGCCGCGGAGGTCAGCGAGAAACTCGCGGAGGGTCAGCTGGAGGAACGGCTCCCCGAGGAAGGAGAGGACGAGTTGAGCACCCTCGCGCGGTCCTTCAACCGGATGGCCGACAGCCTGCAGCGCCAACTCGGCGAGCTCGAGGACCTGTCGCGCGTGCAGCAGCGCTTCGTCTCCGACGTGTCGCACGAGCTGCGCACGCCGCTCACGACCATCCGACTGGCCGGCGACGTGCTCTACGACCAACGCGACACCTTTCCTCCGGCGACCGCGCGCACCGCCGAACTGCTGCACGCTCAGACGGAGCGCTTCGAGACCCTGCTCGCCGACCTGCTCGAGATGAGTCGCTACGACGCGGGAGCCGTGACGCTCGAGCTCGAGCCGACCAATCTCGTGCGGCTGGTCGAGGATGCGATCGAGGCGATGCGGCCGCTGGCCGAGGAGAAGCAGACCGACATCCGCCTGCTCGCCCCCGGCGGGTACTTCGAGGCCGATCTGGATGCTCGCCGCATCCGCCGGGTGCTGCAGAACCTCCTCGGCAACGCGATCGACCACGGCGAGGCCGAGCCGATCGACGTGTACGTCGACAGCGATCAGCATGCCGTCGCGATCGCCGTGCGCGACTACGGCATCGGGATGGAGGCCGCCGACCTCGACCACGTGTTCGACCGGTTCTGGCGCGCCGACCCGTCGCGGCAGCGGTCCACCGGCGGAACGGGCCTCGGTCTGGCGATCTCCCTCGAGGATGCGACGGTGCACGGCGGCGTGCTCGAGGTATGGTCGCAGCCGGGACAGGGCAGCTGCTTCCGGCTGACCCTTCCGCGGCGACGCGGTGACGAGCTGCGCGGCTCCCCGCTCGGCCTCCCGCCCGACGCGGAGGAGGCGTCGTGAGATCTCCCCGACGAACGACCGTGATCGCCCTCCTCGCGGCTGTCCTCGTGCTCGGCGGGTGCGTCAGCATCCCGACCTCCGGCGGGGTGCAGACGGAGGCGATCGGCTCCAATTCCGACGAGCCGCAGAACGTCACGCTGCCCGAGGGCCCGGTCGCCGGCCAGGGGATGGCGGATCTGCTGCAAGGCTTCCTCCGTGCGGGCCGCGGGCCGCAGAACAACTACCAGGTGGCCAAAGAGTTCCTCGCCCCCAACACCGACTGGACCGGAACCAGCCGTGTGCTCGTCGTCTCCAACGGGATCTCCCCGGTGCAGCTCGACACCGATACGGTCGGCGTCACGGTGACCGTCGTCGGCGAGGTGGATGCCACCGGTCGCTACACCGAGATCCCCTCGCAGTCGCAGACCCTCACCTACGACTTCGTGCAGGTGGACGGCGAGTACCGCATCGCGCGGGCAGACCCGGGGACCGTGCTGCGGGAGAACGCGTTCGCCGACGCCTTCGACGCCTACCCGCTCTACTACTTCGATCCGTCGTTCGGCTATCTGGTGCCCGACCTGCGGTGGTTCCCGGTGACCCGTAACGTGGCCGACCGGATCATGCGGGAACTCGTCGCCGGCCCGGCCGAATGGCTGAAGCAGAGCGTGGTCTTCTCCGCCTTCCCGGCGGGTGCGACCGGCAACGCGGTGTTCGACGCGCCCGAGATCGCGGTCGTGCTGAGTCCGGAGGTCAGATCGGAGTCGGCGCTCACCCAACGTCGCATGCTGCAGCAGATCGACGCGAGTCTCGATGTGCTCAGCGGCAACGTGACCGACATCACGGTCACGGCCGGAGAGCTCGACCTCGCGCCGGCACCCGAAACCGAGCCCGTGTTCGTCTACACGGTGCGAGACACCGTCGTCGGCGGCTACGACGGGAGGTTCGGCACGCTCACCGGCGACGGGGTCGAGCCGCTGTCGACGATTCCGGCCGCTGCCGCCCAGCTCGCTCCCGTCGCGGCCACTCTCGCGCGTGATCGGTCGTCGGTCGCGGTGCTCGGGCCGGCCGGCGTGACCCTCGTGATGTCGTCGGGGGGTCAGGTGCTGATCGACGCCCGTGCGGGTCTCGTGGCGCCCGGTCTCGATCCGTACGGGTTCGTCTGGTCGGTGCCGCGCGACGATCCGGGCGCGCTCATCGTCGCCGGGGCCGACGGGGAGTCGCAGCCCCTTCCGCTCCCGGTCGACGGACAGGTCGTCGCGCTGAAGGTCTCGCGCGATGGAGCGCGGGTGCTGCTCGCCCTGGCGACCTCGGCCGGTCCGCGGGTCACCGTGGTGGGGATCCAGCGCAACGCCGACTTCCTGCCGGTCGCCTTCGGTGTGCCGTACGACCTCGACGTCGCCGGGGAGGTCATCGACGTCGCCTGGGTCGACGGGACCCACGTCGCGGTGCTCGAAGCGGGTGCCGACGGCACGCAGGTCGACGTGCTCGCGCTCGGCGGCCCACGCGAGTCGCTCGGCGACGTCCCGGGCGCGGCGTCGATCGTCGGTGGCAACTTCCTCGCCGGCATCCGCGTGCTCACCGCCGACGGGGTGGTGTTCCGGCCGAGCGACGCGGGCGGTTGGCGCGACACGGGACTCGTCGCGTCCTTCCTCGGCACGCAGCAGTAGCGCCATCCCCGTCCTCGTCCCCGGTCGCACCGCCGCGCGGTCTCCTCGGGCAGCGTGGCAGGATGCCCGCCGCCGATGCTCTCGCGTACCTGTTCCCCGTCCCGTGCGCCGGCTGCGGGCGGGAGGGCCGCGCGCTGTGCGCCGCGTGCGCTCCCGGGCTCGCTCCCTCCCCGGGGCGCACGACGCTGCCGGGCGTGGGTGGGGTCGCCTCCGGGTTGCCCTACGACGGGGTCGCCCGGGTCGCCCTGCTCGCGCTCAAGGAGGCGGGCCGTGCGGGTCTGGCCACCGCACTCGCCGTGCCCTTCGCGGTCGCGGTGTCGTCGGCACTGGCCGCCGCCCCCGACGCGGTGTGCGCGGCCGTCCCGTCGTCCCGGGCCGCGCGACGCCGCCGTGGCTTCGAGCCGGTGCGGCTGCTCGCGGCGCGGGCCGGCATCCGGCTCTCCCCGTTGTTCCTGCCGGCCCGCCCGCACGCCGTGCAGAAGGGGCTCGGGGTCGTCGACCGGGCCCGCAACCTCGACCGGGTGTTCGTCCTCGCACGACCGGTGACCGGCCTCCGGGTGCTGCTGCTCGACGACGTCGTCACCACCGGCTCGACCCTCGCGGCGGCCGCGTCGGCTCTCCGGGCGGGCGGCGCCGACGTGGTGGGAGCCGCCGTGCTGGCGGCGACCGCGCGTCGCGACGGGCGTTCTGCGGGAGTGCTCAGCGAGGTTTCGTCCTCGCAGGGTCTTCTCGACGTGTTCCCGTGACATCGGGAGGGTGCGGGTCTACGGTGAGGAAAAGGCACTCGCAGAAGAGCCTCCAGGGGTTCCGGCGAAGGCCGCGCAACTGAAGGAGGACGCCCATGGACATCACCATCACCGGTCGCGGAGTCGAGATCCCGGACCGGTTCGAGGATTACGCCACGGAGAAGGCCGAGAAGGTCGCCCATCTCGCCGACAAGGCGATCGTCCTCGAGATCCGGGTCATCCGTCACCACGAGACCGGCGGCACGTCGGGCGACGACCGTGTCGAGCTGACGCTCATCGGCCCCGGCCCGATCGTGCGCGCCGAGGCCGCCGCGGGCGACAAGTACGCCGCCTTCGACCTCGCCCTCGACAAGATGCTCGAGCGCATCCGTCAGGCGAAGGACCGCAAGAAGATCCACCGCGGTGCCCGTCGCCCCGAGTCGCTCGGCGAGGCCGCGAGCAACGGCCGCGTCGCGGAGTTGGTGCCTGCGAGCACGGCGCTGCTCGAAGCCGTCGCCACCGGCGAGATCCCGGTCGCCGCGGAGGAGAGCGAAGAGGACTGGAGCCCGGTCGTCATCCGCCACAAGGTGTTCCCCGCCGCGCGCATGACCCAAGAGGATGCCGTCGACCACATGGAACTCGTCGGTCACGACTTCTTCCTCTTCATCGACGCGGTCACCGACAACCCGTCGGTCGTCTACCGCCGCACAGGCTGGAACTACGGGGTGATCTCGCTCGACGAGCAGGCCGACGAGGTGGGCACGAAGCGCCGTCGGCGCTAGTCCGCTGGGAGCGAACCCTTCGCCGGCTCGCAGGATTCCGCGCCGTTGCCCTTGCTAGAGTCACATCGCGGTAACGGCCGCTGCCCAGCGCGCCGTCAGGAGCGAGTGGAGCACCCGTGGCGAACGTCCTGGAGAGAGTCCTCCGAGTCGGCGAAGGTCGCACCCTGCGGCGCCTGAAGCACTACGCCGAGGCGATCAACCAGCTCGAGGAGCACTTCCAGGACCTCACCGACGACGAGCTGCGCGACGAGACCAAGCAGTTCCGCGACCGGTACGCCGACGGCGAGTCGCTCGACGATCTGCTCCCCGAGGCGTTCGCCGCCGTGCGCGAGGCGAGCAAGCGCACCCTCGGCCTACGGCCGTTCGACGTGCAGCTGATGGGCGGGGCGAACCTCCACCTCGGCAACATCTCCGAGATGAAGACCGGTGAGGGCAAAACCCTGACCGCGACGACCGCCGCCTACCTCAACGCGATCGCCGGCAAGGGCGTGCACGTCGTCACCGTCAATGACTACCTCGCGTCGTACCAGTCCGAGCTGATGGGCCGCGTGTTCCGCGCCCTCGGCATGACGACCGGCTGCATCCTCTCGGGCCAGACCCCGGCGGAGCGGCGCGAGATGTACGCCGCCGACGTCACCTACGGCACCAACAACGAGTTCGGCTTCGACTACCTGCGCGACAACATGGCCTGGCAGACCGCCGACATGGTGCAGCGCGGCCACTTCTTCGCGATCGTCGACGAGGTCGACTCGATCCTCATCGACGAGGCCCGCACGCCGCTCATCATCTCCGGCCCCGCGTCGGGCGAGGCGAATCGCTGGTTCGGCGAGTTCGCGAACGTCGCCAAGCGCCTCGTCGAAGGCGAGGACTACGAGGTCGACGAGAAGAAGCGCACCGTCGGCGTGCTCGAGCCCGGCATCGAGAAGGTCGAGGACTACCTCGGCATCGACAACCTGTACGAGTCGGCCAACACCCCGCTCATCTCGTTCCTCAACAACTCGATCAAGGCGAAGGCCCTGTTCAAGAAGGACAAGGACTATGTCGTGATGAACGGCGAGGTGCTCATCGTCGACGAGCACACCGGCCGCATCCTCGTCGGGCGCCGCTACTCGGAGGGCATCCATCAGGCCATCGAGGCCAAGGAGAACGTGCAGGTCAAAGCCGAGAACCAGACCCTCGCGACCGTCACCCTGCAGAACTACTTCCGCCTCTACACGAAGCTCGCCGGCATGACCGGTACCGCCGAGACCGAGGCGGCGGAGTTCATGTCGACCTACAAGCTCGGCGTCGTGCCCATCCCGACCAACAAGCCGATGGTGCGCCAGGACCAGACCGACCTCGTCTACAAGAACGAGGCGATCAAGTTCGCCCAGGTCGTCGAAGACATCGTCGAACGCCACCGCACCGGCCAGCCCGTGCTCGTCGGCACGACCAGCGTCGAGAAGAGCGACGAGCTCTCGAAGCTGCTCGCCAAGCGCGGCATCAAGCACGAGGTGCTCAACGCGAAGAACCACGCGCGCGAGGCGGCGATCGTCGCGCAGGCCGGCCGACTCGGCTCGGTCACCGTCGCGACCAACATGGCCGGTCGTGGCACCGACGTCATGCTCGGCGGCAACGCCGAGTTCCTCGCCACCTCGAAGCTGCACGAGCGCGGACTCTCCCCGGTCGAGACGCCGGAGGAGTACGAAGCCGCGTGGGACGAGGTCTTCGCCCAGGTGAAGCGCGATGTCGAGGTCGAGGCGGCGAAGGTCGTGGATGCCGGCGGCCTCTACGTGCTCGGCACCGAGCGTCACGAATCCCGCCGCATCGACAACCAGCTGCGCGGTCGCTCCGGCCGGCAGGGCGACCCGGGGGAGAGCCGCTTCTACCTGTCGCTGCAGGACGACCTGATGCGCCTGTTCAACGCCGGCGCGGTGGAGAACCTGCTCGGCCGGTCCGGCATCCCCGACGACGTCGCGATCGAGCACAAGTTCGTCACGCGCGCGATCCGTTCGGCGCAGTCGCAGGTCGAGGGCCGCAACGCCGAGATCCGCAAGAACGTGCTCAAGTACGACGACGTGCTCAACCGCCAGCGCGACGCGATCTACACCGACCGCCGCCGCATCCTCGAGGGCGACGACCTGCACGAGCGCGTGCAGCAGTTCCTCCAGCGCGTGCTCACCGAGGTCGTCGAGGAGCACACCGCCGAGGGTTCGAGTGACGACTGGGACCTCGAGGCCCTGTGGACCGAGCTGAAGACGCTCTACCCGGTGTCGATCACGATCGACGAGGTGCTGAGCGAGGTCGGCAGCAAGGGCCAGCTGAAAGCGAAGCGCCTGACCGAGGAGATCCTCTCGGATGCCGAGGTCGCCTACCGCAGGCGCGAGGAGCAGCTCGGCGCGCCCGCGATGCGCGAACTCGAGCGCCGCGTCGTGCTCTCGGTGATCGACCGGAAGTGGCGCGACCACCTCTACGAGATGGACTACCTGAAGGACGGCATCGGCCTGCGCGCGATGGCGCAGCGCGACCCGCTGGTCGAATACCAACGCGAAGGCTACGCGCTCTTCCAGAGCATGATGGGCGCGATCCGCGAGGAGGCCGTCGGCTTCCTGTTCAACCTCGAGGTGCAGGTCACCGGCGACGCGGCCGGCCAGGCGCGGATCGCCGCACGCGGCCTCAACGCCGAGACCCCGCCGCAGCAGAACCTGTCGTACTCGGCGCCGAACGCCGACGCGCAGGGCGAGGTCGAGGTGCGCAACCAGCGGGGCCAGGTCGAGGCCCGGGCCACCGCCCTCGCCCGGCAGCAGGCGGCGGCGCAGAACGCGGCGCTGACCCGCCAGGCGGCCCCGCCCCAGCAGGCACCGAAGCGTCCCGGCACGGCTCCGGCCGCGCGCGGCGCGTTCGGTCAGAAGAGTGACGGCGCCCCCGACGCGCCGCCGCCCGCGAACCGCGCCCAGCGCCGTGCGCAGGAGAAGAAGCGCTAGCGCCGACGGTCCCGACGTGGAAGAGGGGGCGAGCCCGGACCCGAACCGGCTCGCCCCCTTCCGCGTCCCCCCGCGCAGTCGGTGGGTCAGAGGACGTGGATGGCGGTCGCCCGCCACCGCCGGTCCAGTCCCTCGAGTCGTAGCGCCACGGCGCGCACCCGCGCGCGCCCGCGCACGACGACCGTCGCCTCGACGATGCCGTCGCGCGGCTCGCAGACGATCACCGAACCGATCGTGAACGTCGGACGCAGCGCCTGCGCGCCCTTGGCCTGCCGCGCACGCGACGACAGCACGACGCGCTTGAGCAGGTGACGGTAGACGTCGTCGGTGAGCCAGCGCGCGATCTGGTCGAGCTCCCGCGCCCCGGCGAGGATCTCGATCACGCAGCGCGTGAGGTTCTCGATCAGCGGCTGGGGGTCGGGCAGCGCCGACGTCGGCGTCGGCTGCTGGTCGAAGAAGTCGTCAGCGGCGAAACGAGGCTCGAGCTGACGCGCGGCCGTTCCTTCGAACATGGCGGTCGTCGGAGGGTGAGTCATCGGTTGCCTCCCTGATTGGGTTCCGTTTGCGTCCCGTCCCCGCGGGATGCCTCATCCGACCACGCCTTCCGAGGCGCGTATATGGGAACTACTTCCCACTGTGGATAACGTGCGGGCATCCCGGCGGGTCGTGGATAACGTCGCGCCGTGCGCTGGCAGAACCTCTTCGACGACCTCGAGAGCCAGCTCGAGTCCGAGCTCGGCGCGGAGGAGGTCGACCTCCTCGCCGAGGAGGAACGGCTGCGGCTCGGCCGGCTCACCCTCCGCGACCGACTCCGGGCCCTGCACGCCGAGGCGCCGGCCTCGCCCCTCGGCCTCACACTGCGCGGCGGTGCCCGCATCGCGATGCGGCCCGCGGCGATCGGGCGCGACTGGATCGCCGGGGAGCTGGATGCCGGAACCCTGCGGTCGGCGATCGTGCCGCTCGCGGCGGTGGCGACGCTCGACCCGGTGGGGGAGCAGCTCGCGCTCAGCCTCCGCATCGATCCCGCACCCGAGCCGCCGACCGCGCTCTCCGCGCGGCTCGGGCTCGCGTTCGTGCTGCGCGACCTGTGCCGGCGGCGGGCCGCGGTGGAAATCCAGCTCGGCGCCGAACGGCTGCACGGCACGATCGACCGGGTCGGCCGCGATCACCTCGACCTCGCCGAGCACGCCCCGGGGGAGGCCCGGCGCACGGCGGCGGTGGCCCGCATCCGCATCGTCGCCTTCGTGACGCTGGATCTGGTGCGTTTCTGAGTTGTCGGGCGCCGCTACCGGTCGCCGAACAGCTCGGTGACGTCGGCGTACTCGGCCTGCTGCCACATCCCGCGGCGGCGCGTCTCCTCGTACTTGCCATCGATGTAGGTCTGGAGCACGGTGTTCTCGACCCGCCACTGCCCGCTCGCCCCGACCTTGATCGCCGGGAGCTCGCCCGAGCGCACCAGGGCGTAGGCCTGGCGCACGGAGATCGCGAGCGTCGTCGCCACATCGGCGAGGGTGAGGAAACGCGCGAGTCCGGCGGGATCGGAGTGCGTCATGGTTCCGATTATCCGCCGGAGGCCGTGGCCGGAACCGATCTGTGGACAACTTCCGCCGTCCGCCGCGGGCCCGGGTGAGCATGTCCCCGTCCGGCCCCGAGGAGAGAAACGATGACCGACCCGACGCCCCGACGGCGCTTCGCCCTCGACCTGCGACTCGTGCTCGGGCTGCTGCTCGTGGCCGCTTCGGTCGCGGCGGTGACCTTCCTGGTCGGCGCCGCCGACACCCGCGTGCGGGTCTACGCGGCGGGCGACACCCTCGCCCCGGGCGACCGGGTCGACGCCGACGACCTCGTCGAACGCAGTGTCGCGCTCGACGGCGCCGACGACCTCTACCTGCGCGTCGGCGCGATCCCCGACGAGGGGTTCATCGTGGCCCAGGCGGTCTCGGCGGGGCAATTGGTACCCGTGTCGGCCGCCGGATCGGTCGACGGGCAGCGTGCCACCTCCCTCGTGCTCCAGCTCGCCGGACCGGTCAGCACCGTCGTCGAGACCGGAACCCTCGTGGATGTCTGGGGCGTCGCGTCGCCCGACGGGGCGACCCCGGGCGACCGAGGTGCGGGCACCCCGGTGGTGCTCTCCGCGCAGGCCACCGTCGTACGCGTGCTCGAAGACGACACGCTCATCGCCGGCGCGGGCGGCGCCGCCTCCACCGTCGAAGTGCTCGTGCCGCGCTCCCGGGTCGCCCGGCTGCTCCAAGCGATCGCGAACGGCGACGCACTCGCGGTCGTCCCGTCGGGACTCCCGCTGGGGTCCTCGTGACCGACGTCGGACTCGCCCTCCCGGTCGCCGACGTCGACCGGCTCGGCGCCGAGGCGCAGCGCTTCGGGCATCGCGTGGTCGCCGAGGTGGCGGATGCCGACGCTCTCGCGCCGAAGATCGCGCTCGCGAAGCCCGAGGTGGTGATCGCAGCGGCGTCGGCGCCGCACCTGAGCGCTCGGCTCGTCGCCGCGTGCGACGCCCACGGGGTGCGGCTCGTGGTGGTCGGCGACTCGCCCCGCGAGCGGCGGTTCGCGGCCGGGCTCGGGGTGGTCGACCCGGTGCCGGGCCCGCCCGCGTGGACGCTGCTGACCCCCGGCACGGGCATCCCGATCGTCCCGCAGCCGACCGCTCTGCCGCCGGTGCCGATCGTCGCCCCGCGACGCGTCGACGAACCGATCGCCGAGGAGACCAGCCGACACCCCGTCCGCACACCGGTCACCCGCGGCACGGTCGTCGCGGTGTGGGGTCCCCACGGCGCTCCCGGGCGCACGAGTCTGGCGATCGCACTGGCCGGCGAGCTGGCGGCGGCCGGAGCCTCGGTGGCGCTCGCCGACGCCGATACGCATGCCGCCGCGATCGCGCCCTCGCTCGGGCTGCTCGACGAGGCCCCGGGCTTTGCGGCCGCGTGCCGCCTCGCCGGTACGCACGCGCTCACCGTCGCCGAGCTCGACCGGGTCGCGTCGGCCCACCGCGGCGGCTTCCGGGTGCTGACCGGCATCGGCCGCCCCGCGCGTTGGCCAGAACTCACCGCCGAGCGCATCGTCGGGGTGATGGATGCCGTCCGTGCCTGGGCGGGGATCACGATCGTCGACGTCGCCGCGAGTCTCGAGCAGGACGAGGAACTGCAGACCGACGTCGCCGCACCCCGCCGCAACGCCGCCACCATCGAGGTGCTGCGGCGCGCCGATCGGGTCGTCGCGGTCGCGGCCGCCGACCCCGTCGGACTGGCACGCTTCCTGCGCGGGCACGCGGAGATGCTCGACCACGTGGCGCCCGATCGGGTGACGGTCGTCGCGAACAAGGTGCGCTCCGGTACCGTCGGTCTCGATCCGGCCGGTCAGGTGCGGGCGACCCTCGAGCGCTTCGGAGGTGTGACACCCGTGCACCTGGTGCCCTGGGATCCCGCGGGTTTCGACGCCGCGCTGCTGAGCGGCCGCAGCCTCGCGGAGGTCGCACCCCGCTCGCCGGCGCGAGCCGTGCTGAGGAAACTCAGCGCCGAGCTGCGCGGGTAACGTTGAGGGCGTGTCGACCCTCTCGGAGCTGATGCTCTCGCAGGACCGCTCGCCGGCCGATGTCGAGTGGCTGCATCTGCTCGTCGCCGACGGCCAGCTGCTCGCCGACCTCGCCTTCGCCGACATCGTGCTCTGGGTGCCGACGGCCGACGGATCGTTCGTGGCGGTCTCGCACGCGCGGCCCTCATCCGCCGCCACGCTGTTCTACCGCGACTTCGTCGGCCAGCAGATCAAGCCCGAGTGGAAGCAGCAGGTCACCGAGGCGTTCGAGACGGTGCAGATCGTCGACACCGCGGCGCCCGACTGGTACGAGGAGACGCCGACCCGCGTGCGCGCGATCCCGGTCGTGCGACGGGTCAGTCCGAGCAACACGGCGGCCGTCGCCGAGCATCCGATCGCGGTGCTCACCCGGCACAGCAACCTGAGCGAGGCGCGCACCCCGAGCCGCCAGGAGCTCACCTTCAACCAGTGCGCCAACGACATCTTCGCGATGATCGCGACCGGCGACTTCCCCGACCTGTCGGCGCCGTCGATGCCGCGCCGCGGGGCTCCGCGCGCTTCCGACGGTCTGATCCGCCTCGACGTCGACGGCATCGTCACGTTCGCGAGCCCGAACGGCCTGTCGGCGTTCAACCGCATGGGGTTCCAGGGCGAACTCGAGGGCGAGTCGCTGCCCGAGGTGACGACCGGGCTCATCGGCAACAAGCAGCACGTGGATGAATCGCTGCCGCTCGTCGTCTCCGGTCGCGCGCCGTGGCGCACCGACATCGAGGCGCGCGGCGTGACGCTCACGCTCCGCGCGATCCCGATCCGGTTCCGCGGCGAACGCGTCGGCGCGGCGGTGTTCGTGCGCGACGTGACCGAGGTGCGCCACCAGGAGCAGGAGCTCATCACCAAGGACGCGACCATCCGCGAGATCCACCACCGGGTGAAGAACAACCTGCAGACGGTGGCGTCGCTGCTGCGCATCCAGGCGCGGCGCGCGCGCAGCGACGACTCGAAGGATGCCCTCAACCAGGCGATGCGCCGGGTCGCGGCGATCGCCGTCGTGCACGACACCCTGAGCGAGGGCCTCGACCAGATCGTCGACTTCGACGACGTCTTCGACCGCGTGCTGATGCTCGTCGCCGAGGTCGCGTCGAGCCACAACACGACGGTGCGCCCGGTGAAGACCGGCACGTTCGGCGCCATCCCGAGCGCCTACGCGACGCCGCTCGCGCTCGCGCTCACCGAACTGGTCACCAACGCGGTCGAGCACGGGCTCGCCGGCCGCGCCGACGGTCAGGTCGAGATCTCGGCCAAGCGCAAAGACGGCGACTTGCGCATTCGCGTGCGCGACAACGGCGTGGGACTTCCCGAGGGGAAGGTCGGCTCCGGTCTCGGCACGCAGATCGTACGCACCCTCATCCAGGGCGAACTCGGCGGCACCATCGACTGGCACACCCTCGAGGGCGAGGGCACCGAGGTCACGATCGACGTGCCCCTGCTCTGGCTGACCCGGGTCTAGGACTCCCTTGTTTCGTCATAGAGGGTTCTGTGACGAAACAGACCCCCGCGCGCGAGGTTCCCGGGCGTCGTTATGCCCTCTGACGAGTGCCGAATGGCGACGAGAGGTGATCAGGAAGCGCGACGGGCGCGAGCGGCGCGACGCTTCAGCGCACGACGCTCGTCTTCGCTGAGTCCACCCCACACACCCGAGTCCTGGTTGGTCTCGAGAGCGTACTGGAGGCACTGCTCGGTCACGGAGCAGCGGGCGCAGACGGTCTTCGCCTTGTCGATCTGGTCGACGGCAGGCCCGGTGTTGCCGACCGGGAAGAAGAGCTCGGGGTCTGCGGTGAGACAGGCGGCTTTGTCACGCCAATCCATGGTGGTGCTCCTTCGTTGTTGCTGACGCGGGCGCGAATCGGGTTCCTAACAAGTTTTCGCGCATGGTCGAAGCGAGAACGGAAAGTTTGGGGGAAAATTCGGCCTTCCGGACTCACCTACGACTCTGTAGGCGTCACATCAACCGTCAGTCAGGGTTTCATACTTGTTACATCGAATCAATAGGTGATCCTTCAGCTTCCCGCCACCGCCCGGCTACCGTCTGGGCGCTACTGGCGGTCGTCGCCGCCGAGTTCGCGGCCGTCGTCGCTCTCGGCGTCCTTTTGCTGGTGGAGGTGCTGACCGCGCCACCGGCATCTCTCGCCACCGCGCTCGCGCTCGTTGTGCTCGCGGGGCTGACGGCGGCCGCACTCGGTGCCGTGCTCGCCGGCATCTGGCGCGGACGGGCCTGGGTGCGCGCGGCGAGCGTCGTCTTCCAGGTGCTGCTGTTCGCGATCGGCATCGGCGCCCTGCAGGGTGCGCTCGCGCAGCCCGGGTGGGGCTGGCCGCTGATCGTCGTCGCCGCGATCGGCTTCGTACTCTGCGCGGCGCGCCCGACCAACGAGTGGCTCAGCGAGCGAGACGCAGCTTCCTGAGCAGCATGGCGACGTGCCCGCTCGCCTTGATGTTGTAGAGCGGCATGATGATGCGGCCCTCCTCGTCGAGGACGAACGTCGCCCGGATCACCCCGGTGACGGTCCTGCCGTAGAGCTGCTTCTCGCCAAACGTGCCATACCGGCCGTGCACCTCGCGGGTCGGATCGCTGAGGATGACCTGCGGCAGCCTCTCGTGCTGCGCAAAGGCGGCGTTCGCGCCCGGCTCGTCGCGCGAGATGCCGACGACCCGGTACCCGGCATCTTCGAAGACCGCCACGTTGTCGCGGAAGTCGCACGCCTGGCTCGTGCACGCCGGGGTGCCGGCCTCGCCGTAGAAGTAGACGATGGTCTTCTGGCCGCGGGTGCTCGAGAGCGTGAACGGCATCCCGTTCTGGTCGGTCAGCGTGAAGTCAGGAGCGAGCGCGCCTTCTTCGAGGCGAACGGAATCAGGCATCGTGCGTCATGCTATCGTTGTCCCTCGGTCCGCTTGTCGGGCTGCGCACCTCTAGCTCAATTGGCAGAGCAACTGACTCTTAATCAGTGGGTTCCGGGTTCAAGTCCCGGGGGGTGTACGGAGAAGCCCCCGGAATCTCTCGCCAGTGACCGGGGGTTTCTTTGCGCCCGGGGAGGGGCCGAGCCGCGACGAGTCGGCACCCCTCCGAAGGCGCGGCGCACCTTCCGGACGCGATCTCGCGCCTCATCGCGTCGATGAGCGGAACCTCGTCGAACCGCTTCCGCGCCGCTTCGATGGCTCTCGCCGACGCCGTGAGGAGCACTTGGAGGACGAGAACCGGGCCGCGAGGCGGAGGTTCCACGGTATCCGCGTCGATCAGCCAGCGGCGACCCGGTCGAGCTCGCCGAGCTGTCGCCGGTTGACGGCGACCTCCGCGTCGCGTTCGGCGGTGAGATCCGGAGCGAAGAGCAGCATCGTCGGCAGGGACGTCGCGAAGTAGTCGACCACGGGCTCGCGGGTCGCGTAATCGGCCACCCAGTCGCGCAGCCCCCGCTCCAGCGCGTCGGC
Organism: uncultured Microbacteriaceae bacterium; assembly: GCA_947085045.1. Classification (GTDB taxonomy): domain Bacteria; phylum Actinomycetota; class Actinomycetes; order Actinomycetales; family Microbacteriaceae; genus Pseudolysinimonas_A. Next base: position 320,326 of record CAMTUU010000001.1, on the reverse strand, counting down.
CTCGTCGCCTCGGCCGAGTCGACGGAGGGCGACGATCGACCACCAGGTGCGGGCGCTGTACGGGGTGACGCTCATCTTGACGAAGTCGCGGGCGGCGTTCGCGGCGGCGTGCCCCCAGGCCGCCCGTGCTCCCGCCTGATCGCCCTGTGCCGCTCGGGCGTCGCCGAGCACGAGCCAGATCTCGGCCGCGTTCGCCAGGTCGTGGCGAGCCTCGCCGAGGCTCGCCGGCAGCACGAGGCTGCGGCGCACGGCGGCCTCGGCGCCCACGCCGTCAGCCGCGGCGAGAGCGCGACGGGCTGCCGCGAGGTTGGCGGAATCCCAGGCGGCGAGAACCCGGCCCTCCCCGCCTTCCCAGGGCTGGAAGCGCCGTGCGGAGAGCACGTCCAACGCCTCGTCGATCCCGCCGGTCTCGACGAGCAGTTCGACGAAGACCACCGTCAGATCGTCCCGCGTGTCGACCAGGGCGCGCTCGGCGCGCAGCTCCCGCAGACGCGCCGCCGGGTCGTCGCCCAGGCGGGCTCGCAACTGGTCGAACTCGTAGAGCAGTTTCGCGTCGCGCGGGTCGCGCGCGCGCGCGGACTCGTACCACTGCCGGGCGCCCCCGGCATCCCGCTCGAGGTTGTACGCGGCGAGCCCCAGGTTGCGTCGCGCGACGACGGCGGTCTCGACGTCGTCGGCGTCGGCGGCCACGGTCCACGCCGCGACGGCATCCGCTCCCCGCCGCCGGTCGTAATACCAGTTGCCCAGCAGCAGGGCGGTGCCGGAATCGGTCGGGTCGGCGGCGAGCGACGTCTCGAGCGCGCGGATGTCGGAGAGGCGCAGAGCCTGCGCATGCCGCACCGGCAGGCTGCGCGCCCGGCGGCGTTCCCCCGCGGCCTGGTCGCGGCGCCCGAGGCGGTCGAGGATCTCGGCGCGATGTGCGGCGACCACGCGCTCGACATCCACCTGGCCGGATGCGGCCCGGGCGCGATCGGCCTCGTCGAGCACGCCGAGCGACTCGGCGAGCAGACCGGCATCCGCGTATTCGAGCGCGACGTCGAGCAGAACCGTGGGGTCGCTCGACAGCGGACGGCCGGCGAGGTGGCGCGCCCACTGATCGAGCGGATCGCGGGCCAGCACGTCGGCGAGGATCGCGCTCGCCGCCGGCCGGTCGCCCGCGGCGATGAGCAATGCGGCGAGGAGGTCGCGCGACTGCAAGTGGTCGGGACGCAACGGCAGCAACTCGGTCAGCGCCCTGATCGCTCCGTTGCGGTCGCCCTGTGCTGCACGCAGCCGTGCGAGGGCGAAGAGCGACGCGTCGCGCCATGCCTCGTCCCACGAGGCGCGCGCGAGCAGCTCGGCCGCGGCGCCGAGGTCTCCCCGCCGGATCTCGACGAGACCGAGCAGGTACAGCGGCTCGGCGTCACGGGGCGTCGGCGCCCAACGCCTCACCCGGTGCACCGCGGCACGCAGATGCTCGGCCGCGAGGGTGTAGTCGGCGCGGCCGTAGGCGATCGCCCCGAGCGCCGTGCGCGCCCGGCTCTCGTCGGGGTCGCGGCGCAGCACCTCCGCCCAGTAGGGTTCGGGGCTGCGCGTCGCGTGCCGATACTGCTGGAGGTACGTCGCGATCGCGTGCAGCTCGTCGACGGAGGCGACGTCGGCGGGTTCCGGCGGGGCTTCGGCGGTCACCGGCTCCGGCGCTGCGTCGTGCGGCCGACTCGACGCGACGAGAACCACGCGGTCGCCGTGGCGTAGCTCGACGTCGACCTGAGGCACCTCGACCCGCACCGCGACGGTCGCGCCCGGGTCGAGGTCGAGCAGGCGGTCGAGCACCGTCGCGCCGTCGGCACCTCGGACGACGAGCCGGGCGCCGGGGAGCACCACGGAGGCGGCGATCACGATGTCGGCACCCGTGTCGTCGGACGCGACGCGCGCCGCGGCGTCCTCGCCCGCGGCGGTCACCAGACCCGTTCCCCGCACGGGGTACCAAACTTGACGGAAGGTCTTCGTCTCGCCCGGTGCGAGCCAGGCGAAGTCGGGCTGATTATCGGTGAAGACCCCCGCCATCAGTTCGACGTAGGGCCCGTCGCCATCCGTGAGGTTCGCGTCCCACGCCCAGCCGAACGGCGCGTTCCCCCAGGTCCACTGCTTCTTGCCGGGCGACACCTCGCGGGGCGCCCAGTGCACGAACCCGGCGTCGTGGCCGTGGTCGTAGCCGCCGAAGAACTCCTCACCGGTCGCGGTGATCATGTACGAGGTCGGCACCGGGATGTTGCGGTACCAGTCGAGGCGGTCGCCGTCGGGGTGCTCCGCGTCGCGACGGGCGGGGTAGTCGATGCCGTAGTAGTGGCGGTCGGCCTGCGGGAAGGCCGAGATCGCGCGGCGGGCGTGGTCGGCGACGTAGCCGACGTCTCCGGGGAAGAACGACTGGTAGTCGTCGCCGACCCGGGCGGCGACGTTCGCCCACCAGAGGAAGGTCTGCGTCGTCTCGCTGCGGTTCTGCAGGCGCACGTGGGCTTCGACGCGCGAGGAGTCGGGTCGCAGCCGGATGCCGTGCATCCCCTTCATGCGTGCGAAGGGGTCGTGGTCGGCACACCACACGGTGGCGGAGCCGTCGTCGTCGACCTCGATCTCGACGTCGGTCGGCAGGTAGGTCGCGGGTCGATGGTGCTGCGGCCAGTTGAACTCGACGCCCCCCGAGATCCAGGGCCCGGTCAATCCGACGAGCGCGGGCTTGATCACATTGTTGCGGTAGAAGAAGTCGTAGCCGGCGACCTTGTCGTAGCCGATGTGGATGCGCCCGCCCAACTCGGGCAGCACGACGATCCGCACCCATTCGTTCTCGAGGTGCACGGCGTGCCAGGTGCGCGCGCTGCGCGTCGACGCGATGCGCTCGATGAACGGAAGCGGGAAGACGCGTCCGCTCGAGCCCTGGTACACCCGCGCATCCAGGTAGGCGGGGAACCGGTCGGGCTCCTCGGGCTCGTACGTCTCGATCACGAGCGGTTGCGACCAGATCGCCACCGCGGCGTCGCGTTGGTCGTCGGGTACGGGCGGGAGGACGAGACGCGGGCTCTCGGCGTTGAGCATGACACCGACGCTAGAGGAGGAGACCGCGGCCCTGAATGTCCGATCCTCCGCGGTACCTGGACGATCCAGCGACCGCACGAGCAGAGGATGCTTGTTCTTGAAGGCAGCCTGTCGCGTATCCGCGACGATCCGCTGACAGGTCAGCCCTTGTGCTGCGCTCGATAGGCGCGTGGCGTGACGCCGTGGATGGCGGAGAACTGCCGGGAGAAGTAGAACGGGTCCCGGTAGCCGACCTCTTCGGCGATCGAAGCGATGGTGCGGTCGGTCGTGTCGAGCAACTCGCGCGCGCGCGCCATCCGCAGATCCGTCAGGTAGCGCAGCGGCGGCACGCCCACCCGCGCGCGGAACAGCGAGGCGAAATGCGAGGCGCTCAGATGCGCCATCGCGGCGAGATCGTTGATCGACAGATGGTCGGCGAGATGCTCGCGGAGGTAATCGCGCGCCCGGTCGATCGGCGAGGAGTCCACTCCCGGGTCGTCGGAGAGCGCGGAGAGGATGGCGAGCAGGTGCCAGGCCGCGCCGGAGGCGACGAGGAGACTGGTGGCGGCCGAGTCGCGTTCGAGCACGCGGACGACCTCCTCGACCAAGCCGACGACCCGGTAGAGGTCGGGCACCTCGCGCACCGGCGCGCGCGCGGTCAGCCGGCTCGTCCGCAACAGCTCGGGAAGGTCGGGGCCGGCCACGTGCAGCCACCACACGGTCCACGGATCGTCCTGGTCGGCCTGGTAGGAGTGCGGTTCGCCGGGCGGGACGACGAGCACCTGACCGGCGCGCACGGTGTGCCGCACCCCTCCGATCTCGCACCAGCCCGCGCCGCGCACGCAGACGATGAGCACCGCCTGGCCGATTCCGTTCAGGCGCGTCATGCCATGTGCGCGGGCGTCCGGGTAGTAGCCGCAGTCGGTCACGACGAGGTGGGAAGTGCCGGCTCGTTGCAGCGCTTCGCGGATCAGCGGACGGGGGACCACCGTCAGACGCTGGCCGGGGAAGCCGTCGGCGATCACCATCCGCCAACTATCATCGCCCGTAATCGTTTTGTCCAGGTATCCCGAAGGAACGGGCTTCCGGCGGTTCCCGGACGCGATCTAACGTTGCCGCGTCGGCTGTCATCGCCGCGCGATCAAAGGAGATTAGCCATGCACCTGACCCCCCACAGCACCTGGCGCCGCGTCGCGACCGTGGCGATCGCGGCGGCCGCCGTGATCACCCTCGCCGCCTGTACCTCCGGAGCCGAGACGGGCACCGGCGGAGGCGCGACCGGTCCGACCGACGGCCCGATCACGATCGCATTCCTGCAGAAGCAGGGCGACCAGCAGTACTTCATCGACGAGGCGAACGGCGCCAAGGAGGCCGCCAAGGAGGATGGCGACGTCACCATCAACGTCGTCGATCTCGGCACCGACGCCAACAAGGCGATCTCCGAAGTCGAGGCCGCGATCGCCCAGGGCGTCGACGGCATCATCATCGTCGTCCCCGACCAGCAGATCGGCCCGCAGGTCATCCAGCTCGCCGAGGACGCTGGCATCCCGATCATGGCCGCCGACGACACCATCGTCGACGCCGACGGCAAAGAAGCTCCGTTCGCCGGCTTCGACGGCACGTCGATGGGCGAGAAGGTCGGCGCCGAAGCCGCCCGCCTCTACACCGAGGCCGGCTGGACCGCGGCCGACACCCGCATCCTCTCGGCCTCGAAGCTGGACCTCTCGGTCTGCCAGCAGCGGGTCGAGGGAGCCGCCGCCGCGTTCACCGACGCCGTCGGCGACGCGCCCGAGATCATCGAGGTCGGCACCGACAACTCGGCGACCGATGCCCAGGACAAGGCCGGTGCCGTGATCACCGCCAACGCCGGTGTGAAGAACTGGGTGGTCTGGGGTTGCAACGACGAGAGCGAGACGGGCGTCGTGACGGCGCTGCAGAACTCGGGCGTCGCCCCCGCCGACATCATCGGAGTCGGGCTCGGTGCCTACCTCACCTGCAAGGACTGGAACGCCGGTCAGGAGACGGGCAACAAAGCCGCGCTGTTCATCTCGGGTGTCGAGGTCGGACGCGCCGCGGCGACGTCGATGATCGACCTGCTCCGCACCGGCACGCCGCTGCCGCCGAAGTCGATCGCGAACACCGAGATCGTCGACGCGAGCAACTGGGAAGCCGCGGGAGTGGTCTGCACCTGATGATCCCCGGAGGCGGGGAGCCCAGCAGGCTCCCCGCCTCCGTCGTTCCCCCGTCCCCCACCCCGAGGAAGTCACCGTGACCGACACCATCCCCGCGCTGAGCGCGAGCGGGATCACCAAGTCGTTCGGCATCGTCCGGGCTCTGCGCGGAGTCGACTTCGAGCTGCGGGCCGGCGAGGTCACCGCTCTGATGGGTGAGAACGGCGCCGGCAAGTCGACCCTGCTCAAGATCCTCAACGGCGACTACCGGCCCGACGAGGGCGAGCTGCGGATCGGCGGCGAGGTGGTGACCTTCTCCGACCCGGCGCACTCCCGCGCCGCCGGATTGCGGGTGATCGCGCAGGAGCCGGAGATCATCGGTGCCGTGTCGGTTGCCGAGAACATCTTCGTCGGCCAGCTCGGCGGCGTCGTCTTCGACCGCGGTGCGCTCATCCGCCGGGCCCGCGAAGAACTCGCACGCTGGGGGTTCGGCACGATGATCAGGCCCGAGGCGCTGGGGGAGGACCTCTCGCCCGCCCAGCGCCAGATCGTCGAGATCATGCGCGCCGTCATCTCGGGGCCGCGCATCATCTGCTTCGACGAACCGACCTCGTCGCTGGGTGACGACGAGGTGCGCGTGCTGTTCGAACTCATCCGCCGGCTCCAGGCGGAGGGCGTGGCGATCGCGTACGTCTCGCACCGGATGGGCGAGATCTTCCAGCTGGCCGACCGCATCACCGTGCTGCGCGATGGCGCGCTCGTCGGCACCAAGGCGGTCGCCGAGACCGATCACGACGACCTCGTGCGGATGATGGTGGGCCGCGACCTCAGCAAGTTCTTCCGCCGCGATCCCGCGCCACCCGGCGACGTGGTGCTCGAGCTGCGCGACGTCACCAACCCCCACCTGTCGGGGGTGTCGCTCACGGCGCGCGCCGGTGAGGTCGTCGGCATCGCCGGGCTGGTCGGCGCGGGCCGCAGCGAGCTCATGCGCACCATCGCCGGCGACCTGCCCGTCGTCTCGGGCGCGATCGCCGTGGGCGGCGTCACCCTCCGCATCCGCAGCCCGCGCGACAGCGTGCGCGCCGGGATCGGCCTCGCCCCCGAGGAGCGCAAGGCCGAGGCCCTGCTGCTCGACCGCTCGGTGCGCGACAACATCGCCCTCGCCGTGCTGCGCCGGCTGTCGGTCGGGATCGTCGTGCGGGCGCGCGCCGAACGCGATCTCGCCGACGACTTCATCCAGCGGCTGCGCATCCGCACCCCGTCGCGCGAGCAGGCCGTCGGGAAGCTCTCCGGCGGCAACCAGCAGAAGGCGGTGCTCGCCCGCTGGCTGGCCACGCAGCCGAAGGTGCTGCTGCTCGACGAGCCCACCCGCGGCATCGACGTCGGCGCGAAATCCGAGATCTACGGCGTCATCGACCGACTCGCCCACCAGGGCGTCGCCGTGCTCGTGGTCTCCAGCGAGCTGCCCGAAGTGCTCGGCCTCGCCGACCGCATCTACGTCATGGCGCACGGCCGCATCGTCGGCGAGGTGGCCCGTGACGACGCCGACGAGGAGTCGCTCCTCGCCCTCGCGATGGACGAGGACGTCTCCGCATGACCCCCGCCTCTGGAAAGGACCCTCGACCCGTGTCGACCTCCCACAACTCCCCGATCACGGCGAGCACCTCGTCGGTGGACTCGGTCGAGCCGCCCGTCGGGCGCGCGCGCCGCATCCTGGGTGCGATCGGCGTGCAGAACATCTCGCTGATCATCGCGATCGCGCTCGTCGTGATCGTGATCGGCGTGCAGAACCCGCTCTTCTTCACGGTGCCGAACCTCAAGGTGATCGGCACGGCGATCGCGATCGTCGGACTCCTCGCGGTCGTCCAGACCGTCGTGATCATCCTGGGCGCGCTCGACATCTCGGTCGGCTCCGTGGCCGGTCTCGCCTCGGTGACGTCGGCGATGATCTTCACGGCGACCGCCTCACCACTGGCCGGCGTCGCGGGCGCGATCGCCCTGGGTCTGCTCTGCGGTCTGATCAACGGAGCGATCATCGTGTTCGGCCGGGTGAACCCGGTGATCGCCACCCTCGCGACCCTCGCGGCCTTCAAGGGGGTCGCACAGCTCGTCTCCGACGGCCGTGCGCAGGGCTACACCGGCGCCGACGCGTTCTTCACCTTCCTCGCCCGCGGCACGTTGATCGGCATCCCGACGCTGATCTGGGTGCTGATCGTGCTCGCGGTGCTCACCCACCTCGTGCTGCGGTACACGTCGGTGGGTCGCAACATCTACGCGGTCGGCGGCAACAACATCGCCGCGCGTCTGGCCGGCATCGACATCAACCGCTACATCATCGGCGTCTACATGGTCACCGGCGCAGTCGCCGCCATCGCGGGCGTGCTGATCACCGCGCGCACCGGATCCGGGCAGCCGATCTCGGGGTCGGAAGGTCTGGAGCTGCAGGCGATCACCGCGGCGGCCCTGGGCGGCGCCGCGCTCAAGGGCGGCAAGGGCACCATCTCGGGAACGATCCTCGCGGTCGTCCTGCTGGGCGTGCTGAGCAACGGGATGACGCTGCTCGGCGTGAACACGTTCTGGCAGAACGTCGCCCAGGGCGCGCTGCTGGTCGTCGCGGTCGTCATCCAGCAGTTGCGGTCGGGTGAGCGCCGCATCGGCATCCCGGGCTGACCGGGCGCCGGTGACCGGGGCACCCGGTCCGATGGACGTCGTGCTGCGCGGGGGCGGGTACGAGGCGGCGGTGTCGTCGATCGGCGCGTCGCTGCGGATGCTGCGGGACGTGCACGGCGACCTCGTGCTGTGGAACGACGCCGATGCGCCGCGCCCGGCGATGAGCGGCGCGACCCTGGCCCCGTGGCCGAATCGCATCGCCCAGGCCCGGTACGTCTTCGACGGGGTCGAGCACGAACTGCCGGTGACCGAACCGGGTCGCGCGCACGCCCTGCACGGACTCGTCGCCGACGCCGCGTTCGTCGCGACCGAACGCGCGTCGGACGCGGTGACCCTCGCCGCCGAGGTACTGCCGCAGCCCGGGTACCCGTGGCACGTCGGGGTCGAGGTGCACGTCGCCGTCGGCCCGACGGGGCTGAGGCAGGAGGTGCGCGCCATCAACCTCGGGACCGGGGTCGCTCCGGTGGGTCTCGGCGGACATCCGTACCTGGTCGCCGCGGGTCCGCTCGCGGGCTGGCGGCTGTCGCTGCCCGCCGACGAGGTGCTGCTGCTCGGCTCCGACCTCATCCCGGTCGGGGCCGCCCGGGTCGCGCGGCATCCCGACCTCGACTTCCGGGTGCCGCGCGCGGTCGGCGCGTTCCCGCTCAACCACGCCTTCGGTGACCTGCGCGCGGACCCGGACGGCCGGATCCGCGCGACGCTCGTCGACGGGTCGGGGGTCGGCGTCGAGATCTCGTGGACGCCGGACGTGCCCTGGGTGCAGCTCTATTCGCTCGAGCTCGACGGCCGCGGGGCGCTCGCGGTCGAGCCGATGACCTGTCCGCCCGACGCCTTCAACTCGCACCAGGATCTGCGACGGCTGGCGCCGGGCGAATCGACGTCGGCGTCGTGGTTGATCGCCCGGGCCACCCCGTCGCCGCTCGACTGAGGGACACCGAAAGGGTCAGCGCACGAGCCAGCCGCCGTCGACCGGCAGCGTGACGCCGTGGATGTACGCCGCCGCATCGGACGAGAGGAACACTGCGGCTCCGGCGAGATCGCGCGGGGTCGCCCAGCGTCCGGCCGGCATCCGCGGGGTGAGCGCGGCAACGCGCTCGGGGTCGCCGTCGCGGCCGAGGGTGAGCTCGGTCTCGACGTAGCCGGGGGCGATCGCGTTGACGCCGACGCCGCGGTCCGCCCACTCGTTGGCGAGGGCGCGCACGAGTCCGCCGACGCCGGCTTTCGCGGCGGCGTAGCCGACGACGTTCCGGCCGCCCTGGAAGGCGTTCATCGACGACAGGAAGACGATCCGGCCGCGGCCGCGCGCCAGCATCCGCGTGCCGATCTCGCGGGCGAGCAGGAACGGCGCCGTCAGGTCGACCGCGAGCACGGCATCCCACTGTTCGTCGGTGTGGTCTTCGGCCGGGTTGCGCTCGGCGATCCCGGCGTTGTTGACGAGGATGTCGACGGCCTCGCCCAGGCGGTCGATCGCGGCCACCGCGGCGGTGATGCCCTCCCGCGTGGCGAGGTCGGCCGCGACGGAAGTGTAGCTCCGGCCGAGGGCCCGCACCGCGTCGGCGGTCGCCCCGTCGCCGGCCCGCCGCGAGATGCCGACCAGGTCGGCGCCCGCCTCGGCCAGCGCCACCGCGATCGCCGCTCCGATGCCGCGGCTCGCGCCGGTGACGACGGCGACGCGGTCGTCGAGACGGAAGTCGTCGAGGATCCCCATGGAGTCACGCTACCGAGCGCTAGACCACACCCAGGTACTTGTTCTGCACCGCCTCGTCGGTGGCGATCTCGTGCGCGGTCAGGTCGGCGGCGATGCGTCCGTTGACCATGACCAGGATGCGGTCGCACAGCTCGGTCGCGAACCGCAGGTTCTGCTCGATGAGCAGCACCGACTGACCTTCGCCGACGAGCCGGCGGAAGACCTCCGCGAGATGGTCGACGACGGCGGGCGCCAGACCCTCGCTCGGTTCGTCCATCACCAGCAGCCGCGGGTTGGACAGCAGTGCACGGCCGATCGCGAGCATCTGCTGCTCGCCGCCCGACAGCTCGCCGCCGCCGTTCCGCTTGCGCTCGGCGAGCCGTGGGAAGAGGTCGTAGACGCCGTCGACATCCCACCGGGCGTTCTTCACGCGCTTCACCATCGTGAGGTGCTCGTGCACCGACAGCGACGGGAAGATGCGGCGGCCCTGCGGCACGTAGCCGATCCCCGCCCGGTTGATCTGGTACGGCTGACGGCCGGCGAGCTCTTGGCCCTCGAACTTCACCGACCCGCTGCGGGCGGGCAGGAACCCGGCGATCGCGTTGGTGAGCGTCGACTTGCCCATGCCGTTGCGGCCGACCATGCCGAGGGGCTCGTTGCCCATCGCGAACGAGACGTCCTGCAGGACGTGCACGCGGCCGTAGTAGACGTTGAGGTCGGTGACCTCGAAGACGGGTTCAGGCGACATCGGCGACCGAACCTCCCAGATAGATCTCGCGAACCCGCTCCGATTCGCGGATCTGCTGCGGCGTGCCCTCGAGGATCTTCTCCCCGTCGTGCATCACGATCACCCGCGTCGCCACGGCGAGCGCGATGTCCATGTCGTGCTCGATCAGCAGCAGGCTGATCTCCTCGGGCAGCTCGCGCAGGAGGGTGACGAGGTGGGCGCGCTCGGCGGGGGAGAACCCGGCGGCCGGTTCGTCGAGCATGAGCAGCTTGGGCTGCAGGGCGAGTGCCATCGCGAGTTCCAGCTGGCGCTGCTCGCCGTGCGACAGGTCGGCGACGATCGAGGGGCCGCGACCTTCGAGCCCGACGCGTTCCAGGAGCCGGGCGACTCGCTCCCAGCGCTCGGGGTTGCCGCGGCTGCGCCGCCACCAGCCGCCGCGGAACTCGTTGCCGCCCAGGGCGATGAAGACGTTCTCGGCAGCGGTGAGCTGCTCGAACAGCCGCGAGGTCTGGAACGTGCGGGCGAGCCCGCGACGGGCGCGGCGAGCCGCCGGCATGCGGGTGACGTCCTCGCCGAAGAGCTGCACGCGCCCGGAGGTCGTCGGGAAGGTGCCGGCGATGCAGTTGAACAGAGTCGATTTGCCGGCCCCGTTCGTGCCGATGACGCTGATGCGCTCGCCGGCACCGAGGGTCAGGCTCACGTGCCGCATCGCCTTGAGGCCGCCGAAGTGCTTGGACGCGTCGTCGACGCGGAGGGCGATGTCGTCGCTCATCTCGGGCTCCTTCGGGGTGTTTCGGGGTGGGTGGGAGGGGTCGGATGGCCGGGCGGGGATCCCCGCCCGGCCATCCGGAGGTGGCGCGGCTCCTTAGAGGTCGCCGCAGGACTGGAACCGGTCGTAGACCGTCGTCGCCTGCTTCACACCGCTCGTCGTCTCGATCGTCTCGAGCACGAGGGATCCGTCATCGGCCTGAACCACCTGGTTGAGGTAGTTGTCGACGATCGCCTGACGGTTCTCGTCGAGCGAGAGCGGTCCGGTCGGGCCGTCCCAGGACAGTTCCGACAGGGCCGTCCGGAGCGCCGACTGACCGTCGCTCAGGTCGCCGTTGCTCGCCTCCAGACCCAGGAGGAGCGACTCGACCGAGGTGTAGTAGAGGATCGAGAAGATCGACGGGCTCGGGAAGGCGTTCGGCTGCTTGGCGTAGGCCGCGACGAAGGCATCCCACTGCGGGTTCGAGAACCCGGTACCGGGAACCGGCCCGCCCGAGATCATGCCGACCGCCGCGGAGGCGATGTTGGCATCCCCCGAGAGGGCGGTCGTGTCGATCGCGATCGTGCCGCCGACGAGCGGCTTGCTGACGCCGTTGGTCACCGCTTGCGACAGGAAGCTCGCCGCGTCGGCACCGCCGAGGCCGACGTAGATCGCGTCGGTGTCGGCCGGGATCTGAGAGATGATCGTGGCGTAGTCGGTGGTGCCGACCGGAACCCACGAGGTTCCGTTGATCTCTCCGCCGGCCGCGCAGAACTCGCTGAAGAAGCCTCCCGCGTTGTCGTACGGGAACGAGTAGTCCTCCGCCAGCAGGTAGATCTTCTTGTATCCGAGCGTGTCGGCCGCGTAGGTGCCGACGCCGCCCATCCACATCGCGGAGTCGCCGTGGAAGCGGAAGAAGTTCTCGGCGCCCTCGAGCGTCATCCCGACCGGGCTCGCCGAGCCGTTCACGAACGTCACCTCCGGCACGGTCAGCGCATACTGCACGACCGTCTCGCCCTCGTCGCCGGAGACCGGGCCGAGCACGATGTCGACGCCGTCGTTCTCGACGAGCTTGCGCACCTGGGTCTGCGCCGACGCGGTCGTGCCGTCGGTGCCGGCGTAGACGAACTCGACCTTCTTGCCGGCGATCTCGCCGCCGTCGGCGGTCCCGCCGCGGGCCTCCATCGCGACGCCGATCGCGGCCTTCGCCTCGTCCATGCCGAAGGCGAGGTTGCCTTCGCTCGTGGCGAGCACGCCGATCGTGATCGTGTCGTCGCCGCCGGCGCTACCGCCGGGTCCGCCGGAACACCCGGCCAACAGGGCCAGGGTGGCCCCGACCGCGAGCGCGCCCGCGACCTTCTTGTTCAGCATCATCGCTGCTTCCCTTTCGTGATTGCACTCTCCGGCGGCCGGGTAGCCGCCGGGTCTTGCGCGGGTTCGCCGGCGTCGGGCTCGGAGGAGCGCCGACGGTCGAGGAACCGCTTCACCTGCTTGCCGATCCCGGCGAGGCCCGCCGGGGCGAAGAGCAGGACGAGGATGAACACGAGCCCGGTGAGGGTCATGTAGCGGTCGGTGAGGTTCTGCGCGAAGTTCGACAGGAGGGTGAGCACGATCGCGCCGAGGAAGACGCCGCCGAGCGAGCCCACCCCGCCGATCACCGCGACGACGAGCACGTCGAGCGTGGAACCGAGGCTGACGACATCCGGGTCCACCTGCGCGCGGTCCAGCACCAGCAGGATGCCGCCGACCGACGCGATGAAGCCGGCGAAGGTGGTCGCGGCGATGCGGTAGCCGTTCACGTTGTAACCGAGCGCCTTCATGCGCTCGGGGCTGTCGCGCACGCCCTGCAGGGTCAGGCCGAAGGTCGACGAGGCGGCGTACCGGCAGAGCAGGTAGCAGAGCAGGCCGAGCGCCAGGGCGAAGTAGTAGAACGTGGTGAGGTCGTTGAGGTTCAGGATGCCGAAGTCGGGTCGCGCGATCGGCGCGAGGCCGCGGCGCGCATTGGTGACCTCGATGGACTGCGACGCGAACGAGTAGAAGACCTGGCCGATGGCGAGGGTGATCATCAGGAAGTAGATCGCCTTGGTGCGCGCGGCGATGATGGCGATGAGGAAGGCGGCGACCGTGCCCGCCACGAGGCCGACGAGGGCGCCGAGCAGGAAGTCCTGCTGGAGGGTCACCACGACGTAGCCGACGCCGTAGGCCGCGACCCCGGCGATCGTCACCTGGGCGAGTGACAGGAGGCCGACGTAGCGGTTGAGGAAGACGAGGCTCATTGCGATGATGCCGAGCCAGATCGAGCGGACGCCGATGTTCGGCAGCCAGAACCGCGGCCGGTCGACGAGGTACGGGAAGAGCACGGCGCCGAGGACGACCACGGCGCCGAGCGCCCACGGCAGCCAGCGGGCGGCACCGCGCGGCTTCGGCGCGAACAGGAAGGCGTCGGGACGGGCCATCAGAGGTGCCTTCCGAGGATGCCTTGCGGGCGCACCGCGAGCACGACGACCATGAGGGCGAAGGTCAGCACGAGCGAGTAGGTGGGGGCATAGACCAGCGCGAACTGCGAGACCACGCCGACGAGCACGGCGCCGATCGCCGCCCCGGGGATGGAGCCCATCCCGCCCACGATCACGACTACGAGGGAGAACAGCAGGTAGACGCCGTCCTGGCCCGGCAGGAGCGGGAAGAGCGTGCCGCCGACGACCCCGGCGAGGGCGGCGAGCGCCGAGCCGAGCACGAAGATCACCGCGAACACGACCCGCACGTTGACGCCTGTCGCCGCGGCCATCTGGCTGTCGTCGACGCCCGCCCGCACGACCGAGCCGAAGCGCGTGCGGTTGATGAGGAGGGCGAGCGCGACACCGATGACGATCGCGGCCGCGAGCACGAGCAGCCGCAGCACCGGGTAGGCGCCGACGAACGGGATGCTGAGCGAGGCCACCTGCAGCTCCCCGGGCACCGGCACCTGGGTGGCGGTGCCGCCGAAGACGGCGAGCATGAGGTCGGTACCGATCAGCGAAACGCCGAGGGTGATGAGGGCGACGCGCATGTCGTCGTCCTGGAATCGGCGGATCAGCACCTGGTGGATGACGAGGCCGAGCAGGCCGATCGCCACCGCGGCGCCGAGCGCCCCGAGGAACCAGTTCCCGGTCTGCCGGGCGATGGCGTACCCGATGTATCCGCCGAGCAGGTAGCTCGTGCCGTGCGCCATCGTGATGACCCGCATCAGGCCGAAGATCAGGGTCAGCCCGCTCGCGACGAGGAAATAGACGGCAGCCAGCGTCAGCCCGTTCAGGGTGATCAACAGGATCTGGTCCACGCTCGCTCCACGACGGTGTGTGAGTGATATCCCGGTTGGGACACTGCAATGTATCCTTGCTTGTATACACGCAGCTGGTACCCTAGGCGCATTCGCGCGAGACTGTCAACGACAACGCCGCACCCACCCCGCCCCCGGCGCCGGCAGCCCGCACATCGCAACGCAGCGAGAGGAACAGAGATGGCATCTGACGACGGAACCCTGGGCGTGGCGGCGATCGGCTACGCCTTCATGGGCAAAGCGCATTCGGGCGCATGGCGCAACGTCAACGCCTACTTCGACGTGCCGCAGGTGCGCCGGCAACTGCTGGTCGGGCGCAATGCCGAAGCCGTGGCCGGCGCCGCCGAGAAGTTCGGGTGGTCCGAGACGGCGACCGACTGGCGCAGCGTGCTCGAGCGCGACGACATCGACATCGTCGACATCCTCGTGCCCGGTCACCTGCACGCCGAGATCGCCACCGCGGCGCTCGCCGCGGGCAAGCACGTCGTGGTCGAGAAGCCGCTCGCCAATTCGCTCGCCGAAGCCGAAGCCATGGCGGCCGCGGCGGCCGCGGTCGGTCCCGGTCAGCACGCCATCGTCAACTTCAACTACCGCCGGGTGCCGGCCATCGCGCTCGCCGCCGAACTCATCGCGGAGGGGCGCATCGGCGCCATCCGCCACGTGCGGGCCTCCTACCTGCAGGACTGGCTCTCCGACCCGACGTCGCCGATGAGCTGGCGGCTGCGCAAGGAAGAGGCCGGGTCGGGCGCCCTCGGCGACCTCGGCGCGCACGTCGTCGACCTCGTGCTGCACCTCACCGGCGAGTCGATCACCCGGGTGAGCGGCGGACTGCACACCTTCGTCACCGAGCGTCCGACCGGCGAGAGCGGCGACGGGGCGATCGGGGGCACCGGCGGCGGGGGACCGCTCGAGCCGGTCACCGTCGACGACGCGGCGTGGGCCTCGGCCCGGCTGTCGGGCGGCGGCATCGCCCAGATCGAGGTGAGCCGGCTCGCGCGCGGCCGCAAGAACGGACTGCGGCTCGAGATCTACGGCGAGAGGGGTTCGCTCGCGTTCGACCTCGAACGGCTCAATGAACTGGAGTACTTCGACGGCGACGCCGCCGCCGGGCGACAGGGGTTCATGCGCATCCTGGCGACCGAGTCGGTCCACCCGTGGGTCCGCGCCTGGTGGCCCGACGGACACATCATCGGCTGGGAGCACAGCTTCACCCACCAGTTCGCGCAGCTCCTCGCCGACATCCGCGACGGCAACCCGTCCACCCCGTCGTTCGCGGAGGGCCTCGCGACGCAGCGGGTGCTCGACGCGATCGAGCGCTCGGCCGCCGGCGGCGGCGCGCCCGTCCACCTCTAGACCGAACACCCGACCGACGAAGGAGTCGCACATGTCCCACCCCGTCACCCTGTTCACCGGCCAGTGGGCCGACCTGCCGCTCGAGGAGGTGGCCGCCCTCGCGTCGAAGTGGGGCTACGACGGACTCGAGCTCGCCTGCTGGGGCGACCACCTCGACCCGTGGCTTGCCGCCGAAGACGACGGCTACGTGCAGTCGCGCCTCGACATCCTCAAGAAGTACGATCTGCAGCTTTTCGCGATCTCGAACCACCTCAAGGGCCAGGCCGTCTGCGACGACCCGATCGACTTCCGCCACCAGGCGATCGTCGGGTCGAAGGTCTGGGGCGACGGCGACCAGGAGGGCGTGCGGCAGCGCGCCGCCGAGGAGATGAAGAAGACCGCGATCGCCGCCCGCAAGCTCGGCGTCGACACGGTCGTCGGGTTCACCGGCTCGAAGATCTGGCAGTACGTGGCGATGTTCCCGCCGGTCGGCCAGGACGTCATCGACGCCGGCTACGAGGACTTCGCGACCCGCTGGAACCCGATCCTCGACGTGTTCGACTCGGAAGGGGTGCGCTTCGCCCACGAGGTGCACCCGTCGGAGATCGCGTACGACTACTGGACGACCGTGCGCACGCTCGAGGCCATCGGCCACCGGGCGGCGTTCGGACTCAACTGGGACCCGTCGCACATGGTCTGGCAGGGCCTCGACCCGGTTGCCTTCATCCTCGACTTCGCCGACCGGATCTACCACGTCGACTGCAAGGACACGCGGATGCGGATGGGCGGCGGCCGCAACGGCATCCTCGGCTCGCACAAGGCGTGGGCCGACCCGCGGCGCGGCTGGGACTTCGTGTCGACCGGCCGCGGCGACGTGCCGTGGGAGGACGCCATCCGGGCCCTCGACTCGATCGGCTACACCGGCCCGATCTCGGTCGAGTGGGAGGATGCAGGCATGGACCGCCTCGAGGGCGCTCCTGCCGGACTCGAGTACGTGCGCTCGCTGCTCTGGACGACGCCGACCGGCTCGTTCGACGACGCGTTCGCCGCGAAGGACTGACGGCCGCCGCGGCGGTGTTCCGCGGGGCTAGTCGCCCAGGAACATCGCCGCAGTGCGCAGCAGATCGAGGATGCGCTCGCGCATGTGATCGATGTGCTCCTTGACCGCGGGCTCGATCGCCGCGTAATCCTTCGAGATCATCGCCTGCGCGAGCACGGCGTGCTCGTCGGAGCAGTCGACGAGACGGGACTGCAGGGAAGCCGCGTGCAGCCAGAACCGCTGCACGCGGCGCCGGGTCTCCTTGACGGTGTCGGCGACGAGGGCGTTGCCGGCGATGCTGTTGATGACGCGGTGGAACGCGAGGTCGGCTTCCGACCAGCGCGCCTTGTCACCCGACTCGGCGGCGCTGCGCATGTCGTCGACCGAAGCGAGCAGCACGGCCTGATCTGCGGCCGTCAGCAGCGACGCCGCCTTCTTCGCGATGTAGGTGTCGAGCACCTCGAGCAGGTCGCAGGCATCGTTCGCCTCCTGCGGCGTGAGCTGGGAGACCGTGAAGCGCGCGTTGTCGGTGCGCTTCACGAGTCCCTCCTTCTCGAGCCGCTGCAGCGCCTCGCGCACCGGGGTGCGGGAGATGCCGAGCTGCGTCGCGATGCGGTTCTCGGAGAGCGGTGCTCCGGTGCGCACGCGGAAGGCCGTGATCTCGGCGAGCAGGAAGTCGTACGCGCCCTGAACGCGCGAGTTCCCTTCGTCTGTGATCGTCACGATCGCCTCTCCGATGCCACCCGGGACGGGTGGGCCCTGCAAGGGCATCATGCTACGACCTCCTCCCCGCGTCGGCACGCGACGCGTCACATGACGCGATCGACGAACTCCCGGTTGTGCACCTCGACGGGGACCTTCATGAGTTCGAGGATGCCGCGGGCGGTGTGCTCGGAGTAGCGCTTGAACGCCTCGTGGCCCTTCTCCGGCGTGGCCCGCATCGGGTTGCCGATGATCCCGTTCTCGACGAACTCGTGATGGTCCATCGGGAAGGTGAAGTACTGGTACCCCTCGAACTCGGTGTCGGGCATCCCGTCGTTCTTCTTGAACGCGTCGGGCAGGAACGCCGGGGTGTGCGCGCGGGTGTCGACGGCGCGGTCCATGTGGACGAGCTCGGGGCGCCAGGCCATGTCCTGCGAGGTCTCGAGCTCGCTCGAGTGCCAGCCCGGGGTCTCCTCCGGCGGGTTCTCCATGAGGCCGTCGAGCACGCCGACGTAGCGCTCCATGAACGGCTTCACGAACGAGATCATCGCGCCGGTCTCGTAGCGGAGCTTGCGCAGCACCGGGTCGACGACCTTGGTGTTCGAGCCGTGGCCGTTGATGAAGATGATGCGGCTGAAGCCGTGGTGGATGAGCGAGCGGGCGACGTCGTTCATGAGCGCGAGGAGGGTCGACGATCGCACGGTGATGGTGCCGCGGCCCTGGCCGACGCCGTACATGTGCTGCGGCGAGTAGCCCGTCCAGATCGGCGGGGTGTGCAGCACGCCGATCGCCTCGGAGATGCGCTCGCTGATCTCGACCGCCGTGATGGTGTCGGTGTAGAGCGGCAGGTGCGGGCCGTGCTGCTCGGTCGACGCCATCGGCACGAGGATCGTGTCTTTCACCGCCAGGTACTCGTTGATGTCGACGTAGGAGAGGTAGGCGAGGTTCCAGGAGACGAACTTCGCGCGGAAGTCCTCATCCCCTTCCGTCAAGTGCGCGATCTCGCGCTCGTTGCCGGAGGATTCGGATCGGACGAGAGGCATTGCGGTTCTCCTTGGGTGGGTGTTCAGACGGCCGACACGGCGACGAGTGCGAGGAAGCGCTCGGCGGCCATGCGGCCCAGTTCGGGGTCGTTGATGTGCAGGTCGACGGTCTCGATCGGGATGTCGTCGCGCAGGTGCTCCCGCAGCGACGCGAGGTAGAGGGCATCCCCCTCCGGATCCCAGAAGACACCGTCGGGCGTCGCGGGGATCGACAGCCCACGCATCGGGAAGATGAGGTGCACCGGGCCGATCGAGGTGTTCAGGCGCTCGGCGAAGACGCGGCCGAGTTCGCGCTTCTCGTCGTGCGAGGCGCGCACGAGCGTGTACTCGGGGTTGTGGTCGTAGGCGGGGCGATCGCGCAACGCGGCGGGGATCGTCGCGGGGGCCCACACCGAGAAGTCGTTGCAGCCGGGCAGCACGACCTGCGGCAGACCGAGGCGGCCGGCGACCGAGAGCCGCTCGGGACCGCCGTCGTGGATGCCGCCCACCATCGGGTCATAGATCTCGTTCGTCGTGTAGTCCACGACCCCGACGAACTGGCCGGCGCGCATCAGCCGCTCCATCGCGGGGCCGCCGACGCCGTTGGAGTGGAAGACGACGACCTCGTAGCCGGCGTCGGCGAGCCGGGCCTGCACCTCGCCGACAGCCTTCGTGGTGTTGCCGAGCATCGTGGCGGCCACGTACTTCTTGCCCGCGGGCGGGGCGTCGAGCGGGTGACCGGCGTCGAGCATCCCCCTCATCGCCGCGGCGACGTTGTCGAGCACCGTCGTCAGCACCGGATTCAGACCCAGGATGTCGACGACCGAGTGCACCACCATGACATCCGTCAACCCGACGTAGGGCCCGAACTCGTGGTGCCCGCTCGCGGTCGGGGCCACGACGATCTTCGGCACGCCGACCGGCAGCTCCTGGACGGCGGCCGCGCCCATCACCGAACCGACGCCGCCGACCGCGATGCCACCGACCAGGTCACCCGCGGCGAAGCGCTCGCGCACCCAGGCGCAGACCAGGTCGCGCATCGTGTCGACCGCGCGGCCGCGGGTGCCGGAGGCCCGCAGCCCGGCGAGCGTGATGCCGCCTCGCCGGGCCAGCTCGTCGTGGGTGACGTCGGGCACGATCCCGACCGGCTCCCCGAGGATGCCGCTGTCGACGACCAGCGTCTCGATGCGAAGGGCGTTCAGACGGTCGCGCAGATACGCGACCTCCGGACCCTTCGTATCGAGGGTGGCGACGATGACGACCTTGCCCATGGGGGAGCCGATCAGGGGAAGACCGGGACTCAGAACACGTTGTCGACGAGCGGAAGCAGCGTCTTGGCGTGCTCGGCGTAGAGCCAGGTGTAGTACTCCTCGGTGAGGATCGACGAGCCGTGGTCGATGATGAACTTCAGCTGCTCGGGGTCGATCTCGATGCCCTCGAAGTTGGTCTCGAGGGCGTTCGGGTACTTGTTGGCCGGGGTGCGGTCGACCGGGGCGACGAACTCGGCCGTGAGGGCGCCGGTGTAGCCGACCTCGTCGAGAACGCCGACGAACTCGGTCCAGTCGTAGTCGCCGTAGCCCGCGGGCATCCGGTTGTTGTCGGCGACGTGCACGTCGACGAGCTTGTCCTTGCCGACGAGACGGATCGCGTCGTAGAGGTTCTTCTCCTCGATGTTGATGTGGAAGGCATCCAGCACCACCCCGAGGTTCGGGCCGACCTCGGCGCACAGGGCGAGAGCCTGCTCGGCGCGCGTGATCAGGTACGACTCGAAGCGGTTGAGCGGCTCGATGCCGACCCGCACACCCTTGGCCTCCGCGAACTCGTAGACCTCCTTGGTGCCTTCGACCAGCCACTTCCACTCGTTCTCGGGCGTCGAGTCGGGCGCGATCTTGCCGACCGTGCCGGGCACGAGGGTGAGGATCTGGCCGTTCAGGTCGGAGACGAGCTGGATGCAGTCCTTGACGTACTGCACGCTCGAGGCGCGCACGGCCTCGTCGGCGGACTGCATGTTGCGCTTGTCGAGCATGAGGGTCACCGACCCCCAGCACTTGATCTTGTACTCCTCGAGCAGGCGGTTCACCTCCTTGGGGTCGTACTTCTCGGGCTCGCCCGAGATCTCGATCGACTTGAAGCCGAGCTTCGAGAGGCGCGCGAGCGTCGTCTCGAGGGGCTCCTGGCGCATCCAGTTGTGGGAAGAAAGGTGCATCACACTCTCCTTTGAGTCGCGGCACTGCGTGCCGACCATTGTGTCGTTGCGGGACTATTCAGTTGTGGGATCTTCGAGAACTGCTCCCGAGGAATTCAGAGGCGGGGACCCCGTGGCGGGCCGAAGCCCAACTTGCCGGGGTTCATGATCCCGTTCGGGTCCCAGGCGTCCTTGAGCTCGCGGAGCAGGTCGAACCCGACGCCGAGCTGCGGACGCATGAAGCGGCCGAGCTTGATCCCGACGCCGTGGTGGTCATTCAGCACGGCGCCGTGCGCGATTCCGGTGAGGATGCCGGCATCCCAGAGCTTGTCGTGCAGCTCCATCGCCTCGGCGGGATCCTCCGGCGGGTTGTCGACATAGAACCGGTCGTAGAGCATCGAGCCCCAGTCGTACCAATGCGACAGGTGGGCGGTGTAGCGGGCGCCGTAAGACGTGCCGAACTCGCGCTCGATGACCTCCTTCTTGGCGCGGTAGATCGCGGGGAGGTCCTTGAACCGGGCGACCTGATCGAAGGTGCCGTACATGAGCGGCGGCTGCGGCAGCTTGCCCTTGGCGTAGGGCTCGTACTTGCCCTCCCACCAGGTGCGGCCGACCTCCTCGCCCTGCGAGGTGCCGCCGGCCTTCAGGGCCAAGTCGGTGATCGCGCGGGTCTCGTAGTCGACGAGCTCCTGCGCGCCGTCGCACATCACGACCATGAGTGTGCCGGTGAACGGCGTGCCCACCCACTCCTGCAGCTTCACCGAGTCGGCTTCGTCATACAGGCGGATGGTCGCGGGGCGCAGGCGGTGCGTCATGATCAGTCGGCCGGCCTCGATGCCCGCGAAGATATCGGGGAACGAGAACGACAGGAATGCGCGCGCCGCGGGCAGCGGGTCGACGCGCAGGGCCGCCTGGGTGATGACGCCGAGGGTCCCTTCCGAACCGACGATCGTCTGCAGCAGGTCGGGCCCGGCGGCGTGGCTCGGCACCCGCAGCGTCGTCAGCGTGCGGCCCGGGGGCAGCACCGCCTCGACCTGGAGCACCTGGTCCTCGGCCTTGCCGTACTTCGTCGAGACGACACCCGATCCGCGGGCCGCGATGAAGCCGCCGATGGAGGCGCCCATGTTGTACGACCCCGGGTAGTGGGCGAGGGTGAGGCCCTTCTCGTTGAGGGCCGCCTCGAGCGCCGGGCCGTCGATGCCGGCCTGGCAGGTGACGACGAGGGATTCCTCGTCGATCTCGAGGATCTCGGTCATCCGGCTGAGGTCGAGCGCGATGCCGCCGTACGGGGCGAGCGTGCCGCCCTGGGTGCCGGAACCGCCGCCGCGCGGGATGACGGGAACCACGTGATCGTTCGCGATCTGCACGACCCGCTCGACTTCGGCGGTGCTGGCGGGCCGGACCACGAAGTCGGCGGCGGGCTGCTCGAGGCCTTGGTAGGCGAGGAACTTCGACTGCCACGACCAGTCGGCGGCGGCCGCCTGACGCTCTTCGATCCCGTCGGTGACGTTCTCGGTGCCCACGACAGAGCTCAGCTCGCGGGCGAGAACTCCTTTGAGGTAACTCGCCCCGCTCACCGGCGTCGGCGTCCAGGCATCGGTCACGGGGTCCTCCTGCTGTCGGGCCGCGCCGGGGTGATCGTGGTCGACGCTGACCTTGTATCCGTATGTGTATACAAGCAGGAACACTAGTCAGGGTGCGACACCCTGTCAAACGCGAACGGCCCCTCCCCGATGTTCGGGGAGGGGCCGTTCGGTGAAGCTCTACTTCTTAGGAACGTCCTTCTTCACGAGCGAGCTGTCGGGCGCCGAGTCACCCTCCATCGCGTCGTAGCCCTCCTTCTGCGGGTCGCCGTGCAGCCCGCCGGAGAGCGCGTACTCCTCCTCGGGCGAGAGCACCAGGTTGTGCCGGCCGTAGATCGCGAACCCGAGCAGCACGAGCAGGTAGACCGCCACGATCGCGACGATCGCGATGCGGTACGGCTCCTGCACGAGCAGGCCGACGAAGATCGACAGGGCGATGAGCGCGGCGATCGCCGCACCCGGGATGCCCCAGCGGCTCTTGTACGGACGGTTCGCGTTCGGGAACTTCCGACGCAGGATGATGAACGACACCATCTGCAGGAAGTACGCGAAGACCGCACCCCAGACCGCGATGTTCAGCACGATCGCCCCCGCGACGCCACCGGCGCCCTCGTTGGTCTTGGACAGGATGTCGACGACCAGCAGCGCGACGAACCCGAACACCGCGCCGATGACGAGCGCGACCCACGGGGTCTGGCGCTTGCCGGTGAGCGAGAAGAACTTCGGGTAGTAGCCGGCCCGAGACAGCGAGTACATGTTGCGCCCGTAGGCGAACATGATGCCCTGCAGCGAGGCGAGCAGTCCGATCAGGGCGAAGATCGCCAGCAGCGCGGCGACCTGGTCGCCGACGATGGCGCGGAACCCGTCGAGCAGCGGCTCGAGCGACGCACCGGTCGCCTCGGCCCCGAGCACGCCCGTGTTGAGCACGAGCACCAGCACGCCGGTGACGATCAGCGTGCCGCGGGCGATGATGCCCGCGCGCGGGATGTCCTTCGCCGGTGCGTGCGACTCCTCCGCCGCGAGCGGCAGCTCCTCGATGCCGAGGAAGAACCACATCGCGAACGGCAGGATGAACAGGATCGGCAGCAGGCCGCCGGGCAGGAACTCGGACGAGCCGAACGCCGCCGGGTCGGGCGCGATATTGAACAGGCTGCCCCAGTCGACCGAGCCGGTGACGAGCGCCATCACCGAGAACACCAGGAGGATCGCGATCGAGATGATCGAGACGACGATGGCGAACTTGAACGAGATGCTCGCGCCCGCCGAGTTGAGGGCGATGAAGACCAGGTAGAGCACGATCCACCAGATCCACATGGTGCCGCTGAGATCGAAGTTCAGCAGCTCGGTGGTGATGCCGTTGAGGTATTGCGCCGAGAAGAAGACGATGACGGCCGTCGTCGCGACGTACTCGATCGTCTCGGCGAGTCCGGTGACGAGACCGCCCCACGGGCCCAGCGCGGAGCGCGCGAACGAGTAGGCACCACCGGTATGCGGCATCGCGGCCGCCATCTCGCCGATCGAGAAGATCAGGCCGTAGTACATCACCACGAGGATCAGGAAGGCGATCACCATCCCGCCGAAGCCGGCGGTGGCGATGCCGAAGTTCCAGCCGGAGAAGTCGCCCGAGATGACCGCGGCGACGGCGAGGCCCCACAGCCCCCAGACGCCGGCCGTGCGCTTGAGTTTGCGCTTGTCGAAGTACTCCTGGCCGGCGCTCGTGTACTTGACGCCGGCGACCTTCCTCTGTTCAACCATGGGGCGGTCCTTCCGAGATCCAACGGGGGAGCGAGGACGGCCGGGAACATCGGCGTCCACGCTTGCCGACGACTATGGCGTTCATTGGTACTTGGTGTCTACCTTTGGGTGTTAACGACTCGTTACATCTGCTCCGGTAGCGGAACGGCCCCTAGGGTGTAAAGGTCGAGTCCGCGACCGCGAGGAGAGTCCATGTCCGTCCGCTCCGGCAACCTCACGCTCGAGGAGCTCAACCGGCTCATCGACAAACGCGACATCGACACCGTGATCCTCGCCTTCGCCGACATGCAGGGCCGCCTGGTCGGCAAGCGGGTCGCGGCGCGGCTGTTCCGAGAGGATGTCGCCGAGCACGGGGCCGAGGCGTGCGACTACCTGCTCGCGGTCGACGTCGAGATGAACACCGTCGACGGCTACCCGATCTCGTCGTGGGAGACCGGCTACGGCGACATGGTGCTGACGCCGGACTTCGACACCCTGCGCCTGATCCCGTGGCTGCCGGGTTCGGCGCTCGTGATGGCCGACCTGACCACGCCCGACGGGGTGGGCGTCGACGTGTCGCCGCGCGCGATCCTCAAGAAGCAGATCGACCGCCTCGCCGAGAAGGGGCTGGTGCCGTTCGTCGGCACCGAGCTGGAGTTCATCGTCTTCGACGACTCGTTCCGCGCCGCCTGGGGCAAGGGGTACAAGGATCTGACGCCGGCATCCGATTACAACATCGACTACGCGCTGCTCGCCTCGACCCGGATGGAGCCGCTGCTGCGGGACATCCGCCTCGGGATGGAGGGTGCTGGGATGTACTGCGAGGGCGTCAAGGGCGAGTGCAACTTCGGCCAGCAGGAGATCGCCTTCCGCTACATGGAGGCGCTCGCCACCTGCGACAACCACTCGATCTACAAGAACGGCGCGAAGGAGATCGCCGACGCGCACGGCAAGTCGCTCACCTTCATGGCGAAGTACAACGAGCGCGAGGGCAACTCCTGCCACATCCACCTCTCGGTGCGCGGCACCGACGGTTCGGCGGTGATGGCCGACGGGCAGGGGATGTCGAAGCTCATGGAGCACTGGATCGCCGGCCTGCTGCACACGATGCGCGAGATGACCCTGTTCTTCGCCCCGAACATCAACTCCTACAAGCGCTACGTCGAGGGCTCGTTCGCTCCGACCGCCGTCGCGTGGGGCCACGACAACCGCACCTGCTCCCTGCGGGTCGTCGGGCACGGCGCCGGACTCCGCGTCGAGAACCGGGTGCCCGGCGGCGACGTGAACCCGTACCTCGCCGTCGCCGCGATCATCGCCGGCGGTCTCTACGGCATCGAGAACGAACTCGAACTCGAGCCGATGTTCACCGGCAACGCCTACCAGTCCGACAAGCCGCGGGTGCCGTCGACGCTGCGGGATGCGGCCGCCCTGTTCGACGCCTCGGCGATCGCCCGCGCGGCGTTCGGCGACGCCGTCGTCAACCACTACCTGAACAACGCCCGGGTCGAGCAGAAGGCGTACGACGCCGCGATCACCGACTGGGAGCGCGTGCGGGGGTTCGAGCGACTGTGAGTTCAGAAGTGGTGAAGCCGGTGATCGGTCTCACGACCTACAAGCAGCGGGCGCAGACCGGGGTGTGGGACGTCACCGCGGCGTTCCTCCCCGCCGTCTACTTCGAGGCCGTGCAGCGCGCGGGCGGTATCCCCGTGCTGCTGCCGCCGCAGCCCGTCGACGACGAGGTGGTCGCCCGGGTGCTCGACGGCGTCGACGCGATCATCATCACCGGGGGAGCGGATGTCGACCCCGCGCGGTACGGGCAATCCCCGGGTGAGTACACCGACCGCCCGCAGCTCGAGCGCGACGCGTGGGAGGACGCCCTGCTCACGGCGGCGATCGACCGCGAGTTGCCGTTCCTCGGCATCTGCCGCGGCATGCAGGTGCTCAACGTCAACCGCGGGGGGTCGCTGCACCAGCACGTGCCCGACGTCATCGGCAACGACCGCTTCCGCATCGGCGGCGGTGAGTTCGCCACCAATCTCGTCGAAACGGAGCCGGGCAGCGAGCTGGACGCCCTGGTCGGCGCGAAGCTGCCGGTGAAGAGCTACCACCACCAGGCCCTGGATGCCGTCGGCGAAGGTCTGCGGGTGACCGCGCGCACCGACGACGGGATCGTGCAGGCCGTCGAGCTGGCGGGCGTGCCGTTCGGGCTCGCCGTGCAGTGGCATCCCGAGGAGGATGCCGCCGAGGACGCCCGGCTGTTCGCGGGTCTCGTCGACGCCGCACGGACCTATGCAGGAGCATCCCGATGAGTTCGACCACGATCATCAACCCGGCCGACGAATCGGTGCTCGCCGACGTCGCGCACACCTCGCTGGCGGAAGTGGATGCCGCGGTCGCCCGCGCGGTCGCGGCGCAGAAGTCGTGGGCATCCCTCGCCCCCGTCGATCGCGCCCGCGCCCTGCGCCGGTTCGCGGCGGCGGTCGACGGTGCGGTCGAGGAGCTCGCGCTGCTCGAGGTGCGCAACTCGGGGCATCCGATCGGGTCGGCGCGCTGGGAGGCGGGCCACGTGCGCGACGTGCTCGACTACTACTCGGGGGCACCCGAGCGGCTGATCGGGGCGCAGATCCCGGTGGCCGGCGGCATCGACGTCACCTTCCACGAGCCGCTCGGTGTGATCGGCGTGATCGTGCCGTGGAACTTCCCGATGACGATCGCGTCGTGGGGCTTCGCCCCGGCGCTCGCCGCGGGCAACGCCGTGCTGCTCAAGCCCGCCGACTGGACTCCGTTGACCGCGATCCGGCTCGGCGAACTGGCGCTCGAGTCGGGGCTGCCCGAAGGGCTGTTCCAGGTGCTGCCGGGACGCGGCTCGGTCGTCGGGGAGCGGTTCGTCACGCATCCCCACGTGCACAAGATCGTCTTCACCGGCAGCACGGCAGTGGGGAAGCAGGTGGCCGCGAAGGCCGCGGACCTCGTGAAGCCCGTCACCCTCGAGCTCGGCGGCAAGAGCGCCAACATCGTCTTCGCCGACGCCGACCTCGAGCGGGCGGCCGCCACGGCACCCGGGTCGGTGTTCGACAACGCCGGGCAGGACTGCTGCGCCCGCTCCCGGCTGCTCGTGCAGCGCTCGGTGCTGGACCGGTTCCTCGAACTGCTCGAGCCGGCGGTGCAGGCGTGGCGGGTCGGGGATCCGCTCGACGAGGCGACCGAGATGGGTCCGCTGGTCTCGGCGGCGCACCGCTCGTCGGTGTCGGCGTTCCTCGAGGGCGCGAACGTCGCCTTCCGCGGCACCGCCCCCGCCGGGAAGGGATTCTGGATGGCGCCGACCGTTCTGCTGCCATCCCGCACCGACGCCGTCGCCACCGAGGAGATCTTCGGACCGGTCGTCAGCGTCCTGCCGTTCGACGACGAGGCCGACGCGATCGCCCTCGCCAACTCGTCGATCTACGGCCTCTCCGGCTCGATCTGGACCCGCGACCTCGGCCGCGGCATCCGCGTCGCCCGCGGCGTCGAGAGCGGCAACCTCTCCGTCAACTCGCACTCGTCGGTGCGGTACACGACCCCGTTCGGCGGCTTCAAGCAGAGTGGCCTCGGTCGCGAGCTCGGCCCCGACGCCGCCCTGCACTTCACCGAGACCAAGAACGTCTTCTTCTCGACCGACTAGCAACCGCGGGTCGAGTGCCGCGCGCAGCGCGGTGTATCGAGACCCACCAAGGAGCAACGAATGGATCTGACCCAGAGACTCGCCGGACGCGTCGCCGTCATCACCGGAGGTGCTTCCGGCATCGGCCTCGCGACCGCGCGCCGCTTCGCGGCCGAGGGCGCGAGCGTCGTGATCGGCGACCTCGACCCCACCTCGGGCACCGCCGCCGCCGAGGAGGTGGGCGGGCTCTTCGTGCAGGTGAACGTCGCCGACAAGGCCGAGGTGGATGCCCTCTTCGACACCGCCGACGCCGAGTACGGGTCGGTCGACATCGCGTTCAACAACGCCGGGATTTCGCCCCCCGACGACGACTCGATCGAGACCACCGAGCTGGATGCCTGGGACCGCGTGCAACTCGTCAACCTGACGAGCGTCTACCTCTGCTCGCGGGCCGCGCTGCGGCACATGGTGCCCCAGGGGCGCGGATCGATCATCAACACGGCATCCTTCGTCGCCGTGCTCGGATCGGCGACCAGCCAGATCAGTTACACCGCGTCGAAAGGCGGCGTGCTCGCGATGACCCGCGAACTCGGCGTGCAGTTCGCGCGGCAGGGCATCCGGGTCAACGCGCTCTGCCCGGGACCGGTCAACACGCCGCTGCTCAAGGAGCTGTTCGCAAAGGATCCCGAGCGGGCGGCTCGCCGCCTCATCCACGTGCCGGTCGGCCGGTTCGCGGAGCCGGAAGAGCTCGCCGCCGCCGTCGCGTTCCTGGCGAGCGACGACGCATCGTTCATCACCGCGTCGACGTTCCTCGTCGACGGCGGTATCTCGGCGGCCTACGTCACCCCGCTATGACGCTCGGCCGGTCATGACCGGGGCGGGCCCGGTGTCGCTCGTCGACGAGGCGGT
This sequence comes from uncultured Microbacteriaceae bacterium, assembly GCA_947085045.1. Classification (GTDB taxonomy): domain Bacteria; phylum Actinomycetota; class Actinomycetes; order Actinomycetales; family Microbacteriaceae; genus Pseudolysinimonas_A. The sequence continues at coordinate 291,810 of CAMTUU010000001.1, read as the reverse complement.
CTTCCGCCCCGTCCGCAGCGGCAATTCGCTCGAGGACACCGTCGGCCGGCTCATGCAGACCATCCGCCTCGGAGTCGTCGCCCCCGGGCAGGCGCTGCCGTCGGAGCGCGACCTCGCCGCCCGCTTCTCGGTCTCCCGCGACACCGTCCGTGAGGCGATCCGCGAGCTCTCGGAGGCCGGCTACCTCGCTTCGAGACGCGGGCGCTACGGCGGCACCTTCGTCGCCGACCCCCTGCCCGCCCCGCCCGTCACCCCCGCGGTGCCGCCGACCGCGGAGGAGATCGAGGATGTCGTCGGCCTCCGCGGCATCCTCGAAGTCGGGGCGGTCCGTGCCGCCGCCACCCGCGCCCTCGGTGCCGAGGACCGCGCGCTGCTCTGGACGCGTCTCGGCGAGGTGCAGGCGGCATCCCCCGACGACTACCGGCGGCTCGACTCGCGGCTGCACCTGGCGGTCGCCGAGATCGTCGGTGTGCCGTCGCTCGTCACCCTGCTCGCCGACAACCGGTCACGGGTCAACGAGCTGCTCGACACGTTCCCGCTGCTCGCGCGCACGATCGAGCACTCCAACCGTCAGCACGAGGCGATCGTGTTCGCGATCCTCGCCGGGAACGAACAGGGTGCGGCCGAGGCTATGCACGAGCACCTCGACGCGTCCGCCGTGCTGCTGCGCGGCTTCCTCGCCTGACGTTCGTCGGGCCTAGACCGCGGGAGGCGTCTTCGGGGTGCGCGGGCGCGGGGCCGGCTTCACCGGAGGCGTCGCGGGCGGCGGCTCGCTCGCGGCCGGGGGCGTGGCACCCGGCGCGCTGTGCGCATCCACGTAGAGCTGGGCGGCGCGCGTCGCGACGATCAGGTAGCGCACGAGCAGGATCGTCAGCACGATCAGCGCCGCAGCCAGCACGAGGCCGCCGAAGAACGCGCCGATGTTCCAGAGGAGGCCCATGCCCCATCCGGGTCCCGGTCCGTACATCACCACTCCTCGCCGGACTCGAGCTTCGCCTTCTCGGCGGCGGTGCCGACGGCGATCGCGACGTTGATGCCCCAGGCGACCCAGAGCAGAATGAGGCGCCAGTCGCGCGGCCCCTGCGTCGTGGTCTTCGCGAGACCGACCGCTCCGAAGAGCGAGCTCAGCACGCTGAAGTTGAAGATGAACTTGCGCATCCGGCCTCCCAGGTAGAACTCCACGCTAGCGCTCGAACCGCTCGGCGGAGCGGGGTTGACTCAGGAGCGCGAGGCGGCCTTGCGGGCGCGGCGCACGCTGCGGCCGTTGATGCGGGCCGCGCCGACGGCGATGGGCTCGCGCGTCGCGTGCTCCTGGCCGAGGTACTCCTTCGCGAACGCGACGGTCTCGACGAGCATGTCGAGTCGCGTCTGCGCGTTGCGGATCTTGTGCAGCCCGATCTCGGCTACGACGTGGCCGGTGAAGCCGCTCTCGACGAGGTAGGTGAGCGTCTCGGCGACCGGCTGGGTGCCACGGCCGGGAACGAGGTGCTCGTCGTGCATGTTGCCGTCGTCGACCGAGCGGACGCCGTCGCAGAGGTGGATGTGACGCAGCCTGTCGCCCATCGCCATCGCGTACTCAAGCGAGTCGCGGCCGGTGAGCGAGGCGTGCGAGAAGTCGAGGGTCATCGCGTCGACGTCGAGGTCGAGCGGGTCGGGGCTCGGCGCGTAGGCCTTGAGGTTCTTGGTGCCGACCTTCCACGGGAACATGTTCTCGACGCAGATCTCGACGCCGGTGTTCTTCGCGGTCTGGCGCACGATCCGCTCGAAGTTCTTGGCGTAGTTGGCCTCCCACCGGAACGGCGGGTGGACGACGACCGACGAGGCTCCCACGCCGGCGGCGAGCTCGGCGGACTTCTCCAGCTTCACCTGCGCGTCACGACCGCCGATCAGCTGCATCCAGAACAGCGACGGGGCGTGCACCGAGAGCACGGGCAGCTGGTACCGCTCGATGAGCTGAGTGATGGCCGCGGCGTCGCGGGAGACCGGGTCGGTGGTGACCATGACCTCGAGCCCGTCGTACCCCGCGAGACGGGCGAGCTTGAACGACTGCTCCACTCCCATCGGGAAGTTGCAGGAGGTGCTCATGCCGATCTGAATCATCGCGTCCCAACATAATGCGGCCGTGTGTCCGGCGTGTGACAGTCTCGGGAACTCCCGAGAACCCCTCGCCCTACCAGCTTTCGGAGCCCTCGGGCCAGCGGTTCGGCCTCCCAGGGCCGGCTGCTACGGTCGGGAAGATGACCGACGAGCGTTTCGCTTTCGTCGTCGTCTCCAATCGCCTGCCGGTCGACCGCGTCGTCGCCGAGGACGGATCCACGTCCTGGAAGCAGTCGCCGGGCGGCCTGGTCACGGCGCTCGAACCCGTGATGCGCGACACCGACGGCGCGTGGGTCGGGTGGATCGGCCAGCCGGATGGCGTCCTCGCCCCGTTCACGCACGACAACATCCGCATCGTCCCGGTCGCGCTCAGCGCCGCCGAGATCGAGAACTACTACGAGGGCTTCGCCAACGACACGATCTGGCCGCTCTACCACGACGTCATCGTGCCGGCCACGTACCACCGGCAGTGGTGGGACAGCTACGTCGAGGTCAACCAGCGCTTCGCCGACTCGACCGCGGCGATCGCCGAGGAGGGCGCCACCGTCTGGGTGCAGGACTACCAGCTGCAGCTCGTGCCGCGCATGTTGCGCCTGGCCCGCCCCGACCTGACGATCGGGTTCTTCAACCACATCCCGTTTCCCGCCTACGGCCTCTACTCGCAGCTGCCGTGGCGCACGCAGATCATCGAGGGACTGCTCGGTGCCGACGTGGTCGGCTTCCAGCGGGTGTCGGATGCCGGCAACTTCTCCCGCGCGGTGCGCCGGCTGCTCGGCTACACGACGAAGAGCCCCTATGTCGAGGTACCGGCCGACGACGAGCTGCCCGCCCGCCGGGTCGTGGCGCGGTCGTTCCCGATCTCGATCGACGTCGAATCGTTCGAGGAGCTCGCGCGCAGCCCCGCTGTGCAGGCGCGCGCGATCCAGATCCGCGAAGAGCTCGGCAACCCGAAGACGGTGATGCTCGGCGTCGACCGCCTCGACTACACGAAGGGCATCGGCCACCGGCTGAAGGCGTTCGCGGAGCTGCTCGAAGACGGCCGGCTCAAGGTCGAGGACGTCACGCTCGTGCAGGTCGCCAGCCCGAGCCGCGAGCGGGTCGAGACCTATCGGCACCTGCGCGACGACATCGAGCTGACGGTCGGGCGCATCAACGGCGACTTCGGCACCATCGGGCACCAGGCGGTCAACTACCTGCACCACGGCTTCCCGCGGGAGGAGATGGCGGCCCTCTATCTCGCTGCCGACGTGATGCTCGTCACGGCACTGCGCGACGGGATGAATCTCGTCGCCAAGGAATACGTCGCCGCCCGCTACGACGAGGACGGGGTGCTCGTGCTCTCCGAATTCGCCGGAGCGGCCGACGAGTTGAAGACGGCGCTGCGCATCAACCCGCACGACATCGACGGTCTCAAGGACGCCATCATGCAGGCGGTCGAGATGCCGCGCGCGGACCGGCGGAAGCGGATGCGGTCGCTGCGCAAGCGCGTGCGCGAGAACGACGTGCAGCACTGGTCGCGCGTCTTCCTGCGCACCCTCGGCCAGACCAACGACGGCGTCGACCGGTTCGGCATCGAGCTCGACCCGCTCGGCGATCTCGAGTGGACCGCCGAGAAGCCGGCGCCGCGGTGAACGAGCCCCGGCACCGCATCCCCGCCGCCCCGCTGTCTCGACCGCTCATCGGCGCGTTGCGGGAACTCGCCCGCACCCGGCGCCTGCTCGTCGCCCTCGACTTCGACGGCACCCTCGCGCCGGAGGTGGATTCGCCCGAGCAGGCACGCGCCCTGCCCGAAGCGCGGGAGGCGGTGCTCGCCCTGCTGAAGATGCCGAACACCCGCGTCGCGCTCGTCTCCGGCCGGGCACTGGGGAGCCTCATCGAGGTCGCCGACCTGCCCGACACCGTGCTGCTCGTCGGGTCGCACGGCATCGAGCTCCGGCTCGACGACCCCGATGAGAGGGTTTCGCTGGACACGGCGGAGATCGAGCAGGTCGAGGTGCTGCACGAGGTGCTGGAGGAGGTCGCCGACTCGATCGACCAGGTCTGGCTGGAGGAGAAGCCGGCGGGCTTCGCGCTGCACACGCGGCTTGCCACCGACGACAATTCACGCCTCGCCCACCTCGTCGCCCTCTCCGAGGCTCAGGCCGAGATCGAGAACCTGACGGTGCGGCGCGGCAAGAACGTGCTCGAGTTCGCGGTGCGCTCGACGACGAAGGGTGAGGCGCTCGAGCACCTGCGCCGCTACACCGCCGCGGATTCGGTGTTCTACGCGGGCGACGACGTGACCGATGAGGATGCCTTCGCCGCCCTGCTGGCGCACGACGTCGGGGTGAAGAGCGGGCCCGGGCCGACCGAGGCGACGTTCCGCGTCGGCGGACCCGAGGAGATCGCCCTGGTGCTGTCGACACTCGTCACCTTCCGCGCGGGCGACGTGCACGAGCAGTAGGCCCGGCGCTGCCCACGGATCCGCCCGGTAGGATGGAGGGATTCCAGGGGCTTCGCCTCCCCGACGACCACGACACGGCCCTGCCGCGTGCCGCGAGCCGCCGCGCTGAGTGCTGGGAGGACCGCCATGACCGCAGTCCTGGTTGCATTCGCTCTCGGGGCGCTGATCCTGCCGGCCCTGGCCCCCCGCATCGGGCGGGCCGTCTTCCCGCTCGCCGCCCTCGTGCCGACGGCGGCCTTCATCCACGCCCTCACCGCGCTGCCCGTTGTGCTCGACGGCGCGACGGTCACCGAGATCGTCCCGTGGGTGCCGCAGCTCGGTCTGGCGCTGTCGTTCCGAATCGATGCCCTCGCCCTGCTGGTCGTCCTCGTCGTCACCGGCGTCGGGGCCCTCGTCTTCCTGTACTGCGCGGCGTACTTCCGCCGCGGCGACACCAGCGTCGGGCGTTTCGCCGGCATCCTGCTCGCCTTCGCCGGCTCGATGTACGGTCTCGTGCTCGCCGACGACGTCTACCTGCTGTTCGTGTTCTGGGAGGCGACGAGCGTCTTCTCCTACCTGTTGATCGCCCACAACCGGGGCAAGCGGGCGAGCCGCACGGCGGCGTTGCAGGCGCTCCTGGTGACCACCCTCGGCGGGCTCGTCATGCTCGTCGGGCTCGTCCTGCTCGCCCAGCTCGGCGGGAGCTCGTCGCTCGCCGATCTCGTCGCCGACCCGCCCGCGGGAGACCCGCTGCTTCCGGTCGCGGTCGCTCTCATCCTCGTCGGGGTGCTGTCGAAGTCGGCGATCGTGCCCTTCCACTTCTGGCTCCCCGGCGCCATGGCCGCACCCACCCCGGTCAGCGCCTACCTGCACGCCGCCGCGATGGTGAAAGCCGGGATCTACCTCGCCGCGCGGCTCGCGCCGGGGTATGCCGACGTTCCCGGCTGGCGGGAGGTGCTGGTCGGCCTGGGCCTGCTGACGCTCATCGTCGGTGCCGTCCACGCGCTGAGGCAGACCGACCTGAAGCTCGTGCTCGCGCACGGCACGGTGAGCCAGCTCGGGTTGCTCGTCGTCATCGCGGGCTGGGGCGGCGCGGCCGGCGGCGTGGCCGCCATCCTGCTGCTGCTCTCGCACGCCCTCTTCAAGGCCGCGCTGTTCCTCATCGTCGGGATCGTCGATCACGGCTGCGGCACGCGCGATCTGCGTCGCATCACCGGCTTCGGCCGCCGTGCTCCGCTACTGGCCGGCACCGCCATCGCCGCCGTGCTCTCGATGGCCGGTCTGCCGATCGCCCTCGGATTCGTGGCGAAGGAGGCGGTGCTCACCGTCTTCATCGACGCCGGGCTCGGCGGCGACCTGTGGGCGTGGGTGGCCGTCGTCGCCGTCGTCGCCGGTTCGGCCTTCACCCTCGCCTACGGGGTGCGCTTCGTGTGGGGGGCTTTCGCCGACAAGAGCGGCGTCGACCCGTTGCCGGAGGCACACGCCTACCCGCGGGCCGAGACCTGGGCGCTCTTCGTCCCGCCCGTCGTGCTGGCGGCTCTCGGCCTGGTGGCCGGACCCTTCGCGGCGGTGCTCGACCCGCTCGCCCAGCGCGTCGCCGCGACCTATCCCAGCGGCGACGCCGGGTACGTCGCGTTCTGGCACGGCCTGCAGCCGGCGCTCATCCTCTCGGCGCTCATCCTGGTGCTCGGCGTCGTGCTCGCCCTGGCGTTCGCCCGGCGGATGCCCGCCGAGATCCCGTCGCCCGAGGGCAGCTGGGGTGAGCGCGCGTACCGGGCCGTGGTGCGGGGGATCGATCGGCTAGCTGCGACCGTCACCGGTCTCACCCAGCGCGGCTCGCTGCCCTTCTATCTGGCGGTCATCCTCCTCGTCGCGGTCGGATCGATCTGGAGCGTGCTGCCGGCGGCGGGGCTGCCGGACCGGTTCGAGCTGCTGCAGCATCCGGCACAACCGATCATCGGGGCGATCATGATCGTCGCCGCCGTCGCCGCGACGTTCGCCGTCAAGCGATTCCAGGGCGTCGTCCTCGTCGGGGTGACCGGGGTCGGGATGTCGGCGCTGTTCGTCGTGCAAGGCGCGCCCGACCTCGCCCTCACCCAGGTGCTGGTCGAACTCGTCACCCTCGTCGCCGTCGTGCTCGTGCTGCGCCGCCTGCCCGCGCGGCTCGGCGCCCAGCACGGCAGCTCGCACCGCGTGCTGCGCGCTGCGCTCGGGATCGCGGTGGGCGCGACGATGGCGGTGGTCGCCCTCGTCGCCACCGGGGCGCGGGTCGACGCGCCGATCTCGGAGGCGTGGCCCGACCTCGCGGTCGACCAGGGTCACGGCTACAACGTCGTCAACGTGGCACTGGTCGACATCCGCGGGTGGGACACGTTGGGCGAGCTCACGGTCGTGATCGCGGCTGCGACGGGGGTCGCGAGCCTGATCTTCCTGCGTACCCGCGCCGACGACCTCCCGCGCGACTCGCGCCGGGCGCAACGCGCGAAGATGCGCGAGCGCCGCGCCGCCGCGGTCGCATCGCCTGAGGTGCCTACCGGCCGCGGGTCCTGGCTGCTCGCGGGCCGCACCCTCGCACCGCACCACCGCTCGATCCTGCTCGAAGTCGTCGTGCGCCTGCTCTTCCACTCGCTCATCGTGCTGTCGATCTATCTGCTGCTGGTGGGTCACAACGCGGTCGGCGGAGGCTTCGCCGGCGGCCTCGTCGCCGGGCTCGCCCTCGTCGCCCGCTACCTCGCCGGCGGACGCTTCGAGCTGGGCGCCGCCGCGCCCTTCGACGCCGGCCGCATCCTGGGGCTCGGGCTGGTGCTCGCCGCGGGCGCCGCCGCGCTGCCGCTGCTGTTCGGGGTGGACCCGCTCACCTCCACCTGGTTCCCCCTCGACCTCGGGCCGATCGGCAGCGTCGACGTCGTCTCGGCGACCGTCTTCGACATCGGCGTCTACCTCGTCATCATCGGTCTCGTCCTCGACGTGCTGCGCAGCCTCGGGGCCGAACTCGACCGCGAGCAGGAAGAGGAGCCGCGCACCTCGGCCGCCGAGCCGGCCGGGCGGAGGGGCGCCTCATGAGCGTCTCGCTCGTGCTCGTGATCGTGATGGCGGTGCTGTTCGCCTGCGGCGTCTACCTGATCCTGGAGCGCAGCATGACGCGCGTGCTGCTGGGCATCCTGCTGCTCGGCAACGCGGCGAACCTCCTCATCCTGATCGTCGCGGGGGAGCCCGGGCGCGCTCCGATCGTCGGCGGGGAGTCGGATGAGCGGATGAGCGACCCGCTGCCGCAGGCGCTCGCACTGACCGCGATCGTGATCACCTTCGCCGTGTCGGCGTTCCTGCTCGCCCTCATCTACCGCTCGTGGCGCCTAGCCCAGCGCGACGACCTCACCGACGACGACGACGACCTCGCGATCCGCACCGAGCGCGCCGGGTCGGAGTTCACCAGCGCCGGCGAGGCCATCGCCGAGGACAGCGAGTTCACCGACGACCCCGACACCGCCGCCGCGGCCGCCGCCGCCGAGGAGGATCAGCGCTCATGACGCTGGAATCACTCGTGCCGCTGGTCGTGCTGACGCCGCTCGTGGGGGCGGCGACCTCGCTCGCCCTCGGTCGGCGCCTGCGCGCCCAGCGCGTCGTCAGCGTGGTCGCGCTCACGGTGACGACGCTGCTGAGCGTCGTGCTCATGGTGGGCGTCGACTCGGTCGGCACGCTCGTCGTGGAGGTCGGCGGGTGGCAGGCTCCGTTCGGCATCGTGCTCGTCGTCGACCGGCTGTCGGCGTTGCTGCTCGTCGTCTCGAGCGTCGTGCTGCTCGCCGTTCTGCTGTTCTCGGTGGGGCAGGGCCTGGCCTACGGCGACGACGAGACGCCGGTCTCGATCTACAGCCCCGCCTACCTGATCCTCGCGACCGGCGTCTTCGCCGCGTTCATCGCCGGCGACCTGTTCAACCTCTACGTCGGTTTCGAGATCCTGCTGGTCGCCAGTTACGTGCTCATCACGCTCGGCGGCACCGAGCCGCGCATCCGCACCGGCACCACCTACGTCGTGGTGAGCCTGGTCTCGTCGAGTCTCTTCCTGGTCTCGATCGCGATGATCTACGGGGCCCTCGGCACGGTCAACCTCGCGCAGATCGCGGTGCGGATGGAGGAGATCTCACCTGACGTGCGGCTCGTCCTGAACGTCATGCTGCTGCTCGGCTTCGGCATCAAGGCCGCCGTGTTCCCGCTGTCGTTCTGGCTTCCCGACTCGTATCCGACGGCCCCGGCGCCGGTCACCGCGGTGTTCGCCGGACTGCTGACGAAGGTGGGCGTCTACGCGATCATCCGAACTCAGACGCTGCTGTTCCCCACCGGCCAGCTCGACGCCGTCCTGCTCGTCGTCGCGTCGCTCACGATGGTGGTCGGCGTGCTCGGCGCGGTCGCGCAGACCGACATCAAGCGAATCCTGTCGTTCACGCTGGTCAGCCACATCGGGTACCTGATCCTCGGCATCGGGTTGGGCACCGTGGACGCGATGTCGGCGACGATCTTCTACGTCGTGCACCACATCGTCGTGCAGACGGCGCTCTTCCTGGCGGCGGGACTGATCGAGCAGGTCGGCGGCTCGACCTCGGTGCCCAAACTCGGCGGACTTCTCGCCGTCGCGCCCGTCGTCGGGTTGCTGTTCCTCATTCCGGCGCTCAACCTCGGCGGCATCCCGCCGTTCTCGGGATTCCTGGGCAAACTCGGCCTGTTCGAGGCGGCCTTCGCCAACGGCGAGCCGCTCGCGATCGTCGGGGTCGCGGCCGGCGCCCTCGTGTCGCTGCTGACGCTCTACGCGCTGATGCGCGTGTGGAGCCGGGTGTTCTGGGGGCCGCGTCCCGAAGCCGAGGTCGCCGCCCCCGCCGCGCCCGCAATCGACTCCGTCGGTGACGACACCGCCGCGATCGCGACCCGCACTCGGGCCATCCCGCGCCTGATGATCGCCTCGACGGTCGGCCTCGTGGCGGTGACCGTCGGGCTGACCGTGTTCGCCGGCCCGCTCTACCAGTACGGCGTGCGCGCGGCCGAGCAGCTCGATCCGGCCGCCTACGTCAGCGCCGTCTTCCCCGGGGGCGTCGATGACTGAGCCGCGCCGGATCCGCCAGCGGGTCGTGCAGCAGCTCCCGTTGCTCGTCGGCCTCGTGATCCTGTGGATGCTGCTGTGGGGCGAGTTCAGCTGGCGCAGCTCGCTGTCGGGCATCCTCGTGGCGGTCCTGGTGACCCGAGTGTTCTACCTGCCGCCGGTCGAGCTCTCCGGCCGGGTGAACGTGTTCTGGCTGCTCGTCTTCCTGGTGCGCTTCGCGGGAGAGCTGGTGGTCTCGTCGGTGCTCGTCGCGGCACAAGTGTTCCGGCCCGGCCGGATGCCGCTCAACGCGATCATCGAAGTGCCCCTGCGCACCGAGTCGGATTTCGTGATGTCCTTGACGGCGATCACGATCTCGCTCATGCCCGGCACGCTCGTCCTCGAGATCGATCGGGAGCGTTCGCTGCTGTTCCTGCACGTGCTGGCCGCGGGCGACGAGGCGGGCCTCGAGAAGGCGAGACGGTCCGCGCTCGCCATCGAGGCGTCGGTCATCCGCGCCGTCGGTTCGCGCGACGATCTCGCGCGGGTGAACGCATGAGCGCGGTTCTCTACGTCGTGGCCGGCGCCCTCTTCGCGGCGGGCGCGGCCGGAGCGATCGTGCGGATCGTGCGCGGTCCGACGATCCTCGACCGGATGCTCGCCTCCGACGTGCTGCTGACGATCCTGCTGCTCATGATCGGCGCCGAGATGGTCCTCAACGGGCACACCCGCACGATCCCGGTGATGCTGGTGCTCGCCGGCACGGCCGCGTTCTCGACGGTCGCGGTCGCCCGCTACGTCAGCCAGCAGGATCAGCGCGCGAACGAGACCGCGTCCGCGGCTCCGAAAGGGGATGCCCCCGGTGATCGATGAGATCCTCGACGTCGCCGCCGCGGTATTCGTCGTCCTCGGGGCGGGCCTGTCGCTCGTCGCCGGCGTGGGAGTTCTGCGGTTCCCCGACGCGCTCAGCCGCCTGCATGCGGGAACCAAGCCGCAGGTGCTCGGGCTCGCGTGCCTCGTCGTCGCGATCGCCCTCTCCGCACGTTCGTGGTCGGTGCTGCTGCTGCTGCTCCCGGTGCTGCTGTTCCAGCTGGTCACCGCCCCCGTCGCCGCGCACATGATCGGACGGGCCGGTTACCGCACCCGCAACCACCGACCCGACCTGCTGCTGGTCGACGAGTTGGCCGACGACGTCGAGCGGGCGAGCGCCGACGACGATGCGCACGGCGGGCACGCGTGAGGAGAGGGGGATGAGCATCCCGAGCATCCCGCTGAACACCGGCGCCACGTTCGCGCAGGGCCCGGCTGCCGGGGTCGACTACGACCACGAGGGCCACTGACACTCCTCGCCATCGAGGGTTCAGTGACGTGTCGGACCCCCGCGCGCGAGGCTCCGATACGTCGGGATGCGCTCTGTGGCCCTCGACTCCGCCGGGGAGCGACGGCACGCCCCCCGGCCGAGCGGTACCCTCGTGACATGCCGGAAACACCCCCTTCTGCTGGCGCGCCCATCGACCACAAGCCCCGCTCCCGCACCGTTACCGACGGCATCGAAGCCACCACGAGCCGCGGGATGCTGCGCGCCGTCGGCATGGGCGACGCGGACTGGGACAAGGCGCAGGTCGGCATCGCATCGTCGTGGAACGAGATCACGCCCTGCAACCTCTCGCTCGACCGCCTGGCCCGCGCGGCCAAGGAGGGTGTGCACGCCGGCGGCGGCTACCCGCTCCAGTTCGGCACCGTGAGCGTCTCCGACGGCATCTCGATGGGTCACGAAGGCATGCACTTCTCCCTCGTCTCCCGTGAGGTGATCGCCGACTCGGTCGAGACCGTCATGCAGGCCGAGCGCCTCGACGGCTCCGTGCTTCTCGCCGGCTGCGACAAGTCGATCCCCGGCATGCTGATGGCCGCGGCCCGCCTCGACCTATCGTCCGTGTTCCTCTACGCGGGGTCGATCGCACCCGGCTGGGTGCGACTCAGCGACGGCACCGAGAAGGACATCACGATCATCGACTCCTTCGAGGCGGTCGGCGGGGTGCTGGCCGGCACGATGAGCCTCGAAGACGCGCACCGCATCGAGTGCGCGTTCGCCCCCGGCATGGGCGCCTGCGGCGGCATGTACACGGCCAACACGATGGCGTCGGTCGCCGAGGCGCTCGGGCTCTCCCTTCCGGGCAGCGCGAGCCCGGCAGCATCCGATGGTCGTCGCGACATGTACGCCCATCGCTCGGGCGAGGCCGTCGTCAACCTGCTCAACAAGGGCATCACGGCCCGGCAGATCCTCACCAAGGAAGCCTTCGAGAACGCCATCGCCGTCGGCATGGCCCTCGGCGGCTCCACCAACATCGTGCTGCACCTCCTCGCGATCGCGCACGAGGCCGAGGTCGAGCTGACGCTCGACGACTTCAACCGCATCGGCGCGGAGGTGCCGCACATCGGCGACCTCAAGCCGTTCGGCAAGTACGTCATGAACGATGTCGACCGCCGCGGCGGGGTTCCGGTGCTCATGAAGGCGCTGCTGGATGCCGGCATCCTGCACGGTGACGTCATGACGGTGACCGGCAAGACGATGCGCGAGAACCTCGAGGAGCTCAACCCGCCGCCGCTCGACGGCGAGGTGCTGCACACGCTCGACAACCCGATCCACGCGACCGGCGGCATCACCATCCTCAAGGGCTCGATGGCTCCCGAGGGTGCGGTCGTCAAGACGGCCGGTTTCGACGCCGCGATCTTCGAGGGGCCCGCGCGGGTGTTCGAGCGCGAGCGCGCCGCCATGGACGCCCTCACCAACGGCGAAATCCAGCACGGCGACGTCGTCGTCATCCGCTACGAGGGTCCCAAGGGCGGGCCCGGGATGCGCGAGATGCTGTCGATCACCGCGGCCATCAAGGGCGCGGGGCTCGGAAAAGATGTCCTACTATTGACGGACGGCAGATTCTCAGGCGGCACAACCGGCCTGTGCATCGGCCACATCGCTCCCGAGGCAGTGGACGCAGGTCCGATCGCCTTCGTGAGAGATGGTGATCTGATACGGGTCGATATCGCAGCCCGGTCGATCGACCTACTGGTCGATCCGACCGAGTTGGAGAGCCGCCGCTCTGGCTGGGCTCCCTTGCCTCCGCGCTATACCCGTGGCGTTCTCGCGAAGTACTCCAAGCTCGTGCACTCGGCCGCCGAGGGCGCGGTCACGGGGTAGTCGCCTTCAGACATCCATCTCTTCGAGGAATCTCATGACTGCCGACGCAGCTCCCGCAGCACCTCCCCGCGATCCGAACCTGATGACGGGGTCCGGCGCGATCCTCGCCTCGCTCGAGAAGCTGGGCGTCACCGACGTCTTCGGCATCCCGGGCGGTGCGATCATGCCGTTCTACGACGAGCTCATGTCGTCGACGACGATCCGGCACATCCTCACCCGGCACGAACAGGGCGCCGGCCACGCCGCCGAGGGTTACGCCGCCGCCTCGGGCAAGGTCGGCGTCGCGATCGCCACCTCCGGCCCCGGCGCGACGAACCTCGTCACGGCGATCGCCGACGCCTACATGGACTCGGTCCCGCTGCTCGCGATCACCGGCCAGGTGTTCTCGACCTCGATGGGAACGGATGCCTTCCAGGAGGTCGACATCATCGGCATCACGATGCCGATCACGAAGCACTCGATCCTCGTGAAGAAGGCCGAAGACGTGCCCGCCGCGCTCGCCTCGGCGTACCACATCGCCTCGACCGGACGCCCCGGCCCCGTTCTCGTCGACATCACCAAGGACGCCCAGCAGGGGTCGATGACCTTCTCCTGGCCGCCGAAGCTCGACCTGCCCGGCTACCGTCCGGTGACGAAGGCGCACGGCAAGCAGATCACCGCCGCGGCCGAGATGATCTTCCAGGCGAAGCGCCCGGTGCTCTACGTCGGCGGCGGGATCGTCCGCGCTTCAGCCGCGAAAGAGCTGCTGAAGCTCGCCGACCGCACGGGACTTCCGGTCGTCACGACACTGATGGCGCGCGGTGCGTTCCCCGACTCCCACCCGCACCACCTGGGCATGCCCGGCATGCATGGCACGGTGCCCGCGGTGCTCGCCCTCCAGGAGAGCGACCTCATCGTCGCGCTCGGGGCGCGTTTCGACGACCGGGTCACCGGCAAGGTCGCCGACTTCGCGCCGAACGCGAAGATCGTGCACGTCGACATCGACCCGGCGGAGATCGGCAAGATCAAGCACGCCGACGTGCCGATCGTGGGCGACCTCAAGGACGTGCTGCCCGAGCTGCTCGACGCGTTCGCCGACGTCGCGTCGGCCGCCGCCGGGGGTCCCAAGGGGTCAGCCGCGAAGACCGGCGACCGCGACGGAACGGCGCCCGGGGACATCTCGGAGTGGTGGACGCGGCTGAACCAGTTGAAGACCAACTACCCCCTCGGCTACACCGACGACCCGGACGACGGCCTGCTCGCGCCGCAGACGGTCATCGAGCGCATCGGGCAGCTCTCCGGGCCCGAGGCGATCTACGCGTCAGGCGTCGGCCAGCACCAGATGTGGGCCGCGCAGTTCATCAAGTACGAGCGCCCGAACGCCTGGCTGAACTCGGGCGGCGCGGGCACGATGGGCTACTCGGTGCCCGCCGCGATGGGCGCGAAGGTCGCCCAGCCCGACCGCCTGGTCTGGGCGATCGACGGCGACGGCTGCTTCCAGATGACCAACCAGGAACTGGCGACCTGCACGATCAACGACATCCCGATCAAGGTCGCGGTGATCAACAACAGCTCGCTCGGGATGGTGCGCCAGTGGCAGTCGCTGTTCTACGACGGCCGCCACTCGTTCACCGATCTCAACACCGGACACACGGGTGTCGATCAGCAGACCCGCATGGTGCCCGACTTCGTGAAGCTGGCGGAGGCGTACGGCGCCCTCGGCATCCGCGTCACGAAGCCCGAAGAGATCGACCCCGCGATCAAGCTGGCGATCGAGACCAACGACCGGCCCGTCGTCATCGACTTCATCGTCAGCCGCGACGCGATGGTGTGGCCGATGGTGCCGCAGGGCGTCGGCAACTCGCAGGTGCAGTACGCCCGCGACCTCGCGCCGACCTGGGAAGAGGAGTAAGCCATGTCCCGTCACGTGCTCTCGCTCCTCGTCGAGGACAAGCCCGGCCTGCTCACCCGCGTTGCGGGCTTGTTCGCCCGCCGTGGGTTCAACATCGAATCGCTCGCCGTCGGGCACAGCGAGATCGAAGGGCTCTCGCGCATCACCGTGGTGGTGGATGTCGAGGAGCTGCCGCTCGAGCAGGTCACCAAGCAGCTCAACAAGCTGGTGAACGTCATCAAGATCGTCGAGCTCGATCCAGAAGCCTCCGTGCAGCGGGAGCACCTGCTGGTCAAGGTGAAGGTCGAGAACGGCACCCGCTCGCAGGTCCTCGAGGCGGTGACTCTCTTCCGCGCCCGCGTGGTCGATGTCGCCCCCGACGCCCTGGTGGTCGAGGTGACCGGCGACAGCGGCAAGGTGCAGGCCCTGCTGCGGATGCTCGAGCCCTACGGGATCAAGGAGATCGCCCAGTCGGGCCTCCTCGCGATCGGCCGCGGCGGCAAGAGCATCACCGAACGCGTTTTCAAGAACTGACCGAAAAGGAAGAAAGAAAAACCAATGGCTGAGATCTTCTACGACAAGGACGCCGACCTCTCCCTCATCCAGGGCAAGAAGGTCGCGATCGTCGGCTACGGCTCGCAGGGCCACGCCCACGCGCAGAACCTGCGCGACTCGGGCGTCGAGGTCGTCATCGCGCTCAAGGACGGCTCGAAGTCGACCGCGAAGGCGACCGAGGACGGCTTCGAGGTGAAGAGCGTCGCGGAGGCCACGACGTGGGCCGACCTGATCATGATCCTCGCGCCCGACCAGCACCAACGCGGCATCTGGAACGACTCCATCAAGGAGAACCTGGCCGAGGGAAAGACGCTCGCCTTCGCGCACGGCTTCAACATCCGCTTCGGCTACATCGACGCGCCCGAGGGCGTCGACGTCATCCTCATCGCCCCGAAGGCTCCGGGCCACACGGTGCGTCGCGAGTTCGTCGCCGGCCGTGGCATCCCGGACATCATCGCCGTCGAGCGCGACGCGTCGGGTCACGCCTGGGACACCGCGCTGTCGTACGCGAAGGCGATCGGCGGCACCCGCGCCGGCGTCATCAAGACGACCTTCACCGAAGAGACCGAGACCGACCTGTTCGGTGAGCAGTCGGTGCTCTGCGGCGGCACCTCGCAGCTGGTCATGTACGGCTTCGAGACCCTCGTCGAGGCCGGCTACCAGCCCGAGATCGCCTACTTCGAGGTGCTCCACGAGCTGAAGCTGATCGTCGACCTCATGTGGGAGGGCGGCATCGCCAAGCAGCGCTGGTCGGTCTCCGACACGGCCGAGTACGGCGACTACGTCTCCGGCCCGCGGGTCATCGACCCGTCGGTGAAGGAGAACATGAAGGCGGTGCTCGCCGACATCCAGTCGGGTGCGTTCGCGACCCGCTTCATCGGCGACCAGGATGCCGGCGCCCCCGAGTTCCTCGCCCTGCGCGCGAAGGGTGCCGCGCACCCGATCGAGGCCACCGGCAAGGAGCTGCGGGCGCTGTTCGCCTGGAAGCAGCAGGACTCGGATTACACGGAGGGCAGCGCCGCGCGCTGAGTTCCTCGAGCGGAACCTGACCGTTCCGGCTTGCACATCCGCCCCCGGTCGAGCACCGAGGGCGGATGTGCGGCGTCTGCGCCCGCCCGCCGCTGCCTCGTCGAACGTGGACCGGGTGATCGAGCCGAACCGCTGTTCGCGGTTCCGAGTGGCGCACGACCGGCCTCGGAGCTAGCCGATCGACCAGTCGATGAAGCGGTTCGTGGCGATGTCGTCGGCCACGACCCCGGGGGGCACGTCGAGGCCCCCCGTCTTCCACGCCGGGACCCCCTTCGCCACCAGATCGCGGATGCGGCCGAAGTCGAGGTCGCCGATCGTGCCGTCGCGCCCCGAGCCGACGAGGTCCGCGGAGTCGAACAGCTCGAGTGCGGCGGTCGCGAGCGCGAGGTCGTAACCCGGGTCGCCGAACTCCGCCGACAGTCTGACGAGCAGCTCCGTCGTCTTCTGAGGGTCGTCGAGGTAGTCCACGAGCGCCTGCTGCATCACCGGCACGAGCGTGGTCAGGCAATCGGATCGCTGCACCAGGGCTTGCGGACGGGCCGCGAGCACGCCGCCATCCCGGGGGTATCCGGCCTGGTCGAGCAGCTGCCAGGCGACCGCGTTCGTCGACCCGACGCCGGGGAGCGCGAGCAGGTAGGGATCGAGGAGGATGTCGCCGAGTCGGCCGGAAACCCCGCCGCCGGCGAGGAAACCGGCCACGCCCGCCTCGTCGTCGGTCACGACCTGCTCGGTGGTCAGCAGCCCGCTGCCGATCGCGAACGCGTTGAAGGGGTCGCCGGCGATCGAGTCGACGGACGCGAGCGTCTGGCCGTCGGGTGTCAGGCGAGCGCCGAACTGACGGATGCTGCGCACTCCCGAGTAGACGCCGGCGTCCCAATAGACGATCTGCGAGTCGCGGCGCAGCGGGGCGAAGACGCCGACGCTCGGGTAGCGCACCGAGTCGAGGAGGGCGGCGTCGGTGTCGACGGCGGCGAGGAGGATGCTCGGGTCGTCGTAGAGCGCGACGTTGCCGCTGACGCCGTCATCGGGGTCGCCGAGCAGGATCGTCAGCGTCGAACCCGAGGGCTTGCCGCCGATGAGCAGTGGAGCGCTCACCGAGTCCTGGCCGCGCTTGGGCTCGGTGATGACGAGGGCATCGGCGTCGAGCAGGCTGTAGAGGAAACCCCACTCGACGCGCGGAAGGTCGTCGGTCTGGATCCGGATGTCGGCGGGGCAGCCGTCGCGCATCAGTCCGACCCCGCCCGCCGCGCCCGTGGAGCAGGCGGCGAGGGGCAGCGCGAGACCGGCGACGACGACGGCCGCGATGCTGCGCGCGGCGATCCGGCGTGCAGTGGCGCGCATCGGAACCTCCTTGGTAGGGCCAGTCAATCTCAGCTTTCCGGCGAGAGCGATTATCCCCGCCGTAGGCTGGGTGGATGTCGTCCGTCGCGCTCGGTATCCCGGTGCTGCGTCGCGACCCCGCCACCGCGCCGTCGACGGAGGGGCGCCCCGACACCGATGCACTCGTCGATCGGTTCGGTCGCACCGCGCGCGACCTCCGGGTCTCGATCACCTCGGCCTGCTCTCTGCGCTGCACCTACTGCATGCCCGCCGAGGGTCTGCCGGTCATCCCGACCCGCGACCTGCTGTCCGCCGACGAGATCGGGCGGCTGGTCGGCATCGCGGTGCACGACCTCGGGGTGCGCGAGATCCGCTTCACCGGCGGGGAGCCGTTGACCCGGGCCGACCTGGTCGACATCATCCGCGCGTCGTCGTCGATCGCGCCCGGCGTCCCGCTGGCGATGACGACCAACGGTCTCGGGCTCGACCGCAAGGCGGCTGCGCTGGCCGAGGCCGGACTCACCCGCATCAACGTGTCCCTCGACACCATCGACCGCGAGCACTTCGCCGCCGTCACCCGGCGCGATCGGCTGCCGGCGGTGCTGCGCGGCCTCGACGCAGCCCGCGCCGCGGGCCTGGGGCCGATCAAGATCAACGCCGTCGCGCTGCGCGAGACGCTTCCGGATGCCGGCGACCTGCTGGCCTGGGCTCTGGCGAACGACGTGCGGCTGCGGTTCATCGAGCAGATGCCGCTCGACGCCGACGAGACCTGGCGGCGCGACAACCTGGTCTCGGCGCAGGAGCTGCTCGACGCCCTCGGTTCGCGGTTCGCGCTCACCCCCGCCGGACGCGACGACCCCTCGGCTCCCGCCGAGGACTGGTTCGTTGACGGCACGTCCTCGACCGTGGGCATCATCGCCTCGGTCACCCGCTCGTTCTGCGCCGCCTGCGACCGCACCCGCCTCACGGCAGAGGGGACCGTGCGGTCCTGCCTGTTCGGCGACGACGAGACGGATCTGCGTGCCCTCCTGCGCGGAGGGGCCACGGATGCCGACATCGCGTTCCGCTGGCGCGGCGCGATGTGGAACAAGCAGGCCGGGCACGGCATCGACGCCGACGATTTCGTGCGGCCCGAGCGGTCGATGGGTGCCATCGGTGGCTGAGGTGGTCGTGCGGTACTTCGCCGCCGCAGCGGAGGCCGCCGGTCGCGAGGAGGAGACGCTCGTCGCCTCGACCGTCGGCGAGCTGCGCGCGACCCTGCTGTCGAGTCACCCGGCCCTGGGTCCGGTGCTCGCGAAGGGGTCGTTCCTCGTCGACGGCGTCGTCACCCGCGACCCGGAGCGCGCCCTCGGCTCGCGGGTCGACGTGCTTCCCCCGTTCTCCGGCGGCTAGAGACCGACCCACTCCGAGGGGCCGTCGGCGAGGTGCTGGCGTTTCCAGATCGGCACCTGCTGCTTGATCTGCTCGACCAGGTCGGCGCACGCGGCGAACGCCTCGGCTCGGTGCGCGGCGGCGACGACGGCGACCAGCGCGACATCCCCGACCTCGAGGTGGCCGATGCGATGCGCCGCCGCGACCCTCAGCCCCGAGGCGTCCGCCACCGAGGCGCAGGCTTCCGCGAGGAAGCGTGACGCGTCGGGGTGTGCCTGGTAGTCGAGGCTCGTCACGCCCTGCCCGTGGTCGTGGTCGCGGATGACGCCCTCGAACACGACGAGTGCGCCGTCGGTGTCAGTGAGCACCTGGGCTTCCAGCGCGGCGCGGTCGAGAGGCTCGGTCGTGATGAAGGAGTCACTCATGCCCGGCGCCGCCGATCTGGTCGTGCAGGTGGGGCAGGAGGGTGCCGAGCACCGCGAGACCGTCGGACACGCCGCCCGGCGACCCGGGCAGGTTGACGACGATCGTCGACCCGGCGATGCCGGCGAGGGCACGGCTCAGCGCGGCCGTCGGGGTGACCGCCCGACCGGCGGCCCGGATGGCTTCGGCGACGCCCGGCAGCTCGCGGTCGAGCACCGTGCGGGTGGCCTCGGGGGTGCGGTCCTGCGGATGGATGCCGGTGCCGCCCGTCGTGATCACGAGCGCCGGGGCTCCCGCGACGGCACCGCCGAGGGCGCCCGCGATGTCGGCGTCGGCGACGACCACGGGCGAGTCGACGGTGTAGCCCTGGGTGGTCAGCCAGTCGACGATCATCGGGCCGGTGCGGTCCTCGCGGGTGCCGGCGGCGGCCCCGGTCGAGGAGACGATCACGACGGCGGTCCCGCGGGCGGCAGGTGCGTCGCCCGCGGGCGTCCAGTGGCCGTGCTTGCCGCCCGACTTCTCGAGCAGCCGGATGTCGCCGAGCACCGCGGCGGGATCCACGGCCTTGATCATGTCGTGCAGCGTGAGACCGGCGACGGCGACGGCGGTCAGCGCCTCCATCTCGACGCCCGTCTTCGCGGTCACGGCGACGGTCGCGCGGATGCCGATGGATGCCTCGCCCGGTTCGAACTCGACGGTGACCGAGTCCAGCGGCAGGAGGTGCGCGAGCGGGATGAGTTCGGAGGTGCGCTTCGCGGCGGAGATCCCAGCCAGGCGGGCCGTGGCGAGGGCATCCGCCTTCTTCAGCCCGTCGGCGAGCACCAGCGCGACGACCTGCGCGGTGGTGTCGAGCCGACCCGACGCGACGGCGACCCGGCGTGTCACGGCCTTGCCGCCCACGTCGATCATCCGCGCGCGACCTTCGTCGTCGAGGTGGCTGAGGGCGCTCATAGCTCCCAGGTTTCCACACTCGCGCCGGCGGGCAGCTCGGTCACCTCTTCGGGCACGTCGAGCAGCACGTCGGCGGCGGCCAGTGCGGCGACGAGATGCGACGACGGACCGCCCAGCGTCTCCACCCGCCCGTCGGGCAGCGCCCGCCCGCGCAGGAACTGCCGCTTGCCCTCGACGGAGGTGAGCGGGGCGTCGAGCAAGCGGGTCACGCGGATGCGATCGGGCAGCCCGGCGATCTCGCGCAACAGCGGTTCGACGAAGAGCAGGAACGAGAGCTGGCTCGACACCGGGTTGCCGGGGAAGCAGACCACGGGCACCTCGCCGACGGAGCCGATCGCCTGCGGTCCGCCGGGCTGCAGGGCGAGCACATCCACGATCGCCCCCTTCGGCTCGAGGGTCTCGCGCACGACCTCGTACTCGCCCTGCGAGATGCCGCCGCTGGTGAGGATCAGCTCGGCGTCCGCGGCGACGGCGGCGTCGAGCAGCGCCTCGAAGGCCCCCCGGTCGTCGACGACCCGGCCCTCGAGCACGATCTCGGCGGCGGCGTCGCGGACCGCGGCAACCAGGGCGGTGCTGTTGGAGTCGGAGATCTGCCCCGGCCCGAGCGGGTCGCCCGGCGCCACGAGTTCCGATCCGGTCGAGATGACCGCGATCCGCACGCGCGACCCGACCTCGACGGCGGTGATGCCGGCCGCCGAGAGCGCGGCGAGGTGACGCGACGAGAGACGGATGCCGGCGGGCAGCAGTTGTGCGCCCGCCCGGAGGTCGGACCCGACATCGCGCACGTAGGCCCCGGCGGTCCACTCGGAGGCGATCGTGACGGTCGAGTCGGCGGAGACGGTCGTGTCCTCGACCGGCACCACGGCATCCGCTCCCTCCGGGATCGGGGCGCCGGTCATGATGCGCACGGCGGTGCCGGGGACGAGCGGCGCGGGGGTTCCGGCGGCCGCGGCGATCTCGCCCGCGATCGGCAGCGGGAGCCCGGCGGCGAGGTCGGCGCTGAGCACCGCGAAGCCGTCCATCTGGGAGTTGCGGAACGGCGGCAGATCGATCGGCGAGAGCACCGGAGCAGCGAGCACCCGGCCGAGCGCCGCAGCGACCGACACCGTTTCGGCGTCACGGGTGCGCAGCGGCGCGAGCAGCGCACGCACGCGTCCCTCGTGCTCGGCGACCGGGGTGCGCGCCACGTCAGTACCGCGCGAGCGAGGGGTCGACCTTCACGGCGTACGCGTCGACGCCACCGGTGAGGTGCCGCACCCGCGAGAACTCCATGCGCTGGAGGAACTGCAGCGCGCGATCGGAGCGCATCCCGTGGTGGCAGTAGAGGACGACGTCGGCGTCGGAGTCGAGTTCGGTCATCCGCTCCGGCAGTTCACCGAGCGGGATCAGCACCGAGCCGGGGATGCTCACCAGCTCCGCTTCCCACGGCTCGCGCACATCGACGAGCAGCGGTGGGTTCGGTCCGGCGAGTTCGCCCGACAGCTGGATGGCGTTGACGGCGGCGTCGGCCAGGTGGTCGGAGTCGGGCATCGAGGTCCTCTCTTCGAGCGACCCGGGGCGCTGGGCCTCGGGATCGCGGCGGTAGTCGATCTCACGGGTGCGGCCGGTGAGGGCGTCATAGGCGGCGACCCGGCCGAGCAACGGTTCGCCGACGCCGGTCACCAGTTTGAGCACCTCGGTGGCCATCATCGCGCCGATGACCCCGCAGACGCTGGGCAGCACCCCGACGATCTCGCAGGTGTCCCCGGCATCCGCCGCTCCCTCGTCGGGGAAGAGGTCCCGGTAGTCGATCCCCTTCTCATCCCAGGCGACACCGACCTGGCCCGCGTAGCCGAGGGCAGAGCCCCAGACCAGCGGGATGCCGCGGATCGTCGCGGCGTCGTTGGCGAGATAGCGGGTGGCGGGGTTGTCGCTCGCGTCGACGAGCACGTCGACGTCGAGGAGCAGGTCGAAGGTCTTCCCCGCTTCGAACCGGCGCTCGAGTACGCGGATCTCGGCGTCGGGGGCGAGGGCGCGCAGCGTCTCGGCGGCGGAGGCGGCCTTGCTGCGGGTTACATCACCCGCGGTGTGCAGCGTCTGCCGATGGAGGTTGCTCTCGGCGACGGTGTCGTCGTCGACGACGGTGAGGATGCCGACGCCCGCCGCCGCGAGCAGAGGGAGGATCGCGCTGCCGAGTCCGCCGGCGCCGATCACCAGCACGTGCGCTCCCGCGAGGGCCGTCTGGGCGTCGCTGCCGAAGCCCGCGAGGATCCGCTGGCGCGCGAATCGCGGCGAGGAGGGATCGACGGCCATGTGACCGATTCAACCAGCGACCGGCGGTCGACGCTCGGCGGTTGCGCCGAGGGGACTACCAGTCGCGCGGGCCGGGCAGCGGGCGGATCGGAGGGGACGCACTCGCGAGCGGACGGGTGCGACGGGCGCGGGTAGGGAGCTCAACCTCGGCCTCGAACTCGCGCAGTCCCCTCCGGACCGCTTTCCAGATGATCGTGTACGCCATCCAGAGGCCGAGCGCCATCATCCCGATCGTCAGAACGAACCCCACGAGGAGCGTCGAGAAGAGGACGGTGGCGCCCTGCGCCGCCAGGTTTCCCAGATCCATGCGATCACGGTACCCAGTCGAGCGCACGAAGTCTCAGTACCCCAAGCAGGGGTGGGGCGGGCAATGATCCGCAAACACGCTCAAAAGTGATCAATCAAAGCGCGGATGCGGAAGTATGGCACACTCAGCGAATGGATCAGTTCAAGATCAGCGAAGCCGCCGCCCTGCTCGGGGTCAGCGACGACACCGTGCGCCGCTGGGGCGAGTCGGGGAAACTGCGCATCCGCAAAGCCGACAACGGTCGCCAGGTGATCGACGGCGCCGACCTGCTGCCGCTCCTGCAGGAGCCGGAGACGGCATCCGCTCTCGCCGCCGCGTTCCCGCTCGCGAAGGCGAGCGCCCGCAACCGCTTCACCGGGATCGTGACCGCCGTCACGAAAGACGGCGTGATGGCGCAGGTCGTCATCCAGGCCGGTCCGTTCCGCGTGGTGTCCCTGATGTCGCGGGAGGCCGCCGACGACCTCGGCCTCGAACCCGGAATGCTCGCCTCCGCGAGCGCGAAGGCCACGGTCGTCACCGTCGAGATCCCGGAGAACTGAACGTGAAGAGACTGACGGTGATCGCCGCCGCCGCGGGCATCGTCCTGCTGGCCGGCTGCGCCGCGCCCACCCCCGAGGCGACCGACTCGACCGCGCCCGACACGCTGTCGGGAACGATCACGATCCTCGCCGCGGCATCGCTCACCGAATCGCTCGACGCGCTCGCCGCGCAGTTCGAGGAGGCGCACCCCGACGTCGACGTCGTCATCGCCTACGGCGGCAGCTCCGCACTTGCCGAGCAGATCATCTCGGGCTCGCCGGCCGACATCTTCTTCTCGGCCAACGAGTCGACGATGAAGACCCTCACCGACGCCGGGCTCACCGTCGACCCGACCGTGCTGCTCACCAACGTGCTCGAGATCGCCGTGCCCGCCGGCAACCCCGGGGGCGTCACCGGCCTCGCCGACTTTGCGAACGCCGACCTGACCGTCGCCCTGTGCGACCCGGCCGTGCCGTGCGGCTCGGCCGCGCAGAAACTATTCGCGGCGACCGGCATCACCCCGTCGGTCGACACCCTGGAGGAGGACGTCAAGGCGGCGCTCACCAAAGTCTCGCTCGGCGAGGTGGATGCGGCCCTCGTCTACGTCACCGACGTGAAGGCCGCGGGCGACGACGTCGAGGGCCTCGAGGTGCCCGAGGCAGCGGAGGTCGTCAACAGGTACCCGATCTCGCTGCTCGCCGACGCCGCCGACGCGGACCTCGCGCAGGCGTTCATCGACTTCGTGAGTTCCCCCGACGGGCTCACGGTGTTCGCGGATGCCGGCTTCGGCACCCCGTAGGGCGCGTCGCAGCGGCCCGGTCGTCACCGTCCTCGGCGGCGTCGGTCTCGCCCTGCTGGTACTGCCCCTCCTCGGGCTGATCCTCCGCGCGCCCTGGGCGGAACTCCCGACGCTCGTCACCAGCGCGCCCGTCGTGCAGGCGCTGCTGCTCTCGCTCGGCACCGCGGCGCTCTCGACCGGCGCTTGCCTGGTCTTCGGCGTCCCGCTCGCGGTGCTGTTGTCGCACTCGGTGCACTGGCACGTCGTGCCGCGCCGTCTGCTGCGGGCGGCGATCACCATCCCGCTCGTCCTCCCGCCCGTCGTCGGCGGCATCGCACTGCTGCTGCTCCTCGGCCGCCGGGGCATCGTCGGTCAGTGGCTCGCCGAGGTCGGCGTCACCCTGCCGTTCACCACCGGAGCCGTCGTCATCGCGCAGACCTTCGTCGCGATGCCGTTCCTGGTCTTCGCCGTCGAGGGGGCGCTACGCTCGGCCGACCGTCGCAGCGAGTCGGCGGCCGCGACCCTGGGCGCGACGCCAGGTCAGACGTTCCGGCTGGTCACCCTCCCGCTCGTCGCTCCCGGGATCGCCGCGGGCACGGTGCTCTGCTTCACCCGGGCCCTCGGCGAGTTCGGCGCGACCATCACCTTCGCCGGGTCGTTCCCCGGTGTGACCCGCACGCTGCCGATCGCGTCGTACCTGGCGATGAACTCCGATCCCGACGTCGCGATCGCCCTCGCCCTCGTGCTGCTCGCGGTCTCGGCGGTCGTGCTGCTCACCCTCCGCGACCGCTGGCTGCCGGGGGTCGTGCGGTGACCCTCGCCGTCGACCTCCGCATCCCGCGCGACGCGTTCCAGATCGTCGCGGCGTTCGAGGTGCCCGACCAGCGCGTGCTCGCCCTGGTCGGGCCCAACGGCGCGGGCAAGTCGAGCATCCTGTCGGCGGTGGCGGGCCTCGTCGACGCGACCGGCGCGATCGTCCTGGGTGGAACCGCCGTGACCGAGGTACCCGCTGAGCGCCGGGGGATCGGGATGCTCTTCCAGGACTTCCTGCTCTTCCCGCATCTGACCGTGCGCGACAACGTCGCGTTCGCCGCCCGGGTGCGCGACGGCGGGTGGAGGGCCGCGCGCGAGACGACCGAGCCGTGGCTGGCGCGCCTCGACCTCGTCGAGCTGGCGGAGCGGCATCCGAACGCCCTGTCAGGTGGGCAGGCGCAACGGGTGGCGCTCGCCCGGGCGCTCGCCGCGGAACCCGCGGCGCTGCTGCTCGACGAGCCGATGGCGTCGCTCGACGTCGAGATCCGGGATGACGTGCGGGCCGATCTCGCCCGTCACCTCCGCGAGTTCGGCGGTCCCTCGATCGTCGTCACCCACGACCGCGACGACGCCGCCGCGCTCGCCGACGAGGTGCTCGTGCTCGAGCGCGGGGCGGTCGTGCAACGCGGGACGCTCGCGGCGCTCGCGGCCGCCCCCGCGTCGCCGTGGGTGGAGCGCTTCACTCGGTAACGTGGCGGGATGACGATCTTGCAGCCGGGTGAGGGGCCGATCCGCGGCACCTACCTGCCGGCCGACCCGACTAAGGTCTTCTGGGGTCGTCTGCCGTCGGGGTCCGACGCACCGGTGCTCGAGGTCGACGCCGGCACCGAGGTGACGATCGACACGATCAGCCACGAGGGCCTGCTCGACGACCAGGGCTCCGACCCGGTCGCGTTCTTCGCGGGCCACGGCGTCACCGCCGACGGCGTGCTGCGGGATGCCGTCGCCCTGACCGCCACTCGCACCCGGGATCCGCAGGACGGGCCGCACGTCGTCACCGGCCCGGTGTTCGTGCGCGACGCCCAGCCCGGGGATCTGCTGGCGATCGAGGTCGTCGAGCTGCGGCCGCGGGTGCCGTACGGGGTCATCTCGAACCGGCACGGCCGCGGGGCGCTGCCGGGAGAGTTCCCGCGCGGCGACCACACCGTGAGCGTCTTCGCCCGCCTCGACGACGACGCCACGGCGTCCCTGCCGCTGCGCGCGGGCGCCAACGAGCGGGTGTCGTTCCCGACGGCGCCGTTCCTCGGCATCATGGGCGTCGCGGTGCCGGGCGACGAGCGGCCGCACTCGGTGCCGCCGGGACTCCACGGCGGCAACATCGACATCAACCTGCTGACCGTCGGCAGCACGCTCTACCTGCCCGTGCTGGCGCCCGGTGCGCTGTTCTACACCGGCGACCCGCACTTCGCGCAGGGCGACGGCGAAGTCGCGCTCACCGCGATGGAGGCGTCGCTGCGGGCGACCCTGCGTTTCCGGATCGTGCCGGCCGACGACCCGTTCGCCCCGTTCGTGCACGAGTACGGACCGGTCGTCGAGACGCCCGACTACTGGGTGCCGACCGGCATGGACGAAGACCTCCGCGAGGCGATGAAGAAGTCGGTGCGAGCCGCCATCCGCTTCCTCGTCGGCGGCTACTCGATGGACGAGGAGCACGCCTACGCCTACCTCTCGGCGGCGACGGACTTCGACATCTCCCAGGTCGTCGACCGGGTGACCGGCGTGCACGCGCGCATCAGGAAGGCGGACTTCGGGTGAACACCTCTGTCTGGAGAGAACTCGGCGACCCGCTCGTCGCCGGTGCCGCGGCGGGTGCGCTGCGCGGCGAGACCGTCGCCGTGAAGGACCTCTTCGCCGTCGAGGGCTTCGCGGTCGGCGTGGGCAACCCGGTGTTCCTCGCCGAAGCCCCGGTCGAGGTCGGCTCAGCCCCCGCCGTGCAGCAATTGCTCGCTGCGGGCGCCGACCTCCGCGGCATCGCCCACACCGACGAGTTCGCCTACTCCATCGCCGGCGCCAACCCGCACTACGGGCCGCCGCCGAACCCCGCCGTCCCTGGTGGCCTGCCCGGAGGATCGTCGAGCGGACCCGCGTCCGCCGTCGCGCTCGGCGAGGCGAGCATCGGACTCGGCACCGACACCGCCGGCTCGATCCGCGTGCCCGCGTCGTACCAGGGCCTCTGGGGCCTCCGCACGACCCACGGCGCCGTGCCGCTCGAGGGCGTCTGGCCGCTGGCCCCCTCTTTCGACACCGCCGGCTGGCTGACCCGCGACGCCGCGACCCTCCGCCGCGTCGTCGAAGTCGCGCTCGGCACCGTGACCGTCGACCCGGGCGCCTTCGTCGTCGATCCGGCTCTGGTGGCTCTCGCCGACACCGCGGTGCAGGACGCGTTCACCACCGCGATCGCGGGCCTCGACGTCGAGGAGGTGGCGCTCGGCGAGCCGACCGCGATGTTCGAGGCGTTCCGGGTGACGCAGGCCGCCGAGGCGTGGGACTCCGACGGCGGGTGGGTCACCGGGCATCCGGATGCCGTCGGCCCCGGCGCCCGCGAACGCTTCGTCCTCGCCTCCCAGGTCACCCGCGAGGAGGAGGCCGAGGCCCGCGCGGCGCTTGCCGCCCATCGCGTCCGCCTCGACGAGCTGCTCGGCGACCGGGTGCTGCTCGTGCCGTCGGCGTCCTCGGCGGCACCCTCGGTCGACGCCTCGGCGGAGCAGCTGGATGCCGTCCGCGGCGCGACCCTGCGGCTGACCGTCGTCGCGGGCATCACCGGTCGTCCCGGACTCTCGGTGCCCGCCCTGCACGTGCCCGAGCCGGTCGGGATCTGCCTCGTCGGCCCGCGCGGCAGCGACCTCGCCCTGCTCGACCTGGCGGCGGTGCTCGGAGTTCAGAACGTCTTGACGTAGCCCCCGGGGCGCATCCGGCGAGGGCGAGGAGTGCCGCGAGCACGGCGGTGGGAACAGTGACCCGGGTGAGACCCGACATGCGAGCGACCGTCGCGCGCGACGTCGGCGCGGGCATAGGTACCGGCTGCTCATCCAGGGATCGGCGATTGGCGTCATCCCGTCGAAACGCGCGCGTGGCATCCTGAATCGGTGACCGCTCAGCAGATCGACCCGCCCGCCCGCCTCCTCATGGGTCCCGGGCCGATCAACGCCGACCCGCGGGTGCTCCGGGCGATGTCGGCGCAGCTGGTCGGCCAGTACGACCCGGCCATGACCGGGTACATGGCCGAGACGCAGGAGCTGTTCCGCGGGGTGTTCGAGACCCGCAACGAGGCGACGTTGCTCGTCGACGGCACGGCCCGCGCGGGCATCGAGGCGGCCCTGGTCAGCCTGCTCGAGCCCGGCGACAAGGTGCTCGTGCCGATCTTCGGGCGCTTCGGGCACCTCCTGCGTGAGATCGCCGAGCGCTGCGGCGCCGAGGTGCACGTGCTCGAACGCGAGTGGGGCACGGTCTACACGCCGGCCGAGATCGAGGCGGCGCTGAAGGACGTGAAGCCCAAGGTGCTCGCGATCGTGCACGGCGACACCTCCACGACCGTCGCCCAGCCGCTCGACGAGATCGGCTCGCTCGCCGCGAAGCACGGCGCCCTGCTCTACACCGACACCACGGCGAGCCTCGCGGGCAACACCTTCCTCGCGGACGAGTGGGGAGTGGATGCCGCCACCTCGGGTCTGCAGAAGTGCCTGGCCGGGCCGTCGGGTTCCTCGCCGATCACGCTGTCGGCGCAGGCGGTGGCGATCATCGAGGCCCGCAAGTCGGTGGAAGCGGGCATCCGCTCGGAGGGCGACCCGGTGCTGGCGCAGCCGATCCGCAGCAACTACTTCGACCTGGCGCAGATCCTCGACTACTGGGGTCCGAAGCGCCTCAACCACCACACCGAGGCGACGACGATGCTCTACGGCGCCCGCGAGTGCGCGCGCATCCTGATCGAGGAGGGCATGGCGGCGGCGGTCGAGCGTCACCGCGTGCACGGCGCCGCGATGACGGCGGGACTCGTCGCCACCGGGCTGGAACTCTTCGGCGACCAGAGCGTGCGCATGAACAACGTCATCGGCGTGTACATCCCGTCGGGCGTCGACCCCGACGGCGTGCGCACGACCCTGCTGTCCGATTACGGGATCGAGATCGGCACGTCGTTCGGGCCGCTGCACGGCAAGGTGTGGCGCATCGGGGTCATGGGCTACAACGCCCGCAAGGATGCCGTGCTCACCACCCTCGCGGCGCTCGAGCAGGTGCTGCGCCGGGCGGGCGCCCCCGTGACGCTCGGTGCCGGCACCGACGCCGCTCTCGCGAGCTACGCGTGAGGAGCGCTGCCGCCCGGGTCCTCGCCCGCGCCGACGAACTCGCCACCCACTCGGCGTGGGACGACGGCATCCTGCGCGCGTACCTCACGCCCGAGCAGTCCCGGGTGAATGTGATCGCGGCCGCCTGGATGCGGGAGGCCGGGCTGCGCTCGTGGCCCGACGCCGCCGCCAACGTGTGCGGGCGCCGGCTCGTGGATGACGACGACCGCCCTGCGCTGTTGCTCGGCTCGCATCTCGACACCGTTCCGGGAGCCGGGCGGTACGACGGCATCCTCGGGGTGCTCGTCGCGATCGAGGTCGCCGACCGGCTGCGGGATGCCGACCTGCCGTTCGCCCTCGAAGTGGTCGCGTTCGGCGACGAGGAGGGCACCCGCTTCGGGGCGACGCTGCTCGGATCGCGCGCGCTCGCCGGCGGCTGGAAGGATTCCTGGCTCGACCTGCACGATGTCGACGGCGTCTCGCTGCGGGATGCGGCGACGACGTTCGGGCTGATCCCCGAGAACATCGCCTCGGCGGCGCGGCCCGCGGGGTCGGTGCTCGGCTACCTCGAGTGCCACATCGAGCAGGGTCCGCGGCTCGAGGCCCTCGACCGCGCGCTCGGAATCGTGACCACCATCGCGGCAGCGGAGCGGCGGATGATCTCCTACCTCGGCGAGGCCCGGCACGCCGCGACCCCGTGGGAGCTGCGGCACGACGCGCTCCTCGGCGCGAGCGAGGCGATCGTCGCGATCGAGCGCATCGCCCAAGACCAGGGGAGCCCCGCGACGGTCGGTCGCATCCGCGTCGAACCGGATGCCGTCAACGTCATCCCCGGATTCGCCGAGTTCAGTCTCGACCTCCGGGACGGCACCGCCACCGGCCGTGACGCGACCTGGGGTCTCATCCGGCACGAGCTGCAGCGCATCGCCGTCGAGCGCGGCCTCGACCTCGAGGTCGTCTCCACCCATGTCGCGCCCGAGGCGCCGTGCGCCCGGTCGTTGCGGGATGCCATCGCCGCCGGCATCCGCTCCACGGGCGACGCCGACCCGGTCGACCTGGTGAGCATCGCCGGGCACGACGCGATGGCGGTCGCCGAACTCACCGAGATCGGGATCCTGTTCGTGCGCTGCGCGGGCGGCATCAGCCACCACGCCGACGAGTCGGTGCGCGAAGACGACGTCGCCGCGGCGATCGACGCGTTCGAAGCCGCCGTGCGTGCGCTGGCGGACCAGCACCGCTGATGCTCGCCGAGGCGGATCGGTCGGCGCTCATCGAGGAGCTCGCCAACACCCGGGTCGGTGCGGGGCTCGGCGATGTCCGCGGTCTCGAAGCCCATCGGCGTTCGCCGGCCTGCGGCGACGAGGTCACCGTGCGGCTCGTGTTCGACGGCGATGCGATCGGCGCTCTGCGCTGGGAGGGCCACGGCTGCGTCGTGTCGACAGCCGCGGCATCCGCCCTCTCCGCCGCGGTGCCGGGACTCGACGTCGCCGGGTTCCGCGGGCTCGCCGACCGCTACCTCGCGACCCTCGACGCCGACGCCTCGGCCGACCCGTCGCTCGAGGATCTCGAAGCATTCGCCGGCATCGGCCGCTACCCGCTTCGGGCGGGGTGCGCGTCGCTCGGCTGGCGGGCCGCCCTCGACGCCCTCGCGGAGGTCTGAACCCCGCGTTCGTCCGCGGTTTGCGAATCGTGCCGACCAGAATCTCGCGGGCCAATGCGCAGACAGCGGACCAGCCGAAGTCAGTGGATGCGGGAGGTGCGTTCCAGCAGCTGCTCGACCTCGTCGACGCCGAGCGGCACGGTGGGTCCGCCGATCGGGTTCATCAGGTCCTTGTGCGTCTCGTCGACGAGGGCGGACAGCATCCCGACTGCGTCGTCGACAATGTCGGTCGAGTGGGTCTCGGTGCCGTGCAGCAGCCAGCGGGCGACCTCGAGCTCCGACAGCAGCGCCGCACGCTGACGCACCTGCCGGTCGACGTTGCCGCGGGTGTGAGCGTAGGCGGCGAACGCGGCGTCGGCGACGTCATCGCCGGCCGCGGCGAGCCACTGCAGATCGGAGGCCGGGTCGCCGACGCGCAAGGCGTGCCAGCCGAGCATCCCGGTGACTTCGTCGTTCGCCGACAGGAACGAGTCGGAGCCGAGGGCGCCGTTGATCACCGACGGCGTGAACTGCCAGAGGGTCGGTTCCTCGCTCGCGCGCTCCCAGCGGCTGAGCAGGGCGGCGGGCACGAGACCGGTCGCCGCGGCACGGTCCATCACGGCGACGACGCTGCGCAGCGCCTCCACGGGGGAGTGCGACGGCAGACCGGCGTCGATCACCAGATTCGGCGGCAGGACGTGGATGGCGGCGATCGCCGAGCCGATGGAAGCCGCGAGCTCGAGGCTCATGGCGCCGAGCGGCACCTTGGATCCGTAGACGAACTCCGACACGACGGCCCGGGTGCCGTCGACCGGCACCTGCCCCGCGAAGGTCGAGACGGTGAACGGCAGACGCGCCCGCACCCCGGCGCTGAGTGCCCGCAGGGCGATGAGGTCGGCGGACTGCTCCGCCTCGGCGCGCTCGGAACGCGGCACCCGCACGATCCAGTGCCTGCCGTCCTTGCCGGTGAGGATGGCGGCGTCGAAGTCGCCGCCGGGGGAGCCGAACGGCTGGGCCCCGGCGATGTCGAGACCCGCCACGGCGGACGTGGCGAGCGCCGCTAGAGTGAGATGGGATCGGGCCATGTCGACAGGGTAGGTCGGCCCGGGAGGAGTACGGATGTCCGACACTCCCGCGTCCGGTTCCTTCTCAGCGGAGCTCCCGAGGTTCTCCGAGCGGCTCCCGCTCGCCCGTGCGGCTCTCGACCGGGACCACCTCGGCCGTGCCGGCGGCATCGACGCGCTCCTGGAAGACGCGCGCACCCGGGCGATCGTGCTGCACGAAGGCAGGGCCCTGCTCGCCACCGCGACGACCCTGGCCCTCCTGCCGCCGTCGATCGTGCCGCAGGCGGCGCTCGCCGTCTACCTCGGGCGCACCACGGCTCCCGCCGGCGACATCCCCGAGGGCACGCCGATCGTCGCGCTGGCCGTCGACGACGTCCGCGGATTCGACGAGCTCGACGACGTGCCGGAGGGTGCCGCCCAGTGGGGCGATCTCCGGAGCATCGGGCATCGGCTCGACGAGCGCGACGCCGGGCTGTTCACGCAGGCGCTCGGCATCCTGAACTGGCATTCGGTCGCGCGGTTCTCACCGCTCGCCGGCGGGGAGACGGTTCCCGAGCAGGCCGGCTGGGTGCGCCAGGACGAGAACGGCAAACAGTATTTTCCGCGCACCGACGCCGCGATCATCGTCGGAGTGCTGGATACCGACGACCGGCTGCTGCTCGGCTCCAACGCGATGTGGGAGGCCAAGCGCTTCTCGCTGCTCGCCGGGTTCGTCGAGCCGGGGGAGTCGCTCGAAGCCGCCGTCGTCCGCGAGGTGTTCGAGGAGTCGGGGGTGCGGGTCGAGCAGCCGCACTATCTCGGCAGTCAGCCCTGGCCGTTCCCGGCCTCCCTCATGGTCGGCTTCGTCGCGCGGGTCGTGCCCGGCACCGACGTCACCGGACAGCCCGACGGCGAGGAGATCGTCGCGTTGCGCTGGTTCACCCGCGACGAACTGAGCACCGCGGTGGATGCCGGCGACGTGATCCTGCCCGGACCCACCTCGATCGCCCGCGCGATCATCGAGCACTGGTACGGGGGAGAGATTCCCGACGGGGCCCGCCAGTGGTAGGAGCAGCGCAGTGGTGACCGACCTCCTGGACGGGCTCGACGCCGAGCAACGCCACGCGGCCGAGACGCTGCTGGGCCCGGTCTGCATCCTCGCCGGGGCCGGCACCGGCAAGACCCGGGCCATCACGCACCGGATCGCCCACGGCATCCAGGAGGGCGTCTACTCCCCGGGCACGCTGCTGGCGCTCACCTTCACCGCGAAGGCCGCGGGCGAGCTGCGGCACCGGCTGCGGGTGCTCGGCACTCCGGGCGCCGTCGTGCGCACCTTCCACGCCGAAGCGCTCGCGCAGCTCGGCTACTTCTGGCCCGACCTCGTCGGCGGCTCGGCACCGCGCCTGCTCGACAACAAGGCGCGCACCATCGCCGAGGCCGGCGAGCGGGCGAAGATCAGGCTCGGGCCGGGCGCCGTGCGGGAGGTCGCCGGCGAGATCGAGTGGCGCAAGACCTCGGAGCTCTCGCTCGAACGCTATGCGGAGGCGGCCCGCTCCCGTCCGCTTCCTCGAGGACTGGATGCCGACGCCGTCGCCGACGTGCAGCAGCAGTACGAGGAGCTCAAAGACGAACGCCGCCGCATCGACTTCGAGGACGTGCTGCTGCTCGCGTCGGGGCTCCTCGACTCGGAGCACGTGGCCCGCGACCGGGTGCGCACGCAGTACCGGCACTTCGTCGTCGACGAGTTCCAGGACGTCTCGCCGCTCCAGCACCGGCTGCTGAAGCTATGGCTCGGCGCGCGCACCGATCTCTGCGTCGTCGGCGATGCCAACCAGACGATCTACACCTTCGCCGGCGCCTCCAGCTCGTACCTACTCGACTTCGGGCGCGACCACCCGGGGGCCGAGATCGTGCGGCTCGAGCGCAACTACCGGTCGGCGCCGCAGGTGCTCGATCTCGCCAACCGGCTCATGCGCGGCCGGCCCGGGGCGCTCGACCTGCGCGCCGCGACCGTCGCGCGGGGGATCGTGCCGGAGCCGGTCGCGTACGACGACGACGCGGCCGAGGCGGCCGGCATCGCGGAGGCGGTGGTCGCCGAACTGGCGTCCGGCACGGACCCCGCGCAGATCGCCGTCCTGCACCGCGTCAACGATCAGGCGCGCGCGTTCGAGGCGGCGTTCGGCGACCGCGGAATCGTCACCCGGTCGCTCTCCGGCACCCCCTTCTTCGAGATCCCCGCGGTGCGCAAGGTGACGTCGGCGCTCGCCGTGCAGGCGCAACGGTTCCCCGACGATCCGGTGCGCGGCTTCATCGCCGACACCGCCCGGGCCGCCGGGTGGACCGTCGACCGCACGCACTCCCAGCTCGGCCCGCACGACTGGGCGGGGCTCGATGCCGTCGTGCGCTTCGCCGAAGGCACGCCCGAAGACGTCACCCTCGCCCGCTTCGCCGCCGAGCTCGACGACCGCGAGCAGGCGAAAGGCGAGCTGCCGATGCGCGCCGTCGTGCTCGGCACCCTGCACTCGGCGAAAGGCCTCGAGTGGGAGTCGGTCTACCTCGCGGGCCTCGCCGAAGGGCTGCTTCCGGTCGTGCACGCGCGCGGGCTCGCGGCGATCGACGAGGAGCGCCGGCTCTTCTACGTGGGGATCACGCGGGCGCGCCGACGGCTGACGTTGTCCTGGGCGCGCCGTGGTCAGCGGTCGGCGGAGCGGCAGCCCAGTCGGTTCCTGCAGGAACTCCGCATCGGCAGCCGGGATGCCGCTGCCACACCCGGGACCTGACGCCCCCGCCGGTATCCACGCGCCAGGCCCGCCCGCGGGCCCGCGACCCCGCCAGCCAGCCGAGCACCCGCCGCGTCACGAACGCCGCGACCTCGGCCCGCTCGAGATCGCGCACCTCGCGCCCCTCCCGGCCGAGCAGCTGCGTCGCGACGGCCAGCCAGGCCGGGTCGGCGTCGAGCCGAGCCAGCTGCACGCAGTACAGGCACGGCCCGTCGCCCGGCTCCACGAGCGGCCCCACCGAGACCGATCTCTCCGACACGAGGACCGGGAGATGCGGCACATCCCGGTTCAACCACGCGAGATGGTCGGCGGGGGCCAGCACCCAGTCCGCGACCAGCACCACGACCGCCGCCTCCTCCGCCCGACCGAGAGCCGCCTCCGACGAGAGCAAGCCCGCGATCGTCCGGGCCAGCGGCGAGTCGCCCAGCACCGCGGCGCGCCGTAGCGGCTCGGCGGCCTTCGTCACGAGCACCGGCGCGAGCGCGTCGAGGAGGGTCTCGGCGGCCTCCGCCGAGACGTCCAGCGATCGCGCCAGCATCACGTAGCCCGTGTCGGAGATGCCCGCCCCGAGCGTCGCCAGGAGCCGGTCCTCACCCTCGCTCACGTCCTCGAGCACGACGGCCGGTTCCTCCGACCCGAACTGCACGCTCGACGGGGTGCGCCACAGAAGCGGGAGCGCGGGATCGAGGCGAAGCACCATGCCCGTCAGAATGCCCCCGGCGGGGTCGCGCGCGCGGAACGCATCCACAGGAGAGGGGCGCGCGACCCGCCTTCGGTGGTCTCGACACGCGGCTGCGGCGCTATTCGACCACCGGGGGGCTGTCAGTCTTCTTTCGGCCGATCGCCGGAGTCGTCGGCGAGGAGATCTTCGAGCGCACGGTCGACGTCGTCGGGCTCGGGTGCTCCACCGGAGATGCGGGCGACGAGGGCGGCCGGGTCGTCGATGTCGGTGTCGGACGGCACGACATCGGGATGCGACCAGAGGTCGTCGCGCCCGTCGGCGCCGACGGCGTCGTGCACGGCCTGCCACATCGCGGCCGCTTCGCGCAGGCGTCGCGGTCGCAGCTCGAGGCCGACCAGCGTCGAGAACGCCGACTCGGCGGGGCCTCCGGCGGCCCGGCGACGCCGTGCCGTCTCCGCGATGCCGACGGCATGAGGCAACCGCGTGGTGGCGGAGGCGGTGACGACATCCACCCATCCTTCGATGAGGGCGAGCATCGTCTCGAGCCGGGCGAGGGCGGCGAGCTGGTCGTCGGTTTTCGGCGGGATGAGCGCGCCGGAGGTCATGGCGGCGCGGAGCTCTTCGGGATTCCGCGGGTCGAAGTCGGCGGCGAGCTCCTCGAGTCGCGAGGTGTCGATGCGGATGCCGCGGGCGAAGTCGGTGATCTGGGTGAGCAGGTGCAGCCGCAGCCATTTCGCGTGCCGGAAGAGCCGGGCATGAGCGAGCTCGCGCACGGCGAGGTACAGGCGGATCTCGTCGACCGGGATATCGAGCCCGCGCCCGAAGTCGTCGACGTTCTGCGGCACGAGGGCGGCCTGCTTCACGTCGCCGTCGAGCAGCGGGATGCCGACATCCCCGCCAGAGACGGCATCCGCGGCGAGCTGCCCGACCACCTGGCCCAGCTGCATGGCGAACAGGGTGCCGCCGATGTTGCGCATGAGTTTGCCGGCGCCGCCGAGCATCCCCTCGAGTTCTTCCGACGCGTGCTCGTCGAGCACGCCGGTGAGGGCGTCGGCGATCGAGTCCGCGACCGGTTCGGCGAGCTGGGTCCAGACCGGCATGGTGGCCTCGGCCCAGCCGGCGCGGGTGAGCAGCACGGGTTCGACGGTGAGGGTGCTGATCGAGGTCGCCTCATCGAGCCAGAGGGCGGCAACATGGAGAGCCTGCTCCATCGCGGTGCGCTCGGCCGGAGTCGACGGCACGGCTGAGCGCCCGGCCAGGGTGCGCGCCTGCTCGAGCGCGAGGCCCCAGTTGATGCCGTCACCGCTGTTCTGCAACGCCTCCTGCAGCTGGCCGATGAGCCGTTGGACCATCGCGGGGTCGTCGGGCAGACCGGCGGCACTGGCCAGTTTCGCGGGGTCGAGCTCGGTGTTCCCCGCCAGGAAGTCGCGCAGCATGTCGCGGAACTCGTCGGTGCCGTCGCCCAGTTCTTCCGGGTCGGAGGAGTCGTCGCGCGGCGGGTTCTCGGCCATGGCAACTACGCTAGCCCGAGCATCTCGGCGGAAGCCGGGACCGGCTCTGCGCCGCCAGCGAACACGAAGGACGGTCGGTGTCACTCTCGGAACTGCTCGCGGGCGAACGGCCGCCTCGTGATGAGACCCCCGCATACCGTCCGTCGTGGACGACCTTTCTCGGGTTCGGCCTGATCGTGGCGTCCGTCGTCGGCGCCGTCGCGTTCGCGACCGCCCCCTCGCCGTACGTCGTCGAGAGGCCCGGTCCGGTGTACGACACGCTCGGCGACGTTCAGGATGCCGACGGCGTCGACGTGCCGCTGATCGACATCCCCGACGAGACGACCTACCCCACCTCGGGTCGGCTCGACCTGCTCACCGTGTACCTCAATGGCTCGCGCGAGTCGCCGCTGTCCTGGATCGACGTCGCGAGCGCCTGGTTCGACCCGAGCCGTACCGTGCTGCCGATCGACGTCGTCTATCCGGAGGGCCAGACGCAGGAGCAGTCCGACCAGGAGAGCGCCGTCCAGATGGACACCTCGCAGCAGGAGGCCGTCGCCGCCGCGTTGACCGAGCTCGACATCGCGTACCGCAGCGTGCTCACGATCGCCGGGGTGATCGCGGACACCCCCGCCGACGGCGTGCTCGAGGAGGGCGACCAGGTGCTGACCGTCGACGGTGCGCGGGTCGCGACGGTCGACGAGCTCAAGGCGCTGCTCGGCGAAGCCGGCGTCGGCGCCGACGTCCAGCTGGGCATCCGGCGCGGCGGCGTCGAGCAGACCGTCGTCGTCACGCCCGTCGCCGCCGAGTCCGACCGTTCGCCGGTCATCGGCGTCTACGCGTCGCCGGTCTACGACTTCCCGGTCGATGTGCAGATCCAGCTGCCGGGCGTCGGCGGCCCGAGCGCGGGGATGATGTTCGCCCTCGGCATCTACGACAAGCTCACACCCGGCGCGCTCACCGGCGACCAGCACATCGCGGGCACCGGCACGATCAGCGGTTCCGGCGCGGTCGGCGCGATCGGCGGCATCGTGCAGAAGATGTACGGCGCGCAGGCGGCGGGCGCCGAGTGGTTCCTCGCTCCCGCGGCGAACTGCTCGGAGGTCGTCGGTCGCATCCCGGCGGGCCTGGAGGTGTTCTCGGTCGGCACCCTCGAGGAGGCCGTCGGCACCGTCGAGGCGATCGCGGATGGCGACACCGCCGGTCTGGCCCGCTGCAGGGGCTGACCGGCGGTGTCAGCCGTCAGCGAACCTGGGAGGCGACCCGGGATTCTCGCAGAACTCTCCTCGTAGACTTCTCGCGATCCGAAGGAGCCGACGTTGTCGACGACCCGCCCCGCGCCCGCCGCCCCGCCCGCCCGTAGCCGCACCCGTGCCGCGATCGCCATCTCGGCGGCCGTCGTCGCGTTGGTCGTGATCGCGTTCTTCGTGTTCTCGGGCTTCTACAGCGATGCGCTGTGGTTCGACCAGCTCGGCTTCCTCGAAGTGCTCACCACCCGCTGGGCAGCGGTCGCCGCGATGTTCGGCATCGGGTTCATCTCGATGGCCCTCGTCGTCTGGCTGAGCATCGCCCTCGCCTTCCGGGCCCGCCCCGTTTACGCGAAACTCAACTCGCAGCTCGACCGCTACCAGCAGGTCATCGAACCGTTGCGTCGCGTCGCGATGATCGGCATCCCGCTCGTGCTCGGCCTCTTCATGGGCGTCTCGACGGCGACCCGCTGGGAGACGGTGCTGCAGTTCCTCAACCGCACCCCGTTCGGCACCGCTGACCCGCAGTTCGGCCTCGACGTCTCGTTCTACGTCTACGAGCTGCCGCTGTACCGCGGCATCCTCGCCTACGCGTCGGCGGTCGTGCTGATCGCCGGTCTCGCCGCGCTGGCCACCGCCTACATCTACGGCGGCATCCAGGTCTCCGGGCGCGAGGTGCGGGTCACGCGCCGGGCCCGCATCCAGATCGCCGTCACCGCCGCCATCTACATCGCCCTGCAGGGCGTCAGCATCTGGTTCGACCAGTACGCGACGCTCACCGACCAGAAGGCGCTGTTCACCGGTATCTCGTACGCCGACGACAACGCCACGATCCCGGGTCGGGCGATCCTCGCCGGCATCGCCGCGCTCGTCGCCGTGCTCTGCATCGTGACAGCGATCATCGGCCGATGGCGCCTGCCGCTCATCGGCACCGCGCTGCTGATCGTCTCGGGGCTCGTCATCGGCTCGATCTACCCCGCGCTCGTGCAGCGCCTCTACGTCGAGCCGACCGCCGCCGAACTCGAAGCGCCCTACATCGAGAAGAACATCGAGGCGACGAGAGAGGCTTACGGCGTCGAGGGCGTCGAGACCATCCCGTACACGGCGGTGTCGACGGCCGAGCAGGGCGCTCTGCGCGACGACGCCGAGACGACCGCCAACATCCGCATCATCGACCCGACCCAGGTCTCGCCCACGTTCCAGCAGCTCCAGCGCGTGCGGCAGTACTACACGTTCGCCGACAACCTCGACGTCGACCGCTACAAGATCGACGGTGCCACGCAGGACACCGTCGTCGCGGTGCGCGAGGTCAGTCAGGACCCGAACGACACCTGGTACAACAACGCCCTCGTCTACACGCACGGCTACGGCGTCGTCGCCGCCTACGGCAACCAGCGGGATGCCCAGGGTCAGCCGGTTTTCCTCGAGTCGGGGATCCCGTCGACCGGGCTGCTGGGAGAGTACGAGCCGCGGGTGTACTTCGGCGAGAACTCGCCCGCCTACTCCGTCGTCGGTGGCACCACCGACATCGAGATCGACTACCCCTCGTCGGGCTCGGGGGAGGACGACTCGAACGCGATCAAGACGACGTTCGCGGGCGACGGCGGGCCCAAGCTCAGCGGCTTGTTCACGCGACTGGTCTACGCGCTCAAGTTCCAGTCCGAGGAGATCCTGCTCTCGGGGCAGGTCACCGATGATTCGCAGATCCTTTACGACCGCGACCCGCGCGAGCGCGTGCAGAAGGTCGCGCCGTACCTCACCGTCGACAGCGACGCCTACC
The DNA here is from genome assembly GCA_947085045.1 of uncultured Microbacteriaceae bacterium. GTDB lineage: Bacteria > Actinomycetota > Actinomycetes > Actinomycetales > Microbacteriaceae > Pseudolysinimonas_A. Next base: position 251,858 of record CAMTUU010000001.1, on the reverse strand, counting down.
CGGCGGTCGTCGACGGCAAAATCCTCTGGATCGTCGACGCCTACACGACGACCGCGAGCTACCCGTACTCGCGCATCCAGTCGCTCTCGGGCGCGATCGTCGACTCGAACACCCCCGCTCGGCCGTACGCGATCGACGACATCAACTACATCCGCAACTCGGTGAAGGCCACGGTCGACGCCTACTCCGGCGAGGTCACCCTCTACGCCTGGGACGAAGAGGACCCCATCCTGAAGACCTGGGACGCGGTCTACCCCGGATCGCTCACGCCGAAGAGTGAGATGAGCGACGAGCTGCTGGCGCACGTGCGCTACCCGGCCGACCTGTTCAAGGTGCAGCGCGAGGTGCTCGCCACCTACCACGTGAGCAACCCCACCGAGTTCTACTCGAACACCGACGCCTGGACGACGCCCGACGACCCGGCGGCCGCTGCCGAGACCGCCCAGCCGCCGTACTACCTGACGATGCAGGTGCCCGGCACCGACGAGCCGGCGTTCACGCTGTACTCGACCTTCATCCCGCGCACGTCGGGCGACAGTCAGAACATCCTCACCGGCTACCTCTCGGTGAACTCGGATGTCGGCGACGACTACGGCAAGCTCACGCTGCTGACCCTGCCGAAGGACGACACTGTTCCCGCGCCCGGTCAGGTGCAGAACCAGTTCAACTCCGACCCGATCGTCTCGCGTGAACTCAACCTGCTGCGGCAGGGTGGCTCGGACGTGCAGCTCGGCAACCTGCTGACCCTCCCCGTCGGCGGCGGCCTGCTCTACGTGCAGCCGGTCTACGTGCAGTCGTCGTCGGGCACCCAGCTGCCGCTGCTCAAGAAGGTGCTCGTCGCGTTCGGCGACCAGATCGCCTACGAGGACACGCTGGACACGGCGCTCGACAAGCTGTTCGGCGGAGACTCGGGAGCGGATGCCGGTGACGGCAACGTCCCCGTCACGCCGACCGACCCGACGGATCCGACGACACCGACGACACCGACGGATCCGGCCAACTCCGAGCTCGAGCAGGCGCTCGCCGACTACCAGACGGCCCTGGCGGACCGTCAGGCGGCGTACGCACGCGGCGACCTCGCGGCAGCCGGTGAAGCGGATGCCCGCATGCTCGCGGCGATCCAGCGCGCGGTCGCCGCGTCGGAGGGGTGAGCGAAGCCCCGCCGGCTCTGCTAAGCTCGACCCTTGTGACGCGGGGTGGAGCAGCTCGGTAGCTCGCTGGGCTCATAACCCAGAGGTCGCAGGTTCAAATCCTGTCCCCGCAACGAAATCAGGCCCGGAGATCGCAGATCTCCGGGCCTGAAAGGTTGAGGGATTTGATCCTCCCGCCACTTACCTGCCAAAAACCCCTTCTCGGCGCGCACGTCAGCCCGCTTCTTCGTCATCGTCGTGGACGGTCACGGAACCCTGCGGAGCGTGGTGGGGCCGTGGGCGCACCTTCTGGATATGAAGATCGGCGTAACCACTCTGAGCGACCTGGAACCGTTGCTCTCGATCGACGAGCTGGCCGACTACCTCGACATCCCGGTGTCGACGATCCGCGATTGGCGCACCGACGGCAAGGGGCCGCGTGCGATCCGGCTCGGCGGCCGTCTCCGGTTCGCGGTCAGCGACGTGCAGGCTTGGCTTGGCGAGCAGCGAGAGACTTCGCCAGGGCAGACCGCATCCGGGTGGTGAGGCGGGATGTCTAGGCCGCGGACTCCGATCGGCACCTTCGGGGGAATCCGGTTCCAGGTCGCCGCGGGAGGTCGCGTCAGCGCGATCACGCGCTTCCGGGATCACGACGGCAGGACTCGTCGGGTGCAAGCGACCGCTGACAGTCAGAAGGCCGCGGAACGCAAGCTCAAGGAGTTGCTCAGTGTCCGGGCGACTGCGAGCGTCGGACAGGAGGAGCTGACTGCGGACAGCTCGTTCGGGGAGCTCGTCTCGATGTGGCTCGCCGACCTCGACCTGGAGGGTTCGGTGGGGCCGCGTACTCGGGAGCTGTACGAGCGAAACATGCGTGCACTGGTGATGCCCGCGTTCGAGCACTATGCCTTGCGGGAGATTACGGTTCGCAAGGTCGACCAGTTCATCAAGACCCTCAAGTCGACCAAGAGCTACAGCACCGCCAAGCAGGCACGGACGGTCCTGAGCCTCGCCTTCGGTCTCGCCGTGAGGTACGACGCGATGCGGGCGAACCCGGTGCGCGACATCGCTCCGCTGCGCAAGCCGCAGTCTCACGCGATGGCCCTCACCTTTGAGCAGGTCGAGTCGATTCGTGAGGCAGTGCGGACCTGGAGGCGGCATCCGGGGAACCCCGGCCCGCCCCCGGACGGTCAGCTGGAACAGATCATCGAGGTCATGCTGGGCACGTCAGCGCGAATCGGCGAGGTGCTGGCGATCCGCAAATGTGATGTCGACGTGACCGTGGTGCCGACGACGGTGCGCATTTGTGGAACGATCGTCTCCGCGAGCGGCAAGCCGACCGCGCGGCAGGACCACCCGAAGACCGCGAAATCGACCAGGGTCGTCTCGGTTCCGAGCTTCACGGCTGAGGCCCTGCGCGCACGGCTCGCAGCGATTGCGCAGGAGGACCGCGAGCATCTGATCTTCTTCAGCCGCAACCACACACCGCTCACGACGAACAATGTCCGCCGTCGTCTGCGGGCGATCCTTGAAGCGGTCGGAATGACCGGAGTGACACCGCACGCCTTCCGAAGGACGGTCGCGACGACGCTGGATCGCGCAAGCGGCCCTGATCTCGCGGCGGAGATGCTCGGACACACTTCGCCGAGGATCACCATCCAGCACTACATAGAACCCGACGAACTCGTGAACCCTGTTACCGCCGACATTCTCGAATCGCTCGCGCCGCGCACGACGGATGACCAGTGACGGAGACACAACGGATGGCCGCCGACGAATACGCGGTGATGCACAGATACGCTTGGCTGACTGTGCAAGGGAAGGTACGATGTGAGTATGACGCTGGCAGCCCTGACGATCGATCCCGAGGACGTGCGCGCCGACGCACGCGACGCGTCGGCGCTTCCGGCCTGGCTGGAGAAGGTCGCCGACTATGTGCAGCGTGCGGCCTCCGAAGGGGAGACGGTCACGCTGACCGCGAAGCAGCGAATGCTCACGCCCGAGCAGATCGCTACGTTGGCCGGGATGTCGCGCTCGACCATCTCCCGCAAGATCAAGGCGGGGGAGATCCGCGCCGTCAAGGTCGGCAACCGCAACCGCATCCCGTTCGACGAGTACATCCGCTGGTGGGAGCAGTCGATGGACGACGTGATCGAGATGGTGCGCGATGACATCCGGGAAGACCTCTTCGGCACCCGATGATGTGACCTTCGTCTTCCTCGACGCGAACATCCTCGCCAAGCCCGTCACCCGAACGATCCTGATGCGCGGCGCAGCCCGCAGCGGCTTCACCGTCGGCTGGAGTGCGGCGGCCGAGGCAGAGGCGGCACGTCATATGCGTCCGCGGGCCATCCTGCCAGCGGAGGTGCGAAGACGTTACGGCGGCGACCTCACGCCGACAGGAGACGTGGCCGGACGATTCGAGGGCACCAAGCCCACGGATCGCCAGATCCTCGCTGACGCCGATGCGGCCGGAGCGCGGTTCCTCATCACCGAGGACGTGAACGACTACGCGGTGGATGACCTCACCAGCGTCGGCATCTCAGCGGTCAACCCCGATCTGTTCCTGGCCGACCGGCTGACCCGCGAGGCGTACAGCATGGTCGTCCGGCGATTCGTAGAACTCCAGGTGAGCCCGCCCACCACGCCCGCGCAGTTCCACGCCGCCATCGCCAGGAACCACCCGCGCCTGTTCGCCGCGCACGCCGACCTCCACGACATCGCTCCCGACAAGGGCACGCACCGCGAGCCCGCGGTGATCTTCCGCGGCTCGCGGTGCCTGCGCTGCGAGCGGATCATCGCCGATCCGTCCACCATCATCGAAGGGCTCGGCCCGGAGTGCTCCTGATCTACAGCCGCGGCGCGTTGCTCGACGGTGCGGCAGGAGGCGTAGCCGGGGCGAACGAGTCTGCGGACTCGCGGTTCGCGCCCTTCCGCGATCCCAGGTTCGGCTCGTAAGAGCGCACGGCCTCGATGGTCAGCTCGACGCGATCCGACTCGGACGCTTCGAGGTCGGCGCTTGGCTCGTCCTGCATCGCGGCGAGCTGGGTTTCGACGCGGGCAAGGTCTACTTCGGCGTCCGCGAGCGCTTGGGCGTGACGGAACGGCTGGCCGAGACGCTGCTGGGTGTCAGCAAAGGTCTGCTCGGCTTCCTCCAAGTCTTCGCGCGCCTGGTCGAGGAGGGAAGGAATGCCGCTGACGCGGTTCTCGATGCGCTGGACGAGCCCGAGCCCGGCTTCCACGAACGACTCCTTCGTCATGCTGAACCCGGAGCGGGGCACCTCTGGTAGCGAAACCACCACGTCGAGTGCGGTGAGCCCGGAGCGGGACTCGACGTGGATGTCGAATCCGGAGATGCGGCCGATGATCCCGAAGTCGCGGTGCCCGTACCTGGGGAGCCACTTCATTCCGGACTCGCTTATCCACGCTGCAAGCGCATGGGCGGCCTCGGAGCGGGACTCGTAGTTGCGCGTGCCGAGCGTGATGCGGAAGTTGTCGCCGCTGGTGTCGATCACGCGCGGGGCCGCGGCTTCCAGTCCGCGGATGTCCGCAGCGGCGCGCTCGGCGCTCGACCGGGCGCGGTTGCCGGTGTGGAAGAGCATGTCCTCGTTGCGCTCGTGCGCGCGCTGGAGCCGTCGCAGCCTGTTGACCTCGTTCAGGATGACGGAGTGCTCCAGCAGGAGCGGGTTGCCGGAGGCGATGGCCTTGGCCTCGGCTGCGGACAGCGCGGAGGTGTCGATCTCCTCGATCTCGCGGGAGTTGATCTTGCCGCGAAGGAGCTGCGCGAACGATGCGGCTTTCCGTTCGACGGTCTGCCACATGTAGGAGTCGAAGGATCGCTCGGTGACGTAGCGGACGATCGCCACTTCCTCGTTCTGGTTGCCCTGCCGCAGGATGCGCCCGTCGCGCTGTGCGATGTCGGAGGGCCGCCAGGGGCAGTCCAGGTGATGCAGCGCGATGGCGCGGGCCTGGACGTTGGTACCGACGCCCATCTTCTCTGTCGAGCCGATGAGCACCGCGACGTGGCCGGCACGGGCCGCTGCGAACAGGCGGGCCTTCTCCACGTCCGTCTTCGCCTCGTGCATGTACCTCACTCGTTCGGCAGGCATGCCGCGCTGCACGAGCTGCTGCCTTAGCTCGTCGTAGGCGTTCCACCTGTCCTCGTTCGGGGTGCCGATGTCGCTGAACACGAGCTGGAGCGAGCCGCGCACGGCGGAGGGCTGCCCGGTCAGTGTGTCGAGGTACTCGTGGTTGCGGGTGCGTTCCCAGATGCGGTGGATCGCGTCGGCGGCGACGTCGACCTTGCTCGGTCCCGACGGGTCGCGGGAGACGACCATGCGGATGTCCAGCGCCGCCTTGCGGCCGTCGGTGGCGATCAGGAGCATGTTGTCCTCGTCGGGCCGCACCTGGCGGGTGGCGACCTTCTCGGCGCGCTCGGCGAGGGATGCGACGTAGTGCTCCAACTCGACGGTCGGCTGCACCGGCACGGTGGAGGGAGCGCGGCTGCCATCGTCGCGCTGCACGAGCGCGGGCACGGGCAGATCGAGGTCTTCGGCGGTCTTCACGTCGGCGAACACCGACCACATCCGCAGTAGCTCTTGCCCATTCTGGAACCGGGCGAACCGGGTCTTCATTCGGAACGTGCTGCCCGTCGGCGAGATCTCCATCTGCGTGACCAGCTCGCCGAAGGTCGCCGCCCACGCATCGAACGAACCGACTCCCGCTGCCTCCAGCACGTCGGGCCGCAGGTATCGCTGCATCACGTAGGTCTCGGTGATCGAGTTCGAGATGGGTGTCGCAGTCGCCCCGGTTGCTACTCGCTCACGTCCGGTCGAGCGGAGGTATTCGAGCTTCATGTGCAGGTCGCTTGCGCGATCCGAGCCCTCGATGGCGGCGTCGCGGATGTTCGACTCCGTTGCGAGATTCTTGTACATGTGCATCTCGTCGACGATGAGGTAGTCGATGCCGGTGTCCTCGAAGCAGACGCCACGGTCACGGTCGGAGTCCAGGCGATCCTTGAGCTTGTTCTCCATTGCCAGGAGCTTCCGTTGGATGCGCTTGACGCTCATCCGCTGCTCGCCAGTCGCGTCGTCCAGGACTTGACGCACGTCGTCCACCTGCCCGCGGATGTACTGCGCCTGCGTCTCGGCGCGCAGCGGGATCTTGGCGAACGCGCCCTGGGTGACGATGATCGCGTCCCACTCGTTCGCCGCAGCGCGGGCGACGAACAGCCGCCGCTTGTCGGCGGTGAGGTCGAGGCTGGACGCCGCCAGCACGCGGGCACGCGGGTAGATCTGGAGCCACTCGCGGCCGAACTGTTCCAGCATGTGGTTCGGCACCACGACGACGGGCTTCCCGATCAGCCCCATTCGGCGCATCTCCATCGCGCCCATGATCATTTCTGCGGTCTTGCCTGCGCCGACCTCGTGGAACAGCCCCGCGGCGGGCTCGGCGACCATGCGTGCGACGGCAGCACGCTGATGCGTGCGCGGCTCGAAGTTCGCCGCGAGTCCCGGCAGCGAGAGGTAGGCACCGGCGTCGGTGTAGTCGCGGAGCACGATGGAGTTGAAGCGTCGGTTGTACTCGTCTACGAGTGCCTGCGCGCGGGCCGGGTCTTCCCACACCCACTCGCTGAACCGCTCCTGCAGGGCGTCGGCCTTCTCCTGCGCGGCGGTGGTCTCGACGGGATTCAGAACACGGCGCACCTTGCCGTCGATGTCCTTCTCCTCGTCATAGACGAGCATCGCCCGTTGCTCCATCACGGCCTGGGCGATGTCGGGTGCTGGCCGACGTGGTGTGCCCCACTCCGACGTAGACGGCAGCCCTTGCCGCCCGCCGCGGATCTCCCACATTCCCGGCAGCGGGTTCTCGACGCGAATATCGGTCGCGCGCAGGATCGTCTGTAGGAACTGCTCGTGCACGTCGGCGCTGATCCACACCGCGCCGAGCTTCGCGTGAACGTCCTGGATGCCGAGCGGCTGCGGCAGCACCTCGGCCAGCGCGTCCACGTTGACCTGGAACGTCGGGTCTTGCTCTGCCGCGCTCGGGCTGCTTCGAGCTTGACCCGCACATCGCCCGAAAGATAGGCCGGCGCGTGGATGAGCTGCTCCGTGATCGGATCAGTGAACACGAGCGTCCCGAGAGCCTCGCGGGCCTCGTGATCGCTCATGCCGAGCAGGTCGGCGACGAGGGGTAGGTCGATCCCTCCGGTGCGGTCGAGGCTGACGGCGATAGCGTCGGCGGGACTGTCCACGCCCTGCACTTCAGCGCGCGGCACTACCACGCGGTGGCTCATGATCGCCGCGGGTGTAGCGGACTGATCCTCGTCGTCGAACTGCTCCAGCGCGAGCACGAGAGGACCAAACGGGTCGGCGCGTAGCAACCGGATCGCGGTTGGCACGATGCGTGCGAAGGTATCCTCGCCGTCCTCGTTTGTGCGTCCGGTCGGTCGGAGCGTGTAGCGGTTCAGCGCGCCGTAGGTGCCGACGTACTTCACGTAGTCGCGGCGCAGTGTCGTGCGGGCGAGCACGATGTCGGGGGTGTCGTCCACGCTCGCCGCCTCCGCAGACAGTAGCCGGGACGCGCCATCGCGCAGACGCAACAGTGCTCGCAACTCACGAGCCGCGGACTTGGGCACCGCGAGCGGTTCCAGAGCACCTGAGATCGCGGTGTGGAAATCGCCGCTCTCGCTCGCCACGATGCTGCCGTCCCACAGTTCCGGCGCCGACGGTGTGAACGCTGCCCGGCGCGCCTGCTGCTCGGGCGTGTGCTCGGTCATCGTTAGCTCTGCTCGACGGGCCGAGAACACGATCTGGTCGATGGCGACAGTGAGATCCGTTTCCAGCTCCGCCAGATCGGTCGTGACGGTCAGGGTGTTCGCGTCGTACATCCCGTGCCCGACGCCGACCTCGCCGAGCATCTGCTCCGGGTGCTCATCGAAGTAGCGGTTGATTCGCATCGGCACACCGTCGATGGGCACCTGCGCGACCGTCTCCCAGGCGTCATCCTGCATCTGCTCGCCGGGTAGTCGCCGCCGGAAAACGAGCAGGTCGGTCACGACCTCAGTCCCAGCGGCACGACGATGCGCGCCAGTTGGGAGCCGGATGGCGCCCACGAGGTCGGCAAGCTCGTTCATCTCCCGCCGCGCGGCGGGGTTCTGCGAGTCCATCGTGTAGTGCGAGGTCAGCACAGCGACGAGGCCGCCGGGCCGGGTCAGCCGCAGCGACTTGATGATGAAGTGGTTGTGCATCGACTGTCGCGTGGCGTTGTGCAGCGGGTCGTGCAGGGTGACGCTGCTGAACGGCACGTTGCCGATGGCCGCATCGAAGTGGCCCTCGGGGAGCCGGGTGTCGGCGAACGACTCGGCGCGAACGGTTGCGTGCGGATACAGCTCGGCGCAGATCGCCGCCGTCAGTGGATCGAGTTCGACCCCGGTCATCTGCGCCGACTCCGGCGCGAGACCGATGAACGTGCCTGCGCCGGAGCCGGGCTCGAGGACAGTGCCGCCGCGGAATCCCAGGCCGTCCAGCAGCCGCCACACCTGCCGGGCGATCATCGGGTCGGTGTAGTGCGCGTTGATTGTCGTGCGCGCTGCCGCGTCCCACTCGTCGTCGCTCAGCAGTTCGCGCAGTTCGGCGCGCTCGGCATCCCACGCGGTCTTCATGTCGTCGAAGACCTCGGGGATCGCACCCCAACTCGACCAACGCGCGAGCACACGCTGACCGTCCGGTGACGCGGGGCGACCCGTCGACCTCAGATCATGGATGAGGTGGATCGCCTCCACGTTCGCCCGGTAGCGGGCCTTCGCCCCCGACGGGCCGAGGTCGTCCTGTGAGGCGGGAACGAACCGGGGCGTTACCGCAGCTCGCGGAAGAAGCGGATCGTCGCCGCCTCGGCGAGTGCCGGCTGGTTCGCCCTCATGTACTCCCGCGGAGGTTCCGTCGCCGCGAGCTCCAGCAGAAACTCGATGGGCAACGCCCAGGTCTTCGCCATCTCCTCCAGGTCCGTCGAGGAGGGCATCGAATCCGGGGAGTCCTGCATCCGCTCGGCCCAGAGGATCAGGTTCTCGTCGGAGGGACGGGTCTGCTCCCACTCCTCGCGTGCCTGTTCCAGCGGCAGGCTCGGGTCGGTGATCCACGCCAGTTGCGACATCACGACCTCCTCCGCCTGCTTCCGGGCCGCTGTCAACCGGGCGACCTTCTGCAAGAAAGTCTCCCCCCGGACGTCGCTGCCCGCCAGCATCGACGCGAGGTTCGTCACTTGCTCCTGCATCTCCAGACCCAGCGCCTCGAAGAACGCCGTCGGATCGCTCAGCTCGGCCACCCGGTTCGGGGCTGTCGCCTGCCAGTGCGACAGCGCCATCCGCCCGTACTTGTTCATCGCCCGCCCCAGTCTCGCGTGAGACGGCGAGCGCGGAGTCGGCCGACGGCTCGTCTACTCCCCACAGGTCGAACTCCAGTTGCCCCGGCCAGGGCTTCGGGGATCGTTGTCGCGCCACTCGCTGTCACCGCCCGAGACCTACTGCTCCGCTGCGAGATGCGCGTAGAACTCGTCCTCGATGGCCTGCCTGCGCGCAACGTCGTCCCTGACGAACTGAGTGAAGTCCGCATCGCGGTTGGCGATCGTGGTCTCCACGGGCGCTGGGTGCTCCTCTTCGCCCGGCCACACCACCTGCCGCGTCGGACGGTCGGTGTTGAGCTTCGTGCCGCACGCGGTCACCGCGTCGCGGAGGCGCTGCTGGAAGTCCCAGAAGTCGCGCCACCAGCCGAAGGGAGCGGAGCCGTGCTGCTTCGCGTCGTAGGCGTTCAGATAGTGCTGGCGCAGCGCCGAGAGTGGCCACACGAGTTCCGGATGCCGATGCCAGATCGGGGGCACGACGTTCACGCTCAGCCCGAACTCCCGGCGTAGCCAGTTCACGAAAGCGTTCAGCTCCAGCCACTCGACCTGTGCCTCGGCCGCGGTCAGGATGTTCCAGTTCACCGGGCGCGGTGGCTCGGGCGCGTTGCTCGTCTCGGAGTCTGGCTCAGCGGCCGGCCTCGGCGAGGGCGTCACCGTGTCGGGCTCCGGTTCTTCGAGAGGAGGCACGTCGAAGTCGGGATCGTCGGGTGCGAACAGCGCCTCGTCGGTGGTCATGCCACGGCCTCACAGCGCCAGCGGGCGGGGTGACGACTGCTGCGGGAGCGTCGGGTCGGGCGCTTCGATGGGTGCGCTCTCGACCTGCTGCGAGCGCGAGCGGCTACGGTCGACGGCGTAGCTCGTGCGGGCGGCATCGGGGCCGATGTGCGTGGCGATGAATTCCTCGCCGCTGACCGTTTCCCCGTTCTTGTCGTAGCTGAACGTCTGGACGTGGCCGCTGGCGACGAAGCTGTCGCCACGCGCGAACTTCTCGTAGGCGTGCTCGGCGCTGCGCCGGAACATCTTGAGCGGGTAGTACTTCGTCTCGCCCTGGGTGAACGAGCCGTCCGGGTTGCGCTCGAACTGCTCCTGACCGATCCACGCGAACAGCCGCGCCTCGCCGTCGTCGTTGAAAGACAACTGCGGGTCGCTGGCGAAGAAGCCCCACAAGGACTCTTTGGTTCGCATCGGGATGCTCCTGTCTCATCAGAAGGGATTCCTGATGGACAGGTGCGCATCGCGTCCCGCCGTGCCGTTGACGCGGATCCCGAAGCCGAGCTCGCGGAATCGCATGACTGCCGCGCGAAGCAGGTCGGGGCCGGAACGGGGATGAGCCCGTCCGGCCCCTGCACCAGACGGGTGGCGGATCAGGGATGCGACCCGCTGGATGGATTGCAGGCTACCGGAAGCTGCTCAAGCCGCGAAGTGCCGGGCACCGATCGTCATGCTCCTAGCTAACGTCGCCCCAGCGGACGGGGTGTGTCGCGTTCCACAGAGCTACTGCTGCGGCTGGCCGGGTGCTGAACTTTCCGAACAGCGGGCGGCCATACCGTCCCGCTTGACGAACACCTTGTAGTAGCCGTTCCCCTCTCGGACCACTGCGCCGAGCACCCCTTCCTCGCGTACCATCAGCCATCCGCCCTCGCCGTGCGGCTCCAAGGCGTTGTCGGGGTGGAAGAACGCGTGGCCCACGTCAGGCGTAGCGGTCTCGGACGAGGACGGGAGAGGTGCCAATCTCGACGATCGGACGCCAACGCTCCCGCGGACTCCGCGGCGACCGCGGCATCCCTGCCTCGAAGTCGTCTTGAACTGCCTCCTCCGCCTCGATCCGCTTCGGGTGGCTCCCGAGGTCGCAACCGTCAAGTCCGACCGCACGCCAGAACTCAGAGCGTGACCTTCCGAGGTGGACCTGCTCAACGGTGCCGATCCGGTGTCCAGCGTGGTCGCGTACATCCTCAACCTGTTTCGGCGCGACGCCTCCAACCGCATTCGAAAATATGTTCGAGTGTAGGTCGGTGGGCCATGCGTGGGAAGTGGACCAACTCGTCTAGTTCTCCGGGGCACCCTCCAGGTCTGAGCCGAGACGCGCCGGCCGTGGCGGCGAACTACGGTGGTCGGGTGGATCTGAGCGACGCCTTGGCTACTGTGCCGGCGTGGGTCTGGCCGACAGTCGTGGCGGCGGTGCTCGCAGGGGTCGCTGCAGTGATCGGGCAGCGAGTCAGCAAGCGGTTGGATCGACGAGCGTATCGAGTCGCCGCGCGACGTCGCAGACGCGCTCGGGATGGACACGCTCTCCGTCTCCATCATCGCCGGGTGACGACGCCTGGGGCGTGGACGTTGGGGCATCAGCTCGACGGCTACGTGGACCTTGAGTATCGCGGTGGTGACGTCGCGCATCGAGTCCGAGTGGAAGTCCTTGACGCTCGCCGTGCACGAATGGTGACGCGCCAGACCATCGAGGTGGCGACGCTCCCGCGTGGTATGCCGATCTCGATCCCGCTCGGAGCTGTGGAACGCGCTCGTCTATACGTGATCACTGTCGAGTGGGACGACAGCCACGGGCTCGATCAGTTCAATCGCTTACGGGTCGATCGGTACCCGTCGTGAGGGCAGATTCCTCAGATGGAAGCTTCCGCTCATCCGGTCGCATCGTCCTCTCGACTTCCGCGCGCTGGGCGAGCAGTGTGACGGAATCCGGTCGGTCGAGCCAGTAGCGCATCGTCGTGATGATGGGCGGAGCAGAGCGCAACAGCACGAGCGAGGTGCCTTGGGGCAGGGTGCGGATGTCCTCGACCTTCACGATCGGCACTCGCCGAACCGACCGCTGATTCGAGCGCAGGCCGCGCTCGCCGATGGTCACCGTGTCTGTCGTCTCGTCGCGTTCGCCGATCAGCGTGGACAAATCCTGGAGGTGCCGTGTGTCGGTTCCTCCGCCCAGCACGATCTTGGTGATGCTGGCGTCCCACATCGCGGTTGCGGCGTGGTCGCCCCAGCGACCTCGGGCCTGGGCGAGCGACTGGAAGACGGGCATTACTGTCAGCCCAGTGCCTCCACCCTCTGCCATGAGCACAGGGAGCGAGGGCAGCGGGGCAAGATTTCCGATCTCGTCGAGAGCGAGCAACACCGGAGGATCGAGCCGCGCACCTGGCGAGCGCGCGGCAAGGCGTCGAGCCGTCTCCACGAGGTCTTCGATGAACGCCGCGACGAGCGACGAGGACGCGCCGGCTCCGGCCCCTGTTGCCAGCAGGTAGAGGGTGCCGGAGTCGCGCAGGAACGACTCGGGGTCGAACTGCTCGTCCTCCGTGGGGCTCACGGCCTCCAGCACCCTCGGATCGGCAAGGGACGCGAGGGAGAGCGAGACGCCCTGCCAGATGGAGTCGCGGGTGCGCGGGTCAGATTGCAGCATGCCATCGAGAGACTCCGCCCACCCGGTTGCGGCCTGTGGGTGCGACGACAGAATCGAGACGGCATCCGCGGCTGCTGCGGGATCGAGTGTCCAACGGAACAGTTCGGCGGGCTGCCGGTGGTCGAGCGCCGCGGCGTGCAAGAGCGCCTGTAGCGCAGTGCGCGTCTTGCCTTCCCAGAAGCCGCCGTTCTCGACGGATGGGCCGGAGAGCCCGGTGCCTGCGGCGAGGCCGGTGCCGCGAATCATCGCCGTCAGCGGCAGCTCGCACCCGCGGATCGGCGACCATCGCAATCCTGCTGGCACACCTTCGGCGAGGTGCTGGGGATCGAACACGGAGACCGGGCCGCATGCCTGGCGAGCACGGAGCGTCGCGGTGAGATTGTCTGGACGGGTCGAGGTCGTGATGACCGCACCGGGCGCGTCGAGGATAGCGTTGATGACGATATTCGCGCCCTTTCCGGATCTCGGCGGGCCGATGAGCAAGATCGAGTCCTCAACGGATGTCCACACGCGCTTGCCGCGCGACCGGCCGAGTAGGTAGCCGACCTGCTCGGGCTTCGGGTCGACGAGCGAGGGCCGCAACGTCTTCGCGCGGCCGAGGAGGGTGCGTTCGGATGCGGCGCGCTGCACATCGCGCGCCTCAGCAACGCCTTTGAGTCGACTCGGGTCGGCCTTGGCGCGTTTGCCCAGTTCTCGGACCCACCGCCAGATCAACCAGGCCGCGACGCTGACCGAGGCGAGCAGTAGAGCGGCAGTGATCCAGTAGGCGACGGGATGGAGCGAGGCTGAGCCGAGCGCCGCGCCGGGATCGCCGGCGCTGAAGATCACTCCGACTCCTGCTTCAAGACCCGCCGTGGGTTGAGGCGCGACCGTGATGAACGCGGCAATGCTCCCCGCGACGCGAAGCGCCCCGGCCAGCAGCATCGCGCAGATGAGCGCGCCGAGTGCGAGATTGGTCAGTTCGTCGCCGAATGCCCCGGCCCGTGGCGAGCCGGTCATGACTCGCTGCACACGACACAGGTGCCCGAGACGCGGCCAAGCAGGATGACCTCGCGCGTTGGGCTCAGATCGAGCAAGCTCGGCTCGATCTGAGCCCGCGTCGCACCCTCGCGACCAGCCGCAGTGTGCCGCACGATGACCGCGACTGCGACCTCCTCACCCGGCACGAAGCCTCCATCGTTCCCGACCGCGAGGAGGTGCATCGGGTCGGTCTTATCCGTAGCGGGGGTTGCGTCCTGTGTTGAGGTAGGCGACTGCTCGGGCAAAGCGGGCGGGTCGGGAACGTGACGGGGTGGAGTGGTCACGATGTCCGTGTAGACGGTGCCGTCGAGTTCGTGCACCACGACGCGCACCGGCGAGTGGCGCAGCTTCATGACTGAGCTGATGATCTGAGCGAAGGAGGTTCGCTGCCACGGCGGGGCGAACGTCGATGGATCGAACTGTTCCCCGTCGACGAGGACGAGCAGCGTGGCGTCCGACTGCACCGCCATCGTTACGACCGGAAGCACAGCCGGGACGTCGGTCCAGCCTTCGGACTCGGTCGCTCGACTTGCGCGGCGTCGCCACGGAAGGGCGATGGTCATCTCATGCTCCTCTGGCCTTCTGGCCTGTCTCGTACATCGCAAGTTCGGCGGGGTGGAGCTGGTGTTGGACGACGAAAGAGCGGTTCTTGATCCTCCATAACCCCTGCCCGGTCCCGAGGCCTGGCAGCAGCCCTTGCTCGGTGCCGGTGAGCCCGAGGGCCTGTGCGGTCGCGCCGAGTTGATCGCTCTCTTGCCGGTAGATGACCCGCGTCTCGGCGTTGGCGAGCAGGGACGAGGCGAGGGCGCGCATGGCCGAGCCTTGGTCGCCCACGTTGTCGAGGTCGCTGAGCTTGTGGAAGATGAGCAGGTTCGCGATGCCGTAGTGCCGCGCGAGTCGCCACTGTGCGTCCATCCGGCGCAGCAATGCCGGGTGCGACATGAGTCGCCACGCCTCGTCGTACACAACCCATCGTTGTCCGCCAGCCGGGTCGAGTAGCGCCGACTCCATCCACGCCGACGAGCACGTCATGAGCACGGAGATGAGCGTCGAGTTTTCTGCCACCCGCGACAGGTCGAGTGACACCATCGGCAGTGACGGGTCGAACCGCACGGTGCTTGGGCCGTCGAAGAGCCCCGCCAAGTCGCCGGCCACGAGTCTCCGCAGCGCGTGTCCGACGAGTCGGCCGTCTTCGGCGAGTCTGCCGTCGCCGTCTCCTGCGCTCGGGGCGAGGATGCGGTCGACCACCATCGGGAGGATCGGAACTACCGCCCCGCGCACCGCATCGGCGAGTGCGAGGTCAACGGCGGTGTGCTCTAGTGGGGTGAGGCCGCGGTCGAGGACCGTCTCAGCAAGCGCGCCGATGAGGTCGCGCCGCCGTGAGGTCACCTGGCTTTGCCACTCGGCATCACTGAGGCCCGAGGGACGATGACCCTCATCGAGCGGGTTCAGTCGCGTGGACATCCCATGCCCGAGCACGATGGCCCGTCCGCCGACCGCTTCGGCGACGGCGGTGTGCTCGCCCTTCGGATCGCCGGGCACGTAGACCCGTCGACCGAACGGAATAGAGCGCGTATAGAGGCTCTTGGCGAGCGAGGACTTGCCGGAACCGACGATCCCGGCGAGGACGATGTTCGGCGCGGTGATGATGCCCTGGGCGTAGAGCACCCACGGGTCGTAGACGAAAGACGCCCCGCTGTAGAGATCCTGGCCGACGAACACCCCGGCAGAGCCGAGTCCGCCCTCGGCGAGGAACGGATATGCCCCGGCCAGCGTCGCGCTCGTGTCCTGATGCCGCGCCAACCGGAAGCGGCCGGGCGTTCGCAACGCGGCAGGGCGCGCTTCCCCCGACGGCGGGAGGTAGGTCGTTGCCCGTTGCGCCTCGCGATCCGCGTTCCACGCCGCCCGCGCCCGGTCCCGGTGCCCCTTGCGGTCGGCGGCCTCGATGTCGTTCGCCGCTCGCCGTCGGGCCTTCCGAGCGGCGCGAGGCTCGCCCGACGGATCGAGCAGGACAGCGGTGTGAAGGCGCTCGGTGTCGTCGGGGCTCACAGCGACAGCCCCTTCCGAGACGTCACGGGACGCGCCTCGAATGGATCTCGTCCGAAAGGGTCGAGCGCGGGCTCATCGAGGGCGGGAGCCGGATGCCATGCGATCCGCCCGGAATGTTGAGACGCCTCATCGACGGCGCGCTCGGCCTGGCCGACGAGGGCAGCCGCCCGGCGCAGAGCAGTGGCGGCAGCGTCGGCCTCGATGAGCCCGCCGCTGCGGTCACCGCTGTCGAGGAACGCTATGTCCTGGTGGAGAACGTGCATCGCCGCGACCTGCTCCAGCACTTGCTCCAGGGAGCGCAGCGTCCCGAGAAGGTCGCCGACCACAAGGTAGGTGTCCGCGGGCTCAGCGAATGTGCGAGTCGCGTGTGCGAGCGCCCGCGCAGCCTCGCGGGCATCCGCGGCGTCCGCCACGGGGTTGCTGAAGGTGGGCATCGCTACTCCTTGCAGTCTCAAGTCCGGTGCCTCAGACGTCCCGACAGAGCGGGAGGGCGGCGACGGCGAACGCGCTGGCCTGCTGGCCGACGAGCCGGCGCGTCTCGCAGGACGCCTGCACAGCGGCTTGCTCGATGGCGGCCGCGGCAGCATCCAGTTCGTCGATCGTCGGCGCAGAGATGGAGATGAGCCCGGTGTAGCGGAGCACGCCGTGCCCGGAGGTGAGGTCGGACTCCTGCTGGAGCACGTCCTGGTACTCGGCGGTGCGGGAGGCATCCTCGACCTGGCCGATCTTGGCGCGCTGCGTCGCGTCGGAGAGCAGGCCGACCTTCTTCTTCCGGATATCGCGCGCCGCGACGTCGGCGCGAACCGGCGTACAGATGAGCGAGAACGTGCGCTGCACGCCCGAGGTGAGTAGGAGCGGCGCGAGGAATCCGGGGAAGACCTGCGAGCGCGGCCACTCCGCAAGCCACAGCACAGTGTGATGAGCGGAGTCGGTGCGCACGCGATCCCAACTCTCCGCCACTGCAACCGGCCCCGCGGTGGCGAGGGAACGCCCTACATCGGCGTGCCGCTCAAGAGCGGGCGCGGCAGCCGGATCGTAGGCCGAACGCAAGATGACCGCGACCTCGCCGGGTGCGAGCCAGCCGGTAGTGGTGAGGTCCGCAGCGCGTAGCGCGGAGACGAGCGTGGTCATCTCCTGCCGGAGCACGGCGGCAGCTCCACGGATGCCGCTCCCTGCGGAGCGGATCTGCCGTGCCGACGCACTCATGTCGAGAGCAATCGAGATGGTCGTCGCATGGCGCTCGCCGGCAGGCCCGGCACGCTCGATCAACTCCCGATAAGTGGTCGCAGGCCAGGAGCCATCGTCTGTGCCGTGCCTGGCCCACCACTCGGCGAGCCCGGTACCTGAGTCCGGCAGCGTGCGTTCGCAGACCTGAAGCCGGGCGACGCGTCCCGAGCGGCAGACTGTGGCGAGCACTCGACCCCACCCGTTGACTCGTCGCTCCTGCTCGCCCGGATCGAGCAGCACGAACGCCGGGTGCGTCAGTCCCAGCACCGCGGTCAGCGTCTGGGCATGTGGGTCATGCACCATCGCCGCGCCTGTCTCTGGATCTACCCACTCGCGCAACGCCGTCGCATCGCCGGGGAGCGCGAGCGTGCCGACAGGCCGGGGCTTGATGACGCGGCGGCGGAAGATCAGCTGCCCGGCGGTGCTCCGCCAAATCCAGCGGGACACGATGGGCAACCAGTCCACGAGCCTGCGCCTCGCCACCGAGATGATGGCGAGCAGCAGGCAGGTGAGCCAGATCGGTGAGGTCCAGACCAGCCCCATCCCCCCGCCCGTGTAGATCGTGGCGACGACGGTGACCACGCCGATACCCAGCACGATCAACTGCGAGATCGAAAGCCCTAGCAGCACGCCGCGGTGCGCGAGGCGCGAGAACTGCACGGGGGAGAGTTGCTGACCAGGGGTCGGTGGGTGCTCGGCTGCCATCTTCTATCCCTTCCGCGGCGTGACAGGCGCAGCCGGCCGCGGCTGCGGAGCGGGTGGCGTGGAGGCGTGGGCCTGTCCGTTGGCAGACCCGCCGATCGCGGCACCCGCCTTGGGTCCGGCGGTCGCCGCGGCCTTGATGACTTGTGCGCCGACGACGGCGGCTGCCGCGGGACCGGCTGCCGCTGCTCCGGCTCCTGCCGCGCCGCCCGAGGCAGAGGCTCCGCCGCCGGAAGCCGCCGCGCCGCCGCCGGCGCCTGCGGCTCCAGCACCGCTGCTCGTTGCTCCGCCCACGGCAGGCGCACTACTCGGCGCGGGAGGAGTCCCGCCGCCGCCCCCGCCCTGTCCATCGAGCACGGACTTCGCGGCGTTCGGTGATGCCTTGACGGGCAGAGGTATGGGTCGGTTGAGCGACGACTTCGCCTCCTGCTCGCTCGACATCGCGTGGTACATGTCGAAGCCGACGAACGAGATGAACTTGTACGTCAGGTACGGGGCGAACGCCGCGATGAACATCAGCACGACGCCCGAGATCGGGTCGCTGATCGAGGCCAGGTCCAGGTCGATGGGCGCGCTGATCTGTCCGATGGCAACGAGGAACACGACGACTATGACGAGCTTCGAGAAGATGAGCGCAACAACGAATGCCGCCCACCTTGCGAACCACCCCTTCGCGGCATCCCAGGTGAACCCGGCGAGGGCAATGGGGGCGAAAACGATGGCCACCAGCAACAGGGCCTTGCGGATGAGCAGCGTGAACCAGAGGATGCCCGCGCCAGCGATGGCGAGTCCGGCGAGGAAGATCGTGATGATCGCACCGACACCGGGCGAGGCAATGTTGATCGTGGCCAGGCCCGCCGCGAGCAGCGCGATGCGGTCGCCGATGCCCTCCATCGTGTTGCCGGTGGCCTGCACGATGCCGATCGCGAGTTGATCGGTGACCTCCAGCAGCGTGGCGGTGAGCGTGATGGCGATGAACGAGCCGAGCACCGACTTGGCGAGGCCCACTCCCGCGCGTGAAAGCGCCATCGGATCTCGATGTACGAGGCCCGTGATGAGCTGAAGGCAGAAGAAGACGAGCATGACGAAGATCGCCACTCCGAATAGCACGTTGTAGACCGCGACGTACTGGGTTCCGGTTACATCGACGAGCGTCGTCGTGTCGAAGACCGTCCATACCGACTCGAACAGCCAAGCCGCCGCCTGGCCCATCGCTTGTGCGAGCCAGTCGAATGGCGCAGCGACGAGCGACGCCGTTCCTTCACCCACCGCGTCGCACACCGACGCGATGACGGGCACATCACAGACACTTGTCGGCTCAGCCATTTCGACTCGCTCGCGGCGCTAGACCGACTGGCCGACGGTCCAGAAGAAGTTGACCAGGGTGACGGATGCCCCGCAGATGACCGCTGCGCCGCACGAGACGAGCACGCCGACCTTCCCTCGGCCGGCGAGATGCGGGTTCGAGCTGTTCGCGCCGTAGCCCCACACCACTGCTGAGATGATGAGGGCGAGAACGGCGAGGATGAGACCCACCGTCATCGCCGCGCCGACGATGACGCGGAGCTGTTCGATGCCTGGCAACCCGTCGGTGTTGGGGTCGATGTCGATCACTCTGTGCTCCTTACGACGGACGAGGGAGGGTCTTGTCCATCAGGTGCGCAGGTCTTCCCGAGGAGGGCCGCAGGCTACGGGTACCGTCTCGACTATGCGAGGAGTTCGTTGCCGGACGAATCGCCCGCCCATCGAGACGCAGGGCGAGGCGGCGACAATCGCTGGGCCCGTAGCGAAGGGCGCTGTGGCCGTGTACTGCCCCTACTGCGGATGGTGGCATGTCGTCGGCTACGGCTCTCCACTGGAGCGACCCTCCAAGCCGCGCAAGCGGCGATAGCCGCGCCTGCTCCTTCTACACGAGCAGCGTGCGAGGTGCTCGGCTAACGCTGGTGCCCGGAGTTAGTTCTGGCGTTAGCTCTGCGGGGTCAGATCAACGTTGGATCTTCTGGCAACAGCTCAATCGATCGCAGTGTGTAGATCCGGCGGCGGCGAGCGTTCGCGCCCTTGCCAACGATCGTGATGACATCGAACATGGCGCGCACGCGGGCGTTCGCGGCGTCGTGCTGCACGACCTGTTCCATCAGCTCGGGACTTGGAACCGCTGCTTCGATAGCTGCTGCACCGTCAGGGGTGAACCACAAGGCGCCAACAGATCGGCGTTGCCCGTCAATTACGCCATCAAGCCGCGTTACATCGCTGCTCTCTTGACGCTCGTCGAGGACACGCAGGAGCGCCTTCGCGCCGAGAGGACCAACATTCACTCGCTGGAATCCATGCAGAGATCGCAGTTCACCGGCGATATCCCAGTCCTGCGCATCGATCGCCCTTGCAGCGCGCTTCAGCCCAGCGTGCGCCTTCTGCGGAAGATCGGCGGCCAGCCCGGAGAGCACATCATCGGCGACACGCGCGCCTTCATGCTGTGCACGGGTCAGCAGCACGGCGACGGTGTCGAGCGACGTCGAGTCAACGGAAGGTGTGCGCGTGTTCTGCGCGGTCGTTCCTGGGGCTTCCTCGGGGGGCGCAGCCTTCAGGACCACGCGCACCGATCCGGGAGATGGCGCGAGTATCCGCAATGTCGAGGCGCGACGTTGGCGTCCGAGCAGGTGCTTCGCAACCTCTTTCGTGGCATCGGCAAGGCCGTGCACGAGAGACGCGAACGACTCGGCGTTCGCCTCGTGGTTGTGAACGGTCTCCCCGTCGAGATGAAGATCCAGCTCGGACTGCGCGCGGTTCGCGAGCTCAAACAGCACTGGGCGCAGGGCATCGTTCTCAGCCGCGAGAGCCTCGAGCGACTGGCGCTGGAGACGACTGGCAAAGTCATTCCCTTCGGCAGCGTGCCAAGCGTCGCGGAAGTCGTCGAGTGCTTGATCTGAAAGTGTCATGACTTCACCTCCACGAAGCCCTTTTGCGGCCCGCTAAGCTTCGCCCGGTTCTCATCGAGAATCGTTGACCAATGCTCCCGCCAGTAGAGCGTCCTGTCCACGTCGCCGCGTAGGCAAATAAACGCGTCGACGAGCCCCGACATTGGCTGCTGACGAGGTGGCCCGCTCCTCGTGAACATTGGGTCAAGGCGCTGTTGCTCATCGTCGGAGAGGTTGTTGAGATCGTCCGGCCTGAGCATGACCGTAACATCGACGTCCGACGGCGCAGCCCACGGCTTGTGAGTGATGAAGCCACCATCGACCCAGAAGCGGGCCGCGGGCACGATATCGCTGACGATCCCGTGCCAGACGCGAAACGCATCGAAGACCACGCGTCGCCGATCGGTGAACGGTGCGGTCGTGACGAAGCGCTCCTCGATCTCGTCGAGGGTGGCAGCGTGCAGCCCCTGCGGGAGGTACCACGCTCCCGCGTCGAAGCGCGGGATCACGCGTTGTTCCCCATGCGCGCGAGTATATCCAGCGCCCAAATGCCGACGTCGCTGCGCCGGAGTCCGCAGAGCGCACCAATAGAGCCGCGACGCCGCTCAGATGCTTGCCCCGACATCGAGTAGGAAGTTGATCCAGGTGACGCCGAGGCCGGCGAGTGCGGCAGCGCCGATCGAGACAAGGAACCCGGTGCGCGCCCGGACAGCAGAAGAGATGTTGCCGTTCGCCGACGAGATCGCCCAGACCGTGGCGCTGATTACGAGCATGAGCACGGCGATGATGAGCACGATGGTCAGAAGAGCGCCGACGATGGCGCGCAGTTCTGCCTGACCGCCCACGGCTCCGAAGTCGGGGAACACGTCCATGTCATGCCGCCATCTGTGCTGAGCAGAGCGCCGCGGCGCTCGCGGCGTCCAGGGTTTGTACTCCGTGCGCGGCGAGCCACGGTTCGGCGTCGATGGCCGCGGCGTTCGAACCGCCTGGCCGGATCTCGAAATGCAAGTGGGCTCCGGTCGACTTGCCCGCCGAACCGACGTTGCCGATGTGCTGCCCGGCAACTACGCGATCCCCGACGCTGACGAGGACACCGCTCGGCCACATGTGGGCGTAGGCAGATGCGATGCGCTCTCCGCCGGTGGTGTGTTCGATGATGATGAGGTTGCCGTAGGTGCCGGACGGCCCCGCGAAAGTGACCACGCCGTCGGCGAGCGCCAGGATTGCTGTCCCCTCGTCGGTAGCCCAGTCCGTTCCGGTGTGGAACGCTCGCTTACCCGTGTACGGATCTTCGCGCCAGCCGTAGTCGCTCGTGTTGACCCATGTCCCCCTTGGCAGCGGGAAAACGATGCCCGTCGTCTCCGGTACGTTGCCGAGCGGGGCACCCCCCGGTGTGGTTTCGGTTCGTCGGGTGAGGGCGGCGAGGATCGCTTCGGCGACCGGCTGGTTGTCCTGGTAGCGGTCGGGATATGCCGAGACCTCGACCGCCTGCGCTGCTTCGCCAGGGTCGAGGCTTTGCCAGTCGGGGATGTCGAGCAGTCCACGCGGCGACGGGTAGTTCGGGCCGCTCGATCCGCCATAGAAGGCGCGTGCCTGGAAGGTCGGATTCATCAACTCCGCTACAGCGCCCCACCCTGCGCTCGGCCGCATCTGAAACAGCCCGAGCGAGTCGTGGTCGGTGCCTTCTCCGTCGTTCGGGAAGGCGCTTGATTCTGGAACGGCTGCCGAGTTTGCGAGCATCCGAAGTCGCGACTCGGTGAGAGCGGACATGAGCGCGATGACGATGCCAGCGCGGCCCACGCCCTCTGTCTGCGCCCCGACCGTGATGATGGTTGCTGCGTGCGTGAGCTGCTGATGGTCGAGGGTCACCGCCACGCCCGCCCGCGTTGTGGCGGTGAGTGACTCGGGAATCTGCCCGACGATGAGCGAGCTTGATGAGAGGCACGCGGCGAAGACTGCGGGTGACACGAGCAGCCCCACGCCGACCAGAGTCATGGGGAGCAGCGCGATGAGTGCGGCGGTGGCGACGAGGAGCTTCTTCATGGGGCGCCGATCAGCGGAGGGGGTTATCCAGCTCGGACAAGCGCAGGGCGCGGCAGGTGTCGAAGGTCGGCTCGCAAGTGATGAACACGGTGAAAGCGACATCGTGGGAGCTGGTCACCGGGTCGGTGCCGTTGATGCCTTCGCGTTGCCGGGTGCCGGTGATCGTGTAGGCGATGGTTCCGGGAAGGATTTGTCCCTCGGATGCCTGCTCTAGCGCCGTCGCCCACTCGCCGGGCACGAAGACCTCACTGATGTCGAGCCACTGGCGCGTTTGCATCGTGCGGAGTTGCGCCCAAGCTTCCGACGTGGGGATGTATCTACGCACGTCCGAGGCGAGCCCGGCGGTCTCGTTGCCCGACGGGTCGCCCACGTCCACGATGACCTGCGCGTAGTCGGTGGGTCCGAAGTCGGTCGCGGTGTCCCAGGTGAACAGCGCGGTGGCGAGCGCCCGAGCGAAGGTCTCGGGATCGTCGGACTCGCGGACGGAGGGCGGTGTGCTCGAGGTCGGCGGTGGTGCGCTCGTGGACGCGCCTGGAGGATCGGCCGCGCTCCCGCTCGGTGACGGCTCGGAGCGAGGCCCGAGCAGCAGCCCGTAAAGCCCCACTCCGATGAGCACGGCGAGGACCGCGGCTCCGACGATCAACAGGATCATGAGGCGACGGGGGAATCGGGTTTGCGGCATCAGGCACTCTCCTTGGCGAGACGTTGGCGGGCGGCGCGGGCCGCGTCGAAGAAGCGGACAGTAGCGTCGAGGATCGTTTCGATGTGCTGCCACTGGTGGTCGCTCAGCGCCGCGGCAACCTCGCCGGGGTCGTAGTGGGACCACCATTGATCGAGGTCGTTCCAGGTGAGCGCGAATGCGCGCACCGGATAGCGAACGGGCACGGACGCCGACAGTTGCGTCGGAGCCGGGCCGCGCTTGCGCCCTTGCTTCGCGCGTTCTAGCGCCTCTTGCGCGAGCAGCTCCAGTTCGCCGGGTGGCTCGGGTTCCTCTTGGGGGATCGCCAGCATGGCGATTGTCCGGGCGTGCGCGGCGGTGATTGACGCGCCGCGGTCGATCGCGTCGAGTTCGGAACGTGCGAAACTGCGCACGTCCTCCGGCTGCCGAGGGTCGTTTGCGATCCGCTGGAGGTCATTGATCTGCTCCAGGCTCGTGTAGGACTTTCGGCCTGTGACCATGAGGGCGGCGTGTGCGCGGGACTTGCCGAGAGCGCCGATCGGCGGTGGTGCCGTCACGGCACCACCGTTCGTCCCGGCGATTCTCTCGCCCGCGCCGAACTGGGTCGCGGCTTGGCGACGGGCGGCGTCCTCAGCCATGAGGGCCTTCAGCTCGCGGTAGAGAGCCGCGGCTTCGGTCTGGGTGAACGGCTTGTGCAGCACGTTGTCCGCTTGCTCCGCCATGAGTCTCTGGAGCCGGTCGCTGATCCCGGAGCGCACGAAGACATTGACCTTCTTGTGACCGAGTTGGCGGAGCGCCGCGAGGCGGCGCGCACCGCACACCAGTACTCCGTCTGGCGTGACGGTTGGCGGCTGGAGCAGTCCGTCACGTTCAATGGACGCGGCGAGCGCGTCGATGTCTCCCAGCTCAACCCGATGACGACTGCCGACAACGATGGAGTCGATGGTGCGCTCCAGCTCGATGTGCCCCGTGCTCGCGCCCATGCCTCAGCTCACTCCCGCCGGCAGAGGCGCGTTCAGGCCCAGGAGCAGCACGAGGTCGTCGTCGGTGAGCAGCGCACGGAGAGGCTCGCCGACGAGAAGGCGGAACAGTACTCCGCGGCCGACGGCGGTGTGCGCCTGATCGGGATCGGTGTTGCCCAGGATTGCCCGAAGCAGCGCACTCCAACTCGTCGACGACAGATCGAGTACGGCCCGAGCGTGCCGGTCTCGCCGCAACGACTCCGCGGCGCTCGCGCGCGAGGGCGATGCGCCAAGCCGGGTGCAGATGTGCTCCACCGCTGCACGAGCGGTCTGCTCCGGCCAATCGAGCAGCGTGAGCAGCTTGATCGCGTCCTCGACGGCGCGGACGACGCCCGTCGCCTCCTCGTGCGGCTCGCTTCCGCCTTCACCTGCGGGCGCGACTTGCAGCGCCTCGTGGTAGTCGGTGAGCGGGTTCTCCCGGTCGCTGAACCGCTCGGGGTCGTGGAAGCCGCTGTACTGCGGCCTCCGGGCCTGATGCGTCGAGCACAGCAGTCCGTTGCCTCGTTCCTCGGCGATCAGCGTGACCTGTACGGCGCGAGTGACGACAGCCCAGGGATCTTCGGCGTTGCGCACGGCCGGCGTGCGCATTGCGTCGAACGCGGCGCTCGCCGCCTCCCAGGGATCAAGGCCATGCTTGCGTGCAAGGCCCGCGTACCGCCCCGCTGTGTACTCCATGAGTGCCGCGACATCCGCGTTGCGCCGCCATGCACTCTCGCCCTCGTCGTGCAGCCGCTTCAGGAGCGCGCGCAGTCCTTCGGGGGTGCGGAACGACGAGGGGGCGGTCAGTGCAGACATGATGTGCTCAGAGACGTCGCAGCGGGTCGCGGCTGACGGAGCGCTCGTCCGTGGATGACTGTCCGAAAGCGGTCAGCGGAGCGAGGCCCCTGGCGCGTGCTCGAACGCCGGGTCGGGTCACTGGCGTTGCCTGGGCGGACGCCTGCCGACGTTCTTCGATGCGCCGCGCCAGATCGGTGCGGAGGTCGATACCGCGACCGATCATGCGACCCGAGGCGGAAGGCAGCAGGTCGGTCGGCCGTACCCACACCACCTGGCTACGGTTGTGCTCGGCTCGCAGCCGATCTGTCAGCGAAGTGCCCGTGGAGGAAGCGGTTGTGGGCCGGTACGGGTCGCCGTGGCGCGCCAGCTCCGACACTTCTGTTGCCTCGCCGCGGCGTTGCTCGGCGACACGTCGAGCCGTCGCAACCGCGCGCTCGCGCTCCGCTTCCGGTGTCTCGTCGTTCACAGCGCACCCCCCTCCGACGTGGCGACGAGCGCGGGCGTCGCCAGCCAACGACCGACCGTGGATGGATGCACTCCGGTCGCACGAGCGATGGCCTTGTTCGTCATGCCGTCCTCCTTCATCTGCAGCGCGAGTTCTCTAGGAGCAAGGTGTGCAGGTGCCTCCGCAGCGAGGTATCCGACCGCGCTCGACACCGCTCCCGCGGTCTGCACCGAAGGTTCAGAGCGGAACCGACGGGTGAGCACGACGGTCAAGTGCGTCACTGCCAGCAGCACGAGCGGCGGCACCGCGGCGACTGATCCAGCGAGCACGGAAGGGACGTCCGCGTCGGCAGCGACGACAGCATGGATCGCGTTCGCGGCGACCGAGACCGCCGCTGCGGCAGCAAGCAGCAGCCACGGGTACCAGGCGGCGCGCTGCCCCGCGAGGGCGACAACGGACACCGTTGCGACGACGATGATGCCGTCCACGATCAGCGGCCACGCCCACGCCTGACTCTCGTCGATGCCGGAGCGCCGTGCTAGGTCTGCGAGCGCTGTGAAAGGCAGCCAGAAGGCGGCTGCGGCGATGAAAACGGTCCCAGTCACTGCCGTCCAGACGGCGAGACGCCCGCGCGGCGACTGCACCTCGCTGGGGATCACGAGATCACCTGACCCGATGAAGGAGGCCGAGCTGCGAGATCGGACAGAGGACTGGCCGCAGGTGCGGAAGGTGCGCCGGTCGCTATGCGGTGCGCCGAGCGAATCGTCGTCTCGATCTCTGGGGCGGGCAAGCCTGCATGCTCTGCGGCCGGTGCCAAGGCAGCACGAACGTGGTCTGGTGGGAATCCCGCCTCGATGAGCCGACACGAGGCCCAGAACAATCCACGGTTGCGCTCGCCCTCGCCGCGCATCCCGACCCACCGCGCGATCCGTTCCACGTCGATGCCTTCCGCCCGCTCGACAGGGATGATCGGCATCGGGCGGACAGGTCGCGGATCGAGGAACCGTCGAAGCTCGCTGGCATCGACGGGAACCGCATCGCGGCGTCCGGAGCCGATGAGCGCATACGCGGACGACCTCGCCTCGACAGGAATGAGCGAGGGTGGGACGACGACATAGCCGCCGGCCCCTCGGAAGTCGATGCCCGCGCGTGCCACCTGCCAGGACGGCTGCGCCAGCTCGGGGTCAGCCGGGTAGTAGGCGTGAACACCGCCTGACGGCGTGCGGACGAACGCGGCCCAGCGATCCGTCAGTCCTTCGCGTCGGGCCCGTTCGAATGCTGCGAAGCCGCGGATTGCGCCGTGCACGTCGACATCCACGACTTCCAGCCCCGAGGCATGCCCTGTCGGCATACCGAGGTTGGCGCTCGGCCACCGAGACCACCAGCGGGCGACCTGTTGCGGTTCAGTGCTCGCCTCATGGAATCCGCGCCTGGTCAGCGGTCGCTTACCGCCAGCGATGCAGGGGAATACCGGGATGCCCGCCTCGGCGTAGCGGCGCGCTGCGGCGCCCGGCACGAGCCCAGTGACAGAGGCGAGTAGGGCGGCGGCGTCCAATGGCTCGTTCTCACGCCGCGACGCTTCGGGGATCGTCATCTCGATACACCTCCCGCCCGATCAGGAAGCCGGTCAGGCTCTTGTCGATCAGGTGCACCAGGGCGTCCCAGAGGTGGGAGCGGTCGAGCGGGTGTGCGGCTGACGCCGCGTCAACCGCGCTGGCCTGGCTCGTTTCCCGCGCCTCCGGCGCGGGAGCGACCTCGCCAAGGTCGTGCGGTTTCTCGGCGTGCTTGTCCTCCTCCGTGATTTCTCTGTCGCTGCCCGGCGTCGGCACCAGCCGCCACGTCGGCGTCGGCTCGACCCACACAGCGAGCGACGTGAACGTCGCGATCGCGAGGATGACCACGCTGACGGTGTCACGAACGATCCCCGCCTGTGGCCCTGAGTGACTTGTTCCCATGACTTCGTTCACCTGATCTCGACTGAGCCTGGCTTGAAACCTGTGCCGAAAGACCGTTCACGGTCTACTCTTGGCGAAACGGCGATGCGGCACTCTCACTATAAGAGGATCTATCGAGTTTATATTGCGGTTCCGCAATCTTGCCACCAGGGGGTAGGAGGAGTCAATGCAGAAGTCAGAAGCGATAGGCGCGCAGTCCTCGGGGCACGCGCATCAGGGTCTCGCCGCGACGGTGCGTAGCGTCGTAGATGAGCTTGAGTTGACTCCGCATCCGACGTGGGATGAGGTCCAGGCGCGAGTGGCTGCGCGCTTCGGAAAGCCTCTCCATGTTGCTGCGCTGTCCGGGGAGGAGTGGGCCAGTGTCACCGGCCTCTTTTTGGAGGTCGAGGAATGCGGCTACATCTTCTACCGGCAGTCCGACTCACCCATCTACCAGCAGCACTCGATCCTGCATGAATTTGGGCACATCCTTCTTGAGGACGACGACTGCAGAATCCTGGACGAGCTGCCTCGGGACTTGGTCGGAGACAGCGGGGTGAGCGGAGCGATCACGCGGGCGGCCGCGCGCGGGCTCGAGGTGAGCACTACCGAGCTCGCTGCCGAAGCGATTGGGTATGCACTCGCAGAGAGATTGTTCGGGTCGCAGGGTCGGGGCGAGAGCGTGTTCGGCTTGTGATCAACCTCATCATGTTCGGCGCGCTTGCCGTGCTCGTGCTGTTGCGAGCCCCGGTGGCGTTCAGACGGCCCGCCGCTCGGCCTGCATGGTTCGCGACTGTGCTCGGCCTCTTGGGACTCCTTGCCATTGGTGTAGTCATCCCGATCCCGGTTGCTGACTCCTGGCTCGGCGGCACGAACATCCTGCACCTCCTCCGAACGGCGCTCCCGGTGGCGTCCTTCTGGTTTCTGCGCGACGCGGTGGCGCTGCAGAGTGGCAGGAAGACGTCCCGCGGCGGGCCAGTGGTTCTCGTTCTCATGCTGGCGGCTCAGGCGTTGATCTTCTTTCAGATCCCCGACCGCGGATCGTCCAACATCTTCTTCGTTGACGACCACATGATCTACGTGCAGGGCTTCGTGTGGGCTGTGGTCTACGTCGGCGAGATCGTCTGGATCGCTCTGACGATGGTCGTGATGCTGCTGCCGAGGTGGAAGGGCATCTACGCCGCCTTCATCGCGGGCGGCCTGGCGACGGTGGCAGGGGGAGTGGCGCTCGTAGCCCATTGCGGCCTGATACTGGCCGGCGCGCAGGCACCGCGGGTCGGCGGGATCCCGTGGACACTGTTCAACGTCCTGTTCTATCCGGGCATCCTGGTGATCGCGCTTGGCTTCGTCACCATCACCGTTCGGGACTTCCACCGTGTCGCAAGCTGGAAGCTCGCCAGCTACAGACTTACCCGCGCGCTGGCGGGCTACAAAGACCAGCGCGCAATGCAAGTGGCTGCCGCCGACTTGCCTCGACCAGCGAACCCGATCCTTGCGGCGTATCGCGCCGCGATTCAGTTGCGAGACCTTGAAAGCCTCGGAGGAGTGAGCTTGACACCGCGCGATACCCGGTTGCTGACGACGGTGGAGCGCCGCATGACGGCCGCACATCTATCAATGGCGCGACCGCAGTGAACATCATCATCTGGGTCGTCGCTGGCGTGCTGGTGCTCGCCGTACTCGCCGTCGTGGTGGTCGCGTTCGCGGCTGCGCGATCGCTCGTGGTGGGCCGGCCCGCGGCACCTATCAAGTACAACCGAATCGGCGACGAGATCGAGTTCGGTGCGTCGGACCTGACGCGCGCCGCAGGCTCCTACGGTCTGCTCATGCCCGACGGTGGCCACGCTCGCATCGGAGTCGTATTGGACGAGCAGGGTACCTCCGTGAAGCGTGCGCTGGGCCGGGTGAGGGGAGCACCGCTGCCTGCTCAAGGCGAGGGCCGTTGGGTCAGGGATGTCTATCCCAGCCCGGCGGAACTCGGCGTGCCGTTTACCGACGTCGCCATCGTGACGGCAGGTGGTCCCGCGCCTGCATGGCTGATACCCGGGAGCGGCGATGACGCCGTGTGGGCTATCCATCTCCACGGAATCCGCACAACGCGATCGGTGGTGTTGCCATCCGTGAGCGCGCTGCTGCCCACGGGCGTGACGTCTCTCGTCCCTTCCTGGCGCGGTGACTCGGAGGGACCGCCAACCATCGGTGGCGGTTCATCGCTCGGCCAGGAAGAGTGGCGCGACGTCGACGCGGCGCTGGAGTTCGCCGTGGCCTCCGGTGCGCGCTCGATCGTGCTCGTCGGCTGGTCGATGGGAGCGATGATCAGCAGCTTGCTCCTGCAGAACTCCCGCCACGCGAACCGAGTAGTCGGGGTGGTGATGGTTGCCCCGGTTACTAGCTGGAGGACCGTCCTCGCTCACGCCGTTCGCGCAGCACGACTGCCGGCAATCGTTGGAACGCTCGTCGAGATGATCCTGCGCACTCCGGGGTTGTGCCGCCTCGCGGGACTGGCCGCGCCAGTGCGGCTCTCCGGTCTGGAGAGCACCGCGGCTAGGGTGACCGTTCCTACCCTCGTGATCCACAATCCGGGGGATCCGACTGCGCCATTCGCTGCCAGCGTGGCCTTCGTCGATCGGAATGACGATCATGCCGAACTAGTAGTGTTCGAGGACGCTCCACACGCGATGGAGTGGAATCGAGAACCACAAAGGTTCGAAGAGACCATCACCAACTGGGTCACGGATGCCGTGGCGCGCGATCGCGCTGCTGCGGGAGAGGAAGAGCGTCCGTGAGCGAGAGTGCTGGAGAAGCCGTTCGTGCGCGGGCTCTAGAACTCGCACGGCGGCTGAATCTCCTCCAAGACGTTCATGCCAGCGAGAACGATGGCAAGCCGCTCCCCTTCGCAGAGCTGAGGGACCGCCTGCTGGAGAACGGCGTGAACCTCTCGGAAGGGCGCTGGGCGTACATGCTCAGTGGCGAGGGCGCACTGACGACGGACATGCCGTTGCTCACGGAGCTAGCGCGGATATTTGAGGTCGACGCTTCGTATCTCTTGGATTGGGAAGATCCAGAACTGCCGGCGCGGATCCTCGCCAACCGTGAGCTGATCGCGACCTTCCGTCGGAAGAAGATCATCAAGGCGGCGGCGCGGTCACTTGGGCCGCTCTCCCCGAAGAGCATCGAGGCGCTCTCGAAGATCATTGATGCCGAGCTGTCGAAGGACTTCCGGGACAAGGACGAGACCTAAGAGGTCGCGCCCATCTGACGTAGCCACTCCCCGAGTGCTGAGCCATACGCGGTTCGATTGATGGTGGCATTCACGGTGCGCCCTCGGCGCGCGCCCCTAGGAACGTCGAGCGTCACGACTCCCAAGTCCTCGAGGATCGCTACGTGCCTGGCAACCATTGCTGGGCTCCCGCCCACGAGGGCGGCAAGGTCAGCGAGGGTGGCGGTCTGCCGGGTCAGTAGCGCCCGAATCACCTGCTGACGCTCGCGTCCGTCGAAGACGACAAACACATCGCCCGCGTCCGGCGGTGTTGCTTGAGAGCTGTCCGGCACGTTCCCATTATGGTTCACTCCTTCTCGGAGTGATGCTGCGGCACTGCAATATTTCTCGTCTGAGCCGGACGTCGTTCTCTGCCGCCGGCCACATGCTCGAACGACCGCCTTGGGGGCCGAGCCGGACGCTCGAACGTCGGGAAGCCTGCAAAGATCAGGGCGTGACTCACGTCGATCCGCCCGCGACCGCCGAGTGGCGCGCTCTCCTAGAAAGGACTCCACGACCTGTGAGCGAATTCGCTCGCCGCGACGTTCCGCAGGGGCCGGGGGTGTACCTCTGGCGGCGTGCTGGGCTCGTGCAGTACGTCGGCAAGGCGACGAGCCCGCGATCGCGGCTCTTGGGGAGCCACTTGGGTCGCGGGTTGACACTCTCAGGGTCTTCGCTGCGGCGGAACGTCTGCGAGCTGCTGTTCGGCATCCCGCCCGCGGTCACTGCGAAGCCCAACCCGCAGCCAGTGACTCCTGCGCAGGCCGAGGCGATCTCAGCCTGGCTCCGCGAGTGTGAGCTGTCCTGGTTGGAGTGCGAGACGATCGCGGCTGCGGGCGGGTTTGAGGACCGACTGCGCGGAGCCTGGCTGCCGCCGCTCAATCGGATCTAAGGATCTTGGCGTGCACCTGGATGGAACTCCGCTCGCCGCCATCTCGACGCTTTGGCTTCGAGCGGGGCGGCTCTTCACTGAGCGCGATCGGTGGTGCAGCGTGACAGCAGCGCGCAACACGACCACGTCCACGCAGCCGTGAGGCCGGAGACGCCACCCTGGATCGTGACTGGCAAACTCATGTCCGCCTACGACGGCGCGCGAGCCGCCGCGGTGCTGTGGCGAGAAGGCGAGGTCACATGATCGCCGACTACTCGCTCCTTCGCGTCGTCGTGGAGAACGCCGCGCTCGCCTGGTGGGTGCTGCAAGGGACCGACCGCGAGGACCGGATGCATCGAGCGTTCCGAGTCGTCATCGACGACCTCACCTGGGCCATCAAGCGGGAGAAGTTCGCCGTGGATCACGCGGAAACGCGGAAGGTCGAAAGAAGAGATCGAGCGCGCGCGCGGGCGCGGCGCGCGAGCTTGAGAGGGTGACGACTGCCTTTCGGGCGTCGTACCCTGGCCGCGAGGACGCCTTCTACACCCCACGCAGGGTCGAAATGGCGAAGGTGCTTGTCGCGGCCGAGTCCTCTATTCCGGACACAGGCGACCTGGACTACTCGTTGTTGTGGTGGATTGCCAGCACGAGTGCCCACGGATCGCTCTCGGCGGTTCGGCAACTGGCTCAGCCCGGAGATTCCGGGCAGGCCAGCCTCTACCCGGACGCAGAGAGCGTCGGGGCGTTCGCGGCGCGCGCGGCCCACCTCCTCCATGCCGCTCACATCGCGTGGAACGCCTACCGGCAATCCTCGAACTGAAGAGAGGCTGCGAGCAGATGGCAACCCGATTCGGAGACCTTCCGATCGCTGATCCCGATCGGAACATGATCGACCGGGCGGGCGATCTCAGCGACTACCTCGCACTTCCCCAGATCGCTGGCCTGCGATGGCCGGCCGACGTCGTGGAGCAATGGCTCTTCGATCACGCAGGAAACGTATCGTTCGTCAAGGACTACGGACACCTTGACCTGGCCGCGATCGAGTGGACGAGAGCGCCGGTGCCCGCGCGCGAGCTCGTCGACATTCCGACAGGGAAGAATGATGCCGAGTTTCTCGCCTCGGTGGCGAAGCTTCATAGGCATTACCTCGGACTGCGCCCCCAGGAGGTCCGTGACGCTTGGGAGTACCGGGGGACTTGGCTCGTTCCGCCTCTTCTGATCTCTCGCGATCTCCTCGGCGGGAGGCAGCGAAGCCTGCAGGTGGTCGAGGGCCGGATGCGGGTCGGGATACTCCAAGGCCGGGCGGCCGACGGACTGAACGTCGCGCCGACGCTCGAGGCCTGGGTCGCAGGATGGGGGTAATCCGCGGCGCCCGGGTGGTCCCTCCCCGGGAATGCGATTTTCGGTTTACGGTGCGCCCGTCATCTCTCGGTAGGGGTCTGCGTGTCCGGTTGGGATCGCAGACGATGAACGGTTGTTACGAGCAGGACGACAGCGACTACCACCGCCAGCACGAACATCGTCGCGATGAACCAGAGAAAATCGGAGTTGAGGATGATGTTGCTGACGACGAAACGGCCGAAGGCGACGAGAACGCCGACCGCGGTTCCTAGGTAGACCCATACCGTGCGGGTGGAGAGCATGAACGCTCCGATCCCTACTAGGACGATGCCGAAGCCGGCAATGAAGCCGCCCCAGGTGGCGAAGACGATCCCGAGCCAGTCCAGGAACGCGGGTGGCAACGCTGTTGGATCGACGCCGGTGTGCCGGACGTCTTCTGGCAGAAGCGGCGGACGAAGGATAGTGAAGTACACGCCGACTCCCGTCGCAAGCACACCAAGCGCACTCGTCAGAGCCCCGGCCAGCCGATTCTTCGCGACAATTTCTTGAGCTTGCATCCTGCGGTTTCCCTCTCGGACGACTCGGCGCGAGCGGCCGGTCAAGGGTGGACCAGGATTTTGACTTGGGTGTCGTTGTGGTTGATGAGGGCGTCGAATCCTTTTTCGAGGAGGTCGTCGAGGCCGATTCGTGCAGTGATGAACGGCTCGAGCTTCACCTTCCCTTGGCGGACCAGTTCGATGGTCGCGGGGTGGTCGTTGGCGTATGCGATCGTGCCGCGCAGGTCGATCTCCTTGAGCACAAGTTTCTGCATGTCCACGGTCGCCGGGTGACCCCAGATCGACACGTTCACGATCACACCTGCGGGGCGAACGGCGTCGAGGAGGGTATCGAGGACCGCGTTGACGCTGGAGCACTCGAAGCCGACGTCTGCCCCGCGGCCGCCGGTCAGGGCGCGGACCGCTTCGGCAACATCCGTTTGGCTGGGGTCGAGGACATGATCGGCGACGCCCGTGCTGGTGGCCATATCTTTGCGGGCCTGGCTGAGTTCGGACACGATGACCGTGAGTCCCTGGGCCTTGAGTACCGCGGCGAGGAGCAACCCGATCGGTCCCGCGCCGCCGATCAGTGCGACATCCCCGCTCTTCGCGCCACTGCGCACGAAGGCATGGTGGCCGACGGCGAGGGGTTCGATCAGTGCGGCGGCGTCGAGGGGAATGTCTCCGATGGGGTGCACCCAGCGCCGTTCGACGACGATCTTCTCGCTGAGTCCGCCGCCACGTCCGGCGAGGCCGATGAAGTTCATGTTCGGTGACAACTGGTATTCGTGACCTGCGCTGACGTCCACATCCGCGCCGATGATGTAGGGCTCGACGACGACATTCTCGCCAACACTCAGGTCGGTGACTCCCTCGCCGAGTGCTGTGATCGTTCCGGAGAACTCGTGCCCCATCGTCACCGGGGCTGATTCTCCCGAGATCGGGTGCGGGTGCCCGGCGGCGGGGATGAAGATCGGGCCGTCGAGGAATTCGTGCAGGTCCGTACCGCAGATGCCGCACCAGGCGACGTCGATGGCGACGGTGCCGGGGAGCAGCTGCGGGGCGGGGATGTCCTCGATGCGGATGTCGTTGCGGGCGTAGTAGCGGGCGGCTTTCATGACATTTCTCCTTATTTGTGTAGGCCAGCTGAGTGCTTGGCCCTGAATTGCGTGGTACCCCGGCGTCTGTGCCGGAGCGGGTATTGGTCTGAGCCGGGGCGGACGGCACCGAGGGTGCGGTCACTCACGCGTGGAATGCAGTGCGGAGATGGTCATGACCCGTCGCGGGCGTTGATTGGCGACGACCTCGAGGATCAGGGCCGCGAGGACTGCGGCGACGCCGATCCACCCCAGCACCGTCTGGTGCTCGCCGAGAACGAAGACGGACAGCGCGATTCCGAATACCGGGACCAGCAGTATCCAGGCCGTGAGCTGATCCAGGCGTGCGCGTTTGCTTTCGGTGATCCAGGCGACGTTGGAGAAGGCTGTGCCGATCACGGCCATGTAGAGAAGTGCCAGCACCAGTCCGGCATTCCAGTGGATGATCGGCGGTCCCTCGATGAGGAACGCGGCGACCGCGAGGGCCACGCCGCCGATGAGGAATTGCCAGGCCGCCAAGGTCAGCGGCGGGACATCGATGACTCTGGCCAGCAACGTACCGCCGGTCGCGGCGGCGGCCGCGACAAGCGATAGCACCGCCCCGGTACCGAACCCGGAGGGCAGTGCCACGAGAACGAGTCCGACGATGCCGAGCAGCAACGCGCCGACCGTGAGCGCCTTGGGCCTCTCGCCGAACAGCCACCAGGCGGGCAGGAGGATGAGGAGGGGTTGGGCGTTGGCGAGGACGGTGGCTCCTCCCGTGGACATGCCGATGAGGCCCCCGAACATTGCCCAGTACGCCAGCGCGACGTTCACGAGGCCCATTGCGATGACCAGCAGCCAGGTTCGGCGTCCCCGGGGACGCGGGGAGCGCCGCACCCCGGCGAGGATCAGCAGCACGACCGCGGCCACGAGCACGCGCAGCGCGGCGGTCCACAGCGGCGGCGCATCGCGCAGGGCGATGCTGATGGCGAGGTAGCACGACCCCCAGGCGAAGGTGATCGCGATCATCCGCCAAGGCCGGGGAGCGGGCCTGGTGTTGTCCATCAGGGGTGGGGAAGCGGGGAAAGGAAGTCGTCGCGCATTCCCAGGGTGTCGTCGGTGATCTTCATCGAGGTGGCGGCGTCGGGTGCGGTCTGGGTGAGGGCGCGGATCGCGTCGATGGTTTCCGGGACGACGATGGCCTCGTTGTACACCTGGTAGGTGAGGAACGCTTCGTCGCCTTGCACGGTGACGAGGTCCTCCCACACGGCCACCTCCCACATATCGCCGCGGGGTCGCCCGAGGTCGCGCATCAGCTCGATCGTGGAGTTGAGGGCGACGAGCCCGTCGGACATCCGGATGAAGGCGATGCGAGGTGCGACGCGAAGCGCGTCCAACACTTCCTCCCGGGTCGCCTCGCGGGTCAGCTGCAGCGTCCAGTAGTGGTTGTGGGTCTGAGTGTGTGCGCCCTTCGCCGCGATGGTGACCAGGTCCAGATCGGGGAGCACCGTTTGAGCGTCGGGGCCCTGGTGGGAGGGGATCTTCGCCTCCGGGACCATCGTGTTCATGATCCCGCCGAGGTGGGATTCCCACGGGTCGGTGGCACGGCGGATGAGCACGCCGCGGGCCCGGAGGAGCAGCCCGGCCGTGTCGAGGGCGCCCAGCACCCGGACGATGCTGGTGGTGTTGCAGGACACCACCCGTGTGGTGTCGCGGCCGAGGGCGCTGGCGTAGTTGGCCTGGGCGACGAAGGAGTGCCCGGTGGTGCTGTGCGATTCGCCGCCCTGGAAGATCGCTTTCACACCCGCTGTCGTGTACCGGGGCAGGTTGCCGGCGGCGACGTGCTTGGGGGTGGTGTCGATGATGACGTCGCAGGCTGCCAGCAGCTCGTCGAGGCCACCGGTCGGGGTCACCCCTTCTGCCACCATCGCGGCGCGTGCAGCATCGGTGGCGGCGAATATGGGTATCCGGCCCTGCACGGCCTTGATGCGCCAGTCGGTGGCGATGTCGGCGATCCCGACCAGCTCCATGTCCGGCTGGAGGGCGACGGCGTCGGCGACGCGTTTGCCGATCACTCCGTACCCGTTGACGCCGACCTTGACCTTGTTCATGCGGGTGCACCTTTCTTGTTGGGGGCGGCGCTCGCCGGTGGGGCGGCCCAGGCCCAGTCCCGGATCTCGGGTTGGTCTTCGCCGTGCTCGCGGATGTAGACGCGGTGGTCGATCAGAGCGTTGCGCAGCTCTTCCCGGACGTGGGCGGACACGTCGCGCAGTCGGGGCACCCGGTCGATGACGTCGATGGCCAGGTGGTAGCGGTCGAGTTCGTTGAGCACGCACATGTCGAACGGGGTGGTAGTCGTGCCCTCCTCCTGATAGCCGTGGACGTGCAGGTTGGCGTGATTCGTCCGGCGGTAGGTGAGCCGGTGGATCAGGGTCGGGTAGCCGTGGTAGGCGAACACGACGGGCGCGTGGGTCGTGAAGATGGCGTCGAAGTCCTCGTCGGAGAGGCCGTGTGGGTGTGCCCGCTGGTCCTTGAGTCGCATCAGGTCGACGACGTTGACCACTCGGATGCGCAGGTCGGGGAAGTGGGATTTCAGGATCATGACGGCGGCGAGGGTCTCCATCGTCGGCACGTCACCGGCGCAGGCCATCACGATGTCGGGTTCCTGACCTTCGTCGCTGCTGGCCCAGTCCCAGATCCCGATGCCCTTGGTGCAGTGCTCGATCGCCTGCTCCATGGTCAGGAACTGCGGTTGGGGTTGCTTGCCGGCGACGATGACGTTCACGTACTGGCGGCTGCGCAGGCAGTGGTCGGCCACCGACAGGAGCGTGTTCGCGTCCGGCGGCAGGTATACGCGGATGACGTCGGGCTTCTTGTTCACGACGTGGTCGATGAAGCCGGGGTCCTGGTGGGAGAAGCCGTTGTTGTCCTGGCGCCACACGTGGGAGGTGAGCAGGTAGTTCAGGGACGCCACTGGACGACGCCACGGGATGTCGTTGGTGGTGGTGAGCCACTTGGCGTGCTGGTTGAACATCGAGTCGACGATGTGGATGAACCCCTCATAGCAGGAGAAGAACCCGTGCCTGCCGGTGAGCAGGTAGCCCTCGAGCCAGCCCTGCAGGGTGTGCTCGGAGAGGATCTCCATCACCCGGCCGTCGACGGCGAGGTGATCGTCGTCGGGGACGGTGGCGGCGTTCCAGGCGCGGTTGGTGGCCTCGAGGACGGCGTCGAGCCGGTTGGAGTTGTTCTCGTCGGGGGCGAAGACCCGGAAGTTGTCCATGTTGGCGAGCATCACGTCGCGCAGCAGCCCGCCGAGCACCCGGGTGGACTCGCCGGTCACCGCCCCGGGGGTGGGCACCGGCACGGCGTGGTCGCGGAAGTCGGGCATCCGCAGATCGCGCAGCAGCCCGCCGCCGTTGCTGTGCGGGTTGGCGCTCATCCGGCGGCCCCGGTCCGGATGCAGGGTGGCGATTGCCTCGATCGGGGCGCCGGCGTCGTCGAAGAGCTCCTCGGGACGGTAGCTGCGCATCCAGGCCTCCAGAACGGCCCGGTGCTCGGGGTTCTCTCGCGCCTGGGTGAACGGCACCTGGTGGGAGCGCCAGTTGCCCTCGACCTTCTTGCCGTCGACCTCTTTCGGGCCGGTCCAGCCCTTCGGGGAGCGCAGCACGATCATCGGCCACAGCGGCCGGCGCGTGTCCCCGTCCCGGGCGCGGTTCTTGATGTCGCGGATCTCGTCCAGGCAGGCGTCCAGGGTGCGGGCGAAGTCCTGGTGCATCTGCGTCGGGTCGTCGCCTTCGACGTAGTGCGGGGTGTGCCCGTAGCCGCGCAGCAGGTGATCGAGCTCGTCGGGGCTGATCCGCGCGAGCACGGTGGGGTTGGCGATCTTGTACCCGTTCAGGTGCAGGATCGGCAGCACCGTCCCGTCCCGGGCGGGGTCGACGAACTTGTTGGACTGCCAACTGGCCGCCAGCGGACCGGTCTCCGCCTCCCCGTCGCCGACCACTGCGGCGACGATCAGGTCGGGGTTGTCGAACGCTGCCCCGTAGGCGTGCGAGAGGGCGTAGCCGAGTTCGCCGCCCTCGTGGATGGAGCCGGGTGTTTCGGGGGCGACGTGGCTGGGGATGCCGCCGGGGAAGGAGAACTGCCGGAACAGGCGGCGCATCCCAGCGGCGTCCTGCGTGATGTCGGGGTAGGTCTCGGTGTAGCTGCCCTCCAACCACGACGCCGCGACCGGGCCGGGCCCGCCGTGCCCCGGGCCCATGACGTAGATGGTGTTCAGATCGCGTTGCATGATGGCCCGGTTCAGGTGGGCGTAGATGAAGTTCAACCCGGGGGTCGTGCCCCAGTGGCCGAGCAGCCGCGGCTTGATGTGCTCCGGCAGCAGAGGTTCGCGCAGCAGCGGGTTATCCAGCAGGTAGATCTGCCCGACGGAGAGGTAGTTCGCCGCCCGCCACCACGCGTTGATGCGATCTAGTTGGTCGGCATCCAACACGAGGGCGGTCGACGTGGCGGGAGCATTCATCGGTTCGTGTCCTTCGTCGAGGGCGGCGCCTGAGGGCGTCATGAGGCGGGTGCGAGTTCGGGGCTGCGCTCGGGGGCGGGCTCGGCCGGGGCGGGAAGTCGCAGCCTCTTGAGCAGGAGGGCGTTGACGGCCACGATGACGGACGAGCCGGACATGCTGATC
Organism: uncultured Microbacteriaceae bacterium; assembly: GCA_947085045.1. Taxonomy (GTDB): domain Bacteria; phylum Actinomycetota; class Actinomycetes; order Actinomycetales; family Microbacteriaceae; genus Pseudolysinimonas_A. The sequence goes on along the minus strand of CAMTUU010000001.1, from coordinate 212,348 downwards.
GCGGCGATCTCGGGGGTGAGCATGATCCCGAAGGCGGGGACGAACACTCCGGCGGCGATGGGCAGCGCGATGGCGTTGTAGCCGATGGCCCAGCCGAGGTTCTGCCGCATCTTCCGCAGCGTGCCTTTGCCGATCCGCAGGGCGATCGGCACGTCGAGCGGGTCGGAGCGCATCAGCACGACGTCAGCCGTCTCGATAGCGACGTCGGTGCCGGCGCCGATCGCGATGCCGAGGTCGGCTTGGGCGAGGGCTGGTGCGTCGTTGACGCCGTCGCCGACCATCGCGACCTTCTTGCCGGTCTGTTGCAGTTCGGCGATCTTCGCGGATTTGTCCTCGGGCAGTACTTCGGCGATCACGGTGTCGATCCCGAGCAGCGAGGCGATGCGCCGCGCGGTGGGTTCGTTGTCGCCGGTGAGCATGACGACTTCGATGCCGGTCTCGTGGAGGGCGTCGATCGCCGCCTTCGCGGTGTCGCGGGGTGCGTCGGCGAGTCCGATGACTCCGGCGACCTTCCCGTCGACCGCGAACATGATCGCGGTGCGGCCGCTCTCGGCGAGCGACCTCTGGGCGGCTTCGACGGAGGTGATGTCGATGCCCTCCTGGGTCATCAGGCGGAGGTTGCCGAGCACCACCTGCCGGCCGTCGACGGTGGCGATCGCGCCTTTGCCGGCGACGTTGCGGAACGCGGACGCGGTGCGGCGGGGGATCTTCCGGGCGTCGGCGTAGGCGACGATCGCCTGGGCGAGCGGATGCTCCGACTCGCGTTCGACGGCAGCCGCGAGGGACAGCAGTTCCAGGTCGTCGACTCCGACGGGCAGGTAGTCAGTGACCTCGGGTTCGCCCTTGGTGAGGGTGCCGGTCTTGTCCAGCACGACGGTGTCGATGTGGGCGGCGGTCTCGATTCCGGCGGCGTTCTTGAACAGCACGCCTCGTTTCGCGCCGAGGCCGGTGCCGACCATGATCGCGGTCGGGGTGGCCAGGCCGAGCGCGTCGGGGCAGGTGATGACGACGACGGTGATGGCGAACAGGATGGCGGTGGGCAGGGGTGCGCCGGTCAGCCACCAGACCAGGAAGGTCAGGCTGCCGCCGACCAAGGCGACCAGGACGAGCCAGAATGCGGCGCGGTCGGCGAGGCGCTGCCCGGGGGCTTTGGAGTTCTGCGCCTCCTGCACGAGCTTCACGATCTGCGCGAGCGCGGTGTCGGCGCCGACCTTCGTCGCGCGCACGCGGAGGGTGCCGGTGGTGTTCACGGTCGCACCGATCACGGAAGAGCCGGGGACCTTCTCCACCGGCATGCTCTCGCCGGTGACCATGGATTCGTCGATCTCGGATTCTCCGTCCTCGACCTCCCCGTCGGTGGGGACCTTCGCGCCGGGGCGCACGAGCATGAGGTCCCCGGGGATGACCTCGGAGGTGGGCACTTCGAGTTCCTGCCCGTCGCGGATGACGACGGCGCGGGCGGGTGCGAGTTCCAGCAGGCGGCGGATCGCGTCGTTCGCGCCGCCGCGGGCGCGCATCTCCACCCAGTGGCCGAGCAGCACGAACGTGGCGAGCACGGTCGCGGCTTCGTAGAACACCTCGCCGCCGCCGGTGAGCGTGACGATCAGGCTGTAGACCCAGCCGGCGCCGACGCCGACCGCGACGAGCACCATCATGTCGAGGGTGCGGGCGCGGATGGCGCGGAAGGCGCCGTCGAAGAAGATCCAGGCGGCGTAGAAGATCACTGGCAGCGACAGGATCAGCGCGAACACGTCGTCGCGCAGTCCGAACGGGGCGGGCACGGTGAACCCGAACACCTCTCGGCCGATCGGCGAGAACAGGGTGATCGGGATCGACAGGATCAACGCGACCAGGAATCGGTTGCGCATGTCGCGGATCATCGATGCCATCGACATGCCCGCATGCCCACCGCCGTGACCCATGACGTCCTGCGCGCTGCGGGCGGGTGTGGCGTCGTGCCCGGGGTGGTTGTCATGACCCGCGTGTTCGGCGTGTGCGGGCATCGTCTCGTGCCCGGGCATCGCCTCGTGCTCTGGCATCCCTTCGTGCGCTGACATCCCTTCGTGTCCGGGCATCGGAGCGTGGTCGTGATGATCGTGGGTCGGCGGTTCGGGGGTGTGCGGGTGGGCGTCGTGCGCCGCGTGCTGCTCGTGGGTGGCGTGCGACATCGCGTGGGGGTCGTGGGCGGGGTCGCAGATGTGGTGGGGGACGGACTGTCCCGCGCAGTGGTAGCCGCAGTCGATGATCCACTGGCGCAGGTGCGCCTGGGAGGTGACCTCCGGGTCGTAGGAGACGTTCGCGGTCTGGGCGACCGGGTTCGCCTCAACGGCGGTGACGCCGGGTTGCCGGAGGAGGGTCGCTTCCACGACCGACTTCGATGACGCCCATTGGACGCCGGACACTTCCAGGACGATGGTTCGTGTGTTCATGGTGTGCTTCTTCCTGCTGGGTTGTCAGGTGGCCCGGTAGCCGAGGATGGTCATCATCCCGGCTTCGGCGTGGTAGATGTTGTGGCAGTGCGCCGCCCACAGTCCCGGGTTGTCGGCGTCGAACTCCACGGTCAGCGATGTGCCGGGGAGGACGATCGAGGTGTCTTTGCGCGGCCCCGACCCGGCTTGCTGGTAGGTGTGGCCGTGCAGGTGGAACGGGTGCCACATCCGGGTGGTGTTCTGGATGAGCAGTCGCACCCGTTCGCCCTGGTTCACTTCGAGGGCCCCGGCCAGCGGGTTCGCGGGGTCGAACCGGCGACCGTTGATCGCCCAGTCGTAGGCCATCATCGACCCGGACAGTGTCGCCGTGAGTTCACGGTCCACGGTGCGAGTGGGCAGTACGACGCTCGGGTCGGCGGTGAGCCGGCGGGCGGTCAGGACGTTCCGGTCCAGTTCCGGGATGGTGCGCCGGCCGCGCGGCGCGTCGCCCGATCCGGTCCGCACGATCGCGAACCCGGCGTCGCCCTTGCCCTCGGCGGCGGCGACGAGCGGGAACACCCCGTCGCCGAGGGTGACCACGGCGTCGTAGCGTTCGCCCATGCCGATCAGGATCGCGTCGGCGTCGACCGGGGCGACCGGGAAGCCGTCGCTGTGCGTGATCGTGAAGCGATGCCCGCCGAGGGCGACCCGGAACGCGGTGTCGCTGCCCGCGTTGATGAACCTGATCCGCACCCGTCTGCCGGGCGCCGAGGAGTACGTCTCCGGGTCGGCGGGCGGGCGACCGTTCACCAGGAAGAAGGGGTAGGCGACGTCGCCGGCGTCGCCGCCGAGCAGTTCCGATCGGGCACCCATCATCATGTGCCCGCCGTCGCCGCCCATCATCCCGCCCATCCCGCCGCTGAGCTCGTCGAGCACCTCGTCAGGGGTTCCCGTCACCCCGTCGAGCCAGTCGTCGAGGATCACCACCCATTCCTCGTCGTAGACCAGCGGCTCATCGGGGTCCTCGACGATGAGCGCCCCATACAGGCCGCGATCCAGCTGCGCTCCGACGTGGGGGTGGAACCAGTAGGTGCCCGGGTGCGCGGCGACGAACTCGTAGGTGAGATCCGTTCCCGCCGCGACCGGTGACTGAGTTGCGCCGGGGACCCCGTCCATGTCGTTGCGCAGCGCGAGACCGTGCCAGTGCACGGACGTGTCGGTCGGCAGTTCGTTGCGCAGCCGCGCGCGCAGGGTGTCGCCGGTCCCGAGCCGGATCGTCGGCGCCGGGACGGGGCCGTAGCTCCAGGTGTTCGCGGTGGTGCCGGCGAGGTCGAGCTGGGTCGGGGCGGCGGTGAGGTCGACGCTCACGATCCGGCCGGTTCCGCCGCGGGCGAGTTCCGCCTGTCGCACTGGAGCTCCGGATGGGCTGACGAACTGCGGCGGGGTCGTGCAGGAGGCCAGTGCCACGGCGGCGATGACGCCGGTGCCGACCGCGAGGAACCCGCGTCGGGTCAGCTGCGGGTCGGGAGGGATCTTCATGGGGCTGTCCAATCCGGGGTTCGGAATGTCATCGGCACAGGGTCATCGACACGGGGGTGTGCGGGTGGGAGCCGCGTCGCGCGGACTCCCACCCGTGGGCGGGTTACAGGCTGCCGAGGATCTCCTGCATCTCGGCGATCTCGGCGGTCTGCCCGTCGATGATCTGCTGCGCCAGGTCGGCGACGTCCGCGTTCTGGCCGTTGTCGATCACGGACTGGGCCATCTGCACGGCGCCCTGGTGGTGGGCGATCATCCCCTCCAAGAAGAGGCGGGTCGCGTCGGCACCGTCGGCCGCCTCGAGCGCGGCCATGTCGTCGTCGGACATCATGCCGTCGCCGTGGTCCATCCCGGGCATGCCGCCCGACATGGTGTCGTCGTAAGGCATTCCCCAATCCGCCAGCCAGGATTTCATGGTGTCGATCTCGGGGCCCTGTGCCTCCTTGATCTGCTGGGCGAGGTCGGTCACGCGCGGGTCGATGCCGTCCTTGCCGAGGACGAGATCCGCCATCTCGATGGCCTGCTGGTGGTGGGGGATCATCATCGTCAGGAACATCTCGTCGGCGGAGTTGAAGTCGCCGGCGTTCTGCGATGGGCCCATCGGCGTGGATCCGTGGTCCATGCCGGGCATCCCGCCCATGTCGTTGTTCGGGGAACACCCTGCCAGCAGCAGGGCGGTGATGAGGGCGCTGGAAGCCAGCGCGATCGTGCGAATTCGCATTGTCTATGTGTCCTTTGGTGTCAGTCGGATCGGTCGAAGATTCGGTGCCCGAGCAGGGCGAAGCAACCCCCCGGCGGAACCCGGGAAGGCGACGCGAATCAGGTCCGGCTGATGGACAGAACGAGCAGGGAAGGCGGGCGCGGCCGGGGCAGTGCCCGGGCGGCGTCGCGAAGCGGCGCTCTGACGCCCGGATTCAGGCCGAGGCCGCCGAGCAGTGCGGGCGCGAGGACGACGATGACGGCGGCGAGCAGGGCGAGGGCGCAGATCATCAGCAGCATGGAGTGATCGGGCATGTTGCCGGGTCCACCGCAGTCGCCGGGGCAGTGCCCCGTGTCGGTCGCGTTGCCCGCGTCGGCCATTTGCGCGGGTTGGTCATGGTCGGCGATCGCGACGGTTGTGTGGGGTTCGGCGTGGGCGGTGCCGGTGCTGAGGGTGTGCATTGCCAGCAGGCCAACGATCAACGCGACCGCCGCCATCACGGTCAGGAAGGTGCGGTGGGCACCCGAGCGGGTGCTCGCCAGAGAGCGGATCGTGTTCATGCGCCTCCGTCCCTCACGTCCCAGGCTAACCCGCGTGTCGCGCGGGTAGGCGGGTCGAAGGTCCCTCCGAGTGCTCGACAGCTCGCGAGGGCGAGCCTCCCCGGCTCGGCAGGGCTCGGCGTGACTTCTCCATCAGGGCGAAAAGGCCCAGAACCTCGTCCTTGATCTGGGTGTGACCGACCGCGGACCAATTGGCGCGGAGAGTGTCGGCGAGGAACTCGATGATGTGCTCCAGCGGGACGGTGTGCCATCCTCGGCTGGAGCCGGCGTGCTGCGGATTGCCGAACACGACGGTGCGGATGACATGCCCGGCCGGGGCCACGACGCGGCCGGTGCGGAGGAGCTCGTCCACGAGGTCGGCGGCGAGGTCGGCCGGGCAGCATCCGAACCGGGTGAAAGCCGCCTCGAGCACCGCGGGATCGCGCATGGCGGGATTCGGGTGCGGGGCGCCTTCCTTCACTTCGCCGACGATCATGTCGGCGGCGCCGAGTTCGGCGCCCAACGCAGGGTCGGCATTCGCCACGGTGACACCGCCGGATGCGGGCGGTTCACGGTGGAGCCGGATCGCGAGGATGTCCAGGTCGGTCATCGTTCGCGCGGGCCCGTTCGCGTTGACCTCAAGCACGGGGTACTCGGCCACGGTGAAGTAGCCGTTCATGCGCAGGTACGCCTGGACGAGCGCTACAGCGGTATCCATCGGGTAGTGCTCCTCGCGTGTTGGCGGAACGGCTGGTTTCGGGGTCTGATGCCGCAGTCAGGCGGGGTGGAGCGCGACGAGTGCGGGGAGGGTGCGGAACCGGCGCAATCGGAGGCTGTTGCTGACGACGAACACCGACGACAGGGCCATCGCCGCTCCGGCGAGGATCGGGTTGAGCAGCGCGAGCATCGCCACCGGGATCGCCGCGACGTTGTAGCCGAAGGCCCAGAACAGGTTGCCCTTGATGGTGCCGAGGGTGCGGCGGGCGAGCCGGATCGCGTCGGGCACGAGCAGCAGGTCCCCGCTGACGATGGTGAGGTCGGCGGCGGTGATCGCCGCATCCGTGCCGGTGCCCATCGCGATGCCGAGGTCGGCGGCGGCGAGAGCGGCGGCGTCGTTGACCCCGTCGCCGACCATCGCCACGACGTGGCCGTCCGCCTGCAGCTGCCGGATCGCGTCGAGTTTCCCCGCGGGCGTGATGCGGGGGCGGACGTCGTCGATGCCGACGAGTCGGGCGATCGCCTCCGCGGCACCCGGGTTGTCGCCGGTGAGCAGCACGGGGGTCAGTCCGAGCCGCTTGAGCCGGACGACCGCCTCTGCGCTCGTGGGCTTGACCGTGTCGGCGACGCTGATCGCACCGCGCAGGCGGCCGTCCCAGGCGACGGCGATGACACTCGCGCCGTGGCTCTCCTCGGCGGCGATGGTCGCCGCGAGCGGGTCCGGTACCTCGATGCCCCACTCTGCCGAGAGCCAGTCGGCGCGACCCGCGACGACGAGGCGACCGTCGACCATGGCCTGCACGCCGTCGCCGGCGTGGGCGGTGAACGCCTCGGCCGTCGGCACGGAGGGCGCAGCCTGCGCAATGGCGCGACCGATCGGATGCTCGGAGCCGTGCTCCGCGCCGGCGGCGAGTCGCACCAGCTCGTCGGGGTCGACGCCGGCGGCCGGGTGGATGCCGCTGACGGTCATCGTCCCGGTGGTCAGGGTGCCGGTCTTGTCGAGCACGACGGTGTCGATGCGCCGGGTCTGCTCGAGCACCTGCGGTCCGCGGATCAGGATCCCCAGCTGCGCGCCGCGACCGGTGCCGACGAGCAGCGCGGTCGGCGTGGCGAGCCCGAGCGCGCACGGGCAGGCGATGATGAGAGTCGTCACCGCCGCGGTGAATGCGAGCTCCAGGCCGGCGCCCGCGATGAGCCAGCCGGCGAAAGCAACGAACGCCAGCCCGATCACGACGGGCACGAAGATCGCGGAGACCCGGTCGGCGAGGCGCTGCACCTGGGCCTTGCCGGTCTGCGCCTCCTCCACGAGGCGTCCCATCCTGGCCAGTTCCGTGTCGGCTCCGGTGCGGGTGATCTGCACGACGAGGACGCCGCCCACGTTCACCGTCGCACCGGTCACCCGAGACCCGGGTGAGACCTCCACGGGGATGGACTCACCCGTGAGCATGCTCTCGTCGACCGCGGAGGCGCCGTCGAGGATCAGCCCGTCGGAGGGGATCTTCTCACCCGGACGCACCAGCACGGTGTCGCCGTGCACCAGCCGGTCGGCGGGAATGCGGGTCTCGACGCCGTCGCGGAGCACCGTGGCGTCTTTCGCGCCGAGCTCGAGCAGGGCGCGCAGGGCTTCGCCGGACTGCCGCTTCGCGCGGGTCTCCAGGTAGCGGCCGGCGAGGATGAACACGGTGACGATCGCGGCGACCTCGAGGTAGAGTTCGTGGCCGCCGGCCTGCGGCGTGCCGATCAGCTGGACGCTCATCCGCATCCCCGGCATCCCGGCCGTTCCGAAGAACAGCGCGTATAGCGACCAGCCGAACGCCGCCAGCACTCCCACGCTGATCAAGGTGTCCATCGTGGCCGCCCCGTGCCGGGCGTTGACGACCGCAGCGCGGTGGAAGGGCCACGCCCCCCAGACGACCACCGGGGCGGTCAGGGTCAGGGCGAGCCACTGCCAGTTCGTGAACTGCAGCACCGGGATCATCGACAGCACCGCGACCGGTGCGGCGAGCACCGCCGAGACGATCAGGCGGCGGCGCAGGCCGGCGAGCTCCTGATCCTTCGCCGACGGCGCGGTCTTCTCAGGATTCGGCGGAGTGGGGACGGTGGCGGCGTAGCCGGCCGCCTCGACCGCACCGATGAGCTCCTCCACCGGCGCGTCGAGGGACCGCACGCGCGCCTTCTCGGTGGCGAAGTTCACGGTGGCCTCGACGCCCGGCAGCTTGTTCAGCTTCCGCTCGATCCGCGTCGCACAGGAGGCGCAGGTCATCCCGGTGATCTCGAGCTCGACGTCGATCCCGCTCATGAGGCTCGCGCGAGCGCGTACCCGGCCTCCTCGACCGCCTCGCGCACCGCATCCTGTCCCAACGGCGCGGCGCTCGCGACGCGGACGCGGGAGATCCCGCCGGCATTCAGGTCGACGTTGACGCTCTCGACCCCGGCGATCGCGGACAGTTCCTCGGTGACACTCTGCACGCAGTGCGAACAGGTCATGCCCTCGACGAGGTAGTCGGCGACCACCGCGGCCTCGGAGGAGGGCGCGGTGGCGTCCCGCGAGGCTGTCGTCGCGGTCGGGACGGCGCGAGAATGCCCGCCCGGCGCGCAGCAGGCGCAGCCCGCGTTCGCGTCGGTCAGGCCCAGGTCGCGGATTTCGGAAGTTGTCATGTGGATAGTCCTCTCGTGGTGGATGGGATGCGGTTCAGGAACGCACGAGCCGAGCGATCGCGTCGCTCGCCTCACGCAACTTCGCCTCGGCGACCGGTCCGCCGAGGGCGGTGGCCTCGGCGACGCAATGGGTGAGGTGATCGTCCAGCAGCGACAGCGCGACCGATTCGAGAGCGCGCTTTGCCGCCGACAGTTGGGTGAGCACGTCGATGCAGTAGGCATCGTTCTCGATCATCCGTGCGATCCCGCGAACCTGGCCCTCCGCTCGGGCGAGCCGCTTCAACAGCGCGTCCTTGTCGTCGACGTATCCGTGACTGTGCATGCTCGCACCTCCGTTGAACACCATAGCACTACCCGGTAGGGGTATAGGGTAATGTCAAGTTCGCGGAGGACTCCTCCCGAAACTCCGGGACCAAAGGCCGTACCGACCCGCCTCGGGTCGGATCAGAATGCGAAGCGCACGCGCATCGCGTCGGGAGGGACTCAGAAGGCAGAGATGGATGAAACCAAGGTCTACGAGCGACACGTCGAGGACACGGTGATGGTCCCGGCCACCGTCGAGGCCGTGTTCGGCGTGATCGACGACCCGATGCGGATCGCGACTCACATGAGCCGGCGGAACTGGATGATGGCCGGAAGCACGATGAGCACCGACATTGACGAACGCGGCGGACATTCCGTCGGTTCCCACATCCGGATGACCGGTCGCGTCCTCGGGATCTCCGTGGGACTCGATGAGGTCATCACGCGACGCGAACCCCCGCACGCGAAACAGTGGGCGACCCAGGGGACACCGAAACTAATCGTGATCGGCCCCTACGCCATCACCGTCGAACTCGAGCCCGCCGCAGCCGGAACGTCGATGCGCCTGACCATCGACTACGACCTCCCCACCACCAACCGCTGGCGCGGGCGCCTCTTCGGTCGCATGTACGCCGACTGGTGCCTACGTCAGATCGTTCACGACGTCACGGCGAACTTCCCCGAAAGTTCGCGAGCCGACGGATCCGGACGGCCATGACCACCGCCGACGGAGCGCCGTGACGAACTGGTACGTCATCACCGGCGGCCCCAGTTCCGGCAAGACCACCACGGTGAACCTGCTCCGCGACCGCGGCTTCACCACGACGATCGAGCACGCCCGCCACTACATCGACCTCCGCCGACTCGGCGGCGAGAGCGTCGAGGAGATCCGCGCCCGACAACGCGAATTCCAGCGCGGCGTGCTGGCCATGCAACTAGAGCAGGAAGCTGCGCTGGACCCCGATCAGGTGGTGTTCCTCGACCGCGCCCTGCCCGACTCGCTCGCCTACTACCGCTTCCTCGACCTCGAGCCGGACCCGAAGTTACTCGAGGCGCTGGCCAAGGCCTCCTACAAGAAGACCTTCATCCTCGACCTGCTCCCTCTCGCCAGCGACTACGCCCGCACCGAAGACGAAGCGGCGCAGCGCACCATTCATCATCTGCTCACCGACGTGTACACCGCCCTGCCGTTCCCCGTGGTCCCGGTGCCCGCTCTCGACCCGAACGACAGGATCGACTTCATCCTCGAGCGTCTCTAATGGTGTCGCGTCACCTCATTGAGGCACGCGCGATCAGCCGGTCGGGTGGGGTCCAGAACGGTCGCCCACAGCGCCCCTTCCCAGTTGGGGCCAGCGGGTGGCACACGGTCACCGTGCGGACCCTGCCCTGAAACTGCCCTGGCAGCAGCCAGACGGTCGGTGAGGCACAGCGGCGTCGGCAAACCTCATCGGACAAGCTTCTAGTCGGTAGTCGGGGCTCGACTACACGCACACTAACGCAACTGATTGCCGTGCGATCTCAAGCTCCTCATCGGTAGGGACGATCAGCACAGCGACCGGAGAGCTCGGGTCCGAGATCGCCCGTGCCCCGCCGGCCGTCGCCTCGTTGCGTGCCCGGTCGATCAAGATGCCGAGGCCTGCCATGCCGGAGAGCACGGCCGCGCGGGTCGCGGCGGCGTTCTCGCCGACGCCGCCGGTGAACACGATTGCGTCCGCTCCGCCGAGCTGGGCGAGGTAGGCGCCGAGGTAGTGGCGAATCCGGTGGTGGTAAACGTCGAGCGCGGCGTCGGCTCTCGGATCGCCGGCGGCAGCCGCGGCGTGGATGTCGCGCATGTCCTCGGTACCGGCCAGTGCTCGCAGACCGCTCTCACGGGTGAGTAGGGTCTCGAGCCGATCCCACCCGACGCCGGCGCGGCCGAGGGCGAGGAGCACGCCCGGATCCAGGTCGCCCGCGCGGTCTCCCATCACGAGCCCCTCCAGCGGTGTCATACCCATCGAGGTCTCCACCGAGCGTCCGCCGACCATCGCGCACGCGGAGGCCCCGTTGCCAAGGTGGAAGATGATCAGCCGAAGCTCCGACAAGGGGCGCCCGAGGAGTTCCGCGGTGCGAGCGGAGACGTACTGATACGAGATGCCGTGGAAACCGTATCGGCGGAGGTCGTGTCGCTGGACGAGATCTACGGGAAGCGCATAAGACGCGGACGCCGCAGGCAGGGTGTGATGGAACGCGGTGTCGAATACTGCGACGTTCGGGATGTCCGGGAAGGCGGCGCGGGCGGCGCGGATGCCGGCCAGGTTGACCGGGTTGTGAAGGGGTGCCAGCGCGGCGAGTTCGTCGATCTGGCGCTCCACCTCGTCGGTTACGAGGGTCGCCGTCGCGAACCGGCCGCCGCCATGCACGACACGGTGACCGATGACCGCGATTCGCTCGTGCCCAAGTTTGGCAAACAGCGCACTGATCACCGCGCTGTACGCGTGACCATCGGTACTCGCATGGGCGAGTCGCTCCACGACACCGCCCCGGATCGCAGTGCCGGCCTCTCCGTCGATCAGTCTCCACTTGATCGAGGACGACCCGGAGTTGAGGACGAGAACGACCGTCATCCTCGACCTCCCCGACGGCTCCAGTAGTACCGTCGTCGGATTCTACGGTCTCCGCTTCGTCGGCGGCTCTCGTGGGGCAGCACCACGGGTCCGACTCACCCGAGCGGACTCGGGTGAGACCTTCCGCGGTCCGGCTACTCGGGGTGACGGAGAAGCGCCAGGGGAACAGCCAACATGGGGAGGGTACCGCGGTGGATGGAAAGGTGGACACGATGCGAGGTCTTCGAACGGCTCTGCAGCCTGCGGACCCCGTTCGTCATGTTGCGATGCTCGGCTTGGTCGTCGTCTCGATCATTGTTGGCATCCTTGCCATGCATGCGCTGAGCCTCGAGAACGACAGAACCGGCGAGGTCCTGTCGGCGTCATCCACCGTCTCGATCGTCGCTGAACCCGCGAACGCGGTCGGCGCGGCGACGCCGCTCGAGGTAGCGCAGGAGTGCGACTCCGTGACCTGCGCCCCCAGCCACTCTGCCACCGCGATCGCCTGCATTCTTGCGCTACTGCTCACGCTGTCCTTCCTCGCTCTGCTCAATCGATCACGATGGGAAGAGTTCATTGCGACGCTCCGGCGTCACGTGCTGTCAGCAGCGCCGACTCACCCTCGTGCCTCGATTGTGGCCGGCCCGTCCCTCATCGCAATGTCGGTCAGTCGAACCTGATCCACATCGTCGCGTCGCAGTCGATGCGCGCGCGAGTTCCCCGGCGGCCGCTTGCTCCGCTGAGCTTGTCAGCAGCGAGCCCGCTCTGAACCGCCAGTAGACGCATCCTGTGTTACCTCAGTCGAGGTGACCCCGGCTAACTTCTCGCCGTGCCGACGCGACCACTGAAACCAGAAGCGCCCACGCCACGGCCGCGTCCTCGGCGATGACTGGGCATCCCATCGGCGGGTCCCAACCGTGCGGTCCCATGACGAGATAGACCCGTCGACCTGCTCGCGCTTCGCCGCCCGCCTACGACCTCAAGGATCCAATGGTCCGCTCTCTCCCCTTCGTCCTTACCGCACTAGTGCTACTCGCACTCCTCATGGGTGCGGCGATCTTGTACTTCGCCCTCGGGATCGGCGCATGAGTCCGATTGCCGGTCGGTACGGCGCGCCTCAGACCCGCGGTCATGTTCGGTGGCAGACCGACCAAGCCCGGATCTTGTGCCGACAGGGGCGCTCCGCCCGGCCGCGCCATCGTGTCGTGACCATCGTGTCGATGGCCGCGATACCCGCGCTTGCGCTGCCGTTGTCGCTACCGCCCACGATGCACCGATACCGGTAGATGATCGCCTCGACCATCGTTCTCGCGTCAGAGAACTTCCGGCCGGGCCGACCCATCGGACGCGGAAGCATCCCCTCGATTAACGACCACTGAGCATCCGAGATCATCTGGAAACGCGACACCCTAAAGGCTCTCAGCACTCTGTCCGAACCTTTGTCAGACACGCCCTAGGCCCGTACACGTCTTGCACATCGAGGCTGAGCCCGCCTGACGGCGGGCTCAGTGGCTCACCTCTCTGATGAGAGGCGGTGTCAGGTGTCGGTTTCGATGCGGGTCATGGGCGCTGGGGGCGGCTACAAGTACCTGCTGCGCACTGTGGCCTCTGCCGACGGCGAGCGGGCGCTTTCGACGCCGCTGACCCGGTATTACGCCGAGCAAGGCACGCCGCCGGGTAGCTGGATGGGGAGCGGATTGGGGGCGCTCGGGCATGGCGAGATCCAGGAGGGCGAACGGGTCTCTGAGGCGCAGCTTCAGCTCCTGCTCGGAGCGGGCATCGATCCCGTGACCGGCGATCCGCTGGGTAAGGCGTATCCGGTATTTCCGAATGTCGAGGATCGTATCGGGGCGCGGCTTGCCCGGCTGGCCTCGGCCCTCGGCGTGGCTGAGCGGGCCGCAGCAGTCGCAGTGATCGAGGCCGAGGAGTCGGCGCGCACGTCGCGGCGCGCAGTTGCTGGGTACGACTTCACCTTCTCGCTGCCGAAGTCCGCGTCGGTGCTATGGGGCGTCGCGGATGCAGCGACCCAGGCGCGGATCGCTGAGGCGCACCATGCTGCGGTTGCAGAGGCGGTTGCGTTCATGGAGCGGGAGCTTGCATCGACACGCTCGGGCGCAACCTCCCACGATGGTGCGGTTGCGCAAGTCGAGGTGGCCGGGCTCATAGCCACCGCGTTCGATCACTTTGATTCGCGGGCGGGCGATCCGCAGTTGCACACGCATGTCGTGGTGAGCAACAAGGTGCGCACTGTCTTCGACGGCAAGTGGCGCTCGCTCGATGGCCGGCCTCTGCATGCGGCGACCGTCGCGCTGAGCGAACTGCACAACGCTGTGTTCGCCGACCACCTCACCCGCGCGCTCGGCGTCGGCTGGGAAAGGCGGGACCGAGAAGCCGACCGCAACCCGGTGTGGGCGGTCGCCACGGTGCCGGAGGGGCTGGTCGCGGAGTTCTCCTCGCGCTCGCGCCACATCGACATCGAGAAGGATCGACTGATCGCCAAGTACGAGGCGACGCACGGGCACGCGCCGTCACGGGAGACGATCATTCGGCTGCGGCAGCAGGCGACGCTGGCGACTCGGCCCGACAAGGAAGTCCGCACTCTCGCCGACCTCACCCAGGAGTGGCGAACGCGCGCCAGTCGTCTGCTCCGCCGCGACGCGACCGCCTGGGCGCATGAAGCCGTTGCGTTGCAGCCAACCAAACTGCTGCTCGCCGAAGACGTGCCGCTCGAACAGGTCGCGCGGCTCGGTGCGGCGGTGGTCGCGGCAGTCGCGGAGAAGCGCACCACGTGGGGTCGCTGGAACCTCTACGCCGAGGCTGCACGACAGACGATGGGCTGGCGGTTCGCCGCTACGGAAGATCGCGAGGCGGTCACGGGGATGATCGCCGACGCAGCTGAGCACGCATCCCTCCGGCTCACGCCGCCGGAGCTGGCATCCAGCCCCGTGGCGTTCCAGCGCGCCGATGCGACGAGCGTGTTCCGGCCCCGCAACTCTGCCCGCTACAGCGGGGCCGCGGTCCTTGCCGCCGAGGACCGACTGCTTTCGCACTCTCGCGAGCAAGTTGCACCGCGCCTGGCCGACGCAACCATCGCGCACGCACTGCAACCCCATCGAGGACGCATTCTCGGTGACGATCAGCGTGCCGCACTCGCCACCGTTGCGTCCTCCGGTCGAGTGCTCGACCTGCTCGTCGGCCCTGCGGGCACGGGTAAGACCACTGCGTTGCGCGCGTTGCGGCGCGCATGGGAGGCCGAGCGCGGCCTGGGCTCGGTCGTCGGTCTCGCTCCATCCGCGGTCGCTGCCGAAGTGCTGGCCGGGGACTTGGGCATCCCGACTGAGAACACCGCGAAGTGGTGGCAGACCTACCGCGACCACGGCACCGGGTTCGTCGCGGGCCAGCTTGTGATCGTGGACGAGGCATCCCTCGCCGGGACACTGGCGCTCGACCGCCTCGTCCGGATCGCGGCCAACTCGGGGGCGAAGGTCTTGCTGGTCGGCGACCCTGCGCAGCTCCAGTCCGTCGACGCCGGGGGAGCATTCGGGATGCTCGCCGCCGACCGTACCGACGTGCCCGAGCTGACGGATGTGCGCCGCATCGCCGCACGCTGGGAAAAGGACGCCACCCTCGACCTGCGGAACGGACGCATCGAGGCCATCGACGCCTACCAGGCCCACGGCCGCATCCGCGCGGGCGAAGCCGAGCGCATGGCCGACGCTGCCTACGCGGCCTGGCAGCGCGACCGCGACGCCGGGCTGGCGAGCATCCTCATCGCGGAGTCGAGTGCGATGGTCACCACGCTGAATCAGCGCGCTCGCGCTGACCTCATCCTCGCCGGGGTAGTCGACGCGCGGGCTGAGGTGCGGCTGCACGACGGCACGGACGTGTCGGTCGGGGATGTCGTCATCACTCGGCGCAACGACCGCGAGCTGCGTGCGGGGCGCGGTTGGGTGCGCAACGGCAGTCGGTGGACGGTCGCCGCGATCGGCGGCGACGGGTCGCTGAGGGTGCGGCCCACCGGGCGGCGCTGGGGCGCGACCCTGCGCCTTCCAGCGGAGTACGTCGCTGAGCATGTCGAACTTGGCTACGCCGTAACCGCGTACCGGGCGCAAGGGGTCACTGTCGATACCGGCCACACGCTCGTCGAGGCCGGCGCGACACGCGAGAACTTCTACGTCGCTATGACCCGCGGCAAGATCGGGAACGTCGCCTACGTCTCGATCAACCGCCCCGACGACGACCACATTCATCCCCCCACCCAGGACACCGTCGCTGTCGCCGCGCGCAAGGTGCTCGCCGGGGTGCTCCAGCACATCGGTGCGGAACTCTCCGCGCACCAGATGATCGCCGCCGAGCAGGACACCTGGGGCTCGGTCGCCCAACTCGCCGCAGAGTACGAGACCATCGCGGCCGCCGCGCAGCAGCCGCGGTGGGCGGCGCTACTGCGACGGACACGGCTCACCGAAGCAGACGCATCCGCCGCGATCGACTCAACGGCGTTCGGGGTGCTCAGCGCAGGACTGCGCCGCGCCGAGGCGGACGGCTACGACGCCGAGCGTCTGCTGACCGCACTCGTCGCCGCCCGCCCGCTCGATGACGCTAGCGACGTTGCCGCGCTGCTCCACGAGCGCGTGCTCCGAGCATTGGATCGCGCGAACGGTGCCGGGCGCGTGCGCCAGCCCGCTACGCCCATCGCCGGCCTGATCATTCCCGCGATTGGCCCGATGGACGACGACATGCGCACCGCGCTTCGTGAGCGAGGCGCGCTCATCGAGCAGCGCGCGGACGTGCTCGCGGCCGAGGCAATCGCATCCTCGGAAGCATGGGTCGCGGACCTCGGTACCGCGCCGACCGATCCTCAGATCGCGGCACTATGGCGACGCGAAGCCCGCACCGTCGCGGCCTTCCGCGACAAGTACGGGATCAGCGAGACCAACGCGCTTGGCGCTCTCAGCGACGACGTGCGGCAGAGGGACGACGCGGCACGGGCACACGGCGCTGTCCTTCGTGCGCGGCACCTGGCCGCTCGCGCGGCTGAGCCGGAGACGCGGGTGCGCGTCTCTGGGATTTCCACGCCGCGCCTGTAGCGGCAGTGCTACCAGGATCGACTCATCCCGAGACGCGGACCCCGAAGAGCGTCACAAGTCGCCGGTATCGCTTGCTCTTCGGCCAGACACGGACAACCGTCAGTGACCATTCGGGGAAGGCGCGAGAAAGGACGTGCCGGGCGCGGCGGGCGCATGACGAGGAAGTGCCAAAGCAGGTGAAGTGGCCGGGCCTGGACGCGACGACCTCGATCCTGTGGTCGTCGCGTCGATGCCACTCCAGCACTTCCCGCGGTGCCGTCTCGCCGGGCAGCAGAGCAAGCAGGCTCCACTCCTCTTGTGCTTTCAGGGCTCGTCCACGGGCGCGAAGAGCCGATCGAAGTTGCCTGTCGAGGGAGGCGAGGGCACAAGCGTCCTAGCGAGATGTGGGAGGTGATGACGGCGTTGCGGGACCAGTGCCCGATGGGGGCAACTCGGGCTACTCGGCGCCGAGATCCCGCTCTACCTTTCGGGCGTTGACGGCCACCAACGGGGGAAGCATCTCGTCGTCGCTGAATCTCTTGATTTCGAGGTCGCCCCAGACGCGAACGCCGTCACCGGGCTTGAGCCCATCCAGCTGGTCCTTCGCCTCGTCCCCATAGAGCACGACGTCGAGGCAGTCCAGGACGGGCACGTCGAGGGCCTGGCGGTTGTACAGGAGCACTCCGCGATCGCCATAGCGGAAGTAGCGGTACGGGCGCGGGTTAGCATCGCCCTCGATGTCAGCCTCATGCGGCCCATCGATGATGCGACCCCGAAGGGTGATCTCCATCGTCACGATGCCTCCTTGTTTGAACTATTCCAGTTGTCAAAACTCTACCCTCGGTTCCGCTCGTCCACAATGGCGGTGTGCCCTCCCGCAATCCGCCCGAGCTTCCGAAGGAACTCGGCGACGCCGCGGACGCACTCGGCAGCCGCCTTCGTCTGGCACTGCTCCGGTCTCTGGCGGAGGAGGGGCCTGCGACTCGCGCCGAACTAGCACGTCGACTCGGGCTCAAGTACGCAGCTCAGCTAGAGAAGGCGCTGTCCGCGCTCGAAGGCGTCGGAATCCTGACGGTCGATCCAGGTCGGGACGAGCCCGGTCGGCTCAAGCGGACCTACGCGATCGACCCGGCGCGGTACGCCGCCATCGTCGTCGCCGTTGCCAAGTTGAATCCAGACCGAGATGTCATGTTGGCGGATCTTCGGACATTACTTGAGTAGAGGTCGTTGCGAGCGTCGAGCCACTCGTTCCGCCGATTGGTGTTGATCGACTGCCGGGGATCGCGCGGGCGCTGCCCGGAGTTGGTACGAGTCGTTCGCTCTCTTGTCCGGCTCTTCCGCATGTCCGGGGGCGGGCGTAGCCTTAGTGGCGAGGTAGTAGCCACGATTTCTAGGTCGCTTGCGACGGTCCCAGTGGGACGCTCACCACATGATCTACCTCCTCGGCGGAGCTACGCACTACTCGGGGGCGGACTCCATGTTCCGACTGCTCTGGAATCTCAGCATCCATGTTCGGCTGTTCCTGCGGACGTACATGCCGACGAACATCCTGCTCGACGCGCTGCGCTCGCGGCGCGGATTGAAGTGGGGCGTGCCCGCCATGCTAATCGCCGCGCCGTACCTGCTCGGCGCATGGCTGCTGACCCTCTGGATCGCTGACGGCGGGCCGGGCTGGCTCTACCTGCTAGTGCTGCTGTTCATCTGGAACGCGCTGAAGTTCCTTGTGTTCGGGCCGCTCAGCCTCTTCCTACTGGCTCGGGTCCGGCTTCGCGAGCGGCGCGATTCAGTCCAGGCGGAGCACCGGATGGCCTTGGCGGATTGAGCAGTCCAGTCGTTTTGCTGCCGCTTACAGTCGGCCTGATC
Source organism: uncultured Microbacteriaceae bacterium (assembly GCA_947085045.1). Classification (GTDB taxonomy): domain Bacteria; phylum Actinomycetota; class Actinomycetes; order Actinomycetales; family Microbacteriaceae; genus Pseudolysinimonas_A. Next base: position 193,976 of record CAMTUU010000001.1, on the reverse strand, counting down.
CCCATACTGCTCCACTACACTCCGTAGTCAGCAGAGCGGTCCTTCCGCGACAATCCAACGAGTTCCGCGATCCTCCGAGTTCTTCCGATGCCCGGCAGGTGACCAGCGCACCCCCAGAGGTCGCAGGTTCAAATCCTGTCCCCGCAACAGATCCGGGTCGCCGGACAAGAAGGCCCCGGTCCTACGACCGGGGCCTTCTGCTTCTCCTCGATGCGCCGTCGACGCCGGTAGATTCGACCGCGTGACCCCCAGTCGAAACGAGCTGCGCAAAGCGGAGACGCATCGCAAGATCGCGGCCGCGGCGAACGCCCTGTTCCTCGAGAAGGGCTACGCCGCCACCTCGATGGACGAGATCGCGACCTCGGCCGACGTCGCGATCCGCACGCTCTACCTGCATTTCGAGTCGAAGGCGGCGATCCTCCTCGACTTCTTCGACACCTGGCTCAACGAGTTCATCCGTCTGATGGGGGAGCGGCCGGCGGGGGAGCGGCTCGACGACACCCTCGCCCGCACGCTCGAGACGATGACGTCGAACGGCTGGGACGACAACAAGAAGGTCGACGAGGTGTCGGTGCTGCACCCGGTGCTGGAGTTCATCGGCGGCGGGTCGCCCGAGATCGCCGGTCACATCATGCAGCGCTGGGTGGCCGCGCAGGACGTGCTGACCGACAGGTTCCGCGCGACGGCGGGAGTGGATGCCGACGACCCGGGTCCGCGCATCGACGCCGTGGCCGTCTTCGCGACCTGGATGGTGTCGGTGCTCGAGTTCCGCACGCACTTCGCGAACGGCGGCACCGGGCCGTCGACGCACGACGCCGGATCCGTCGCGATCCGCGCCTACGTCGAGGGCATCGGCCGGCACGCCTGACGTCGTCGCCTGCGGCGCGGTTGACGGCGTGCCTCTCGCTCACTAATGTACGAACTAGTTACTACGTACGGAGTCGACGACGACATGCCTCACCGCCTTCTGGTGCTGAACGGGCCGAACCTCAACTTGCTGGGGGAACGCGAGCCCGCGGTCTACGGCACGACCACGCTCGCGCAGATCGAAGCCTTCGTGCGCGACGAGGCGACCGCGCTCGGCTGGACCGCGGAGTTTCTGCAGACCAATCACGAGGGCGTGCTGATCGACGCCATCCACGCCGCGCGGGAGACCGCAGACGGCGTCATCCTCAACCCGTCGGCGCTCACCCACACGTCGATCGCCGTCCGCGATGCGGTGGGGGCGATCCCGGTGCCGGTGATCGAGGTGCACCTCACGAACGTGCACCGCCGCGAACCTTACCGCCGCATCTCGTATGTCGCCGAGACCGCTGCGGCGACCATCTCCGGGGCCGGACCCGACTCCTACCTCGCTGCGCTCTACCTCCTCGACCGCCGGGTGAGGGCCGCCGCATGACGCTCGTCGGACTTCTCGGCGAAGGGATCATGCGCTCGCTCACCCCGCCGATGCATCGCCGCGAAGCGGAGCACCTCGGGCTCGGCTACGAGTACCGGATCATCGACATCGCCGAGCGCGGCGACCAGATCGACGACCTGCCCCGCATCGCGGCTGAGGTCGTTGAGGCCGGCTTCGACGCCCTCAACGTCACCCACCCCTTCAAGCAGCGCATCATCCCGCTCCTCGACGAGCTGAGCCCGGCCGCCGAGCGGCTCGCGGCCGTCAACCTCGTGATCTACCGCGAAGGTCGCACCATCGGTCACAACACCGACTGGACCGGTTTCCGACGTGCCGTCGAGCAGGGTCTCGGCGACGTCGCCGCGGATCGAGTCGTGCAGGTGGGCGCTGGTGGCGCCGGGGCGGCGACCGCATATGCACTTCTCGACCTCGGCGTGCGTGACCTCGTCGTCGCCGACGTCACGGCCGCCCGAGCCGACGAACTTGCCGATCGTCACCGCGCGACCTTCGGCAACGACACCATCCGCGCAGTCGCGCTCGCTGACCTGGCCGGCGAACTCGTCCGCGCCACGGGAGTCGTGAACGCGACTCCGACCGGCATGGCGCTCAGCCCGGGCGTGCCGATCGACGTCGGCCTGCTCCAGCCGTCCGCCTGGGTGGCTGACGTCGTCTACCTCCCGCTCGCGACGGAGCTCCTGCAGGTCGCGCGTGCGGCGGGGCACCGCGTACTCGACGGCGGGCGCATGGCCGTCGGGCAAGCCGTCGACAGCATCCGGCTGATCACCGGGGTCGAGCCGGACGAAACGCGGATGCGCGCTCACTTCCTCGACCTCGTCTCCGGTGCACCCGTGGGCAGGAGCGATCCATGAGCCGCGCCTCGATCGCGACCGTCTGCATCAGCGGGTCGCTCGACGAGAAGATCAGCGCGATCGCGCGCGCCCGCTTCGACGGTATCGAGCTGTTCGAGCCCGACCTGATCGCGAGCCGGATGTCACCCGAGGAAGTGCGGAGCCGGCTGGCCGACGACGGACTCACGCTCGACCTCTTTCAGCCGCTGCGCGACATCGAAGGCACGCGTCGCGACGAGTTCGAGCGCGCGCTCGAACGGGCCCGCCGCAAGTTCGCCCTCATGGAGCGGCTCGGCGCGAGCACTGCGCTGGTCTGCTCGAACGTCGCCACCGCGACTGAAGATGCGCCCGAACTCGCGATCGACCAGCTCTCGCGGCTGGCGGACGTCGCCGCCGACCACGGCGTCCGCGTCGCCTACGAAGCGCTCGCCTGGGGTCGGTTCGTCTCCACCTACGACATCGCATGGGAGATTGTCGAGGCAGCGGATCATCCCGCGCTCGGGATCTGCCTGGACAGCTTCCACGTGCTGTCCCGCGGCTCGCGCCTGGACGGCATCGCGACGATCCCGGGAGAGAAGATCTTCTACCTCCAGCTCGCCGACGCGACGCCCATGTCGCTCGACGTCCTGAGCTGGAGCCGACATCATCGCCTGTTCCCGGGCGAGGGCGACTGGAACCTCGCCGACTTCACCGCGCGCGTGCTGGACGCGGGCTATGGCGGGCCGCTCTCCCTCGAGGTGTTCAACGACGTCTTCCGCCAGGGTTCGCCGGCCGTGACCGCCCGGGACGCGCGGCGCTCGCTCGTGCTGCTCGAAGAGCGCCTGCGGGTCGGGGGTCGCGGCAACTCCGACGTGGCCGTGATCCCGGCGGCTCCGGTCGTCGACGGCTTCTCGTTCGTCGAGCTGGAGCCCGGCGAGGGGACCGCCGTCCGCGACCAGCTGGCGGGCCTCGGCTTCGCCCTGCGCGGGTCGCACCGCCGCAAGGACGCGCAGCTGTGGGAGCAGGGCCGTGCGCGGATCATCGTCAACGACGCCCTGCTCGGGCGAGAGACGGCCGTCGCCTCCCTCGGTCTCGATGTCGCCGGTGCCCCCGACGTCGTCGGGCGGGCCGGCGCCCTGCTCATCCCCCGCGTCCCGCGCGACGAGCAGCCCGATGTCGAGGTCCGCCTCGACGGGTTCGCTGCGCCCGATGGAACCCTCGTCGTCTCGGATCCCGCCGACGCGGGCTGGACCGCGGAGTTCGGCGAGCACGCGGCGGAGGCCTTCGGGCTCGGGATCGTCGACGTCGACCACGTCGCGCTCGTCATGCCGTGGCGTCGCACCCCGGAGGCGTTGCTCTTCTTCCGCGGGCTGTTCGACCTCGACGGGGCCGCACCTGTCGATGTACCGAGCGAGGGCGGACTGGTGTCGAGCCGCTCGTTGCGCTCCCGGAGTGGTGACCCCGTTCGGATCGTGCTCAACGTTCCACCCGCAGCAGGCGAGTCCGGTACCGGTCTCGTCAACCACGTCGCGCTCGGCACGACCGACCTCCGCGCGACCGTGCGGGCTCTCGACGCCCGTGGTGTCGCCCTCCTCGACATCCCCGACAACTACTACGACGACGCCCAGGCCCGCCTCGGCCTCGCTGACGACGAGGTCGCCGAGCTGCGCGCCCTCCGGATCCTCGTCGATCGGGAGGGGGAGGCGCAGTTCCTGCACGCCTACCTGCGGCCACTCGGACGGTTCCAGTTCGAGCTGGTCCAGCGCGACCTCGGGTACCAGGGCTTCGGCGCCGTCAATGCGCCGGTGCGCCTCGCCGCGCTGCGCGCCGACCCCGTTCGCGGAGGTTTCGAATGACCTCCGCCCAGACCTCCGCGGCGCCCCGCCGCGGCCGGAAACGCGTCCTCCGTGGCGCTCTGCACCACCCCACATATCCACTGCACCATCACGTAGTCCAGAACAGGAAGGATTCAAAGGTGACTCCTCGAACCGGAACACCCCATTACCGTCGCCTCGTCGGTGCCCTCACCGTCGCGGCCGCTGTCGCATTCGCCGCGACCGGATGCGCCTCCGCCGAGAACGGCGGCGGAGCCGACGACGGCGAGATCGTCGTCGGATACTCCGGCTACACCCTCACCAACCCCTACTTCGCCGGCCTGATCAAGGGCCTCGAGGACGGTGCTGACGAGTACGGTTTCAAGCTCATCCAGACCAACTCGAACGGTGACAACAACGTCCAGGCGAGCGACATCCAGAACCTGGTCAGCCAGGGTGCGGACTACATCATCGTCAGCCCGGCCGACGCCTCCGCGATCGTGCCGGCCGTCGAGGCGGCTGCCGAGGCGGGGGTGACGATGGTCGCGATCTCCGACACGATCGACTCGGATGCCATCCAGTTCACCGTCGCGATGGACCACGTCACGATCGGTGAACAGAGCGCTCAGGGGATCGTCGACTTCCTCACCGAGAAGTACGGAGAGCCGCGCGGCAAGGTCGTCGAGATGCAGGGCATCGCGGGCAGCGCCGCCGGAGCCGACCGCACGACCGGGTTCGACAACATCATCGGCCAGTACCCGGACATCGAGGTCGTCGCCCGCCAGGACGGCGGATTCGACACCGACAAGACCTTCACGGCGATGTCGACGATCCTCCAGGCGCACCCCGATATCGACGCGGTCATGAACGCCAACGACAGCGAGGCGCAGGGCTCCACGAAGGCGATCGAGGCGGCCGGGCTGTTCGTGCCGGTCGGCGAGGACGGTCACATCTTCGTGACCGGCAACGACGCTCCGGCCCCGGCGATCGCGGACATCCGCGCCAACCGGCAGGACATGACGGTCGCCTCCAACCCGATCCGGCTCTCCGAGCTGGTGATGGAGAAGATCGCAGCGATCGAGTCCGGCGAGACCGTCACCGGCTTCATCGAGTGGCCCGGCCAGGTCATCACGCCGGCGAACATCGACTCCGCGGAGGTCGCGGAGTACGGGATCTGGGCGGATGAAGTCGGCTGATCCAGCCCTCGTCTCCCTCGAGGGCGTCTCCAAGTCGTTCGGGTCCGTTCAGGTCCTGCACGAGGTCGGATTCGCCCTCGATGGGGGCACCGTCACCGGCCTCGTCGGCGAGAACGGTGCGGGCAAGTCGACACTGATCCGGATCCTCTCCGGAGCCACCGCGCCATCCGCGGGCACGGTCACCCTCGATGGGCGACCCCTCCCCTCGACCCCGCACGCGGTCATCGCGGTCGGGGTGAGCGTCATCTACCAGGAGCTGACCGACATCCCCGACATGTCGCTGCTCGAGAACGTGCTGCTCGGCAACCTGACGGCGCGCGGTGGGATCAAGCGGCAGCGCGAGAACCGCCGTCGCGCCCGTCAGGGGCTCGCGCGCGTCGGACTCGGGCACGTCGATCTCGACACCCCTATCCGGTCGCTCAGCATCGCTCAGCGGCAACTCGCGGAGATCGCCCGATGTCTCGTCCGCGAGGCCCGCGTCCTCGTACTCGACGAGCCGACCTCCGCGCTGCCTGAACGCGACGTCGAGACCCTTCTCGAGGTGGTCCGCGGACTCCGGGATGAAGGCCTTGCGATCCTCTACGTGACCCATCACCTCGACGAGCTGTTCGAGATCGCCGATCGGCTCGTCGTGCTCCGCGACGGCCGCAAGGTCGGCGACGGCCCGATCGCCGAGTGGGACGAACCCACCCTCGTGCGCACAATGCTCGCGAAAGACCTCGACGAGGCGTATCCGTGGCGCGAGCGAGCCCTCGGCGAGACGGTTCTCGTCGCCGACGGAATTCAGGCTCCGGGGGTGCGCGGTGCCTCGGTGACGGCGCGCGCCGCTGAGATCGTCGGACTCGTCGGCCTCGCCGGTGCAGGCCGGACCGAACTGATGCGCGCCCTGTCGGGAGTGTCGCCGGTCTCGTCCGGCACGATCACGGTCGACGGCATCCCGGTGCGCCCGGGCTCTCTGCGCGCGGCGATCCGCCGAGGGCTGCTCTACGCCCCCGAGGACCGCAAGCAAGACGGTCTCGTGCTCACCGGATCGATCGAATCGAACCTGTTCTACGGCGACTACCGCGAGGTTTCGCGGTTCGGGATGCTTCGACCGCGAGCCGCGCTGCGTCGCGCGTCCCGCATCGGGCAGGACTACAGCATCCGCCTCCGCTCGCCGCGGCAGGCGGTCGGCGAACTGTCCGGCGGCAACCAGCAGAAGGTCGTCGTCGCCCGGCTCTCGGAGCGCGCCCCCCGGGTCGCGTTCTTCGACGACCCCACCCGCGGCGTTGACGTCGGCGCCAAGTCGGGGATCTACGCGCAGATCTTCGACCTCGCCGAACGCGGCACCGCCGTGTTCGTCTGCAGCTCGGACACCGACGAGGTCCTCGCGGTCGCCGACCGCGTCTACGTCCTCGCCGCCGGGCAGATCGTCGCGGAGCTCCCGCGCGATCGCTTCGAACGCGAACAGATCCTGCACCTCGCCTCTGGCGGGGCGAATCAGAACGGAGCAGTCAAGTCATGAGTCAGTCCCCGGTGACCGCGCCGAGCTTCGGCTCCCAGGCCGCGACGGTCGGCCGTCGCATGGTGAACAGCAACATCGCGCCGATCATCGTCGCGCTCGTGATCGTGTCGGTCGCGTTGTCGTTCCTGACCCCGAACTTCCTGACGGCGAGCAACCTGACGAACATCGTCACGCAGAGTGCCGTCGTCGGCATCGCCGCGATCGGGGCGACGTTCGTCATTATCACGAGTGGCATCGATCTCGCGGTGGGCTCCAACATCGCCCTCTCCGGGATGCTCGGCGCGATCGCCGCGAAAGCGACCGACAATGGGTTCGTCGGCATCCTCGTCGTCATCCTGGTGGCCGCCGGAGTGGGCGCCGTGAACGGCGCCTCCGTCGCCTGGCTCCGGCTCGCCCCGTTCATCGTCACCCTCGCGGTGATGGGGATGGCACGCGGTCTGACACTGCAGATCAGCCAGGGCCAGTCGGTCTACAGCCTGCCCGGCGAACTGAACTGGCTCGGATCGTCGGCGATCCTCGACGTGAAGACCTCGGCTCTGGTCACCGTCGTGATGTTCCTGATCGCACATTTCGTGCTCTCCCGCACCACCTTCGGCCATCGCGTCTACGCCGTCGGCGGCAACGCGGAAGCTGCTCGGCTCGCCGGCATCAACGTGCGCGGCGTGATCTTCGCCGCCTATGTGATCGCGGGGATCACGGCGGGCGTCGCAGCCATCATCCTGCTCGGCCGCCTCGACTCGGCGACGCCCAACGCGGCGAACGGTACCGAACTGCAGGTGATCGCGGCGGTCGTGATCGGCGGAACGAGTCTGTTCGGCGGCAAAGGCAGCATGCTCGGTACCCTCATCGGCGTGCTTCTGATCGGCGTCATCAACAACGGGCTCACGCTGCTGAACGTGTCGTCGTTCTGGGTGCAGTTCGTTCAGGGTGCGCTGATCTTCCTCGCGGTGCTGCTCGACTCGTTCAACACTCGCCGCCTCACCCGTCGGACCGCCTCGTGAGCGGCGGCCCGACGGGCTCCGGATTCCGGGACGTCGGGCGCCGGCTCTCGAATTGGGGCCGGTGGGGCGATGACGACCAGCTCGGAACGCTCAACCTCATCGAACCCGCCCACCGGGTCGCCGCTGCGGGGCTGGTGCGGACCGGGGTGTCGTTCGACCTGGCCCTGCCGCTCGACGCGCACGGACCCCAGCAGTCGGAGGGCTCCCGGCAGAACCCGATCCATATGATGACGCGCCTGCCCGACGCCGCTCCCGCACCGAGCGGCTTCCACTACTTCGACGACGCGCTGTTCCTCTACCCGCAGTGCGCGACGCAGGTCGACGCCCTCGCGCATGTCGCCTACGACGGCGCGTTGTACAACGGCACGCCTCTCGACGCGATCACCTCGGGCGGCGCGCGCCGGCTCGGCATCCGGGAGCAGGTCGCTCGGATCCACGGCCGCGGCGTGCTGCTCGACCTCGCCCGGATCGTGGGGCAGCGGCTCGAGGCCGCGCAGGGGATCGGCATCGCCGACCTCGAAGCTGCGGAGGCGGCGCAGGGCGTTCGGGTCGGTCGCGGCGACCTGCTGCTGCTGCGCACCGGGTGGATCACGGTCTTTACCCGCGACCGGGATCGAGTCGCGTTCCTCGGGGGCGAACCAGGGCTGGATCTCGAGGTCGCCGACTGGCTCCACGACCGGGAAGTCGCCTTCGTGGGCGCCGACAACTGGGGGATCGAGGTCGCCCCGTCTCCGTCCGGCGACGAGATGCCGTTGCACTGCGTCCTCGTGCGCGACATGGGAATGCCGCTCGGCGAAATGTTCGACCTCGAGGCGGTGGCCGGTCACGCCGCCGAGCAGCAGGTCTGGGAGTTCCACCTCTCCTGCGCCGTGCTCCCGATCACCGGCGGGGTCGGCTCCCCGGTCGCGCCGATCGTGACATTCTGAGTCCGTGGCGGAACGGAGCACGGCGAGCGAGGTGGAACCGCGTCAGCGCGATGCCGTGCGGACGCGCCGGGACATCCTGGAAGTCGCGACCGCCGAGTTCGCGGCGAACGGATTCTCTGGCGCCCGGGTCGATGAGATCGCCGACCTGACCCGCACGACGAAGCGGATGATCTACTACTATTTCGGGTCGAAGGAGGGTCTTTACCTCGCGGTGATGGAGACCGCATACCTAGTGATCCGGCAGCTCGAACGCGATCTGGATGTCGAGGGACTCCCGCCCGCGGACGCGCTCCGCCGTCTGGCCGAGTCGACGTACGACCATCACACGAGCCATCGCGACTTCGTGCGGCTCGTCGCGATCGAGAACATCCATCGTGCGGAGATCATCGCCAAATCGCAGGTCATCCCCGACCTCAATGCGACGGCGATCGATACCCTCGCGCGAGTGCTCGATCGCGGGGTGAGCGACGGCGTCTTCCGGACCGGAGTCGACGCGCTCGACCTTCACATGATCATCAGTGCGTACTCGGTGTTCCATGTCGCGAACCGCTATTCGTTCCGCGTCCTGTTCGGGCGCGACCTGCTCGAGGCATCACGGCACGACCACTACCGCCGTCTCGCCGGCGACCTCGTCGTGGCGACGATGCTGGCCACGACCGGCTGACGCACGATCGTCGCGCCCGAAATCAGGCGCTCGCGTCGCGCGTTTCCTCGACGGCTGCCGCCGCCTCCGGCTCGATGCCGAACAACGTCTCGAGCGCGTGCTCGAAGTCGCGGAGGCTCCCGTCGGCGGCGAGTTCCCGCGCCCGCACCGACGGACCGTGCAGCAGCACCCCGGCGAAGTGCCGCAGCGCGGCCTCGGTGTGCGCATCGTCGCCGCCGCGCGCCCGCGCCCGGTCGATCTCGGACTGCAGCACGGCGTCGACGTGGCGCCGCAGCGCGACGACGGCCGGGGCCGCGAGCCGGTCGGCCTCGAACGCGGCGGCGGCCGACCCGACCGCTTCGTGAGCGCCGGGACCGAGGTCGGGCAGGCTGGCGTGCCGGCCGATGATCTCCAGGTCGAGCAGGTCGACACCGGGCAGCTCGCCGACGGCGGGCTCGACGTTGCGCGGCAGGCCGAGGTCGACGATCAGCCGCCTCGTTTCCCCCGGAAGGCTGCCGTCGTCGGGGATGTCGTCGGTCGTGACGACATAGCGGGCGGTGCAGGTGATGACGATCTCGGCATCCCGGATCGCCTCCCGCAGATCGGCTTGCGCGCGCACCCCGTACTTGAGGGCGAACTGCTGCGCGCGACCTGTCGCCGAGAACACCCGGATGTCGCGGGCGCCGCGGGCCTGCAGGGCGGCGACGGTGGTCGCGGCGTAGCTACCGGTGCCGACGAGGAGCACGCGGGCATCCGCCCAGTCGGCGATGCGGGTATCGGCCAGGTCGAGGGCGAGGCGGGCGAGGGAGCGTCCGGCGGCGGCGAGGTCGCCCTGCGCGCGGGCCTCGCGGGAGGCGTGCGCGGCGCGCTGGAAGAGCAGCTCGAGTCCGCTCGAGGTGGTGCCGGCCTCGCGGGCGTCGCGGAGGGCGCGCTGCACCTGACCGGTGATCTCCTCTTCGCCCAGCACCATCGACTCGAGCCCGGAGCTGACGGCGAACAGGTGCTTGACGACGTCCTGCCCGGTGAGCGGGACGGCGGTCGCGCGCAGCGCCTCGGCATCCTCACCGGCGTGCAGTTCGAGCGCCTCGATCACGGCCTCGATCGCGAGTTCGCCGGCGGCGGTCAGCGGGTCGTCGAGCTCGAGATAGGCCTCGAAGCGGTTGCAGGTGCTGAGCACGATCGCGCCCTGCACGAAGTCCTGCCGGGCCAGCACGTCGGCCGCGGTCGTCGAGGTCACCCGCGAGATGCGGTCGAGAACGTCGAACTCCGTGGTGCGGTGGTTCGCCGTGAGGCAGAAGAGCACGCTCCCAGGGTAACTCGGATTGTTTCTACGTAGAGTAGAAGTCGTGCCTCTGCCCGCCGGACATCCTCTCGCCGACGGGCGCGCCGCATCCTCTCCGCTCGTGCGTGCCGCGCGCGGTGACCGCCCCGACGTGCGCCCGGTGTGGTTCATGCGGCAGGCTGGACGCTCGCTGCCCGAGTACCGCGAGCTGCGGGCCGGCGGCGACATGCTGCAGGCCTGCCTGACGCCCGACCTGGCGAGCGAGATCACCCTGCAGCCGGTGCGCCGGCACGGCGTCGACGCCGCCGTGTACTTCAGTGACATCGTCGTGCCCGTGCTGCTCGCCGGCGTCGCGGTGAGCATCGTGCCGGGTCGCGGGCCGGTGTTCGACGAGCCGGTGCGCACGGCGGCGGATGTCGCGCGCCTGCCCCGCCTCGAACCCGACGCCCTCGCGCCCATCGCCGAAGCCGTCGCGCTGACCGTCGCCGAACTCGACGAGACCCCGCTCATCGGATTCGGGGGAGCGCCGTACACGCTCGCCTCGTACCTCGTCGAGGGCGGACCCTCGAAGGAGCAGCTGCGCACGCGCGGGATGATGCACGCCGATCCCACCGCCTGGGCCGCGCTGCTCGACTGGTGCGCCGACGTGACCGGACTGTTCCTGCGCACCCAGGTGCTCGCCGGGGCCAGCGTCGTGCAGCTCTTCGACTCGTGGGCGGGGTCGCTGTCGCGCGCCGACTACGAGCACTCGGTGCTGCCGCACTCGCGTCGCGCCCTGGAGCACGTGGAAGACCTGGGAGTCCCCCGCATCCACTTCGGTCTCGGCACCGGACCGTTCCTCGACCTGCTGCCCACCGCGGGTGCCGACGTGATCGGCGTCGACTGGCGCGTGCCGCTGGACGAGGCCGCACGGATCGTGCCGGGCCTCCCGCTGCAGGGCAACATCGACCCCGCGTTGCTCGACGCCCCGGTCGCGGTGCTGGACGCGCACGTCGCCGACGTGCTCCGCCGCGGGAACGCCGCGCCGGCCCACATCGTCAACCTCGGGCATGGCGTGCCGCCGGACGCCGACCCGGGGGTGCTGACGCGTCTCGTCGAGGTCGTGCATGGAACCGCCGGTTGAGTAGCCCGCGCAGTGGGCGTATCGAAGCCACGCCCACGACGATCGTCGGCGGCGGGGTGGCGGGGCTCGTGCTCGCCCGGCGGCTCGCGCTGGCCGGCCGTCGGGTGACGATCCTCGAAGCCTCCTCACGCCTGGGTGGGCAGCTCGCCCCGCAGCAGATCGCGGGGGTCGAACTGGATGCCGCCGCCGAGTCGTTCGCCACGCGCGGCGGCGGGGTGGCGGCCCTGCTCGCCGAGCTCGGGCTCGACGCCGACGTCGTGTCGCCCGAGCCCGGTACCGCATGGGTGCAGCGAACGCGCGGGGGAGCGGTGCCGCTGCCCGCGGCGGGGCTGCTCGGCATCCCGGGCGATCTGCGGGCCGCCGACGTGGAACGCGCGGTCGGACGCCGAGGGGTGCTGCGCGCGCGGCTCGACGGACTGCTCCCGGCATCCGTCGGGGCGGGGGCTTCGACGGTCGGGGATCTGGTCGCCGCGCGCATGGGCCGCGCCGTGCTCGACACCCTGGTCGCCCCGGTCGCGCGCGGGGTCTACTCGCGAGACGCCCGCGATCTGCCGCTCGACGTCGCGGCGCCGGGTCTGCTCGCCGCGCTGACGGAGCACGGGTCGCTCGCCGCCGCCGTGCGCGCCCTCCGGGTCTCCGCCCCGGCCGGGTCGCTCGTCGCCGGCCTCCGCGGCGGGATGTTCCGGCTCGCCGAGGCGCTCGCCGCCGACTGCGCGCGGCTGGGCGTCGAGGTCGAGACCGGGGTGCGCGTCGACGAGCTGCCGCCGGGCGCTGTGCTCGCCGCTCCGCGCGCCGGCGACGTTCCCGCGCGCGAGGTCACCCTCGTCACGCTCGTGCTCGAGGCGCCCGAACTCGACGGCGCGCCGCGCGGCTCGGGGCTGCTCGTCGCTCCGGGTGCGCCGGTCGCGGCCCGGGCGCTCACCCACCTGACTGCGAAGTGGGTCTGGATCGCCGACGCGCTCCCGGGCCGGCACGCCCTGCGCCTCTCGTACGACGCCCCGCCGACGGCCCCGATCGCGACCGCGCTCGCCGATGCCGCCGTGATGTTCGGGGTCCGGCTGCCAGAACCCGTCGACGCCACCGTGCTGACCTGGTCACGGGCCGCGCCCGACACCGCCGGCCCGAACCAGGTCGGCGAGTCCGCGTCGGGCGTCGGGCTCGCATCGGTCATCCCGCACGCCGAGAGCGTCGCCGCCGCACTGCTGAACGATTCGCGCCCTGCCGGGGTGCGGGGGAGGATGGAACCGTGACCGAGGGCACGACCTATTACACGCTGTGGGCGGTCTTCCGCCGCACCCGGCTGCGCGACCCCGACCTCCCGTCGCTCGCCGGCCAAGCGAGGGGCTTTCCGGCGGGAGTCGAACTGCGGGGAGCATACGACGTCTCCGGGCTGCGGGCGGATGCCGATATCCTGCTCTGGCTCACCGGCCCGAGTGCCGTGAGCCTGCAGTCGGCGTATCGCACCTTGCGCTCCACGCGGGAGCTCGCCGAGACCGAGAGCACCTGGAACGCGCTCGGCGTGCACCGCGACGCCGAGTTCACGAGCGATCATCTCCCGGCCTTCGCGAAGGGCCTGCCGCCGAAGCAGTGGGTCACGGTCTACCCGTTCGTGCGCTCCTACGAGTGGTACCTGCTGCCCGACGACGAGCGCCGTCAGTTGCTGCGCGAGCACGGGATGGCCGGCTCGACCTACCCGCAGGTGCAGGCCAACACCGTCGCGTCGTTCGCGCTCGGCGACTACGAGTGGATCCTTGCGCTCGAGGCCGACGATCCGATCGACCTGGTCGACCTGATGCGGCACCTGCGCTCGACCGGGGCCCGGCTCCACGTGCGTGAGGAGATCCCGTTCTTCACCGGCCGGCTCATCCCGCTCGACGAGGTCGCGGGGGTGCTGGCGTGAGCGCGACGAACATCGGGAAGGTGCTCGGTGCGTCCCCGGCCGCCGCGGAGGGTCCGGAGCACGTCGAGGTGCCGGTCGCCTACGACGCGATCCTCCTCGCCGGCTTCGGCGGACCTGAGGGGCAGGACGACGTCATCCCGTTCCTGCGGAATGTCACGCGCGGGCGGGGCATCCCCGACGAGCGTCTCGAGGAAGTCGCGCACCACTACCGCCACTTCGGCGGGGTGAGCCCGATCAACGACCAGAACCGCGAGCTCAAGGCGGCGCTGGATGCCGAGCTCGCCCGCCGCGGGATCGACCTGCCCGTCTACTGGGGCAACCGCAACTGGGACCCGTACCTCGCCGACGCGCTCCAGGCGGCGTACGGCGACGGCCACCGCACGCTGCTGACGATCGCGACGAGCGCGTACTCGTCGTTCTCGTCGTGCCGCCAGTACCGCGAGGACATCGCGATCGCGCTTGAGGCGACCGGACTCGAGGGGAAGGTCACGGTCGACAAGGTGCGGCAGTACTTCGACCACCCCGGTTTCGTGGAGCCGTTCGTCGAGGGCGTCGTCGCCGGGGTCCGGGAGCTGCTCACGCAGGTCGACGACCCGTCCGCGATCCGGCTGCTGTTCAGCACGCACTCGATCCCGTCGACCGACGCCGAGCGCAGCGGTCCGCGCGACCGGTCCTTCGGCGAGGGCGGCGCCTACGCCGCGCAGCACCTCGCGGTGAGCGAACTCGTCGCGACCGAGGCGGCCCGCATCCTCGGTCTCGACAGCCTCGCCTGGGAGCTCGTCTACCAGTCGCGCTCCGGACCGCCGACGCAGCCCTGGCTCGACCCCGACGTGAACGACCGCATCGCCGAGCTGCGCGGTGAGGGCATCCGCGCCGTCGCCGTCGTGCCGGTCGGGTTCCTGTCGGACCACATGGAGGTCATGTGGGATCTCGACACCGAGGCGAAGGAGTCGGCCGCCGAGGCGGGACTCGCCTTCGTGCGGGTGCCGACCCCGGGCTCGCATCAGCGGTTCGTCGAAGGCCTCGTCGACCTCGTGATCGAGCGGCGCGACGGCACCCCGGCATCCGCTCGTCCGGCGCTGACCGACCTCGGACCCTGGTTCGACGTCTGCCGCCCGGGCTGCTGCGAGAACGTGCGGGCGGGCTTCAAGCCCGCCGCCGCCGGGGTGGCTCCGTGAAGCTGGGAACCCGCGGCAGCGCACTGGCCCTCGCGCAGTCGAAGGCGATCGCCGAGAAGCTCGGCGCTGAGATCGTCGTCATCGAGTCCGACGGCGACACGACGTCGGCGTCGCTGGCCGAGATCGGCGGCACCGGGATCTTCGCCACCCGTCTGCGCGCCGCTCTCCTCGACGGCGCCGTGGATGTCGTCGTCCACTCGTTCAAGGACCTCCCCACCGCCCCGGCCGAGGGACTCGCGATCGCGGCCGTCCCTGCCCGCGCCGACGCCCGCGACGCCCTGTGCGCGCGGGACGAGCTGACCCTCGACACGCTGCCCGAGGGCGCCCGCGTCGGCACCGGCTCGCCGCGGCGTCGCGCGCAGTTGCTCGCCCGGCGGCCCGACCTCGAGGTCGTCGACATCCGCGGCAACGTCGACACGCGCCTCGGCCGGGTCGGGTCGGCCGACCCCGAGCGGCACGTGGACGCCGTCGTGCTCGCGATCGCCGGACTCGACCGGCTCGACCGGCTCGACGCGATCACCCAGTTCCTCGAACTCGCCTGGTGGCCGACCGCCCCGGCGCAGGGCGCGCTCGCGATCGAGGTGCGCGCGGGCGAGACCGGGATCGCGAAGAAGCTCGACCACCGGCCGTCGCGTCTCGCCGCCGAGGCCGAGCGCGGCGTGCTCGCGCGGCTCGAGGCCGGCTGCTCGGCGCCGGTGGCCGCGTCGGCGTTTCTCGAGGACGGGATGATGTTCCTCTCCGGCCGGGTCTACGCCCCCGACGGCTCCGAACGCGTTACCGCCTCGCACGCGCTCTACGTCTCCGACGCGAAGGATCCGGCCGCCGAGCTCAGCCTCCGCGTCGCCGACGAGTTGCTCGCGAACGGCGCCGCCGCCTTGGCGCCCCTGGGAGGAGCCCCGTGAACGCGCCCCCCGTCATCCGTCCCCGCCGCCTGCGGGCGACGCCGGCCTGGCGTCGGCTCGTCGCCGAGACGCGCGTGCACCCCGCCGAGCTGATCCTGCCGCTGTTCGTGCGAGAAGGCGCGACCGAGCCGATGCCGATCTCGTCGATGCCCGGCGTCGTGCAGCACTCCCTCGACTCGCTCAAGGCCGAGATCGCCCGGGCCGCTGCGGCCGGCATCGGCGGCGTCATGCTGTTCGGCGTCCCCTCGGTGCGGGATGCCACCGGCTCCGGCGCCACCGACCCCGACGGCATCCTCAACGTCGCCACCCGGATCGCCGTCGCCGAAGCCGGGGACGCGCTCGTCGTGCAGACCGACCTGTGCCTCGACGAGTTCACCGACCACGGCCACTGCGGCGTGCTGGATGCCGAGGGCCGCGTCGACAACGACCTCTCCCTCGTGCGCTACCGCGAGATGGCGCTCGCGCAGGCCGAGGCGGGCTCCCAGCTACTCGGGCTCTCCGGGATGATGGACGGCCAGGTCGCCGCCGTGCGCGCCGTGCTGGATGCCGCCGGCCGGCAGGACGTCGCCATCCTCGCCTACGCCGCGAAGTACGCCTCGGCCTTTTACGGGCCGTTCCGCGAGGCGGTCGAATCGCAGCTGCAGGGCGACCGCCGCACCTACCAGATGGATGCGGCCAACCGCCGCGAGGGCGCCCGCGAGGTCGCACTCGACGTCGCCGAGGGCGCCGACATCGTGATGGTGAAGCCGGCGATGTCGTATCTCGACGTGCTCGCCGACACCGCCGCCACCTCCCCGGTGCCGGTGTGGGCATACCAGGTGTCGGGCGAGTACGCGATGATCGAGGCCGCCGCCGCGAACGGCTGGGTCGACCGGGAGCGCGCGATCAACGAGAGCCTCGTCGGCATCCGGCGGGCGGGCGCGGATGCCGTGCTCACCTACTGGGCGATCGAGGCGGCGGAGCGATGGGCTCGGTGACCCCCTCCAACGAGACCTCGGCCGCCCGCGCCCGGGCGGTCATCCCCGGCGGCGTGAACTCGCCGGTGCGGGCGTTCGGCTCGGTCGGCGGCACCCCGCTGTCGATCGTCTCGGCGTCGGGTGCCACGGTCACCGACGTCACGGGTCGCGACTACGTCGACCTCGTCGCATCCTGGGGTCCGGCCCTGCTCGGGCACGCGCATCCCGAGGTGGTCGCCGCCGTTCAGGATGCCGCGGCGCGGGGTCTCTCGTTCGGCGCGAGCACCCCCGGCGAGACCGAGCTGGCCGAGACCGTCATCGCGCGCCTGACCGTGCGCGGGGTGCCGCTGGTCGAACTGCTGCGCCTCGTGTCGACCGGCACCGAGGCGACGATGACCGCGATCCGCCTCGCGCGTGCCGCGACCGGTCGCGACCTGATCATCAAGTTCGCCGGGCACTACCACGGGCACTCCGACGGGCTGCTCGCCGAAGCCGGCTCGGGCCTGGCGACCTTCGCCCTGCCGGGATCGGCGGGGGTGCCGGCGCCGATCGCCGCGCAGACCCTGGTGCTGCCGTACAACGACCTCGACGCCGTGCGCGACGCCTTCGCCGCACATCCCGACCGCATCGCCGCCGTCATCACCGAAGCCGCGGGCGCCAACGCCGGTGTGCTCGCGCCGCTGCCCGGGTTCAACGGCGCGCTCGCGCTCGAGGTGCAGAAGCGCGGGGCGCTGGTCATCCTCGACGAGGTGCTCACCGGCTTCCGCGTGCACTCGGCCGGCTGGTGGGGTCTGGAGGCTTCGGGTGTCACCGGGTCGACCGGCTGGCTGCCCGACCTCGTCGCCTTCGGCAAGGTCATCGGCGGCGGGATGCCGCTCGCCGCCCTCGGCGGTCGTCGCGCGATCATGGATCTGCTCGCGCCGCTCGGCCCGGTGTACCAGGCGGGCACGCTCAGCGGCAACCCGCTCGCCGTCGCCGCCGGACTCGCGACGCTGCGACTCGCCACCCCTGAGGTGTACGCCCACGTCGACCGGGCGGCCGCGACCGTGGCGGATGCCGTGCACGACGCGCTGTCGGCGGAGGGGGTGACCCACGTCGTCCCGCGGGCCGGGTCGCTGTTCTCGGTCGCGTTCCGGGCGGGCGAGGTCCTCGACTACGCCGACGCGAAAGATCAGGAGGCGTGGCGCTACCCGCCGTTCTTCCACGCGATGCGCGAGCAGGGCGTCTCGTTGCCGCCGAGCGCGTTCGAGGCGTGGTTCCTCACCGCCGCCCACGACGACGCGGCGCTCGACCGCATCCTCTCGGCGCTGCCCGCCGCCGCGAAGTACGCGGCCGCCGCGACCCGCCCGGTGTGAGCATCCCTCCACCTCGCGGTTGTCCGAGATGTCAAGCCGTAGCTGTCGGCTGCTCGAATTCCTACGGTGGGGGTGGCCTGCGGGCCATTCGAGGCCTGCGGGCCCCAACGGAAGGTAAGGCACATGAGCATCGGAACGGGCGTCGTCCTCTTCGTCATCGGCGCGATTCTGGTTTTCGCCCTGAACTTCGAAACCGAGATCGTGAACCTCGACATGGTCGGGTACATCCTGATGGGAGCCGGCCTCATCGTGTTCGTGATCGGTCTGGTGATGCTGATGCGTCGTCGGCAGTCGGTGACGACATCCCGCACCGGCACCGACTCCGTGACCGGTGAGCGCGTCCAGCAGCGCGTGACCGAGGTCGACGACCCCACCACGCGCGTCAGCTGACGCGACCACGACCTCCGGCACCCCGCTGCCGGACACCGAAGAGCCCGACCTCCCGGCCGGACACCGAAGAGCCCGACCTCCCGGCCGGGCTCTTCGCGCGTCCGCCCGTGAACTTCATCGTCTGCGGCCCGCCGCCGAACGCCGCGCGTAGCCTGGGGGGCATGGTGACCTCGACGCTCCCGTCTCCGGCGGAGTCGGCGACCGCGACCGCGACGGCGATCGCGGTCGCCCAGTTCGCACCTGGCGACGACGAGACCGCGAACCTCGGCGCGATCCGCCGCCTGGCCGCCGACGCCGCCACCCGCGGCGCTCGACTCGTCGTGTTTCCCGAGTACTCCTCCTACTTCACCCCCGACCTCGGGCCCGACTGGCCCGAGCACGCCCAGTCGCTCGACGGGGAGTTCGTGCGGGCGCTCGCCGCGATCGCGCAGAAGCACGGCATCCATCTGGTCGCCGGGATGATCGAGCGCGTCGACGGTGAGGCCGACCGGGTCTCGAACACCCTCGTCGCCGTCGGCCCGGGGGGCGGGGTGCTCGCGCAATACCGCAAGATCCACCTCTACGACGCCTTCGGGATGCGCGAGAGCGACCGCATCGTCGCCGGGAAGGTGACCCAGGCGGTCACCTTCCCGTTCGATGACTTCACCGTCGGACTGCAGACCTGTTACGACGTGCGGTTCCCGGAGGTGACCCGTCGCCTGGTGGATGCCGGCGCCGACCTCGTGCTGCTGCCGAGCGAGTGGGTGCGCGGCCCTCTCAAGGAGCACCATTGGCGCACCCTCGTCACCGCCCGCGCGATCGAGAACACCGTCTACGTCGCGGCGGCCGACCATGCTCCGCCGGTCGGTGCGGGCAACAGCATGATCGTCGACCCGATGGGCGTCGAACTGGTCACGATCGGTGAGGCGACGGATGTCGGGGTCGCCTGGATCTCGCCGGCCCGCCTCGCCGAGGTGCGGCAGACGAACCCGGCGCTCGAGTTGCGCCGGTTCCGGGTCGAACCGCGCTGATGGCGGGATCCGCCCAGGCGTTGAGTCTCGGGGATAGGCGGCTCGTAGCTACCTGGGCCGCCGACTGCGCGGAGCGCGTGCTCGGGGTTTTCGAATCGGCGGTTCCCGACGACGGGCGCCCGCGGGATGCCATCGAACGCGCGCGAGCTTTCGGGCGCGGGGATCTGGATGCCGCCGGCGAGATCCGGCGGCGCTTCGTCGCCGGGCGTGCGGCGCAGGGCCTCGGTGACGCTGCGGCGACCGCGGCAGCGCGGTCGGCCGCACAGGCCGCAGGCGTGGCCCAGATGGGCGCTCACGCTCTCGGTGCCGCGGCGTACGCGGCGAGGGCCGTCGCCCTCGCGCCTGCGCACGACGCGGATGCCGTCGAGAGGGAACGGCGGTGGCAGGTCGACGCGATGTCGGCCGAGGTGCGCTTCACACTTCGGCGGCTGCCTCTCCTGGGCGTCGACTCGTCCGGGCCGCTCGGACCCGGACTGCTCGCCTCGGGCTCTCTCGGTCAGCACATCCGGAAGCTGCAGCAAGAACTCGGCTGACCGTTCGGCCGTCGCCCACGCGAGTTCAGGCGCGCGCGAGTCTCGCGAGAACGCGGGATCTACTCGGCATGGGGATCGGCATCTGTCGCCGATCGACATCGGGCGGGGGAATGGCGACGAATCCGTGTTCGGAATCCCGCTCGATGCGCCAGCCGTTGTCGTGTACGAGATGGTGATGGTGGCGGCAGAGGAGGATGCCGTCTTCGATGTCGGTCGGCCCGCCGTGCTTCCAGTGCCGACTGTGATGCGCTTCGGTCCAGGAGGGCGGCCGATCGCATTCGGGGAACCGGCATCCGCCGTCTCGCGCGACGAGCGCTTCCCGCTGTCGTGAGGTGAAGAGGCGGTGATCGCGCCCGAGTCGGAGCGGGTCGCGGGCGGTGACATCGAACTGGATCGGCAGGATGCCGGTGTCGCAGATGTGCCGCTCGACCGTCGCGGTGGAGGCGGCCTCCGTCTGGCCCTCGAAGAATCCCGCTCCGGTTCCGGTGGCGAGGTCTCTCGCCGTGACGAGGACCCGTACCGAGTGCCGCTTCGCGCCGAGGAGCTTGCCGGGGGCGACGTCGGTGCCGAGTCGGACGAGGTCGACGAACGTGTCCAGGGCGATCTGACCGATCGTGCGGGGATCGGCGACGACCGCATCGCTCGCAGCCCGGGTCTCGGGGTCGACGAATCGCACTCCTCCGCGCCGAGGCGAGGTCGCGGCGTCGAATGCGGCCCCGACGATCGCCGCCGATTCGGGATCGAGCAGACCGAACAGGCGCGTCATGCCGTCGCCGGTCGGTGTCAGCGAAAGGTACCGCTTGTCGCGCAGGTGCCGCTCCCGGTCGGCCACGCCGGCCGAGTCGAGATCATCGCGCATCTCGCGCGCCCGGGAAGCGAGCCGCTCGACGGTGAGCGAGGGGGAGAGCGAGACCAGCCGTGCGGCGGCGTCGGTGAGGTCATCCGCCGCGATCTCTGCCGACGGAGCGCCCAGGCCCGCACGGATGACGTCGGCCTGCGCGATCGAGACCCGGCCCCCTTCGAGGGCGGCGGTGACCGGTGCGAGCCACGGAGCGGCATCCGGGGTCAGCAGCTCGCCGACCTGGATGAGGGTGCGGGCCTGTCGCGAGTCGAGGCCGGTGAGGTGCTGCACGACCCGCTCCGCCGTGTGCACGCCCGACTTCTGGGCCAGCCCTTGCAGCCCGTGCTCGTGACGCGAGCGGTGGGCGATCTCGGCCGCGACGGCGGAGGCCGCCACATCGACGCGGTGCCTCAGCTCTGCGAGCGACCCCAGCGCGCCCTTGAGCGCGTGGTCGTCGAGCGTCGCCGGAGCAACGTCGAGGAGGTCGAGAAGAGGCATGCCCTCATTCTCGCACCATTCGAACGTATGTTCTAGTGCTATCTAAAAGTAGCGGAGAACTTTTTCTTATACGGGTGTGGAGGACGCGAGAACCCGGCGGGCCGCCGCCCGTGCCGAGATCGCGAACACGATCAGCAGCACCCCGGCGACGATCGAGTAGACACCGATCACCAGGATGAGCGACGCCACCGCCCCGCCGGGGCTCACGGCCGCGATGATGGCGAGCGCGACGCCGAAGAGCACGCTCAGCGCGGCCGACACGTACCCCCACGTCTTGCGGCCGCCATCCGTCGTCGCGTGCGCCGCACGGAGGCCGGCGATTCCGGTGAAGGCGGCCCAGAACGCGATCAGATAGACCACGACGAGGGCGCCGAGGAGGCCGGCGAGCACCGGGGACAGCGCCGCGATCAGGCCGGCGAGCACCGAGAGGATGCCCTGCACGAGCAGCCATCCCCACCGCGGGGATCGCGAGCGCATCCGGACGGCGTGGGCGATCGTCGTCACGCCGTCGAGGATCGAGTAGACGGCGAACAGGATCGCGAGCGCGACGAGAGTCGTGTCGGGGAAGAGGATCGCGAAGACGCCGAACAGGATCGCGAAGACGCCGCGGAGGAGGATCATCCACCAGATGGCCTTGCCGACGGCGACGAGAGGGGCGACGCCGGGCGCTGAGGTCATGAGCCGAGCCTAGCCACGGCCTTCCGGAGCGGCCAGGCTCATCGCATACTCGACGAAGGCGATCTTGCCCGCCGTCGTGTCGTCGACATCCGCATCGACCGATGCGCTCAGCAGTTCGAAGAGGCCCTCGTTGACGTCGTCGAGCCGCGAGTTCGGAGCCGTGAGCGCCGCCCCCGCCGACACGGCGGAGAGCACCGCCGACAGGTTGACGGCATCCACCTCGGGGCGCACCATCCCGGCCTCCTTCATCCGCACGAGGAAGTCGGCGCGCACCCCGAGCTCGGGAACGTAGGCGAAGCCGTGCGTCGAACGCATGATCGTGTTGAGCCCGTCGCGGTCGGCCAGGTAGAGCGCGCGCACGAGGGGGCGCTCGTAGACGCCGGAAAGCGTGTAGCGGTAGATGTGCGACAGCAGTCCGCCGCGCGGGTCGCGCTCGATGTCGTCGAGGATGTCGGTCCACAGCGCGGTGAACTCGCGGTTGAGCATCGCGACGAGGAGATCCTCGAGCGACCCGAAGTGGGCGAGCACTTGATCCTCGGAGACCGCCGCCTGCAGAGCGATCCGCGGGATGGAGACGGCGTCGAAACCGTCCTCGGTCACCAGATGGGATGCCGCATCGAGGAGCTCGTCGAGCCCTTGTTGATCCACGGATGTCCCTTCCCCCTGCGATTTCACTCTACGGGGAGTGTTCTTCCCAGGCTGGCCCCCGTGGGCGGGTCCCCCAGGGTGTGGATAGCTCGCTGTCGTGCGGGGACGCCTCGCTACCGTGGGTGCCATGCGAAGGGTTCTCGGTGCGGCGGTGGTGCTCGGAGTGCTGGCGCTGAGTGGATGCGGCGGGGGCGACCCGTTGCCCACGTTGCCCCCGACGCCCTCGTCGACTCCTGTGTTCGCGTCGGAAGAGGAAGCTCTTGCGGCGGCGGAGGACGCGTATGCGGCTTATCAAGCTGCAGTGGATTTCGCGCTCCAGACCCTCGATGATTCCGAGCTGGCAAATGTGTCGACTGACGTAGCACTAGAGAACGCACTCAAATCAGTGGCAAATCTCAAGGCCACCGGTAGTCGTCAAATCGGTTTCACTGCTGTGGCCTCAGTGAGTCCTACCGACCTTTCGCCACTCTTTGAACAAGGTGCTACCGGGGATTCGCAAATTTATGCTTGCTTGGATCTGACTTCAGTTGGGATTCAAGCGGCCGACGGCACAGTTTCTCAAAGCAGCGTGCCCCTGTTTCCGATGCTGGTGACGCTCCGAATTGTCGATCGCGACTTGCTGGTCGCCGCAGAGGACGTTTGGGATGGCGACAACTTCTGCTCCTAGACAGCGCTCGCCGATTGGCGTCAGTCTCCTGATGCTCATCACGATGTGGGCGGCTGTTCCGATACCAGCGAGCGCCGCTGCATCGTCCTGTACGCCTGAGCAGGTGAGGCAAGGCACTTGTGATCAACAGCTCGGCGGAGGCGTCAGGGGCGGTTCGGTAGTCCTCACAGGCAGTGAGGTCTACCCGGGTCAAACAGGCACCTCAGGCGCGGGTGCGGGTACTCCCTCGCGCCCGAACCTCACCATCCAAGACCCCGCCTGCCTCCGCCCGCAGCCGAATCGCCCGGCATCCTGCTTCGAACGTCGAGATCCTGCAGAGCCGACTGACCCCATCCCGACGATCACGACCCGCGACATCGCGACCTTCATCCCGACCCCCGGTCGGCAGCAGATGGAACCCGACGGCTGGACGGTCGCCGGACTCGACACGAACTTCTACGCGATCACCGGCACGCACGTCGTGAACGGCACCCTCCTCGGCCGCCCCGCCGACGTGCGCTTCACCCCGCGGTCCTACCTGTGGGCCTACGGCGACGGCACGAGTGCGACGAAGGCGACGATGGGCGGAACCTGGGCCGCGCAGGGCATCGCCGAGTTCGAGCCGACGCCGACCTCCCACGTGTACGACCAGCTGGGCGACTACACGATCACGCTGTCGATCGTCTTCACCGCCGAGTACCGCTTCGCCGGAGGCCCGTGGCGTCCGGTCGTCGGCGCGATCACCCTCCCGGCGAACGACCTGTATCTCCGCGTCGGCACGGCGAAGACCGTTCTCGTCGAGCGTGACTGCCGGCAGAATCCGGCCGGTCCGGGATGCTGACCGAACCGAAGTAGGCTCCCAGCGCAGCCATAACGGACCCACAGGATTCGGAGAGATGCTGGCAGCGCCGAAAGGAGCACTCGATGTCCGAGTCAAACCCGAATCCCGCCCCCCGCGTCCGCCGCCCCCGGGCCACCGCCGCCGAGGGTTCCACGCCGGAGACGGCTGCCGAGAACGCGACCCCCGCCGCGCAGGCTGATCCCGCTGCGGCTTCCGCTCCGGCCGCCTCCGCGACGCCGACCGATGCGGCCACCGCCCAGTCGCCCGCCCCCGCGCCGCTCACGCCGCCCACCCCCGCGACAGCAGCGCCGGTCGCACCCCCCGCACCGACGACGGCGATGCTCGCTCCGCCCGCGCCTCCGGTGTTCGCCCCACCCGCCCCGCCGGTGGCGGGTCCCCGCAACCCCTCCACCCCGGACGCTGCCCCCCGGCGCATCGGCGCGGGAGCACTCGTGGCCGTGGCCGCGGCCGCCGCTCTCGTCGGGGGCGCCTCCGGTGCCGGCATCGCCGCCTGGGCGGTGTCGACGAACGCGGCGGCCGAGCAGACCGCCTCCGACCCGCAGACGATCACCGTCAACGACCCGGGCGGCGTCAACGTCGTGAACGCGGTCGCCGCGAAAGCGGGCCCCTCGGTCGTCACCCTCGCGGTCAGCTCGCAGAGCGCGGCCGGAACCGGGTCGGGCGTCATCCTCAGTGACGACGGCTACATCCTGACCAACAACCACGTCGTCACCCTCGACGGCGCCTCGAGCGACGGCACGATCGAGGTGACCACCGCCGACGGACGCATCTTCCAGGCCGAGGTGGTCGGCACCGACCCGATCGTCGACCTCGCCGTCATCAAGCTCGTGGATGCCAGCGGCCTCACCCCGATCCAGTTCGGCGACGTCGAGGCGCTCGACGTGGGCGACCAGGTGATCGCGATCGGCGCCCCGCTCGGCCTCGCCAACACCGTCACCGACGGCATCGTGAGCGCGCTCGATCGCAGCATCCAGATCGGCTCCTCCGCGGTGCCGGACGACGGCACCGAGCAGGGCGACGGCGGAACGGGGCCCTTCAACTTCGACATCCCCGGCCGGCAGACCGGCCCCGGCACCGGGAGCATCTCGATCCCGGTGATCCAGACGGATGCGGCGATCAACCCCGGCAACTCCGGCGGTGCCCTGGTGAACGCTGCCGGTGAACTCGTCGGCATCAACGTCGCCATCGCGAGCGCGGGTGGCGCGAGCACCACGTCGGGTTCCATCGGCGTCGGCTTCGCCATCCCGGTGGACCTCGCGCAGCGCGTCGCCGACGAGATCATCGCGAACGGCTCGGCCACTCACGGCCTGCTCGGCGCGACCGTCCGCGATGCGTCGAGTTCCGATGGCTCCGTCGTCGGGGCCGTCATCGACGAGGTGACCGCGGGCGGGGCCGGCGCGCTCGCCGGACTGCAGAAGGGCGACGTCGTCACGTCGCTCGACGGCACGCCGATCACCAGCAGCGTCGACCTCACCGCCCAGGTGCGCCTCCACGCCGCGGGCGACGAGGTGGAGCTCGTCTTCGTCCGGAACGGTCGCGAGCAGACCGTGACCGCGACGCTGGGCGAGTACCAGGCGCAGTAGCGCAGGCATCGCGCGGGTCGGCTCGGGGACGGGTCGACCCGCGCGATAGGCTCGCGCCATGCCGCGCCGCCCGTCCTCCTCGGCGACGCCCGTCTCGTACGTGATGCCCGTGCTCAACGAGGCGGGCTACCTCGACGCCGCCATCGCGAGCATCGTCAGCCAGGATCATCCGGGCGAGTTCGAGATCGTGCTCGCCGTCGGACCGTCGACGGATGGCACGGCCGGCATCGTCGAGCGGCTCGCGAAAGCCGACCCCCGCATCCGCATCGTCGACAACGCGGGGATGGACATCCCGATCGGGCTCAACCTCGCGATCGAGGCGAGCCGGCACCCGATCATCGTGCGGGTCGACGCGCACACCGAGCTGGCGCCCGGATACACCAGCCGCGCGGTCGAGACCCTGGCGCGCACCGGGGCGTCGAGCCTCGGCGGCGTGATGATCGCGACCGGCCGGCCGGGTCTGCAGGCAGCCGTCGCCCGCGCCTACAACAGCCGCTTCGGCCTCGGTGGCGGCGCGTACCACGGCGAGCAGGCGACCGAGGGTCCGGCCGAGTCGGCGTACATGGGCGTGATGAAGGCGGATGCCCTGCGCGAGATCGGCGGCTTCGACGAGTCGTTGCGCCGCGGCGAGGACTGGGAGCTCAACTACCGCCTGCGTGAAGCCGGCCGCATCGTGTGGCTCGACCCGGAGTTGCGCGTGAGCTACTGGCCGCGGGACACCCTCACCAAACTGCGCCGCCAGTTCTTCGCCACGGGGGTGTGGCGCGGCGAACTGGTGCGCCGGCTCGGGGCGAGCAACCCGCTGCGCTTCTTCGCGCCGCCGATCCTGTTGCTCTCGATCGTGCTCAGTGCGTTACTGCTGCCGTTCCAGCTGTCCGGAGTGGTGAGCGGATGGCTCGTGGCGGTGGTGTTCGGCGCCGTGTACCTGGGGCCGATCCTCTACTTCGGCCTGCTGCTGGTCGCGGCGATCACGACGCCGGGGTCCTTCGCCGACCGCCTGCGGCTCATGGTGGTGCTCGCGACGATGCACCTCAGCTGGGGCGCGGGCTTCCTGGTCGGCGTGCTGCGCGGGGCACGGGATGTCGTCGACCGCTCCCGCACGGAGTCGTAGGTCGCGACACGCGCCTCCGGCGCTACTCGACCACCGAAGGCAGCCAGCCCTCGGCGAGCATCCGCTCCACCACGCGCCGCCCGGCGTCGCCGTCGTCGAGCGGGGTGAACCGTTCGCGCCAGGCGGCGGCTCGGGACGCGTACTCGGGCTGCCCGCCGGCGGCGGCGAGGATCGCGTCGCGCAGCTCCTCGCGCGTCGAGACCACGGGTCCGGGCGCGGAGGCGAGCAGGTCGAAGTAGAAGCCGCGCAGGTCGGTGCTGTAGTGCGCGAGGTCGGGCGTGAAGAAGACGATCGGCCGGCCGGTTCCCGCGTAGTCGAACATGACCGACGAGTAGTCGGTGACGAGCACGTCGGCGACGAGCAACAGGTCGGCCATGTCGGGGTAACTGGTGACGTCGATGAGGTTCTGGCCGAGCAGGTCCTGCCCGTGGGCGAGGGTGCGCGAATGCCCGCGGGCGAGCACGACGTGACCCTGGTCGAGGTCGCGCGCAAATGCCGCGAGGTCGACGAAGTCCACCATCTCGGTGCGGTCGTCGCGCCAGGTCGGCGCATACAGCACGACTCGCGCATCCGGGGGGATGCCGATGGCGGCTCTGACGAGGGCCGCACGCGAGGGGTCGTGGAGCACGTCGTTGCGCGGATACCCCTCCTGCCAGATCGGCCCCCGCATCGCATACGCCGAGCGGAAGATCTCGGCGGAGTACGGGTTCTGGGCGAGGAGGGCATCCCAGCGGTCGCGTTCCCGTTTCACGGCGACGCGGGTGCGGAAGCCGACGTTCCGGTCGAGCGCGAGCTTCTTCAGCATCGTGCCGTGCCAGGTCTGCAACACCTTCTGGTGGGGGCGGCGGCGGTAGCGCTTGCGCAGCCAATCGTTGACGACGAGAGCCCGGGCCGCTGCCCGCGCCTGCCACCACGCCCGAGAGCCCTCGACGAGCCGCACCGCCCCGTCGGGCACGGCGATCGATCCGTCGACGACGCTCCAGTACCGCGTCGTCGTCGGCCGGGCCGCCTCCAGCGCGCGGTCGATACCGAGCGGATTGCACGACGCCGACTGACCGTAGAAACTCTCGAGGAAGACGGCGTCCTCGGGGACGGGCCGCGATCGACGGTAGTCGCGTTCGAGCCGCTTCTGGGCGGCGGCTCCGCGTTCGTCGTCGGCGAGCGGTGCGGCGACCGTGACGACGACCCCGCCCGCCCCTTCGCCGACGGTCGCGCGGAACAGATCGTGCTCGAGCGCGCCCGTCGTCACCGTCGAGGTGCGTGAGGTCCAACCCTCGCGCGTGCCGAGTTGCAGCCGGTACCCGCCCGACGGCAGGGCCAGACCGGCGGAGCCCCAGCGGTCGCCGAGCAGCGCGAACTCCGCGATCGTGCCCGCGGGGGAGGGCGAGAGGATGCCGTCCACCCGCGCCCGGCGACCCTCGAGTCGCGCGGCGCCGACCGTGCCGGAGACGAGCAGCCGCAGCGTCGAGCCGGTCGCGGACTCCACGGTGACGACCGGGCGGGGCCGCAGTTCCGCCGGCACCCGGGACCCGCCGCGGGTGCGCGCGAGGATCTCGTCGAGCACGCGTCCGGTCGCCGGTCCGGACACGTCGACGTACTCGTCGCGCAGCCACGCACTGTGCCGCAGAGCAGCCGGGTCGCCGTCGAGGGCGGCGCCGAGCAGCTCGAGTGCGCCCTTCCACCCGGTCGCGTACTGGCCGCCGCTGAATTCGCGATACGAATCGTACAGCCCGCGGCGCTTCGCGTACTGCTCGAGGTCGGCGGCGAGGAAGACGATCGGCCGCCCCAGCAGCGCGAAGTCGAACGCGATCGACGAGTAGTCGGTGAGCAGCACATCGATCTCGGGCAGCACGGCGTTCACGTCGCGCACCCGATCGGTGCCCAGCATCCGCACCCGGTCGCTGCGGGCCGGACCCGCCGCGTAGTCGCCCGCGCCGAGCGGATGAGCGCGCACGTAGAGCACGGCGTCGCGGGCTTCCAGCCAGGAGGCGACGACGTGCCACTGCTCGGCCGTCGGGGTGGCGGGGTCGGGGTCGCCGTCGCGCCAGGTGGGGGCGTAGAGGATCGTGCGGGCGCCGCCGGCGTCGAGCACCGGCGGTCCGGGAACGACCAGGGCGTCGTCGCGGGGATCGCCGGTGACGACGATGCGGTCGCGCGGCACCCCGAAGGCCGACGAGATGCGGGCGGCGACGAGTTCCGACGCGACCGGGAACAGCCGGATGCCGTGGCCGGCGAACCGGTAGGCCCGCGCGACGAGACCGCGCACCAGACGGTGGTCGGGGATGCCGGAGATGCGGAGGGTTGCGGGGGAGTCGAGGTGCAGACGCTTGAGCGGGACGCCGTGCCATAGCTGCACGACGAACCCGCCGCGGGTCGCGAAGCGGTTCACGTCGCCGAACCCGTGAGTCACGACGACGACCTGTGCGCGCAACGTCAGAGCGAATCCCCGCCATCCGCTCTTCAGTGACGCGTCGAGCCCCAGCGCGCGCGCCTCGGCGAGCTCGGCGTCGGTCGTCGCGAGCCACACCAGACGGGTGTCGTCGAGACGCTCCCGTGCGGCACGGTAGAGCGGGAGCGCTCCCTCGCCGACGCCGATCCCCGAGCCGAACACCCACAGTCGCGGGCTGCGCGGCACGACGAGGGTCGCGATCGCGCCGAGCGCGTACAGCGGCAGCCGCAGCAACTTGCGTGCGTTGCCGGCACCGAACGTGAATCTCGCCATGGCGGGTGTGCGGAGGCCCTTCTTCACCGCGCCCGCGGCGGCACGGTCACGATTCTGTCACGGCGCCCCGGTACGTCGAAGCCGGGTGGGGTGGCGCGGCGTCCGGCTGCTTAGATCGACGGGGAGGTTCCGATGGGATTGTTCGGTCGGCTGCTCAACGACGCCCGCACGGCGACCAAGGTGCTGCGCAACGGGCTCCGCAACCGCCGGCGGCGCAACGAGGCGAACCGATACGTCGCCACCGACCTCCGCCCGGCCCCCGGAAGCATCCAGGTGGGCGTGTACTTCGCCGACATCAGCGTGAACCTCTACCAGATCCGCCAGTGGTACGCCCCGCTCGCCGAACTCGCGAAGCACCGCGGCGTCGCGATCATCGCCCGAAGCCCCGGTGCCTACCTCACGCTCCGCGAGGAGTCGCCGGTTCCGGTGCTCTACCTGCGCACGGTGACCGACATCGAGGGGTTCCTCGTCGAGCAGGACCTCGCGGTCATGCTCTACGTGAACCAGAACATCAAGAACTTCCAGATGTTCCGGTACGGCCGCATGTGGCACGTGTTCATCAACCACGGCGAGTCCGACAAGATCTACATGACGTCGAACCAGTACAAGGCGTACGACTATGCGTTCGTCGCCGGGCAAGCGGCCCTCGATCGGCTCGCCAAGAAGCTGTGGACCTACGATGTCGCGAACCGGGCGCTGCCGATCGGCCGCCCGCAGGCCGACCACCTCGACGACCATGTGCCCTTCGAGGGCAACGGCCGCACCGTCGTCTTCTACGCGCCCACTTGGGAGGGCGACCGCCCGACGATGGCGTACGGCTCGATCGCCTCCCACGGCGTCGCGCTCGCCGAGGCCGTGCTCGCGTCGCCGACCCACCGACTCATCTACCGGCCGCACCCGCGCAGCGGCGTCAACTCGCGCGAGTACCGCGAGGCGAACCAGCGCATCCAGGCGATGATCGCCGCCGCCGACCCCACCGCCGGGCACCTCTTCGACGAGGGTGGCGAGCTCGGCTGGCAGATCGCGATCGCCGACGTGCAGGTCACCGACATCTCCGCGATGGTCTACGACCGTCTCGCCACCGGCAAGCCGCTCGTGGTGACGCGGCCGGCATCCCCCACCGCGCAGGTCGACGAGAGCGGCTTCCTCGCCTCCGCCGAATGGATGTCGACCGCCGACCTCGCCGACCCGCTGGGGTTCCTCGACCGGGTGATCACCGATGAGTCGTCGCGCTCGAACCTGGCCTTCTGGGCGAACCACCACTTCGGCGATACGACTCCGGGGTCGGCGACGGCGCGCTTCCACGCAGCGATCGACACCCTCGTCGAGCGCTGGGAGGAGCAGGCCGCCCTGCACGCCGGCGAGCCGCGGGTGGAGCACGACGCCCTCGACGACGAGGACGATTCCGACGAAGAAGAGAGTGTTCCGCAGGCGGACTGATCATGGCGACGACGCGAGTAGTGATCTCGGAAGAAGACGTGGATGCCGTCGGCTTCGGCGACGCGACGCACGAGAAGGTCGAGACCCTCCTCAGGTGGGTGCGCGACACGGAACGGTTCGAGCTCGCTCCCTCCGTCCCAGCCGACTATCCCCTGGCGATGGCCTCCGATTTCCTCATGCAGCTCGGCGACCTGGAAGCTGCGTGGCACGTGGCCGCAGAAGCGGAGCGCGACCCGCGCGCAGATCCGTATCGAACCCTGGCCAACCTCGTCGAGGTCAGGCTGCGGCAAGGGCGAGCCGACGACGCGCGCGAGCTCACGAACGCCGCGCGTGCCGACCCCGACGTCGATCCGTTGATCGTCGAGCAGATCGGCGAACTGTTCGAACGGTACGACCTTCCCCGCGACGCGCTGCGATGGTTCACGATCGGGATCCGGTTGCTCGAATCAGCGGGGGCTGCCGACACCCTCCAGTACGACGTGTTCTGCACCGCACGGTTCCGGGTGCGTCGCGACGCCGGTATGCCGTGGGACATGTTCGACCGCGACGACGTGCGCTCGCAGGAGATCTTCGAGGTGTCACCGCCCGAGTGAGAGCAACCTCCGCCGGTACGCGAGCCTCTTCGTCACGGTCGCCAGCGTTCCGCCGTCGAAGGGCAGCCCGAACACGAGCTGGTCGGCGGGTGGCAAGGCGGTCAGCATCCGATCGAGAGTCGTTTCGGCGACTCGATCGATCAAGCCGACATCGTGAGCGAAGTCGAGCATGATCTTGCGCGAGAACCCGTCGGTGCGTCCCTGTAGCTCGAGGGCGAACGTAAGATCGCCGTACGGCGCGGTTGAGGGAAGGTCGTAGGCGGGCGCCACGATGCGTTCACCGTCAGTGAGTTCGAGCATCGACAAGTTCTTGGCGTGCAGGTCGCCGTTGCCCGTCAGCCAGGCAAACACCACCTGCCGGAAGACGTCCCGAGCAGCGACCGCGGGCGCCGTCGTCTGGCCGATCGTCGCGCGCGCGACATCTTCCATCGACACGTTGTACTTGTCGGCCGGCCACCGGTCGAGCAACTGGCAGGCGTCCTCCTGGGCGAGCTTGATCGGCTGCCCCGCGGCATCCGTCTCGCGGTCGAAGCGCACAACGAGAAGACCGGCACGCCCCTCGGAATCGTGCACGAGCGAGGCCTTCACCGTGCGCAACTTCAAGCGGCGGGCCGAGCGGATGAAATGCAGCTCGTTCTCGACGACGTGCGGGTATTCGGGAGGCGAGAGCTTCAGGATGTAGCGTTCCCCCGCGCGTCGAATCGGCACGTTGAGCATCCGTGCCGACACCTTCTCCTGCACGCCGGCGATGCCGACAGGGTCGATGATGCCCGACTCGCTCAGCACCGAGGAGAAAGTGATCTCCGAGAACGACTTCTCGACGGCGACCGCCTGACGGTCGATGGCAGGAGCCCCTCGCGGGACGATCTGCACGTCACCGATCGGGTCGCCGCCGACGGCGAGGAGCAGTGTGAGCTCGTCGTCGGCCGACGCCTTGAGAGTTCGCTGCAGACTCGTGAGGCGCCGGCCCTCGGGCAGGAGCCCGGCGAAGAACGGGGGCACGGCTCCCGCCGGGGTGACGCGCGGGAGGTCGTCGAGGGGAAGCGTCGAGGCGACTGCGGGTGCGCGCGAGGCGAGGTACTCGGTGGTGTATCTGAACTCGACGCCGTCGTCTCGACGGATGAGATGACCGGCGAGTCGTCCGGCCTTGTAGACGTCGGCGTCGGTCACCGGCGCTCCGCTGCCGCGACGAGGTCGATGCCGAGCGCCGCGAGCACCGGCAACACGATGTCGAGTCGCGTCGTGGGCTTGCCGGCCTCAAGGGCGGTGACGGAACGCGTCGAGACGCCCGCGAGCGCGGCGAGGTCTGCCTGCGTGACGCCGAGGGCACGGCGGCGACGTGAGACCGCGCGTCCGAGCCGGGCGGCGGCGTCGGCGATGTCGACTGTTGCACTCAACGAGTTCTACCCTCTTTTCGGCACGATCGTGCTGAATAGGTGCAAGGTTACGCCTTGGACGCGCAAGATGTGGCAATTTCAGCAAGATCACGCTGATTCACGGGTCTGGCGAGGGCCATGCCGGCGGTTTCTCGCTCAATCAGCACGATCGTGCGCGTCAAGCCGCGAACTTCAGCGGAAACGTTCTGCACCCGGTCGGCGATCGAGCCGAATACTGACGAGTCGTCGCGGTCGAACTTCGCCTTCTGGGCGAACCACCACTTCGGCGACACGCCCCCCCCCCCCCGGGTCGGCGACGGAGCGCTTCCACGCGACGATCGACACCCTCGTCGGTCGCTGGGAGGAGGAGGCGGCCCTGCTGGGACGCGGCCTTGCCTTTGATCGGATGCCGTGAGCTTAGAGACCTGGCAGGGCTGTGTGAACTACTGCGGTCACTGGACGAAGCTTTGCGTACTCGAGGAGCTGTGACGCAGCCATGCCCTTCGACTTCCATTCGCGGACGATCTTCTCGCCGAGCAGCACATAGTGCCATTCCCGGTCGTTGCGTTTCTCGGCAGGCAATGAGTTGACCTGCGCACACCAGCCTCGCGCCGAGTCTTCCTTACGTCGCACGTTGGCGTCGCCAAGTGACGACTGCGCTTTGGTTTCGACGACGTAGACATCGAACTCGGTCCTCACGAGGAAGTCGGGCGAATACTGGGCGGGCATCCCGTCCGCCTTGAGATAGGGGCGGCGGAGGAACGTGTGCTTGTACTCGTCGATCTTCGCCAGAGCCTGCACATCCGAATCGGTGTCTGCCCACTCCGCAAACAATCTCTCGAGTCCACCACTGCGACTCGCGATGCGGACTCGCGGGTAGATGCTCTTTTCGACGTCGACGGCGGACGATGTGCGCACGAAGAGCGACTCGACTTCTGATAGACGGCGATAACGCACCTCCGGCTCGCTCGTGATCTCGACGTCGAGCGTTGCAACCAGCGCCGTCGCAAGGTTCCCGGCGATCTTGTCGGCGATGTCATCGATCATCAGCACACGCCACTGCTCGTTGTCGAGCGGATCGAAGTTGCCACCGAAGAAGCGTGTCCGGATGTATCGTTCCGCCCATTCGACGATCTCGGGGCCGTGCAGCTGAAGCGCGACCGAAGCCGAAGTGTCGTGCTTCGCGGACCCCTTGAGTGTCCCCGAGGTTGTAAATGTGCGGGAGATCGCACCGCCCACTCGAGTGGCGAGTTTGCCGAGATAGTCGTTGTATCCCGACGACGTGAGCTTGGCGCCGTCGACTTTGAAGGGGCCGAATTGGGTCCCAGAGGCCATCTCCTCGGAGACGAAAGTGTCGCCCTTCTTGGTCACTTTCAAGAGATCGGTAAGCGGGATCGGGCTCAGGGGGAGGTCGTCGATGACGACCCGTGGGGCCGACAGCTCTTCGTCGGCGTCACGCAAAAGGAACGGGATCGCGAAGTCGTACTCCTCGTAGTCGGGCCGCAGCTCGACACGCTCCACGTCGCCGGTCGGGGTCGGCGAGTCGCTGTCTTCCGTACCGATCAGCCCGTCACCGAGAAGGTCCTCGTACAGTTTCTCGAATCGCGGATGCTCGACGACGAAAAGCACGTCGTAGTAGTTCGTCGGTGCATTTCGCTGCGCGAAGCGCCGGAGGTTCTCCTGCCGAAGCTCGTCGATCGCAGGCTCGCCCCGCCACATCAGGCGCAGGCCACGGCCGACGGTCTGCTCGGCAAGGATCCCTGATCCGGCCGCACGCAACGGGACGATCACGCAGATGTTGTTGACGTCGAACCCTTCACGCAGCATGAGGACGCTGATGACGATCTTGGGCTCAGCGCGACGATCAAGGTCGAACAGCTTCGCTCGGAGGGGCTCCCAGTCCGCTCGGCCCAGCTCCTTCTTGCGCCCGGAGTCGACGCGGAGGATGTCGTCAGGACGATATCCCGACGCAAGCAGGTAGTCCTGGACGAGCGGGGAGACACTCGTGTCCTCCACGACGACGAGCATCTTGGGGTGTCGCGATTCGTCCTGCCCCGCGAATCTCTCTTCCAGAATGCGGAGTTTGGCGAGCCCCGCGCTCAGCATGACGCGCTGTCCTTCCGACAGGCCGACGGCCCTTCCCGCCTCATCACGTTCGGCAGAGAAGTCGAGGTCATCGTTCTTGAGAGCAGCGACCTCCTGCCGTTTATCCAGAACGAGCGCCTTCACCAGCCCGAGGCGAATTGCGTAGTCGAGCGGGAAGTCGACGACGATATGCGAGAACCAGCGCTTGCGACCCGCGGTTTCGTTGTACGGAGTGGCCGAGAAGTCGACCTGAGCGAACCGGCGGCCCTTGCCCTGGGCGAGCTCGGTGAGACGCTTCTGCCATTCGACTTCGGAGTCCGGGTCGGCCTTGCCTCCGGAGTGAACGTGGTGGGCTTCGTCGTTGAAGACCATGAGGCTGGGTAGATCGGTGAGCCATTGCATCGCTTCGCCTCGCCGGTGGCGACGGTCGAGGGTGTCCAGGCTGTTGCCCGCAGCGACACCCGGCGACAAAGGGATGAAGCTTGCCGCAGCGGCCTTGGCATCGATGTCGAGCCCGAGCGAGGGTTCTGGGTCCTCGTCATCGAAGTCGAGGATGTCCGGCTCCTGACCGGCGAGTACATGCCAGTTGGTGAGGATGACGGAGCCTCTGCCGGTGATCCTCTGACCGATCTCTCGCTTCGTCAGCACGGAACTCTGCAGGAAACCCAGAACCGTATCCCGATACGTATCAGGGATGAAGAGTGTGGCGTTCCGGGCGAGGTCGCTCGTCGCCGGGTCGCGACTGTGGCCGTCCTCTCCCAGGCGCCCCAGGAACGAGTCCAGGAGTCGGTCGTACACGATCAACCCGGGAGCCACGACGAGGAAATTCGTC
The DNA here is from genome assembly GCA_947085045.1 of uncultured Microbacteriaceae bacterium. Taxonomy (GTDB): domain Bacteria; phylum Actinomycetota; class Actinomycetes; order Actinomycetales; family Microbacteriaceae; genus Pseudolysinimonas_A. The sequence goes on along the minus strand of CAMTUU010000001.1, from coordinate 158,122 downwards.
GTGAAGCGTGGATCGGAGGGTGCAGCGAGGGCGTTGAGGTACTGCCAGACGAGGAGAGCGTTGAGCACCCACGTCTTGCCGCTTCCCGTCGCCATCTTCGCGGCGTACTTCGGGTGTCCGTTGCGCGCCGCCGTGACCTCCGCGAGTCGGCCATCGCGGAGGATCGAGTCGCGTGCGACTTTCTCGTAGAGGTCGAGCAGGTTCTCGGTGGCGAGAACCTCGTGAGCGTAGATGATGGCGATCACGGCATCCCGCTGACCTTCATGGAAATTCAGTTCCGGTCGCATCTCCGTGTGATCGATCTGGAACCACCACCGCAGCAGTTCGGCCGTGACGGGAGTCACCGCCTCAAGCAGCGCATTCGGTTCGCCCGCGACGATTGCCTGAACGTCTTCGGCAGTGGCGAGCGTGATCGCCTCTGCGAGCGGAAACCGTTCTTCGCTCACGACGTCACCTCGAGGATCACTTCGGACTCATACCCGAAGACATCGACGGCTCGGACGCAGACCGTTCGAGGGGTGTTGACTCGTGGCACGGTGAGCTGCGCCCGGGTCACGGTACGCAGCGGATCGCCGACCGCATCCGCGTTGCCGCGGTAGTCCTGCCATGTCGAGCGGAAGGTCGTCCCGTCGAAATCCGGGTCGATCGCCCAGTACTCGATCAGCGCGAGCGGTTCGCGGTTCATCACGTCGACGACTCGTTCGATGCTGGCGTCGTCGGTGAGGGGCAATGCGCTGGGATCGAGCAGAACGTAGTTGTCGAGGATGATCTCGAGGTCCTCGTCTTCTTCTCGGACCACGTGCATGCCCAGGTGAGCCTGGAGGTATTGGAGAGTCGCGAAGCGCACCTTTCCTGCGAGGCCCTTGTCGCCCTTCTTCTTGAGCTCGTCGAGAAGATTGCTCGGGATCGCGCGCACTTCCAGGCGGGCGTCGTTGAGCGCCGCGATGTCGTGGCCGATGCCGCTCGTGAAGTTCCACCCCAGGACGACGACGCGTTCGAAACCTCCCATCTTGCTGTCTCGGTAGCCAATGGCCCTCGTGAGGGTCGAAGCGGTGGTCAAGCGGCTCGGGCTGTCGACCATGACGAGCGTCTTCTCCGAGGGGATGTAGCCCAACGAGCCGTTCACGTTCTCTTCCGGCGGCAGGGGTAGGGCCCCCGGATAGAGGTTGAGTACCGTGCGTGCGAGATCGCCGACGCGGAACCGCCGACCCAAGGTGCTGCGAGCCTGTTCGACCTGATAGTCACCGATGGCCTGGTACAGGAACGGTCGGGCATCCTGGTCGACCAGGCGCTTGCGGACGATCATCGCCGCGGGCTTTCCGAGGTCGCTGGTGATCCATCGACGGCCTAAGCGCTCGGCGACAGCTGCCGTGGTCCCGGAACCCGCGAAGAAGTCCGCGACCAGATCGCCCTCATTGCTCGCGGCCTGGATCAACGTCGAGACGAGTGCTTCGGGCTTCTGGGTGTCGTAGTCCAGGTTCTCCGATGCCCAGGGCATGATCTTGTTCAGTCGGAGCAGGTCCATGCCGAGGACGTCGTCCGCGAGCTTTCCGCGCTCGAGGTCACGGTCGGAACCATCCGCGCGGGTCTGACCGTCGGTCCACTTGTAGTTCATCCTCACCGCGTCCGCGTTGTAGGTCACTGATGCGGCGGGCGACTTCTGGAACCAGAAGATGACATCGTGCTTGCTGGCAAAGCGGTCTTTCGGTGCTCCGCCCCCGCTGTAGTACCAAACGATCTCGTTTCGGAACGATCCCTTTCCGAAGATCTCGTCGAGCACGACTCGGACGTAATGGGAGACGTGCCAGTCGAGATGGACGAACATCGACCCGTTGGCTGCCAGCAGCTCCCGCATGAGGTAGAGCCGCGGAACCAGCATCTCGAGATAAGAGGTCGTGCCCCGTGCCCAGGCGTCGGAATAGGCGAACTGCTCGGCGACGGTTGGCTTCTGGTTGACGCTCCCGGCGGGCAGAACGATCGACGTGCGGTAGTCGGCTTTCGAGTCGAAAGGAGGATCGATGTAGATGAGGTCGACGGCCCCGCGAAGGCCGGCGTGCTCCTCGTCCCCCGCAAGAAGCGCTGAGATCGCCAGGAGATTGTCACCGTAGATCAGCCGGTTCGTCGTTGCGCCCGCGTCGTCGCGGAGGCTGGTGAAATCGAGGCCGCTCTGTGTCGCTCGATTCGGCAGCACCAGCTCTCGGGTCTGGAGAGTGACGCGCTCCAACCCATCGAGCTGCTCGAGAATGCGCTCGGCCTGCTGCTTGCCCGTCTTGACGATCTCGGGAAGTTCTTCGAGCAGCGATTTCGCCATGCGTCTGGTCCATTCGAGCACCCCAGCACGGTGCAAGGGAGCATCACGCATTAAAGCATCACGCGTACGACATCTCGCTCCTGACGCACGCGACGGTTAGGCATGATTCATGGCACCCGGAACCGAGGCGGCGAGGCTGCTCGGCGACCGGGTTCGTTCGCTCCGAACATCGACCGGTCGAACGCAGATGGACTTCGCGCTCTACGTCGGCATGAACGTTGCGCACCTCGGTCGCATCGAGCGCGGTCAGGGCAATCCGAATCTCGAGACACTCGTGCGGTTAGCCGATGCCTTGAAAGTCGATGTCGCCGAACTGGTCCGGGGCATTGGGATTGAACATTTCCCCCCGCTCCCACGCGCCGAGATCGCGCGAGAGTATCTCGACCGCAAGAGCCGAATCGCGTAGGCGGTTTCGATACACCGCGCTTCGCGCGGCACTCAACCCGCGGGTCGCGTCAGCTCGCCGGCGGCAGCATCGGGAACTTGTCCCGGCCGCGCGGCAGCCGCTTCGGCTTCGGTGCGGCGATCGCCTTGGGCGCCTTCGCGGGCTTGACCGCCTTCGGACCCTTGGGCGGCTTCGGCGGCTTGGCCACGGCATCCAGTGTTTCCGGGAACGAGGCCGGGGGCGGACCGAACGCCGTGCGCGACGAGGCGACGACCCGTCGGCCGAGCAGGTGGTTGCCGCCGCCGCCGATGACGGCGCCGATGCCGAACGGGATCGCGCGACCGATGACCGACGAGCCCTGCCGCACGGCGAAGCGACGCACGAACGACTTCTGCACGCGGTCGGCGATCGAGCCGAAGGCCGCAGAGGGGAGGCTCTTCGTCACCATCTCGCCCCAGAAGGCGTTGCGGGTCTGCGAGCCACCGGCGGCCTGACCGGCGAACTGGCGGATGAGGTCCTCCCCGCCGTTGCCGAGCATCATCGTCATCACGAGGGTGCGGGCGCGTTCCTTGTCGACGACGGCGATGCCGTGGATCTCGGTGACCGACTGCGCGAAGAGGGCGGTGGCCTCGAGGAAACCGGCTGTCTCGACGCCGGACAGCGCGATGGACGCGCCGACGCCGACGGCGGGGATGGCCGCGGACGCCCCGACCAGCGCGCCGCCGGTGGTGACGGCGGTGAGGTAGCGGCGTTCGAGGATCGCGATGATCTGCGCCGGGTTCGCATCGGGGCGACTTGAGCGGATGCTGCGGATGTGCGCGAGCACCACGGGACGCTGCACCGAGAGAAGTGCGTCGAAACCGCGCTCCGCCGTCGACGGAGTGCGCGAGGGCATCACCTCGAGTTCGTCAGCCATGCCCCGAACGTAACCCAGCCCGTCGAACGGTGGTCAGGCCTTGACGCCGTAGTCGTCGTTGTACCGCTTGACCACGGCTTCGATCGGGCCGTCGAGGACGAGCACGCCCTGATCGAGGTAGAGGCCGCGGGTGCAGAACCGCAGCAGGTCCTTCTCGCTGTGCGAGACGAAGAACAGCGTGCGCCCGCCGGCGAGCAACTCCTCGATGCGCGTGTAGCACTTCGCCTTGAACCCGGCGTCGCCGACGGCGAGCACCTCGTCGACCAGGATGATCGGCTCCTCGAGCCGCGAGATGACCGCGAACGCGAGACGCACCTTCATCCCGCTGGAGAGATGCTTGTAGGGGGTGTCGACGAACTTCTCGAGCTCGGCGAAGGCGATGATCTCGTCGAAACGGGCCGCGATCTCGGCCTTCGTCATGCCGTGCAGGCCGGCGGTGAGGTTCACGTTGTCGCGCACCGTGAGGTCGTTGACGAAGCCGCCGGTGATCTCGATGAGCGGGGCGACCCCGCCCTGCACGCCGACCTCGCCCTCGTCGGGAAGCATCACCTGGGCGACGAGCTTGAGCAACGTCGACTTGCCCTGGCCGTTGCGGCCGACGACGCCGATCGCCTCGCCGGGGGCGACGTCGAACGAGACGTTGCGCAGCGGCCAGAACTCGTCGGGCTTGCGACGACGGGTGCGACCGGCGAAGAGGTCTTTGAAGCTGCGACGCGCGGCACGGTTGCGACCGAATCGGATGCCGAGGTCCCGCACGCTGATCGCCCCCTCGGCCACTAGATCTCCTTCAGGACGCGGCGGATGCTGGCGCGGTAGACGAGGAATCCGACGACGAGGAACAGGGCCGTCATCGCGCCGCTGATGCCGACCGCGAACCAGTCGAGCTCGGCCGGGAAGAAGGCCGCCCGGTAGAGCGAGAAGATGCCGGCGAGCGGGTTGAACGATCCCCAGAAACGGAACGACTCGGGCAGGTCGTTCAGGCTGTAGATGATCGGCGACGCGTAGAAGAGGAAGCGCAGCACGAGTTTCACGGCGCGCTCGAGGTCGCGGAAGAACACGACGAGCGGGGCGACCAGGAGCCCGATGCCGAGGGTGAGGGCGGCCTGCAGTGGGATCGCCAGCAGCCACCAGAGCGCCTCGACGCGGAGGGTCGCGGGCTGAGCGGTCGGCAGGGTGACGATCACGAAGATCGCGAGCACCGGGATGCTGGCGACGAATTCGATCCCCTTGCTCAACACGAGGCGCGCGACCCAGATGGTGCGGGGGATCGTCGTCGACCTGATGAGCTTCGCCTCCTTCGTGAAGGCGCGGGTGCTGTCGGAGATGGCCCCGGTGAACCACATCCACGGCAGCAGCCCGGCCAGCAGGAAGACGATGTAGGGCTCGTGCCCGGCCCCGCGCTGGAAAACCTGGGTGAAGACGAACCAGTAGATGCCCGCCATCACGAGGGGGTCGAGGATCGACCACAGGTAGCCGAGCGCGCTCGTGGAGTAACGCACCTTCAGGTCGCGGGTCGTCAGGATCCACAGCGACCGGCGATAGCGCTCGATCGGCGACCACCGGCGGCGCGCGTCAGGGCGTGCGGCAGCGTCGAGGGTCACGCCGCAACTTTAGTCGCGCGACCCGGGACGGCAGGTCACACGAAGAGGTTGGCCCGCTCGAGGTCTTCGGCGAAGTCGATCTCGACCGCGTAGAGGTCGGAGATGTCGACGGGTGCGAAGCGAAGGGCATCCTGTTCGATCGCCAGCTCGATGCCACGCTCGAAGTAGTCCTGGTCGGCGACCTTCTGCAGCTGGCGGATGAGCGCCGCCTTGTCGTCGCGGGCGACGAAGTTGATGCCGACGGCCTCGCCGAGTCCGCCGACGACCGTCTTCGACAGCTCCTTGATGCAGCCATTCGCGTCGGTCGTGTACTTGACCTCTTCGTCGGACACCTTGGCGGTGTTGACGCTCACGAAGCTGCGGTTCGCAGCGACGAGGTCGCCGGCACGCACGAGGGCCTCGGGGTCGAAGACGACGTCGCCGTTCATCCACAGCACGCCGCCGTCCTTCGACGCTTGGAGGGCACGCAGCAGCGACTTGGAGGTGTTCGTCTGGTCGTAGCGCTCGTTGTAGACGTACGTGTTGTCGGGGAAGGCCTCGACGATGTGCTCGAGCTTGTAGCCGACGACGGTGGTGACGGTGACGTCAGCGCCGAACGCCTGATGGATGTTGTCCATCTGCTGCTGCATGATGCTACGGCCGTCGCTGAGTTCGGTGAGGGGCTTCGGCAGCGAACGGCCGAGACGGCTGCCCATACCGGCGGCGAGGATCACGATCTGCGTGGTCATGTCCGGATCTCCTTAGGATGCCTCTGCTCGTGGACGAGGGATCGTGGACGAGCGGATTGGGGGCCGCGCGGTGAGGTGAATATTCACCTGCTGTTCACCACGCGACCTTGTGCAAGACACCCCATTGTGATGCTCGGATCCTACCTGCGGCTCGGAGGAGAACCCCAGGTGATTGACACGACCGTTCCCGGATCGTGATGAAACGTCCTCACGACCCGCGTTGATACGGTGGTGCCGTGGATTCCGACCGCGACGCACGACCCGCGGCCCGTCAAGGCCCCAGCGGTCGCTCGGCCGCCGCACGCCCCGGAGCCGCCCGCGGCGCGAAGACGTCGAACACGCGCGCCCCCGAGAGGCCGGCGCCCGAGAAGAAGGTGCTCGCGAAGAAGGCGCCCGAGAAGGTCGTGCCCGCGGTCGATCACCCGCAGCCGCCGGCATCCACCTCGCTCCCCGCGAAGAGCGTCCGCGCCGTCAAGCGGGCCCGCAAGGCGGCGGCCCAGCCGGTGACCGCGACCGGATCCGCGCTCTCGGTGCGCGGCCTCACGAAGAGCTTCGGCCCGCACCTCGCGGTCGACTCGGTCGATCTCGAGATCCCGGCCGGCACCTTCTACGGCTTCGTCGGGCCCAACGGCGCCGGCAAGACCACGACGCTCGCGATGATCACCGGGCTGCTACGACCCGATTCGGGGGTGGTACGCATCCACGGCGCCGACGTGTGGCGCAACCCGGCGGTCGCGAAGAAGTCGCTCGGCGTGCTGCCCGACCAGCTGCGGTTGTTCGACCGGCTCACCGGCGCGGAGTTCCTCCATCACGCCGGCGCGCTGCGCGGTCTCGGCCGCGAGACGATCGGGCGGCGCATCGACGACCTCTCCGCCGGCTTCGGCCTGCGTCATTCGCTCGATCGCTTCGTCTCGGACTACTCGGCGGGCATGGTCAAGAAGATCGCGATCGCTGCGGCCCTCATCCATTCGCCCCGCCTGCTGGTGCTCGACGAGCCGTTCGAGTCGGTCGACCCGGTGTCGGCGGCGTCGGTCATCGCGATCCTCAAGAAGTACGCGGATGCCGGCGGCACCGTGCTGCTCTCCAGCCACAGCATGGGCCTGATCGAGCGCACCTGCGACTCGGTCGCGATCATCGCCGAGGGCCGGATGCTCGCGGCCGGACCGCTCGACGAGGTGCTCGGCGGCGAGAGCCTCGAGACCCGTTTCGTGGAACTCGCCGGGGGTGCGACCGCCGTCGAGGGCATGGAGTGGCTGCAGAGCTATTCCGACTGATGCGCGCATGATCGTCGAACTCCTGAGCCTGAAGCTGCGGCTCCTGGTCAACTCCTTCCGCACCCTGCGTGGTGCCGCGTGGGCGGCATTCGGGATCGTGCTCGCCGCCCTCGTCGTCACCCTGCTGTGGACCGGCGCGACGCTCGCGGTGGAACTCGATCCCGTGACGCGGCACCGGGTCGTCGCCGTGACGGGGGCGCTCGTCTCGCTCGGGGCGTTCTTCGTACCCCTCGTCGTCGCGCGGTCGCAGGTGCTGCACCCGCGGGCGCTGTGGCTCTTCGGGTTCGGCCGGCCGTCGATCGCCGGGGCGGTGATGTTCACGACGCTCGTCGGACCGGCGCTGCTGCTCGTGCCGATCGCCCTGTCGCCGCTCTGGCTCTGGCAGGGCGACGCCGCCGGCACCGCGGCGCTCGCCGTGCCGTTCATCGTCCTCGAGGGTCTGCTCGCTGCGCGGGTCGGGGTCGTCATCGGGGCGGTCCTGCGCTACCGCCCCGCGGTCAGCGCCCTCGTCCGCGTCATCGCCGCGCTCCTGCTGATCGTCGGCGTCGTCCTGATCGCCGCGCACCTCGTCCCGACGATCGCGGGGCTCCTGCCCGGCGCCTGGTGGCGCACCGTGCTGCCCATCGTGGTCGCCCTCGCTCCGCTGCGCGACCCGCTGATCTCCGAGACCCTGACCGCGTTGCCGCTCGGTGCGTTCTGGCGCGCTCCGTCGCACCAGGCCGCCGGCGACAGCGACTTCGTCGCTCAAGACTTCGCGCTCGGCGCGCTGACCATCGCCGTGTTGCTCGTCGTCTGGATCCTCACGCTCGCCTTCCAGCTGCGCGCCACCCGACGTCGTCCGCAGGCGCGGGCGGCTCTGGTTCCCGGCTGGTTCCGCAGGCTGCCGTCGACCCCGGTCGGCGCCGTCGCGGCTCGCAGCTTCACCTATTGGTCGCGCGATCCGCGCTACCGCACGGCGCTCGTGCTGCTACCCCTGATCCCGGTCGTGACCGTGGTCGCCTTCGCGATCGTGGGCCTTCCGCTTTCGATCTCGTCGCTCCTGCCGCTGCCGATCGTCGTGCTGCTCCTGGCCTGGGGCACCCTTCACAACGACGTCGCGTACGACTCGACCGGCATCTGGTCGCATCTGGCGGCGCAGATCCGGGGGATCGACGACCGGGTGGGGCGGATGCTACCGGTGCTCGCGATGGGCGCGCCCGTCGTGCTGCTCGGCACGCCGCTCACGGCGTGGGCGCACGGCGATTGGTTCATCGCTCCCGCGGTGTTCGGCGTCGGCACGGCACTGCTGCTCGGCGGCGTCGGCGTCTCGAGCCTCATCTCGGCGCGGTTCCCCTACCCGGCGACGCGCCCGGGCGATGCGCCGTTCCAGCAGCCGCAGGTGGCGGGATCGTCGGGGAGTGGCATCCAGTTCTGGTCGATCGTCCTCATCCTGCTGGTCGCCGCCCCGGCGATCGCCGCGACCGTGTTCGGCCTGCTCGGCGCCCCGGGCCCGTGGTACTGGATCGCGCTCGTCGCCGGCGTCGGTGCGGGCGCGCTGGTGCTCCTGCTCGGCATCCGGGCGGGCGGGGCGGCGTTCGACCGCCGTGCGCCGGAGCTGCTCGAGTTCGCCGCGCGCCACTGAGCCGCTGGGCGGTGCACCCCGCGCCGCTGGGCTGTGCGCCGGCGACCCAGTCGCCGTACCCTGGTCTCATGGCCGACCTCGATCGTGGACCCGACACCGTCGGGGGTGGCACCGACACCCTCGACCGCGAGCTCGAGAAGCTGCTCGAAGACGCCCAACTCGAAGACGGCGACCACGAGCGCTTCTCGCACTACGTGCAGAAGGAGAAGATCCTCGAGTCGGCGTTGAGCGGCAAGCCGGTGCGGGCGCTGTGCGGCAAGAAGTGGATCCCCGGCCGCGACCCCGAGAAGTTCCCGGTCTGTCCCGACTGCCAGAAGATCTACGAGCGGATGAAGGCCTGAACTTTCAGGGGCGGTGACCTCTCGCCCTATCCGTGTCATCCGGTCCACCCCAGCCCTCCATCCGTGTCACAGTGCGCGGGTGAACCGGGCGGACTCCTCGCCGCTGCTCGCCTCGGGCATCGTGGCGGGATGGAACTGGGACATCACTTCACGGTCCGTCACGGCCTGACGTCGGGGGTCGGCCGCGGCTATCTCCGATCACCGGGGCTCGCGGCTCCGTTCCACGCGGTGCGGTCGTTGAGCGAGCCGGTCGACATCCGCGACAGATGCCGTGCCTACTCGCAGAAGATGCGACCGGATGCCGTCTTCACGTCGGTCACCGCCGCTCGGCTGTGGGGTATCCCGCTCGCAGCCGGAACGGACCTCGAGCGGGTGGAGGTGTCGGTGCCGCACACCGCACCGCGACCGATGGGACGGGGAGTGCGCGGGATGCAGCACGACCCGCGGTCGACCGAGGTGACCTCGCTCGACGGAGTGCGGGTGCTCTCGCCGGCGAGCACCTGGGTTTCGCTCGGCCGCGTGCTCGATGTCCCGGACCTCGTCGCGGCGGGGGACTTCTTGGTGACGCCCGCGTTCGGTACCCGTCGGGCGGCCGCCTGCTCGATCGACGACCTGCGACGCGTCCTCGGTCTCGGCCGCCGCATCGGGGCGGAACGTCTCCGCCGCGCCCTCGACCTCGTGCGCGTCGGGCCGCTTTCGCGTCCCGAGTCTCTCGCCCGTGTCCTGTTCCTCAGCGCCGGGCTTCCCGAGGGCGTTGCGAATCTCCGGGTTTCGCCGCTGTTGATGTTCGACCTCGCCTGGCCCCCGTGGCGGGTCGCGTTCGACTACCACGGCGCCCATCACCGATCGGCCTCGCAGCACGCCCGGGACGTTCGCCGCCTCGACCTTGCACGCGACGACGGCTGGTCGCTCCTGCAGGCGACTCAGGACGACCTGTTCGCGCATCCCTTCGACCTGGTAGGACGTCTCCGTGGCCGTCTGATCGAGCGCGGTGCCGCTGTTCGCCGCGTTCATCCGTCGCAGATGGCGCGACTGTGGCCCTGATCCGTGTCACCTGACGCGGATGAAGGGTCGCGGCGACGACCGGTCAGATGTACACCGTCGGGATGACGGGCTCGCCCCGCGAGAGACCGAACGCCGCGAAGGGCAGCTCGGCGATCGCGGCCGCGTGGTGCTCGCGGGCGGCGGCCACGCCGTCCGGTCCGAGGTGCGACGGGTCGACGACGCCGTCCACGATGAGGTCGACGAGTAGTCCGCGACCCGGCTTCGGCAAGGTTTCGGGTTCTTCGACGTAGACGGTCTCCTCGACGGCGACGCCGTGGTCGAGCGAGCGCACGGCGACCTTGCGGCCGGCGACCGTCGCCTTGCCGTCCGATCGTTTGCCGACCGGCATCCACTCCCCGGAGGGCGACTCGAACGCGACGAGCTTGTAGACCATGCCCGACGCCGGGGCGCCGGAGCCGGTGACGAGGGACGTGCCGACGCCGTAGGAGTCGACGGGGGCCGCGCGCAGGGTCGCGATCGTGAACTCGTCGAGGTCGTTGGTGACGGTGATCCGGGTCGAGGTGGCGCCCAGGGCATCCAGCTGTGCGCGCGCCGCCGACACGACGGGGCCGAGGTCGCCCGAGTCGATGCGGATCGCTCCGAGCGACGGGCCGGCGACCCGGACGGCGGTGTCGATGCCGGCGGTGATGTCGTAGGTGTCGACGAGCAGCGTCGTGCCGGTGCCCATCGCGTCGACCTGGGCGCGGAACGCCTCCTCCTCGGAGTCGTGCAGCAGCGTGAAGGCGTGCGCGGCGGTGCCCATCGTCGGCACGCCCCAGGTGCGGCCGGCTTCGAGGTTCGACGTCGCCGTGAAGCCGGCGATGTAGGCGGCACGGGCGGCGGCGACGGCGGAGTGCTCCCCGGTGCGGCGCGAGCCCATCTCGGCGAGCGGGCGCCCGTCGGCGGCGGCCACCATGCGGGCGGCGGCCGACGCGACCGCCGAGTCGTAGTTGAGGATGCTGAGCGCGAGTGTCTCGAGGATGACCCCCTCCGCGAAGGCTGCCTCGACGACGAGCAGCGGCGATCCGGGGAAGTAGACCTCGCCTTCGCGGTAGCCGGAGATGGTTCCCGAGAAGCGATAGTCGGCGAGCCAGTCGAGCGTCGCCGACGATACGACGTCGTGGGCGCGCAGCCAGGCGAGTTCGTTGTCGCCGAACCGGAAGTCGGCGAGGGCCTCGAGCAGCCGCCCGGTGCCGGCGACGACCCCGAACCGCCGCCCCGCCGAGAGGCGCCGGGTGAAGAGCTCGAACACGCACCGGCGACCGGCCGTGCCGTCGCGCAGCGCCGCGTCGATCATCGTCAGCTCGTAGCGGTCGGTCAGGAGCGCGCTCGTCATCTTGCGAGCCTATCCGCGCGACTAACCTGACAGGATGCCCGCAACTGACGCGCCGATCGGCGTCTTCGACAGCGGGGTTGGCGGACTCACCGTCGCCCGGGCGATCCTCGACCAGCTGCCGCGGGAGTCGATCCTCTACGTCGGCGACACGAAGCACTCGCCCTACGGCCCGAAGCCGATCGCCGAGGTGCGCGCCTACGCGCTCGAGGTGCTCGACGACCTCGTCGCCCAGGGGGTCAAGGCCCTCGTGATCGCCTGCAACACCGCGAGCGCGGCGATGCTGCGGGATGCCCGCGAGCGTTACGAGGTGGCGTTCGGCATCCCGGTGATCGAGGTCATCCAGCCGGCGGTGCGCGCCGCGGTGCGGGCCACCCGTAACGGCAAGGTCGGGGTGATCGGTACCGCAGGCACCATCCAGTCCCGCGCGTACGACGACGCGTTCGCCGCGGCCGACGTCGAGCTGTTCACCCGCGCCTGCCCGCGTTTCGTCGAGTTCGTCGAGGCCGGCGTCACGTCCGGCGACGAGCTCTTCGAGGTAGCCGCGGAATACCTGACCCCACTCAAGGACGCGGGCGTCGACACCCTGGTGCTCGGCTGCACCCACTACCCGCTGATGTCGGCCGCCATCCAGTACGTCTCGGGCCCTGGCGTGCGCCTCGTGTCGAGCGCCGAGGAGACGGCGGCGGATGTCTACGGCCGCCTGGTCTCGCTCGGCATCGAGCGCAGCGATCCCGCGCCGCCCCGGCACGCCTTCGAGTGCACGGGCGACGACACGCCCGCGTTCCTGAAGCTCGCCCACCGCTTCCTCGGCCCGGAGGTCTCGCACGTGGAGACGTTCGAGACCGGCACCATCCCGATTCAGAAATGAGAAACGAATGACCATTCGCGCCGACGGCCGCACCCCCGACCAGTTGCGTCCGATCACGATCGAGCGCGGCTGGAGTTCGCAGGCCGAAGGCAGCGCGCTCATCTCGTTCGGCGACACCAAGGTGCTGTGCACGGCGTCGTTCACCAACGGGGTGCCGCGCTGGCTCACCGGCAAAGGCAAGGGCTGGGTCACCGCGGAGTACGCGATGCTGCCGCGCGCCACGAACGACCGCAACGACCGCGAGTCGGTGAAGGGCAGGATCGGCGGGCGCACGCACGAGATCTCGCGCCTTATCGGCCGCGGCCTGCGTCCGGTCATCGACATGAAGGCGCTCGGCGAGAACACGATCGTGATCGACTGCGACGTGCTGCAGGCCGACGGCGGCACCCGCACCGCGGCGATCACCGGGGCCTACGTCGCGTTGCACGACGCCGTCGAGTGGGGCCGCGCGAAAGGCTTCATCGGCAAGAACGCGAAGGCGCTCAACGGGTCGGTCTCGGCGGTCAGCGTCGGCATCATCGACGGCATCCCGATGCTCGACCTGCAGTACACCGAGGACGTGCGCGCCGAGACCGACATGAACGTCGTGATGACCGGCTCGGGACTGTTCATCGAGGTGCAGGGCACCGCCGAGGGTGCTCCCTTCGACAAGGCCGAACTCGACGCGCTGCTCGCCCTCGCCGCGACGGGCAACGCCGAGCTCGCTCGCATCCAGCAGGCGGTCTTGCAGTCGTGACGCGGTTCGTGCTCGCGACGCACAACTCCCACAAGGTCGAGGAGCTGCGCCGTATCCTCGGTGACCGTCTTGGCGGGCACGAGCTCGTCACGTACGACGGGCCCGATGCAGTCGAGGATGCCGGCACCTTCGAGGGCAATGCGCTGATCAAGGCGCGCGCGGCCTTCGCGCACACGGGTCTGCCGGCGCTCGCCGACGACTCCGGGATCGCCGTGGACGCCCTCGGTGGCGCCCCCGGCATCCGGTCGGCACGCTATGCCGGAAGCCGGGACGACGGCGACAACCTCCGGCTGTTGCTCGCGAATCTCGAGGGCGTGAGCGACCGCTCCGCGCGATTCGTCTGCGCGGCGGCCCTCGTCGACGCCGACGGCGAATTCGTGGTGCGCGGGGAGTGGCCGGGTCGCGTGCTGGAGGCGCCCGCGGGCGTCGGCGGGTTCGGCTACGACCCGATCTTCCGTCCTGAGGGCGGCACCCGCAGCGCCGCCGAACTGAAACCCGCCGAGAAGGATGCCGACAGCCACCGCGCCCGCGCGTTCGCCGCCCTGGTCGGCGAGTTGCGCCGCCGTCACGGCTGATCGTTGCGAATGATTCCCGACAGCACCACGCCGGGCTCCGCGAGGACGATGATGGATGCCATGGCCCACGATCACGCTCCCACCTCCTCTCCGCGGAACCGCATCGCGATCGCGTTCGCGATCATCACGACGTTCCTCGTCTTCCAGATCATCGGCGCCATGGTGTCGGGTTCGCTCGCCCTGCTCGCCGACTCGGCGCACATGTCGAGCGACGCGATCGGGCTGCTCGTGGCGCTCGTCGCGAGCATCCTGGCGATGCGTCCGGCGACGGAACGGCACACCTTCGGTTTCCGCCGCATCGAGGTGCTCGGCGCGGCGGTCAACGGCCTGCTGCTGAGCGTCGTCGCCACCCTCGTCGCGATCGAGGGCATCCGTCGTCTGCTCAACCCGGAGGGCGTCGCCGAGCCGATCGCGCTGCCGATGCTCATCGTCGCGATCGTCGGGCTGCTCGCGAACATCGCGGCGTTCCTCGTGCTGCGCGGCGGCGACCGCAACTCGCTCAACCTCCGGGGTGCACTGCTCGAGGTCGTCGGTGACACGCTCGGCTCGGTTGCGGCGATCGTCGCGGCGATCGTGCTGCTGCTCACCGGCTTCACCCAGGCCGACGCGATCGCGTCGCTCGTCATCGCGGGCCTCATCGTGCCGCGTGCGGCGGTGCTGTTGCGCGACGTCGTGCGGGTGCTGATCCTCTCGGTTCCGCGCGACACCGACATCGCGCTCATCCGCTCCCACCTCGCCGAGGAGGAGGGCGTCGTCGCGGTGCACGACGTGCACGTCTGGTCGATCACGACCGGGTCCCCGGTGTTCTCGGCGCACGTGCAGGTCGACCCCGCCCTGATCGCGGAGGGCCGCTCCGGAGAGCTGCTGGTGCGGCTGCAGGCGTGCCTGGAGGAGCACTTCGACGTCGAGCACTCGACGTTCCAGATCGAGCCGGCCGGTCACGCCGAGGAGCCCACCCATCGCTGATGCCCCGGCAGTGCTCTCCACGGTCGCGGAGAACTACCTGAAAGTCGTCTACGGCCACACCGAATGGCAGCCGGAGCCGATCACCTCGTCGCAGCTCGCGGCGCGGCTGGGGCTGGCGCCCTCGTCGGTCACCGAGATGGTGCGCAAGCTCACCGATCAGGGTCTGCTGCGGCACGAGCGGTACGGGTCGATCGTGCTCTCGCCCGCCGGACGGGCGGAGGCGCTGCGGATGGTGCGGCGGCATCGTCTCATCGAGACCTGGCTGGTCGAGGAGTTCGGCTACGGCTGGGACGAGGTGCACGACGAGGCTGAGGAGCTCGAGCACGTCCTGAGCGACCGAATGCTGGCGTCGATCGACGCGCGGCTCGGTCACCCGTCTCATGACCCCCATGGCGACCCGATCCCGGCCGCCGATCTGTCGGTCGCTCCCACCCAGGGCGTGCTCGCCTCGTCGCTGATCGGGGACGGCCGAGCGCGGGTGGTACGGATCAGTGATCGGGATGCCGGGGTGCTGCGCGCGCTGCAGGTCGCGGGGGTCGGCGTCGGCTCGGTGATCGCGCGCGCCGACGTGCCGACCGACGTCGTCGGCGAGATCTGGGTGCAGCCGGTCGACTGAGCTGCTACCGTTTTCGGGTGGCCGAAATCTTCGGCCGACCGAAAGATTGAGATCCGTGTCGACGACGACCCGCCCGCCCGCCCGCACCTCCGCGTTGCTGTCGCTTCTCGGACCCGCGATGGTCGCCGGCGTCGCCTACATCGACCCGGGCAACGTCGCGAGCAACATGAGCGCGGGCGCCCAATACGGCTACCTGCTGGTCTGGGTCGTGGTGCTTGCCAACGCGA
Organism: uncultured Microbacteriaceae bacterium; assembly: GCA_947085045.1. Taxonomy (GTDB): domain Bacteria; phylum Actinomycetota; class Actinomycetes; order Actinomycetales; family Microbacteriaceae; genus Pseudolysinimonas_A. Next base: position 142,577 of record CAMTUU010000001.1, on the reverse strand, counting down.
TGGCGTGGCTCATCCAGTACCTGTCGGCCAAACTGGGTCTCGCGACCGGGGAGAGCCTGCCCGGTCTGCTCGGCCGGCGGTTCCGATCCCGGGCCGCGCGCTACGCCTACTGGATGCAGGCGGAGCTGGTGGCGATGGCGACCGACATCGCCGAGGTGCTCGGCGGCGCGATCGCGCTCTCGCTGCTGTTCGGCCTGCCGCTGGCCATCGGTGGGGTCATCACCGGGGTCGTCTCGATGCTGCTCCTGCTGCTGCACAGCAGATACGGGTCGAAGCCCTTCGAGCGCGTCATCACCGGACTCGTCGTCATCATCGCCGTCGGATTCTGCGCCGGCATCCTGTTCGCCCCGGTCGACGGCGGCCAGGCGCTCGCCGGCGTCGTGCCGCGGTTCGAGGATGCCGGCTCGGTGCTGCTCGCGGCCTCCATCCTCGGTGCGACGGTGATGCCGCACGCGATCTACGCGCACTCCGCGCTCACCCGCGACCGATTCGGTCTGGTGCCCGAGGGTCCCGGGCGGCAGCGTGTGTTGCGGGCGACGCGGATCGATGTGACCGTCGCGTTGGTCATCGCCGGCACGGTGAACGTCGTCATGCTGCTGCTCGCGGCCGCGACCCTGGAGGGGGTGGCGGGCACCGAGACGCTCGAAGGCGCGCACGCCGCGATCGGCACCGCCCTCGGTCCCATCGTGGCCACGCTGTTCGCGGTCGGACTGCTCGCGTCGGGGCTCGCCTCGACGTCCGTCGGCGCCTACGCGGGCGCGGAGATCATGCGCGGGCTGCTGCACGTGCACATCCCGCTCGTCGTGCGGCGCATCGTCACCCTGATCCCGGCCCTCGTGATCCTCGTGATCGGGGTCGATCCGACGCTCGCGCTGGTGCTGAGTCAGGTCGTCCTGTCGTTCGGCATCCCGTTCGCGCTCGTGCCGCTCGTGCGACTCACGATGCGGCGCGAGCTGCTGGGCGAATCCGTCAACCGGTGGTGGACGACCGTGCTCGCCGCGCTGGCCGCCCTGCTGCTGATCGCGCTCAACATCACCCTGCTGGTGCTGATCGCGTCGGGGGCCTAGGCCTTCGGCGTGCCCGACTGGCCCTCCTCGAACAGGTCGGGGATCGCCTCGGAGTCGCTCAGCGGAGTGTCGAGCCCCAGGCGCCGGGCCTTGCGTGCCTTGAGCGCCGAGCGGATGTAGTGGAACCCGGTCGGCACGATCGCGCAGAGCACCGCGAAGATCAGGATGAGGTCGATGTATTCGACGATGAAGTCCTTGAGCGGTTCGATGAACGCCACGAGGAAACCGGCGAAGGTGAGCCCGGCCCCCCAGATGAGCGCCCCGATCGCGTTGAACAGCGAGTACTTGCGGTAGTTCATGTGTCCGACGCCCGCCGCGATCGGGGTGAACGTGCGCACCACCGGCACGAAGCGGGCGACGATGACCGCGGCCGGACCGAAGCGGTCGAAGAACTTGTTGGTGCGCACGACGTTCTCCTTCGAGAACAGTCCGCTTTCGCGGCGCTCGAAGATCGCCGGGCCCGCCTTGTGGCCGATGAGGTAGCCGACCTCGCCGCCGGCGAAGGCGGCGAAGGCGATCGCGAGGCACACCCACCAGATCGGGATCTGGATGCCGATCGGGTCGGCGAGCATGGTGCCGAGGTTGACGAAGACGCCGGTGAGGATGAGGAGCGTGTCGCCCGGGAGGATGAAGCCGACCAGCAGCGCGGTCTCGGCGAACACGATGAGGCACACGACGAGGAGCGCCCACGGTCCGGCGGCCTCGAGGATGGCCGCAGGGTCGAGGAACGGGATGATCCCATCGACGGCGGTGGGGAGGGTGGCGAGCATCGGTACTCCAGTCGTCGGTCGCGCAGCGATCGGCGGATACGCTCCGCTCAGCGTACCCGGCGACCGCTGCGGGGTACCCGGGGGCTGACCCGAGGATGCGGGTGGGCACGCCCCCGCGCCGTCACTCCCGTGGCTCGACCGTGGGGTCGGGGACCGGGTCGAGCGTCGGGTCGGGGTCCGGCGTCGGCTCCGGGTCGGGGGTCGGGTCGGGCACGGGGTCGGGGACGACGACCAGCGGTGGCACGGTCGGATCGCTCGCCCCGGGCGTCCCGCTCGCGGGCCCGCCGGAGGTCGGGCGAGCCGGGTCGCCGGGCAGCGGCAGGGTCGTCAGCTCGGGGACGGCGGGCTCGCCCGTGGGCAGCAGCGTCGGGCCGGTGCCGGGGTGCCCCTGCTCGGAGGGCACCAGCACGACCGTGCCGGGTCCGATCACGGCGGCGGGTGCGGCAGCGAGGAGCAGCGAGAGCGCGGTGACCGCCGCGACCCGCGGCCACGCCCGGGGAATCGGCGTGGTCACGACGGCGGAGCCGGTCAGTCCCTCCAGCTCGTCGAGCTCTTCCAGGGCCGCGGCGGCGGCGTCGTCGGCGATCTCCTCGGCGGAGACATCCGCGGAGGCGGGCGGCGCGGCGATGACGGCCGTCGGCGGGAGTCCCGCGCGTTCGAGCGAGGTCACGGCGAGCGCGACCCGCGCGGCGTCCCACTGGGACGGATAGGCGATCACCACGCGCGCGGGGCGGGAGCGCATCGCGCGGACGGCTTCGGCGACGACCTGGAGCGCGAGGTCGGCGCAGGCGTCGGCATCCGCCGCCGCCGGCGCGCCCGCGGTCAGCGAGGAAATGGCGCGCCTTCCGAGCGGGAGGCGCCGGGACTCGGCGGATCCGCGCCGACGGGTGGCGGCGCGGAGGGTCGATGAGGCGAGGTTCACTCCCAGGACGTAGTCCATGATGATCCGCTCTCGAGCCCCGCCCCGATCCTAGCCCTCCGACGTCCCCCTTTAGGGGGACTTCGTCGAATCGATGGTCGCCGGGAGCGGTTCGGCTCAGACGCGCATCCCGAGTGCGTCGCCGAGGTCGCCGCGCGCCGTGATGCCGAGCTTGGCGTAGGCCTTCGCGAGGTGGTTCTCGACGGTGCGCACCGAGAGGTGCAGCCGGCTCGCGATGTCGGCGCTGGGAAGTCGGGTCGCGAGTTCGGCGATCTCGCGTTCCCGGCGCGTGAGCACGTCGGCCGGGGGTGCGGCGGCGAGCAGCGGCGTGTCCGGCGACCCGACCTCCGCGGCGAGTCGGGCGGAGCGTTGCCGCAGCGCCGACGCCGTGCGCCCGTCCGCGTGCCGCGCAGCCTGCGCCGCCGCCTCGGCGGCGAACAGCGGCATCCCGCCCGCTTCGAAGGCATCCGCCGCCTGGGTCAGGAGTTCGGCATCCGCCGCCTCCATCCCACGGGCGAGCAGCAGCCGGGCGGTGACCAGGCCGGATCCGTGCGGGATCGCCCCGAGCTGCGCGGCGATCCCCGGTCCGCCGCCCATCCGCAGCAGCTCGTGCAGCACGAAGGCGAGGGAGGTGAACGCGCCGTCCTCCTGGGCGCGCTCGGCACCGGCGACGAGGATGCCGCGCGCCTCCTCGCGGCGACCGTCGGCATAGGCGCGCCAGGCCTCGCCCACCACCATCCGTTGCCGCAAGTAGCCGACGCCGGGCGGAAGCTCCGCGAGTCGACGGAGGTATTCCGGCTTCGCGGGAATGCCGCGGGCACCGTCGGCACCGCTCGCGATGTTGATGGCGAGCCGCTCGCAGTCGACGAGGCCGACCGCGCCGGCCTGCTCGAACGACCGCTCGGCCCACTCCGAGGCCACCCGCAGGTCGCCCACGTAGAGCCAGGAGGCCGCGACCTGGCACGACGCCCACGCCGACGCGCGCACGAGCCCGCTGTCGTGGGTCGCGTCGACCGCGGTCAGCGCGTGGTCGACCGCTTCGCGCGGGCGCCCGTCCTCCCGGAGGGCATGGCTGAGGGCGCTGTGGTAGCCGCCGCGCCAGCCCGGGATCGTCTCCTCCAACTCCATCAGCCGGGTCGAGATGTCCGCCTCGGAGAGGATCCGCACCGCCTCGCCGCTGCGGCCGAGCTCGATCAGCGCGCGGGCGCGGCTCTGCGCGATGCGGGCGACCACCTGCGGCCCGAGCCGGCCCAGGCCGGTCAGCTTCCCCCACACCCCGCCGCGTGGCTGGATGCGTTCGGTCACCGCGAGGGCCTCGAGCGAGCGACCGGCGTAGGCGAGCCCCTCGGCTTCGAGGATGCCGAAGATCTCCCTCAGCAGCGGCGTCCCGCGCGGGTAGCGCTTCGCCTGGGTCGCGAGCATCTGCGTCGCGGCCGCCTCGTCGTGCCGACCCCACAGCAGGATGCCGTGGTACAACCCGGCGAGCAGGATCGAGCCGCGCCCGGGGCGGGTGCCGGCGAGCGCGCTCTCCATCGTCGCGACCGCATCGTCGAGTCGGCCGTACTGCACCTGGGCCTCGGTGAGCAGGGCGATCGTCTCCATGCGGTCGTCGCCACGCGTCCGCGGCAGGGCGGCTTCGGCGAGCCGTGCGGTGATCGCGAAGTCCCCGCCGCCGCTCGCCAGCCGAGCCGCCTGCAGCAGCGTCGTCGGGTCGACCTCCGCACCGACTTCGAGTCCGAGCACGGCGACCCGTACGAGGTCGGGGGCGTCTGCTCGGCCCTCGAGCTCGAAATGCTCCCGCAGTACAGCATGCCGCCGCACCGCGTCGAGCTCCTCCCAGATCGCTTCGCCGAAGAGCGGGTGCGTGAACCCGACGACCGGGGTCGGCGCGTCCGATACCGCCACGATGCCGGCCGCCGCCAGACGCCGCACCGAGTCCGTGCGGCGCGAGGCGCGGACCCGGGGGAGCGGGATGCGGCCGAGCCCGGCCAGGAACTCCACCGTCTCGCGGTCGTCGTCGTCGAGCGCGGAGATCCGGTCGATGAGCGCGCGACGCAGCGACGGCGGCACCGGGAGGGCACCCACCCGCGTCCACGCGCCGTTGCGCTCCGCGATCGCGCCGCTCATCCGCGCCGTCCGGGCGAGCTGGATCGCGTAGAGGGCGTTGCCTCGGGTGCGCTGCCAGACCGCGTCGTCGAGGTCGGCGTCGACCGCGCCGCCGAGCGTCGCGACGAGGAGGTCGCGCGCCTGGTCTCGGGTGAACGGCGGCACGTCGACGGCGCGGGTCGCGGGGTCGTTCGCGAAGTCGGCGACCGCGTCGGGCAGCCGGCCGTTCTCGGTGCGAACGGTGGCGACGATCGTGCGACCCGGCTCCCGCGAGAGCCGGTGCAGCAGCGCGAGCGAGAGCGGGTCGCACTGGTCGAGGTCGTCGACGTGCAGCACGTCGCCGACGCCGAGCAGCAGGGCCCGGGTCAGGTCGGTCAACGAGTCGGCCGGCGCCACCAGGTGGGCGAGGCTGCTGAGCGGGATCTCGGCGAGGGCTCGCACGCCCCACGCGCGGTCTCCGCCGTGGAGCGAGGAGACCGCGTCGAGGAGATGCGACTTGCCGACGCCGGCCTCCCCGGTGATGAGTACGAGCCGCACCGCAGGATCGGCGACCGCATCGCCGATCGCAGCCACGGCATCCCGTCGTTCGCTCACGCCCGCATTATGGCGGAACTCGGGCTTCGGGCGTCAGGCCGGAGGGGCCCCGCGGTCACTCCACCGCGGAACCCCGCCGGGGTCTTTACAAGACGACGTTGAACGTCGACACGATGTTCGAGACGGTGTCGTCGGAGATCTCGGCACCGTTGAGCACGACGTAGAGCAGCAGGTAGGCCGAGCCGTCGTCCTTATTGGCCGAGATCACAACCGTCTCGGCGGTGCCGCAGCCGGTCCAGGTGCTGAACACGCCGGTGAACGCGCCGTCGGCGTAATCCTGGCTCTGGTCGACCGGGGTGCACGCGGCATCCAGCTGCTCGGCGAACGCCCCGATGCCGGCGGCGGCGTCCTGCGTGCCCGGGTAGCCGAACATCGAGATGCCGGAGATCGAGAAGTCGCCGCCGAAGTTCGCCGCATCCGTCGAGGCCGAGAACTGGGTGCCGCCGCCGTCGAGCGGAGCCGAGACCAGGTCGGCCCAGCTGCTGGGAACGCGGACGCCGAAGGTGCCGTCGTCGCTCTGCACGTCGACGTAGGACCCGGTGGAGGTGACCGGGTCCTGGGTGCCGCCGCCGCCGGCGACGACCTCCAACTCGCGGCCGTTGATCTGGCCTTCGAGCTCCTCGCCGGTCGTGGAGCGGTACACCTCGATGTCCATCGCGGCGTCGAGGCCGGCGGTGCGGAGCACGTCGCAGTAGCCGGAGACCATGCCGTCGATGCCCATCGTCACGCCGTTGAGCGTGACCAGCACGTCGCCCGCCAGCATCCCCGCCTTGTCGGCGATGCTGCCGGGACGCACCGACTGCACCCAGATCCCGAGCGGCGACCCCGTCTCGTCGGGTGCGAGGGCCCGGATGTTCAGGCCGAGCGACAGCACGTCCTCGCCGGCGCGGAGCTTCGCGACGACGCCTTCCGCGTCGTCGCGGCCGATCGCGGCGTTGGCGTCGCTGACGTCGTCGCCCGCGTAGTTGACGCCGTAGACGGCGCCGGCCTCGTCCACGAGCGGGCCGCCGGAGTTGCCGCCGCGGATGCGCGCGTCGTGCTCGATCGCGGAGGTGACGTCGGCGAACGACGTGTTCACCTCGGTGTCGGCCTGCGACACGATGCCCTTGGTGAGGGTGTAGTCCGCCCCGAGCACGCCGGGGTAGCCGGCGGAGTAGACCTCGGCACCCTCGACGATGTCGCCGTCGAACCAAGAGAGGAACGGCACCGGGTCGGGCACGTCGACTTTCACGACCGCGAGGTCGTAGCACTCGGATGCGGCGACGACCGTCGCCGGGTACGCGTCGTCGCTCTCGCCGCCGATCGCGACCTGGAGCGTGCCGGCTCCGGCGACGACGTGGTTGTTGGTGACGGCGGTGCCGTCGGGCGAGAGGAACCAACCGGTGCCGATCCAGGCGTACTCCGACGGCTCGGAGGTCAGCGGCTCGAGGAAGGTACCCTGCCCTTCGAAGCGCATCGTGGCGCCTTTGACGTCTTGGACGTCGCTCACGGCGGGCGTTCCCGGGGCGGCGCAGCCGGCCAGGAGCACGGCGGCCGAGACGCCGATCAGCAGGGAACGGGGAACAGGATGACGGGACACGGGGTCTCCTCGGAGTGAAGGACACGGGAAGGGCGGATGCCCGTCTCTCACCGTGGCCTCGCCCGACATCTGCGTCGTGAGTACCGGGTACCTATTTTTCGTCCCCCGGTCGGGGGACTCCCCTCAGCGGCGGCGCAGCAGGACGGCGACGTCCTCCAGGTGCTCCGTCTCGCCCGACGCCGACACCGCCGCACGCTCGCGGTTCTCGGCCAGCACGATCTCCCAGTCGTCGCCGAACCCGAGCGCCGCGATCTCGCCGTCGGCGCTGAGCAGAAGTTCGTCGTGGTGCGCGTGCTCCGACCACGGCGGCGGTGCGGCGTGCGACACGATCGCGAGGTGCCCGCCCGGGGCGACGTGCGCGGCGACGCGGCACAGGATCTGCGTGCGCGGCAGCTCCTCGCGCGAATGGAAGAAGGATGCCGTCACCAGGTCGACCGCGCCGCTCGGCTCCCAGGTGGCGAGGTCGCGCGCCTCGAAGGTGGCGCGTCCGTCGACGCCGGCTTCGAGCGCGGCACCCTGGGCCCGGCTCACGGCGGTGTCCGAGATGTCGACACCGAGGACCGTCCAGCCCTCGCGGGCCAGCCAGATCGCGTCGGCACCCTCCCCACAGCCGAGGTCGACAGCGCGTCCGGGGGTGAGGGGCGCGACGACATCCACGAGGGTGGCGTTCGCGTTGCCCGACCAGCGCTGCGGCTGTTCGGCGTAGCGGAACTCCCACGCCTCGGCAGGCGTGACGGGGAACTGCTCGGGGTGGTCGTGGCTCACCCGACGAGCCTAGATCCGCCCGGGGTAGCGTGAGGGGATGCGCCCGCCACCTTCCTCGCGGGCGCGCTACCGCCGCATCCTGCGGTTCGCGGCCCGGGCGCTCGCGCAGGCCTGGTGGTTCGAGCTCGTGCTGCCGCGCCTCGGGATGCGGAAGCTCGCCGCCCGCGGACGCGTCGCCCGCCTGCGGAGGCTCGCGCGGCGGTTCCACGCCCTCGCGCTCGACCTGGGCGGGCTGATGATCAAGGTCGGCCAGTTCCTCTCGTCGCGGCTCGACGTGCTGCCGCCCGAGATCACGAGCGAGTTGGAGGGGCTGCAGGATGAGGTGCCGCCCGAGCCGTTCGCAGGCATCCGCATCCTCGCCGAGGCCGAACTCGGGATGCCGCTGACCGAGGCGTTCGCGTCGGTGGAGGAGTCGCCGATCGCGGCCGCGTCCCTCGGGCAGGCGCATCGGGCGCGACTGACGCCCGACCTGGCGGAAGCGGCCGGGTTCACCGACGTCGTGCTCAAGGTGCAGCGCCCCGGCATCGGCGCGATCGTCGACGTCGACCTCGCCGCTCTGCGCCGGATCGCCGGTTGGGTCTCCCGGGTGAAGTTCGTGTCGTCCCGCGTCGACGCCCCGGCGCTGGTCGAGGAGTTCGCCGCGACGAGCCTCGCCGAGATCGACTACCTCAACGAGTCCGCCAACGCGGCGCGGTTCACCGCCGACTTCGCCGGCGACCCGCGGGTGGCGACCCCGGCGATCGTGGGCGCCCGTTCCTCGCTGCGGGTGCTGACGCTCTCCGACGTCACGGCGATCAAGATCACCGACGTCGATGCTCTGCGTGCCGCCGACATCGATCCCGTGCACGTCGCGCGGGAGCTCGCGCGCGTGACCTTCCAGCAGATCTTCGCGACCGGTTTCTTCCACGCCGACCCGCATCCCGGCAACATCTTCGTCACCCCTGGGGCCGTCGCCGGCGCCTGGACGATCACCTACATCGACTTCGGGATGATGGGCGAGATCACTCCCGAGCTGCGCGACGACCTCGTGGCGTTCCTGCTCGCCGTGGTCGCCCGCGACGGCCGGGGGATCGTCTCCGCGATCGAGCGGCTCGGCGTGCTGCTGCCGGGGGCCGACACCACCCAGCTCGAGCGGGCGATGTCGGAGCTGTTCGACCGCTACGGCGGGATGGGCATCGCCGAACTGCAGCGCATCGACCCGCGCGAGTTCGAACGCTTCGCTCTGCGCTTCGGCGAGACCATCCGCTCGCTGCCGTTCCAGTTGCCGAAGAGCTTCCTGCTGCTGCTGCGCACCATCTCGCTCATCTCGGGGGTGACGAGCGCCCTCGACCGCGACTTCAACATGTGGGATGCCGTCGACCCGTTCGCGCGGTCGCTCACCGCTTCGGCGGGTGCCGGCATCCTCGGCGGTCTCGGCCGTCGCGCGCTGTCTCTCGCGTCGACCCTCGCCCGCCTGCCCGGTCGAGTGGATGACCTCGCCACCCGGGTCGAGCGCGGTCAGGTCGCCGTGCAGTCGCCCGAGATCGAGCTGCGGTTGCGGCGGCTCGAAGGGGCGGTCACCCGCATCGCGGCGGCGGTCGTCTTCGCCGCGCTGCTGCTCGGCGGGGTGTTCGTGCGGGCCGACGACACCGTGCTCTCCTGGGTGCTGATCGGCATCTCCGCCGTGCCCGGACTGCTCGCGATCATCCCGCGTCGCCGTTGAGATCTCGCCCTCTTACGAGACTTCGGGGCCGACCACAAGACTCTGCGCGCTGACGCGAGCGGGCCTATGGTCGCCGGGTGGCACTCTTCCTCGATCTCAACGGGCGGCGGTACACGCTGCATCAGGAGCATGACGCCGACAGCCTTGCGGAGATGCTCGAGGCGAAGGGGCGTCAGCGCCTGAAGCTCCGGCTCGAGAACGGTGGCACGCTCACCATGAACGTGAAGACCCCCTGCGACTGGGTGATCGAGGAGGAACCCGACCCGATCACGTCAGCGTGACGGGGTGAGCACCTCTCCGAGCGTCGCGCCGTCGAGTGGGATCGTCGTGCGGAAGGTGGGACTCGAACCCACACGCCTTGCGACACAGGAACCTAAATCCTGCGTGTCTACCATTCCACCACTCCCGCGCGGCACCCAGTCTACGAATGCGGCTGGCCGCGGCCGACGGGCAGGCGCTTAGCTGGATCGCGTGGATCCTCTCGACGCACTCACCGAGATCGCCTACCTGCTCGAGCGGGAGCGGTCGTCGCGGTACAAGTCGAAGGCGTTCCGCACGGCCGGGGCCGCGATCGCCGACCTCGACCCCGCCATCCTGAATGATGCGATCCGGCTGAAGGCCGTCCCGGGCATCGGCGACTCGACGTTCAAAGTCGTCCAGCAGGCGCTCGCCGGCGAGGTGCCCGACTACCTCGCGCGACTCCGTGCCGACAACGGACCCAATCCGTCGGAACTGCGCGCGAAGCTGCGCGGCGACCTGCACTCCCACTCCGAGTGGAGCGACGGACAGACCCCGATCGATGCGATGGTCGCGGCCGCGCTGCGGCTCGGTCACGAGTACCTCGCGCTCACCGACCATTCGCCGCGACTCACCATCGCGCGCGGCCTCTCGGTCGAGCGGCTGACCGAGCAGCTCGACATCGTCGAGGGATTCCACGACGACGGCTTCACGCTGCTGACAGGCATCGAGGTCGACATCAACGACGACGGCACGCTCGACCAGACCGACGAGATGCTCGGCCGACTCGACGTCGTGGTGGCGAGCGTGCACTCGAAACTGAAGTCCGACCCGCGCGAGATGACGGAGCGGATGCTGGGCGCCATCCGCAACCCGCACACCGACGTGCTCGGGCATGTGACCGGCCGGCTGGTCGAGGGATCCCGCGGCACCCGGCCCGGTTCGACGTTCGACGCCGCGGCCGTGTTCGCGGAATGCGCCGAGCGACGCGTCGCCGTCGAGATCAACTCGCGCCCCGAGCGGCAGGATCCGCCCGACGAGCTCATCCAGGTCGCCCTCGACGCGGGATGCCTGTTCTCGATCGACTCCGACGCCCACGCGCCCGGGCAGCTCTCGCTGCTCGACTACGGCGCGGAGCGGGCCGAGCGGATGGGGGTTCCGGCCGAGCGGATCGTCACCACCTGGCCGCTCGCCGACCTCCTGGAATGGACCAACCGAGCCCGTTAGCGTTCGCGCTCGAACGCCTGGGGTCCGAGCAGCACCTTCCACAGCCAGTCCACCGCGGTCTCGACAGGGGGACGCGGGTCGCGTTCGAGCCAGACCCCGAGCACGCCGAGCACCGAGCCCGAGAGACCGGCGGCGAGCACGTCCGGCGGGATGTCGTGGAACGTGTCGGCGTGCGAGGTGGCGACCGCGTCGATGACGATGGTCTGCACGCGCTCGCTCAGTCGGGCGAGGGCGATCGGGGAGCCGTGCTCGCCGAAGACGCGCGAGTACACCGCGGCGTTCTCCTCGACGTGTCGGAGGTATTCGATGAGGATCGCGGGCGGCTCGGGGGAGATCTCGCTCTGCAGCGGGATCTCGGCACCCGCCTCTTCGACGACGGCGTCGATCGCATCGGCCAGCAGCGTGTCCTTGTCGGAGTAGTGCTGGTAGAAGCTGCTGCGGTTGACCCCGGCGCGTTCGGCGATGTCGGCGACCGAGATCTCGTCGAGTTCGCGTTCCCGGGCGAGCTCGAACAGCGCCTCCTGAAGGCTGCGTCGCGTTCGGGCAATCCGGGGATCCACGCTCCGAGTCTGGCAGTCGAGGCCACGTCACGTCCGTTCCCGAGCAGTTTGCTGCGAGTTCTCCGACAATCGTCCGATTTCCAACAAGTGTCGGATACTGTCGATCCAGCCCGACGACGTGCGCACCGCATCCTCCTTCTTTCGTTCGAAAGGCTTCCCGTGGCTCGTCTGCTCGCCCGGCTCGGCTCGTTCTCCGCCCGTCGCCCCTGGCTCGTCATCATCGGCTGGGTGCTCGCGCTCGCCGCAGCCGGCGGCGGCTACCTGCTGAGCGGCGGTGCGCTGGCCAGCGGCTTCAGCATCCCGAACACCCCGACGCAAGCCGTCACCGATCGGCTGAACGAAGAGCTCGACGGCGTCGGCGGTGCCGTGGGCACGGTCGTCTTCCAGACCGAGGACGGCTCCGCCTTCACCGATGAGCAGAAGGCCGCGATCGCCGACGCGCTCGACGACGTCTCAGGTCTTGACCGCGTCGCCGACGTCGTCGACCCGTTCGCGACCACCGCGCAACAGGCCGAGCAGGAGCAGCAGCTCGTCGACGGCCGGGCCCAGCTGGATGCCGGCCGCGCCCAGCTCAACGGCGGGCAGGCTCAGCTCGACGCCGGGCAGGCGCAGCTCGACGCCGCCCGGGCGCAGGCGGAGGCGGCCGGGATGGCGGATGCCCTCGCGCCCCAGTTCGACGCGCAGCAGGCGCAGCTCGACGCTCAGCAGCAGACCATCACCGACGGGCTCGCCGAACTCGCCGCCCAGCAGGAGCAGCTCGACCTCGCGACGGCGTTGCTCGACAACGCCAGTGGCATCGTCACCGTGTCTGCCGACGGCTCGACCGCCATGGGTGCCGTGGTCTTCGACTCGACCCTCTTCGACCTCGACCCGCTCGACCGCACCGCGGTCTCGACCGAACTCGCGGATGCCGACATCCCCGGGGTGGAAGTCGACTTCTCGTCGGAGCTCACCGACTCCCTCGACGGACTGCTCGGCGTCGGCGAAGTCGTCGGCGTGCTCATCGCGGCGGTCGTGCTGGTGATCGTGTTCGGGGCGCTGCTGCCCGCCGTGCTGCCGCTGCTGTCGTCGATCGTCGGCGTGGGTGTCGGCGTCGCCGGCTCGCTCGCGTTCTCGGGCGTCATCGAGATGGCCTCGGTCACCCCGGTGCTCGGCGTGATGCTCGGACTGGCGGTCGGCATCGACTACGCGCTGTTCATCATCAACCGGCACCGGCGGCAGCTGCGGAGCGGGGTCTCGCTCCGCGACTCCATCCCGCTCGCCAATGGCACCGCGGGCAACGCGGTCGTGTTCGCGGGCTCGACCGTGTTCATCGCCCTGCTCGCGCTGAACGTCACCGGCATCCCGTTCCTCGGTGTCATGGGGACCGTCGGCGCCGTCTGCGTGCTGATCGCGGTGCTCGTCGCGGTCACCCTCACCCCTGCACTGCTCGGTCTGGTGGGGATGCGCGTGCTGTCCGCGCGCACCCGCGCCAAGATCGGTCGCGCCGAGCACGCCGTCGCGGCCCCGAAGGCGATGCCCACCTGGCGCGCCATCGTCTCGGCCGTCGTCGCGATCGGCATCCTGCTCGTCGCCGCGATCCCCGCGCTGTCGCTGCGCCTCGGCCTGCCCGACGGGTCGAGCGAGGCCGTCGAATCCACCCAGTACCGGACGTACACGATCATCGCCGAGGAGTTCGGGGCCGGGCGCAACGGCACGCTCGTGGTCACCGCCGAACCCGGTACCGCCGTCGACGCGGGCGACGACCTCGCCGTCCTGCGCCTGCAGGTGGAGATCGAAGACGTACTGATGGCGCAGCGCGACGTCGCCGCGGTCGCCCCGGTCGGGGTCGCCGACGACGGGCGGCTGCTCGCGTTCCAAGTGATCCCGCGCGACGGCCCGTCCTCGGTCAGCACGGAGCAACTGGTCGCCGACCTGCGTGACCTGTCGCCGATCGACTCCGCAGACAACGGCGGGATCGTGCTCGGCGTCGCCGGCCAGGCGAGCGGCAACATCGACATCTCCGCTGCTCTTGCCGCCGCCCTGCCGAACTACCTCGCGGTCGTGATCGGACTGTCGATCCTGATCATGATCCTGGTGTTCCGTTCGCTGCTGGTGCCGCTCATCGCGACCGGCGGTTTCCTGCTGTCGTTCTTCGCCGCGCTCGGTGCGGTCACCGCGATCTATCAGTGGGGCTGGCTGGGCGCCGTCTTCGGCGTACACGACCCCGGCCCGGTGCTGAACTTCGCCCCGGTCATCCTGGTCGGCGTGCTCTTCGGGCTCGCGATGGACTATCAGCTCTTCATCGCCTCCGGGATGCGCGAAGCCTTCGTGCACGGAGCGAACGCCCGCACCGCCGTCGTGGTCGGCGTGCGCGAGGCCCGTGCTGTGGTCATCGCCGCCGCGATCATCATGATCGCCGTTTTCGGCGGCTTCGTCTTCAGCGAGCTCGCGATGATCCGGCCGCTCGGCTTCGGCATGGCGGTGGGCGTGCTCTTCGACGCCTTCATCGTGCGACTGCTGCTGATGCCGGCCCTGATGCACCTGCTCGGCCGCTCGGCCTGGTGGTTGCCGACGTGGCTCGACCGCATCCTTCCCGATGTCGACGTCGAGGGCGCTTCACTCGAGCGTCCGACGTTGCGCCCCGGCGTGCACACGGTGCCGAGCGGTTCGCGCCGCGGCGGTGGGTCCGCTTCGGCGCCGGTTCCCGCGACGAAGCCCTAGTCGCCGTCCCGGGTCTCAGGTAGACGGTCGGCATGGCCGAGCACGTCATCCGCCCGCTGTCCCTCGAGACCTGGGACGCCGCGAAGACGCCGTCGATCGGCCCGCCTTCGAGAAGCGGGTGGTCGAACTGGCGAACAGCTTGCCCGAACATCGTGGATCCGGCGACGGAGGTCTCGTCGTCATCCAGGTCCTGGTTGAGAACGAGACCCCCATGCGCCGGACGGTGGTCGCCCGAGGGGCGGGCTCAGAGCCGTCCGTACTGCAGGATGATGGGGCACTCGAACACGCGCGGGGCGCTGCGCCCGACGGTCTTCATATACCGGATGACGACGCGGTAGGCCTCGACGAGCGTCGTCTCGGTGTAGACGATTCCTTCGCGGAGGCTCGCCTCCTTCACCAGGCGGCGGGCGGCGAAGAGGTGCGGGCGCGCCATGCTCGGGAACAGGTGGTGCTCGATCTGGAAGTTGAGTCCGCCCATGAGGATCGTCATGGCCCAGCCTCCCCTGATGTTGCGCGACGAGAGGATCTGCTTGCGCAGGAAGTCGGGCTTCGCGTCGAGCGAGAACATCGTCATGCCGATGTGGTTCGGCGCGAACGACAGCCCCATGTAGGCACCGAAGACGACGAGCTGCACGCCGACGAAGGCGAACGCCATGCCGAGCGGGAGCACGAGGAAGATCGGGATGAGCACGACCGCCATGCGCGTCACGAGCAGGATGATCTCCATCGTGCGGTTGTCGACCTTGCCCTTGCCGAACGCGTGGATGAAGGACTTCACGTGCAGGTTGATGCCCTCGAACGCGAGCAGCGGGAAGAACAGCTTCCCCTGGTGGCGGGTGATGAGGGCGCGCATCCCGCGGGCCGTGCGGGCGTCGGCGTCGACGAACGAAACCGTGTCGATGTCGAGATCGGGGTCCTTGCCGACGACGTTCGGGTTGCCGTGGTGGCGGGTGTGCTTGTTCATCCACCACGAGTACGAGAGCCCGACGACGCCCGAGGCGAGCGCGCGGCCCAGGCGGTCGTTGGCCTTGCCCGACGTGAACACCTGGCGGTGGGATGCCTCGTGCCCGAGGAACGCGAACTGCGTGAAGATCACGCCGAGCGCGGCCGCGATGAGCAACTGGAACCACGAGTCGCCGAGCAGCACGAAGCCGGCGATCGCGCCGCCGAGGGCGAGCACGAGGGTCGTGAGCAGCGAGATGTAGAACACCTGCGAGCGACGGAGGAGCCCGGCATCTTTCACGCGGTTCAGCAGTGGAGCGAACCCGCTCGGTGAACCGGTGCGCGGGGCGGTGGAGCGAATGCCAGGAGTGGCGGCGAGAGACATGCGGCCTCGGGTCGTCGGGTACGACTTCTCAGCCGGCGGGTGAGCGGAACGCTCCAGATGATCTGAATCTAGACGGTCAGGCTGTGTAAGGGATGCACTCCCGCCGAGCGTTCACCCGCGCGTCGCCTGTCGGGCTGCTTGCAGCGCTGCCGCGAACGCGCGGGCGCGCTCGATCCCGGCGCCGATCGGGGCCACCACCGACGACTCGACGACCGCGTCGATCGACGACACCAGCCGCTTCCGCGTGCGTCGACGTCGCGCCGCCGCGGTGACGGCGCCGAGCGCCCCGCCGAGAAGACCGAGCAGGATGCCGGCGAGCACGGCCGCGATGATGAGCAGCGTCGGCACGGCCCACCCCTCGACGACGGGGATCTCGAACGGGGGTAGACCGATCCGCGGCAGCAGCGCCGCCCCGAGAAGCCACCCCGCCCCGACGAGACCGGTGAGGATGCTGACCCACTGCACGATCCCGAACAGCACCCACCACCACGACCCGCGGTCGGGCAGCTGCGTGCGGGCGATGGCCAGGTCGAGGGCGTCGGGCAGGGTCGCGATCGAGGTCTCGGCCGAGGAGCGCAGGGTGCTGCGCCAGGTCTCGGTGAGTCCGGCGGCGGCGGTGTCGGCGTAGTCGCGGACGGCGATCGAGACCCGGGCCCGGGCGGCGGCGTTCGCCGGCGGGAGGCTCGTGCGGTGAAGGTCGGGGTCCTGGCCCGCCTTACCCGTGCGCTTCCGGCCGAGCCCGAGGCGGGTGAGGGGGTCGGCGCGCAGTCGCGCGATCCAGGAGACGAGCGGCCAGCCGGTCGCCTGCGCCGAGCGCTTGCGGTAGGACCCGGCGACGGCGCGGGCGACCACGTCGGCTCCGGCGGCGACGGCGATCTCGTCGACCAGTCGCGTGCGGGCGCGGGTGTCGGGCGGGCGCACGTCACCGGGGGACTCGAGCCGGTCGGCGAGGGCGGCGATGTCGGCGGACAGCCGGGCGTCGCGCGCCCCGCGTGCGGCGGCGAGGTCGCCGAGGGCCCGGCGGAGGGCGTCGATTCCGGCGCCCGTGCGGGCGCTCACCGCGAGCACCGTCGCCTTCGGGATGCCGTCGCGCACGACGATCTCGGTGAGCGAGGCCACGACCCGTGGCACGTCGGCGGGGGTGAGTAGGTCGGACTGGTTGAGCACGATCAGGGTGACCTCGGCGTGCCGGGCGTGCGGGGTGATGAACTGCGCGTGCAGCACCTCGTCGGCGTACTTCTGCGGATCGACGACCCAGACCAGGGCGTCGACCTGGGCCGCGAGGCGTTCCGCGACGGCGCGGTTGCCGGCTTCGACCGAGTCGAAGTCGGGGAGGTCGAGCAGCACCAGCTGCCGGGCTCGCGGATCGAGCGGGTCGACGCGCACGACGCGGTCGCGCACCTCGAGCCAGTCGAGCAGGTCGGCGGCGCCCTCCGGCTCCCAGGTGACCGCGAGCGCCTCCGATGTCGTCGGGCGGCGCACGTGGGTGCGGGCAACGTCGTCGCCGACGAGCGCGTTGACGAGGCTCGACTTGCCCGACCCGGTCGCGCCGAACATCCCGACGACCGTCGACCCGGGGGAGAGTTCGCGGCGTCGTCCGGCCCGCTCGAGCAAGGCATCCATCGTCGTTCCGAGCGCCGCGGGCACGGTGTCGCCGCCCGCGGAGCGCAGGGTGCGCAGGGCGGCGAGGCGGTCGTCGAGGCTCACGATCCGGCCGCCGCGCGCACGTCGTCGAGCAGCGTCGCCGATTCCCGGCGCAGCGACTCGGGGGAGGAGCCGAAGCGCAACGTCTCGAGCGCCGTCGTCACCCGCGCGCGCTCGGTGTCGAACAGCGTCTGCACCCGCTGCTGCAGATCGCGGCGGGCTTCGCCGGCGAGGCGGCGCACGGCATCCTCTCCGAACACCGTCTCGAGCAGCTTCTGGCCGAGCACCGCCGACCCGCCCGCGATGAGCAGCTCGCCGCCGGTGAGTCCGCCCGTGGAGGCGAACACGACGATCATCAGCGCGACCGTGATCACGTTGAGCCCGGCGGAGAGCACCCGGGCCTTGATGCGCTTGTTGCCGGCGTTGTCGCGCACGAGTTGCAGCAACGCGCCCTGCCAGTCGCGGATCGCCGCGCCGGCGGCGTCGCTGAACTGCTCGCTCTGGCGGGCGAGTTCGGGATGCCGTTCGGCGACCGTGCGTCCCGCGGCGCTGCGCTGCAGCCCGGCCCACGTCGCGGCCGCGGCACGGCCGCCCTCGTCGACGATGACGGCATGCAGCCCGGTCTCGATCTGCGTCTCGACGTCGACGACGGGGCTCGGCTTGCCTTGGATCCACGCGGCGACGCTGTCGCGGGTGCGCGACACCCACGACTCGATCTTGCGGAAGAAGTCGGTCGTGCCGACGAAGTCCTGCCAGCGGGCGAGCACCTCGCCGCGCAGCAGGGCGCCGTCGCGGGTGGCCTCGTCGACGGCATCCACGGCGTCCTGGTAGTCGGCGGCCGCCATCGCGTCGACGCCCGAGATCCAGTCGAGCTGCGCCTGCCGCGCTTCGGCGATCTCGCCGACCCGGCGGTCGAGGTCCTCGATCGCGCCGCCGAGGGTGCGGGCGGCGATGCGGGTGCGTTCGGCCCGGTCGCCGGCGATCGCGGTGAGCCAGTCGCGCGGGGCGGCGACCGCGGCGGGCGGCAGCATCCCGAGGTCGTCGAGCGGCTGCTCCTCGATCACGAACACCGGTGCGTCGGCGAGGTCGCGGGCGGCGAGCATCGCCCGCAGGTCGGGCAGCACGTCGTCGACGGCATCCGCCGGCACCCGGTTGAGGATGACGGCGACGGTGATCGACCGGGCGGCGGCGCCGTCGAGCAGCTTCCACGGCACGGCGTCGGCGTAGCGGTTGGCGGTCGTCACGAACACCCAGAGGTCCGCGGCGGCCAGCAGCTGGGTGGCGAGGGCACGGTTGTCGGCGGCGACCGAGTCGATGTCGGGCGCGTCGATGATCGCGAGCGACGCCGGCACCGCGTCGTGCGCCAGCAGCATGAGTTCGTGGATGCGCGACGCCGCCGGGCTGTCGCCCGCCGCCGACGCGGGGGTTCCGGGACTGCTCAGCGCACCCCGCACGCGGGCGAGCCCGGGCAGGATGCGGTCGGACGCGAACCAGCCCGCATCCGCCGGCGCGTGCACGAGGATCGGCTGCCGCGTCGTCGGCCGGATGACGCCGACCCGGCTCAGCGGCGTGCCGACGACGGCGTTCACGATCGTCGACTTGCCCGACCCCGTCGATCCGCCGACGACCGCCAGCAGCGGGGCGTCGAGGTCGGCGAGACGCGGACGGATGTAGTCGTCGATCTGCCGCACGGCGGCGGCGGCGTTCTCGCGGTGCTCGGTCGCGCCGTCGAGCGGGAGGTCGAGCCCGGCGTCGGCGAGCGAGGCACGGAGTCGTTCCAGCGACGCGATCGCGGGGGCTCGGGTGTCGGTCACTCCCACAGCTTGGTGCCCGGCCGGGTTTTCGGGCCATCCCTTGCGCGAACGCCTCCCGTCAACCCCCTTCGCCGGATCGGGTGACGCCCCTAACGTTCAGGTGAGAACGA
The DNA here is from genome assembly GCA_947085045.1 of uncultured Microbacteriaceae bacterium. Classification (GTDB taxonomy): domain Bacteria; phylum Actinomycetota; class Actinomycetes; order Actinomycetales; family Microbacteriaceae; genus Pseudolysinimonas_A. The sequence goes on along the minus strand of CAMTUU010000001.1, from coordinate 123,453 downwards.
GGAGGTTCCCATGACCGCCGTCACCGCTTCAACTCGCCCGTCCCGGTTGCCCACGATCGCCGTCGTGCTCTGCTCCCTGCTCATCCCGGTGCCGCTGCTGGTCGGCCGGCTCGTGGAGGGCGTTCTCGACACCCTGAACCCCGCGGATGTCGACGTCACCCAGCCTCTCGCGTACCTCCGCGAGATCCTCGGCTTCGGGTTCGGATCGCTCGGCGTGATGGTCGTCGCGATCATCGTGGTGCTCGTCGCCCTGTTCCGTCAGGGAACGGCAAGCGGGCAGAAGGCCTTCGCCGCGATCCGGCTGCCGTTCACCGTGCTGGTCGTGCAGATCATCGTCGGGGTCATGACCTTGGCGTTCTCGGCGTTCACCGACAAGTAGCGGTCGGGCTCGGCCGAGCGCGTCGACATCCCCGGCGTCGTCGCAGCAGGTCGGCGTCGGTCGCGGGCAGAAGGTGGGAGGTCACGAGTCGCTCGTCGCCGACGAGATCGTCGACCAGTACGAGATATCCGGCCGCGTCGAGTCGGGTGTCGGCCCGGGAGTGCTGGAACCGCGCGAGCGCGAGCAGCGACAACGCCCCGGAGCCGGTCGCTCGAAGGGCCAGTTCACTCGAAGGACCAGACCGGTCGCACCTCGACCTGCCCGAAGCGCGCCACCGGATGCTTCGCCGTCATCCCGCTCCGGCCTCGTCTGGGGCTTCGTCGGTGTGCTGGCGTTCTCGTTCACCCTGCCGTTCACGCGGGTGGCGGTCGGCGGGCTCTCGCCGCTGTTCATCGGCCGCGGCCGTGCGGTCGTCGCGGCGGTGCTCGCGGCCCTCGCCCGTCGTCGCGGCCGGGGTGCTCGCCGGGTTCCCACTGTTCACCTCCGACGCCCTGGAGTTCTGGGTCTTCGCGATCGTCGGTGCCCGGCGCGATCGGCTGCGCGGAGGTCGCGCTGCTCTCGCGCGAACTCGGGTCGTGTCAGACGATCTCGTGGGCGCTCGTGCTCGCCGCTCCCGTGATGGCGGTGCTTGCGGCGGCCCCGTGGGTGCAGCAGCCGCCGGATGCCACCGCGATCAAGTGGCGGCGTTCGCCTACCTCGCGGCGGTCAGCATGTTCCTCGGCTTCTTCGCCTGGTATCGCGGTCTCGCGATCGACCCGATCGCGCGCGTCAGCCAGGTGCAGCTCGTGCAGCCGGTGCTCACGCTCGCCTGGGCGGCGCTCCTCGTCCGGGAGGAGTTGGCCGTCACCCGTGCGCGTGCGGCTGCGTCCTGTGGAGAAACCCGACCCCGCCTGAGCACCCCTTCGCACAATGGCGGGGTGACCGCAGCCGTCGACCTCATCACCGACCGGGTGCGCGAGCGCGTCCGCCGGGAGGGCGTCGACCTGGTCGGCGATTCGGCGCTCGCCGACCGGCTCGTGCGGGAGGAGCTGCGCAGCTACTCCGAGCGCGCCCTCGGCGGGTCGGCACCGCTGGTCGGCGACGAGACCGCGGCGGCCCGGCAGATCCTCGCCGCGGTGACCGGGCTCGGGCCGCTGCAGCCGCTGCTCGACGATCCGACGGTCGAGGAGGTGTGGATCAACTCTCCGGATCGGATTTTCATCGCGCGAGACGGCGTCTCGGAACGCATCCATCTCGACCTCACCGAAGCCGATGTGCGCGATCTCGTCGAGCGGATGCTGCGCTCCACCGGTCGCCGGGTGGATTTGAGCTCACCGTTCGTGGACGCCTCGCTGCCCGACGGGTCGCGGCTGCATGTCGCGATCCCCGACATCACGCGGGCGCACTGGGCGGTCAACATCCGCAAGTTCCGCACCGGGATGCGCGACCTCCGCGAACTCGTGCGGCTCGGGTCGCTGTCGGCCCAGGCCGCCGAGTTCCTGCACGCGGCGGTGTGGGCCGGGCTCAACATCCTCGTCTCCGGGGCGACGCAGTCGGGCAAGACGACGATGCTCGGCGCACTGCTCGCGTCGGCCCGTCCCGAGGAGCGCATCGTCACCGTCGAGGAGACGTTCGAGCTCGCGGTGTCGGCGCCCGACTGGGTCGCGCTGCAGTGCCGTCAGGCGTCGCTCGAGGGCACCGGCGAGGTGACGTTGCGACGGCTGGTGAAGGAGGCGTTGCGGATGCGCCCCGACCGGCTCGTGGTCGGCGAGGTGCGCGAAGCCGAGTCGCTCGACCTGCTCATCGCTCTGAACTCGGGGCTGCCCGGGATGTGCTCGCTTCACGCCAACTCGGCATCGGATGCCTTGCGCAAACTCGCGACCCTCCCGCTGCTCGCGGGGCGCAACATCGACGCCTCCTTCGTCATCCCGACGGTCGCCACCTCGATCGACCTCGTCGTGCACGCCGAACTCGACCGCACCGGCCACCGGCACGTCGTCGAGATCGTCGCGCCGACCGGCTCCTCGGAGGGTGGGGTCATCACGTCGACCCGGCTGTTCACGCGCTCGCCGAACGGACTCGTCGCAACCGGGGCCCTGCCGACGCAGCTCGACAAGCTCACCCGGGCGGGCGTCGATCCCGCTTCGTATTTGCGGACGACATCATGACCGTTGTCGCGGGCCTCCTCCTGGGCGTGGGGCTGCTCCTTGTCGCCTCGCCGTTTCTCTGGCCGCGAGTCGCCGGCTCCCGCCCTCGGCGCTCCCCGCTCGACGGTCTGCGCGTGCGGCTCGCGCAGGCGGGGCTCGGCCGCATCGCGGTGGGGGTGCCGCTCGCCCTCAGCGTCATCGCCGGGGTGGTCGCGGGGGCGGTCGTGCTCGCCGTCGCGCCGGTGCCGGTGCTCGCGCTCGGCGCCGCCGGACTCGGCGCGGCGATCCCGCTCGTCGTGCTGTCGGCGCGAGCGCGATCGTTGCGCAAGACGCTCCGCCTCGCCTGGCCGGACCTCGTCGACCATCTGGTGTCCGGCATCCGGGCGGGCGTTCCGCTCGCCGAAGCGGTCGGGGCGCTCGCCGAGGTCGGGCCCGCCGAGACCCGCGTCGCGTTCCGCGCGTTCGAGCGCCGCGCCCTCGGTTCGGGCAACCTCGCGACCGCGCTCGACGGGCTCAAGGCCGACCTCGCCGATCCGATCGCCGACCGCATCGTCGAGACGCTCAAGATGGCGCGCGAGGTCGGCGGCTCCGAACTCCCGGCCGTGCTGCGAGCCCTCGCGACTTCGCTGCGGGCGGATGCCGCGGTGCGGTCCGAGGTGGAGGCACGGCAGTCGTGGGTGCGCGGCGCCGCGCGGCTCGGCGTCGTCGCGCCGTGGGTCGTGCTGCTCCTGCTCGCCTCGCGCCCCGAGGCGGCAGCCGCCTACAACACCCCGGCCGGCCTGGTGCTGCTCGTCGTCGGACTCGTGGTCACGATTGTCGCCTACCGGATCATGATCGCCCTCGGCCGCCTGCCCGACGAGCGGCGGTGGTTCGCGTGACGCCGCTGGTCGCCCTCGCCGTTCCGGTCGGCATCACCCTCGGCCTCGGCCTGTGGACGCTGCTCGGCCTCGTGCCGCGGGTCGGGGCGACGCGGCTCGCCGCCCGGGTCGCGCCGTACGTCGCCGACGTGTCGCCCGAGGCGCGCGAGTTCCTCGACCGGCGACCGGCCGAACCGCTGCCCTTCGTCGGCGGGCTGCTGGCCCCCGTCGGTCGACGTCTTCGTGCGGCGTTGGTTGCGGTCTTCGGCGGCGACGACTCGGTCGAGCGGCGTCTGCACCAGGCCGGATGGATGCTCACGGTCGAAGCCCTGCGGGGGAGGCAGTTGCTCGCCGGGGTGGCCGGTGCCGGCGTCGGTGTGCTTCTCGCGGTCGCTCTCGCCCGGTCTACCTCGGTCTCGCCGCTGCTGTTCGGGGTCGTCGTCGCAGTGGGGCTCGCGATCGGGGTGCTGCTGCCCGACCAGCTGCTGTCGCGCGCCGCCCGCGCTCGCCGTTCCCGGATCGCCGAGGAGCTGCCGACGGTGCTCGAGTTCCTCACCCTCTCGCTCTCGGCGGGCGAGGCCGTACTCGACGCCCTTCGCCGGGTGGCCCGGGCGGGCAACGGCGACCTCGCCCGCGAGATCGGTACGGTCGTCGCCCAGGTCAACGCCGGCGTGCCGCTCGCCGTCGCATTGGAACGCTGCGCCGACGAGATCCAGCAGCCCACGCTGTCGCGCACCGTCGATCAACTCGTCGGGGCGCTCGACCGCGGCACCCCGCTCGTCGACGTACTGCGCGCCCAGGCGCAGGACTCGCGTGAGGAGGCGAAGCGCGGTCTGCTCGAAGCGGCGGGTAAGAAGGAGATCGCCATGATGGTGCCGCTCGTGTTCCTGATTTTGCCCGTCACCGTCGCGTTCGCGATCTTCCCGGGCATCCTGGTGCTTCAGCTCGGGTTCTGACCCAGTTGGTCCGCGTTCTGCGAATCGTGCCTACGAGAAACTCGCGGCGCGTTTCGCAGAACGCGGACCAACGGGGTCACACCGCGGCAGGCCGATCGAAGTCGTCGCCGACGCCGAGGGCGAAGGTCTCCATCCAGATCGTCGGACGGTTCTGCTCCGACCAGCGGTGCTCGAACGCCTCCGTGAGCAGCGCCCAGCCGACCTCGACGGCGGTGAGCGGGGCGGCGGCGGCCGAGACCTCGGGGTGGTGCCAGACGAGGGCGACGCGCTGACCGGCGTGGGCGTCGACGAAGCCGTAGAAGCAGTCGTGGAAGGCGTCCCAGTTGCCGCCGTACCACTCGGGGAACTCGAGCAGGCGGGCGAGCTCCGCATGGGCCGCAGCGCGTGAGGTGACGAGACGCCCGTCGAGGTCGAGACGCACGAAGTCGTTGTCGGCGAGGAACGCGTCGAGGGCCGTCTGGGCGTCGACGTGGATGCGCCACAGTGGCCCCGAGCGCAGCCAGGGGAATGCTCCGCGCACGTGCGGGAAAGTGTCGGTCATGCGATCAGCCCATCCGCTCGCGGAAGCCCTGCTGGTTGACGCGGTTGCCGCAGCGCACCGAGCAGAAGCGCCTCGACCCGTTGCGCGACTGGTCGACGAGGATGCCGGTGCAGTCGTCGGCGGCGCAGACCTTCATCCGGTCCTGCTGCCCGTAGCGCACGATCTCGGCGAGGGCGAGAGCGCCTTCCGCGCGCATGCGGTTGGCGAGCGGGGCGTCGGGGGCGGTCGCGTGGAAGTGCCAGTCGAATCGGTCGTGCCGCTCGAGCTGGGGGAGGGCGGCGACATCCCGGAACCATGCGTTGATCGCCGCCACCTGGTCGTCCTCGGGGAGCGACCACATGCGCCGCAACTCGTCGCGCACGACGAGCACGTCGGCGAGTTCGGCCTCGTCGCGGTCGAAGCGCCCGGTGTAGCCGTGGCGCTCGACGAGGTCGGTGAGTTCGGCAGGGGCCGAGAGGTCGTCGGAGCCGCTGCGGGAGGCCGTCGGATGGGTGTTCGCGAGGTCGACGAAGAATGCCAGATTCGTCTCTGTGTCAGGAGTGAAATGCAATTTGAACCTTACGTCATCGTACGAGTACCGTCAGGATCGTAACGCACCACACTCCTGACTGGTCGAGGAAACATGCAGCGCACGAGCATCACCACCGGACTCCTCATCGGCCTCTTGGCGTCGCTCGCCTTCGGCACCTCCGGCGCGCTCGCGAAGCCGCTGATGGAGGCGGGCTGGAGCCCCGCGGCCGCCGTCACCGCGCGTGCCGGGCTCGCCGGCATCCTGCTGCTGCCCTTCGCGCTCCGCGCTCTGGACGGCAAATGGCATGTCGTGTGGCGGGCCCGCTGGCGCATCCTCGGGATGGCGCTGATCGGAGTCGCCGGAACCCAGCTGGCGTACTTCGCCTCACTGCAGCGCATCCCGGTGTCGTCGGCGCTCCTCATCGAGTACCTCGCGCCGCTGCTGCTCGTCGCCGGGGTCGCCGCCGCCGCCAGGCGGGTGCCTCGCCCCGTCGTGATCGTCGGGGCCGTCGTCGCGGTCGGCGGTCTGCTGCTGATCATCGGTCCCGTGGGCGGCGGAGATCCCCTCGGCTACGTGTTCGCGGCCGTCGCCGCGGTCGGCTGCGCCCTCTACTACGTGATCGCCGCGCGGCCCGGGAAGGGGCTCCCGCCCGTCGCGCTGGCCGCGTTCGGGCTGCTGCTCGGCAGCCTGTCGCTCGGGATCGTCGGCCTCGCCGGCCTCGTGCCCTTCGACGTGGTGCTCGGCGAGCTCACCGCGGCGGGTCTGCAGCTGCCCTGGTGGGCCCCGCTGCTGCTGCTCGCGGCGACCACCGCGGTCGGCTACGCCACGAGCATCGCCGCGTCGCAGGTGCTCGGCTCGCGGCTCATGTCGTTCGTCGGCATGCTCGAGGTCGTCTTCGCGTGCACCTTCGCCTGGATCACCCTCGGTGAGGCGCTGACGCCCTGGCAGATCTTCGGCGGCGTGCTGATCCTTGCCGGCATCGCGTGCGTCCGCGCCGAGAAGACCGTGGATGCCCCGCTCGAGGCCGTTCCGCTGCCGGAGCCTGCACCGACGCGGGCTTGAGGGGTGCTCCCGTCCGCCTCACCGGACGGGAGCGGGACCGGATGCGGCGCATCGGCGACTTCAGGCAGAACGAGTTCGGCCACCTCGCCCTCCCATCCACGCGCCCCGGTCTCGTCGGCGCGATGACCGCCGACAGCCCGGTCGGCCTCGCCGCCCGGCTGCTCGATAAGTTCACGGCCTGGACCCCTCCGGTCGAGAAGTCGGCACGCGAGATCGTCGCTGACGACTCCCTGCTCACGAACCTCTCGCGCTCCCGGTTCGCGCTGAGCGGGCGATCGGCGGCCCGTCGGCTGCGCACAGCAGCGGGGTTGGCGCGAGGAGCCGACGACGTGGGCGACTTCCTGCGCCCGTTGCGCTGACGTCTCGTGTGTCGTGGCGCGCCGGTAGCCTCAGGGGATGCGCAGGCTGATCTCCTCCGGGTCCACCTTCGAGTCGCAGATCGGGTACTCGCGTGCCGTGGTCTCCGGCGACTGGGTGTTCGTCTCCGGCACGACCGGATACGACTACTCGACGATGACGATCTCCGCCGATGTGGAGCAGCAGACCCGGCAGGCGCTGCTCAACATCGGCGCCGCGCTGGCGGAGGCGGGGGCATCCTTCGCCGACGTCGTGCGCGTGCACTACCTGCTGCCGGACATCGGCGACTTCGAGAAGACCTGGCCGGCGCTGCAGGAGGCGTTCGCCGAGGTGCGCCCGGCGGCGACCGCCTTCGAGGCGAAGCTCTCGAGCGCGGAGATGAAGATCGAGATCGAGGTCACCGCGCACCTCGGCCAGCGATGAGTCCCGAGAAGCGCGTCCGGCCCGAGCGCTTCATCTCGGTCGACGTCGAGACCGCCGGCCCGACTCCCGGCGACTACGCGATGATCTCGATCGGCGCGTGCCCGGTCGACGAGCCGGATCGCGGCTTCTACCTCGAGCTCAAGCCCGATCGGGATGCCGTCATCCCCTCCGCCCTCGCGGTCAGCGGTCTGTCGATGGAGACCCTCGCCGTCGCGGGCACCGACCCCCGGGCGGCGATGGGGGAGTTCGCGCAGTGGATCCGCGACGTCGCGCCGCCGCAGACGCACCGCGCGGTGTTCGTCGGCTTCAACGCCGTTTTCGACTGGATGTTCGTCAACGAGTACTTCGTGCGTTACGGCATCGAGAACCCGTTCGGCCACGGCGGTCTTGACATCAAGTCCTATTACGTCGGGATGATGGGGTCGACCTGGGAGCAGACGAGCATGCGGCACCTGTCGCCGAAGTATCTCGGAGGCCGCCCGCTCTCGCACAACGCTCTCGGTGACGCCCGGGATCAGGCCGAACTCTTCCGCCGGATCTCCGAGGACGCCGCCGCCCTCCGCCCGAAGCCTTCTCACCTCAGGAGTGAGCCGTGACGGATCCCGCCGAAGACCTGCAGCGCATCATCGAGTCGGCGAAGCGACTGGGCGTCGAACTCGACGAGACCGACACGGTCGCCTGGCTGGCGGCGATCGCGAACGAAGCCGACGACGACGTGTCGGTGGATGCCGTCAGCGGCACGTTCGGCCATCGGGTCGCGATGCTCGACTTCAGCCCGCGCGACCTCGTGAGGTTCCGCCGGATCGGCGAGATCGTCGAGCTCACCGGCGACCCCGCGGTGAGCGAGGGGGCCCTCGCGCTCTCCGGGTCGGCCGCGCAGTCGAAGATCCAGAGCTTCCCCGGCGACGCCGACTACTTCCAGCGCTTCAACATCCGCGCGGCGACGCGGGAGGAGGCGTGCGCACTGCTCGCGCAGTTCCTCAAGGAGAAGGTGGTGGCCTTCAGCCGGGGCGCGACCTACCAGTTCCTCGAGGCGAAGCTCGGCAGCACGAAGGCCGGGTCGCCGATCACCTGGAAGATCGCCGACATCGAGGCGGGCGTCATCCAGACCGTCGACGGTCCGGTGCGGTGGTCGGAGGCGGCGCTCGACCCGGGCTGGGTCAAAGCCGACTGGGTGGTCACCGATCCCGACCGCGGCCGCCTGTCGAATGCGAGCAACGTGATCGACGTCACCTGGGAGGCCCCGGACGGCGCGATCGTGTCGCTCGACGGCTACCTCGACACCTACTTCCAGGAGGTCTACCTGGATGCCGACGACCTGCCGACCTTCACCAAGATCGTCGCCCACGTCAGCGATGACGCCCTCGATGAGTACGTCGCCCAGCTCGAGGGCGAGGTGCGCAAGTACCTCACGCTCCACCTCAACTACGGCAAAGCGGCGAAACGCATGTACAACATGTTCCGGCTCTCGGGCCGGCACCTGGATGCCGCATTCGTGCGCGAGCTGTTCGACGAGCCGACGACGATCCTCTACCAGGTGTGGTCGCTCATCGTCACGCTCGACAACGCCACCCAGCCGGGCAGCGCCATCCCGATCGACGACGTGCGCGCGCAGTCCGACGCCCTGATCCTGGAGGTCGTGACGTCGCTCGACGGCGAGCAGGAGTCCGAGATCGTCGACGCCCTCCAGCACCTCAACCGAACCCTCGAATCCCAGGCGACCGGCGAGGAGCGCACGGCTCGAGTGGCGGGCGCACAGGCGCAAGTGGTGAACCTCGTGAACACGTTCTTCCTCGACAAGCTCACGGCGATGCCGACGATCAAGGACTACATCGACGCGATCCAGGCGGAGGCCGCGGCGCGATGAGCCTCCATCGGCCGATCTCCGTCGAGTCGGCCGCGCATACCTAGATCAACAATGTATAGTGCTGGCAGGTAAGGAGGCGCGATGAATCTCGACAAAGATCTGGTGGCCGCGATGGCCACCCCGTTGGTGCTGGCGATCCTCGCTCGGGGACGCAGCTACGGCTACGCGATCCTCAAGCAGGTGCACGACCTCTCGGCGGGCGACATCGCCTGGACCGACGGGATGCTGTACCCGCTCCTGCACCGGCTCGAGCGGCTCGGCCAGGTGGAGGCGAGCTGGGGCGAGTCGCCGGAGGGCCGCAAGCGCAAGTACTACGAGATCACCGCGTCCGGCGAAACCGCTCTCGCCGAGCACCGCCGGCAATGGGTCACCGCGACCCGCACCCTCGGCGGCCTCTGGGGCTCGAGCATCCCGGCGGGTGCCTGGTGAGCGAGGTCGAAGCGCGCATCGCGCAGTGGCGCGCGGCCCTGGCCCGCAGCGCCGCGGTCGCCGAGACGGATGCCGACGAACTCGAGGAGCACCTGCGCGATCGCATGGCCGACCTCGAGGCCTCGGGACTGGATCAGGACGAGGCCTTCCTCATCGCCGTCAAGCGACTCGGTGCGACCGACACCGTCACGGCGGAGTTCGCGCGCGAGCACGGCGACCGGTTGTGGAAGCAGCTCGTGCTGCCGCCCGGGCTCGGGGGGCGCGACCGGTCGCTCCTGGAGATGATCGCCTTCGCGGCCGTCGCGGTCGTCATCATCCAGGTGGTCCGTCTGCTGGCGGAGCAGTCGATGCCGAACACCGACTGGTTCACCCGCAACCTCGCGTTCTTCGTGCTGCCGGTTCTCGCTGCCTACTTCGTGCGGCTGCGCCGCATCCCCCTCCGGGCCGTGCTCCCGCTCGCCGTCGCGACGGTGGTGTTCGCAGTGGCCGTGAACCTCTTCCCGTTCGGAGGCGGCAACGCGACCGCGGGTCTCATCTTCGGAGGGGATCCGCCGCAGACCCTGCTGCTCGCCGCGGGGCACCTCTTCCTCGTGCTCTGGGTCGTCGTGCTCGCCGCCTACGCCGGCGGCAACCCGTGGCCGGCCCTCCGCCGCATGGATGCCGTGCGCTTCACGGGCGAGTGGGCGATCTACTACGTGCTCATCGCGCTCGGCGGCGGCGTGCTGCTGCTGCTCACGTCGCTCGTGCTCAGCCCGGTCGCGCCCGACGCCATCGACGACGTGATCGGGTGGGTGCTGCCCTCGGGCGCCGTCGCGGCCACGATCGTCGCCGCGTGGCTCGTGGAATCCAAGAAGAGCATCGTCGAGAACCTCGCTCCGGTGCTCACCGCGATCTTCACACCGCTGTTCGGCGCCGGCCTCGTCGTTGCGGTGGTGACCTACCTGGCGGCCGGGTTCCGCATCGAGTTCGATCGCGACCTGCTCACCGGCTTCGACGTGCTGATGCTCGTCGTCGTCGGGCTCGTGCTCTACGGTCTCTCGGCACGCGACCCGCGACGCCCGACGACGGCGATAGATGTCATCCGCCTCGTCGCCGTCGTGGCGGCGGTGGTGCTCGACCTGCTCGTGCTCGGCTCGATGCTGCAGCGTATCGGGGAGTTCGGCTTCACCCCGAACCGCGTCGTCGCCCTCGGCTTCAACGTGCTGCTCGTCATCGACCTCGTGGTGACGGCGGTTCTCGGGTTCATCCGGGGGCCCCTGCGGTACGGCCGGATGGCGGCGTGGCAGACCGGGTTCCTCGCGGCGTTCGCGGCCTGGGCGGCCTTCGTGGTGCTGGTTCTGCCGCCGTTCTTCGGGTTCGCCTGAGCGGTGGGTGCCGGTGCGAAAGTCGGTGGTCGGGCGTATTTTCGAGCGATGGACATGCGATTCGCGCAGACCAGTGCGCCGGGATCGGCTGCTCGATCGCGTTCGGCACGGGCATCGCCGACCCCGACCCGGGCAGCCTCCGCGGCATCCTGCTCGTCGGCAAGGACGCCGACGAGCAGCCCTGGGGGCGGTTCGTGACCTTCCGCGACCCCGACGGCACCCAGAACAGGCTGCAGCAGCTGCCGGAGTGGCTGCCGCGCATCGCGGCCCGGCTCGGTCGGCCCGCGTGAACCCCGACCCGGGCGACCTGGTGCAGCGCCTGCCCGACGAGGCGTTCGGGGGACTCCCGGGGCCGGGGGAGCCGGCCGCGGAGGATGCGTCCGGGGTCGCGGCGGCCGAGGTCGGCCGCGATCCGGCATCCCCGAAACTCAGCGTCATGATCACCGCGGCGGTCGCCACGACGTTGCTGCAGCTGCTGATCGTGGTGCTCGTGCTGGACGCGCTGACGGTGCTGCCGCTCGGTGCGACCTTCCGCCTGCTCGGCCTCGCTGCGGCCGCCGTTCTGGTCGGGGCACTCGTCGTCGCCCGGCTCCGGCAGGCGACGAGCGTGCGGAGCCCGACGGCGCTGCCGCGCGCGATCGGGTTCGGCATCGCCGCGACTCTCATCACCGCCGGACTCGGCAGCGCCCGCCTCCTTCTTGACGGCGTCGACGCGGGCCCGCTGATCACCGCGATCGTGCTCGTCACGGCGGGGATCGCCGTCGTCACGCTGCTCGCCGTCACGCGGAAGAACCGCGCGAAGACCGCGACGTGAGCAGACCTGCTCCTCGGGTTGTGGACAACGCCCGTCGCGACGGCGCGGGTCGAGGCACCATGTCGGCATGCGAACCAGGACCGCACAGATCAGACGGGTGATCGGCGCCCGGCTCCGGGATGACGACCGGGGAGACGTCCCGGGATGGGTGCTGATCTCGCTGATGACGGCTGGCCTCGTGATCGCCATCTGGGCGATCGCCGGCCCGGCCCTGGGCGCGATCTTCGAGAGCGCGCTCGCCCGGGTCACCGGCTTCTGAGCCGATGTCGCCCGGCGCCCGGCTCCGCGACGACACCGGCTCGGCGGTGGTCGAGTTCACCCTCGTCGGGGTGCTCCTGACGATCCTGACGCTCGCCGTCATCCAGCTCGGTCTCGCGTTGCACGTGCGGAACACGGTGCAGGATGCGGCGGCCGAGGGCGCGCGGTTCGCCGCACTCGCCGACAACGCCCCCGCCGACGGGGTGCTGCGGGCCCGCCAGCTGATCACCGAGGCGATCGGTGCCGACTACGCGACCGACATCGCGGTCGGCACGGGGGAGTGGATGGGGAATCCTGCGGTCACCGTGACGGTGCGCACGACGCTGCCGGTCGTGGGACTGCTCGGCGTCGGCGGCGGGCTGGAGGTGTCGGGCCATGCGGCGATCGAGACGCTGGACTGACCTGCTACGCGACGAGGGGTCGGCGGCGATCGAGTTCGTCACCGTCGGCATCCTGCTGCTGGTGCCGACCGTCTACCTGGTGATCGCGCTCTCCTCGATCCAGAGCGCGTCGTTCGCCGTCGAAGGGGCGGCCCGGCAGGCGTCGCGGGTGTTCGTGCAGGCCGAGACCCTCGGGGAGGCGCAGGCGGCGGCATCCCGGGCGGTCGCGGTAACGCTCGCCGACTACGGGCTCGATGCCGCCGCCGCCCGGGTCGTGATCACCTGCGCTCCGAACCCCGGCGACTGCCTCACCCGCCGCGGCTTCGTCACCGTGACGATCTCGACGGTCGCGCCGCTGCCGCTGTTCCCCGCGGTGCTCGGGGCCGACATCCCGGCGGGCGTGCCGATCGATTCCGTGTCGACCGAGCAGGTGTCGCGATTCGCGGGGCAGCGGTGAGAAGCCCGCGGTGGCGGGATGACGACGGCTCGACCATGCCGCTGGTCGCCGGGTTCGGCGCGCTGGCTCTCGCGCTCGTCCTGGTGGCGGCCGCGGCATCCTCTCTCTATCTGGAGCGCAAGCAGTTGTTCACGCTCGCCGACGGGGCGGCGCTCGTCGGGGCGGAGGCGTTCGACCTCGCCGGCGTCACCCTGACCGACGGTCGCCCCGAGGTGCTGCTCGATCCGGCCGACGTGCAGCGGGATGTCGTGGCCTACCTGGGCGGCACGCCGAACGGGGGTTTCGAGGGACTCGTGCTCGAGGAGGCGACGACCCGCGACGGCGAGAGCGCGACCGTGACGGTGTCGGCGATCTGGCGGCCGCCGATCGTGACGACGTTCTTCCCGGAGGGCTGGCGCATCGAGACGACGGCGACGGCGCGTGCGGTGTTCGGCTGAGCTCAGGGAACGGGTCACACGAACCGGGCCGCGCTCTGCACCCGCGTGCGCACTTCGAACAGGCCGGTGCCGCCGAAGGCGACTCCCGGCGGGCGGGTGCCGAGCAGATGCGCGAGACGGGGGCGCTCGACCAGGAACGTCGTCGCGCCGCGGATCGCGCCCACCGGCACGACGCCTTCGGGCGCGGTGTCGTCGGGCACGACGATCGCGAGCGCCGAGAACCGCACCTTCGCCTGCCTCTCGAACTGCTTGGCCCGGCCGGCGAGTTCGTGGAGGGGCTTCTCGTCGGGGCGCAGAGCCGGGCCGATGACCTCGCCGCGGCGGGTCGAGACGCGCGACCCCCAGTCCTCGCTCAGCAGACCCCAGAGCCCGGTCGGGCCGAGCACGATGTGGTCGATCTTGCCCGCCGCGCCCTGCGGACCTGCGGTCAGCCCGGTCTCGGCGGAGCGGCCCGAGTCGGTGCGCACGTCATTCCACACGGTGAAGCCGATGCCGAGCCCGGCGAGTTCGACGGCGGTGTTCTCCTCGGCGATCGCCGACGCGAGCAGGTGCCGGATCTCGAGCGGCGCCGAGCGCACGAGCTTCGCGTCGTACGGATCGGGGATGTCGACGCCGCGCCCGACCCACTCACGCAGCAGGTCCAGGTACTGCTCCCGGTACCAGCCGCCGGGATGTCCGTGCGTGCGTGCCTGCGGCCGGGTCGAGGCACGGGCCGGCGGCGAAGGCGGCGCCCAGGTGCGGGTGGGCTCGTCGACGGTCCACGCCTTCGAGCCCGAGTCGTACCGCGCGCGAGCAGCGGGAGTGCCGACGATTTCCCAGGCGCGCTGCACGAGGTCGAACTGCACGGCCGTGCCCCCCGTGTCGGGATGCGTCTCCCGCAGTTTCCGGCGGTAGGCGATCCGCAGCTCGGCATCGCTCGCGTGCTCCGCGACCCCGAGCACCGCATACGGGCTGTGGGCGAGAGGACTACCGGGCATCCGCCTATTCTCGGCCCTCGCGCGGGTCCCTGTCCTGCCCCGGCCGCGACGCGACGTAGCGCGGCACGAAGATCCTCAGGATGAGGGCGCTCACCAGCCCGAGCACGCCGAGGGTCGCGACGCCGACCGGCAGGCTCAGCGCGGCGGTGATCGCGGTGACCAGTACCGGCGCACCGGCGCCTCCAAGGTCGACGGTGAACCGCCACGCCCCCAGGAAGGGCGCGGGGTTGCGTCGGTCGGCGAGATCGGCGGCGAGTGTCATCAGGATGCCGGCGCCGAGCCCGTTGGCGAGCGACAGGAACAGCGCGATGCCGATGTACCAGCCGACCCGGGCGTCGAGGTCGTGCGTCAGCGACAGCGCCAGCAGGCCGACGGACAGGCCGAGCGCACAGGGCAGGATCGTCCAGAGGCGGCCGAAGCGGTCCATGATCCAGCCCCCGAGAAAGAACAGCGAGAAGTCGACGATTCCGGCGACGCCGATCACGAGCGACGTGGTCGTCTCGTCGAGCCCGATGCTGATCGCCCACACCGGCAGCACGACCTGCCGAACCTGCCGCAGGCCGGAGAGCAGAGCCGCGCCGACACCCACGCTCAGCAGCACCTTGCGCTGCGCGGCGAGGGTGCGCCAGAGCGAGGTGGCTTCGGTGTCGATCTCGCGCTCGCCGGCCGTGCGGGGCCCGCGGCTGAGGGCCGCCGACGGATCGCGCAGGACGAGCAGCACGCCGGCGGCGACGAAGCAGCAGACCGCGAGCAGCGCGACGACGCTCGCCGGCTGACCGGTCAGGGTGAGCAGCGCGGCGCCGGCGAACGGTCCGGCGACGGCGCCCAGACGGTTGCTGCCGCCGAGCGCCGACAGGGCACGGGCCCGCATGCGCAGTGGCACGGCGCTGGTCATGAAGGCGTGCCGGGCGAGCCCGAAGGCGGCGGCGGCGATGCCGATGAGCAGCACGCCGAGCCCGAGGATGGCGGGATGCGCGGCGACCAGCAGGGTCGCGGCACCGGCCAGGGCGAGCGCGGCGGCGGCGAGCATCGCGCGGCGCTCCCCGATGCGGGCGACGACGGCGCCGCTCGGGATGTCGCCGAGCAGCTGCCCGACGACGAGCATCGACGCGATGAGCGCCGCCCCGCCGAGGTCGGCACCGAGCCGCCCGGCCAGCGCGGGGATGACCGGGATGAGCGCGTAGACGCCCATCGAGAACACGATGGTCGGCAAGAACACGGTGACCGCGATCGACCGCCAGCGGAAGGGCGGGTCGGCGGCGCTCATCGCTGCACACGTTACGCCGTAGTCTGGAGCGGTCATGATCGACCTCGACCTCGGCGCAGAAATCGCAGCCCTCCGCAGCACGTTCGACGACATCCGCAGCGTCATCGGGGTCGATCGACTCGAAGCCGAGATCGCCGACCTCAGCGAGAAGGCCGGCGCACAAGACCTCTGGGACGACCCCGAGGCAGCGCAGAAGGTCACCAGTGCGCTGAGCCACCGGCAGTCGGAGCTCGCGCGCATCACCGGCATCCAGTCCCGGCTCGACGACCTGGAGGTGCTCGTCGAACTCGCGATCGAGGGCGACGACGAGCAGGCCGCGCAGGAGGCCCGCGACGAGCTGGTGTCGCTGCAGAAGGCGCTCGGCGACTTCGAGGTGCAGATCCTGCTCGACGGCGAGTACGACGACCGCGGCGCCGTCGTCACCATCCGTTCGGGCGCCGGCGGCGACGACGCCACCGACTTCGCCGAGATGCTCATGCGCATGTATCTGCGCTGGGCCGAGCGCCACAAGTACCCGGTGAAGGTGCTCGACACCTCGTACGCGGAGGGCGCGGGCATCAAGTCGGCGACCTTCGAAGTGGATGCGCCCTACGCGTTCGGCACCCTGAGCGTCGAGGCGGGAACCCACCGTCTCGCCCGCATCAGCCCCTTCGGCTCCGCCGACAAGCGGCAGACCAGTTTCGCCGCCGTCGAGGTCATCCCCGTCATGGAGGAGGCCAAGGAGGTGGAGGTGCCGGAAGGCGACATCCGGGTGGATGTCTTCCGCTCGAGCGGCCCCGGCGGCCAGAGCGTCAACACGACGGACTCGGCGGTGCGCATCACCCACCTGCCGACCGGCATCGTGGTGTCGATGCAGAACGAGAAGTCGCAGATCCAGAACCGCGCCGTCGCGATGCGCGTGCTGCAGACCCGCCTCATGCTGCTGCAGCGCGAAGAGGAGGCGGCGAAGAAGAAGGAACTCGCCGGCACGATCACCGCGTCCTGGGGCGACCAGATGCGCTCCTACTTCCTCTACGGACAGCAGCTGGTGAAAGATCTGCGCACCGGCCACGAGGTCGGCAACCCCGCCGTCGTCTTCGACGGCGACCTCGACGGGTTCATCTCAGCGGGAATCCGCTGGCGCAAGTCGCGGCACGACGAGTAAGACGGCCCCGTGCTCTCCCGCCGCGTCGCCGTCGTCGGGTACACGGCGACGCTGGTCTCGCTCTACCTCGCCAGCGGCGCCCCGACGCCGCTGCTGATCGTCTGGCAGCGCCAATGGGCGTTCCCCGACTCCCTCGTCGCGCTCGCGTTCGCGATCTACGCCTTCACGTTCCTGCTCGCGCTGCTCGTCGGCGGGTCGCTCTCCGACCACCTCGGACGCAAGCCCGTCATCCTCGCGTCGCTGCTCGCGGCGCTCGGGTCGATCGCGATGTTCATGCTCGCTCCGTCGATCGAGTGGGTCATCGCGGCCCGCGCGGTGCAGGGTCTCGCCGTCGGCGTGGTCACCGCGGCCTATACCGCGGCGCTCGTCGAACTCGCGGCCCCCGGAACCCGCACCGGCCCGGTGGTCGCCGCGGCGGCTCCGGTCGGCGGCCTCGGCCTGGGCGCGCTGTTCGGCGGCATCGCGGTGCAACTGTGGGATCAGGATGCCGACGAGGTGCTGTTCGCGGTCGTCGGCGTTCTGTTGCTCCTCGGCATCGTGCTGACCGTGCTCGCGCCCGAGACCACGACCCGCCTCCCGGGCGCCGTGCGCTCGTTGCGGCCGAACGTCGTCGTCCCGCGCCCGGCCCGGTCGTTCTTCCTGAGGATGCTGCCCGTCCTGATCGCGGCGTGGGCGACGGGCTCCCTCTTCCTCGGGCTCGCCCCGACCATCGTCCGCGGCCTGCTGAGCGTCGACAGCGGCCTGATCGACGGCTTCACCGGGTCGATCCACGGTCTCAGCGTGTGCATCGGCAGCATCGTCTTCGGCCGGGCCGCCGTCCCCGTGGCGCTCCGGGGCGGCGCCGCCGGTCTCGTCGTCGGGGTCGGCCTGATCATCGTCGGCATCGTCACCGGGCAGATCGCGCTCGTCTGGGTCGGCGGACTCGTCGAAGGTCTCGCGTTCGGCGCCGCGTTCGGGGCGATCTTCCGCGGCATCGCCCCCCTCGCGCCCGAGCACCAGCGGGCCGGGACGTTCGCCGCGGTCTACGTCGCGGCCTACCTCGCCCTCGGCATCCCCGCGGTCGTCGCCGGCCAGCTCCTCGCGCCGCTCGGACTGCTCACCGTCATCGTGGGCTGGACTGTTCTCATCGTCGCGCTCGCCGCGATCGGGCTCCTCGTCCAGTTGCGTCGGCCGCGCGAGGTCGCCGCCTAACCTGGTCGCATGAACGCCGCGGCCGCACCTGTCGACAACGAGACCCGCGGGAGCGGCCCGCAGCACCGCCTGCGCCGGATGGCGGGGCGCAACCCGGGCGAGAAGCACCGTGCCGCGACCCCCCTCGAGTTGCTCTTCGACCTCACCCTCGTCGTCGCGTTCGCCCAGGCAGGAAACGAGACGGCTTCGATGATCGCCGCAGGTCACGTCTCGTCGGCGGTCCTCGCCTTCGCCTTCATCTCCTTCGCCGTCGTCTGGGCGTGGATCAACTTCTCCTGGTTCGCCTCCGCCTTCGACACCGACGACTGGTTTTACCGGGTGACGACGATGGTGCAGATGGTGGGCGTGATCGTGCTCGCCCTCGGCATCCCGCAGGTCTTCGAGTCGATCGACGACGGAGAGACGATCGACAACGCCGTCGTCGTCGCCGGTTACGTCGTCATGCGGGTCGCCATGCTCGCCCAGTGGATCCGCGTCGCCGTGCAGGATCCGGAGCACCGCCGCGTGGCGCTCGGGTACGCCGTGTCACTCGGTGTCGCGCAGGTCGGCTGGGTCGCGGCCATCTTCCTCGAGATGCCGCTCGCGACGGCCGCCCCGGTGCTCACGGTGCTCTACGGCATCGAACTCGTGGGTCCGATCCTCGCGGAACGCCAAGGCGGCGGCACGCCGTGGCACCCGCGCCACATCGCCGAGCGCTATGGACTGCTCATGATCATCACCCTCGGCGAGGGCATCCTCGGCACGATCGCCGCCGTGTCCGCGCTCGTCCAGAGCGTGGGCTGGAGCGTGGAGGCGGTGCTGATCAGCGTCGCCGGCGTGGGGCTGACGTTCGGGCTCTGGTGGAACTACTTCA
This sequence comes from uncultured Microbacteriaceae bacterium, assembly GCA_947085045.1. Taxonomy (GTDB): domain Bacteria; phylum Actinomycetota; class Actinomycetes; order Actinomycetales; family Microbacteriaceae; genus Pseudolysinimonas_A. The sequence goes on along the minus strand of CAMTUU010000001.1, from coordinate 104,803 downwards.
TCGTCCCGTCGGCGGACGTGCTGGAGCGCTTCCGTTCCCGATCGTGGGCCTGGGGCTACGGGCACATCCCCCTGTTCGCGGCCACCGCCGCGGTCGGGGCCGGGCTGCACGTCGCCGCGTACGTCGTCGAAGGAGAGGCGACCATCGGGGTGGTCGGTGCCGTGCTCGCGACCGCGATCCCGGTCGCGATCGCGGTCACCGTCTCCTTCGTGCTCTACAGCATCCTGGTGCGGGAGTTCGACCCGTTCCATCTCACGCTCCTCGTCGGCACGCTCGCCGTGCTCGGCGTCGCCGTCGGCCTCGCCGCGAACGGCGTCTCGCTGGGGTGGAGCCTGATCGTGGTGATGCTCGCTCCGGTGGTCACGATCGTCGGGTTCGAGGCGGTCGGGCACCGGCACATGGCGGCGACCCTCGAGCGAACCCTCGCCTGAGCCTCTCGTTCTGAGGGAGTGTCGCGCCCGGGAGAAATCGGATGCCGACTTAGCCTGGACCGGTCATGATCAGGTTCGACGGCGTCACCAAGACCTATCCGGGCACCTCGCGCCCCGCGCTGAACAGCGTGGACCTCGAGGTGCTCAAAGGCGAGTTCGTGTTCCTGGTCGGGGCCTCGGGCTCCGGCAAGTCGTCGTTCCTGCGCCTCGTGCTCAAGGAGGACCGCCCCACGAAGGGCAAGATCTTCGTGCTCGGGCAGGAACTCGCGGCGATCTCGAGCGGCAAGGTGCCCTACTTCCGACGCAGCCTCGGCGTCGTGTTCCAGGACTTCCGCCTGCTGCCGAACAAGACGGTGTTCGACAACGTCGCGTTCACGCTCCAGGTGATCGGCAAGAGCAAGGGCTTCATCCAGGAGGCCGTGCCCGACGTGCTCAAGATGGTCGGACTCGGCGGCAAGCAGAACCGCTACCCGCACGAGCTCTCCGGCGGTGAGCAGCAGCGCGTCGCCATCGCCCGGGCCGTCGTCAACAAGCCCGCGATCCTGCTCGCCGACGAGCCGACCGGAAACCTCGACCCGGCGACCAGCGCCGGCATCATGACCCTGCTCGCCACGATCAACGCGAACGGCACGACCGTGCTGATGGCCACCCACGACGCCGGCATCGTCGACTCGATGAAGCGGCGCGTCATCGAACTCATCGGCGGCCAGATCGTGCGCGACGAGCGCCAGGGGGGCTACCAGACGCAGTCGATGCCGGTGCAGAAACAGCGTGCGGCCGAGCCTTCATTCGAGGACCTCTCCGCCGCCGTGCCGGCCCCGGCCCCCGCCCCGGTCGCCGACGACGAGGTGGCACCGACGACCGATCCCCTCGAGGCGCTGCTGCCGGCGGCATCCACAGCTCCTGCGCCGGAGCGGACGCCGGTCGTCGAACGCACCCCTCCGGCCACCGCAGCGCCGATCCCCGAACCCGGGTCGGGGCCCCCGCCCGGCTTCGTCTGGCCGACCGCCCCCGACGCGCTGCGGGAGAGGCGATGAGGCTCGGCTTGGTCCTCGGCGAGGTCGGCCAGGGTCTGCGGCGCAACATGTCGATGGTCGTCTCCGTCGTGCTGGTGACGTTCATCTCGCTCACGTTCGTCGGCGCGGCGATCCTGCTTCAGTTCCAGATCACTCAGATGAAGGGGTACTGGTACGACCGGGCACAGGTCGCCGTCTACCTCTGCACCCAGTTCGACGCCGGCGACTGCGGGAATGTGGAGGTGACGCAAGGCCAGATGGATGACGTCGAGGCCGAGTTGACCGGGGCCACCCTCGAGCCCTACGTGGAGCGCGTCGAGTTCGAGACCCGCGAGCAGGCGTACAACCTCTTCGTCTCGCAGCTCGGCGACTCGAGCATCGCGGAGTTCGCCCGCCCCGAGATGGTTCCGTCGGCGTTCCGAGTGAAGCTCGTCGATGCCAATCAGGCGGAGGTCATCATCGATCAGATCCGGGGGCTCCCCGGAGTCGCCGATGTCGTCGACAACCGGGCCGCACTCGAACCGATCTATTCGATACTCAACGCCGTCAGCCTGAGCGCTGTCGGCATCGCGGCCCTCATGCTCGTCGCGGCGGCGCTGCTCATCGCGACCACCATCCGGCTCTCAGCGTTCTCCCGACGCCGGGAGATCTCGATCATGCGACTCGTGGGCGCCTCCAATCGATTCATCGAGACGCCGTTCGTGCTCGAGGGCGTGTTCGCCGCGCTCATCGGCGCGGCGCTCGCCGGAGTGGGGATCTTCGCGCTCACGCAGTTCTTCGTCGACGGCTACCTGACTCGGACGCTGCCGACGATCGGGTTCGTCGGCACGACCGACGCGCTTCTCGTCGCGCCGATCCTGCTCGGGATCGGTGCCGTGCTCGCCGCCCTTTCGGCCTCCGTCGCCATCCGCCGGTACCTCAAGGCGTAGCTGTCGTAGACTGAGCGGCTGCTCGGTGCCTGCTGCCGCGCGCGAGGCGGAGGAGGTGAGCAGGATGCCGAAGGAACAGGGTCAGAAGGTCGTCGCGACGAACCGCAAGGCGCGCCACGACTACACGATCGAGGACACCTACGAAGCCGGGCTCGTGCTCACCGGCACCGAGGTGAAGTCGCTGCGCGAGGGCCGCGCGTCGCTCGTCGACGGCTACGCGTTCATCGACGGCGCGGAGGCGTGGCTCGACGCCGTGCACATCCCCGAGTGGGGTTCGGGGTCGTGGACCAACCACGCGACCCGCCGCAAACGGAAGCTGCTGCTGCACAAGGCGCAGATCATCAAGATCTCGCAGAAGACGAAGGAGGGCGGATACACCCTCATCCCGCTCTCGATCTACTTCTCGGAGGGCCGCGCGAAGGTCGAGCTGGCGGTCGCCAAGGGCAAGCGCGAGTACGACAAGCGCCAGGCGCTGCGCGAGCGGCAGGACACCCGCGAGGCGCAGCGGGCGATGTCCAGCCGCCGCCACCTCGGTGAGTAGCGCCTACGGCATCGGCCGATAGGGGTCACCCGGGATCGGTTCGCCATCACGGCTGGAGATCACGCACAGGCCCTCGGTGTCGCCGTCCGCATATGCCTCGGCGTCGGGCATCGCGATCGCCCGCGCTTGGTTGTCGCCGGTCTCGGGTCCCTCTCGAAGGAACAGGCGGTACTCGAGGAATCGCAGGCACGCCTGATCGCCGAAGGTCGCGAGCGGGTCGCCGACGAGCGCATAGACGGAATCGTCGAGTTGCACGTGGGCGGGTGCGAAGGCTCGCTGGGGGTGCTCGGTGCCGCACGCGACGATGGTGTGCTCCGTGAGGTCGAGTGCGTCCTCAGCGAGTCATCAGCCGGGTCGCAGGTCGATCGGGGTGACACCGAGGGGGATCGGCGGCACCCGGGTGGCGAGGCGGACGGCGACGATCGCGATCAGCGCCACGATCACGGCGGCCAGGACGAGGATGCCGATGCGCGCCCAGCGGGGGAGCGCGGACCAGCGGCGAGTGGGGGCCTCGACGGCCCCCCGGATGACCTCGCGGCACCTGGGCGATGAGGCCTCGGTGCTCAACAGCCGGTCGGCGGTCTTCGGGCGGGCGCTCGCCCTCTTCCTGTTCGGTGTCGCGGGCATCAACCGCCCGCGAGCCGTTCTCGAGGGCGGCTCACCGGGACTCGGCGACTCCTGGGATGCCTGGGTGGCGAGCGGCTCCACCGACGAGGCGTACCCGTTGACCGCGCAATCGTTCTTCTCGACCCAGCTGGCGCCGACCTACGGCGCCAACCGAGCGTCGGCGGTCGCCTACGAGCGCTCCGAGCAGATCGGCGCGCGCGGACTGCTGATCACGGTCGCATCGGCGATCTTCGCGTTCGCGCTCCTGCTGCTCGGCGTCTCGGGCGCCAACGCGTCGCTCAAGGTCCCGCTCGGGCTCGCGATCCGCGGCGCCGCCGCGTTCGTGGGCGTCGTCGTCTCGTTGTCCGCGATCGTCGGCTGAGCCGACGACCCTAGCTCGCGCGGTATCGCGCGTCGACGGCGGCCGACACCTCGATGCGGTCGGGCGTGAAGGTCAGCTGCGACCCGCCCTGCGTGTCCATCGCCATCATCATCTTGCCGGCGCCGCGGGCCATCGGCATCGGACCGCCCCCACCCGACGAGGAGTCACCGAGCATCCCCGGATCGGCGACCGCCACGGCGGTCACGGTCGAGAGTCCGGCGGCCCTGGCGTACGTGGTCGCCTTGACGGTGGCATCCTGCACCGCCCGGGTCTGGATGTCGCTCGTCACCGCGAGCCGGCGCTCCTCGGTGAGATCCCAGGTGATCGACGCGATCGTCACCCCGGTGACGGTCGCGAAGGTCTCGACGAAGGTGCTGAGCGCGTCGAAATCCTGGAAGCGGGCGGATGCCGACAGCGCCGCGTAGTACACGGGGGCGAGCTGCTTGCCCTCGTTGTTCCACGGCCGGTTCGACCACACGCTCACCCGGTCGCTCGACCAGCGGGTGATCGCCCCCGACGCCTCCAGTTCCTTCAGCGCCGTCGTCACCTGCGCGGCGACTCTCGTCGTCGCCTCGAACACCGGCTCGCGCTTCGGGCCGTCGTGCTGCACCGTCACCTGCACGGTGGCGCGCTCCGCGTCGAACCAGTCGGAGGCGGTGCCCTGCACCGTGATGATCGTGTCGGCCGCGCTGTTCAGGGTCATGGCTCGATTCTCGCCGCCCCCACCCGTTCGCGCACCTCCCGAGCGACGGTGCGGAGGGCGACCGTGAACTGATCGAGCTGCGCGGCATCCAGGCTCGCCGTCGAGGCGGCGACCATCGCGTTGAAGTCGTGATGGATGGTGCGCATCGTCTCGTGGCCGTGTTCGGTGAGTTCGAGGTAGAGGCTGCGGCGGTCGTCGGGGTGGTCGACCCGCTCGAGGAGATCGGCGCCGATCAGCGACCGGGCGATCGCCGTGACGGCTCCGGTCGTCAGGCCGAGATAGGTCGCGAGGTTCTTTGGCGTGATGCTCACCACCTGGCCGACGTGGAACAGCGCGCGCAGTTCGGTGAGGGTGAGCCCGGCTTCCTCGGCGATCTTGCGGCGGTTCGCTTCGAGCGCGCTCACGAACTCGGTCGCCGCGGCCGGGAAACCGTCGAGCCGGTGGGACGGACGATCGGTCGAGGCCATGACGTGTGAGTTTACCGATGGCGCCTTCGAAATCGCTCAACGCGTGTCTTACCAGGTCAATAACTTAATGAGTAAGCTAACTCGCGAGAGTCCGGGAACCCCCGGATTCGCGACCGGAACGACCCACTTCGGAGAACCTCGTGATACCCGACATCCTGTCCGCTGGACAGTTCAATACCGTCTACAACTTCCTCTCACTGGTCATCGCGGCACAGCTGTTCACCGCGCTGTTCCTGCTCATCGCGCTTCCGCGCATCCTGCCGCGCTACCGGCAGGCGATCACGGTCGCGATCATCGTCTGTGGCATCGCGGCGTACCACTACTTCCGCATCTTCGACTCGTTCAAGGGCGCCTACGTCACCGACTCGGTCGGCGGCACCGGCTCCTACACGCTCGCCGTCGGCGAGGGCTTCAACGAGGGATACCGGTACGTCGACTGGTTCCTGACCGTGCCGCTGCTGCTCGTCGAACTGGTTGCGGTGCTCGCGCTCACGAAGGCGGTCGAGACCAAGCTGCTCGTGCGTCTCGTGCCAGCCGCGGCCCTCATGATCGCGCTCGGCTATCCGGGTGAGATCAGCGACGACAACCTCATCCGCGGGATCTTCGGGGCGATCTCGACGATTCCGTTCCTCTACATCCTGTTCGTGCTCTTCGGCCAGCTCGGTAAATCGCTGCAGCGACAGCCGCTGGCCGTGCGCGGGACGCTGTCGCGCCTGCGCTGGCTGCTGCTGCTCAGCTGGGGTGTCTACCCGATCGCGTACCTCCTCCCGCTGCTCAACATCGGCGGCGCGGACGCCTGGGTCGGCAAGCAGATCGGCTACTCGATCGCCGACATCCTCGCGAAAGCCGTCTACGGTCTGATCATCTTCAGCGTCGCGCGCAAGAAGTCGCTCGCCGACGATGCGGCTTTCGCCGCCGCAGAGACGACGGTCGACGAAGTGCCGGCCGGAGAAGCGCCGACCTCGCGCAAGGAGATCTGACCTCCTCCTGCCGGGCCGATCGCGGTGCGGAGCAAATTCCCGCACCGCGATCGCGTCCTCGGGCGTAGACTCAAGGGCTGGCCTCGGTTCTCCGAAGCCGGATTCACAACTCCACAGCGTGCGACAACGGCGCCTTCCTCCACGGAAGGACTCCATGGGGATGATCGGTTTCGACATCGTCTGTGAAGCTGCGAGAAGCGGGCCGAGGATGAGGGGTTATCTCGTAAACGATCTCCTCAAACAACAGGTGCCAATGCTAAGCGCACCGACTTCGCTCTCGCCGCCTAAGGCGTAGACCGAGTCCGTCAGCCCGGGTGCGTCTCCGTCCCGGGTCCTGGCGTCATCTAGGGGACTTGCCGCGAACCTGTGTCTCAGGGGTTCGCGGGACTTTCACTGAGACTGGGCTCGTCGACCTAGATGCTCGTGGCAAAGGTCGGAGCCGAGTAGAACGTTCTCACGAGCTGCGCCCGGAGAAGGCGCAGGTCCTCAGCGATGGACGGGGGTTCATTTCCCCCCATCTCCACCCAGTGCCGTCGACGCTTGCCGTTGGCGGCAACGACCGTTGTCGCACGCTGTCGAGTCGATCGAGCGGTGTCGAGTTCGCTCGTCCGCAGTCGATGTCACTTCAGTGTTACATATCCTGTTTAGTCACTTGTGCGTGTCATTTCCAGAATGTAACGTATAACTGACATTCGAGGGGCGACGATGAGACTGCGGACGACGAGCGACTTCGGTGCGATCGCGCGCGATCGTCGCCGCCAGCTCAAGCTCTCGCAAGCTCAACTGGCTGAGCGTGCCGGTGTGACGCGCCAGTGGGTCGTGAGATTCGAACGCGGGGCGGATGACCTGTCACTGGCCAAAGTGCTGACTGTCTTGCGCGCTCTCTCGATCGAACTGCGTTCCGAGACGCCTGAGCAAGCAGCCGCGCGGGCCTCATCGACGGTCCGGATTCCTCGTATCGACGTGCCTCGGATCGATCTGTCCGGGATCGACTGGACGTCGATCTCCGCGCGGCTCGCACGCGCGGAGATGGACGCGTCCGCCGTCGTCGACAACTTTCGGGAACGACACGCGATTCGCGACGGATCAACTCGTTCTGAGACGCCGGACGATGTCTGATCGGCTGAGGGTCGAACTCTACGGAGCGACGATCGGTGAGCTCATCCGCCACGGGGTGGAGGACTACGAACTCGTCTACGAGAACTCGTGGACAGCCGCCGACGAGGCGGTCCCGCTTTCCTTGTCGCTTCCCCTCACGCGCCGGCAACATCGGGGCCGCGCCGTTGCACATTTCGTCGACAACCTCCTCCCGGACAATCCGGAAGTACGTCAGCGATGGGCGACCGATGTGGGCCTTGAGACCGCGGAGCCGTTCGGGCTGCTCGCGGAGTACGGGGAAGACGTCGCGGGGGCCGCCACGTTTCGAGCCCCGCAGGCGCCGAGCCGCACCAGCCGGTCGGCCGTCTCCGACGATGAGGTCGCCGCTCGCATCCGCCTGCTCCGAAGCGACGAGACCGCGTGGCATGGCGACGCGGTCCCCGCCTCCGGACAATTCTCTCTTGGCGGAGCTCAGCGGAAGTTCTCGCTGGCTCGGGATTCCCGTGGGTGGGCAGAGACGACCGGAGCCGAGCCCTCGACACACCTCTTCAAACCGCAAGTGAAGGGCTACGCGGACGGGGAACTCGTCGAGTTCGTCGTGATGCGCACGGCCCACATGCTCGGAATCCCGACCGCGCAGGTCGAGCTCTTCGACCACGCGGGCGAGCACTCGCTCGTCGTCAAGCGGTTCGATCGACGTGTCGACGAGGGGCGGCTCATCCGCATTCACCAGGAGGATCTCCTCCAAGCCCTCGGTCTACCGCGGCTTCGTAAGTACGAGTCCGATGGCGGCCCCGGAATCGATACCGTCGCGTCTCTCTTGACCGAGCACGCTGATCCGCATTCGCGCGTGCGCTATGCCGTCGCGCTGGTCTTCGCGTGGATCGTGATCTCGACGGACGCGCATGCCAAGAACTATTCGCTGTTCCTCGGCTCTGGGACCGCAGTGCTTACTCCGATCTACGACATGTCGTCGCTGATCCCCTATCTCGGCGCAACTCGCGACCTCGACGTCCCTTCGCTCCTCGACCGAGCGGCGAGCCGGCAACTCGCCGCAAGGTACGGTGCCACGAATGTCGTCGGCGATGTCGGGCGGTTTGAGTTCGAGCGGATCGCTGCTCGATGCGGACTTTCTTCCGACGACCTTCTGGCGCTGACGGCGACCTACCTGGCGGCACTTCCGCAGACCGTCGCCGATGTTGCGTCACGTGTGCCATCTCACCTGCAGACGGATGTCGTCGCGCGGCTGGTCGAGTGGATGCCGATCCGCGCCCGCCAGGCGGCCGAAGCTCTTCGCCTCGACGGTCCGTTCAGCTGACGCTCCGGTCAGAGGCGCCCCGGCGAGAGACGGGTGTTCATTTCCCCCATCTCCACCCAGTGCCGTCAACGCTTGCCGTTGGCGACGACGACCGTTCTCGCACGCTGTCGGGTCTCTCGCCGAGATCGGCGGCGACGCAGTCCCACCATGCCGAAGCCTGCGCACGTCGCTCCGGAACGGCGGCGGCGGTCGCTCGACGGATGTCGTCGCTGCGGGCGACGATCGTCAGGAGCGGACCGGTGGCGTCGCCGCGCGCCACCGTGTCGAGGTCGATGAGCCCGGACTGCTCCCAGTGCGCGAGCACGCCGCGCAGCTTCACGTCGGTGTAGGCGTCGACGACCAGGGCGGCGATCGGCACCCCGCCCGGGGCCGCGAACACCGCCGGGTGATAGCGCCCGGTGACGAGCATCCCGGCGGAGCGCGCGAGCCGAGCGGCACCCCGCGGATCGCCGGTCGGCACGACCTCCGAGTCGCTGCGCAGCGCCGCTCGCACCTCGTCGTGCAGCACCGCGTCGCCGCGCACCACCCTCGGTTCGAGCGAGCCGAAGTGGGCATGGAAGCGGATCGGCATCCCGGTGTCGTCGTGCAGCGCGTCGAGCGCCGCGGCGAGCCCGGTGACGACCGCGTCGCGCGGCCGCCCGCCGAGGTGGGTCGAGAGGCTCACGAGGAGGAACGGGTCGGTGGCGTCGGCGGGCTCGTCGAATCCGAGGAACGACGCGTCGTCGAGGGTCGCGGAGCCCGGGGCGCCGAGGTCTGCGGCGAGCCGCACGGAGTCGGCTTCGCGCAGCCCGACGCGCCGCGCCCCGGCGAGGAGTCCGCGCACGAGCTCGCGGTCACCGGGGGCGAGGCTCGGGCCGAGGGTCTGGCCGCTGACCACGAGGGGCCGGTCCGCCGCCGTCGCGATCGCCGCGAGGGCGGCGCGCTCGAAGACGTGCGACGGCCAGGTGGAGGCCAGATTGCCGCCGCCCGCGATCACCGCGCCATCCGACGCCGCGACCGCGTCGATCACCGCCCAGACCGGGTCGTCACCGGGCAGCGCCCGTCGCCCCGCGGCGCACTCGAGGACCGCCGCGAACCGTGCGGCGCCAGCATCCCGATCGCCGGGGAAGCCGAGCCGGGAGACGGCCTCGACGCCGTATCTCGCGGCCGTCTCGACGGGTGCTGCGCTGAGCGCTGTGATCGACGTCACGCCGCGGAGCCGGAGTTCGTCGACGAGGGCTTCGAACATCGCCTCGTCGCCGATGTGCATCATGCCGTCGACGACGCCGACGTCCCCGAGGGCGACGATTCTCACACAACTCCTTAGCGGGGAACGACGGTCAACGCTACCCCGGGATGCGCGGTCAGGTCCGCGGGCTATCATCGGTCAGCCGCGACCGATCGGATGCCGCGATCGGGTGAGTGGAGGTTGGGGATGGGCGTTCAGACGTCCTTGGATCAGGTGCTGGACGCGCCGTCGATCGTCGACGCGATGCGTCTCGCCGACGACCTCGCATTCGAGTCCGGCCGCGACCCGGGCGTGCGCACCCTGCGGGTGCTGAGCGTCGCGCTCGCCGGCGACGACCAGCTCGCGGCCATCGCGGCGACGCATGCGCTCGCCGAGATCCGGGATGCCGAGGCCGCCCGGCTGCTCACCCGGCTGCTCTCCGACGAGCGTCCCTTCATCCGCGAGCACGCTGCCTGGGCGCTGAGCACGGTGCTGCCGCGTCCCGACGCGATGGGTCGCCTGCTCGGCATGATCGTGCGCGGCGGATTCACCGGGATGCTCGCCCAGCGCACCCTCGAACAGTGGTCCGGCGCGACCGGCGACCACCTCGTCGTCGGCATCGAGGCGGGCCTGCTCGGCGTCGACGAGCCCGGAGCGCGCGCGCGGCTCGTCGAGACCCTGGGTCTCGTGCGTTCGGCCATCGCCGAAGAACCTCTGCTGCGCCTGGCGCTCGACGCCGGTGAGCCCGAGGCGGTGCGGGTCGCGGCGGTCTCGGCACTCGGCCAGCGCCCCGGCGACTCGCGGATCTCGGAGGCCCTGGAGGGGCTCGTCGGGGGAGACGATTTCGTCGCCGAGGTCGCCCGCCTCGCGGTCATCGACTCGACGGCGACCCCCGTGCCGCGGCTCGCGCGTGAGCACGGCCTGACGGTCGCGCAGCTCTTCCTCCACGCCGACATCGACCCCGATCTGAGTGCTGCGGGCGCCGGCGACAACGGCGGCATCGCGACGCTGCTGGTCCGCCTCGGCGACGCCCTCGCCGCCGACCCGACGACCGGCGTGCAACGGGTCATCACCCTCTCGCGCGGTTCCGTCGACGGGGCGGCGTCCGATCTGCTCGGCCTGCAGGATGTCGACGCCGGTCACGTCTACGGACGCATCCCGCTGCTGCGCGACCCGGTGCCGTCCGCCGCCGCCTGGCCGTTGCGCGTCGTCGCCCGGCGCGGCATCCGTCGCATCCTGCGCGCGGCCGGTCACGTCGACCTGCTGCACCTGCGCATGGCGGATGTCGGCAGCCTCGCCGCCGCCGACGTCGCACGCGAGCTCGGCATCCCGGTCGTCTTCACCGTCGCCCCCGACCCGCACGGCGTCATCGAGTCGCTCGACCGCTCGGGCCGACTGACCCGGGCCGGGTTCGGCGCGGTCGACGGCGAGGAGCACTTCTGGTTCCGGGCACGGCTCGTGCAGAGCCTGGCCGCCAACGCGGCGCACACCGTGCTGTTCCCGCGTCCCAAGCTTCAGGACGACATGCGGCGCCTCGTCGGCATCGACCTGACGGCCCACCCGGAACGGCACACGATCGTGCCGGAGGGCGTCGACCTCGACACCATCGACGCCGCCGTCGGGGATGCCGCTGCGCACGTCGCCGGTGCCGAGCCGGTTCCGGCGATCGCCGAGCTGCGCGCCCTCGTCGAGCAGCTCGCCCCCGAGCGACGCGGGCTGCCGCTCATCGTCAGCGTCGGCCGGATGCACCGCGTGAAGGGGATGGCGTCGCTCGTCGAGGCCTGGGCGACGGGACCGCTCGCCGAGCGCGCCAACCTGCTCATCGTCGGCGGCGATCTCGCGTCGCCCTCGCTCGACGAGCGCGAGCAACTCGACCTGATCGACGCCCTCGTGCCGGCGGCAGCTCGGGCGGCTGCGGGCCTGCTGCTGCCCGGGCACCGCGCGAACGACGTCGCCGCGCGCTGGCTCGCCGCCGCGCGGCTCGGGCTTCCCGGTCTCACCGCTCGGGGCGGCGTCTACGCCTGTGCGAGCATCAAAGAGGAGTTCGGCATCGCGCTGCTCGAGGCGATGGCCACCGGGCTCCTGGTCGTCGCCCCTGACGGCGGCGGCCCCGCCACCTACGTCGAGGACGGCGTCACCGGTCGGCTCACCGCCACCTGGGACGTCGCCCGTCTGCGCGACGCGATCGGGCTCGCGCTCGACCAGGCCGCGCTCGAAGAGGGCGAGGCCCGCCCGGCGCGATCCCGCGAGATGGTGCGTGAGAACTTCACGATCCAGCGGATGTCGTCGGCCCTCGGCACCGTGTACCGCGGGGTCGCCCGCGACGAGGCCGCACTGCTCGCCCTCGCGGAGCCCGTGCGGTGACGCTGCTCGTCATCAGCCCCGACTACGCGTCCCACCTCCTCCCGCTCGTCACCCTTGCGACGGCCTGGCGGGATGCCGGGGAGCGCGTCGTCGTCGCGTCGGGCCCGGCGACCGCGGGGATCGTGGCCGAGTTCGGCTTCGAGCGGGTGAACCTGCAGCTCGGCCGCGGATCCAACGCCGGGGTGATCCGCGCCGAGGACCAGGTCGACGAGGAGGCCGATTCGCTGCGCGGCTTCTTCGACGCCACCCGGCAGGGGATGGTCGAGACGCTGACCTACCAGGCGCGCGAGCGGCTCGTCGACCTCATGTGGGACCCCGAGCGGGCCGGGCGCGACGTGCTGCGCATCGTCGAGGAGGTGCAGCCCGACGCCATCCTCATCGACCACCTCGCATTCAGCGCCCGCCTCGCGCTCTCGACCGCCGGGATCCCGTTCGGCGACGTGGTGCTCGGGCATCCGAGTGCGCTGCCGATCGGCGACGAGCGGTACGGGTATCCGCCGGCCTGGCCCGCGGCCTTCACGCCCACCCCCGTCGAACTCGCCGCGCTCGCGGAGCTCTGCGACGAGGTGTCGGTGAACTTCACCGCGTCGTGGAACGCGGCCGCTCAGGCGCTCGACCCCGCCGCATCGCCGAGCGCCGACGGGTTCGCCGAGCACGGACCGCTCGTGCTCTACAACTACCCGGGCGAGCTGGTTCGGGATGCCTCCGCGCTTCCGCCGCACGTCTTCCTCGGCTCGACTCGGCGGGTGGAGCCCCCCGACGCGGAGGTCGACGCCTGGATCGCCCGCACCCCGCGCTTCGCATACGTCAGCTTCGGCAGCTTCCTCTCGGTGCACGGCGACGTGTTGCGCCGCGTGATCGAGGCGCTGGCCGACGCCGGAATCGTCGCGGCCGTCGCCACGGGCTCGACGCCGCTCTCCGATCTGGGGGAGATCCCGGACGGCTGGCTCATGCGCGAGTACCTGCCGCAGGTGCGGCTGCTCGGTTCGGCATCCCTTGCCGTCACCCACGGCGGCAACAACTCGGTCACCGAGGGGCTGGGTGCAGGGGTGGCGTTGCTCGTGCTGCCGTTCTCGACCGACCAGTTCGCCGGTGCGGCCGCGGTCGAGGATGCCGGGGTCGGCCTCGCGCTCGCCCCGAACACCGCGACGGTGGATGAGCTGCGCTCGGCGTTGCTCGCGCTGGCGTCTCCCGACCCGGTGCGGGAGGGGATTCTGGCCTCGATCGCGGAACGTCAGGCCGCGGAGCCGGGTCCGCTACTCGCGTTCCGCGCGCTCTCCGCGAGGCCCTCATCCACGAGTGCCGACATCGCCGCCGGATCGGATGCTGCTTCGCGGTAGCGCTCCATGTGCGCGGCGTTCGCCTCGTACTGCTCGCCGGCGCGTTCGGCCGCAACGTGGTGCAGGGCGTACACGCGTCCTTCGTGGCGGCGCGGTGGTTCGCCCAGGATCGTCGAGTGCGCGAGGTACCAGGCGGCATCCTCGAACCCCCAGCCGCGGAAGCGTTCGTCCTGCCCGCCGTGCGCCTCCCAGGTGCGGCGGGTGGTGACGTAGACGCCGGAGCAGGCGCCGTTCACCAGTTCGAATCTGCAGTCCTCGAGCGGCGTGCCGGCCGCGAACTGCGCGGAGCCCTCCGCCCCGAGCCAGTGGTACGCCGTGTAGGGGAGGTGCACGCGTCCGCTGGTGGCCGCATCGGCCACGGCCGCGCGCAACGACTCGGGTTCCGGCAGGGTGTCGGCGTCGTTCAGGACGATGACGTCGTCCAGCCCGGCGTCGGCGACGGCGAGGTTGCGGCAGCGCGCCAGGTTGAACGGCACGTCACCCGAATCGATTGTCGTCACCTCGAACTCCGGCAGCGTCCTGGCGTACCAGTCGCGGACGCGGTCGAAGGCGTCGATGCGTGAGGGGGCGGGGCGCCACGGCAACACGACGAGAGGGGGAAGCACTCCGCAACGCTATGTCAACGCGACGGCGCACCCGCCCAACCCCTCCTGACTGTTCGCGGTAACAGATAGGTAACGAATCTGGCCGAGATCATTGTGAGCGCCGCTGTTAGCGCGCACAATGAGGGACTAGTACCCGTCGCGCTCCAGTTCGGAGCGCGAAAATTCCCGTCGACGACGACCGTGACGGGGCTCTCAAGGAGGAGAAACAGTGATGAAGAATCGAAAGCTCGGCTTCGCGGGCATCATCGGGGTCGGAGTGCTTGCGCTCGGCCTCGCGGGTTGCGCCGCTCCCGACTCGGGCAGCGGCGGTGGTGCCGATGAACTTCTCACCGTCGGTTTCGTGGCGGTCGGGCCCGAGGGCGGCTTCCGTAACGCGAACGAGCAGGCCATCAAGGACGCCTTCAGCACCGAGGCGGGTTTCGATCTCAAGTATGCCCCGGCGGCAAGCCCGAGTGACCAGAAGTCGCAGATCGACGCGTTCACGACGTTCGTCAACGACGAAGTCGATGCGATCCTGCTGACGGCGACCGAAGCCTCGGGCTGGGAAGATTCGCTCAAGCTCGCTCAGGAGGCCGAGATCCCCGTGATCCTTCTCGACCGCGGGGTTGACGCCTCCGACGAGCTGTACGCCACGCGCATCGCACCGGACAACGTGAACGTCGCGCAAGAGGTCGGCGCGTGGGCTCTGACGGCGTTCCCGGACGGCGCCAACTACTACGTTCTCGAAGGCGTGCCGGGCCTGTCGGTCGTCAACGAGCGCAACCAGGGTTTCGACGACGCGATCGCCGGAGCGAGCGGTTGGAACAAGATCGGCGCGCAGACGGCGAACTGGAGTGCCGACGAGGGCAAATCGGTCACCGAGACGGTGCTGAAGGCCAACAACAACGACATCCAGTTCATCTTCGCTCAGAACGATGAGATGGGCATCGGCGCGGCGCAGGCCGTCAAGGATGCCGGTCTCACGCCTGGCGTCGACGTCAAGATCGCTACGATCGACGGCACGACGGGTGCGCTCGAGGCTCTGGCCGCCGGCGACCTCAGCTTCGTCGCGCAGTACAACCCGTTCTTCGGTGACCAGGCCGTGGATGCGGTCAAGAAGGCCATCGCCGGGGAGACTCTCGAGAAGGTGACCCTCGTCTCGGGTGACACGTTCGATTCGGCGGAGGCCGGCCAGAAGGCCCTCGACGAGGGCAAGGGTTTCTGATCCTTCCCGGCGTCACGCGATGAGCTGACGCTGAGCGGGGGGTCGAGTTCCTGGCGACCCCCCGCTTTCACCTTTTCAGAACCTGTCGCGCGCAACACAAGGAGTCAGACGTACCCATGGAGCCTCTTGCGATCGTCGAGGTGCACGGTGCCTCGATCACATTCCCCGGGGTCAAGGCACTCGACGACGTCGACTTCCGCTTGCTTCCCGGTGAAGTCCACACCCTGATGGGCGAGAACGGCGCCGGCAAGTCGACTCTCATCAAGGCCCTCACGGGTGTCTACCAGCTCGACTCGGGCGAGATCGTCGTCAACGGTCACGCGCGCAGATTCTCGGGGACCGCGTCGGCGCAGGCCGCCGGGATCTCGACGGTGTACCAGGAGGTGAACCTGTGCACCAACCTGTCGATCGGCGAGAACATCATGTTGGGCCACGAGGTGCGCGGCTTCTGGGGAATCGATTGGACGAAGACCCACCGGCGCGCTGCGGAGGTTCTCGCCGGCGTGGGATTGGCCGACCTCGACCCGCGGGCTCCGTTGTCGACGATCTCCATCGCCCTGCAGCAACTGGTCGCGATCAGCCGCGCGATGGTCACCGACTCGAAGGTCCTGATCCTCGACGAACCGACATCCAGCCTCGACGCGAAGGAGGTGGAGGTTCTCTTCACGGTGATCCGACGACTGCGCGATCAGGGAGTCGCGATCCTCTTCGTCTCTCACTTCCTCGACCAGGTGTTCGCGATCAGTGATCGCATCACGGTTCTGCGCAACGGAAAGTTCATCGGCGAGTACCTCACGCGGGACCTCGATCGCGGCCAGTTGATCTCGAAGATGATCGGCAAAGACTTCGAGGCACTGCGGGCCCTGGGTTCGAACCGGCAGAGCACCGCCCGGGACCGCAGCGCGACTCCCGTCTTCTCGGCGGAAGGTCTCGGGCGCAAGGGCGCCTTCGAGCCCACCGACCTCGACATCCACGCCGGTGAGGTGGTCGGCTTCGCCGGTCTCCTCGGCGCCGGACGCTCGGAACTCGCTCGCCTGATCGCCGGCGTCGACAAGGCCGACTCCGGACGGACCCGAGTCAAGGGCGAGGAGGTCGCTCTGACCTCGCCCGTCGCGGGTCTCGCTCACGGGATCGCCTACTCGACGGAGAGCCGCCGTGAGGACGGGATCGTCGGTGACCTGAGCGTTCGAGACAACATCATGCTGGCCGTTCAAGCCCGGCGGGGGTGGCTGCGACGTGTCCCCGCGCGCGAGGTCGATCGCCTCGTCACCACGTACATGACGCGTTTCGACGTGCGCCCCAACGATCCCGATCGGCCCATCCGGCTTCTGTCCGGAGGAAATCAGCAGAAGGTGCTCTTGGGTAGATGGCTGGCCACGCAACCGGATCTGTTGCTCCTCGATGAGCCCACCCGCGGGATCGATGTCGGCGCGAAGGCCGAGATCCAGGAGACCGTGGCTGAACTCGCCGAGGGCGGGATGAGCGTCGTCTTCATCTCGTCCGAACTCGACGAGGTCGTGCGTCTCTCGGAGCGCATCGTGATCCTCAAAGACCACCGCCGCATCGGCGAAGTCATCAACGGTCCCGGAGTCAATGCGGAGCAGATCGTCTCGGTCATCGCCGCTGAATCCGACGTCGCGGCAGAGGCCAAAGCCGAGGCGCTCGCCGCCGACACCGGGACGACACCATCCGACGAAGGAGTGAACGAGTGAGTCTCGTCAAGACCGCCCTCCGAACCCCCTGGTTCTGGGCGATCGTGGGGATCGGCGTGCTGCTGGCGATCAACACGCTCAAAGATCCGAGTTATCTGCAGATCGGGATCAACCCCACGACGGGGCTCGTCGCCGGAAACCTTCTCGACATCGTGCGGGTGTCGGCGCCGATCATCATGATCGCCCTGGGGATGACGTTCGTCATCGCCACCGAGGGCATCGACCTCTCGGTGGGCTCCATGATGGCGGTCGGCGGAGCGGTTGCCATGCAGACCCTCGCGACGATCGACGATCCCACGTCGGTCGGAGCGATGCTGGCGGCCATCGGACTCGCCATCCTCCTCGCCGTCGTCCTCGGTGCGATCAACGGTCTGCTGGTCGCCGTCGTGGGACTTCAGCCCTTCATCACCACCCTCGTCATGATGCTCGCGGCGCGTGGTATCGCCCGAGTCATCACCGGCGGACAGAACACGAACGCGACCAACGAGCCGTTCCAGCAGCTCGCGAACGGTCAGCTCCTCGGCCTTCCGACGAGCTTCGTCATCGCGATCGTCGTCGTCGTCCTCGTCGCCCTGCTGATGCGTCGAACGGCTCTGGGGCTCACCATCGAGTCGATCGGCATCAACCCGAAGGCGAGCCGACTGGCCGGAATTCGCCCGCGGCCCATCCTCATCGCGGTCTACGTGTTGGCGGCGGCTCTGGCATCCATCGGAGGCTTGTTCAGCGTGTCCGAGGTGATGACCGTCAGCGTGTCGGGCACCGGGAACCTGATGGAGCTCGACGCGATTCTCGCGGTGGTGATCGGGGGCACCTCGTTGGCGGGAGGAAAGTTCTCGATCCTCGGCTCCACGATCGGCGCGCTGCTGATCGCGACCCTCAACAAGACCGTGCTGTTCCTGGGAGTCGCCGCCGCGGCGACGCCCGCGTTCAAGGCGATCGTCATCATCGCGCTCGTGCTCTTGCAGTCCGAACGGGTTCGGTCGTACGTGCTTCCCCGGGCGCGGAAGAACGCCACGCCATCCGGCCCCGCGCGGGCGACCGCCGAGGTCGACGGCGCGGGAGAAAGGAGTGTCGCATGAGCGACTCACGTACTCCGCCCACCGCGCTTGCGGAGGAGGTCTCCTCCGCAACGCGGACGCGTTCGCCGCTCTGGGAGCGAAGCCAGACGTTCCTCCCCACGGCCGCCGCTCTGGTGCTCCTGATCACCATGCTCGTGTACGCCGAACTCGCGTACGGGCGCGTCTTCCATGCGGGCACGATCTCGAGTCTGCTGGTGAGCTTCGCGCCGACGATCATCCTCGCCGTCGGAATGACGGTGGTGATCCTCTCGGGAGGCATCGATCTGTCCGTCGGTGCTGTCGTCGCCGTGAGTTCGGTCACCGGAGTCATCGCGATGGGTTCCGGTCTCGACGGCTGGTTGGCGATCGTGCTGATGATCGCCGTCGGGGCCGCCTTCGGCGTGGTCTCCGGCGTCATGGTGCAGTACTTCGGAGTGCAGCCGTTCATCGCCACGCTGGCGATGATGTTCCTGGCGCGCGGGCTGGCATCCATTCTGTCGACGACGCCGGTCGTGGCGCCGGAGGATTCCCCGATCCTGCTGCTGGCCACCGACTGGAAGCTCGTCGACGGGCCGAAGGTCAACGACTTCACCATCACGCCGGGCCTGCTCATCGCCGTGCTCGTCGTGATCGGTGCCGTCTTCTTCCTCCATCGGACGAGGACGGGCAGATCGGTCTACGCGATCGGAGGGTCCGAGCCCTCGGCGCAGCTGATGGGGTTGCCGGTGGCGCGCACCCGCGTGACGCTGTACGTCATTTCGGGCGCGCTGGCCGGCCTTGCCGGGGTGATCTACACCGCGGAAGTCGGTGGGAAAGCGCAGAACATCACCGGCATCGGGTGGGAACTGGATGCGATCGCCGCCGTCGTGATCGGGGGCAGCCTGCTCACCGGCGGCGTGGGCTACGTGCTCGGATCCGTCGTCGGGGTGTTCGTCTTGGCGGCCCTGCGCTTGATCATCACCAAAGACGGCTCGATCAACCCCGAGTATCTGACGATCATCACCGGAGCCGTGCTGCTGATGTTCGTGCTGCTGCAGAAGGTGTTGACGAGCAGGAAGCGATCATGACAAGCGGGCCGACCGCCTCCCTCGCGTAGCCAGCCGACGAAGTAGTGTCGCAAGTGTGGGGTAGCCAGAGACGACCCGAGCGGTCAGATGGGGTGATCTGCTCGTGTCCGAGCGCAACGTGAACGGCTGGCAGCGTCCCAGCGTTTACGACGTCGCCAAGCATGCGGGCGTCTCGCACATGACCGTGTCGAGAGTCGTCAACGGGCATCCCAACATCCGGGAGTCCACCCGCGCGCGGGTCATGGCGTCGATCGAGGCGATGGGCTACGCGCCGAGTTCGATCGCGCGCGCGTTGGCCACCAGGCGGGCGATGCGCATCGGCGTGATCGTGGATGGGCGGGTTCAGTTCGGGCCGAACAGCACGCTGCGGGCGTTGGAGAACGCCGCCCGCGACGTCGGATATTCGGTGAGTTCGTTCCCGGTTTCGGATAACGCCGACGCGCGGATCGACGCCGGCGTCGCGGAACTGGTGCGGCAGGGCGTGGACGGTCTGTGCGTCATCGCCCCGCGGGCATCCTCGCTCGACATCTTGCGACAGCAGTCGATCGGGCTGCCGACGATCGTCATCAAGGCGGAACAGGACCCGATCTGGCACACCGTCGCGGTCGACCAGCGCGGGGGAGCCACGATCGCCGTCTCGCATCTGATCGAACTCGGCCACCGTTCGATCGCGCATCTGGCCGGTCCCTTGGATTGGTACGACGCGCGCGAACGAGACGGAGGGTGGCGTGAGGCCCTCGCCCAGGCGGGTCTGCCGATCCCGCCGTCGGTCGCGGGAGACTGGACATCCGATTTCGGCTACGAGTTCGGCCGGGCCTTCGATCCGAGTTCGGCGACGGCGCTGTTCGTCGCCAACGATCAGATGGCGCTCGGCGTGATGCACGGGCTCGTCTCACAGGGACTTCGGATCCCCGAGGACATGAGCGTCGTCGGTTTCGACGACCTCCCCGAAGCGCGCCATTTCCTCCCTCCGCTGACCACGGTCCGGCAGGATTTCACCGCACTCGGCGAACTCGCCCTTCAGCAGATCGTCGCGGCGATCGAGGGGCAGGAACGCGTCAATCACGACATGATCGAGCCGAGACTCATGGTGCGGGCGTCGACCGCGAAGCCTCGGCGCTGACGATCGGCTACGGGCAGGGCCGTCTGCACCAGACGTGCGCGATCTCGGGCCGGGGTCACCCCGACGATTAACCCCGCATGGCGACACCCTTGCGCCAGTACCCCATGAACGCGACCTGCGCGCGATCGATCCCGAGGTCTTTCACGAGGTGCCGCCGCAGCGTCGTGACGACGCCCGACTCGCCGGCGATCCAGAAGTACCGGTCGGCGTGATTCACCTCGGCGTCGACCCGCTCGCCCAGCTCGGAGTACTGGGGCGTCTCCCAGAGCGGGTTCTCGGTGTCGGCATCCTGGATCACGATCGTCTCGACGACGTCGCCGAGGTGTGCGAGCACGGTCGGGATCAGCACCTCGCCGTGCAACGCCCCGGATCGCGGCAGCCAGTTCACCGAGACACCGGCAGGGGCGGCGATCGGCAGGATGTCATCGGCCTGCGGCACCTCGATGAACACCGTTCCGCGCATGGAGGGGGCGGCATCCTCGAGGATGCGGGCGATCGCGGGGGCCGCCGTCTCGTCGCCGGCGAGCAGGATCTCGCGCGCATCGCCCGGCGAGTATTCGATGCCGCCACCACCCTCGCGGCCGCGCCGCGGGCCGATGACGAGCAACTCGTCGCCGACGGCGGCCGTCGAGGCCCAGGTCGCCGCGGGACCGGTGAGCCCGGGCTCGAGGTGCAGCACGAAGTCGATGACGACGGCCGTCCCCTTCGGCGAGACGTCGAGGTCGCGGATCGAGTAGGTGCGCATCGAGCCGCGTTCGTCGTCGGGCACGGCGAGCCACGCCTGGTACCAGTCGCCCTCGGGGATCACGGGCAACGGGCGCCCGGGTGCGGGGAAGATCAGCTTGATCCGCTGGTCGAGCACTGCGCCGGGGGTTCCGAAGTCGTCGAGGGCGTCGCCGCCGAAGGTGATGCGCGCGAAGGTCGGCGACACCCGCTCCACGGTGAGCACCCGGGCACGGGCGATGACGAACGGGGAAAGGGTGGCTGCTTCAGCGGACATGATGCCTTCCGGAGGGGAGCACGAGCGGCTTGCCCGTGAGGGGGTCGGGGATGACCGAGGATTCGAGACCGAACACCTCGCGCACGAGGTCCGCGGTGACGACGTCGGCGGGAGCGCCGAGCGCGTGTACGCGGCCGTCGAGCACGGCGACGAGTTCGTCGGCGTAACGGGCGGCGAGGTTGAGGTCGTGCAGCACCATGACGATGGTGGTGCCGCGCGAGCGGTTGAGGTCGGTGAGCAGATCGAGCACCTCCACCTGGTGGGCGACGTCGAGGAATGTGGTCGGCTCGTCGAGCAGCAGGATGTCGGTCTCCTGCGCGAGCGCCATCGCGATCCAGACGCGCTGACGCTGCCCGCCGGACAGTTCGTCGACCGAGCGGTCGGCGAGGTCGGTGATGCCCGTCGCGTCGAGGGCATCCGCGACCGCCTGGTAGTCGTGCGCCGTCCAGCGGGCGAGCAGCTTCTGGTGAGGATGCCGACCCCGCCCGACGAGATCGGTGACGGCGATCCCCTCCGGCGCCACGGGACTCTGCGGCAGCAGCCCGAGGGTGCGGGCGATCTCCTTGGTGTTCCGCGCGGCGATCGCGGTGCCGTCGAGCAGCACGGCGCCGGAGCGGGGCTTCAGCAGCCGGGCGAGCGCGCGCAGCAGGGTCGACTTGCCGCAGCCGTTGGCGCCGACGATCGCCGTGATGCGACCGGGCGCGAGGTCGAGCGAGAGCTGCTCGACGACCGTGCGGTCGCCGTAGGCGAGCGTGACGGCATCCGCCGACAACTGGTGCGTGGTGGTCATATCGACCCTCCGGATCGGGCGGTCCTGGCGAGCAGGTAGATGAGGAACGGGGCCCCGAGCGCCCCGGTGACGATGCCGACCGGGTAGCGGGCGCCGAACGCGAACTGTCCGATCAGGTCCGCGGCGAGCACGAGCAGCGCCCCGACGAGGCCGGCGGGCACGAGCAACGATCCACCGGTGCCGACGAGCCGGGCGGCGACCGGTCCGGCCATGAAGGCGACGAACGCGATCGGTCCGCTCGCGGCGGTCGCGAAGGCGAGCAGGGCGACCGCGGCGACGATGAGCAGCACGCGCGTGACCGTCACCCGCACGCCGAGGGCGGAGGCGGTGTCGTCGCCGAGGCGGAGGGCGGCGAGTCCGCGGGCGTTGACCAGCACGAGCGGGATGAGCACGACGCTCGCGATCGTCAGAGGCCGTACGGCATCCCAGCTTGCTCCGTTGAGACTCCCGGCGAGCCACTGCATCGCCGTCGAGAGTTCCCAGTTCGACGCCCGGGACAGCACGTACGACACCGCGCTCTGCATGAGGGCGGCGACGCCGATGCCGATGAGGATCAAACGTGCCCCCGCGAAGCCACGGCGATTCGCGAACAGGTAGATCGCGATCGCGGTGCCGATCGCGCCGAGGAGGGCGAGGAACGAGACCGTGGTGTCGTTCAGGCCCAGGATGACGATGCCGAACACGGCGGCCGCGCTCGCGCCCCAGGTGATGCCGAGGATGTCGGGGCTCGCGAGCGGATTGCGCAGCATCGTCTGGAACGCCGCCCCGGCCAGCCCGAAGGCGAAGCCCACGAGCGCCCCGGTGACGGCGCGGGGCAGACGCAGCTCGCCGACCGTGAACGACGCCCCGGGAACGGTCTGACCGAGGATGACCCGGATCACCTCGTCGGGACCGTAGAAGCGGTTGCCGACCATCAGGGTCACGGCGAACACGACGACCGTCGCGACGCCGATGCCGACGGTGATGAGGAGGCGTCGGCGGATGCGGGTGCGACGCCCGACGCGGACCGCGCTGAGGGCGGTCACAGTTCGCGCACCTTTTGCCGGCGCACGATCGCGATGAAGAACGGGGCGCCGACGAGCGCGGTCACGATGCCGACCTCGAGCTCCGCCGGCCGCGCGACGACGCGCCCGATCGTGTCGGCGAAGACCAGCAGCGACGCGCCGGCGAGCGCCGAGAACGGCAGCAGCCAGCGGTGGTCGGTGCCGACGAGCAGACGGCACAGGTGCGGGATGACGAGGCCGACGAAGCCGATCGGGCCGGCGATCGCGGTGGCCGCGCCGCACAGCACGACGGCACCGACCGCGGAGATGAGCCGGGTGCGGCCCACGCTCTCGCCGAGTCCGGCGGCGAGATCGTCGCCGAGCGCGAGCGAGTTCATCCCGCGCGCGCAGAGCAGCACGATGAGCGCGCCGACGGCGAGGAAGGGTGCGACCAGGGCGATGCGCTCCCAGACGGCGCCGCCGACGCCGCCGATCTGCCAGAACCGGAACGTCGCGAGCAGGTCGACCCGGGGGAGCAGGATCGCGCTCATCAGCGACGTCAGGGCCGCCGCGGTGGCCGCGCCCGCGAGGGCGAGCTTGAGCGGGGTCGCGCCGCCGCGGCCGAGCGAGCCGACCGCGTAGACGAACACCGAGGCGGCGGCGGCGCCGAAGGTCGCCAGGGCGATGGTGCCGTACGGGTTCGTGATGCCGGCGAAGGCCATGCCGCTGACGACCGCGAGCGAGGCTCCGCTCGAGACCCCGAGGATGCCGGGGTCGGCCAGCGGGTTGCGGGTGACGGCCTGGAAGGTGGCGCCGGCCAATGCGAGTGCCGCGCCGACGAGGATCGCCAGCACGGTGCGCGGCAGTCGGGCCACCACCGCGGCCTGATCGACCCCGTCGGTGCCGCCGGCGAGCCCGGCGATCACGTCGTCGAACGAGACGATCCGGTTGCCGAACGCCACCGAGGCGACGACCAGCAGCAACAGAACACCCGATCCGGCGAGCAGCCAGGCCAGGCGGACGAGCGCCGGATGCCGGAGGATCTCTCCGGCATCCGGCGACGTCGCGGTCGTGACCGGCGAGGTCACCCGGCCAGCGGCGCCGCGAGCAGCGCGAAGTAGTCGTCGATGCCCCAGTCGATCGAGAGCGGCGAGGGGTTCGCCGAGGCGGCGAGCGGCGTCGCGTTCGGAAGCACCACGACGCGGCCCTCGGCGATGGCCGGGATCTGCGAGAGCAGCGGGTCGGCCTGCAGTGCGGCGATGAAGGTCTCCGCGTCGTCGCCATAGGTCACGAACACGTCGACATCGGCGAAGCGGTCCGCCTCTTCGGCGCTGACCTCGACGTAGAACTGGTCGCTCTTCGCCGACTCCTCTTCGACGACGGTCGGCAGCGGCAGTCCGAGGCTCGCGAGGAATCCGGGGCGGGTGTCGTTGGTCGTGTAGAAGCCGATCTTGCTGAAGTCGGCCGGGTCGATGTACGAGAAGAGCACCTTCTTGCCTTCGAGGGCGGAGTTGGCGGTCAGTGACTCCCCGATCCGGGAGTTCAGGTCGTC
The DNA here is from genome assembly GCA_947085045.1 of uncultured Microbacteriaceae bacterium. Lineage (GTDB taxonomy): Bacteria > Actinomycetota > Actinomycetes > Actinomycetales > Microbacteriaceae > Pseudolysinimonas_A. The sequence goes on along the minus strand of CAMTUU010000001.1, from coordinate 80,327 downwards.
GAGGAGCGCGGCGCCGGCCTGCGGGAAGCCGAGCGCGGCCGAGTTCATCGTGATCATGTCGTCGAGCGAGGTCGCCCAGGCGACATCGGGGTAGGCGATCGTCGGGGCGATCTTCGAGAGGGTGTCATAGTCCTCCTGGCTCAGGCCGGAGTACGAGGCGAGGATGACGTCGGGAGCGGCGTCGCTGATCGCTTCGAAGTCGATGCCGTCGGTCGGGTCGTACAGCGCCGGCGGCTCGGCGCCGAGCTCGGTGAGCTCGTCCTCGACCCAGGGCAGGATGCCGTCGCCGTCGTCGTCACCCCAGGTGACCTTCTCCTGGATGACCGGCACGATGCCGAGCGCGAGGGGCACCTCGTGGTTCGCCCAGGCGACGGACGCCACCCGGAGGGGTTGCTCGGTGATCGTCGTCTCGCCGAAGGCGTGCGTGATCGTGACCGGGAAGGCGCCCTCCTCGGCGGCGGGCACATCGACGTCGCCCGTGCTCGACGGGGTGGTCGCCGCGCAGGCGGTGAGAACGAGCGCGGTCGCGGTGAGGACGGCGAGGCTGAGCAGGCGCGAGGGTCGCAAGGGTTTCCTTCCGGGAAGTGATGCGGTGCAAAGGATTAGGTGAGCCTAAGCTTATGTTGCAGGGGGGCCCCGTTGTCCAGCCCGCACGCTGAGAGGCCACCCCGAAGGGTGGCCTCTCAGCGCGGTTCGACGGATCAGTCGTCGCCGTTGTCGTCGTTGCGGTCGAGCTGGATGCGCACGACCGAGAGGTCGGCGGCGAGCTCGACCTCCGCCTCGTCGCCGTTCGACATGGCGACGTCGACCTCCCACGCGACGTTGTGCTCGTCGTCGCGCTTCACATCCGTCACGGTGCCGCCGCCGACGGCGGCGATCGCGGCCGCACTCACCTCGGCGTACTCGTCGCTGCTGTAGGTGCGGTCATCGTGCCCGGCGCCGGTCGCGGCGGGCGTCGCTGCGCCCGCCGGCGTCGTGACGTCGGGATTCGCGGGCGTGACCGGCACGTCGGAGGAGTTGATGACGAGGCGGTCGTCGGAGGAACCGCGGAACTCGTCGGCGATCGCGAAGCCGCCGATCCCGAGCGCGAGCACGGCGACGCCGGAGCCGACGCCGATCAGGATCGGACGAAGGCGGTTGCGGCGCACGGGGCTCTGCTCCGGCGCCGGGGTGGATTCGAGGGGCGTGGTGTCGTTCATGGCTTCACTCTCGCGAGGGGGTGCTGAACCGAACCTGAAGCGCGCTGAAGGCGCGTTCAGGTCCCGGCGGGCAGATCGACGACGAAGCGGGCACCGCCGAGGGGCGAGGTCTCCACGTGCACCGTCCCGCCGTGCGCACGGGCGATCTCGGCGACGATCGCGAGCCCCAGGCCGCTGCCGCCCTCATCCCGCGCCCGTCCGTCGTCGAGGCGCACGAAGCGCTCGAACACGCGGTCGCGCTCCTCGCCCGGGATCCCCCCACCGTCGTCGTCGACGCTGAGCCGTACACGGTCGGCGGTCTCCCGCGCGGCCAGCACGACGCGGCTGCGGGCGTGCCGTGCGGCGTTGTCGCTGAGGTTGCGGGTGAGCCGTGCGAGCATCCGATCGTCACCGAGGGTGCGTGCGGCGCCGACGCCCGAGGTGTCGACGACCACGGCGCCTCGGTCGCGCAGGCGCCGTGCGTCGTCGAGCAGGAGGTCGTCGAGGTCGACGGCACGTCGAACGAGCGCGACGGCGCCCTCGTCGAGGCGGGTGAGCAGCAGCAGCTGCTCGACGAGCTCCTGGAGGCGCGCGCCCTCGGTCAGCACGACGTCGGCGAGCTCGCCGTCACCGAGGCGGTTCGGATGCGCTCGGGCGAGCTCGGCGTGCTGGCGGATCGAGGCGAGCGGGGAGCGCAGCTCGTGCGACGCGTCGGAGACGAACCGACGCTGGGCGCGCGCCGCACCGTCGAGACGCGCGAGCATGCGGTTCATCGTTAGGGCGAGCCGGCCTACCTCGTCGTCGACGCCGAGCTCGGCCACCCGACGGTCGAGTTCGGCCGGTCCGATCGCATCCACCTCGCGCCGGATCGTCTCGACCGGACGCAACGCGCGCCCGACGACGAGCCAGACGAACACCGCGATCACCAGCAGGAGCACCGGAACGGCGGCGAGCAGGATGCCCGACACCGTCGCCGAGGCCCGCAGCGCGTCGTCGAGCGGCAGGGCGACGCGAAGATCGTACTCGGAGGCGGCGATCGTGGTCGCCCGCGAGACGAGCACGTACTCCTCCCCGTCGATCAGGGCCCGGGTGGCCCGCGTCACCTGCGGGAGGGTGAGCCGGCCCGCATCCTCCGACGTCGCGACGAGCACGTCGTCGGTGTCGTAGAGCTGCTGCCGCGCCTGCGCGATCTCGGGCAGCCGCGTGGCGCCGGTGGCCTCCAGCAGTGAGGTCGTCGCCTCGGCATCCCGGGCGGCGGCCTCGGCGACGTTCGCGACCAGGGCGTCCTCGACCAGTCGCACGAGCAGCACCGAGCCGAGCGAGAGCGCGACGCCGATGACGAGGGTCGCGGCGAGACTCGTGCGCATCCGCACGCTCAACCGGCGCTCAGCCACCCCGGGCATCCAGCCGATAGCCCGCGCCGCGCAGGGTCTCGATCGACGCACGGCCGAACGGGCGGTCGAGCTTGTTGCGGAGGTGCCGGATGTAGACCTCCACGATGTTCGGGTCGCCGTCGAAATCGAAATCCCAGACGTTGGCGAGGATCTCGGCCTTCGAGACCGCCTCGCCCGTGCGCCGGATCAGGAACTCGAGCACCGCGAACTCGCGGCTGGTGAGCGAGACGACGGTCTCGCCCCGGGTCACCGAACGGGATGCGGGGTCGACCCGCAGGTCGCCGGCTTCGAGCACGACGGGGCGTTCCCGGGTGCCGCGCCTCACGAGCGACCTCAGCCGCGCGAGCAGCACCTGGAACGAGAACGGCTTCGTGAGGAAGTCGTCGGCCCCGGTGTCGAGCGCCTCGATCTGATCCCAGTCGCCGTCCTTCGCGGTGAGCATGAGGATCGGCGTCCAGTCCTTCTCGTCGCGGAGGGTGCGGCACAGGGTGTAGCCGCTCATGCCGGGCATCATGATGTCGAGCACCAGCACGTCGTAGTCGTTCTCACGCGCGAGCCAGAGCCCGTCGGTGCCGGTGTGCGCGAGGTCGACGGCGATGCCCTCGGCTTCGAGTCCGCTCCGCAGCGCCGTCGCGAGGCGCACCTCGTCGTCGACCACCAGTACGCGCATCCGCCCAGTCTCCCGGATGGGCGCTGAAGCCCCGCTGAAGCGCTACGCCGCCTGGAGTGACGCCGTGGCCTCGGTGATGGACTGGTCGATGATCTCCAGTCCGAGCGAGAGCTCCTCCTCGGTGCTCGTCAGCGCGGGGGCGATACGGAAGGTGCCTCCGGAGCCGGCGAGCTGCACGATGTTCATGTGCAGGCCGAGGTCGAGGGCGCGACGGGTGATGGCGTGGCCCAACTCGTCCGACGATTCCTTCGTCTCGCGGTCGAGCACGAGTTCGATCCCCTGGAGCAGCCCACGCCCGCGGACGTCGCCGACGACGTCGTGGCGCTCCTGCAGTTCGAGCAGCCCGGTTCGCAGGAGGGCCCCGAGTTCGGCGGCGCGCTCGTCGAGGGCGTCGCGCTCGAGCACATCCAGGACGGTGTTCCCGACGGCGGCGACCAGCGGGTCCGAGACGTGAGTGGTGAAGAACAGGAACCCGCGGTCGTGAGCCTCCTCCTCGATGGCGGCCGAGGTGACGACGGCGGCAAGCGGCAGCCCGGCCCCGAGGGTCTTCGACAGCGTGAGGATGTCGGGCACGATCCCCTCGCGTTCGAACGCGTACCAGGTGCCGGTACGGCACAGGCCGGTCTGCGCCTCGTCGAGGATGAGGAGCATCCCGCGCTGCTCGCACTTCTGCTTGAGCGCGGCGAGGTAGCCCAGCGGCGGCTCGATGATGCCGCCGGAGCTGAGGATGGGCTCGACGATGCAGGCCGCGAGGGCGCCGGTCGACTGGGCGTCGATGAGGGCGAACGCGACGTCGAGCTGCTTCCTCCAGTCGAACACCCCGGTCGCGTCGACGAAGTCCGGGCGGTAGGAGTCGGGCGTCGGGATGACGAAATTGCCGGGGGCCGTCGGTCCGTAGCCCGTGCGCCCGGCCACGTAGGTCGCGGCGGCGGCCGCGTGCGTCATCCCGTGCCAGGAGCGCGCGAACGAGACGATCTCGTGCTTGCCGGTCACCAGCTTCGCGAGGCGGATCGCGGCCTCGTTCGACTCGGCACCGGTCGTGAGCAGCAGAACCTTCTCGAGCGGGTCGGGGAGCGACTCGGCGAGCCGCCGGGAGAGGTCCACGACGGGGCGCGACAGCATCCCGCTGTACAGGTGATCGAGTCGAGCGACCTGCTTCTGCACCGTCGCGACGATGTCGGGATGCGAGTGCCCGAGGATCGACGACATCTGCCCGGACGTGAAGTCGAGGATCTTCCTGCCGCTCTCGGTGTAGACGAAGCTGCCTTCGGCACGGTCGATGATCTCGGGCACGAAGGCCGAGCCGTAGCGCAGCACGTGGGCGTCGGCGTCGGCCCAGAAGTCGTCGGTCATCCCTCGAACCTAGGGGCGCCGGCTGTACGCGTCCAGCGCGGAAAGTCCCCTACGCTGTGCGGTAAGAGAGAACAGAGGATGCCATGGCGCTCGAACTCCGAAGGCTGCGGTTGCTCGACGTCTTCGCCCGCGCCGGCACCGTGCGGGCCACCGCCGCCGAGGCCATGCTGAGCCCCTCGGCGGTGTCGCAGCAGCTCGCGCTGCTGGAGTCCGAGACCGGCGCCGTGCTGTTCGAGCGCGCGGGCCGGCGGATGACGCTCACGGTGGCCGGCAGACTCCTCGCCGAGCGCGCCCGGGAACTGCTCGACCACGCCGATTCCATCGACGCCGAACTCGCCGACCTCGCCTCCGGCCCCGCCGGACTGGTGCGGGTGGGCGGCTTCGCGAGCGCTATCTCGTCCACCCTGATCCCTGCGGCGCGCCATCTCGCGCGCACGAACCCGCGACTGACGGTCGAACTGCAGGAGATCGAGCCCCGCGACTCCACGACGGCGCTCCTCCAGGGGCGCATCGACCTCGCCGTGACGGTCGACGAGGGCGACGGCACGCTGCTGGCGCCGACGATGGCGGTGCTGCCGCTCGCGAGCGACCCCCTGCTCGCCGTGCTTCCCGCCGGCCACGCGCTGGCATCCGCCGATCGGATCGCGCTGAGCGACCTCGCACACGAGCCGTGGGCGCTCGACTTCGCGGGCACCTACCTCGGCGAGCTCGTGCCGCGCGAGTGCCGCCTCGCCGGCTTCGAGCCGCGCGTCCTCGGCAGGTTCTCGAGCTACGGCGTGCTGCTCGCCCACGTGGCCGCGGGCCGCTCGGTCGGTGTGCTGCCGGCGCTCGCCCTCGACGCGGCCGAGGGCGTGGTCGCGGTCCCGGTCGCCGAACTCGACGATCGGCGCATCGTCGTCGCCCTGCGCAGCGGTGCCGTGCGACGACCGGCGATCATCGCGGTGGTCGAGGCCCTTCGAGCGGTGGTCTGACGGACCGTAGCATTCCGCTATGACGACCGATCCGGTGGTGCTCGACTGGATGCTCGCCTCCGATGTCGCAGTGCGCTGGCAGGTGGAACGCGACCTCGCGGGGGCTCAGGTCGAGACGTGGCAGGCGACCCGGGCGCGCGTCGCGACCGAAGGGTTCGGGGCGCGACTGCTCGCCCTGCAGGACGAAGACGGGCAATGGGGGTCCGCCCGGGCGAGCACGACCGTCGCCGGCTCGAGTTCGCTCACCGCGACCTTGATGAAGAGGTACGGGATCCCCCAGGCGATTCCCAGCGCGACGAACAGGATCAGGCCGCGTCGCGTTGCGGTCCCATCAGGCTCCGGTGCGCCCAGACCCGGACGCCATCGGCCGTCGCGAAAGCGCCAAGGTCAGTCGCCGGGGTCGACGGGCTTCTCGGCGCCGTCGCGTTCGTCGCGGTCGGCCCACTCGAGCAGCGGCGCGAGGTCGAACACGGCGTCGTCGATCCCGGCGTGCAGGTCGCCGAGCTCGGCGTAGCGCGCGGGGACGATGGCGATCGTCAGGTCCTGCGGCGACACGTCGGCGATCTCGTCCCAGCGGATCGGCGTCGACACCGTCGCCTCCGGGTTGCCGCGCACCGAATAGGCGGCGGCCATCGTGTGGTCGCGGGCGTTCTGGTTGTAGTCGACGAAGACGGCGGCGGGATCGCGGTCCTTGCGCCACCACGTCGTCGTGACGTCGCCCGGGGCGCGGCGCTCCACCTCGCGGGCGAAGGCCAGCGCGGCCCGACGCACGTCGTCGAACCCGTGGTCGGGGCGGATGCGCACGTAGATGTGCAGCCCCGATCCGCCGGAGGTCTTCGGGAACCCGGTGGCGCCCAATTCGGCGAGCACCTCGTGCGCGACTCCCGCGACGCGGCGGACGGTGTCGAACGTGCAGGCGTCGCCGGGATCGAGGTCGATGCGCCATTCGTCGGGCTTCTCGACATCCGCTCGCCGGCTGTTCCACGGGTGGAACTCGACGGTCGACATCTGCACCGCCCAGATCACCTGGGCGAGCTCGGTGACGCACACCTCGTCGGCGGTGCGCGAATAGCGCGGGAAGAACACCCGCACGGTCTCCATCCACGGCGGGGCGCCGTTCGGAATGCGCTTCTGGTGCACCTTCTCGCCGGCCACGCCGGTCGGATAGCGGTGCAGCATCGTCGGCCGCTCGCGCAGCGCGTTCAGGATCCCGTCGCCGACCGCCAGGTAGTACTCGACGAGGTCGAGCTTCGTCTCGCCGCGCGCCGGGAAGTACACCCGGTCGGGGTTGGAGACCCGCACGGTGTGGTCGCCGACCGCGAGTTCGATCGCGGGGCTGCCTGCCTGGGCCATGAGTGACATCATTGCGTGTGCTCTATTGGCTCGCGAAGAACCTGATCGTGGTGCCGCTGCTGCGTCTGCTCTTCCGGTTCGAGATCCACGGCGTGCACAACATCCCGAAGAAGGGTGCCGCCATCATGGCGAGCAACCACATGGCACTCCTGGACTCGGCGTTCGTGCCCGGGGCGATCCCGCGCCACGTCGCCTTCCTCGGCAAGGAGCAACTGTTCGCGGGCACGAGCCTGCGGGCGAGGGTCGTGCGCGGTTTCATGCGGACCATGGGCCAGCTCGAGATCGACCGCAGCGGCGGCAACGCGTCGTCCTCCTCGCTCGGCGGCGGGGTCGACGTACTGCGCGCGGGCAAGCTGCTCGGCATCTACCCCGAAGGCACCCGGAGCCCCGATGGCCGGTTGCACCGCGGACGCACCGGCATCGCCCGGGTGCTGCTCGACACCCCGGCTCCGGTCATCCCGGTCGCGATCCTCGGCTCGGAGCGGGTGCTGCCGAGAGGGGCGAAGGTCCTCAAGCTCGGCGCGCGCGTGATCGTCGTGTTCGGCGAGCCGATGGACTTCTCGCGCTACGCCGGACTCACCGAGGACCGCTTCGTGCTCCGCTCGATCACCGACGAGATCATGCACGAGATCGGCCGGCTGAGCGGTCAGGAGTACGTCGACGTCTACGCCTCGAACGCCCGCCGCTCCGCCGCGCAGAAGATCGCGTGACGTCTCCCGCCGGCGCCACCTGGGCGGGCACCCACGTCTTCACCGCCCCGGCGCTCGTCGAGGCGACGACCGTCGACGAGGTGCGACGTGTCGTCATCGCGGGGGGGCCGGTGCGCGCCCTCGGCACCCGCCACTCGTTCTCCGACCTGGCCGACACCGACGGCACACTCGTCACGGTGACCGGCATCCCCGCCGATCCGGTGCTCGACGAAGCCGGGTGCGAGGTGACCGTCGGCGCCGGGACGCGCTACGGCGTGCTCGCCCGGTGGCTCGAGGAGCACGGTTGGGCGCTGCACAACCTCGGGTCGCTGCCGCACATCTCGATCGGCGGCGCGACCGCGACCGGTACCCACGGTTCGGGACACGCCAACGGGTCGCTGACGACCGCGGTGCGCGCGCTCGAGTACGTCGACGCCGACGGTGAGCTGCGCGTCCTGCGGAACGGCGACCCCGACTTCCCGGCGCTCGCCGTCGGGCTCGGTACGTTCGGCATCGTCACCCGGGTCACGCTCGCGATCGAACCGAGCTACCGGATGCGGCAGGACGTGTTCACGGGATTGCGGTGGGATGCGCTGCTCGCCGACCCCGACGCCGTGACCGGGTGCGCGTACAGCGTGAGCGTGTTCACGACCTGGGTCGACGACCTCGTCGGCGACGTGTGGGTGAAGTCGCGAACGGATGCCGTGGGCGTGCCCCCGGGTACGCGACCGCGCGGCGGGATCGCCGAACTCGTCGGCTCGACCGACAACCTGACCGAGCAGGGTGGGGTCGAGGGCGCGTGGTGCGACCGGCTGCCGCACTTCCGACTCGACAGCACGCCGAGCAACGGCGACGAGATCCAGAGCGAGTACTTCGTGGCACGTTCGGATGCCTCCGCCGCGCTGCGGGCCATGCGGGAGCTCGGCCCCGACATCCATCCGCACCTGATGGTGACCGAACTGCGCACCGTCGCCGCCGACGACCTCTGGCTGAGCGGCGCCTTCGGCCGCGACACCCTCGCGATCCACTTCACCTGGCTCAACCGCCCCGACTCCGTGCGCGCACTGCTTCCGCGCATCGAGGCCGCGCTCGCCCCGTTCGGCGCGCGCCCGCACTGGGGCAAGTGGCACACGATGGATGCGGATGCCGTGGCCGCCGTCGTCCCGCGCATCGCCGACGCGCGCGCGGTGTTCGAGCAGCGCGACCCGGGCGCGCGGTTCGCCAACGCCCACCTGCGCCGGCTGGGACTGCGGTAGCTCTCAGCCGATCGTGCGCAGTGCCTGGATGACGCTGCCGAGATGGGCGCGGGTCTCGGCCTCGGCGCGTGCGGGGTCGCGGCTGGTGATCGCGTCGATGATCGCAACGTGCTCGGGGGCGGAAACGGCGGCGCGTCCCGGGTAGAACGCGAGGCGGAACTGGTGGCGCACACCCTGGGCGCGCAGGCGCTCGAGGATCGAGACCGCGGTGGGGTGTTCGGCGATCTCGCGGATGCGGCGGTCGAGTTGCTGGTTGAGTCGCGAGTACTCGAACAGGTCCGACTCCGACGCGGTGAGGATGTCGGCGCGCAGCTTCGCGAACTCGGCGATCCCGGACTCGGTGATGTTCTCTGCGGCCTTCGACGCGCACAGGCCCTCGAGGCCCATCCGCACCTCGAGGATCTCGATCGCCTCGGCGAGCGGGATGGCGCGCACCCGCGATCCCCGGTTCGGCTCGCGGTCGACGAGCCCCTCGGCACCCAGTTCGAGGAGGGCGGTGCGCACCGACGCGCGACTCGCCCCGTAGGCGGCGGAGAGGTCGGCTTCGATGAGCCGCTGGTTCGGCGCGAACTCGCCGGAGACGATCGCGTCGCGCAGGATCTTGGTCAGATCGGCACGTGTCGCCGTCGGAGTCACAGCCGTCATCCTAGGAACCCTCCGTCGTGAGCGCGTGCAGCCAGGTGATCGTGCCGTCGGTCATCCACGCAGGGCTCCCGAGCGCGTCGAGGAAGTCGCGGGTGTCGTGCATCTCGTGCTCGCGCCGCGCGGCGTGCCGGCGGGTGCCGTCGAGGAGCCGCTGCACGAGGGCATCCCCGTCGGGTCCGAGTTCGGCGGCGAGCTGCGCTCGTACCTCGGCGGTCGCGCCGATCTTCTCGGCGGCCGCCAGGCTCTCGAAGACGAGGCCGGCCAGGCCCTTCATGAAGACGCTGCGCACCAGCTTGAGTCCGGCCGCGTCGCCGGCGTCCGCGCCGACCACCCGGATCGGCAGTCCGAATCCGCGCAGGCCGTCGGCGGTGGTCTCGGCGCCGTCGCCGCTCGCGAACAGCTCGGTCTCGATCCCGGCCCGTGGCACCGGCGCCATCACGGCGACGTCGGCGAACGGGATGCCCGCCTCGACCGCCTGGGTGGCGAGGCCGCGCTTCTGCTCGGGGGCGCCGGTGTTGAAGTCGGCGAACGCGGCGGTCGGGGTCATGCGGGGGAGGGCCTCGCCCAGCACCGCGCCGGCAGCGGTGGCGCCGACCAGGCTCAGCACGAGTTCGGCGCCGTCGACGGCATCCCCGATGCTCGGCAGGCGGGTCACACCGGTGGGCGCCTCCAGCACGACGGGGTCGAACCCGACGACGTCGGCGCCGCGCTCGGCGAGGCCGCGGGCGTAGATCGAGCCCGCCTCACCCAGTCCGAGTACGGCGATGCGCATGCCGGGAATGCTAGCGCGATTGTCGACAATTTCGGCGCCAACGGCGCCGAAATCAGCGGTCGGAGCATCCTGCGATCTGCGGACAGACGGAACGGCGCCGCCTCTGAGGGACGACGCCGTTCGCGACGGCGAAGGGTTACTTCGCCGCGGTGCGCCAACCGCCCTGGTACTCGCTCCGGGCCACCTCGGAGTACGGGACGGGGCTGACGACCACGCGGATCTCGACCTGCGTGTGCGGCTGCACCGTGGTCTTCTCGCTGTTCGGGTTCTCGCCCCAGAGCAGCGTGAGCTCGGTGCCGACCTCCACGTCAGGCGCGACGGTCGCGAGCGACAGCGCGCGGCGCTCGTTGGCCGAGTAGCCGGTGAACATCGAGACGCCGACGTGGGTGCCGTCGGCATCGACGATGGAGTCGAAGTTCGACGAGCCGTAGTTGGCGTTCGGCAGGTCGAAGAACTGCGCGCCGGCGGCCTCCTGCGGGCTGAAGTAGGAACCCCAGATCTTCGACGTGACGTCGTCGCTGTTCCAGGCGAGCGTGACCTTCTTGCGCTGCGTCGTCGGGTCGATCTTCTCGAGGGCGTCGCGGCCGATGAAGTCGTGGTCGAACTTCACGAACGAGCCGTAGCCCAGCTCCCACGGGGTCGTGTAGTAGTCCTCGATGTCGGCGGAGAGGAACGAGCCGGCGAGGGCGTTGGTCGCCTCGTAGGAGGAGGCATCCGACCATTCGCGGAAGCCGCGCTCGCCCTCGCTCGAGTACACCGCGGGCAGCGGCGACGGGATCCAGCCCGACTCGAGCGTGTTCGACGAGTAGGCGCGCGACCCGACCGGCTCGAGCCCGAACGAGGCGCCGGCTTCGAGGATGGTCGTTCGGATCTTCTCGGCGTCGGCGTACGGGCCGTAGATCTCCAGGCCCGGGGCACCTGCCATGCCGTGACGCAGCGTGCGCACCTGCACGCCGCCGACGTTCATGTGGCCGAGGTGGAAGAACTTCACCTTGTCGACGGGGCCGCCGTTGAGCTTCTCGATGATGTCCCAGGCGGCGGGCCCCTGGATCTGCAGGCGCCACAGCTTGCGGGTCACCGCGGTGCCGTAGGGCCGCGAGTTGGAGCGTCGGTCGACCTCGATGTCGACGTCGTACCCGCCCTTCTCGGCGTGGTACAGCAGCCAGTTCGACACCGGCGCGCGGCCGACGTAGGTGTACTCGTCGTCGGCCTCGCGGAACAGGATGCCGTCGCCGATGACGCCGCCGTTGGAGGCGACCGGCACGAGCTGCTTGGCGGTGTTCACGGGGAAGTTCTCAGGGGAGTTGATCATCGTGTCGCTGAGCAGCGTGATCGCGCCCGGACCCGTGATGAACAGGTTGTCCATGTGGTGCGACTGGTCGAAGAGCACGGCGCTGTCGCGCCAGGCCTTCTGCTCGCGGCGCCAGTTGGTGAACTCAGCCGGCACCACGGGGTAGATGTAGGCGCCGAGCTTGTTGTTGCGGAGAACGTCGACGGCACTGCCGGCCGCGTCGATCTTCTCTTGAAGGTTCTTGGGGGCGGTCATGTCGATCTCCTGACGTCGTCGTCGCGTGAACCCGGTGACGGGTTGGAAGGCACATTACCTTCCGGCATAGGTAGTTGTACAGGCGTCCTCACCGAGTGGAGCACCGCTGTCGGGATTGACGCCGAAATTGTCTACAATCTGAGCACCATGAGAAACGTCATCGTCACCGGTCCGCCGCGCACCGCGCTCGCCGACCTCGACCGTCTCGCCGTCCACGGTGTCGCGACCGTGCACGAGGCCTACGGTCGCACGGGACTCGTCGGCACCTCGCTCCGCCCGCTACAGGAGGGTGCGCGCATCGCCGGGTCGGCCGTCACGGTGCTCTCCTGGCCCGGCGACAACCTCATGATCCACGCCGCCATCGAGCAGTGCCAGGAGGGCGACATCCTCGTCGTCACCACCAACTCGCCGTCGCTCGACGGCTCGTTCGGCGAGCTGTTCGCGACCCAGCTGCAGAAGCGCGGCGTGCGCGGGCTGGTCACGACCGGCGGGGTCCGGGATGCCGTCGACCTGCGGGCGATGGGCTTCCACGTCTGGTCGGCCGCGGTCAACGCGCAGGGCACCGTGAAGGCGACCCCGGGTGCGGTCAACGTGCCGATCCTGGTCGGCGGCGTGCTCGTGCGTCCCGGTGACGCCGTGGTCGCCGACGACGACGGGGTGATGATCGTGCCGCGCGGCGACGTCGCCACCGCGATCGCCGCCTCCGAGGCCCGCACCGAGAAGGAGGCTGCCGCGCGCGCCGCCTACCTGGAGGGCGCGGTCAGCATGGACCAGAACAAGCTGCGCGGCATGCTCGCCGACCTCGGCGTCAGCTACGAGCCCTACGAGGACTGATCGTGTCGCAGGGGATCCGGAGCACGCTCATGCGGGGCGGCACGTCGAAGGGCGCCTTCTTCGTCGCCGCCGATTTGCCCGCCGACACCGCCGTGCGCGACCGGGTCCTGCTCGAGATCATGGGCTCGCCCGATCCGACGCAGATCGACGGCGTCGGCGGAGCACATCCACTCCGCAGCAAGGTCGGGATCGTCTCGCCGTCGGCCGAGGACGGAGTCGACCTCGACTACCTGTTTCTGCAGGTCTCGGTCGACGAGCCCGTGGTCGCCGACCTGCAGACCTGCGGCAACATGCTCGCCGCCGTCGGTCCGTTCGCCGTCGAGCGCGGACTGATCCCGGCCACCGGCGACCGCACGACGACGCGCATCCGCCTGATCAACACCGGCGACCTCGCGATCGAGACCTTCCCCACCCGCGACGGAAGGCCGGTCTACGACGGCGACACCGCGATCGACGGGGTGCCGGGCACGGCCGCCGCGATCGAGATCGAGATGGGCGACGAGTCCACCGCGAAGGAGCTGCTCCCGACCGGCCACCTCGTCGACGAGATCGCCGGGCACCGCGCCACCCTGGTCGACAACGGGATGCCCGTCGTGCTGCTCGACGCCGCGGAGTTCGGGATCGCGGGCGACGAGTCGCCGGCCGACCTCGAGGGGAACGCCGCCCTCACCGCCGAGATCGAGGCCGTGCGCCTCGAGGCGGGTCGCCTCATGGGCCTCGGGGATGTCGTCGACCAGACGGTGCCGAAGATGTTCCTGCTCTCCGCGCCGCGTGACGGCGGCGTGCTCACCACGCGCGGCTTCATCCCGAAGAAGGTGCACACCTCGATCGGGGTGCTCATGGCCGCGTCGATCGCCGCCGCCGCGCGGATCCCGGGCACGGTTGCGGCCGACCTGGCCGTCCCGTCTGAGGATGACGTCACCCGGCTCGAGCACCCGAGCGGCACGTTCGACGCGAAGGTGCGCGTGTACGACGTCGTCGGCACCTGGCGCGGCACCTCGACATCCATCCGCACCGCCCGCAAGTTGTTCGACGGTCACGCGTTCCCGCGCACCGGCCCTACGAAGGAGTAGCAATGACCAAGCCCGGACCTCGCGACATCGCCCACCTCGGCGGTCTCGAGCTCTTCAGCAACAAGTTCGACGAGTCGTACTGGTTCTTCACCGAACTGCTCGCCATGCGCGAGGTCGGCCGGACGGGCGACTCCGTGTTCCTGCGCACCTGGGACACCTACGAGAACTGGATCATCAAGCTCACCCCGCGCGACCAGTCGGGCGTCGGCAACGTGTCGCTCCGCGCCGCGTCGCCCGAGGCGCTCGACCGCGTCGTCGCGTCGATCGAGGCCTCGGGTCGCGGTACCGGCTGGGTCGACGGCGAAGAGGGAATCGGCCGCTCGTACACGTTCACCGACCCCGACGGTCACCCGATGAGCATCTACTGGGACACCACCTGGTACGTCGCCACCGACGACAAGCCGGCACTCAAGAACCAGGCGTCGCGATTCCCCGGCCGCGGGGTCAACGCCCGTCGCCTCGACCACGTGAACTACCTGGGCGCGAGCGTCGAGGAGAACGGCGAGTTCGTCTCGGAGGTGCTCGGCATGGAGTGCACCGAGCTCATCCGCCTCGACTCGGGCAAGATCGGCGCGCAGTGGTTCCACCTCGGCAACAAGTCGTACGACCTCGTCTACTCGTCCGACCACACCGGATCGAACGGCCGCCTGCACCACATCGCGTTCGCCCCCGACACCCGTGAGGACATCCTCAAGGCCGCCGACATCTTCCTCGAGAACGGCATCCACATCGAGTCGGGCCCGCACAAGCACGCCATCCAGCAGACGTTCTTCCTCTACGTCTGGGAGCCGGGTGGCAACCGCATCGAGTTCGCGAACCCGGGGGCCCGGCTCATGCTCGCCCCCGACTGGAAGCCGATCGAGTGGACCGAGGAGGAGCGCAAGAAGGGTCAGGCCTGGGGCATGAAGACGATTGACACGTTCCACACCCACGGCACCCCGCGGCTGCCGGGTCAGGACTGACCGGGGGGCGCGGGTCTAGACGGGGGCGCGCTCGCTCGAGCTGATCTCGGCGAGCGCGTCGCGCACGGCGCGCAGCCCCCGGAGCAGTTCGGCGGGCTGATCTCCGGCGAGCCGATCCAGGATGCGGGACTCGAGTTCGGCGACCTCGGCGGAGAGCCCGGTGACGCGGTCGAGCCCGAGCTCGGTGATGAACAGCAGGATCTGCCGGCCGTGGCCTGGGTCCTTCTCCCGGCGCACGAGCCCCGCTTCGCCGAGCGCGGCGACCGTCTCCGCCATGGTCTGGGCGCGCACGAACGAACGACGGGCGAGCTCCGAAGAGGTGACCCCGGGACGGTTCTGCAG
Source organism: uncultured Microbacteriaceae bacterium (assembly GCA_947085045.1). GTDB lineage: Bacteria > Actinomycetota > Actinomycetes > Actinomycetales > Microbacteriaceae > Pseudolysinimonas_A. The sequence continues at coordinate 65,289 of CAMTUU010000001.1, read as the reverse complement.
CACGGTGAGCGCGGTGTAGCCGGCGGTCGAGATGCCGTGGCCGCCGATGAGCTCCTCGAACGGCCGGCGCATGCCCATCTCCACCTGCTTGACGAGGTAGATGAGGTAACCGTCCGGATATCCGGTCCTCGGGTTGGTCATGGCTCTCCGCTCGGTCGGGGTCATCCGCGAGTTCCTCTCGACCGCCGCTATTGTTTCAGGTAACCTGAATCATCATCGCATGGCAATGGCGCTAGAGGAGTTGACGCATGACCTCGGATCCTGAGGGTATCCTGACCACCCCGATCGACGAGCTCCCCGGAATCGTGGGTCGCACGTTCGGCCCCTCCTCCTGGCGCGAGATCACCCAGGCCGAGGTCACGGGGTTCGCCGATCTCTCGGGTGACCACAACCCGATCCACCTGGATCCCGCGTTCGCCGCGGGCACGCCGTTCGGCACGACGATCGTGCACGGCTACTTCACGCTGAGCCTCGTGGTGCCCCTCATGGCCGAGGTGTTCGACGTCACCGGCATCGGCGTGGGCATCAACTACGGACTCGACCGGCTGCGCTTCCCGGCCCCGGTCCCGGTCGGCTCGCGCATCCGCGTGCACGGCGAGGTGCTCGCCGTCGAGGAGGTCGCCGGCGGCTACCAGGTGGCCCCGCGCGTCACCTTCGAGATCGAGGGCGGCACGAAGCCGGCCTGCGTCGCTGACATGGTGCTGCGGTACTACCGATGAGCGGGATCGACCTCAGCGGTCGGGTCGTCGTCGTCACCGGCAGCGGACGCGGCCTCGGCCGCTCCTACGCGCGGGCCCTCGCGAGCGCAGGTGCGGCCGTCGTCGTGAACGATGTGGACGCCGAGGCGGCGGACGAGACCGCGCGCCTCGTGGCGGAGTCGGGGGGCCGGGCCGCTGTGGTGGTCGCTCCGGTCGGTCCGGCGGAGACGGCCGAGCAGCTCGTCGCCACCGCGGTGAGCGAGTTCGGCCGTCTCGACGCCATGGTCGCCAACGCGGGCGTGCTGCGCGACCGCGTGTCGTGGAAGATGACGGATGAGGACTTCGACCTCGTCATCGAGACCCACCTCCGCGGATCGTTCACGTGCGCCCGGGCCGCGGCCGTCCACTTCCGCGAAGCCGGACACCCCGGCCGCATCATCCTGATCGGCTCGCCCGCCGGCCAGTTCGGCAGCTTCGGGCAGACGAACTACGCCGCGGCGAAGGCCGGACTCGTCGCCATGGCGCGCACGCTGTCGCTGGAGCTGGCCCGCGCCGAGGTGACGGTGAACGCCGTCATCCCGACCGCCATGACCGCGATGACCGGCACGATGCCGATCTACGCCGACGCCTGGGAGAAGTTCCAGGCGGGGGAGCCGCTGCCCCGCGTCATCCGGCAGGAGCACGCGCTCGGCTCGCCCGACGACGTCGCCCCGCTCATCGTCTGGCTCGCCTCCGAGCGCTCCGCCGGGGTCACCGGCCAGGCGATCGGCCTCGGCGGCGACCGGCTGACGCTCTACGCGCACCCCTCGGCGCTGACGACCCGGGACGCCGAGGGCGGCTGGACCGCCGACGGCATCGCGGATGTCTGGGATGCCGAGCTCGCCGCGTCGGCGCAGCCCTCCGGCCCGACCTTCGCCCCGATGGACTGAGCGTGCAGGGTCACTACGCCGACCTCTGGCACCGCATCGCGCTCGAGGCCCCCGACCGCTCGGCGATCGTGACCGTCGGGGAGGGCACGCTCAGCAACGCCGAGTTCGACGACGCTGCGGCGCGTTTCGCCGCGCTGCTGGCCGAGCACGAAGTGGCGCGTGACGACAAGGTGTCGATCCTGCTGCACAACCGTCCTGAGTGGCTGATCGCGTTTGCCGGCTGCATCCGGGTCGGCGTCGTGCCGGTGCCGCTCAACTACCGCTACCGGCCGCGCGAGGTGGCGGCGCTGCTCGACGACTCCGACTCGATCGTGCTGGTCTACGGGGCGAGCCTGGCGCAGAACGCGGCCGAGGCGGTCGAGATGCTCGGCCGGCCGATCGCACTCGTGCAGGTGCAGGATGTCGACGCGCCCCTGCTGCCCGGAGCGCTCGACTTCGCGGCGGTCGCCGACCGCGATCCGCGTCCGCACGAGGATGCCGTCGACGGCGAGTTCTTCATCTACACGGGCGGCACCACCGGGCAGCCGAAGGCGGCCATGTGGGGGGTCTCGCAGATGCTCGAGATGCAGACCTACAACGCCTACGTGGCGGCCGGCCTGCCGTTGCCCGAGACGGCGGAGGATGTCGTGCGGATGGCGACCGACACCGGCAACCCGCGTATCGTCACCCTCGCGCTGTCGCCGTACATGCACGGCACCGCCCTCACCTCGGTGATCAACGGGCTGCTGCTCGGCGGTTCCGTCGTCGTGCTGCCGACGCCGCGCTTCGACGCTCGCGCCGCGATCCGCGCGATCCTCGACGAACACGTCACCCGGGTCGCGGTCGCCGGCGATGCGATCGCCATCCCGCTCGTCGAGGCGGCGGAGGAACTCGGCATCACCGAGCTGCCCGAGCTGCGCTCGATGCTCTCCGCCGGCATGCGCTTCAGCGATTCCACGAAGGAGCGCCTGCACGCGCTCGCGCCGAACCTCGTGATCACCGACATCCTCGCCTCGACCGAGGGCGGCGCCGTCGGGCTCGGCATCACCCGGTCGGCGGCCGACCTGCCGTCGCGGTTCCAGATGACGCCGGGCACCGTCGTGCTCGACGAAGCGCTCGAGGAGGTGCAGGACACCGTGGGCGCGGTCGGCAAGATCGCCTTCACCGGCGGGATGCCGCGCGGCTACTATAAGGACCCGGAGAAGACCGCGGCGAACTTCGTCGAGATCCGCGGCAAGCGCCACATCATCCCGGGCGACCTGGTGCGGGTGGAGGACGACGGGTTCATCGAGCTGCTCGGCCGCGGCGCCTCGGTCGTGAACTCGGGCGGCGAGAAGATCTACCCCGCCGAGGTGGAGGAGACGCTGCTGAGCTTCCCCGGTGTCGACGACGCCGTCGTGTTCGGCATCCCGGACGCGCGCTGGGGTGAGGTCGTCGCCGCGATCGTCGCGTCGCCCGACCCCGCGAAGGTGGATGTCTCCGCCCTCGCCGAGCACGTCGGCATCCATCTGGCGGGTTACAAGAAGCCGCGGCGCGTGCTCGTCGTGAAGGACCTCGAGCGCAGCCCCACCGGGAAGGTCGACCTCGCCGTCGTCCGTGCCCGCACCGTCGCCGAGGGAGTCTCACCGTGACCCGCTACGAACCCGCGATCGACGTGGCGTCGCTACGAGCGATCGACACCCACGTGCACGTGCAGTCCGACTCGACCGGTCGCCGCTCGTTGCCCGACGACCTGCTCGCGGCGATGGACGCCTACTTCGGGCATGCGCCGCGCGATCTCGACATCGACGAGCTGGCGGCGTACTACCGCGGACTGAACATGGCCGCCGTCGTCTTCACGGTCGACGCCCGCACGATGTTCGACCACGTCCCGAACAGCAGCGCGGAGATCGCCGAGGGTGCGGCGCGGCATCCCGACGTGCTCATCCCGTTCGGCAGCGTCGACCCGCGCACCGGACCCGCCGCGATCGACCTCGCCCGGCTGCTGGTCGCCGAGAACGGGGTGCGTGGGTTCAAGTTCCACCCGACCGTGCAGGGGTTCGATCCGTCGGCGGAGGAGTTCGCCCCGCTCTGGGCGGCGATCGACGAGCTCGGCGTGCCGATCGTCGTGCACACCGGGCAGACCGGCGTCGGGGCGGGGCTGCCCGGCGGGTACGGGCTGAAGATCCGGTACTCCAACCCGATGCTGCTCGACGACGTCGCGGCCGACCATCCGGGGTTGACGATCATCCTCGCCCACCCGTCGGTGCCCTGGCAGGACGAGGCGCTGTCGATGGCCGCGCACAAGGCGAACGTCTATATCGACCTCTCCGGCTGGTCGCCGAAGTACTTCTCGCCGGCGCTCGTGCGGCAGGCCGGCAGCATCCTGCAGGACAAAGTGCTGTTCGGCTCCGACTTCCCGGCGCTCACCCCGGAGCGCTGGCTCGACGACTTCGCGAAGCTCGAACTGAAGGATGCCGTCATCCCGAAGATCCTCAAGGCGAACGCGGCGCGCCTGCTCGGCCTATGACGCTCTACCCGGTCTCCGACCTCTACGGGTTCGCGGAGCTGCTGACGGCGCCCGAGCTCGCGAAACTGGCGAGCCTGCGCGAGCTGCTCGACACGCAGTTGCGTCCCGTGCTGGCCGACCACTGGGAGCGCGCCGCGTCGCCGCTGCACCTGCGTGAGCCGCTGCGCGACCTGCGACTCGTCGACGATCCCGAGCTGCTCGACGCCGACGGGAACGTGCGCGAGCTGTATCGCGGGTTCCGCAACTTCGAGTTCTCGCGCACCGACGTCGGCACCGGCATGCTCTTCCACGGGCAGACCGCGATGTTCCGCGAGCTGGTGCGGCAGGGCGGCAGCGAGGCGCAGGTGACCGCCTGGGATGCCGACATCGTGTCGTTCCGGATGACCGGGGCATTCGCGCTCACGGAACCCGACCACGGTTCCGACATCGCGCGCGGACTCGCGACGACGGCCCGGCGCGACGGCGACCGCTGGATCCTCGACGGCCGCAAGCGCTGGATCGGCAACGTCGCGCACTCTGAGTTCGTCGCGATCTTCGCGCGGGACGTCGCCGACGGCGAGGTGAAGGTGTTCCTCGCGCGCACCGACGCCCCGGGGCTGACCCTGACGACGATCGAGCGGAAGGCCGCGCTGCGACTCGTCACCAACTCCGACATCGACTTGGTCGGCGTCGAGGTCCCGGAGACGCACCGGCTTCAGCGCATCCAGTCGAAGACCTCGGCCACGTCTACGAGGGCAAGAACCGTCACGAGGCGATCGGGAAACTCGACTTCATCGTTCCCGAGGGCGCGTTCGTGTCCATCGTCGGACCGTCCGGCTGCGGCAAGACGACGATGCTGCGCTGCCTCTCCGGGCTCATGAAGCCGAGCCGCGGCACCGTGCTGCTCGAGGGCGCGCCGGTCGACGGCGTGCCGCGCGACCTCGCCCTCGTCTTCCAGGACTACAGCCGCTCGCTGTTCCCGTGGCGCACCGTCGCGGGCAACATCGCGTTCGTGCTGCCGCGGTCGATGGAGAAGACCGAGCGGCAGGAGCGCATCCAGGACGTTCTGGATGCCGTCGGCCTGGCCGGTTCGGCCGACAAGTACCCGTGGCAGCTCTCCGGCGGCATGCAGCAGCGCGTCGCCATCGCCCGGGCGCTCGCCTACCGGCCGAAGATCCTGCTGATGGACGAGCCGTTCGCCTCGGTCGACGCGCAGACCCGGGCGGAGCTCGAGGATCTCATGCTCGAGGTGCGCGACCGCTTCGGCATGACGATCCTGTTCGTCACGCACGACATCGACGAGAGCGTCTACCTCGCCGACCAGGTTCTCGTGCTGTCGAAATCGCCGTCGACGATCGTCGCGAAGCTCGAGGTCGACCTGCCGCGTCCGCGCGACCAGGTCGCCACTCGCGAAGACCCCGATTTCGTCTCACTGCGCAGCGACATCGCCCGCATGATCCGGGAGCAGTCGCAGCTCCGCAAGTGATCAGTCGCCGCGCTGGCGGCGTTCGGCCCAGGCGACGTTGTCCCAGGTGTCGACGATGTTGTAGTTCGGGCGGATCGCCGGATGCCGGTCGAGCTCGTAGCCGAGGTCGCCGAGGTAGTCGGAGGTTTTCGCGAGCACGGGCTGCGCGGCCGGGTCGAAGTCCTCGGCGACGAGCCGGTCGTCGCTTAGCTCGCCGCGCAGTTCGCTCGGGGTGCGGGTGCGATCGAGAGTACCCTCGAGTCCGTCGGCCTCTCGGGCGGCCGGGGTCAGGTGCCCGGCTTCCACGAGGTGGGCCCAGAACAGGGCGATGTGCGTGGCCGCGCGCTCCCACGTCGTCGCATCGTGAAGATGCCAGGAGGCGCTGTCGACGGCCATCAGGCGTGCAAGGCCTCGTTGAGGGTGACGCCGTGCCCCGCGCGCGGCAGCGCCTCGACGGCTCCGGTCGCCGAGTTGCGACGATAGAGGATGCCGGACGCGCCGCTCAGATCACCCGCCTTGATCGTGCGCGGCTCGTCGCCCGGAACGAGCAGGGCGAGTTTCGTGCCCGCGGTGACGTAGAGTCCCGCCTCGACGACGCAGTCGTCGCCCAGCGAGATGCCGATGCCGGAGTTGGCACCCAGCAGCGACCGTTCGCCGATCGACACCCGGTGCGTGCCGCCGCCGGAGAGCGTGCCCATGATCGACGCCCCGCCGCCGATGTCGGACCCGTCCCCGACGACGACGCCCTGCGAGATGCGGCCCTCGACCATCGAGGCGCCGAGCGTGCCGGCGTTGAAATTGACGAAGCCCTCATGCATGACGGTCGTGCCGGGGGAGAGGTGGGCGCCGAGCCGCACGCGGGCGGGGTCGGCGATGCGCACGCGCGACGGCGTCAGGTAGTCGACGAGGCGCGGGAACCGGTCGACGCCGAGCGACGAGATGCCGGCGCGCTGCAGCCCGGGACGCAGCCGATCGAACGCCTCCGGCAGCATCGGGCCGGCCGTCGTCCAAGCGACGAGCGGCAGGTGGGCGAAGATCCCGTCGAGGTTGAGCTCGTTCGGCCGAACCAGCAGGTGGGAGAGCGCGTGCAAGCGCAGGTAGGCGTCCGTCGTCGAATCGGGGGCGGCATCCAGGTCGATGCCGAGCACGACGTGCTCGACGCGCACCTCGCGGCGCTCGTCCGGTCCGAGGTGCGGGGCGAGCGCGGCAGGCAACTCGTGATCGGCCGGCTCCGTGGTGGAGGGCGCCGGGTACCAGGTGTCGAGCACCGTCCCGTCGTCGGCGATCGTGGCGAGCCCGTGGCCCCACACAGAAGTCATGGGTCCAGGTTATCCGTGGCTATCTTGGGGGAGTGCCTCTCGATCTGACCGCGTCCGTCGTCGACCTCACCCGGCAGCTCGTCGAAATCGAGTCGGTCTCGGCGAACGAGACGGCCATCGCCGACGCCGTCGAGCAGGCGCTGCGGGCGTACCCGCATCTGACCGTGACCCGGGATGCCGACGCCGTCATCGCGCGCACGAGCCTCGGCCGCGAGCGCCGCGTCGTCATCGCCGGCCACCTCGACACCGTGCCGGTGAACGACAACCTGCCGTCCCGTCTCGAGGGTGACGTCCTCTGGGGCCGCGGCACCGTCGACATGAAGGGCGGCTGCGCGGTCATGCTCGCCCTCGCCGCGACCGTGCCGGATCCGGCCGTCGACGTCACCTGGGTCTTCTACGACCACGAGGAGGTGTCGAGCGAGCTCAACGGCCTCGGCCGGATCGCCCGCAACACCCCCGCGGTGCTGGACGCCGACTTCGCGATCCTCTGCGAGCCGACCGGCGGCGAGGTCGAGGGCGGCTGCAACGGCACCCTCCGCGCCGACGTGCGGGTCACCGGCACGCGCGCCCACTCGGCGCGGGCCTGGATGGGCGAGAACGCGATCCACGCGATCACCCCGGTGCTGCAGGCGCTCGTCGCCTACGAGCCGCGTCAGGCCGAGGTCGACGGCCTCGTCTACCGCGAGGGACTCAACGCCGTCGGCATCCGCGGCGGGGTCGCGGGCAACGTGATCCCCGACGAGTGCGTCGTCGAGGTCAACTACCGCTTCGCGCCCGATCGGGATGCCGACCTCGCCGAACGCCACGTGCGCGACGTGTTCGCCGGCTTCGAGGTCGAGGTCACCGATGTCGCCGAAGGCGCGCGGCCGGGGCTCACCGATCCGCTCGCGCTCGACTTCCTCGCGGCCGTCGGCGGAGAGGCGCGACCCAAGTACGGCTGGACGGATGTCGCCCGCTTCGCGGCCCTCGGCATCCCCGCGGTCAACTACGGTCCGGGTGACCCGTCGCTCGCGCACGCCGACGACGAGCGCGTGCCAGTGCAGCAGATCGAGCGCTGCGAGCGGGGCCTGCGGGCGTGGCTGTCGGGATCCTGAGCCACTGGGCGACCCGGGTCCTCCTGGTCTTCGCCGCCAGCCGCGTCGTCACCACCACGATCTTCCTCGTCGTCGCGAGCCTGCAGCTGCAGAGCGACCGCACCGGGGTGCAACCCGGGTTCTTCGAGTTCGCGAACATCTGGGACGGTCAGTGGTACGGCTACATCAACGCGGCGGGCTACCCCGTCGAGATCCCGAGGGATGCCGACGGCACCGCGTCGGAGAACGCCTGGGCCTTCATGCCCGCCTACCCGTTCCTGCTGCGGCTGCTCACGGTGTTCGGCATCCCGTTCGGCGTCGTCGCGCCGTTCGTGTCGATCGCCTTCGCCGGGGGTGCCGCCCTGGTCTTCTTCCGGCTCATGGCGCGGTTCCTGCCTCCGGGGTCAGCCCTCTTCGCGACCGCGCTGTTCTGCTTCGCCCCGCTGTCGACGATCCTGCAGGTCTCGTACGCGGAGTCGATGCACCTCTTCCTGCTGTTCCTCGCGCTGCTGCTGCTCGTCGACCGGCGGTACGCGCTGCTCGTGCCGGTCGTGCTCGTCATGTCGCTCACCCGCCCGAGCGGCCTCGCCTTCGCCCTCGCGCTCCTGCTGCACCTCATCCACCGGTTCGCCACCCGGGCGCGCGACCCGTTCCCGCCGTGCGAGCGGATCGCGGTCGTGCTCGTCGGGTTGTTCAGCGCGCTGAGCGGTCTCGCCTGGCTGCTCATCGCCTGGGCGGTGACGGGAGACCCCGCCGCCTACACCGACACCGAGCTGGCGTGGCGGGAGGGCTTTCTCGGGCCGGGTGACCTCATCCCGTTCGCACCGTGGGTGCAAGGGGGCGAGTTCTGGTTCGGCGACTGGTGGTCGCTGCCTGAGCCGTGGGGTCTCGTCGCGGCCGTGGCGTCGGTGGTGGCCCTGGCCGGCGGCTTCGCGGGATTCCTGCTGAGCCCGTGGGCGAAGCGGCTCGGCCCCGACCTTCGCTTCTGGTTGCTCGCGTACGCGCTCTACCTGCTGGCCGTCTTCTTCCCGCAGTCGAGCGTGTTCCGGCTCCTCGTGCCGCTCGCGCCCGCCCTCGGCGCGCTCGCGGTGCCGCGTTCGCCGGTCTGGCGCGGCGCGCTGCTCGCCGCGGGGATCGCCGGTCAGGTGCTCTGGACGTACGGCCTCTGGCGCGCCGACGTCTACGACTGGACCCCGCCGTGATCCCGAGCCGACGACGTGAACGAGCCACCACGGGAGCCTGAACGGCGACTCCGGATCGAACCGGCGGTTTTCGGGAGTCCGCGGAATGCGGGATAATGGAGACTTCAGGGCATCCGAAAAGGAGAAACTCATGGCTGCGATGAAGCCGCGGACTGTTGATGGGCCGATGGAGGCCGTCAAGGAAGGACGTCTCATCATCGTGCGGGTTCCGCTCGAGGGTGGCGGCCGTCTCGTGGTGTCGGTGAACGACGCCGAGGCGAAGGAACTCTACGAAGCCCTCGGCGGAGTGGTGAATCCGGCGGCGTAGCCCCTCGATGGTCGCGTAGCGTCGCAGGCGTGTGGCGGGACCTCAGTCGCCGAGCTTGACCAGCTGCAGCAGCCCGTCGCCCGCGGTGCTGAGCGCGGCGGCGACGGCGGAGGAGTCGGCGATCGTGGCGAGCAACGCCCGGTGATCGGCGACGGTGTCGTCGCGCGCGGCGGGATCGGCGACCCGTCCGCGCCACAGGGCGTGGGCGACGACGACGATCCCGCCGCGCCGGGCGATGCGGAGTCCATGCTCGACGTAGTCCAGCAGCGATTCCGGGTCGGCGTCGATGAACACGAGGTCGTAGGCGCCGTCGTTCATCTTCGGCAGCACGGCCGATGCGGTGCCGGTGATCAGCCGGATGCGGTTGGCCGGCACGTCCGCATCGGCGAACGCCGTGCGCGCGACCTGCTGGTGCTCGAACTCGACGTCGATGCTCGACAGCACCGCGAGTGGGGCGCCGCGCAGCAGCCACAGCCCGCTGACGCCGGCACCGGTGCCGATCTCGAGAATCGAGCGACTCGACCCTGCGGCGGCGAGAACGGCCAGCTGCGCCCCCATCGCCGGGGTGACGGCGTCGATGCCCAGCTCCCTCGAATGCTGGCGGGCCAAGGCGATCGCCTCGGGTTCGGCGACGAACTCCTCGGCGAATCGCCAGCTCGTCTCCTTGTCAGCCACCCGTCGAGAGTATCCGGGGCCCGGCCTCCATCCGGGGAGCGCGGCTATCGTGGTGTCGTGTCCCCCGGACTGACCTTCGACAAGCTGCTGATCATCCTCGTGATCGCGGTCTTCCTGATCGGTCCCGACCGCCTGCCCGGATACGCCGCCCAACTGGCTCGGCTGGTGAAGACCCTCCGCGGTTTCGCCGACGGCGCCCGCGAGCGCATGCGCGAGGAGATGGGCCCCGAGTTCGACGAGGTGGACTGGCGGAAGCTCGATCCCCGGCAGTACGACCCGCGGCGCATCATCCGCGACGCCCTTGTCGACGAGGTCGTGCCGCCGAGCAAGCCGAAGTCGGCCGATGTTGCAGCCCCCGCCCGGGGCTCCCGCGAGTCGGCCTACGAACAGCGTCAGCGGAAGCTCGGAAAAGGACGCCCGGCCCCCTTCGACGGCGAAGCGACCTAGCGGCGACGCACGCCTTTCAGCACGCGCAGCATCAGCAGCATCGGACCGACCAGCTTCTGCCACTCGGCTCCCGTGCGCGGCAGCTGCAGCAGTCCGGTGGCGTTCGAGATCGTGCGCGACTCGGCGAAGCGCAGGATGCCCTCCGGCCCGTTGCGCCGGCCGAGGCCGGACATCTTCAGGCCGCCCATCGGGGCGTCAACCGATGAGAACGACGCCCGATAGCCCTCGTTCACGTTGACCGATCCGGCCTGCACCTGCGCGGCGACAGCGAGCCCGCGGCGCTTGGAGCCGCTCAGTACCGACGCGTTGAGTCCGTAGTCGGAGTCGTTCGCGAGGGCGATCGCCTCGTCGGCCGAGGCGACGACGTGCACGGCGACGAGGGCGCCGAAGGTCTCCTCGCGGTCGCACTTCATCGCGCTCGTCACGTTCGTGAGCACGGTCGGCTCGATGAAGTACGGGCCGAGGTCGGGCCGGGGCTTGCCGCCCGCGAGCACCGTGGCGCCTTTCGCGACGGCATCCTCGATGTGGGCGCTCACCCGGTCGAACTGCGCCTTCGTGGCGAGTGAGCCGCCGTCGGTCGAGTAGTCGAAGGCCGGGCCGAGCCGGAGCGAGGACGTGCGGGCGGCGAACGCGGTCAGGAAGGCGTCCGCGACACCTGCCTCGACGTAGATGCGCTCCATCGAGACGCACAGCTGGCCGGAGGCCGAGAAGGCACCGGATGCCGCGTCGGCGGCGGCCTTCTCGGGGTCGACGTCGTCGAGCACGATCATCGGGTTCTTGCCCCCGAGTTCGAGCGACGCGGCGTGCAGCTTCTCGGCGGCGCGGGCGGCGACGACCTTGCCGGTGTTCGTGGAACCCGTGAAGCACGCGTAGTCGGCGACATCGACGACGGCGTTGCCGATCTCGGCGCCCGGACCGCAGACGACGCCCCAGAGCGACGCGGGCACGCCGGCATCCACGAACGCAGCCCGCGCCATCAGGATGCTGACCGCCGCCTGGTCGTCGGCCTTCTGCACGACGCCGTTGCCGGCGGCCAGAGCGGGCGCGATGTCCATGACCGCGAGCGACAGCGGGTAGTTCCACGGCGTGATGACGCCGATGAGACCTTTCGGCTGGAAGAGCACGCGCGTGCGCACCACCGTTGGGATGCCGCCCCGGCGCCGCTGCGGCTTCAGGGTGCGGCGGGCGGCGAGGGCCGCGTACCGGGTCGCGCTCGCCGACTGGAAGACCTCCTCGAAGGCCTGGCCGCGCGTCTTGCCGGTCTCGGTCTGCACGGCATCGAGCAGGGCCTCCCGGCGTTCGAGCAGCAGGTCGTGCGCGCGCAGCAGCACCGATCGGCGATGGGCGAAGCCGGCGGTCCACCAGTCCCTCTGGGCATCGCGGGCGGCTTCGGCGGCGGCCTCGACGTCGGCGACGCTGCTCTGCGGCAGGTCGTGGAACGACTCTCCGGTGAACGGTGCGATGACCGCCACCGTGTTCTTCGACGTGGCGGTGAGGTCTCGGGTGAGCTGTTGCGCTGTGGGCCGGTCGACCGGCGATCCTGACATGAGTGCACTCTACTTTCCGCCTACGATTTGCTGCATGGGGGCATCCGCGCTGCGTCGTTCCATCGTCGTCCGCTACGCGATCGGCTCGGTGGGTACCGGGGGATTCGGAACCCTCCCCGGCCTGGTGCTGCTGATCTACATGACCAACACGCTCGGGGTGAACCCGGCGTTCGCGGGGGCGGCCTTCACGGTGTCGAAGATCTGGGACGTCGTCATCGACCCCTGGATCGGCGCTCGCAGCGACCGCAGCCTCGCCCGCACCGGCGCCCGCCGCCGGTTCATGGTGATCGGCGCCGTGACGCTGCCGATCTTCTTCGTGTTCACCTTCGCCGTTCCGCCCGGACTCCCGGAGGTGCTCTCGGCCGCCTGGGTGCTCGTCGGCTTCCTGCTCGCGGCGACGGCGTTCTCGCTGTTCCAGGTGCCCTACATCGCCCTGCCCGCGGAACTGGTCGACAACTACGACGACCGCACCCGCCTGCTCTCGGCGCGCGTCATCGTGCTCACCCTGGCGATCCTCGCCTTCGGTGGCGGTGCGCCCGAGCTGGTCGCGCTCGGGGCGAGCGAGTACCAGGGCTACCTGATCATGGCCGCGGCCGCCGGGGCGGTGTTCCTCCTCGCGTTCCTCATCACCTCGACCGTCGAGTCGAGCGCCCGCGCGACGAACGTCCCGCACGCGCCCGGATCCGCGCCGATCGAGGGTCTGGAGGCCCCGAAGACCGGGCTCGGGATGCACTTCCGCCGCGGGTGGTCGGCGGTGCGCGACAGCCAGCCCTACCGTGCGCTGCTCTTCACCTTCGTCGTGCAGGCGCTCGCGATCGGGCTCATGCTCGCCGGCGTCGCCTATATCGCCTTCGACGTGCTGCACCTCGACGGCACGATCTTCGTGTTCCTCTCGCTCATCGCGCCGGCGATCCTGGTGACCCCGCTCTGGTCGGTCGTGTCGCGCCGGATCGGCAAGGAGCGGGCGTTCCGGATCGCCTCGGTGATCTTCGGCGTCGCCGCGCTGTCGATGACCCTGCTCATCTGGTTCCCCGGGTCGTGGATCTTCGCGCCGATCGCGATCGCCGGGGCCGCGTACGCGGGCCTGCAGTCGCTGCCGCTCGCGATGCTGCCCGACACCGTCGCGCACGACGCCCAGGAGAACGGTCCCGGTCGAGCCGGCACGTTCAGCGGGGTGTGGACGGCGGGGGAGACCGCGGGTCTCGCCTTCGGCGGCACGATCCTGTCGATCGTGCTCGCTCTCACCGGCTTCATCGCCACCGAGGGCGACCAGGTCGTCACCCAGCCTGAGAGCGCGATCGTCGGCATCATCCTCGCGTTCAGCGTCATCCCGGCGGTGCTGATGTTCCTCAGCCTGATCTCCCTCGCGCGATACCCGCTGCGCAAGGCAGACATCGACGCGCTGGTGCGCGACACCCCGGCCCCGCCGACGGGAGTTGCGCTGTGACCTTCGAACAGCAGCCAGCCGACATCCTCGCCCGTCTGACCGAGCTGCGCACGCGGGACGCCCCGACCCACGGCGGGCACGTGCTGTCCTACGTCTACGACCCGGGACTCGCCGAACTCGACGAGCTCGCCGCCGACGCTGCGAAGCTCATGCAGCCGGTCAACGGGCTCGACCCGACGACGTTCGGCTCGGTCGCCGCGCTCGAGCGCGACCTGCTCCGCTTCGTGCGCGAGCTGCTGCACGGCGAAGATGACGTGGTCGGTACCGTCACGACCGGCGGCACCGAGTCCTGCCTGCTCGCCGTGAAGACGGCCCGGGATGCCTGGCTCCTGACCCACTCCGGAACGCCCCGTCTCGTCATGCCGGTCACGGCGCACGCGGCGTTCCAGAAGGCGGCGCACTACTTCGGGGTGACGCTCGACCTCGTGCCGGTCTCCGAGTCGGGCGAGGTCGCCGTCGCCGACATCGAGTCGCGTCTCGGGGATGATGTCGCGCTCGTCGTCGTCTCCGCCCCGTCGTACCCGGTCGCGGTGCTCGACCCCGTCGTGGCGGTCGCCGAGCTGGCGAGCGCCCGCGGCATCCCGGTGCACGTCGACGCCTGCATCGGCGGGCTCGTGCTGCCGTTCTGGCCGGGACTGCCGGCCTGGGACTTCGCGGTGCCGGGGGTCACGAGCATCAGCGCCGACCTCCACAAGTACGGCTACGCGCCGAAGGGGGTGTCGGTGCTGCTGCAGCGCGGCCGCGACCGTCAGCGCCTGCAGTACTTCGCGACGACGCGCTGGCCGGGCTACCCGGTGGTGAACCCGACGATCCTCGGCTCGAAGTCGGCCGGACCCCTTGCCGCCGCCTGGGCGATCACGCACGCGCTCGGCATCCCCGGGTTCCAGCGGCTCGCCGACTCGACCCGCCGTTCCACCGGGGCGGTCCTCGCGACGATCGCCGGCATCGAGGGGCTCCGCGTGCTCGGCGCCCCGGTCGGCCCGCTGCTCGCCGTCGCCGCCGACCCGGCCGTCGAACCTGAGCGGCAGGTCGACCCGCACCACTGGGCCGACGCCGCGCGCGGGCTCGGCTTCCTCCTGCAGCTGCAGCCCGCGGCCGCCGGACTCCCGCCGACGACGCACCTCACGATCACCCCGGTGACCGAGAGCGTGCTTCCCGAGCTGCTCGGGGTGCTGACGGCCGCAGCGGATGCCGTACGCGGCATTCCGCACGTCGACGCCTCGCCCCTGCTGGGCGGGCTGCCTCCGCTCACCGCGCCGCTCGACTCCGACACCGCGGCGGCGATCCTCGGCTCGTTCGGGATCGGGGCCGGGGGAGCGCTGCCGGACTCCCTCGCCCCGCTGCTCGCTATCATCGAAGCGACCCCGCCACCGCTGGCGGAGCGGTTGCTCACCGAACTCCTCGCCCGGCTCGTCGAGCCGTCCCCCGCAGCGGGCTGAGCATCCGGTCGCCCCGGCGGGCACCCGAACTCGAAATGGATTCAGATGGCCAAGCAGATCCGCTTGAACATGATCTTCCACACCTCCGGCCGGCACGACGCCGGCTGGAAGTCGTTCGACGACCCGTCGACGCTGGTCGACGACATCGACCACCAGATCATGCTCGCCCAGCTTGCGGAGGACGCGAAGTTCGACGCGGTCTTCCTGCCCGACACCTACGCCGTGCTCGGCTCCAGCTTCCTCCGCAAGCCGCGCCGTGGCCTGGAGCCGGCCGTGCTGCTCGCGGCGATCGCGCGGGAGACGAAGCATCTCGGCCTGATCGCCACGGCATCCTCGCTCACCGGTCACCCCTACAACGTGGCGCGGATGATCGCGACGCTGCAGCAGGTCAGCAAGGGCCGGGCCGGCTGGAACATCGTCACCAGTCAGGAGAACGAGGCGCTGCAGGCCCTCGGCGTGCCGCTCGCCGAGAAACTCGACCGGGCGACCCGGTACGAGCGGGCCGCCGAGTTCGTCGAGATCGTCGTCGCGTACTGGAACTCGCTGCCGAAGGAGGCGATCGTCGCCGACAAGGTGAACGACGTCTACATCGATCAGACGCTCGCGAACCACGTCGACTACACCGGGAAGCATTACCAGACGTCGGGCATCATGCAGCTGCAAGGTCGCTACGACGGCGAGCTGCCGGTGCGCTTCCAGGCCGGCGTCTCGGCGCAGAGCTGCGAGTTCGGCGCGAAGTACGCCGACGTGATGTTCACCTCGCAGCCGACCGTCGATCACGACCGCGCCTTCTACACGAAGGCAAAGGAGTTCGCGGCCGGCTTCGGCCGCAACCCCGACCACCTCGTCGTGCTGCCCGGGCTGTACGCGGTCGTCGGCGACAGCGAGGCAGATGCCCTCGCGCGCAAGGCCCAGGTCGACGAGCAGATGTCGCTGCCGTTCCTGGTATCGAACCTGTCGAAGCAGATCGGCATCCCGGTGGAGGAGCTGCATCCCGACAAGCCGCTCCCGTTCCACCTGTTCGAGACGATCCCCGCCGACGACGAGGTCATCGCCTACCGTCGCGGCGACATCGGCGGGGTGGCGAAGGAGAACGACTTCACCGTCAAGCAGCTCGTGCACCACAACCTGACCCGCGGTCAGCGCGCGATCTTCGGCACCGCCGAGCAGATCGCCGACCGGATCATCGACTGGGTCGACACCGACGTCGCCGACGGCTTCAACATCAACGTCGACGTGCAGCCCGACGGGGTGGCGCGCTTCAAGGACGTGATCGCCGTGCTGCGCGACAAGGGCCGGTTCCGCACGGAGTACGAGTTCGACAGCTTCCGGCAGAACTACGGTCTCCCGCCGGGGTAGACACCCCGGTCGGGGGCGAGAGATCGTCGCTTCCGCCGCATAGGATCGCGGACGTGACACACGTGGCTGCCCGTCCCACGCGCGCCCGCGAACTCCGCGCCGGCATCCTCGCGCGCTATGCGACGGGGGAGTTCGTCACGAGCGGATTCGCCGCCTTGCCGGGCCTCGTCCTCGTCTTCTACATGACGGACACTCTGGCCATTCCGGCCCTGCTCGCCGGTGCCGTCGTCACCGTCGCCAAGGTGTGGGACATCATCATCGACCCGATCGTCGGCGCCTACAGCGACCGCGAGTTCGCCGCCCGCGGCACCCGCCGTCGGCTCATGCGGCTGGCGGCCTTCGTGCTGCCGGTGTTCTTCGTGCTCACCTTCGCCGTCCCGATCGGCACCACGCCGCTGCTCGCCGCGGCCTGGGTGTTCGTCGCGTTCCTGCTCGCCGCGACCGGCTTCTCGTTCTTCCAGGTGCCCTACAACGTGCTCCCAGCGGAACTCGTCTCGGGCTACGACGCGCGCACCCGTCTGCTCTCCGCCCGCGTCGTCGTGCTGACGGCGGCCATCCTGCTCTACGGTGGCGGCGGTCCGGCCCTGCGCGAGGTGGGCAGGGAGATCTTCGGCACCGACTTCGGCGGCTACCTGTTCATGGCGATCGGCGCCGCCGCGATCTTCGTCGTCGCGATCCTCGTCACCTCGACCGTGGAGCGCGCGGCCCGGGGGAAGGCCGTGGCTCCGGCGGCGCCGGCATCCCTCGCCTTCGCCGAGATCGCCCCGCCGCGCGACTCGATCGCGTCCCAGGCGCGGCGCGGGCTCACGATGCTGCGCACGAGCAAGCCGTTCCGCACGCTGCTCGGCACGTTCTTCACGCAGGCGCTCGCCGCGGGCGGGATGCTGGCGGGCACGCAGTACATCGCCACCTGGGTGCTCGGCGACACCGATGCCGTGACGATCCTGTTCGTCGCGCTCATCCTGCCGGCGATCGTCGCCGCGCCGCTCTGGGGTGTCGTCGCCCGCCGCATCGGCAAGGAGCGCGCCTACGTCATCGCCACGTCGATCTTCTTCGTCGGCGCCCTCGCGAACGTCGGACTCCTGGTCGTGCCCGGACTCTGGATCGTCGTGCCGATCGGCCTCGTCGGCATCTCCTACGCCGGCATCCAGGCGCTGCCGCTGTCGATGCTGCCCGACGTCATCGCCCATGATGCCCGCACCAACGGCCCCGGCCGCGGCGGGTCGTTCAGCGGGATGTGGACGGCGGGTGAGACCACCGGTCTCGCGTTCGGCACCACGATCCTCGCCGTGATCCTCGCGGTCTCGGGGTACCTCGAGTCGACCGCGGCGACCGCCGTCGAAGCCCAGCCGAACTCGGCCATCTTCGGCATCGTGATGTCGTTCAGCCTCGTGCCGGCGACCCTCATGGCCCTCTCGTACATCCCGCTCTTCCGCTACCCGCTGCGCAAGAAGGATGTCGACGCCCCCACCGCCACCCCGGTGTCGGCGATGCCCCCGCCCTCGGTCTGACCCCACTTCGTCGCGGGTTGGGTGCCCGCGCGCCGTGCGGGTGTATCGAAACCGCCCTCGGGGTCGCTCGCAGCGGTTCAGTCGCGTCGATCCGTGCCCTCTGACACGGATGAATCGTTGATTTGCGCCATCCGGCGCGGATGAATGGATCGGCGCGGCGAGAGTGGCAGCTTCCGAGCCGTGAGGTTGCGGCCGCGGGCGGCCAGGGTGTCGGCGAGGGCGAGGATCGCGACGGCGGCCGGGTCGGTCGGATCGGCGAGCACGACGGGGGCGCCGGCATCCCCTCCCTCGCGCAGCGGCCGCGACAACGGGATGCGGGCCAGCACCGGCACGTCGAGCCGCGCGGCGAGGGCGTCGCCGCCGCCGGTGCCGAAGAGTTCGCCCGTCATGTTCTCGACGATGCCGATCACGGTCTGACCGGTTTGCCGGGCGACGAGCCCCGAGCGCTCGGCGACGTCGGCGGCGGCGGGCTGCGGGGTGGTCACGACGAGCACCTCCGAGTGCGGCAGCAGCTGCCCGATCGAGATGGCGACGTCGCCGGTTCCCGGGGGGAGGTCGAGCAACAGCACGTCGAGGTCGCCCCACCAGACGTCGGTGAGGAACTGCTGGATGGTGCGGTGCAGCAGCGGCCCACGCCACGACACCGCGGTCTGGCCGTCGACGAACATGCCGATCGAGATCACCGCGACGCCGTGCGCGACGGGCGGCATCATGAGGTCGCCCACGGGAGTCGGTTTCGCGGCAGGGATGCCCAGGATGCCGGGAATCGAGAAGCCGAAGACATCCGCATCGAGCAGGCCGACCGTGAGCCCACGCGCGGCGAGGGCGACGGCGAGATTCGCGGTTGTCGTCGACTTGCCGACGCCGCCCTTGCCGCTGGTGACGGCGTAGATCTTGGTGAGCGTGCCCGGTCCGAACTGCTGCACCTTCGCGCCGCGCAGCCGGGCGACCAGGGCTTCGCGTTCCGGTACCGTCATCACCCCGACGGTGAGGTCGAGGCGGGTCACGCCGGGCACCGCGAGCACCGCGGCCCGGACATCCCTTTCGATCGTGTCGGCCGCGGGGCAGCCGACGATCGTCAGCGCGAGGTCGACCGTCGCCACCCCGCCCTCGACGGTGACCGCGCGGATCATGTCGAGGTCGGTGATCGGGCGGTGGATCTCGGGGTCGGCGACCCGGGCGAGGGCCGCCCGGACGGCCGACTCGTTCACCGGGATTTCTTCGGCGCGGGCTTCGGCGCGGCGGTGTCGTCGCGGTCGATCTCTTCGAGCAGGGACCGGAGCTCGGCGCGGATGAAGTCCTTCGTCGCGACATCCTTCATCGCGAGCCGCAGGGCGACCACCTCGCGGGCGAGGTACTCGGTGTCGGCGAGGTTGCGCTCGGCCCGCTGCCGATCCTGTTCGATCTGCACGCGGTCGCGATCATCCTGCCGGTTCTGCGCCAGCAGCAGCAGCGGGGCGGCGTACGACGCCTGCAGCGAGAGCACGAGGGTCAGGACGGTGAAGCCGAGAGCCTGCGAGTCGAAACGCACCGGCTCGGGCGCGAACGAGTTGTACAGCATCCAGACCACGACGACGATCGACAGCAGCAGCAGGAACGTCGGGGTGCCCATCGCGCGCGCGATGCCCTCGGTGAAGCGCCCGAAACGGTCGCGGCTCTGGAACCGCGGCACGAAGGGCAGTGCCTGGCGCGCTCCCTTGGGGAGGTCGAGTCGGGTGTCGTTACGACGTTCGGCGCGGGCCATGAGTCGTCCTCCTTCCAGTGGTCGTGCGGGTGGGGATGGCAGCCGTCCCGGTGGTCACGGGTTCCAGCTCGTCGGAGGTACTTCGCCAGTCGTCCGGCAGGAGGTAGTCGAGGACGTCGTCGATGGTCACCACCCCGACGAGACGGTGCTGCTCATCGACGACGGGCAGCGAGACGAGGTTGTACGAGGCGAGGATGCGTGAGACCTCAGCCGCGCTCGTGTTCGGGGTCACCGGCTCGAGCGAAGTGTCGAGCAACGTGCCCAGACGCTCGTGCGGCGGGTAGCGCAGCATCCGCTGGAAGTGCACCATGCCGAGGAAGCGCCCGGTCGGCGGCTCGAAGGGCGGGAGGGTCACGCAGATCGCGGCACCGAGCGCGGGGGCGAGTTCGTGACGGCGGATGAGCGCGAGCCCCTCGGCGACGGTGGCGTCGGCCGACACGATGATCGGCTCGGTCGTCATGAGCCCGCCGGCGGTGTCGGCGCCGTAGGCGAGGAGGAAGCGCACGTCGTCGGCCTCCTCCGGCTCCATCAGGTCGAGCAGCGCTTCGCCGCGCTCGTCGGAGAGCTGCGCGATGAGGTCGGCGGCGTCGTCGGGCTGCATCTGATCGAGCACGTCGGCGGCTCGCTCGTCGTCGAGCTGCGCGATCAGGTCGACCTGGGCCTGCTCGGGCATCTCCTCGAGGGCGTCGGCGAGGCGGTCGTCGGAGAGTTCCTCGGCGACCTCGAGCCGGCGACCCTCGGGCAAGTCGAGCAGAGTGTTCGCGAGGTCGGCGGGCAGCAGATCGGAGTACGTCGCGACCAGCTGTTCGGCGGACTGCGACTCGCCGGGGGCGGTGTTCTCGCGCACCTGTTCCCAGGTGGCGAAGGTGGTTGCGCCTTTGGAGAACGGGGAGGCGCTACGCGGGCGCCGCAGGAAGAGATCGCCGACCTCCCACTCGCCGGGAGCCGTCTCCTCGATCGCGACGTCCTCGATCGTCGCGTCGCCGGACTTGTCACGCATCTCGACCTTGCGACCGAGCAGCTCGGCGATGACGCGCACCTCGCCGCCGCGCTGCTCGAAGCGGCGGAGGTTGATGAGACCCGTCGTGATGATCTGCCCCGAGCCGATGCTCGTGACGCGTCCGATAGAGAGGAACACCCGGCGCTTGCCGGGCACCTCGACGATGATCCCGACGACGCGCGGCGACTGGGTCTTGCGGTACACGACGACGACGTCGCGGGCCTTGCCGACCTTGTCGCCCGCGGGGTCGAAGACGGAGCACCCGGCCAACCGGGCGACGAAGACCCGCGTCGCGCTCACTCTGAAAGGTTAGTCCTCCGGCGCGGCACGACCGCTGACGGGCAGACTGGGCGGATGAGCCGCGTCGAGAAGATGGTCCTCGCGATCGCCGTACTGGCATCCTTCGTGGCGTTCCTCGACGGGACGGTCGTGAACGTGGCGCTGCCGGCGATCCTCGACGAACTGGGGGGCGGGATCGCGACCCAGCAGTGGACCGTCGACGCCTACCTCATCACCCTCGGGTCGCTCATCCTCGTCGCGGGGTCGCTGTCGGACGCGTTCGGCCGCATCCGCATCCTGCGCATCGGACTCGTGCTCTTCGGCGTCGCCTCGATCGCGATCGCGGCGGCGCCCGACCCGCTGTTCCTCATCCTCGCCCGCGGTCTGCAGGGTGTCGCCGGTGCGCTGCTCGTGCCGTCGTCGCTCGCGCTCATCACGAGCACCTTCGACGGCAAGGCCCGCGGCCGGGCCATCGGCATCTGGACCGGGCTGACGAGCGTCGCAATGATCATCGGCCCGCTCGTCGGCGGGGTGTTCGTCGACCTGCTCTCCTGGCGGCTCGCGTTCCTCATCAACGTCGTGCCGATCGCGATCACCCTCGTCATGCTCGCGCGGCTCGGGCAGGAGGACGAGGTGCGCCCCGGCGTGCACATCGACTACCTCGGCGCGGTGCTCTGCACCCTCGGGCTCGGCGGCCCGGTTTTCGCGCTCATCGAGCAGGGCAACCTCGGCTGGGGTCACCCGGCGATCTACCTCTCGATGGGACTCGGCGTCGTCGCGTTCGCCGGCTTCCTCGTGCGACAGCGGTTCGCGCCGAACCCGATCATGCCGCTGCAGCTGTTCACGGTGCGCAACTTCTGGGCGGGCAACCTCGCGACGGCTCTCATCTACGGCGCGCTCGGGCTCACCGGACTGGTGGTCGGCGTCTTCCTCCAGGAGGGTGCCGGTCTCGTCGCGACGCTGGCCGGACTCGCGGCGCTGCCGAGCACCATCCTGATGATCCTGTTCTCGTCGCGCGTCGGCGCTCTCTCGGCCCGGTTCGGCGCCCGGGTGTTCATGACGGTCGGGCCGATCGTCGCCGGGCTCGGCACGCTGCTCTATCTGTTCGTGCGGCCGGAGCCCGACTTCAACTACTGGTGGCAGGCGCTGCCCGCCGTCGTCGTGTTCGGCGTCGGGCTGACGCTCACGGTGTCGCCGCTGACCTCGGCAATCCTCGGCGCGGTCGACCACACCCGGGCCGGCACGGCATCCGCGGTCAACAACGCGGTCGCGCGCGTCGCGGGTCTCGTGCTCACCGCGATGGTCGGGATCATCGTCGGCGGCGCGCTCGACCTCGAAGGCTTCCAGCGGGCCGTGATCGTGACGGCGGCGCTGCTCATCGCGGGCGGCGTGGTCTCGTTCTTCGGCATCCGCGACGACCAGAAGGCGCAGGATGTCGACCCCGCACCGACCTCGGAAACCCAGACGACCGCGTGACCGGTCTGCGATACTGACCGCGTGAGCACACCCTTCCGCAGTGGCCCCGGTTTCCCGCAGCGCGTGCCGAAGGGCGACGTGCTCGGCACCTACGAGACCTATCCGGAGGCGCAGGCCGTCGTCGACCGCCTGGCGAAGGCCGACTTCACCGTCGCCGACCTGTCGATCATCGGCAACGACCTCAAAACCGTCGAGCGGGTGACCCGGAAGCTGTCGTGGAACCGCGCCGCCCTCGAGGGCGCGCTGAGCGGTGCCTGGTTCGGTCTCTTCGTCGGACTGTTGCTGACGTTCTTCACCGACCCGATCAACTGGGGTCTGTTCATCGCGGCCCTGCTGATCGGCGCGGTCGCCGGGATGTTCTTCCGCCTGATCTCATACGGCATCTCCCGCCGCAGCCGAGATTTCGACTCGCAGACCCAGGTGCTCGCGTCGAACTACCAGGTGCTCGTCGCGGGCGAGCACCTCGCGAAGGCGCAGGACGCGCTGTCACGTCCTGAGCCCGCCGAGTAGCGCTCAGGCGCTGAGCGACGACATCCATGCCTCCACCGCATCCGCGGTACGCGGGATGCCGCCGGAGAGCAGGTCGCAGCCGTCCTCGGTGACGACGACGTCGTCCTCGATCCGCACGCCGATGCCGCGGTACTCTTCGGGCACGGTGAGGTCGTCGGCCTGGAAGTAGAGCCCCGGCTCGATCGTGAACACCATGCCCGGTTCGAGCACACCGTCGAGGTAGAGCTCGCGGCGGGCTTTCGCGCAGTCGTGCACGTCGAGGCCGAGGTGGTGCGACGTTCCGTGGATCATGTAGCGCCGGTGCCACTGGCCGCCGTCGAGCGAGTCCTCCGCGGTGCCCGGCAGCAGGCCCCACTCGGCGGTCTTCTCGGCGACGACGCGCATCGCCTCGGCGTGGATCTCGCGGAACCGGATGCCGGGCTTGACGATCGCGCGGGCGGCATCGGCGGCTTCGAGCACCGCGTCGTACACCTTCCGCTGGATGTCGGTGAAGCGACCGCCGACCGGCAGGGTGCGGGTGATGTCGGCGGTGTACAGGCTGTCGAGCTCGACGCCGGCATCCATCAGCAGCAGGTCGCCGGGCACGACGGGTCCGTCGTTACGGGTCCAGTGCAGGTAGCAGGCGTGCGGGCCGCTCGCCGCGATCGTGTCGTAGCCGACCGTGTTGCCATCGATGCGGGCGCGACGGTCGAAGGTGCCCTCCACGACACGCTCGCCGCGTTCGGTCGCGATCGCGGTGGGCAGCTCGGCGATGACCTCGTCGAACCCGCGCTTGGTCGCGGCGATCGCGGCGCGCAGCTCGCCGAGCTCCCAGTCGTCCTTGACGAAGCGCAGTTCGGAGAGGTCGCTCGCGAAGGTCGAATCGGCCTGGTTGTCGACATCCATCGTCTCGGGATCGAGTTCCGCGGCCAGAAGCCGGCGGCCGTCGACCTGGTCGGTCAGCGCGGAGTCGGCGTCGCGCACGATGAGAGTGGATGCGTCGACGAGGTCGAACACGACCTCCAACTGCGCGAGGTCACGGGTCGGCAGCCCCAGGTCGGCGGCGACGTGCGCGAGCGACGGGCGCGGGCCGGTCCAGAACTCGCCGATCGCGGCGTTGGCGTAGAACTCGGTCGTGTCGCGGCCGGCGGCCCCGAGGAAGTAGAGCGTGGCCTCGTGGCCCTCGTCGGACGGCTCGAAGACGAGAACCGAGTCGGGGACGGCATCCGATCCCCAGCCGGTGAGGTAGGCGAACGCCGAGTGGGCGCGGTACGGATGATCGGTGTCGTTCGAGCGGACGCGGGCCGGCCCCGCCGGCACGATCAGCCGCATCCCGGGGTATTGGGCCGAGATGCGCAGGCGGCGGGCGGCCGCATACGGGGCGGCGACGCGGGGCGACGGCGTCAGATCCGGCCGGTCGGCCCAGGCGCCCGAGATGTAGTCGCGGAACGCGGTGTCCGTCGGCAGCGCCGAGCGGTTCGCGGTCGTGCGAGGAGCGGGGGCGGAAGACGAATCGGCCATCCCCCATTGTCACTCCGCCGGACGGAGTCGCGCGACGACGGGACGGTGGTCGCTGCCGGCACCGTCGAGCGAGGTGATCACCCGGAAGCCCGCGACCTCCCAGTTCGGCGTCGCCATCACGTGGTCGATCGGGGCGCCGAGCAGCGTCGGCAGCTCCACCGGCCAGGTGCCGACCGCGGCGTTGCCGGTCACCCGGGCGGCGTCCCGGCATCCGCCGAGTCCGCCGCTGGTGTCGGAGCCGCCGGCCAGCCCGGTGTAGTGGTCGAGGGTCGAGTTGAGGTCGCCGGCGAGGATCACGTTCTCGCCCGAGCAGCGAGCGGCCAGCCAGTCGAGGCCCTGCCGCCAGCCCGTCATCTCACCCGGTACGGGGGCCACCGGATGCGCCCCCACGATGACCGGGCCGGTGCCGTCGACCGGCACCGCGAGCACGGAAGGAAGGGTGTCGGTGTCGCCGGCGCTGTCGTCGCGGGTGTACTCGCCGAGGTCCGTCGAGATGAGCACCATCGTCGAGCGCGCCTTCGAGATCTCGTCGTAGAAGAGCCCGACGACCTGCATCGGCGCCCCGGCGGCGGCCAGCTCCGCCCGCACCAGGTCGGCGTAGGCACGGCTCGTCTCGGGCAGCACGACGACGTCGACGGCCTCGGTGAGGACCAGGTCGACGGTGACCGCGACCGCCGGGGCGTCGCCGAGGGTGTTCCAGGCGAGCACGGTGAGATCGCCCGGCGCCTTCGCTTCGAACGCCAGGCCGCCGGCCCCCCGGGTCGTCAGCACCGCGAGCTGGATGCCGGCGAACAGCAGCAGGAGCAGCCCGACCGCTCCGGCGAACCGCCGCCCCGACGGCCAGGCGAGGGCGATGAGCGTGAACAGCACGGCGCCGAGCAGGGCGACCGCGGTGAGCAGTCCGCGCATCGTCGTCGCCTGCACGACGATCACCTCGCGCTGGATGCCGAGCAGCTGGGGCCACGCCGCGATCACGAGCACCGCGCCGAGCAGCACGAGGACGAGGGCGGAGAGGACACGGCGGAACATAGCTGCTCGAGCCTACGATGATCGGATGCCCCGCAGTCCGCACGCACCGTCGTCGATCGACCTGCATGCGCACAGCAGCGTGTCCGACGGGACCGAGTCGCCGGCCGAGCTGGTCGCCGCGGGTGTCGCGGCCGGGCTCGGGGTGCTCGCGATCACCGACCACGATTCCACCGCCGGCTGGGTGCCCGCGTTCGCGGCCGCCGAGGGCACCGATCTCACCGTGCTGCCCGGGATGGAGCTCTCGACCCAGCTGCACGGGGCGAGCGTGCACCTCCTCGCATACCTGATCGACCCCGCGCACCCGGGTCTGCTCGCCGCGACCGAGAAGATCCGCGCCGAGCGGCTGCACCGCGCCGAGGCGATGGTGCAGCGCATCGCCGTCGACTACGCGCTCGACTGGGACGACGTGCTCGCGCAGGCGGCGCCCGGTGCGACCCTCGGCCGGCCGCACATCGCCGACGCCCTCGTCGCCCGTGGGCATGTGGCCGACCGCAGTGCCGCGTTCCAGAGCATCTTGCACTGGCAGGGCGGCTACTACCGCCCGCACGAGGCGCCGAAGCCGCTCGAGGGCGTCGAGCTCATCGTCGCCGCGGGCGGGGTGCCGGTGATCGCCCACCCGGGTGGTCGCGGGCCGGACCGGCTGTTCGACGAGAAGCGCACGAGGCGGATGGTGGATGCCGGGCTCGCCGGCGTCGAGGTCGGCCACCGCGACAACCCGCCCGCCGCGCGCGAGAAGTGGGCGGCCGTCGCGCGGCGCTACGACCTGATCGTGACCGGGTCGAGCGACTACCACGGGCTCGGCAAGCCGAACCTGCTCGCCGAGAACACGACGACGCCCGAGGCCTACGCCCGCATCGTCGACCTCGGCACCGGCTCGAGACCGTTCGAGGGCTGACGCTCCTCCGCGTCGCTCAGCGGGCGGCGGCGTCGAGCAGGATCGAGAACTGCGCCACGGCGAGGGTCCCCGCGGCGAGGAACGCGACGGCGGCGGATGCGATCGACGCGCCCAGCACCAAGCCCCCCGGTTTCATGGCTCCAGGCTAGGAGCGCGACCCTCTCCGCCCCAGCCCCGGTTCAGGGGGCAACCCCCAGTCCCGGCCGGGCCGCCCGGGCTAAGGTCGGGGAATGCCCCGCCGCTACCGCAACGAGCCCGTGTACACCGGCGCGATCACGGCGGGACGGCTGCTGTTCGGCGTACTGGGCGTGAAGCTCCGCGTCGCGGGACGCGAGCACCTGCCGCTCGACGGCGGCGCGGTGATCGCGATCACCCACTTCGGCTACCTCGAGTTCGCGATCGTCGAATGGGTGACCTGGCTCGCCAACCGGCGTCGCATCCGGTTCATGGCGAAGAAGGGTGCCTTCACGGGCTGGCCGCTCGGGGCGCTCATGCGCAACATGAAGCACATCCCCGTCGACCGCTCCGCGGGGTCGCACGCCTACGACGAGGCGATCACCGCGCTGCAGAACGGCGAACTCATCGGGGTCTTCCCGGAGGGCACGGTCAGCCGCAGCTTCGAGGTGCAGCCGATCAAGGCCGGCGCGGTGCGCCTCGCCCAGGAGGCCGGGGTGCCGCTCATCCCGGTCGCCGTCTGGGGTGCCCACCGCATCCTCACCAAGGGGGCGAAGGGCAAGCAGCGCGAGCGGGTCGGCGTCCCCGTGTACGTGGCGATCGGCGATCCGGTGCACATCGGGGCGTCCGACGACATCCATGACGCCTCGGATGCCCTGCGCGCGAACCTGCAGACGATGACCGACCACCTGCAGGACATCTACCCCGTTGACGGCGCGGGAAAGTGGTGGCAGCCGGTGCGGCGCGGTGGGACGGCGCCGAGTCTCGACGAGGTCGAGCAGCGCGGGTCGCAGCGACCCGACGCCGACTAGAGGTCGCGCGAGGCGATCCAGGGGGAGACCCCCACACTCATACCCTCAGGCGACGACGAGACGAGGGATGCTCGCACACCGCGATCCGGGGGAGGACTCAGGCCGCGGGCGGAGCCGCGGGAGCGCCGCCGCCCGAGCCGCCGCGGCGACGACGGGTGCGGTTGCGGCGTGCGGGAGTCGAACCGTCGTGCGTGCCGCCGCCCTCCTGGCGGGGGGCGCCGTCGGCCGTGGTCGCACCGGCCGAGGCCGCCTGCTGGCCGCGGCTGCTGCCGCCACCGCTCGAGCCGCCGCGCGAACGCGTGCGGGTGCGCGGGGGACGGTCGCCGCCCTCCGCGGATGCCGCGCGCGGCTCGCGCTCGACGTGCGGCGCGGCGGGGGTGGACTTCAGCCTCCCCTTCGCGCCCGCCGGGATGTCGAGCTCCTCGTAGAGGTGCGGCGACGACGAGTAGGTCTCGGTCGGCTCCGGGATACCCATCTCGAGCGCGCGGTTGATGAGCGCCCACTTGTGCATGTCGGCCCAGTCGACGAACGTCACGGCGATGCCGGTCTTGCCGGCGCGGCCGGTGCGACCCGCGCGGTGCAGGTAGGTCTTCTCGTCTTCGGGGATGGTGTGGTTGATGACGTGCGTCACGTCGTTCACGTCGATGCCGCGCGCCGCGACATCCGTGGCGATCAGCACCTCCTTCTTGCCCGCCTTGAACGACGCCATCGAGCGCTCGCGCGCCTCCTGGCTCATGTCGCCGTGCACGGCCGCGGTGCTGAAGCCGCGGTCGCTGAGCTCTTCGACCAGCTTCTGGGCGGCCCGCTTCGTGCGGGTGAAGATGACGGTCTTGCCGCGGCCCTCGGCCTGCAGGATGCGGGCGACGACCTCGTCCTTGTCGAGCGAGTGCGCCCGGTAGACGACGTGCTTGATGTTCGCCTGGGTGAGGCCCTCATCCGGATCCGTGGCGCGGATGTGGATCGGGCGGTTCATGAACCGGCGGGCGAGCGCGACGATCGGCCCGGGCATCGTGGCCGAGAACAGCATCGTGTGGCGCTCGGCCGGGGTCTGCGCGAACAGCTTCTCGATGTCGGGCAGGAAGCCGAGGTCGAGCATCTTGTCGGCCTCGTCGAGCACCATCTCCGAGACGCCGGCGAGCGACAGCAGACGCTGCCCGGCGAGGTCGAGGAGGCGTCCCGGGGTGCCGACGACGATCTGCGCACCCGCCTTGAGCGCCTCGACCTGGCCCTCGTAGGCCTTACCGCCGTAGATCGCGACGACCTTGGTGGCACGCTTGCTCGTCGCGAGCTCGAGGTCTTCGGCCACCTGCACGCACAGTTCGCGCGTCGGGACGACGACCAGCACCTTGACCCCGGGTTCGGGATCGAGCCCGAGGCGCTGGATGATCGGCAGCCCGAAGCCGAGGGTCTTGCCGGTTCCGGTCTTGGCCTGGCCGATGATGTCCTGGCCGGAGAGGCCGAGCGGGATGGTCTGGGTCTGGATGGCGAAGGGCTCGATGATGCCCTTCTCGGCGAGGGCGTCGACCATGTCCTGGTCGACGCCGAGATCACTGAAAGTCAAAGTGTTTACCTGTCTGCTGTGCGGTGCCCACCGGCAGCGGGGATCATCGTGATCCCGTGACAGTAGGCTGGTTGACGTGTTGGGCTGGCTGCGTCGTCGACGGATCCGCGCCCGAGGTGTGACCCGGCCGGTCCGATCGGAGGCCGTGGAGGCCACGCGCGTCGAACTCGCCGAACTCGCCCCCGGTGCCCCAGCCTACCTGGGTCAGCTCGCCTATCTCACGCTGGTGCTGTTCGAGAACCTCGGACGCGGCGCCGCGGTGGCCCCGACGGTGTCGGGCAAGAGCCGCCTCGGCCGCGTCGCGGCGGAGGTTCTGGAGATCCACGAGGCCGTGCTCGCCGAGCTCGAGACCCGCCGCATCGATCCCACCGAGGCGATGGAGCCCTACCGCGCGAGGCTCGACGACTTCCAGCGCCGCACCCAGGGCGACGACTGGCACGAGATCCTCATCACCTGCTACCTGACGTCGGGCTTCCTGCTCGACTTCTTCGCCGGCATGGCGGCCGGACTCCCGGGCGGCCTCTCCGACCGCATCTCGGCCCTGCTCGCCGACGACGACGCCGAAGACCTCCTCGTCGAGGAGCTGCGCGAGTCGATCGACGGCAACCCGCGACTCGCCTCCCGCCTCGCGATGTGGGGTCGTCGCCTCGTCGGCGACACGATGCTCGTCGCCCGCTCGGCACTCGACCTCGAGAGTCGCACCGACGGCGAGGAGCGCGTCGAGCCGATCTTCACCGAGCTGATCGCGGCGCACACCCGCCGCATGGATGCCCTCGGCCTGACGGCCTAGGAACGCGAGGCGTTACGCCTTGCCGCCCGACAGCACGTGCAGGCGGTGGGCGTCGCTGTGCATGCGCCGCGTGCCGACGATCAGCCCAACGGCCAGGGCGAGGACGATCGCACCGCCGACGGAGGCGAGCCAGAGCCAGCCCCAGTTTCCCTCGAATCCGAAGCCGAGCCACGACATCCCGGCCCAGACGGCGGCGGTGACGGCCGCGCCGATCGCCGGGAGGAGCACGACACCGTAGGTGTCACGACCGGGCAGCAGGTAGCGCAGCACGAGGGCGGCACCGGCTCCGACGACGACGGCGTAGACGATCTCCATGGCGGGCTCCGAGTGTGAGGGGGGGTCAGGCGACGAAGCCGACGCGGCTGCGGGTCTCGGTGCCGACCTCGAGGTACGAGAACGACGCCGTCGGCACGATGTAGAGCTTGCCCTTGTCGTCGGAGAGCTTGATGAACTTCGCGTCCGAGTCGAGGGCCGCCGAGATGACCTTCTCGATCTCGGCCGCCGGCTGCGACGTCTCGAAGTTCAGTTCACGCGGCGAGTTGGCGATGCCGATGCGGATGTCCATGGTGTTCAGAGTAATGGCCCGGTCATTCGCGGAAGTCCCGGTTCGCCTGGGGCGGAAAAGCAGACGAATGGATGGCAGGGTCACCCGTCGCGGTTATCTTCGGCTGAGTGAGTGGGCTGGGCTTCGATCGCGACCTTTCGGGTCACGGTGTTGGTCCTGTGCTGCTCGACTCGTCGCAGCTCGCCGTCGTGGGGTTGCCCGACGCGGCGTCGGCGGCCGTGCTGGGGGCACCGGGCTCGGGCAAGACGACGACGATCGTCGAGCTGGTCGGCGATCGGGTGCTCGGGCGGGGCTGGGATCCGCGCTCGGTGCTGGTGCTCACCTCGGCGCGTCCCGCCGCCGCACGACTGCGCGACCGGCTCGCGGTGCGGCTCGGGGTGCCGACCGACGGACCGCTCGCCCGCACCGCCCCGTCGCTCGCCTACGAGATCGTCGGGGTCTCGGCCCGTGCCGCCGGCGCCACTCCGCCCCGCCTGCTCACCGGAGCCGAACAGGATGCCGACGTCGCCGCCCTGCTCGACGGCCACCTCGAATCGGGCACGGGCCCCGATTGGCCGGAACCGCTCGGCCCGGAGGTGCGCCGCACCGCCCGCTTCCGCGCCGAGCTGCGCGACCTGTTCTCGCGGGCGATCGAGCAGGGGGTCGACGCGCGGCGTCTCGCCGAGCTCGGGCGTGCCGCCGACCGACCCGAGTGGGTGGCCGCGGCCGCGTTCCTCGATGAGTACCTCGACGTCGCGGCGGGCGCGCGCGAGGAGCAGCGCGACCCGTCGGAGCTGATGCGGCTCGCCGTCGCGACCCTGGACGCCGGCCAGGCGGGGGAGCGGGTCGGCGCCCTGCGGCTCGTCATCGTCGACGACCTCCCGGAGGCGACCGAGGCGACCCTCGGGCTGCTGGCCGCGCTCGCGCGCCGCGGCATCCCGGTCATCGCCTTCGGTGACCCCGACGTCGCCGCGAACGCGTTCCGCGGGGGCGAGCCCGACGCGCTCGGCCGTCTCGCGAGTGTGCTGGGCATCCCCGTCGAGACGCTCGTGCTCGAGGTGGCGCACCGTCCGAACACCGTGCTGCGCGCCCTGACCTCCCGGGTCACCGAGCGCGTGGGCACCGCCGCCGCCGGCGCGCAACGCCGAGCGCATACCGACCGGGAGCCGTCGACACGCCCACCCCTCGGCCGCATCGAGGCCCCGACGGCGGCCCGCACGGCGGCGGTGATCGCCCGTGCCCTCCGCGAGGAGCACCTCCTGCACGGCGTGCCGTGGAGTCGCCTCGCGGTCGTCGTGCGCAGCGGGGCATCGGTGCCGGCGCTCGCCCGGTCGCTCGCGCTCGCGGAGGTGCCGACCCGCACGGGCGGGGGCGGTCTGGCGCTGCGCGACGATGCGGCGGCGCGCGCCCTGCTCGCGGTCGTCGAAACCGGCATCGGGCGCCGCACGCTCGACGCCGACCTCGCGGCGGAACTGCTCACCGGGCCCTTCGGCGGCCTCGACCCGATCGAGCTGCGCCGGCTGCGCATCGCCCTGCGTACTGAAGAGGCCCAGGCCGGCACCTCCCGGCCAAGCGGCGAGCTGCTCGTCGAGGCGCTCTCCGCGCCCGGGCGGTTCGCCACGATCGACGCCCCGGTGGCGCGCACGGCGGAGCGCCTCGCCGGAACCCTCGACGCCCTGCGCATCGCCGACGAGGCCGCCACAGCCGAGGATCTGCTCTGGCTGGCCTGGGAGCGCAGCCGCCTCGCGAAGCCCTGGCGCGCCCAGGCGCTCGGCGGCGGGGTCGCGGCGGCGGAGGCGAACCGCGACCTCGACGGGATCGTCGGGCTGTTCGCGGCCGCCAAGCGCTTCGCCGAGCACCGGGTCGACAACCCCGCGGCCAGCGTCTTCTTCGACACCCTCCGCGACGCCGAGGTGTCGGAAGACCTCATCGCGCCGACGCGCGCCGACGATGCCGTGCTCGTGACCACCCCGTCGGGGACCGTCGGGCTCGAGTTCGACACCGTCGTCGTCGCCGGGCTGCAGGACGGAGCCTGGCCGAACCTCCGCCCGCGCGGGTCGCTCCTCGCCCCACAGGCGCTGGCGCGTGCCGCCGCGGGGGAGAGCGGGCCGCTCGACGAGCGGAAGCTCGTGCTCGACGACGAGCTGAGGATGTTCGCCCTCGCGATCTCGCGGGCGCGCGACCGGGTGCTGCTCGCGGCGGTGGTGAACGACGACGAGTCCCGCAGCGTGCTCGTCGACCTCCTGCCGCCCGATGTGCCCGTGCTGGCCGAGACCGTCCCCTTCACCCTGCGGGGAACGACCGGCAGGCTGCGGCGGGTGCTGACCTCCCGCGGGGTCGAGCCGCGCACGCGAGCTGCGGCGGCATCCTCTCTGGCGCGTCTCGCCGAACTGGGCGTGCCCGGCGCGAGTCCCGACGACTGGCACGGGCTGCTCGAGCCGTCCAGCGAGACGCCGCTGTTCGAGGGGGCGCAGGTGCGGGTGCGGCCGTCGCAGCTGGAGCGGTTCGAGGAGTCGCCGCTCGACTGGTTCCTCGAGACGATCGGCGGCTCGACCTCGACGGTGCAGATGAACGTCGGCACGATCCTGCACTGGGCGATGGAGACCGCGCCGTCGCCCGATGCCGCCGCCGTGTGGGAGCGCGTCGAGTCGCGCTGGGGCGAGCTGCTGTTCGAGTCGCCCTGGCTCGCCGAGCACCACCGGCGCAGCGCCCGGGTGCTCGCCGACGGCATCGCCGCGTACCTCGGCGACTTCGAGAACGCCGGCGGGGTCGTCGTCGGCGCCGAGAAGGAGTTCGAACTCGAAGTGGGCAGCGCTCTCGTGCGCGGCACGATCGACCGGGTCGAACGTGCGGCCGACGGCAGCGTGATGATCGTCGACCTGAAGACCGGCAACCCCGAGACCCGGCAGGCGAAGATCGACGCCACCGCGCAGCTCGGCGCGTACCAGCTCGCCTACCGCGAGGGGAAGCTGGATGCCGTGCTCGAGGAACTGGGGGAGCACTCCCCGGGCGGCGCGAAGCTGCTCTACGTCAAGTCGGGCGTCGGCGGCAAGAAGTACCGGGAGGGCGTGCAGGCGCCGCTCGGCGACGAGGGGCTCGAGGCGTTCCGCGAGCGCATCCGCCAGGTCGCGATCGGGATGGCGGCGGCGACGTTCGAGGGCGTGCTCGAGGTCGGCGGCTACGGTCTCGGCTCGGTGCCCGAGCTGCGGCTGCATCGCGTGGGGCCGGTGAGTGGCCAATGATCTCCTCCGTCGACATCGCCGATGCGCTCTCGAGCGTCCGCGGGAAGCCGGTGCCGCATCCGACCGCGCAGCAGCAGGCGGTGATCGAGGCGCCGCTCGCGCCCGCCCTCGTCGTCGCCGGCGCCGGCTCGGGCAAGACGGAGACGATGGCGAACCGCGTGCTCTGGCTGCTCGCCAACGGGCTCGTCGAGCCGGCGCAGGTGCTCGGCCTGACCTTCACCCGCAAGGCGGCGGGCGAGCTGGGGTTGCGCATCCGCGAGCGCATCGCCGAACTCGACCAGGCGGGGCTGCTGCCGGAACGGGATGTCTTCGACGCCCCGCAGGTCGCGACCTACAACTCGTTCGCCAACACGCTCTACCGCGACTCGGCGATCCTGCTCGGCCGGGAGGGCGACGCCCCGGTGCTCGGCGAGGCGGCGGCCTGGCAGCTCGCACGCGGCGTCGTCGTGCGCAGTCGGGATGCCCGCCTCCCCGAGCTCGGCAAGAATCTCGACGCGCTCACCAAGGCCGTGCTGGCGGTCGCCCGGGGAGTCGCCGAGCACGCGGGCGACCTCGACGAACTCCGAGCGCTCGCCGTGGAGCTCGGGGCGCTCGCCGAGCTGCCGGCCGACAGCCCGCGGTTCGCCTACGCCGACGCCGTCGAACTCGGCGAACGACTCGGCTCCCTCGGGGTGCTCGCCGACCTCGCGGCCGACTACGACGCCGAGAAGGTGCGTCGCGGCGTCGTGGAGTACGCCGACCAGGTCGCCCTCGCCCTGAGGATCGCGCAGAAGCAGCCCGCGCTCGGCGACGACCTGCGCGACCGCTACCGCGTCGTGCTGCTCGACGAGTACCAGGACACCTCGGTCGTGCAGACCCGGCTGCTCGCGACGCTGTTCAGCGACACCGGCTTCGGCGGCGCGGCGGTCATGGCCGTCGGCGACCCCAACCAGTCGATCTACGGCTGGCGCGGGGCGAGCGCGGCGAACCTCGACCAGTTCGCCGGGCTGTTCCGGGCCGAATCCCGCTTCGCGCTCAGCACGAGCTGGCGCAACGGCACCGCCATCCTGGATGCCGCCAACGCGATCGTGAGCCCGTTCCGCGGTCGCGGGGTCGAGGTCGAGCGGCTGAAGCCGTCTCCGGCGGCGACGTCGACCGGGATCGACGCGGTGTTCCCCGAGACGGTCGCCGAGGAGGCCGCGGCCGTCGCCGACTGGCTCGCCGCCCGGGTCGACGAGCACACCTCCGCCGCGATGCTGATGCGAGCCCGCGCGACGCAGCCCTACTTCCTCGCCGCGCTGCGCGGGCGGGGCGTGAAGTTCCACGTGCTCGGCGTCGGCGGGCTGCTGGCCGAGCCGGAGATCGCCGACCTGGTGTGCCTGCTGTCGGCGATGGACGACCCGGCGGCCGGCATCCAGCTGCTGCGGGTGCTCGCCGGCTCGCGCTGGCGGGTCGGGGTCGCCGACCTGCACGCCCTCAGCCGGCTGTCGTCGTGGCTGCGCTCCCGCGACCACGCGCAGCGTCAGCACGACGACGAGGTGCGCGAGCTGCTCACCACCGCGGTCGCGCCGGGCGAGGGCGGGTCGATCGTCGACGCCCTCGACTTCCTCGCCACCGCCCGGGCGGGCCACGTCGCACTCGAGAACTTCACGCCCCTGGGTCTCGCGCGCCTGCGGGATGCCGGCGCGACCCTCGCCCGGTTGCGTGCCCGGTCGCGGCTCGACCTGCCCGATCTCGTGGCGTTCGTCATCCAGGAGCTGCGGCTCGACATCGAAGTCGCCGCCAACGAGTACCGGGTGCTGGGCTCGGCGAACCTCGACGCCTTCGCCGACGCCCTCTCGGGCTACCTGGCGATCGCCGAGAGCGCGACCCTGGGCGGGTTCCTCGGCTGGCTGCGCGAGGCAGAACTCCGCGAAGACCTCTCGCCGCGGCCCGAGCCGCCGGAGCCTGGCACCGTGCAGGTGCTCACCGTGCACGGCGCGAAGGGCCTGGAATGGGATGTCGTCGCCGTGCCGCGACTCGTCACCGACGAGTTCCCGTCGAAGCCGCGCGAGGGGTTCCAGGGCTGGCTCGGCTTCGGGCAGTACCCGTGGCCGCTGCGCGGGGATGCCGCCGAACTGCCGCACTTCGCCTGGGAGGGCGCGACCACCCGCAAGGAGCTGCTCGACGCGCAGAAGGAGTTCAGCGCCGGCGTGCGGCAACGTGCGCTCGACGAGGAGCGCCGCCTCGCCTACGTCGCGGTGACCCGGGCGAAGCACGAGCTGCTGTTGTCGGGGTCGTTCTGGGCGACGCAGGCGAAGCCCCGCGAACCCGGGGTGTTCCTCCGTGAACTCGGCGAGGCCGGGCTCGTGCCGCCGCTGCCCGACGTGACGACGCACGACGAGAATCCGCTCGGCGACGACCTGGAGCGCCTGGTCTGGCCGCTCGACCCACTCGGCGACCGTCGTGCCGCGGTCGAGTGGGCTGCGGGGCAGGTGCGCGACGCCGAGCCCCAGCTCGACGGACCGTGGACCCGTGACCTCGAACTGCTGCTCGCCGAGCGCGAGGCCCGGCTCGCCGCCGCCCGGGTGCCGATCCCGACGCGCGTGCCGGCATCCCGATTCCACGACTACGTCACCGAACCCGAGCGCGTCGCCGGCGAGCTGCGTCGGCCGATGCCCGAGCGGCCGTTCTCGGCGACCCGGCTCGGCACCCTCTTCCACGCCTGGGTCGAGCAGCGTTTCGGCTTCGGCACCGGGGCGGAAGAACTCGATGCGACCGGCGACGAGCTGGATGCCGGCGCCGAGGCGGGCGGCCCGGAGCTGGAGGAACTTCGGGCGCGGTTCGAGGCGTCGGAGTTCGCCGCGCGACGTCCGCTCGAGGTGGAGCGCGAGATCCATCTGCCGTTCGACGACCGCATCGTCATCTGCAAGATCGATGCCGTGTACGCCGAGCCCGGGGGGCGTGTGCGCATCGTCGACTGGAAGACCGGTCGCGCCCCGAAAGACGCCGCCGACCTCGAGCGCAAGCAGCTGCAACTCGCGCTCTACCGGCTCGCCTACGCGCGCTGGGCCGGCATCCCCGAGGACACGGTGGATGCCGCCTTCTACTTCGTCGCCGACGACCGGGTGCTGCGCCCCGACCGCATCGACTCGGAGGAGGAGCTGCTCGCCCGCTGGCGTGCGGCCACCAACCCCAGCGCGGAGCGGGCGTAGGGTTGTTCCGAGGGAAGGGGATCTCGGGTGAGTCTCGGCGGTAGTGATCCGGCCCTCACCGCACCGATCCCGATCCAGCCGGGCCGCACCTCCGGGCGCGACGTGCTCGCGGTGCTGCGGGTGCGCAACTTCCGCCTCTCGGTCACCTCGATCTTCTTCTCCAGCCTCGCGATGTGGATGTCGCGGGTCGCCGTCGACTGGCTGATGCTCGAACTGACCGGCAATCTCGCCCTGGTCGGACTCGCCGTGACCCTCCAGTTCGGCCCGACGCTCCTGCTCGGCGCCTTCGCGGGCGTGATCGCCGACCGGTTCCGGCGGCGCACGATCGTGATGATCACCCAGGCCGTCGCGTTCGCGGGCAGCGCCACCCTGGGGCTGCTGGCGATCCTCGGAGCGGCCGAGGTCTGGCACGTGTACCTCATCGCCGCGGTCTCCGGGATCGCCGGAGCGCTCGAAGGCCCCGCCCGCAGCGCCCTGCTCGGCCAGATCGTCGATCCGCCGCGGATGCGCACCGCCGTGAGTCTCAACGCGGGCATCTTCCACATCGGCGGCCTCGTCGGGCCGGCGCTCAGCGGCGTGCTCATCGGGATCGTCGGGTCGGGGTGGTCGATCGCGGGCAGCGCGCTCGCGACGGTGGTCAGCATCCTCGCCTTCGCCCTGTTCCGGTCGCGTGAGCTCTCGCCGATCGTCCGGCCCGCCGAGGGCGCGGGCGGCGTGCGGGTGGCGCTGCGCTACATCCGGCGCAAGCCGACGATCCTCTGGCCGATGGTGCTGCTCGCCTTCGTCGCCACGTTCGGGATGACCCTGCCGGTGCTGTTCACGGCGGCGGCGAGCGCCACGGGCTTCGACACCGGCTCCGCGGGCTACGGTCTCTACACGTCACTGGCCGCGGTCGGCGCGGTGCTCGGCGCCGTGCTCTCCACCCGTCGTCAGTCGGTGCGCTTGCGGTCGATCGCCCTGCTCACCGGCGCCTACGGCCTGGCGATCGTGCTCGGCGGCCTCGTGCCGGTGTACGGGGTGTTCCTCGCCGGCATCGTCGGACTCGGGGTCGCGCGCCTCCTGTTCGCCACCGGCGCGGAATCGATGGTGCAGCTCTCGACCAACCCCAGCATCCGCGGCCGGGTGATGGCGATCTACCTCGTCATCCTGATCGGCGGGCAGGCGGCCGGCGGGCTCATCCTCGGCACGATCGCCCAGGAGCTCGGGATGACGGTGGCCTTCG
Organism: uncultured Microbacteriaceae bacterium; assembly: GCA_947085045.1. Lineage (GTDB taxonomy): Bacteria > Actinomycetota > Actinomycetes > Actinomycetales > Microbacteriaceae > Pseudolysinimonas_A. The sequence goes on along the minus strand of CAMTUU010000001.1, from coordinate 27,453 downwards.
TCGTCGCGGGCGGAGTGCCGCTGCTCGCCGCGATCGTCGTGGCGAGCATCCTCGCCCGGCGGCACCAGCTTTACGTCAAGGTGAACCTGCGCGACTTCCGCCGCGTCGTGCGGATCGTCACGCGGCCGAAGCGCGCGGCCGCTCAGGCGGGACCGTCGTCGTCCTCGCCGTCCCAGAGCCCCGACAGCTCGACCAGTTCCGCGCCCTGAGCCTTCAGGTAGCGCCCGGCCCCCCGATCGCCCTCGGCCGACGCCGCGGCCGCCGCCCAGCGGTCGCGGCCGAGCAGCACGGGATGCCCGGGCCGGCCCGCGTAGGTCGCCCGGCGGAGAGTCGTGGCGTCGACGGGGGCGTCCAGGATGTGGGCGACCGCCTGGGCCGGCAGGCCGTGCAGGTCGACGAGGGTGACGACCGCGGCGTCGGCGTCGGCGGCGGCGAGGCCCGCCTTCAGCGACGCGGACAGCCCGTCGGCCCAGTCGTCGGCGACGACGGCCTCCACCCCGGCGGGGAGCACCGCGCGCGCCGCGTCCGCCTCGGCGCCGAGCACCACGAGCACGATGTCGCATCCGCCGGCCCGCAGCGCGGCGACCGCGAGGTGGAGCCACGGCACGCCGTCGGCATCCCGGCGCAGCGCCTTCGGGCCGCCCGCGCGGGTGCCGGCACCGGCCGCCAGCACGACTCCCGCGACCCTCGTCATCGCTACAGTTGAGCACATGAGCGGGCAGAGCATCGAGCCGTCTGTCGAGCAACTCCGGACGGCCCTCGGCGTCGAGCGCTGGGTCGCCGACGTCTCCGCCGCCGCACCGTTCGCCGACCTCGACAGGCTGCTCGAAGTCGCCGCCGTCGCCGCCACCCCGCTCGTCGTCGCCGAGATCGAGGAGGCCCTCGCGCACCACCCGCGCATCGGCGAACGCGCCAAGGGTCCGGGCGCCTCCGCCGAGCACAGCCGGCGCGAGCAGGCGTCGCCCGACGCCGACGACGCCTCCCTCGGCGAACGCCTCGCCGCCGGCAACGCCGCCTACGAGGAGCGCTTCGGACGCATCTTCCTCATCCGCGCGATCGGCCGGTCGCGCGCCGAGATCCTCGCCGAACTCGAGCGCCGGATGACCCTCGATGACCACGAGGAACTGGTCACCGTCGGCGAGCAGCTGCGCGAGATCGCCCTCCTCCGGCTGACGGCGACCTTCGGATGAGTCACGTCACCACCCACGTGCTCGACACCGCCGCGGGACGCCCCGCCGCCGGCATCCCGGTGCGTCTGCTCGCGGGCGGCGAGGTCATCGCCGACGGGATCACGGATGCCGACGGCCGCGTCAAGAAACTCGGACCCGAGGCGCTCGAGCCCGGCGACTACTGCCTCGAGTTCGACGTCGCCACACCCTTCCTGCCGCGGGTGATCATCGAGTTCACGATCGCCGACGGCAGTCACTACCACGTGCCCGTGCTGCTCTCGCCCTACGGCTACACGACGTATCGGGGCAGCTAGCGCACCCTGCGGGGTGAGTACCGCGGGTCGGCTCAGTAGTCGGTGCGGGTCTCCGCGGCGAGCCAGGTGTCGAAGGGCTGCTCGGCCTCGGGCAGCCGCAGGGGATGCACGCGCACGTCCCAGGTGGAGCGGTCGCGGCTGAAGAGGTCGTAGAAGTCGCGGTCGTCGAAGCCGCCGCGGGCGGCGTCGTGGCGGTCGGCGGCGAAGAACACGCGGTCGATGCGCGCCCAGAGGGTCGTCGCCATGCACATCGGGCACGGCTCGCACGAGGTGTAGAGCGTGACGCCGGGCAGCGCGAAGTCGCCGACGGCGCGGCAGGCGGCGCGGATGGCCTGCACCTCGGCGTGGGCGGAAGGGTCGAGGTCACGCGTGACGCGGTTCTGCCCTTCGCCGAGGACGGTGCCGTCGGAGGAGACGACGAGCGCGCCGAACGGCCCGCCACCGTCGGCGACGTTCAGGGTCGCGAGCTCGACCGCGCGTGCGAGGAAGGCACGGTCGGCGTCGGTCGCGAAACCACCGGCGCTCGTCACGCCAGGCCCGCCGAGAACTTCCAGGCGTCGCCCGCGGGCGGGGCGTCGTCGCGCAGGATGGTCGCCTCGATGAGCCCGTAGGGGCGGTCGGCGGCGAAGAACACCTCGTTCGGGTTGTCCATCGAGAACGGAGCGAGGTCGACGACGAAGTGGTGCTTGTTCGGCGCCGTCAGGCGGATCTCGCAGATCTCCGGGACGGCATCCAGGATGGCGGTGCCCATGTGCCAGAGCGTCTGCTGCAGGGCGAGGGACTGGAGCACCGCGAACTGCTCGATCAGGTGGGTGCGGATGACCGGGAAGACGGCGTCCCAGTCGACGTCGGTGATCGAGAACCGCCACTTCGCGATGACAGCGGTCGACATCACGCGGTCGTGGGTCTCCTGCAGCGTCGTGTACTCGTCGGTGAGGAAGCCGGCGAACTCCGATCCGGTCGACTTGAGCAGCACGAGATCCTTCACTCCGCCGATGACGTGCTCGCCGCCGGCATCCACGGTGATCGCGGCGGTGCGCACTTCGGGGCCGCGACGCACCCAGGTGTGGTCGTGCTCGGCGTCGCCGGCGACGGCGCGATCCCAGGCGTACTCCTCGATCTCGATGCGCGCACCCTCGATCGGATCGATGTCGTGCACGAAGTGCCGGGCGAGTTCGAGTCCGAAGGCCTCGGGCGACGCGATGCCGTGCTTCTTCGCGAACGCGTAGACGGTGTTCTTCTGCGTGTCGGTGGGGAGCACCTGCGACTGGTCGCCGACGAGGTAGGCGGGCTCGAACGCGGCGCCGCGCATCGCGGTCGTGACGTTCAGGTCGCGCAGCTCGTGCCGCGCGGTATCGCGGATCACCCGCACGAGGCGGTTCTCCGCCTTGCCGTACTGGTGGTCGCCGAGGATGTACGCCATCAGCCGTCCTCTCTGGTCAGAAGCTGCCCGGCGCCGGTGTCGACGCCCCGGAGGAGCGTACGCCGCACCACGCCGCGCAGATCGGCGCCGTCGTAGGCGCTCACCGGATTCTTGTGCAGCAGGTCGCTCGCGTGCACCGTGAACCGCGCGTCGGGCGCGAACACGACGAGGTCGGCGTCGCGCCCCACCTCGATCAACCCCTTCTGCGGCAGACGCGCGAAGGCCGCGGGTGCGGTCGACATCCAGCGCACCACGTCCTCGAGCGGCACCCCGCGGGTCGCGGCCTCGGTCCAGACCGCGGGGAGCCCGAGCTGCACGCCCGCGATCCCGCCCCAGGCCTGGGCGAAGTCGCCGTCGCCGGCGAACTTGAGGTCGGCGGTCGAAGGGGAGTGGTCGCTCACCACGAGGTCGATGTCGCCGTCCGCCAGCGCCTGCCAGAGGGCATCCCGATTGCCTGAAGAGCGGATCGGCGGTGCGCACTTGAACTGCGTCCCGCCGTCGGGGATGTGCTCGGATGCCAGGGTCAGGTAGTGCGGGCAGGTCTCGACCGTGATCGGCAGGCCCTCGGCTCGCGCCGCCCGCAGTTCGGGGAGCGCCGCCGCCGACGACAGGTGCAGGATGTGCGCCCACGTTCCGGTGCGGCGCACGCCCTCGATCGCCCGGGAGATCGCGACCACCTCCGCCTCGTCGGGGCGGGAGTCGACGTACAACCCGTAGCCCGGCCCGCCGGCGTTCTCGTGCTCGTGCAGCACGGTCGGGTCTTCGGCGTGCACCAGCAGCAGGCCGCCGAAACCAGCGAGCTCGTCGAGGGCGGCGTCGAGCTGTGCCGCATCGAGATGCCCGAACTCGTCGACGCCGGACGGGGCGAGGAACGCCTTGAATCCGAACACCCCGGCGTCGTGGAGGGGGCGCAGCGACCCGAGGTTCTCGGGAACGGCCCCACCCCAGAAGCCGACGTCGATCGCGGCCTGGTCCCGGGCGGCCGCCTGCTTGGTCGCGAGGTTCTCGGGCGTGGTCGTCGGCGGGATCGAGTTGAGCGGCATGTCGATCAGCGTCGTCACGCCGCCGGCCGCCGCCGCACGCGTCGCGGAGGAGAACCCCTCCCACTCCGTGCGGCCCGGCTCGTTCACGTGCACGTGGGTGTCGACGAGGCCTGGCAGCAGCACCTCGTCGTCGGCGAGCTCGATCCGGTGCGTCGCCGTCAGGTGGGCTCCGGGCGGCGCGATGCCGGCGATGCGCCCGTCGAGCACGGCGACCTCGGCATCGGTGAAGGTCGGGGCGTGATGGTCGAGGTGCACGAGCGCCCGGCCCGCGATCACGAGGTCGTAGCTCATGATCTGCCGCCGGGTCCGGCGGAGAGCAGGTCAGCCGGCATGGAGGCTCACCCCCGTCGCGAGCGTCATCATCCGGCGCGCGGGGTCGTCGTCGGATCGGGTCATGCGCGTGGCCATGGGGCGACGACCTCGAAACCCTCGCGCCTGGACCGGGTTCGACCCCGTTCAGGCTGCCGTCGGAGAGAGGGGTGTCGCGCAACACCTCGAGGGGTCGACTGCGAACTCACGTGGGACTCCGGCGGATGGATCAGGGGTGGAACGGCAGAGCGCCGGAACACGGGGATGTCGATGCTCTCGACATCGGCGACGTTACGGACTGCGCGTTTCCGGCGTGTATCGCCGTCGTTTCCCCGTGTTAACGCGAACGGGCCGGGCCCACCCGGGACGCGCACCGCGGCTCTCCCGCGCGGCGGGGAGCCGCACGCGTAACAACGCCGAAACGCGCCCGGTCCCGCGCCGAAACGTGTGCGGGCTAGCGTCGCGCACATCACATTCTCCTGAACCCGGAAGGACTGCATCACATGGCAGAACTCGGAATCTCCCGGCTGCGCCGCAGCCGCGGCGCGATCTTCGGCACCACGGTCGCGGCTGCGGCACTCCTGTTGGCCGGCTGCGCGAGCGGCGGCGAGGCTGCGGCGCCGTCGGACGGAGCCGCCTCGTACGGCGAGATCAGCGTGCAGTACTCGTGGATCAAGAACGAGGAGTTCGCGGGCGAGTTCTACGCCTACGAGAACGGCTACTACGACGAGGCGGGCTTCAGCGACGTCATCGGCGTCTCCGGCCCCGACACGGGCGTGGCCAAGCTGCTCTCCGGCACGGTGCAGGTCGCGCTGAGCGACTCCGCGTCGGTCGGCGCCGCGGTGGCCGAGCAGGACGCTCCGCTGAAGATCATCGGCGCCACCTTCCAGAAGAACCCGTTCACGATCCTCTCGCTCGCCACCGGCGGCGACATCGCGACGCCCGCCGACCTCATCGGCAAGCGCATCGGCGTGCAGGACTCCAACGCGAGCGTGTTCGCCGCACTGCTGAGCGCCAACGGCATCTCGCCTGACCAGGTGACCGTGGTGCCGGTCGACTTCGACCCGACGCCGCTGATGGCGGGCGAGGTCGACGGTTTCATGGCCTACCTCACGAACGAGGCGCTGACCGTCGAGCTCGCCGGCTACGAGATCACCAACTTGCCCTACGCGGAGAACGGGGTGCCGTTCGTCGCCGAGACCTTCACGGTGACCGACCAGTACCTCGCCGAGAACGAGGACCTCCTGAAGGCGTTCCTGATCGCTGAGATCAAGGGCTGGACCGATGTCTTCGCGGAGACCACCGACGACTCGGTGACTCTGGTCACGAAGTATTACGACGCCGCCGCCGCGGCCGGTGACCTCACGTTCGGTCCCCTCGACCCGGAGAAGACCGGCCTCGCACTCGAGGCGACCAAACTGCTCATCTCGACTGACGAGACGGAGGCCAACGGCCTCTTCACGATCTCGGACGAGCTGAAGGCTCAGACGGTCGAGTCGCTCGCCGCCGCCGGATGGGACGTCACGGTCGAGGACCTGTTCGACACCTCGATCATCGACTCCATCTACGAGGAGTTCCCCGAGCTGAAGGCGTACCTGCCCTAACTCATGATCGATTCACTCACGGATGCCGGTGCCCCGCGCGATCTGGGCACCGGCATCCGGATCGCCGGACTCAGCAAGACCTTCTCGGTAGGCCGCGGCCGGAGCGTGACGGCGCTCCAGGACACCGATCTGCACACCGAGCAGGGCTCGTTCCTCGCATTGCTCGGACCGTCGGGCTGCGGCAAGTCGACGATCCTCCGCATCCTCGCCGACCTCGAGCACCCGACGACCGGCGAGGTGCTGGTCGACGGCCGCACCCCGCACGAGCTGCGATCCGGCAGCCAGCTGGGCATCGCCTTCCAGGAACACGCGCTGCTGCCCTGGCGCAGTGTCGCCACGAACATCCAGCTGCCTTTCGAGGTCGCCGGCCGCCGCGTCGACAAGGCCTACGTCGACGAACTCATCGACCTCGTCGGGCTGCGCGGGTTCGAGAACGCCAAGCCCGCGCAGCTCTCCGGGGGCATGCGCCAGCGGGTGTCGATCGCCCGGGCGCTCGCGCTCAAGCCGAGCGTGCTGCTGCTCGACGAGCCGTTCGGCGCGCTCGACGACATGACCAGGCAGAACCTCAACCTCGAGCTGCTGCGCATCTGGACCGAGAAGCCGGCGACGACCCTGCTCGTCACGCACGGCATCGCCGAGGCGATCTTCCTCGCCGACCGCGTGGCAGTGATGAGCCCGCGTCCCGGTCGCATCAAGGAGATCATCGAGGTGGATCTGCCCCGACCGCGCACACCCGAGATGCAGCGCAGCCCCGAGTTCCACGCCCTCGTCGACCGCGCCAGTGAGCTGCTGTTCGGCGCGGACGGTCACGCCGAGGCGGAGTCCTGAGCATGCGCCCGCCCGCGGTCGGAACCCGCCGATGACGCGCCCGGCGATGCCCGGCTGGGCCGCCGGTCTGATCGGCGGCGCCGTGCTCATCGGCGCCTGGTGGCTCATCTCGGTGACGTTCTTCACGCCCGCCCCGGGCACGACGTTCACCCCGGTGCCGTCACCCGTCGCCGTCGTGCAGTGGCTGTTCCTCGACGGCAATGTCATGGGCGCGTGGGGCGTCTTCCAGCCGACGATCACCGAGGCCGCGATCGGCTTCGCGTGGGGCAACGGGCTTGCCCTGCTGCTCGCCAGCACCGTGCTGCTCGTGCCGCGGCTGGAGCCGATCATCACCCAGGTGGCCGTCGTCAGCTACTGCCTCCCGGTCGTCGCCGTCGGCGGAATCGCGATCGTCGTGCTCGGCGGCGCGAAGCGTCCGGGCGACCCGAGCGTCACGGCGATCTTCCTGGCCGCCCTCGCGGTCTTCTTCACGACCGTCGTGGGGGCTCTGCTCGGCTTCAAGAGCGCCGACCGGGCCAGCCTCGATGTCGTGCGGGTCTTCGGCGGGACGCGGTTGACCCAGTTGCGCAAGGTGAGGCTGATCGCGGCGCTGCCGGCGATCCTGAACGCCCTGCAGATCGCGGTGCCGACGGCCCTGCTCGGCGCCGTGCTCGGCGAGTACATGGGGGCGACCGACCGCAGCGTCGGCATCACCCTCATCCGGTTGCAGGGGGCCCTCGACTCGCCTGGTGTCTGGTCGGTGTTCCTGCTGTGCGCAGTGATCGCGCTCGTCGGCTACGGGGTGGTCGGATTCCTCGCCCGGCTCGTCACGCCCTGGATCGCGGGGCGGGCGTCATGACGCAGACCGAGCTCATCGCGGTGCAGGTCGAGCAGCAGCGTCGGAGGCTGAGGAGCGAGCGGGTCTCCGCGGCGCTGCGCACCCTCGGCCGGTCTCTGCTCAACACCCTCATCACCGTCGCGATCGTGCTCGGGCTCTGGCAACTCGTCGTCAGTTTCGCCGGCATCTCGCCCTACGTGGCGAAAGGGCCGGTGGATGTCTACGCCTTCCTGTTCGTCGACGAGCCGGATGTCCAAGCCGACGACACGGCCGCCGTGCGCCGCGAGTTGCTGACCGGGCTCCTCGGCACGACGCTGCAGGATGCCGCGCTCGGCTTCGTCGTCGGCATGACGATCGCGGTCGTTCTCGCCGTATCGTTCTCGCTGTCGCGCACCGTCGAGGCGAGCGTCATGCCGCTCGCGCTGCTGCTGCGCACCATCCCGTTGGTCTCGATCGCCCCCGTCATCTTCCTGCTCACCGGCCGGGGCACGGCGGCCTCGGTGGCCGTCATCGGCACGATCGTCGTACTCTTCCCGGCGCTCGCCTCGGTGCTCTTCGGTCTCAGTCGGGCCAGCCCGGAGAGCCTCGACCTCGTGCGGGTCTACGGCGGGGGCAGCCTCACCCGGCTGCTGAAGGTCAGTATCCCCGGCGCCTTGCCGTCGCTGTTCGCCGCCGCGCGGCTCTCCGTCCCGGGAGCCGTCACCGGGGCGCTGCTCGCGGAGTGGCTGTCGACCGGTCAGGGGATCGGCGGCAACATCGTCAAGTTCAGCGCGGGCGCGCGGTTCGACGAACTGTGGGCGTCGGTGGCGCTGATCACCCTGGTCGCCTTGCTGATCTACAATGTCGTGCAGATCGTCGAGAACCTCGTGCTCGCCCGGATGGGGATGACCCGCACCCTGCAGTGACCCCGGTTCGGCGAGCGGCTCAGCCGACGGTGATGCTCGTCACCTCGCGTCCGAGGTTCGCGCGGCCGCCGAGCGGCGGGATCTCGAGCACGACCGACACCCCGGCGACGGCCCAGCCCGCGCGTTCGATCAGCCGTGCGCTCGCGGCGAGGGTGCCGCCGGTCGCGAGTACGTCGTCGATGAGCAGAACGCGGGTGCCGGGCGGCAGCTGGTCGGTGTGCACCTCCAGGGTCGCCTCCGCGTACTCGAGCGCGTACGACTCGGCGATCCGCGGGCCGGGCAGCTTGCCCGCCTTGCGGATCAGCAGCAGGCCCCGGCCCAGGTGGGCCGCCGCCGCGGCGGCGAAGGCGAAGCCGCGCGCCTCGACACCCGCGACGACGTCGAACTGGCCGGCGAACGGCTCGACGAGGGCCGCCGACACCGCCACGAGTGCCGGGCCGTCGGCGAGGACGGGGGTCAGATCGAGGAAACGGATCCCGGGGGTGGGGAAGTCGTGCACCGTGCGGGCGAGGGCGGTGACGTGCTCGGCGGCATTGGTGCTCATGCGCGTCAGCGTAGGGCGCGCAGATGGCGGGGATGTTTCGGCGCCGACCGTCCCGCGCGGCGCTACGCGCGTCTGGCGAGCAGGTTGCGCCCGCCCGCATCCGACAGGCCCGCGCTCGGGTCGACTTCTGGGTGACGCTCTCTCCACCGGATCGTGTCGAGTTGAGTCCCGCCGAGGCGGCCGGGAGCCACAACGGAAGCGATCTCGGGCCCGAGGACGGGTGCGATGCCGGTTCCCGCCACCTCCCGCTTCAGCCGACCCGCAGAGCTTCAGCGACTCGTTTCGTCCACGGCGGAGCCCCTCGGACGGGGTGCCATCCCCGTCCGGCGGCGTTCCGAATCTCCGGCGTGACCCCCAGCCGTTTCTCGACGGCGACGTCGTCAGCGGCGACACCACCCCCGTCCGGGTCGTCGGACGTCACGCGTCGACCGAAGCGCGTGGCCTCTCGATCCGATCCTTCGTCGACGGGCGCTTCCCGCGCGACCGTGCCGACAACATCGACCGCGAGTTCTCGGAGTTCCCCGTGCTCGCCTCCTGATGCCGCTTACCTCGTGACACCCGCGCTCGCGCAACCGGGCCGCGAGCTCGCGTCGTCGATCGCGCGCGCCCGGTACGGTGCGGAGCGCCGACCGCAGCAGGGGATGGCGTGCGTCGACGATCATGAAACGAGATCGACACGTCGATGTGTCACGCTGATTTCGTGTTGGAGATCGCCGCGCGACTGCTGGACCGGCTGGAGGCCGGCATCCCTCTCGTCGTCGCGACCGCGATCGCCGTCGACGGCCGCATGCCGCGCACCCTCGGCACCTCGATGTCGTGGGACGGTTCCGGTGCGATCGGCTCCATCGCCGGTGGCTGCCTCGAGGGCGCGATCGTCGAAGTGGCCGAGCGCGTGCTCGACGACTCGCGCACCCGGGTGATCTCGTTCGGGGTCTCCGACGCCGACGCCCTCTCGGTCGGCCTCGCCTGCGGCGGCAACGTCACCCTGCACCTCGCCCTCGTGCGTCCCGGCGACCCGCTGGTCGAGAAGCTGCGGGATGCCGCCGCCGGCTCCGCCGCGCAGGTCGCGTTGATCGCGGCATCCGGAGAGGTGGTCTACGTCGACGCGATCGAACCGCCCGCGCGGATGATCGTCGTCGGCGCGATGGAGTTCTCCGTCGCGCTCACGGCCGCGGCACAGGCGATGGGCTTCGCGGTGACGGTCGTCGACCCGCGCTCGCTCTTCACGACGGCCGAACGCTTCCCGGGCGCCGAGCTCGTCGTCGAATGGCCGCCGGAGTATCTCGCCCGCACCGCGATCGACGCCAACACCGTGATCTGCCACCTCGGCCACGACGACCGCTACGACGCCGACCTGCTCGAGCTCGCGCTCGCCTCGCCCGCGGGCTACGTCGGCGCGATGGGGTCGCGCACGACGACCGTGAAGCGCCGCGCCGCGCTGGAGGAGCGCGGGGTCGATCACGCCCGCCTGCACGCGCCGATCGGGCTCGACGTCGGCGCCACCACCCCCGAGGAGACCGCCGTGGCGATCCTCGCCGAGATCCTCGCCGCCCGCTCCGGCCGCGTCGCCGAGTCCCTGCGCGTCACCGACGGAGCGATCCGCCCCGAGGAATAGCCGAGGGTCAGGGGTTCGCGAGACGCCAGAGGCGGTCGCGCGACATCGGCAGCACGTAGGGCCGCACGCCGAGGGCATCCCGGATCGCGTTGGCGAGCGCCGGGGCGACCGGGTTGTAGGGCGCCTCCGACATCGACTTCGCGCCGAACGGCCCCAGCGGGTCGTGGGTGTCGGCGAAGAGCACGAGCGTCGGCGGGATGTCGGAGATCTTCGGTACCCGGTAGTTGCGGAAGGTGGCGGTTTCGACGACGCCCTCGCGCACGACGACCTCCTCGTAGAGCGCCGACCCGATCGCCTGCGCGGTGCCGCCCTCGATCTGCCCGCGCAACTGCTCGGGGTTGAGCACCGTGCCGGCGTCCGCTGCCTGCACCGACCGCAGGATGCGCACCTCCCCCGACGCGGGGTGCACGGCGACGCGGAACCCGTGGGCGTTGAACGCCACCGATCGCGGGGTGCCGTCGGAGTGCCCCCGTGCCTCGAGACGCGTCGGATCGGCGGCGAGTGCCGTCGCCGCCTGGTGCACGGCCTTCCCGGCGACGACCACCCCGGTCGACCCGTAGGCCCCGGTGTCGTACCCGGCGACGTCGGTGTCCGACTGCCGGATGCGGATGCGGTCGGGCGTCGTGCCGAGTGCTGAGGCGGCGAGCTGTGCGTGCACCGTCGTCGACCCGTTGCCGAACTCGGCCGTGCCGACCTCGACCTCGTAGTCGTCGGGCCCGAGGCGCCGCACCACGGCATCCGCATGGTGACCGCGTGGCGGGATCGTGGCGATCATCGCAAGCGCCGTGCCCTCGCCGAGCAGCCAGCCGTCCTCCACGGAGTCGGCGGTCGAGGCCAGCGACGCGGCGACGAGGTCGAGCACCTGACCCGCACCGTGGTCGCCCTCGTAGCCGATGTCGTCGGGAGCATGCTCTTCGAGGGTGCGGATGGGGTCACCCGGACGCACGACGTTGCGCCGGCGGAACTCGACGGGCTCGATCCCGAGGCGCCGGGCGAGTTCGTCGATCGCCGATTCGATCGCGAAGATCACCTGCCCGAGACCGTAGCCGCGGAACGCCCCCGACGGCGGATTGTTCGTATAGACCGACTGCGCGTCGATGCGCACGTTGGCGCAGCGGTAGAGCGCGACTGACTCGTGCACGCTGTGGAACATGACGCCGCGCCCATGGTTGCCGTAAGCGCCGGTGTCCATCAGGTGGTCGATGCTCAGCGCCGTGAGCAAACCGTCGCGGGTGCCGGCCGCGGTGACCGATACCCGCATCGGATGCCGCAGCGGCGCCCGCAGGAACTCCTCGGTGCGCGTGAACTCGTACTGCACCGGCCGGCCGGTGGCGAGCACGGCGAGGGCGACCAGGTCTTCGGTGAGCAGCTCCTGCTTGCCGCCGAAGCCGCCACCGACGCGCTTGGTGAACACCCGCACCGACTCCCGCGCACGGCCGAAGATCCTGGCCAGCTCGTCGCGCACGAGGTACGGCACCTGGCTGGAGGTCCGCAGCACCAGTCGCCCGTCGTCGTCGAGCCAGCCGCGGGTCGCGTGCGTCTCGAGAGCCGCGTGGGTCACCCGGCCGGTCGTCCACGTGCCGGTGACCACGGCATCCGCTGTCGCCACCGCCGCGTCGACCGACCCGCGCTCGCCGTGCAGTTCGGCCACCGTGTTGCGGTCGGGCGCGTCGATGCGGTTCGCCGACGACTTCTCGCCGTGCACGAGCGGCGCCCCCGGTTCGCGGGCGACGAGCGGGTCGAACACCGCCGGTAGCTCCTCGTATTCGACGACGAGGCGGCTGAGCGCGAGCTCGGCGGCCCCGACAGTGTCGGCGACGACCGCCGCGACCCGCTGCCCGACGAACCTCAGCACGGGGTCGAGCACGAGGGTGTCGTCGGGGTCGTCGTCGCGGTTCTGGTGGCGCCCGGTCGAGAACAGCGTCGCGGGGGAGTCGTGATGGGTGAGCACCGCGACAACGCCGGGCAGCGCGCGTGCGGCGCGTGCGTCGATCGAGAGGATGCGCGCGTGGGCGTGCGGGCTGCCGAGCACAGCGAGGTGCAACAGTCCGGTGGTGACCGTGTCGAGGGTGAACTCCTCGGTGCCGGTCACGACGCGGAGGGCCGCGGGGGGTGCGGCGGAGGTGCCGGGGGGGCCGCCGTCGACGTTGACGACCCCGTCGAGGGCGTCGCGGATCGACCGGTAGCCCGTGCACCGGCAGAGGTTGCCCTTGAGCGCGTGATCGAGCTCGGCGACCGGGGCCTGCTCCAGCGCCGACGCCGTGACGACGAAGCCCGCCGTGCAGAACCCGCACTGGAACGCCCCGGCGTCGGCGAACGCGCGCTGCACCGGATGCGGGTGCTCGGGGGTGCCGAGCCCCGCGGCGGTGGTGACCTGGCGGCCGTCGGCCCGATGGGCGGGCACGAGGCAGGAGTGCACCGGCGTGCCGTCGAGCAGCACCGAGCAGGCGCCGCAGTCGCCGGCGTCGCAGCCCTTCTTGACCGCATGGATGCCGTGCTCCCGCAGGACGGTGCGCAGAACCTGGCCCGGCCGGGGCTCCAGGTCGAATTCGGCACCGTCGACGTGGAACCTCACGAGGCCTCCGCCCGCAGCTCCTCGGCGAGCCGCAGGGTCGTCGCGCGCCGCCAGTCGGGGGCGCCGTGGGGGTCGTCGTACCAGTCGCAGGTCTCGACCGCGGCGGCGAGGTCGGCGGCCGACGGCACGGCATCGAAGGCGAACACGCGCGGCGCCGAGGTGGAGGCCGTCACGGTGAGGGTGAACCCGGCCGAGTCGAGTCGGGCGACGAGGAGCGCCGCCGAGCGGCCGAGCGGGGCGAGCGATGCCCGCCGGTGTGACGCCCAGGCCGGCGGCGGCCGGAACTCGATCGCGCGCAGCACCTCGCCGGGGGCGAGAGCGGTGGTGCGCACCCCGGTCACGAGGTCGGCGACGGGCAGACGGCGCTCGCCGTCGACGGTCCACACGACGGCGGTGGCCCCGAGTCCCGCGGCGAGCGAGGTCATCGGCCCGGCGGGGAGAGCCGTGCAGATGTTGCCGCCGACGGTCGCGACGCGGTGGATCTTCCAGGAGCCCAGCAGCGCGTCGACGAGCGGGGCGATCAGGCCGGACGCGCTGCCGAACGCCGGCGCGGCATCCCGCAGCTGGGCCAGCGTGCAGGTCGCCGCGATCGAGAGGCCGCCCGCCGCCGTCACCGGCTCCCAGCCGAGGCCGCTCAGGTCGACGAGGCCGCGCACGCCGGGCTGCGGTTCCGAGAACAGCCAGGTGCCGCCGCCGAGCACCGCCTCGCCGGGCGCGAGCGCGAGGTCGGCCCGCGTCGAGGCGACCCGCATCCGCTCCAGCTCGATCAGATCCATCAGCGAAGTCAACTGCACGGATGTGTCCGCCACGTAACGCGGGGCGGTGCGTGTCGCCGCGCCCTCGACGCGCCGATGGTCAGACGGTGATCGCGAGGCACCGGCGTCGGGGATGATGGAAGGGTGGCACGCCCCGAAGACATCGACGACGCCGGAGACGACGACGCGCTCCGCTGGGCGGGCGACGAGGAGCGCGGCCGCGTGGTGCCGCGGCTGCGCGGCCCCGGCGACGCCTCCTCCGCCCCCGCACCGCTCGAGGATCCCGAGGAGTTCGAGGAGGCCCCGGGCGCGCGCGGTCGCCGCATCGCGGCCATCGCGTACGCCGTGCCCTACCTGGCGATCACGATCGGCTGGCTCTTCGCCACGCAGCAGCTCTCGTCGGGGTCGCAGTCGCTGTTCACCGAGATCGTCTGGCAGTTCGGCGAGTTCCTGGCGATGCTCTCGGCTCCGCTGTGGTTCGCCGCGGTGCTCACCCTCACCCGCGACGCGCGGGCGGCGGCGCGGGTCGGCTGGTTCGCCGTCGGGCTCGGCGTGCTGCTGCCCTGGCCGCTCATCCTGCAGTTCCTCGCCGCCCTTCGGCTCGTCGGGAGCGTCTCGTGATCCTGGTCCCGATCATCTTCGGTGCGCTCTACGCGATCGGGCTCTTCGGGCCGATCTCGAACATCGGCGCACTGCCGGCGGTCTACCAGGCGTACGGGATCGGCGACGCCGTCCCGTGGTCGCTGCTCGTGCTCGCCATCGCGTTGCCGCCGGCGCTCTATCTGCTCGCCCTGCTGCTGGGCTCGGGCCGCGCACCGTTCGAGCGCGCGCTCATCTTCACCGTCGGCCTCGCGACGTCGTTCGCGTTCTACTTCGGCCTGGTGACGTTGGTGGGAGCCCTCCAACCGCCGATCGTCTGACCGCGGCGACGCCTCAGACCCCGTCGAGCGGAAGCGTGGCGAGGACGACGGCGGCGATCAGCAGCAGTTGCAGCGTCAGTCTCGGCCAGAACGGGATCGCGGTGCGGCCGAACCGCTCGGGGTCGCGTGCGGCGTAGGCGTTCGCCGGGAACACCGCGACCAGGAAGATCACGAGGCAGATTCCGGCGGCGAGCCGGAGCCCACCCCAGGGCGCGAGCAGCCCGGCGGCGCCGGCCAGCTCCGCCACCCCGGTGATCACGACGAGCGCTGCCGGCCACCCGGGGCGGCGGAACGGCGGCGGGATCATCGCCCGCATCCCCCGCGCGACCGTCGGCACGAAGTGCAGCACGCCCATGAACGCGAACACGGCTGCGAGGGCGATGCGCAGCACGAGTTGCGCCGTAGGAAGTGCGTCCATCCCCTCATCGTCGCACTGGATAAGCTCGGGGCCGCGCCCGCCGCCTCCGGCGCTGCACCGTCGACCGAGGTCGCCCGAAGAAAGAGCCTGATCCGTGGCCAAGCCGATCGTCCTGATCGCCGAAGAACTCTCTCCCGCCACCGTCGAGGCCCTCGGTCCCGACTTCGACGTGCGGAACGTCGACGGCACCGATCGCCCCGCGTTGCTCGCCGCCCTGGCGACGGCGCAGGCGGTGCTCATCCGCTCGGCCACCCAGATCGACGCCGAGGCGCTCGCCGCGGCCCCGCAGCTGAAGGTCGTCGCCCGCGCCGGTGTCGGACTCGACAACGTCGACATCAAAGCCGCGACGGAAGCCGGCGTCATGGTCGTCAACGCGCCGACGTCGAACATCATCAGCGCCGCCGAGCTGACGATCGGCCACATCCTCTCGCTGGCGCGGCACATCCCGGCCGCGCACGCCTCACTCGCGGCGGGGGAGTGGAAGCGCTCCAAGTACACCGGCACGGAGCTGTTCGAGAAGACGGTCGGCATCATCGGGCTCGGCCGCATCGGCGCGCTCATCGCGGCGCGGCTGCAGGCGTTCGGCGTCGAGGTCGTCGCCTACGACCCCTACATCACGGCAACCCGCGCGCAGCAGCTCGGGGCGACCCTGCTCTCGCTCGACGAACTGCTCGCGACGAGCGACTTCGTCACGATCCACATGCCGAAGACCGCCGAGACGACCGGCATGATCTCCACCCCGCAGCTGACGCGCATGAAGAGCACCGCGTACGTCGTCAACGTCGCGCGCGGCGGCCTCATCGACGAGGACGCGCTCTACGACGCTCTCGTCGCCGGCGAGATCGCCGGAGCGGGACTGGATGTCTTCGTCTCGGAGCCTCCCGTCGAGCAGAAGTTGCTCGCTCTACCGAACATCGTCGTGACACCGCACCTCGGCGCGTCGACCGATGAGGCGCAGGAGAAGGCGGGCGTCTCGGTCGCGCTCAGCGTGAAACAGGCGCTCGAGGGCGACCTGGTGCCGGATGCCGTCAACGTGGCGGGCGGAGTCATCGACCCGTTCGTGCGGCCCGGCATCGCCCTGGTCGAGAAACTCGGCCAGGTGCTCGCCGGTGTCGCTGGGCACGGGGCGCTCACGAATCTCGAGGTCGAGGTGCGCGGCGAGCTCGCCGCCTACGACGTCAGCGTCTATCGGCTCGCCGCCCTCAAGGGCTATTTCACCAACCAGGTCACCGAGAACGTCTCGTACGTCAACGCCCCGCTACTCGCGCAGCAGCGCGGCATCACCTCGACGCTCACGGTGAGCGAGGACAGCGTCGACTACCGCAACACGACGACCCTTCGCGGCGTGCTCGCCGACGGCTCGGTCGTCGAGGTCGCCGGAACCCTCGCAGGCACCAAGATGGCGCAGAAGATCACCGCCCTGAACGGGTACGACATCGAGGTGCCGCTCGCCGATCACCTCATCCTGATGACCTATGAGGACCGCCCGGGCATCGTCGCGACCTTCGGCAAGGAGCTCGGCGACGCGCAGGTCAACATCGCGGGCATGCAGATCGCGCGGCAGCGTGCGGGCGGCCAGGCGCTCAGTGTGCTGACCGTCGACTCGCCCGTGCCCGACGACGTGCTCGAGCGGATCGCCGACGCGATCCAGGCGACCTCGCTGCGATCGATCGAGATCGTCGAGGGTTAGCGCAAGCCCGCGGGTCGCGTCGTCTCGAGGCGGGGTCGGCCGTGCGGCTCTCATCCTCGCGATCGTGCTCGTCGCCTTCGGCGTGATCGTGCAGGTGGTCTCCTCTCTCGCGCCGCTGGTGCTGTACGCGTCCGCCTGACCGCGCGACCATAAGCTGGCGGGCGTGACCCGCGAGATCGACCTGGCCCTCATCCCCGGCGACGGAATCGGACCGGAGGTCGTCGAGCAGGCGGTCGCCGTGCTGCGCGCCGCGCTCGGCGACGACGCCTCGCTGCGCACGACCGAGTACCCGTTCGGCGCCCGGCACTTCCTGGAGTCAGGAGTCATCCTCGGCGACGACGACCTCGCGTCGCTCGCGCGGCACCAGGCGATCCTGCTCGGAGCGGTCGGCGGCGACCCGCGCGACCCGAGGCTCGCCGGCGGCATCATCGAGCGCGGCCTGCTGCTGAAGCTGCGCTTCGCATTCGACCATTACGTGAACCTCCGGCCGACGCAGATCTTCCCCGGTGTCACCTCGCCGCTCAACGACCCGGGCTCTGTCGACTTCGTGGTCGTGCGAGAGGGCACCGAGGGTCCGTACGTCGGCAACGGCGGCAGCATCCGGGTCGGCACGCCCGCCGAGATCGCGAACGAGGTGAGCGTCAACACCGCCTACGGCGTGGAGCGCGTCGTGAAGTACGCGTTCGACCTCGCCGAGAAGCGCCGCAGGAAGCTCACCCTCGTGCACAAGACCAACGTGCTGGTGCACGCCGGCAGCCTGTGGGCGCGCGTCGTCGAGGCGGAGGCGGCCCGCCATCCCGACGTCGTCTGGGATTACCTGCACGTCGACGCCGCGACGATCTTCCTGGTCACCGATCCTGCTAGGTTCGACGTGATCGTCACGGACAACCTCTTCGGCGACATCCTCACCGATCTGGCGGGCGCGATCAGCGGCGGCATCGGACTGGCGGCCTCGGGCAACATCAACCCCGACGGCGCGTTCCCCTCGATGTTCGAGCCGGTACACGGTTCGGCTCCCGACATCGCGGGACAGCGGAGAGCCGATCCCACGGCGGCGATCCTCTCGACGGCCCTCCTGCTCGACCACCTCGGTCTGCCGGAGGCGGCGCGACGGATCGAAGCGGCGGTGACGGCGGATCTGGCTGCACGAGGATCGACCGCACGCTCGACGGACGAGGTCGGCTCAGCCATCCTCAGTCTTCTGGGCGCAAACTAGACCTCTATCTTTCGGAGACCCTCATGACGATCAACCTCCTCCCGATGGCGACGCAGGACCTGCTCTGGCAGGTCACCCGCAATGACGCCGCGAAGTCGCCCGAGACGCGCGCCGAGATCCTCGCCGATCCCGGCTTCGGCAAGCACTTCACCGACCACATGGTCGACATCTGCTGGTCGGCCCGCGGCGGCTGGCACCGCCCGCGCGTGCAGCCGTACGGCCCGATCTCGCTCGACCCGGCCGCCGCCGTGCTGCACTACGGCCAGGAGGTCTTCGAAGGACTCAAGGCCTACCGGCACGCCGACGGCTCGATCTGGACCTTCCGCCCGCACGCCAACGCCGCGCGCATCCGCCGCTCGGCCAAGCGCCTCGCGCTGCCCGAGCTGCCCGAGGAGTACTTCCTCGACTCCCTCACGCAGCTGATCGCCGTGGATGCCGACTGGGTGCCCACCGCCGACGAGACGAGCCTCTACCTGCGGCCGTTCATCTTCGCGAAGGAGGCGTTCCTCGGCGTGCGTCCCGCCGAGAAGGTGGAGTACTACCTGATCGCGAGCCCCGCGGGCGGCTACTTCTCCGGCGGCGTCACACCGGTCTCGATCTGGCTGTCGACCGGCTACGCCCGTGCGGGCAAGGGCGGCACCGGCGCGGCGAAGACCGGCGGCAACTACGCGTCGTCGCTCGTCGCGCAGGCCGAGGCCTCTGAGCACGGCTGCGCGCAGGTGCTCTTCCTCGACGGCGACGGCGTCTACCTCGAGGAGCTCGGCGGCATGAACGTCGTGCTGGTCACGAAGGACAACCGGCTCATCACGCCCGACAGCGACAGCATCCTGGAGGGCATCACGCTCGACTCGATCCTCCAGCTCGGGCGCGATCGTGGACTGCGCGTCGAGAAGCGCAAGGTGGCGCTCCAAGAGTGGATCGACGGGGTCGCGTCGGGCGAGATCGTCGAGGCCTTCGCGTGCGGTACTGCGGCCACCATCGTGCCCATCGCCGAGCTGAAGGGCGAGAGCGAGGCGATCGTCATGCCCGAACCGGAGGGCGAGCGGCTCGCGATGTCGCTGCGGCGGGAGCTGACCGACATCCAGTACGGCCGCGTCCCCGACCGCCACGGGTGGAACCTGCGACTCGACGCCTGACACGCTGTCGCGGGGAGCCCCGCAGGGCCCTATAGTGATCGCAACTCGTCGCGGAAATCGGCGGGAACAGCGTGATGCCGGACGAGAGGGCCCGACACAGCCATGACCACCCCCGCTCCTCGCGGCACGGCCGCGAAGCGGATCCTCGCGGGCACCGCCGCCGTTGCGATCGCACTCCTCGGCATGGTCGGCGTCGCCGCCCCGGCGTACGGGGTGAGCAGCGAGGTGACGAACCTCAACGACGCCGGAGCCGGCAGTCTCCGGGATGCCATCGCACTCGCGAACGCAGACCCGGCGGTCGACACGATCACCTTCACGCCGGGTCTCACGGGAACGATCCCGCTCGCCACGAAGCTCGGGATCACCGAGTCGCTGATCATCGACGGCACGGGTGCCGACATCACCGTGTCGCGGGTCGACGGTGTCTCGTTCGACCTCATCGAGGCGAATTTCGTCGGCTACAAGTTCCTCACCCTGGTCGGCTTCTCCGTCAGCAACGATGGCGGCGCCACGGCGGATCTGGGCCGCGGCCTGGTCGTGTTCGACGGAGGCGGGGGGCCGGTCGGGAATGTGACCCTCACCGACATGACGTTCTTCGGTCACGACGGCGCGAACCCGTCCGGTGGCGGCGGCGCCATCTCGCTCTACGAGGCCACGACGGTGACGATCACCGGCGGCTCGATCTCGTCGAACGAGGTCGACCCCGGGTACTCGGGCGGCGGGCTGTACTTCATCGGCGACAACGCCGGGTCGCTGACGATCGACGGAACGACGTTCGCCTCGAACCAGGCGGGTTCGGGGGGCGCGTTCTACGTCGAGAGCGTGAACAAGGTGACCATCACCGGCGCCACCTTCCAGCTCAACAACGCGAACGGCACCTTCCCGTCCGGCTACGGGGGGGCCGGAGAGATCCAGGACGTCGCCGCAGACGGCGTCGTAATCGAGGAGGGGACCCTCTTCGACGAGAACACGGCCGATGAAGGTGACGGCGGGGCCCTGTTCCTGAGCGAGGTCGACGGCCCGCTCGTCATCACGGACTCCACGTTCCAGAACAACGAGGCCACCAACCGCTACGGAGGCGCGATCCTGTCGT
This sequence comes from uncultured Microbacteriaceae bacterium, assembly GCA_947085045.1. Taxonomy (GTDB): domain Bacteria; phylum Actinomycetota; class Actinomycetes; order Actinomycetales; family Microbacteriaceae; genus Pseudolysinimonas_A. The sequence goes on along the minus strand of CAMTUU010000001.1, from coordinate 7,079 downwards.
CGCAGACCGGCCCGGTCACGATCACCGACAGCACGTTCTCGACGAACACCGCCGGTACCGGCGGCGGCGGTGCCTACCTCGACTTCGTGGGCGGCGCCGTCACGCTCTCGGGAGCGACCTTCGCCGACAACGAGGCGCAGGATGGCGAAGCCGGTGGTCTCTTCATCGGTTCGCTCTCGGGCGGTATCGCGATCGGCGCCTCGTCGTTCCGCGACAACCAGGCATACGGATCGGGCGGCGGCGCCTATATCTTCGACATCCCCGCGGCGTCGACCATCTCCGACTCCCAGTTCCTGTCCAATTCGACGGTCATCGGGTCGGGCGCTGGGCTGCAGATCACCGACGTCAATGCGCCGCTGACGGTGTCGCGTACGACGTTCCGCGAAAACGACGCGGAGGACGGCGGGGTCGCGCTCGACGTCACGGCGATCGATGCCGCCGCGGAACTGACGATCGACAGTTCGACGTTCGCCGCCAACACTCCCGCGCCCGGGGGAACGCAGCGAGCGTCGGCTCTCGCAGTCGGGACGGCGGCCGGCGCGGTGACGATCCTGAACTCGACGATCTCCGAGGCCGGGCCGCTTGCCGCGATCTACTTCGACACCAACCCGTCGACCTCGGACTTCACGGTCGAGCACTCGACGATCGTCTCCGCCGCCACCGCCATCTTCATCCGCGACATGTCGACCTCGGACTTCGGGATCGCGAACTCGATCATCGTCGGCACCGGAGCCGACGGCGCGATCGACGTGGATGCCTCGCAGGGCGGCGAGGTCGAGGTCGAATGGTCGATCCTCTCGACCGGAGTCACTGGCTCGGTCATCGACGTGACGGGCAACCAGTTGTCGACGAACCCGCTGCTCGCGGCGCTCGCTGACAACGGGGGGCCGACCCAGACCCGCACCCTTCTCCCGGCCAGCCCCGCGCGTGACATGGGAGACCCCGCGTTCGTCGCCCCGCCGAGCGTGGATCAGCGCGGCACGGGATTTGCGCGCGTCGTGAACGGCCGCCTCGACATCGGAGCCGTCGAGGTCGCGGCCGTGCTGCCGGCGACGGGCCAGACCGTCTCCTGGTGGCTGCTGCCCGTCGCGGGCGGAGTTCTGATGATCGGTGTGATCGCCCTGGTGATCGTGCGGCGCCGCCCCACCGGGCGCCGGCGCGCCTAGGCGACCCGCACGCCGGCCCGGCCGGTCACGAACGCCGCCACGGCATCCGCCGCGGTGTCGAGGTGCTGCGCCGCGGTGAACCCGCTCACGCTCTTCCGGGGCGTGAGATCGTGGTCGCCGTCCTCGAGCCAGAGGATGTCGATCGCCGGCGAGAGTGGGTAGCCGGCAACCTCGTCGGGAGTGCCGAACGGGTCGCGCGTGCCCTGCACGATGAGCGTCGGCGTCGCGAGGTCGGCGAGGTGCGCGATACGCGGCTGGTCGGGCTTCGCCGGCGGATGCCAGGGGTAGCTGACGCACACCAGTCCGGCCACGCCCGGGTCGGCCGCGACCATGCTCGCCACCCGCCCGCCCATCGAGCGGCCACCGATCACCGGGGTGCCGCCGACCTCGGCGATCACCGCGCGGTAGTCGTCGAGCAGGGTGTCGGCCCGGGGCGGGGGTCGGCGCACGCCGTCGCGTCGGGCGGCCATGTAGCCGAACTCGAAGCGCACCACCCGCACTCCGCGCTCGGCGATCCTCGTGGCGAGAGAGGTCATGCCGCGGGAGTCCATCGTCGCGCCCGCGCCGTGCGCGAGAACGAGCGTCGGACCGTCGCCGTCGATCAGCAACTCCATGCCGCCATTCTGCCGTTCGGTCTGCGAACCGCCGCCCGGGGCTAGGCTCGTTGCTCGTGAGAGTCGCCCGTTTCGCCACGCCCGACGAGGCTCCCCGGTACGGCATCGTCGACGGTGACGACCTCGTCGTGCTCGCCTCGGATCCGATCTTCGCCGGGTTCGACACCACGGGGGAGCGCGTCCCGCTCGCCGAGGTGCGGCTGCTGGCCCCGGTCATCCCGCGGTCGAAGGTCGTCTGCGTCGGGCTCAACTACGCCGACCACCGCGCCGACATGTCGAACAACGTCGACGCCCCCGAGAACCCGCTCATCTTCCTCAAGCCGAACACCGCGGTGATCGGGCCGAACGAGCCGATCCTGATGCCGCCCGTCGAGGGGCGCATCACGCACGAAGCCGAGCTGACGATCGTGATCGGCAAGATCGGCAAGCAGATCAAAGCGGCCGACTGGGAGCAGTACGTCTTCGGCTACACGATCGCGAACGACGTCTCGGCGCGCGACCAGATGTTCGCCGACGGCCAGTGGGCGCGGGCGAAGGGCTACGACACCTTCTGCCCGATCGGACCCTGGATCGAGACCGAGCTCGACCCGACGAACCTCGAGATCTCGAGCACCGTCGACGGCGAGCCGCGGCGGCACGGCAACACGAAAGACCTGATCCACAAGATCCCCGATCTGATCGCCTACATCTCGGATGTCTGGACCCTCCTGCCCGGCGACATCATCTGCACCGGGACGCCGTCGGGTCTGGGCGGGTTCCTCGACGGCCAGCAGATCGACATCACGATCGAGGGGATCGGCACGCTGAGCAACCCGGCGCGCTACCGCGACGGCGCCCCCGCCGCGCCGAACCAGGGGTGACCTTCCTCAGCGACGCCGACGTCGTCCGCGTCCGTCGGCGCAGTCATGCGGTCATCATCGCCGGTCAGGCGCTCGCCGGCGTCGGGATGGGTGCCACGTTCTCCGCCGCCGCGCTGCTCGCCGAGCGCCTCTCCGGCTCCGCCGCCTGGTCGGGTACCGCGACGACGATGTCAACCCTCGGTGCCGCGGCCGCCGCCGTGCCGCTGGCGGCGCTCGCCCGCCGCTCGGGTCGCTCCCCGGCGCTGGCGACCGGAGCGGGTCTCGCGGCCCTGGGCGCGGTGCTCGGTCTCGTGGCGGTGACGACGGGGCTCTTCCCGCTGTTCCTGGTCGCGATGGGGCTGCTCGGGGTCGGCACCGCCGTCAACCTGCAGTCCCGGTTCGCGGCGACCGACCTCTCCGAACCGCACCGCCGGGGGCGGGACCTGGCCGTCGTGGTCTGGTCGACGACTCTCGGTGCCGTGCTCGGTCCCAACCTGATCACGCCGGGCGACGCCCTCGGCCTCCGCCTCGGGTTGCCCGAACTCGGCGGCGTCTTCCTCTTCACCCTCGCGGCGCAGCTGGTCGCCCTCGTCATCTACCGCTTCGCTCTGCGCCCCGACCCGCTGAAGACCGCGGAGCGCCTCGGCGTGGAGCGCGGCCTCGCCGCCGTCGAGGCCCGGGCCGCCGACCGCGGGGGAGTGCGCACCGGCATCCTGTCGCTCGCCCTCAGCCACGCGACGATGGCGTCGGTGATGGCGATGACGCCGGTGCATCTCGTCGACGGCGGCGCCACGTTGGCGATCGTTGGGCTGACGATCAGCCTCCACGTCGCCGGGATGTACGGGCTCTCGCCGGTGTGGGGCGTGCTGTCGGACCGGTTCGGCCGCGAGCCGGTGATCGGCATCGGGCAGGGGCTGCTGCTCGCCGCACTCCTGATGACGTCGTTCGGCGCGCAGTCGCCGGGCTGGGTGCTCGCCGGGCTGATCCTGCTGGGGCTCGGCTGGAGCGCATCGACCGTGGCGGCATCCGGTCTCGTGGCCGACAGCGCCGACCCCGCGCGTCGCACGGTCGTGCAGGGCCGTGCCGACCTGTCGATGAGTCTCGCCGGGGCGGTCGGAGCCGGCAGCGCGGGGCTGATCCTCGCCGGGCTCGGCTACGCGGGCCTCTCCCTGGTCGCGACGGCCCTGGTCGCCGTGGTGCTCGGCGCTCTCGCGCTGCGCAGAGGCCGCCGGGTGCGCACCGCCTAAGCTCGCAGGGATGTCAGCGCTCCCCTTCACCACCGCGACCGGCTCCGACGTGCGCGTGCGATTCTGCCCGAGCCCGACGGGCACCCCCCACGTCGGGATGGTGCGCACGGCCCTGTTCAACTGGGCCTACGCACGGCACACCGGGGGGACGATGGTGTTCCGCATCGAGGACACGGATGCCGCCCGCGACAGCGAGGAGAGCTACCTCCAGCTGATCGACGCGCTCAGCTGGCTCGGCATCGACTGGGATGAGGGCGTCGAGAAGGGCGGCCCGCACGCGCCCTACCGGCAGTCGCAGCGCACGGAGATCTATCTCGAGATCGTCGAGCGGCTGAAGGCGTCGGGCCACCTCTATGAGAGCTTCGTCACCCCCGAGGAGATGGAGGCGCGCAACGTCGCCGCCGGCCGCGACCCGCGCCAGGGTTACGACAACTTCGAGCGCGACCTGACCGAAGAGGAGCGCGCAGCGTTCAGGGCGCAGGGCCGTCAGCCGTCGCTGCGGCTGCGGGTTCCCGACTCCGAGCTCGGTTTCGACGATCTCATCCGCGGGCCGATCACGTTCCCGGAGGGCTCGTTCACCGACTTCGTCGTCGTGCGCCCGAACGGCGCCCCGTTGTACACGTTCGTGAACCCCGTCGACGACGCGCTCATGGGCGTCACCCACGTGCTGCGGGGCGAGGACATCCTTTCCTCCACGCCGCGGCAGATCGCGCTGTACCTCGCGCTCATCGAGATCGGCGTCACCGACTTCATCCCGCGCTACGCGCACATGCCGCTCGTGCTCGGCGAGGGCTCGAAGAAGCTGAGCAAGCGCGACCCCGAGTCGAACCTGTTCCAGCACCGCGACCGCGGATTCGTGCCCGAGGGTCTGCTCAACTACTTGGCCCTGCTCGGCTGGTCGATCGCCGCCGACCGCGACGTGTTCACCCAGGCGGAGTTCACCGCGGCGTTCGACATCGTCGACGTGAATCCCAACCCGGCGCGATTCGACCAGAAGAAGGCCGACTCGATCAACGGCGACCACATCCGGATGCTCGCCCCCGACGAGTTCCAGGCGCGGTTGCTCCCCTACCTGACTGGACTGATCGCCGACCCGCCGACTTCAGGCGAGCAGGCGATCCTCCGCGAGGCCGCACCGCTCGTGCAGGAGCGGATGACGGTGCTCTCCGAGGCGCCCGGACTGCTCGCCTTCCTGTTCACGCCCACCGACGCGCTGACCTACGACGACGACGCGCTGCCGAAGGACGCCGACCAGGCGCGTCGCATCCTCGAGGCGTCGTACGCGGCGCTCGAGCAGCTCGACGGCTTCTCGACCGCCGCCATCGAGGAGGCGCTGCGCACCGAGCTCATCGAGGGCGCGGGACTCAAGCCGCGGGATGCCTTCGGTCCGCTGCGCACCGCCCTGTCGGGCCGGCGCATCTCGCCGCCGCTCTTCGAGTCGATGGAGATCCTCGACCAAGAGACGACGCTCGCGCGCCTCGAGCGATTCCGGCTCCACCTGGGCTGAGAGCCTCCGGGGGTGCGCTAGAGTTGTCAGTCGGTCCAGTTTCGGCTGCGACCATTGGGGTATGGTGTAATTGGCAACACGGCTGATTCTGGTTCAGTTGTTCTTGGTTCGAGTCCAGGTACCCCAGCCAAGTCGCTCTTACTCGAACCTTGGTCCGAAAGGACCAAATCGAGCAGGCGCGACTCGGATTTCTGAGGCCCTCTAGCAGGGCCTCTTTCCGTTTCTGAAGTCATCTTCGACTTCGACGATCCAAGCGCTCTCGCGACGTCTACGACTGCGGCAGGTGCATCCTGCAACTCGGCGCTAGCCCCTTCTTCGAGATCGAGGTGGATCTCTCCGAACAGGACTTCGATGAGGCCCCGGCGGCCGGCGTCGGACGCGCGCCGGAACAGTTCGACCGGGTTGCTGAGTAGTTCGAAGAGCGCGAGAACGTGCCGGAACCCGAGTTCGATCTGACTGTCCGTCTGCTCGAGCCGCTCCTCGATAGATGCGCGCTCGATGTTGATCGCGCGAAGTCGGTCCTTCAAGCGGTCGGTTCGGAACTCTTCCTCTGCGGCCAGGTCGTAGAGCCGCTCTTCTTTGATCGCGAGACGTTCGAGTTCGGCGCGCAGGCTCTTGCGCATCTGGCGCTCCATGTCCTGTGAGTCGACGACTGCGGACTCGACCGCCTCCCGCATCTGCGCGAGCTCATCCGCAGAGACGCCGATCCGATCGAGCCAAAGAGCCGCTCGACAGAGGCCTCGACCTCATCCGTCGAGAGGTATGGAAGGTCGCACGTCTTGCTCTGACGACCGCGGCAGAAGAAGTACTCGTAGAGGCCCCCGTGTCCTTTGGCCTCGTTGTAGAGCAGGCGGGTGTGCGCGTCCTTCGCGGCGCATCGCGAGCACCAGAGCAGTCCCTTGCCCCAGTGTTTGTGGACGACATCGCGGACGCCGCGCTGCACACGCTGGTTCATCACTGTCTGGACCCTCGTGAACAGTTCCTTTGTGATCAGCGGCTCATGTCTGCCGCGGTACAAGTTGCCCTTGTAGCGGATGATCCCCGCGTAGTACGGGTCACGCAGGATGTTGGCCAGCTGCGTTCGAGAGATGGTCTTCTCAGTCCACTTCGCGGTCGGGCGTGTGGTGAGTCCCTGCTCGCCCAACAACTCGAGCAGCGCGACCAGGCTGTATTCGCCGGTGGCGTAGGTCTCGAAGGCCCACCGCACCAGAGGCCCGCGCTTAGGGTCGACGGCGATCGTGTTCACGAGGTGGCCCTGGTACTCCACACGGTCGTTGAGGTAGCCGATCCGGGCGCGTCCCACCGACCCACCGTTCTCGACCTTGTGCAGCATCTTCTTGGAGACGTCGCGACCGTTGGCACGGTAGTTGTAGGCGTTCATCCCGTCGGTGATGTGTTTCATCAGCGCGGACTGGTGCTCGTCGCTACCGAAGTCTTCGGTGGCCGACAAGATCTCGACGCCGAGTTCCTGGAACTCGCGTTCGACGATGCTGGCGTCGTATGTGTCGCGGAACGCGCGCGAGCGGGCGTAGATGATGACGTAGCCGATCTCGTCGGCGTGCTCTCGGGACTGCTGAAGGTTGAGGTGACTCCTGATCTGTGGTGGCTGCGGTTGCCGCTGGAAGGATGTTCATCGTGCCGAAGGCTTATCCGAGGGAGTTCCGAGACGATGTCGTCGCGATCGCGCGGCGCCGTGAGGTGTCGTT